>NZ_PSYA01000024.1:0-3540 GCF_002931395.1 Pseudoclavibacter sp. RFBI5 | reverse complement strand
TTAAAATGGGTCTTCAAATTAGACATTATACAGTTCAAGCTTTACGATTATTAAAAACAACAGCTAATGGAATAAAATAAATAAAAGAGTCCGGGACATAAAGTATCTAGATAAGTGAAAAAAGACAATTTCTATTGAAATAATATAGAAATTGTCTTTTTTATAATTTTTTTGATTATTTTCAGCTCGTTGAGCTGTTACTTTTCTTATATTAAGTGCCATTAGCACAAATCCTAGTTCTCTTTTGGCTTTATTTATCCCTCGAACGGACATTCGAGTGAAACCCAAAATAGCCTTCATAAATCCAAAAACAGGCTCCACATCAATTTTTCTTTGACTGTAGCTGGTTTTTATTTTTGGTTCTGAAAGCTTTTTATTAATTTGGGCTTTAAAATATTCCCAATTATAATTTTTCATTATTTTTCTATTCGTTTTTGAATTGTATTTCATGCATTGGTGTCTCAGAGGACATTCTGAACAATCATCACATTCATATAATTTGAAGTCTCTCTTAAACCCATATTTATCATGGCGATAGGCATATCTTTTAAAACCCAATCGCTTATTGTTTGGACAAATATATTCATCGTTAATTTCGTCATAACCCCAATTTTGAGTGTTAAAGATGTCGCTTTTATATTTTTTAGTTTTATCTTTTATAAACATACCGTAGGTTATAAGTGGTATTCGATTAAAATCATCTATAATTGCCATATAATTGGGTTCGCTACCATAACCTGCATCAGCTACAATATATTCAGGTAAATGACCGTAGGTCTCTTGAATTGAATTTAAAAATGGTATCATCGTTCTTGTATCAGTCGGATTTTGATACACATTATAAGATAAAACAAATTGAGAATTTGTCGCTATTTGTAAATTATAACCTGGCTTGAGTTGTCCATTTTTCATATGATCTTCTTTCATTCTCATAAATGTGGCATCATGATCTGTTTTAGAATAACTATTTCTATCCTTTAAAATAGATTTTTGGACGTCGTATTTATGCTTTCGCCCAGAGTAATCATTAATTTGCTTTTTATATTGTTTAATTTTAGTTCTTTTGAGCCGTATTTGTTTTCTTATTTTAGTACATTTTTCATTATCGATATGTTGATTTAAATCTTCGATTTCTTTATCCAAATGACTACCAATCAAATCTATTTCTTCCTTTGTTAAGTCATTATCGTGATCTTTTTTAATCTCAGGTATGATTTTATTTGTTACCAATTCATGATAGAGTGCTTTAGAATCTTCATTCATCTTTGTCTCATGGTTTTGAATACTCTTTTTCCATACAAATGTATATCGATTGGCATTCGCCTCAACTTTCGTACCATCAATAAAAATGGCCTGATCATCTATAAGATGTTGTTTCAAACACTGACTATGAAATTGAATAAATAATGATTCTAATAAAGCATCTACTTTTGGATTGACTCTAAATCGATTAATCGTTTTATAAGAAGGCTTTTGATTTTGTGATAGCCACATCATCCGGATGCTATCATTAAGTAATTTTTCTATCTTACGACCTGAAAACACAGATTGTGTGTAGGCATATAGAATGACTTTTAACATCATTTTTGGATGGTATGAGGTTGCACCACGATGATGTCTGAATTCATCGAATTCAGTTTTAGGAATTGTTTCTACAATATCATTGACATGTCGTGACATATCATTTGTGGGGATAAGAACTGAAGTTTCCAATGGTAGAGTAAGTTGAGTCATGTTATAATCTTTATACATAAGGCACCTCGTTAATTTAGTTTAGTGACATTTATTAAATTATACGAAAGTGCCTTATTTTTTTAAAGTATTTCAATGTAAAATTACATATAAATACAAAGTATTTTGGCGAGACTCTTGAGGGAACAGGACAAGCTGAAGACTACAGGCTGAAGCTGTCCCCTAAGAAAGCGAGCCAACAATACGTAGTATTGTAAATAAAGAAGCCAGTAAATGAATTTATAATAAACTCATTTACTGGCTAATTTGTTAGAAATTATGTCCCAGCCTCTTTTTTAACACATAAAGTATAAATCGATAATTTATGGTACTATTTTAATTAATAGGTAAAAAAGGAAAGTAACTTAATTTATATAGGAGTGATCATAAATGAAAAAACAATTACAACAATTATCGGCATATCAACCTGGGTTATCACCGCAAGCACTTAAAGAAAAATTTGGTATAGAAGGTGAGTTATATAAACTAGCATCGAATGAAAATTTATATGGACCATCACCTCGTGTAAAAGAAGCAATTGAGGCTCACTTAGATGAATTATTTTACTATCCGGAAACAGGCTCTCCATCATTACGAAAAGCAATTAGTAAGCATTTAAATGTTGATGAATCTCGAATTTTATTTGGCGCAGGTTTAGATGAAGTAATACTCATGATTTCTAGAGCAGTTTTAACACCGGGAGATAAAATTGTGACAAGTGAAGCTACTTTTGGACAATATTATCATAATGCGATTGTTGAATCAGCTAAAGTTGTAAAAGTACCGTTAAAAAATGGCGGATTTGATTTGGAAGGAATTTTAAAAGAGGTTAATTCTGATACCTCATTAGTATGGTTATGTAATCCTAATAATCCTACAGGTACATATTTTAGTCATGATGAATTAGAGTCATTTTTGGAACGTGTTCCAAGTCATGTGCCAGTCTTAATTGATGAAGCATATTTCGAATTCGTCACTGCTGAAGATTATCCTGATACATTAAAACTACAAGAACGCTTTGATAATGCATTTTTATTAAGAACATTTTCTAAAGCATATGGATTAGCAGGTTTACGTGTAGGATATGTTGTGGCAACAAATGAAGCCATTGAAAAATGGAATATCATTCGTCCACCATTTAATGTGACACGAATTTCAGAATATGCAGCGATTGCAGCATTAGAAGATCAAGATTATTTAAAAGAGATTACTAGAAAAAATGCAAAAGAACGTGAAAAGTTCTATAACATTGAACAAAGTAAACACTTTTTACCTAGTCAAACGAACTTTGTATTTGTAGTAACAGATAAGCCACAAGCATTGTATAATGAATTACTAAACGTTGGCTGTATCACTAGACCATTTCCTAATGGAGTACGTATTACAATTGGATTTGAAGAACAAAATAATAAAATGATTGAAGTATTAAAACAATTTAATTATTAAACTAAGGAAAAACCTTTAATTGCGATTCATGACGAATTAAAGGTTTTTTGCTATACTTTGAAAATGTGCAAAAGATAACTAAGGAAGTGATAGCATGGCACGTAAATCTATAGCAATAGATATGGATGAAGTATTAGCAGATACTTTAGGTGCAATTATTGAAGCAGTTAATATTGAAACTAAATTAGGAATTACAATGGAATCGTTACATGGTCAGAAATTAAACCATGTGATTCCTGAACATGATGGGTTAGTAAGAGATATTTTAAGAGCGCCAGAGTTTTTTAGACATCTTAAAGTGATACCACATGCTCAAGAGGTGGTAGAAAATCTTAATGAGCATTATGATGTATATATTGCTAC
>NZ_PSYA01000023.1:0-3706 GCF_002931395.1 Pseudoclavibacter sp. RFBI5 | reverse complement strand
GTCAGGGAGGAGGGGGCTACTTCACCGTGGCCGGGGTCTCACCGAGGCGATCGAAGACGCCCTCCGCGAGATGCTCGGCATCGAGGCGTGCCGCCACCGGGTTCCGACGGTTCGTTCCGTAGCCGAGCAGCGCGACTCGATTGTCCCGGCGACTCCACCCGTCGCGCAGACGAGCCATGCCGCCCTGCTCGCGCAGCTGCAGGGGGGCGAGATGGCGCATCGTGGGACGACTCCCCGTCGCCCAGATGATCGCATCCGCCTCGAAGCGCTCACCGCTCGCCAACGTCACCCCATCCGGCTGAACGCTCGCGAGAGGACCCTGCGAGACGAGCAGCCCCCGCCGAACCGCAGCGAGGGTCCCCCTCGAGAGTGGGATGCCGCGCACGCTCACCTCGCTCGGCAGGCGCTCCCCTCGCTCGACGAATCGGACGAACTCGGCCTCGTGGCGTGCATCCATCTCCCGCTGCCGGGAATCGGTCCGCGACGGCAGCGTGAGGCGCGGCAGCTCGTGGAAGTCGGGCTCACGACGCGTCGACCACGCCGTCTTCGCCGCGATCGGCTCCAGCTCGCGCAGGATCGTCACCGCCGAGCGCCCACCGCCCACGACAAGCACCCGCTTGCCCGAGAATCCCGCCAGCGACTCGATGTGCGCGGACGGCAGCTGCTGGCCGGCGAAGTCGAGGGCACCCGGATACCAGGGCACGAACGGCGACGACCAGTCGCCAGTCGCGTTGATGACGTACCTCGTCGTGATCGTGCGCGGCGGGCGGTCCCCCACCTGGATGTGCAGCGTCAGCAACGGCGAACGCCGCATCGCCTCGACGCGCAGCACCCGCACCGGGCGGGCCACGAACAGGTCGTACGCATCCTCATAGCGCCGCATGAGCGGGGGCATGATGTCGCGGACGATGGCCTCAGGATCCTGATCGCTGAGACGGATGCCCAGCTCAGAGAGCCCAGGCGGGCCGGAGAGCAGGGGCGTGTGCCCCACCGTCTGGAAGTCCCATCCGCGTCCCCAGGATCCGCCGGGCTGCGGCTCGGCATCGAAGACCACGAAATCCCGCAGCGGCCGGAGGCCCATCTCGGCGAGCGTCGCAGCGACCGTCACACCTGGCACACCCGCGCCGATGACGACGAGGTCGATGTCGGTCTTCACGGTGAGCACGTCCGGCTTCCTGTCGAGGCGCTGCGGGCGCAGCTCTGCGGGTACATCGGACTGTCGACGAGCTCGGGTCCGGTAGGCCACAGTCTAGAGACGCAGAGTGACGCGGCCGGGTCGGCGCACCGAAGATTCGCTCGGCCGCCGTGGTAATGTGAGCGTCAGATTTTCGTTAACGACTTGCGACCGGGTGGCCATTCCTGCCCGGCCCGAATTATAAGGGGGTTACGCATGGGGCGTGGCCGTCAAAAGGCGAAGCACACCAAGGTCGCCCGTGAGCTCAAGTACTCCGTACATGAGACGAACTATGACGCGCTGGCACGTGAACTCTCCGGTGGCTCCTCGAGCTACCCGGCGAGTCCGCCAGCCACTGAAGAACCCAACGACGACATCCTCTCGAAGTGGTCCGAGTACCTCGACGATGATGACGCCGACGAAGACGACGACGCGAGCGGCTACGAGCAGAAGCGCGCGTAAGCGTGCGAGCACGACTCCCCGGAGTCCTGCCGCCGCTGCCCTCGTCTGACTCCGAGCCGACCTCATCACCTGGTGATCGAACTCCAGCCCCCGAGCTTCCCTGCCGCCATCGCAGTGGCAGTGATCCTCGTCGTCGGCAACCTCATGAGCATGCTCACGGTCCGCTGGGGAGCTGACGGGCGTCTCGATCGCTGGGGGTACGCGGGTCTGCGCACCGCAGCGACTCGCGCATCCGACGAAGCCTGGCGGGCCGGCCACGAGGCGGCACTGCGCCCGGCGAATACCGGTGCAGGCGCCGGCATCGTCTTCGCGATCGTCTCGGTGCTCTCCGCCAACTCCGTCGCGCCGTACCTCGTCGCGCTCTCCCTCGCCGTGATCTCGACGCTCACGGGAGTCATCCTGAGCCTCGTCATCGCCCACCGCGCAGCCAAGGCAGTCGCCGGCAAGTAGACGCCGAGCGACATCCGGTGGATGGCGCTCAGACCCCGTCGCGCAGGTTCCTCGCGAAGCTCGCAGCGCGCATCCGCAGGTTCTCCTTGCGCTGCTCGCGGGCCGCCTCACGGTCGTAGCCGATGTACGCCGACGTGGGAAGGCGTCGCACGTTCGTCGAGCACTCGAACTCGGCGCAGACGAGCGTGCCGACGGTATCCCCGCGACGGCCTGCGTCGCCGGTGCGCTTCGCGCTGTAGAAGACGACGTCGTTGGGCAGCGTCACGTCCTCGCACCACGAGCACATGGCGCGCCGAGTCGGCAGCTTCCGCGCACGCTCGAACATGATCGCCACGAGGTCCCCGTCCACCGGGATCACCGCGTAGGCGCGACGCCCAAGCTTCGGGTCCGTCCAGCCGAGGTAGTCGCGCCGCTCCCAGTCCACGTCGTGGAACCCAGGTAGCAACGTCAGGTCGCTGACCTCCTTGCGCGAGGCGTTGACAAACGCATCCCGGATCTGGGCCTCGGTGAGCTGCTGCATCTGACGAGCGTACCCAGCCTCCCGGTCAGAGGCCGTCAGCAAACTCCGCGAGGGCCCTCGCGAGCGGGTCAGGCGCGCCGATGGCGACGTAGTGGCCTCCGGGGACCACGACCGCCTCGACCCCCGCACGGTCGCGGGCGAGCTGCTTCGCGAACTCGAGCGGGAAGAACAGGTCGTCCTCAGGCGCGATGAACCCCGTGGGGACCTCGCGCCCGACGCCCGGCCACGGCGCATCCATCCACGAGCCGGACTCCTCGCGCACGTGCGCCTTCGCGTCGACCACAAGATCGTCCGGCACGAGGTTGTAGTACACGAGCTCGTCCTCGGCATCGACGCCGAGCGCGCTGTGGCCCGTCGCCGCCCACCACTCCTGCATCGTCTGGCCCGGCTTGGGGATCATGCCCGCGACGTAGACGAGCCCGTCGGCGTCGAGACGCTCAGCCACGAGAGCGGCGGAGAAGCCGCCGAGCGAGTGGCCGACGATCACCAGCTGCTCCCCCTGCCCGTCGCCGTCGGAACTGTCGCCCCTCGCCTCGTCGAGCTGCGCCGAGACCGAGTCCGCGTAGTCGACGAGCGACAGACCCGGCTCCTCGATCGGCAGGTCGACGGCGACCGCGCGATGGCCCGCCTCCTCCAGCTTCGGGACCACAAGGTGCCAGTCCCAGCTCGACGATCCTCCACCGTGGATGAGCACAAACGTAGCCATGGGCGTTCCCCTCGTTCCCGACCGCCGGCCACCTGACCGACACACCCTCCCCACCTTGGGGGCCGTGCCTGGGCTTTCGCTCTACTCGGGCCTGCGCCGGCGCGAAGCGCCCAGCCCGAGGCGGCCGGCGCAACCGGCGCGAGTTTCGGGATGACATACACGCACGCGGATGGGTTGCAACTCATCCCGAAGCGTGGAACCCATCCCGAAAGCCGGCGGCGCGGGGACGGCGGGTGCGGCGCGGGGGCGGGGCGTTGCGAGCGGCGCTCGGGCGGGCGGCGTCACCAAGCGGCCAGTGGAGTTTCGGGATGGAATACACGCACGCGGATGGGTTGCAACTCATCCCGAAGCGCGAAACCCATCCCGAAACCCGGCGGCGCGGGGGCAGCGGGGG
>NZ_PSYA01000022.1:0-5606 GCF_002931395.1 Pseudoclavibacter sp. RFBI5 | reverse complement strand
AAAAAAGCCGGGGTTGGTCATCGAGGAGCATCTCTGCTCACTCAACAACCAACCCCGGCTTATGAAGAAGTCCGGCGGTGACCTACTCTCCCACAGGGTCCCCCCTGCAGTACCATCGGCGCTGAGAGTCTTAGCTTCCGGGTTCGGAATGTAACCGGGCGTTTCCCTCTCGCTATGACCGCCGAAACACTATGGATAACCAATCATGTTCCGAACCACACACCACACCCAAACAGGTGCGACACATGGTCGATCCTCGATCGTCTATCGAGAACCACAAAGTGGACGCGAACAGCAACAACATTCATGTGCATGTTTTATCAAATCATCAGCTTATTAGTACCGGTCAGCTCCACACATTTCTGTGCTTCCACATCCGGCCTATCAACCCAGTCGTCTACTGGGAGCTTCTCCCCCGAAGGGATGGAAATCTCATCTTGAAGCCGGCTTCCCGCTTAGATGCTTTCAGCGGTTATCCGTTCCGAACGTAGCCAATCAGCGGTGCTCCTGGCGGAACAACTGACACACCAGAGGTTCGTCCATCTCGGTCCTCTCGTACTAAAGATAGATCTTCTCAAATTTCCTACGCGCGCAGCGGATAGAGACCGAACTGTCTCACGACGTTCTGAACCCAGCTCGCGTGCCGCTTTAATGGGCGAACAGCCCAACCCTTGGGACCTACTCCAGCCCCAGGATGCGACGAGCCGACATCGAGGTGCCAAACCATGCCGTCGATATGGACTCTTGGGCAAGATCAGCCTGTTATCCCCGAGGTACCTTTTATCCGTTGAGCGACAGCGCTTCCACAAGCCACTGCCGGATCACTAGTCCCGACTTTCGTCCCTGCTCGACTTGTCAGTCTCACAGTCAAGCTCCCTTGTGCACTTACACTCGCCACCTGATTGCCAACCAGGTTGAGGGAACCTTTGGGCGCCTCCGTTACTCTTTAGGAGGCAACCGCCCCAGTTAAACTACCCACCAGGCACTGTCCCTGAACCGGATTACGGTTCGAAGTTAGATATCCAGAATGACCAGAGTGGTATTTCAACAACGACTCCACGAACACTAGCGTGCCCGCTTCACAGTCTCCCACCTATCCTACACAAGCCACACCGAACACCAATACCAAGCTGTAGTAAAGGTCACGGGGTCTTTTCGTCCTGCTGCGCGTAACGAGCATCTTTACTCGTAATGCAATTTCGCCGAGTTCGCGGTTGAGACAGCTGGGAAGTCGTTACGCCATTCGTGCAGGTCGGAACTTACCCGACAAGGAATTTCGCTACCTTAGGATGGTTATAGTTACCACCGCCGTTTACTGGGGCTTAAATTCAGAGCTTCGCCGAAGCTAACCCTTCCTCTTAACCTTCCAGCACCGGGCAGGCGTCAGTCCGTATACATCGTCTTGCGACTTCGCACGGACCTGTGTTTTTGATAAACAGTCGCTTCCCACTGGTCTCTGCGGCCATCAATGCGCTTTCAGGAGTAAATCCCTATACGCCTCAGGCCCCCCTTCTCCCGAAGTTACGGGGGCATTTTGCCGAGTTCCTTAACCACGATTCTCTCGATCTCCTTGGTATTCTCTACCTGATCACCTGTGTCGGTTTGGGGTACGGGCGACTAAAACCTCGCGTCGATGCTTTTCTTGGCAGCAGAGGATCACCGACTACCTCACATAAGTGAGTTCCGCGTCAGATCTCAGGCTTCACGAGTGACGGATTTGCCTATCACTCACCCTACGTCCTTGCCCGGATTCAACCAATCACCCGGTTCGGCTACCTTTCTGCGTCACACCTGTTAATACGCTAACCGCACCAGAACGGGGTCGAGCGCTAGGCTCCCCACCCACCCGAAGGCGGACGAAGAGATTCAGACTCTTAGCACTACTGGATTAGCTTGGGCGGTTTTTCGCCGGCCACGGGAATATCAACCCGTTGTCCATCGACTACGCCTGTCGGCCTCGCCTTAGGTCCCGGCTTACCCAGGGCAGATTAGCTTGACCCTGGAACCCTTGATCATTCGGAGGACGGGTTTCTCACCCGTCTTTCGCTACTCATGCCTGCATTCTCACTCGTGTAGCGTCCACGGCTGGTTTCCACCGCCGCTTCACTCGCCACACGACGCTCTCCTACCCATCCACACGACTGGACCACGAAGGCCTGTCTATAAATATGAATGCCACAACTTCGGTGGCGTGCTTGAGCCCCGTTACATTGTCGGCGCGGAATCACTTGACCAGTGAGCTATTACGCACTCTTTCAAGGGTGGCTGCTTCTAAGCCAACCTCCTGGTTGTCTGTGCAACTCCACATCCTTTTCCACTTAGCACGCGCTTTGGGACCTTAGTTGGTGGTCTGGGTTGTTTCCCTCTCGACTATGAAGCTTATCCCCCACAGTCTCACTGCTGCGCTCTCACTTACCGGCATTCGGAGTTTGGCTGACGTCAGTAAGCTTTTGGGCCCCATCGGCCATCCAGTAGCTCTACCTCCGGTAAGAAACACGCAACGCTGCACCTAAATGCATTTCGGAGAGAACCAGCTATCACGAAGTTTGATTGGCCTTTCACCCCTAACCACAGCTCATCCCCCCAGTTTTCAACCTAGGTGGGTTCGGTCCTCCACGAAGTCTTACCTTCGCTTCAACCTGGCCATGGATAGATCACTTCGCTTCGGGTCTAGGACATGCGACTGAATCGCCCTATTCAGACTCGCTTTCGCTACGGCTGCCCCACACGGGTTAACCTCGCCACATATCACTAACTCGCAGGCTCATTCTTCAAAAGGCACGCCGTCACAGCTACAAGGCTGCTCCGACGGATTGTAAGCAAACGGTTTCAGGTACTATTTCACTCCCCTCCCGGGGTACTTTTCACCTTTCCCTCACGGTACTTGTCCGCTATCGGTCATCTGGGAGTATTTAGGCTTATCAGGTGGTCCTGACAGATTCACACGGGATTTCTCGGGCCCCGTGCTACTTGGGATACTCTTCAACGTCAATACACGCATTTCGACTACGGGACTCGCACCCCCTCTGGTCAGCCATTCAAAGCTGTTCGTCTATACGCTATTGTCACGCCCACTGCCTGGTAGAGCAGCATGAAAAGTCCCACAACCCCGACCGTGCAACCCCTACCAGGTATCACACACGACCGGTTTAGCCTGATCCGCGTTCGCTCGCCACTACTAACGGAATCACTGTTGTTTTCTCTTCCTGTGGGTACTGAGATGTTTCACTTCCCCACGTTCCCTCTACCCGCCCTATATATTCAGGCGGGAGTCACCAGGTCACCACAAGGGGCCTGGCGGGGTTTCCCCATTCGGAAATCCTCGGATCAAAGTTCGATTATCAACTCCCCGAGGCTTATCGCAGATTTCTACGTCCTTCTTCGGCTCCAGATGCCAAGGCATCCACCGTTTGCTCTTAAAGATTTGATTTACACATGAGTAGCCAATCATTTCATTCTCAGAAACTCTTGACTAAAATTGCTGAACACCACAAACACCACCCAAAGGCGACATTCGCGGCATTCAAGATGCTCGCGTCCACTGTGTAGTTCTCAACATACGATCGGTACCAACACCCACCAACACAAAGCCGGCGAACGAAGGCCCAAGAGTCCGATCCACCACCATCCGAAGACGACAGCAGGCCCGGTCCCTCAGGACCCAACAGCGTGCACACCAGCACCCAACACAACACCAGCCGTTCCAACCCCAAAAAGAGGCGTACTAAACCAGCATCACGCTGAGCACCGAATAGTCAAATGTTCCACCCATGAGCGCCACCGATCGACATTCGCGACCGAAATGACTTCAGCTCCACACCCAAAAGGATGCGTGCTAAGTGCTCCTTAGAAAGGAGGTGATCCAGCCGCACCTTCCGGTACGGCTACCTTGTTACGACTTAGTCCTAATTACCGATCCCACCTTCGACGGCTCCCTCCAAAAGGTTAGGCCACCGGCTTCGGGTGTTACCGACTTTCATGACTTGACGGGCGGTGTGTACAAGGCCCGGGAACGTATTCACCGCAGCGTTGCTGATCTGCGATTACTAGCGACTCCGACTTCATGGGGTCGAGTTGCAGACCCCAATCCGAACTGAGACTGGCTTTTTGGGATTCGCTCCACCTCGCGGTATTGCAGCCCATTGTACCAGCCATTGTAGCATGCGTGAAGCCCAAGACATAAGGGGCATGATGATTTGACGTCATCCCCACCTTCCTCCGAGTTGACCCCGGCAGTCTCATATGAGTTCCCACCATTACGTGCTGGCAACATACGACGAGGGTTGCGCTCGTTGCGGGACTTAACCCAACATCTCACGACACGAGCTGACGACAACCATGCACCACCTGTATACCGACCTTGCGGGGCGAACATTTCTGAACGTTTCCGGTATATGTCAAGCCTTGGTAAGGTTCTTCGCGTTGCATCGAATTAATCCGCATGCTCCGCCGCTTGTGCGGGCCCCCGTCAATTCCTTTGAGTTTTAGCCTTGCGGCCGTACTCCCCAGGCGGGGCGCTTAATGCGTTAGCTACGACACGGAAACCGTGGAATGGTCCCCACATCTAGCGCCCAACGTTTACGGCATGGACTACCAGGGTATCTAATCCTGTTCGCTCCCCATGCTTTCGCTCCTCAGCGTCAGTAATGGCCCAGAGATCTGCCTTCGCCATCGGTGTTCCTCCTGATATCTGCGCATTCCACCGCTACACCAGGAATTCCAATCTCCCCTACCACACTCTAGTCTGCCCGTACCCACTGCAGACCCGAGGTTGAGCCTCGGGATTTCACAGCAGACGCGACAAACCGCCTACGAGCTCTTTACGCCCAATAATTCCGGACAACGCTTGCACCCTACGTATTACCGCGGCTGCTGGCACGTAGTTAGCCGGTGCTTTTTCTGCAGGTACCGTCACTTTCGCTTCTTCCCTACTAAAAGAGGTTTACAACCCGAAGGCCGTCATCCCTCACGCGGCGTTGCTGCATCAGGCTTTCGCCCATTGTGCAATATTCCCCACTGCTGCCTCCCGTAGGAGTCTGGGCCGTGTCTCAGTCCCAGTGTGGCCGGTCACCCTCTCAGGCCGGCTACCCGTCGTCGCCTTGGTGAGCCATTACCTCACCAACAAGCTGATAGGCCGTGAGCCGATCCATAACCAAAAAATCTTTCCAAACACAGACCATGCGATCGTGTTAGATATCCAGTATTAGCCACCGTTTCCGGAGGTTATCCCAGAGTTATGGGCACGTTGCTCACGTGTTACTCACCCGTTCGCCACTAATCCACCCAGCAAGCTGGGCTTCATCGTTCGACTTGCATGTGTTAAGCACGCCGCCAGCGTTCGTCCTGAGCCAGGATCAAACTCTCCGTAAATGAATAACAACCAAACAAACCCAAAGGCTCGCCGGTAAACATCACGCCACCACACCGAAGTGCGATGACAAGTTTGAAACTGACAAAAAACAAAACAACACCAAACCCGAAAGTTCAGTACTGACTTGTATTGTCCAAATATGTTTCCAAAAGGAATCCTTACCCCCTCCAAAGGAAGAGGCACGGGATCAAATTGGCATTTGACATAGTGCACGCTGTTGAGTTCTCAAGAATCG
>NZ_PSYA01000021.1:0-5871 GCF_002931395.1 Pseudoclavibacter sp. RFBI5 | reverse complement strand
CCTCTGCTCTACCGACTGAGCTACCGAGCCTTATTAAAATGGCGGTCCCGACCGGGGTCGAACCGGCGATCTCCTGCGTGACAGGCAGGCATGTTAACCACTACACCACGGGACCAAAAATGAACATAAAAAAAACATGACCCGTACGGGATTCGAACCCGTGTTACCGCCGTGAAAGGGCGGTGTCTTAACCACTTGACCAACGGGCCACGAAAAATAAAATGGTGAGCCATGAAGGATTCGAACCTTCGACCCTCTGATTAAAAGTCAGATGCTCTACCAACTGAGCTAATGGCTCTTAATGGCTGGGCTAGCTGGATTCGAACCAGCGCATGACGGAGTCAAAGTCCGTTGCCTTACCGCTTGGCTATAGCCCAATAAGATGGTGGAGGGGGGCAGATTCGAACTGCCGAACCCGAAGGAGCGGATTTACAGTCCGCCGCGTTTAGCCACTTCGCTACCCCTCCGTTAAGATGGTGCCGGCCAGAGGACTTGAACCCCCAACCTACTGATTACAAGTCAGTTGCTCTACCAATTGAGCTAAGTCGGCTAAATGGTGGAGGATGACGGGATCGAACCGCCGACCCCCTGCTTGTAAGGCAGGTGCTCTCCCAGCTGAGCTAATCCTCCGAATTGCCTGGCAACGTCCTACTCTCACAGGGACAAGGTCCCAACTACCATCGGCGCTAGAGAGCTTAACTTCCGTGTTCGGCATGGGAACAGGTGTGACCTCTCTGCCATCATTACCAGACTGTATTCATTTAAGACAAGAATCATTGTAACTCATTTAACTTTTAAAGTCAACAAGTTTTTTATATTCCTTCAAAACTAGATAACATTGCTACATATTATATGGTTAAGTCTTCGATCGATTAGTATTCGTCAGCTCCACGTGTCACCACGCTTCCACCTCGAACCTATCAACCTGATCATCTTTCAGGGATCTTACTAGCTTACGCTATGGGAAATCTCATCTTGAGGGGGGCTTCATGCTTAGATGCTTTCAGCACTTATCCCGTCCACACATAGCTACCCAGCTATGCCGTTGGCACGACAACTGGTACACCAGAGGTATGTCCATCCCGGTCCTCTCGTACTAAGGACAGCTCCTCTCAAATTTCCTACGCCCACGACGGATAGGGACCGAACTGTCTCACGACGTTCTGAACCCAGCTCGCGTACCGCTTTAATGGGCGAACAGCCCAACCCTTGGGACCGACTACAGCCCCAGGATGCGATGAGCCGACATCGAGGTGCCAAACCTCCCCGTCGATGTGAACTCTTGGGGGAGATAAGCCTGTTATCCCCGGGGTAGCTTTTATCCGTTGAGCGATGGCCCTTCCATGCGGAACCACCGGATCACTAAGTCCGTCTTTCGACCCTGCTCGACTTGTAGGTCTCGCAGTCAAGCTCCCTTATGCCTTTACACTCTATGAATGATTTCCAACCATTCTGAGGGAACCTTTGAGCGCCTCCGTTACCTTTTAGGAGGCGACCGCCCCAGTCAAACTGCCCGCCTGACACTGTCTCCCACCACGATAAGTGGTGCGGGTTAGAAAGCCAACACAGCTAGGGTAGTATCCCACCAACGCCTCCACGTAAGCTAGCGCTCACGTTTCAAAGGCTCCTACCTATCCTGTACAAGCTGTGCCGAATTTCAATATCAGGCTACAGTAAAGCTCCACGGGGTCTTTCCGTCCTGTCGCGGGTAACCTGCATCTTCACAGGTACTATGATTTCACCGAGTCTCTCGTTGAGACAGTGCCCAAATCGTTACGCCTTTCGTGCGGGTCGGAACTTACCCGACAAGGAATTTCGCTACCTTAGGACCGTTATAGTTACGGCCGCCGTTTACTGGGGCTTCGATTCGTAGCTTCGCAGAAGCTAACCACTCCTCTTAACCTTCCAGCACCGGGCAGGCGTCAGCCCCTATACATCACCTTACGGTTTAGCAGAGACCTGTGTTTTTGATAAACAGTCGCTTGGGCCTATTCACTGCGGCTCCTCTGGGCTTGCACCCTAAAGAGCACCCCTTCTCCCGAAGTTACGGGGTCATTTTGCCGAGTTCCTTAACGAGAGTTCGCTCGCTCACCTTAGAATTCTCATCTTGACTACCTGTGTCGGTTTGCGGTACGGGCACCTAATCTCTATCTAGAGGCTTTTCTCGGCAGTGTGAAATCAACGACTCGAGGAAACAATTTCCTCTCCCCATCACAGCTCAATCTTAAGAGTGCCGGATTTGCCTAACATTCAATCTCACTGCTTAGACGTACAATCCAATCGTACGCTTCGCCTATCCTACTGCGTCCCCCCATCGATTAAAACGATTATAGGTGGTACAGGAATATCAACCTGTTATCCATCGCCTACGCCTGTCGGCCTCAGCTTAGGACCCGACTAACCCAGAGCGGACGAGCCTTCCTCTGGAAACCTTAGTCAATCGGTGGACGGGATTCTCACCCGTCTTTCGCTACTCACACCGGCATTCTCACTTCTAAGCGCTCCACATGTCCTTGCGATCATGCTTCAACGCCCTTAGAACGCTCTCCTACCATTGTCCAAAGGACAATCCACAGCTTCGGTAATATGTTTAGCCCCGGTACATTTTCGGCGCAGTGTCACTCGACTAGTGAGCTATTACGCACTCTTTAAATGATGGCTGCTTCTAAGCCAACATCCTAGTTGTCTGGGCAACGCCACATCCTTTTCCACTTAACATATATTTTGGGACCTTAGCTGGTGGTCTGGGCTGTTTCCCTTTCGAACACGGACCTTATCACCCATGTTCTGACTCCCAAGTTAAATTAATTGGCATTCGGAGTTTGTCTGAATTCGGTAACCCGAGAGGGGCCCCTCGTCCAAACAGTGCTCTACCTCCAATAATCATCACTTGAGGCTAGCCCTAAAGCTATTTCGGAGAGAACCAGCTATCTCCAAGTTCGATTGGAATTTCTCCGCTACCCACAGTTCATCCGCTCACTTTTCAACGTAAGTCGGTTCGGTCCTCCATTCAGTGTTACCTGAACTTCAACCTGACCATGGGTAGATCACCTGGTTTCGGGTCTACGACCAAATACTATACGCCCTATTCAGACTCGCTTTCGCTACGGCTCCACATTTTCTGCTTAACCTTGCATCAGATCGTAACTCGCCGGTTCATTCTACAAAAGGCACGCCATCACCCATTAACGGGCTCTGACTACTTGTAAGCACACGGTTTCAAGTTCTCTTTCACTCCCCTTCCGGGGTACTTTTCACCTTTCCCTCACGGTACTGGTTCACTATCGGTCACTAGAGAGTATTTAGCCTTAGGAGATGGTCCTCCCAGATTCCGACGGAATTTCACGTGCTCCGTCGTACTCAGGATCCACTCAAGAGAGAATATATTTTCAACTACAGGATTATTACCTTCTTTGATTCAACTTTCCAGATGATTCGTTTAATATATTCCTTTGTAACTCCGTATAGAGTGTCCTACAACCCCAATAAGCAAGCTTATTGGTTTGGGCTCTTCCCGTTTCGCTCGCCGCTACTCAGGGAATCGAATTTTCTTTCTCTTCCTCCGGGTACTAAGATGTTTCAGTTCTCCGGGTCTGCCTTCTGACAAGCTATGAATTCACTTGTCGATAACACAACATAACTTGTGCTGGGTTCCCCCATTCGGAAATCTCTGGATCAACGCTTACTTACAGCTACCCAAAGCATATCGTCGTTAGTAACGTCCTTCATCGGCTTCTAGTGCCAAGGCATCCACCGTGCGCCCTTAATAACTTAATCTAATATAGTTATTAATCTGTGAGTGTTCTTTCGAACACTAGCG
The DNA here is from genome assembly GCF_002931395.1 of Pseudoclavibacter sp. RFBI5. Taxonomy (NCBI): domain Bacteria; kingdom Bacillati; phylum Actinomycetota; class Actinomycetes; order Micrococcales; family Microbacteriaceae; genus Pseudoclavibacter; species Pseudoclavibacter sp. RFBI5. The sequence continues at coordinate 2,051 of NZ_PSYA01000021.1, read as the reverse complement.
ATTATTTTTTATGAATTCAAGCTTATTTAAAACTCTATTCACTCGGTTTTGCTTGGTAAAATCTATTTACTTACTTATCTAGTTTTCAATGTACAATGTCATTAATTAATAATCACAATTAAGTATTATAACAAAATATAATAGTCAATGCAATATTCAATTAATCATGAATGTTTAAAAATAAACATTCAAAACTGAATACAATATGTCACGTTATTCCGTATCATCTCTATGAGATGTTCCGAATATATCCTTAGAAAGGAGGTGATCCAGCCGCACCTTCCGATACGGCTACCTTGTTACGACTTCACCCCAATCATTTGTCCCACCTTCGACGGCTAGCTCCAAATGGTTACTCCACCGGCTTCGGGTGTTACAAACTCTCGTGGTGTGACGGGCGGTGTGTACAAGACCCGGGAACGTATTCACCGTAGCATGCTGATCTACGATTACTAGCGATTCCAGCTTCATGTAGTCGAGTTGCAGACTACAATCCGAACTGAGAACAACTTTATGGGATTTGCTTGACCTCGCGGTTTCGCTGCCCTTTGTATTGTCCATTGTAGCACGTGTGTAGCCCAAATCATAAGGGGCATGATGATTTGACGTCATCCCCACCTTCCTCCGGTTTGTCACCGGCAGTCAACTTAGAGTGCCCAACTTAATGATGGCAACTAAGCTTAAGGGTTGCGCTCGTTGCGGGACTTAACCCAACATCTCACGACACGAGCTGACGACAACCATGCACCACCTGTCACTTTGTCCCCCGAAGGGGAAACTTCTATCTCTAGAAGGGTCAAAGGATGTCAAGATTTGGTAAGGTTCTTCGCGTTGCTTCGAATTAAACCACATGCTCCACCGCTTGTGCGGGTCCCCGTCAATTCCTTTGAGTTTCAACCTTGCGGTCGTACTCCCCAGGCGGAGTGCTTAATGCGTTAGCTGCAGCACTAAGGGGCGGAAACCCCCTAACACTTAGCACTCATCGTTTACGGCGTGGACTACCAGGGTATCTAATCCTGTTTGCTCCCCACGCTTTCGCACCTCAGCGTCAGTTACAGACCAGAAAGTCGCCTTCGCCACTGGTGTTCCTCCATATCTCTACGCATTTCACCGCTACACATGGAATTCCACTTTCCTCTTCTGCACTCAAGTTTCCCAGTTTCCAATGACCCTCCACGGTTGAGCCGTGGGCTTTCACATCAGACTTAAAAAACCGCCTGCGCGCGCTTTACGCCCAATAATTCCGGATAACGCTTGCCACCTACGTATTACCGCGGCTGCTGGCACGTAGTTAGCCGTGGCTTTCTGATTAGGTACCGTCAAGACGTGCACAGTTACTTACACGTTTGTTCTTCCCTAATAACAGAGTTTTACGATCCGAAGACCTTCATCACTCACGCGGCGTTGCTCCGTCAGGCTTTCGCCCATTGCGGAAGATTCCCTACTGCTGCCTCCCGTAGGAGTCTGGACCGTGTCTCAGTTCCAGTGTGGCCGATCACCCTCTCAGGTCGGCTACGTATCGTTGCCTTGGTAAGCCGTTACCTTACCAACTAGCTAATACGGCGCAGGTCCATCTATAAGTGATAGCAAAGCCATCTTTCACTATCGAACCATGCGGTTCGAAATATTATCCGGTATTAGCTCCGGTTTCCCGAAGTTATCCCAGTCTTATAGGTAGGTTACCTACGTGTTACTCACCCGTCCGCCGCTAACGTCAAAGGAGCAAGCTCCTCGTCTGTTCGCTCGACTTCCATGTATTAGGCACGCCGCCAGCGTTCATCCTGAGCCAGGATCAAACTCTCCATAAAAATTTATGATGTTTGATTAGCTCATAATACTAAATAGTGTTTGTAACATTTAAGTTACTTTATTGGAATTAACGTTGACATATTGTCATTCAGTTTTCAATGTTCATTTGATATTAATTAAATGGTGGAGACTAGCGGGATCGAACCGCTGACCTCCTGCGTGCAAAGCAGGCGCTCTCCCAGCTGAGCTAAGCCCCCATGTTTTTAAAGAAGTCGGGAAGACAGGATTCGAACCTGCGACCC
>NZ_PSYA01000020.1:0-10711 GCF_002931395.1 Pseudoclavibacter sp. RFBI5 | reverse complement strand
CCCGCCGCCCCCGCCCCCGCTCCCGCCCAGGGCTGAGTTGTGGTCGTCAGGACCGCTTCTGAACGACCACAACTCAGCTCCGGGCGGCCGAGCGCGGCGACGACCACCGGGCGGTCCTGCGCGCGGTCATCGCCGCGGACGGGTGCGGTTCGCACGTATCCTGGAGCCGTGACCCCAGAGCTCGCGCGCGCCGAGTCGCTCATCGCGACCATCCCGGATTTCCCCGAAGCGGGCATCCAGTTCCGTGACATCACCCCGCTCTTCGCCGACGGCGCCGCCCTGCGCACCGCCGTCGACGCCGTGATCGAGCCCTTCGCCGGCACCTTCGATGTCGTCGCGGGCGTCGAGGCGCGCGGGTTCCTGCTCGCCGGCGCCATCGCCAACGCCGCGGGTGTCGGCCTCATCCCCATCCGCAAGGCGGGGAAGCTGCCCCGACCCGCGGCGTCGATCACGTACGACCTCGAGTACGGGTCGGACAGCCTGGAGGCGGCGCAGGACCTGCCGGCCGGCACCCGCGTCCTGCTCGTCGACGACATCCTCGCAACGGGTGGCACCCTCCGTGCGGGCCAGGAGCTCCTCGAGCGGCTCGGCTACGCGCTGGCGGGCACGGCAGTCCTCATGGAGCTCGTCGGCCTCGACGGGCAGCAGGTCGCCGGCCCCGTGCACAGCCTCTTCGAGGTCTGAGACGCAACTCGCCCCGCGGCGCCTCCGAGCCGTGACAGGCCCGAAACATGGGCTGGCTAGCGTTGCGAGCATGTCCCTTCTTGTCACCCACGCGCGCCTCATCACGATCCCAACGGGCTCCACGGATGCCGGTTACATCGAAGACGGATGGATGCTCGTCGAAGACGGCCGCATCGCCGCGATCGGAAGCGGGACGCCGTCCGTCACCGCAGACGAGACGATCGACGTGGCCGGCAGATTCGTCGCGCCCGGCTTCGTATCGAGCCACTCGCATCTCTTCACGAGCGGCCTCAGGGGCCTCGGCGTCGCCGACACCCTCTACGGCTGGTGCGACTCCATGCTCGGCACGACCGCCCACATGACGCCGGAGCAGCTGTACTGGTCGACCCTGCACGGCTCGCTCGACTTCCTTTCCAACGGCGTCACGACCGCATACAACTTCACCGACCCGTTGCAGGCGTGGGAGTCGATGGTCGACGGGAAGCGAACGGGAACCGCGGGCATGCGCCCCCTCGAGTACCACTACCGCCAGGCGGACGGCACGCTCGATTCCGGCATCCGCTTCGTCGACGCCTCGGGGATGGATGCGACCGTCGGCAGCGACGACGAGATCTTCGACCGGCTCCAGGCGGAGGTCGCCCACACGAGGGCCATGGACCCGGCGTACGCCCTCGGCTCGTCCATCATGGGCCAGGTGCAGTGGTCGCCTCGGGCCGATGCCGCCGACCTGGAAGCCGAGGCCATGCGCCGCTTCGGCATCACGAACCAGGCGCACTTCCTCGAGTCGCCAGAGGCCGTCGAGCACCAGCAGTCGAAGTTCGCCCTGTACCGGGATGCTGGGGCCCTCGAGCTTGGCCTCATGTTCGGGCACTTCATCCAGACCACTCCGGAGATCATCGCGGAAGCAGCTGCCCGCGGGGCGAGCATGTCCTGGCAGCCGGCCTCGAACGGACGGCTCGCCTCGGGCGTCGCGCTCGTGCCGGAGATGCTCGAGCTCGGCATGAAGGTCGGCGTCGGCCTCGACGACCAGGCCTGCACCGACGTGAGCGACCCGTGGCAGAACATGCGCATGGGCATCTACATGCAGCGCTCGCGCACGAAGGATCCCCTGTCGATGATGCCCGAGCTGATGCTGCGCCTCCACACGCTCGGCGGGGCCGAGATCATGGGAGTCGCCGACCGGGTCGGCTCGCTGGAGGTCGGCAAGTTCGCCGACTTCGTGATCGTCGACCCGCGCTCCCCCGACGTCGGGCCGCTCTGGCACCCCGTGCGGTCGTACGTGCTCGCGATGAGCCCGCGGAACCTCAAAGCCGTCTACGTGGGCGGTCAGCTCGTGAACCGCGACGGCGCATCCACGAACCCCCTCGCCGAGGAGGCGTCGGCGAGGCTCCACGAGCTGCCGGCGGCGATCATCCCGCTGCGCGGCCACCCGCACTGAACGACGTCGCGGCCGGGAGGATGCTCCCGGCCGCGAGGTTCGAGCGAAGGCGGCTCAGCGCTGGGAGACGCCCATCCCCATGCGGTCGAGGACGATGTTCTCGACGATCTGCACGAGGTTGTACGACACCAGCGTGATGATGGTGATGAGCGCGATCGAGGTCCACAGCTCGGCGAACTGCGCCTGCGCGTTGAACTTCAGGATCGCCCCGCCGATGCCCGTCCCGGTCGAGAGCCATTCGGCGAGCAGCGCACCGGTCACGGCTCCCGGCACGGAGACCCGGGCGGCGGCGAAGATCGACGGGAGCGCCCCGGGCAGGTTGACCTTCGTGAGGCCGGCGAGCCGGCCGCCGCCGAAGACGTGCACGACGTCGAGGCTCTCCTGGCTGGCACGGCTGAGGCCGAACAGCACGCTGGCGAGCGCTGGGAAGAGCACGACGATCGTCCCGATCACCGCCACGGAGGCCGTCGTCCCTCGGCCAGTCATGAGGATGATGACTGGTGCGATGGAGACGAGCGGGATGGTGCGCAGCAGGAGCACAAGCGGCATGACGCCGGCCTCGATGGCTCTGGAGAGGCTGAAGGCGATCGCCAGGACGATGGCGACGGCCATGCCTGCGACGAAGCCGAGCGCCGAGTCCATGAGCGTCTGCCCGACGAGCGGGAACATCTGCGCGCGGTGCTCGGCGGCGTCCTCGCCCGCGAACAGGAACTGCCACACGTCGAGCGGCCCTTTCGCGATGAACGAGGAGATGCCCGTGAGGCTCACCACCGCCTGCCAGAGCAGGAGGAGCACGAGCAGCGTGATGCCGGCGGAGCCCAGCGAGCGGAGCACCGTCTTCCGGAGCGCACTGCGCCGCTCGCGCGCGATCCGCGTCTCGGCGGCGTGATCGGCCGTCGTCGCTGTCTGCTTGTCCTGCACGATCACGGTCATCGCACTGCCTTCCCTGAGACCCACGGCGTGATGAAGCGGATGACCAGCCCGAACAGCCCGTACGCGGCGAGCGCGAACACGGCGCACAGCAGGAACACCGACCAGACGCCGGCGGAGTCGAGCTGCCCCTGCAGGCGGATGAGGGTGGGCCCGACTCCCGCTGTGATGGAGCCGAGGTACTCGCCGAGCACGGCGCCGAGGAACGCCGAGGGGACGGCGATCTGGAGCGCGTTGAGGATGGCGGGCAGCGCGGCCACGAGACGGACCTTGCGCATCTGCATCCACGAGCCGCCGCCGAAGACGCGGACGACGTCGAGCGAGGCCTTGTCCGCGGACTTGAACCCGAGGATGGCGCCGACGACGGTCGTGAACACGCACACGAGGGCGGCGAGGAAGACGGCCGTCTCCGAGGGGTCGCCCGGGCTCTTCGCGCCGCCGAGCACCACGATGGAGATGCCGCCGACGGCGACGATCGGCAGGCAGTAGGTGACGACGGCGATCTGCGTGATGACGGTCTCCAGGCGGGGGAAGACGAGCACGACGGTCGCCAGGAGCAGCGCGATGCCGTTGCCCCACACGTAGCCGATCGCCGCCGCGGTGACCGTCGGGGCGAAGACGCCCCAGGTGCCCGCGACGTTGCCCTGCACGAACAGCCAGTCGATGACGGCGAGCGGCGAGGGCACCGGCGTGAAGCTCGTGCCCTCCTGCGGCCGGAACGCCGTCGCCGATGCCAGCCACCAGATCGCGACGAGGGCGACCCCGCCGATGAGCGCGGCGAGCCAGCCTGGGATGCGCTCCCTCGCCACCGTCACGCCTCGGCTTCTGCGTGCCCGTGCACGCCGAACAGCAGCTCGGAGGCACGGTCGACCAGCGCGTGGAACTCTGGAGTGCGCATCATCTCCGGGGTGCGAGGCCGCGGCAGGTCGACCTCGATGATCTCCTGCACGCGACCGGGGCGGGCCGACATGACGGCGACCCGGTCTGCGAGGAAGATCGCCTCGCTGATGCCGTGCGTGACGAGCAGCGTCGTCGCGGGCTTCTCCGTCCAGATGCGCAGCAGCTCCAGGTTGAGGTTCTGCCGAGTCATGTCGTCGAGCGCTCCGAAGGGCTCGTCGAGCAGCAGCACCGACGGCTTGAGCACGAGGGCCCGCGCGATCGACGCCCGCTGCCGCATGCCGCCGGAGAGCTGCGCCGGCTTCGCGTTCGCGAAGTCGCTGAGCCCCACGAGGGCGATCAGCTCATCCACGTACGCCTTGTCGACCGGCCGCCCTGCGACCTCGAACGGCAGCTCGATGTTCTTGCGGATGCTCCGCCAGGGAAGCAGCGCGTGGTCCTGGAAGGCGATCCCGAGCTCGCTGTTCGCGCGCAGCTGGTCGGGCGTCTGCCCGTCGACGAGCGCGCTGCCGGTCGTCGGGTGGTCGAGCGCGGCGAGGATGCGGAGGATCGTGGACTTACCGCATCCGGAGGGGCCGAGCAGCGCCAGGAACGAGCCCTTGTCGGTGTGCAGGTCCGTGTCCTGCAGCGCCAGCAGCGACTTGCCGCCGCGCAGGTCGAAGGACTTGGACACTCCGGAGATCTGGATTCCGGTGCCGGTTGCGGCACCGGAATCCGTCGTTGTATCGGTGAGGGTCATGAGCTTAGGGCTGGTAGTTCTTCAGCTCTGGGTTCTCGGTGTAGATCTCGTCGAGAATCGTCGTGTCGAAGAGGTCGTCGACCTCGAGCTCCCACCCGGCGGCCGCGAGGGAGGAGATGGACTGGGCCTTGAGCTCGTCGGAGATGGTGAACAGGCCGTTCGCCTCCGTCTCCGGGGTCGAGATCAGCGCCGCCTGGGCTTCGAGGCCCGCCTTCACCTTGGCTGGGTCGAGCTCCCCGAAGGTGAGGTCGCCCGCTGCGGCCGAGGCGTTGTAGTGCTCGGTCACCTTCGTGACGGTGTCATCCGTCGGCTGCGTGAACGTGTCGGTCCAGCCCTTGATCTCGGCGATGAGGAACGCCTTCACGAGGTCGGGGTTCTCATCCAGATACTGCTGGGTCACCGTGATCGCCTCGGCGACGTACGGCAGGCCGTTGTCGGCGTAGGCGAGGTTCGTGACCTCGTAGCCCTCCATCTCGACCGTGATGGCCTCGTTCGTCAGGTAGGCCATGAAGCCGTCGACCTCCCCGTTCATGAGGGGCGTCGGGTCGAAGTCGACAGGGACGACGGTCACCTGGTCCTCGTCGATGTCGTTCGCGGCGAGGAGCGCCTTGAACACGGACGCGTTCGAGTCCTGCACGCCGATCTTCTTGCCGATCAGATCCTGCGGCGTCGCGATGTTGCCCTTGTCGGTCAGCGAGAGCACCGTGAACGGGTTCTTCTGGAAGGTGGTCGCGACGATCTTCAGGGGCGCGTCCTGCTCGGCGACCGCGGCGCCGACGGAGGCGGCGTCGCTGAGGGCGAACTGCACCGAACCGGAGAGCAACTTCGCCACGCCCGTGTCGGGGCCGGCGATGCCCTGCACCGCGGAGAACCCCGCCTCGTCGTAGTAGCCGTTGTCGTAGGCGTAGTACTCGCCCGCGAACTCCTCGTTCTTGATCCACGAGTACTGCACGCTGATCTCACCGTGGTCGACGGATGCGCTCCCTGGGGACGTCTCGGATGCGGTGGGTGAGCACGCGGTGAGGGCAAGCGCGGCGGTGGCTGCGAGAGCGAGGGCCGCGGTGACGCGTCGGCGTGGTCTGGTGAGTGTGTGCATCGGATCTCCTTGACTGCAGTGGGCTGGGTCGTGTCTGCCGGTGTCTCGCCTGCTCAGCTCGTCCTGACACTCCCTAGCCGCGACACTAGGCAGTTCATATTTCGGGGACGGGTTCGTGGGTGTTACGGGCGTGATTCGCAATCCGCCAGACCCGGTCGCGGCTGAAGGGCTGCTCGAACGGGCGGCTGCCGATGGCGCGCGCGATGGCGTTCCCGATCGCGGGAGCGACGGGGTTGTACGGCGACTCGCTCATCGATTTCGCGCCGAACGGCCCGAGGTCGTCGCTCGTGTCGGCGAAGTACACCTCGGTGACGGGCACGTCGGCGAACTGCGGCACCCGGTAGAGGCGGAAGACGGGGTTGGCGACGCGCCCCTCATCGTCGAGCGTCACCTCCTCGTACAGCGCGCTGCCGAGGCCCTGCGCGACGCCTCCCTCGATCTGCCCGCGGCACTGGGCGGGGTTCATGACGTAGCCGGCGTCGGCGGCGTGCACCGACTGCAGGATGCGCACCGTTCCCGTCTCCGGGTCGACGGCCAGCCTGACGGCGTGCACGTTGAAGGCGAGCGAGCGTCGCGCGCCGAGCTCGCTGCCGTCAGCCGTGATCTCCCCGCCGTTCTCCTCGGCTGCCAGCTGCGCGAAGGTGACGAGCCCCGCGGGCGTCAGCACCCCGTCCGCGGTGAGCTCGCCGCCGTCCGGGGCCGAGCCGGTGAGCTCGGCGGCCCGCTCCCGCATCCGCATCGCCAGGGTCAGGCAGGCGGCGTGCAGCGCCTTGCCCGCGACCGTGATGCCCGCCGATGCGAAGGCGCCCGTGTCGTGCTCGACCGCATCCGTGTCCGAGTTCCACAGCTCCAGCCGCTCGAAGCTCGTGTTCAGGTCTGTCGCCGCGATCTGCTTGAGCACGGTCGTCGTGCCGTTGCCGAACTCGGCCGTCCCCGTGCGCAGCAGGTACGTGCCGTCGGCCCGGAGCGTGGCCGTCGTGTGCGCGATGTGCCCGAACGGCGCCATGGTGGCGATCATCGCCGCCGCGACCCCCTCGCCGACGAGCCAGCCGGGCGGGGCCGCCTGGCCGTTGCCTCGGCGGAGCGCGTCCTGCGCCAGGTCGAGGCACTGGTCGAAGCCGTAGCTTCCCCACACGAGGTCGTCGTGCCCCGGATCGTCGCCCTCCCTGATGGCGTTGCGTCGGCGCAGCTCGAACGGGTCGAGACCGAGCTTCTCGGCGAGCATGTCCATCGCCGATTCGACGCCGAGGATCACCTGGCCGAGGCCGTAGCCGCGGAACGCGCCGGACGGCACCGTGTTCGTGTACACGACCTCCGCATCCAGTCGCCGCAGCGGGACGCGGTAGATCGTCGTCGACTCGGCGAGGGAGTGGAAGAGGACGCCACGCGAGTGGTTGCCGTAGGCGCCGGTGTCGCTGAGCACGTCGAGCTGCATGGCCGTGAGCGCCCCGTCCGCGTCCGCGCCGAGTGTCACCGACACGCGCATCGGGTGCCTGACGGCGGCGCGCTGGAACTCATCGGTGCGCGAGAACTCGTACGCGACGGGTCGGCCGGTCCTGAGCACCGCGAGCGCGACGAGATCCTCCGTGAAGATCTCCTGCTTGCCGCCGAACCCGCCGCCGAGCCGTGCCGCAAGCACCCGCACGCGGTCACGGTCCAGGTCGAACAGGCGCGCGATCTCGTCGCGGGCGAGGAACGGCACCTGCGTGGAGGAGCGGATCACGAGGCGTCCGTCGTCGTCGAGCCAGCCGATCGAGCCGTGGGTCTCGAGTTGCGCGTGCGTGACGCGGGCCGTCTGCCACGTGCCGGAGACGGTGACGGCGCTCGAGGCAAGCGCTTCGGTGACATCCGGTCCGGCGTGGACGCTCGTGATGACGTTGCGGGCGGCCTCGTCGACCCGCTCCTGTGCGGTGCGGTCCGGGTGGAGGAGCGGCGCGCCTGGCCTGCGGGCCTCTTCCGGGTCGAAGACCGCCGGCAGCAGCTCGTACTCGACGCGGACGAGTCGGCGCGCGGCGTCGGCCGCCTCACCGGTCTCCGCGACGACGGCCGCCACGCGCTGCCCGACGTGGCGCACCACGTGGTCGAGCAGGAGCGTGTCGTCCGGGTCGTCGGTACGGTGCTCGTGGCGGGCCGAGGAGTACCGGAGCTGCGGCACGTCCTCGTGCGTGAAGATCTGCACGACCCCGGGCACGGCGAGGGCCTCCGAGGTGTCGATGCTCAGGATGCGCGCGTGCGCGTGCGGGCTCGTCACGACCCGCAAGGTCAGGGCATCGAGCGCCGGATGCCCGGGCGGCAGGTCGAACGTGAACGGCTCGAGGCCCTGCACGATCCGGCGCGCGGCCTCAGGGACGACGGAGTTGCCGACGGTCTGCGCCGTGGCCCGCATTTCCGGGTCGGCGGCCTTGGGCGTGACGCACGACTGCGCGCAGGCGCCCGCTCGCACGGAACCGCAGATCGCCTCCCGGATAGGGCGGTAGCCCGTGCAGCGGCACAGGTTTCCCCGCATCCGCTTGTCGAACTCGCCCAGGTCGGCTTCACCGAGGGTCGACGCGGTCACGCTCATCCCCGGCGTGCAGAAGCCGCACTGGAAGCCGAACCCCTCAGCGAGCGCCTCCTGCACGGGATGCAGCTGATCGCCGGGTGCGAGGCCGGCCGCCGTCGTGACGCTGCGCCCCTCCGCCCGCATGGCCGGCACGATGCAGGAGTGCACGGGAGCGCCGTCGAGCAGGACCGAGCAGGCTCCGCAGTCGCCGGCGTCGCATCCCTTCCTCACCGTCGTGGAACCCGTCTCGCGCAACAGGGTCCGCAGGCATTGGCCCGCCCGCGGCTCGGCCGAGCGGTCTGTGCCGTCTACTTCGAACTTCACGCGAGTCCCTTCCGGATGCGCTCCGCCAGCACGATGCTCACGCCGCGGCGCCAATCTGCTGAGCCGAGCGGGTCGCTGTAGTAGCCGTCCGCGTCAGCGACGCGCGCGGCGAGGTCGGCTGCGGTCGGGAGGTGCGGGAACACGAGCACGGTCGGGGTCTGCGTGGCTGCGGTGACCGTGAAGACGCTGCGCCCTGAGGGATCGACGCGCCCCGTGACGACGGCGCCAGAGCGCCCATGCTCTGCGAGCGCGATCTTGAGGAGCAGCGCCCGCGAGCGCAGCGCGGCTGCGGGCAGGTGGATGCTGCGGAGCACGTCGCCCGGTTGGAGGATGGTCGTCCCGTCCCCGGTCACGAGGTCCGCGACCGGCAGGCGCACCACCTCGGCTCCTCGCCAGATCTCCGCCGTGCCGTCGAGCGCGACGCACAGCGAGACCATGCCAGCCGCTGCGAACGCCCGGCAGATGTTGCCGCCGACGGTCGCCGTGTTCCAGATCTTGAACGACGCGAGGAGAGCATCCGCGGCGGCTGGGACAAGCGAGAGCGCAGGCCAGTCCTGCTGCGACGGAAGCGTGCCGCCATCCCGTGCGTCCTTGGCCCACGCGACCAGCGTCGCGATGGTGCAGGTGGCCGAGATCCGGAGCCCAACGTCGTCGGCCTCGATATCGGGCCACCCCATGGCGGTCACGTCGACGAAGCCCGTCGTCGTCGGCTGCGGCTCGCTCATGAGCCAGGTGCCGCCCGCCAGGATGGCCTCCCCAGGGGCAAGGAGCAGCTCCTCGCGGGTTCGTGCGACGCGGTACGAGCGCACCGTCGTGATGTCCATGGCCCTCCCGGTCGTGGCTCCGCGCCGTCGGTCGTCTGCCGGCACGAGTGGATTCTCGGGAGTGAACCAGAACGCCGTTTCGGCGGTGTTTCGATCGTGGGTCGAGGATCGTGACGACCTTCACGTGCCCGCAACAGCCACGCAATGGGCCCGGCTTAGCGTTTCGTCATGCGTGGAATCCTGCCGATGGGCGCCGAGTGGGCGCGCCGAGGTCGACCGTTCGCGATGGCGACGCTCGTCGCCGTCAGCGGCAGCGCGCCCCGAGAGGTGGGCGCGAGCATGATCGTGTCGGCCGACGGCGACGTGTTCGGCAACGTGTCCGGCGGATGCGTGGAGGGGGCCGTCTTCGAGCAGTGCCTGCTCGCGATCCGGAGCGGCACCGCGAGCGTCGAGACCTTCGGGTACAGCTCGGCAGCCGCGTTCTCGGTTGGGCTGAGCTGCGGCGGGGTCGTCGAGGTCCTGGTCCGCCCAGTCCTGCCGGGCAGCGCGGCGGCCGCTGACGTGCTGCTGCTGGCGGAGCGTGAGGCGCGCGCGATGCCCGCGAGCTACACGCTGACGGTCGCCGGAGCCGACGTGGGCCGCGGCGTGATCGACCAGACATCGCCGCCCTCGTCGGGAGCCGTGACGATCGCCCTCGGCTCGCCGCCCCGGCTGATCATCGTGGGCGCGGTCGAGTTCGCCGTGGCGCTCTCCCGCATCGCGATCGCCGCGGGCATGCAGGTCACCGTCGTCGACCCGCGCGAGGTGTTCGCGACGACGGCCCGGTTCCCGGGCGCCGAGGTGGTTGTCGCCTGGCCGCACCGCTACCTGGAGACCGCGGAGGTGGACGCGCGCACCGCCGTGTGCGTCCTCACGCACGACCCGAAGTTCGACGTGCCCGTGCTGCGCGTCGCCCTGGCCTCTGCCGCCGGCTATGTCGGTGTCATGGGGAGCCGTCGGACCCATGAGGAGCGGCTCGAGCGGCTCGAGCGGCTCACCGACGCGTCGGCACCCGCCGCAGCGACCGTGCCAGCCGAGCAGCTGGAGCGGCTGCGTTCGCCGATCGGGCTCGACCTGGGCGGGCGCTCCCCCGAGGAGACGGCCCTCTCGATCCTCGCCGAGATCATCGCCGACCGGCACGGCGCATCCGGTCGCCGCCTGTCCGAGCTGTCGGGGCCGGTTCACCGACCGCTGGGAGCGCGCGTCGCCTCGTGAGCGGTGACGGGTGCGGGGTGGGGGTGGGGGTGCTGGTGCTGGG
>NZ_PSYA01000013.1:0-296991 GCF_002931395.1 Pseudoclavibacter sp. RFBI5 | reverse complement strand
GGATGGGGGCGGGGATGGGGATGGGGATGGGGATGATCCCGGAGACGCAAATGACGCGAGACATCTCGAAGATGTCTCGCGTCATGGTGTTCGTGGCGAGTGAGGGATTCGAACCCCCGAATGCTGAGCAGTCTGATTTACAGTCAGATCCCTTTGGCCGCTTGGGTAACTCGCCAGTGCACAGCGCGAAGCGCAAACGTGCAGGCTAGAGACTACCGACTTCCACCCGGTTTGTCGAAACGACCCGACGAACCGCCACGCTCGCGAGATTGTCGGCGGGCCTCGCTACCATGGACGGCATGGCAGATTCCTCGTTTGACGTCGTTAACAAGGTCGACAAGATGGAGGCGGACAACGCCGTCAACCAAGCGCAGAAGGAGCTCGAGACGCGCTACGACTTCAAGGGCGTCGGCGCCTCGGTCGATTGGTCTGGCGAGAAGCTCCTCCTCAAGGCCTCCAGTGAAGAGCGCGTGAAGGCGGTGCTCGATGTCCTGCAGACCAAGTTCATCAAGCGCGGCTTCTCGCTCAAGACGCTCGATGTCGGTGAGCCTTACGCCTCCGGCAAGGAGTACCGCATCGAGGCCTCCCTCAAGGAGGGCATCGACCAGCCGAGCGCGAAGAAGCTCACCAAGCTCATCCGCGACGAGGGCCCCAAGGGCGTCAAGGCGCAGATCCAGGGCGACGAGCTCCGCGTCTCCTCGAAGAGCCGCGACGACCTGCAGGCCACCATGGCACTGCTCAAGGCCGCCGACGTCGAGGTCGACCTCCAGTTCGTCAACCGCCGCTAGTGCCACCCGGGGTCGCAGGCGGCCGCGCCGGCTACGACCCGAGCACGGCCGTCGGGGCGCTCATGCCGTGGTACCCGGAACTCGGTCTGACCGGGTTCTGGTTCGGGCTCGTCGCCACCATCTACGTGCTCATCATCGTCACGGCAGTGGTGGTCATCCCCCGCAACCGACGGCCCACGACGGCGCTCGCCTGGATCATCACGATCGTCCTCATCCCCTACGCCGGGGTGATCCTGTTCTTCCTGTTCGGCACCAACCAGCTGCCGACGAGGCGGCGGCGAATGCAGGCGCAGGTCGACGGCATCATCCGCGATGCCACCGACCAGATCGCCCCGGCGGAGCGCGCCATCACGCACCCCTCCTGGTTCGAGCAGGTCACGAAGCTCGGTGAGCACCTCACCGCGATCCCCCTCGCCGACGGCAACCGCCTCGAGCTCCACGGCAGCTACAACCGCTCCATCAGGCGCATGGCTCGGGAGATCGACCAGGCGGAGAGCTACGTCAACGTGCTCTTCTACGCCATGAGCCACGACGACGCCACCGCCCCGTTCTTCGACGCCCTCGAACGCGCCGTGCAGCGCGGCGTGAAGGTGCGGGTGCTCTTCGACCACATCGGCTCCATGCGGTACCGGGGCTACAAGAAGATGAAGCAGCGCCTCACCGAGATCGGCGCCGACTGGCACCGCATGCTCTCGCTGTACCCGTGGGAGGGCGGCATGCAGCGCGTCGACCTGCGCAACCACCGCAAGCTCCTCGTCGTCGACGGACGTACCGCGTACCTCGGCTCGCAGAACCTCATCTCCCGCGACTACCACCGTGGCCCCAAGCCCGGCACCGACGCCCTCAGATGGAAAGACCTCATGCTCCGCATGGAGGGCCCCATGGTGACGGGGGTCAACGCCGTCTTCATCTCCGACTGGTACGCCGAGACGGAGGAGCTGCTGACCGATGTCTTCGAGAACGACCCCGTCACCCCCGAGCCCGACGAGGCGGAAGCAGAGATCGAAGCGGGCGACCAGGAAGACGTATTCCCCTGCCAGCTCGTGCCGAGCGGGCCAGGCTACGAGAACGAGAACAACCTCCGCCTCTTCAACCAGCTGCTCTACGCGGCCCGAGAGCGCATCGTCATCGTCAGCCCCTACTTCGTGCCGGACGACTCGCTCATGTACGCCATCACGACGGCCGTGCAGCGAGGGGTGAGCGTCGAGCTCTTCGTCGGCGAGATCGCCGACCAGTTCTTCGTCTTCCACGCGCAGCGCTCCTACTACGAGGCGCTCCTGAGGGCCGGAGTGAAGATCATGCTGTACCGGCGCCCGTACATCCTCCACTCGAAGCACATCACCTTCGACGACTCCGTCACGCTCATCGGCTCCAGCAACATGGACATGCGCTCCTTCACCCTCAACGCCGAGCTCATGCTCATGGTGCACGGCGAGGAGTTCGTGAACCGGATGCGCGAGGTCGAGAACGGGTACCGACAGCGCAGCTACGAGCTGCCCCTCGAGGAGTGGCGGCAGCGGCCGATCCTGACGCGCGCGCTCGACAACGTCGCCCGCCTGACGAGCGTCATCCAATAGGAACCCGCTCGAAGTCGCACTTCTCGATCGAGGCCACCCGGACGATCGAAAGTACCTTCAGCCGACGGCGAGCTCCCCCAGTTTCGCGCCGCGGTCAGAACGACCGATGCGACGCGGCTCAACCGCCGGCTGAAGTCTGTGCCCCGGACCATTCTCGGCCGGGAATTTCTTCCGCTCTCTGCGTGTACTCCGAGCGTACGAGGTGAACCGCCATTCCGCGATGGGGAGAACTCCCCTCCTCCTCAGATGGGGGTGGAACCCCTATTCGCCGCGGGAAATGCGCGTCATCTCCTCGCGGTCCACGACCTTGATCCGCTCGCGACCAGCCGCCTCGCCGAGCGCGAGCTCGTGTGCATCCAGACGACGCCAGCCCTCGAGGTCAGTGAACCGCACATCACGTGACTCGAGGAGCTCGACTACGGAGGTTTCGCTCGGGTCGGCCGGAGTCCACCAGTTGCCCTGGTCGGCGACGAGGTGCGTGACGGTCTCGAGCGCATCCGACTTGGTGTGCCCGATGAGGCCGATGGGGCCGCGCTTGATCCACCCGGTCGCGTACATGCCGTTGACCTGCTGGTTGTCGTCGTCCCACACCTGCCCCTCATGGTTCGGGATGACGCCGTGGTGCTCGTCGAAGGGAACCCCGGGAAGCGGCGAGCCGAAGTACCCGATGGCCCGGTAGACGGCCTGCACCGGGTGCTCGATGAACTCCCCAGTGCCCCGCACGCCACCCTCGGCGTCGGGCTCCGTGCGCTCGATGCGGATCGCGCGCACACGCTCGCCATCTGGCCCATCCTCGGTGAGCACCGCATCCGGCTTCGAGTAGAAGTGAAGGTGCAGGCGCCGCGATGCGGTGAGCTCGCGCTCGCCCCGCCACTTGCCCATGATCCGGCCGATGACCATGAGCTGCTTGTTGGTCTTGGCGAGCTCGGCCGCGGCTGGGTCGCGATCGAAGTCGTCCTCGTCGACGATGATGTCGACGTCAGGGATCTCCCCGAGCTCGCGCAGCTCCAGGGGCGTGAACTTCACCTGCGCGGGCCCTCGACGCCCGAACACGTGCACATCGGTCACGGGGCTCGCCTCGAGCCCGTCGACGACGTTCTGCGGCACCTCGGTGGACAGGAGGTCCTTGGGGTGCTTCGCGAGCATGCGGGCCACGTCGAGCGCGACGTTGCCGTTCCCGATGACGGCGATCTCCCGCGCCTCGAGCGGCCAGGTGCGCGGCACGTCGGGGTGCCCGTCGTACCAGTTCACGAAGTCGGCTGCCCCGAAGCTGCCGTGGGCGTCGATGCCGGGAATGTCGAGGGAGGCGTCGCGGATGGCCCCGGTCGAGAAGATCACCGCGTGGTAGTGCTGCTTGAGGTCGTCGAGCGTGATGTCCTTGCCGAACTCGACCCCACCGAAGACCCGCATGACACCCGACTCGAGCACCTCGCGGAGGGCGTTGATGATCCCCTTGATGCGGGGGTGGTCAGGGGCCACGCCGTACCGGACGAGCCCGTACGGCGCCGGCAGCTTGTCGAACAGGTCGATCGAGAGATCGAACTGCCGCTCCATCTTCTGCAGGATGTCTGCCGCGTAGATACCGGCTGGTCCTGCGCCGACGATGGCAAGGCGGAGCGTGGTCACATGTCCTCCAGAGAAGGGGTCAGGGGGTGAGCTGTCTCGCGAACAGCTCGGTCAGCGGTCGCGGCTGACGACCTCCGCGGCGAAGCGCTCCAGGGCGTTCTTCGCGGGGCCGGCCTTGACTGGCCGCAGCGCCTCGACGGCGAGCGTCACCCAGTTCTGGGCCTCGTCGACCGTCAGCTGCGTCACGCGGTGCTCGCGGAGCTCGCGGATGATGCCCGAGATCTCCTCCTCGCTCGCGCGAGTCTCCTCGGGCTGCTCGTTGACGCCGGCGACCCTGGACCGGATGCGTTCCAGCAGGTCGCGGCTCGCCTCGTCGGTCGCGGCCTGGCGCTCGAGCAGCAGCACGGGCAGCGTCTCGACGCCGGCTCGCAGATCCGTGCCGGCCAGCTTCCCTGTCGCGTCCGGGTTCTGCTGCAGGTCGATGACGTCGTCGGCGAGCTGGAAGGCGACGCCGACGCGCTCACCGTACTCGGCGAGCGCCGAGACGACGGACTCCGGTGCGCCGGACACGATCGCGCCGAACTGGGCTGCAGCGGAGATGAGGGAGCCGGTCTTGTCCGCGAGGACCCCGACGTAGTGGTCGATACGGTCCACATCCGCGGCCGGCCCTGTCGTCTCGCGCATCTGGCCGAGCACGAGCCGCTCGAAGATCGTCGCCTGCAGGCGAACAGCGCGCAGGCCGAGCTCCGAGAAGAGGAGGCTCGAGCGGGCGAACAGCAGGTCACCGGCGAGGATCGCGATGGAGTTGCCCCACTGCAGGTGCGCTGCGGCGACGCCTCGACGCAGCTCCGCCTCGTCCATGACGTCGTCGTGGTACAGCGAGGCGAGGTGGGTGAGCTCGACCGCGGCAGCCGCGGTGATGACCTCGTCCGAACCGGGGGTGTCGCCGAACTGCGAGGCGAGCACGGTGAGCATGGGGCGCAGGCGCTTGCCGCCGGCGTTGAGGAGGTATCGGGCGGTGACGTCGGCGATCTCGTCGGCGTACTGGACTTCGTCGCGGAGGCGGGTCTCGACCGCGGCCAATCCGGCGTCGAGGCGCTCGCGCAGCACGTCGGAGTTCGGACCGTCGAAGAGGTCGTCGGTTCCGCCCGGCACCACAGTGCTTCGCGCCTTCCGGCGCTGTTCGGTCTTGGGGAGCTCCACGCTCATGTCTCCTGGTGGTTCAGGTTCTCCGCTCGAGGGGGTGCCCTCGGGCGGACTTGGTTGGGGGTTCAGGCCGGCGCCCTGCCGGTGCCTGCTGGCTTGCTGCTCCCTAGCTCGGGACGCTGCCGGAGTCGGCGAGCGGGACGAATCCCTTGTGCAGGGCGACCACACCGGCGGTGAGGTTGCGGTACTTGACCCGCTCGAAGCCCGCCTCGCGCAGCCAGGACGCCAGCTCACGCTGTGCGGGCCAGGCGATGATCGACTCGTTCAGGTAGGTGTACGCCTCGGGGTCGCTGCTCACGAGCTTCACGATGGTCGGCATCGCGATCTGCATGTACGCGCGGTATCCCGTGCGGATGAGGGCCTGCGGCGGCGTGGAGAACTCGGCGATGACGAGGCGCCCGCCCGGCTTCGTGACGCGCAGCATCTCCTGGAGCGCGACCTTCGGCTGCTGCACGTTGCGCAGGCCGAAGCTCACCGTCGACGCGTCGAAGGTGTTGTCGTCGAAGGGAAGCTTGGTGGCGTCGCCCTGCACGAAGTCGATGTTCGGGTTCGCGCCGTGGATGCGCTTGCCCTCCTCGATCATGCCCGCGGAGAAGTCGAGGGCGGTGACCTTGGCGCCCGCGTCGGCGAGGACCTTGCTGACCGTGCCCGTCCCCGCTGCGACGTCGAGGATCTTCTCGCCGGGCTGCGGGGCGATGGCGTGCCGCGTCTGCACGCGCCAACGCGCTGCGTTGCCCATGCTCAAGATGTCGTTCGTCTCGTCGTATTTCTTGGAAACACGGTCGAACATCGACGACACTTGCTCGGGTCGCTTGTTCAGGTCGGCTTTTGTCACCAGATCATCCTACGTTGCGGCGCACGTCTCGCCCTGGCCGTGTTCCAGTGGATTGCTGGGGATAGTCTTGCCGTCGTGCCAGCTGTGATCCTCCCCCGCCTGCGCGCACGGACGATCGAGGTCCCCGATCCGGGCGATCTCCTCCGTTTCGCGTCGTCGACCTCCCCCCTCGTGTGGCTTCGTCAGGGCGATGGAGTCGTCGCGACGGGGAGCGCGTGGCGCGGCGAGTTCACAGGTGCGACGCGAATCCCGGACTCCGCCGCCGCCTGGCGGGACGTCGTCGGGGCGGCCGAGATCGACGATGTCGCCCAGGTGACGGGCTCTGGCCTCATCGCGTTCGGCGCGTTCGCGTTCGCCGCCGAGTCGGGGGCGCGCAGCGTCCTCGAGGTTCCCGAGCTCGTCGTGGGGCGTCGAGGTGCGCGGTGCTTCGTGACGGCGATCACCGCCGACGGCTCGACTCCGGAGCCGCGCCTCCCCGACGCTGCACCTCTCGGCGACATCGACGCCGCGGCGACGCTCACGGACGGCCTGATGTCCGGCGACGAGCACCGGCGCGCCATCGACCGAGCCCTCGACCTCATCCACACCGGTCACCTCTCGAAGGTCGTGCTGGCGCGCGAGCAGCGCGGCTCCCTCCCGGAGGGCGCCGACCGCCGCCGCCTGCTCGCGAGGCTCGCCTCCGCGTATCCGGAGTGCTGGACCTACGCCGTCGACGGACTCACGGGCACGAGCCCGGAGACGCTCGTGCGTGTGCTCGAGCGGCAGGTCTCGGCGCGGGTGCTCGCCGGCACGGCACCCCGCGGCAGCGACGAGGAAGCAGACGCGCGGGCCGAGGCGAGGCTGCGGCACAGCGAGAAGAACCTGGCAGAGCACCGCTTCGCCGTCGAGAGCGCGCTCACCTCGCTCGCGACCCTCGACACGCACGACGACCCGGGCACGGGCCTGACCAGCAGCCGCGTCCCCTTCACTCTCAAGCTCCCGAACCTGTGGCATCTCGCGAGCGATATCCGCGGCACCCTGCCTGCGGGAGTGACGGTGCTCGATCTCGTGGATGCGCTCCACCCGACGGCGGCCGTCGGCGGCACCCCGACACCCACGGCCCTTGACGCGATCCTCGCCCTCGAGCCGTTCGACCGACAGCGCTATGCCGGCCCAGTGGGCTGGGTGGGCGCTGGCGGGGACGGCGAGTGGGCCGTCGCCCTGCGCGGTGCCGAGATCGACGCGAACGGGTCGATCACGGCGTACGCGGGCGGCGGCATCGTGGCGTCCTCGGACGCCTCGGACGAGTACCGGGAGACGCAGCTGAAGTTCCGCCCCATCGTGGAAGCGCTCCGCGGCGACAGCACCGGCGGGCCGGACGAAGAGGACTCGCGATGACAGAGGCACCCAACAGCAACGCGGCCCTCGGCCGCACGGAGCTCCCTGAACTCGACCGCGCCGCGGCCGCCGCGATGTGGGACGCCTACCGCGCCGCCAACCCCGGTGCCGCCGCCGCCGCGCCCGAGTACTCGGTCGAGAACTTCGGCGACAGCGTCGAGCTCGCCGATGAGCTGCTTGCGCTGGTGACGCACGGACCGAAGCGCGCTACCGCCGCGCTCGTCGAGGAGTTCGCCGAGGAGGGCGAGCTGCTGCCCCGCATCGGATCGCACTGGATCGCGTGCGATGGCCGAGGCAGGCCCGTCGTCGTCATCCGCAGCACGGAGCTGCGCGTCGGCCCCTTCGACAGCGTCGACGAGGCCTTCGCCTACGACGAGGGCGAAGACGACCGGAGCCTCGAGAGCTGGCGCCGGGAGCACCAGCGCTACTGGGAACGCACCCGGGCCGCGGTCGGTCGCGAGTTCACGCCGCAGCACGAGGTCGTCTTCGAGCGGTTCGGCGTCGTCTGGCCGCCCGAGCTCGCAGACTGAGCTACGCGCTCTCGGCGAGACGCCGCTTCTCGGCCTCGACGTCGAAATCAGCGGCGGGCCACTGCAGGTCGAAGCCACGCAGCGCATCGAGCAGCAGGCCCTTCACCACGAGGCGGGAGAACCACTTGCGATCGGCGGGCACGCAGTACCAGGGCGAGGTCTCCGTCGATGTGCGCTGCAACGCGATCTCGTAGGCCTCCTGGTACTGGTCCCAGAGCAGGCGCTCGTCGATGTCTCCCGGGTTGAACTTCCAGTGCTTGTCCGGGCGCTCGAGCCGTTCCGCGAGGCGCGCGCCCTGCTCTTGTTTCGAGATGTGCAGCATGACCTTGATGAGCTTCGTTCCGGATGCGGCGAGCTCGTTCTCGAAGTCGACGATGGCACCGTAGCGGCGCTCGATCTCCTCCGGCGGCGCGAATGAGCGGACCCGCTGGATGAGCACGTCCTCGTAGTGGGAGCGGTCGAAGACGCCGATCTTGCCGGCGGCGGGCAGCTGCTTGCGGACGCGCACGAGGAAGTCCTGCTCGCGTTCCTCGGCCGTCGGCGCCTTGAATGAGGCGATCTGCACGCCCTGCGGGTCGACGCCCCCGATGACGTGACGCACGATTCCGCCCTTGCCGGACGTGTCCATGCCCTGCAGGAGCAGCAGCACGGACGGCGCCTCGAGACCCGCCCGCGAGTTCGCGAACATGCACTCCTGCAGCTCCGCGATCTCGTCGTCGTGCTCGGTGAACAGGGTTGCGGCGTCGGCTTTCTTGCCGGTGAATCCAGGGGTCGAGCGGGGGTCGAGCGCACCCAGATCGAAGTTCTCATCGACGCGCAGCACTGCAGCGTCTTCGGTGGTGAAGTGAGGCATGAGGACAGGCTAACGCCACCCGCCGACGCTATGCTCTGCTCGCGCGAACAGCTTTCGCGACGGAGCGGAAGCGGCGCCCAGCAGAGGAGAAGCACATGGGCATCGAGAACATCACCGGCAAGGCGCAGGAGTTCCTCAAGGACCCGCGAGTCACCGAGGCGCTCAAGAGCGAGAAGGCCGAGGACATCAGCGACAAGATCCTCGACGGCGTCGCGAACGCCGCCCAGAAGGCGACCGGCGACAAGTTCACCGATCAGATCAAGGGTGCACGCGACGCGGCGGACAAGCAGGTCGGCAACCAGTAGCCCGATGCCGCAGCGCCGCCGCCGCTCGGAGCGGCGGCGCTACTCCCCGACGCGGGGAACGGCGATCGTGCCGGTCTGCGGATGCGTGGTCGGCATCCGGTCGCGCGCGTACGTGATGCTCGAGTACCCGTGCGGCACGGGGTGCCCGTCATCGCCGAGGCTCACGAACACGATCTTCTCGATCGAGAGGATCGTGCGCCGTGTGATCATGTTGCGCACGACGGCGCGCATCGTCATCGACGTGCGACCGAAGTGCGTCGCCACGAGCCCCATCTCGATGAGGTCGCCCTGCTGCGCGGACGCCTCGAAGTTGATCTCCGAGATGTACTTGGTGACGCAGCGGTAGTTGCCGAGCTGGATGATCGCGTAGATCGCGGCCTCTTCGTCGATCCACCGCAGCAGGCTCCCGCCGAAGAGGGTGCCGTTCGCGTTCAGGTCCTCCGGTCGCACCCACTTGCGGGTGTGGAAGTTCATGTCTCCCTCGGCGGCGGCGCGCGTCTCGGGGTTGGGGGATGTAGGGGCCATCGTTCCTCCGCTGCTCAGGCCGGACAGTGCACGGCAAGCATATGTCCTGACATTTTGCTCAGCCTCGCTGCAGAGGCACCTCGATGAGGACGCGCGCGTGCTCCCGAGAGACGAGCGCGCGCTCCAGCTCGGCGCGCGTCTCGACGCGCAGGTAGCTCCAGCCGTAGGCCCTCGCGAGCGACTCGAGGTCGACCGCGGTCGGCGTGTACAGCACCCGTGCGTGCGCGGCGGAGGCGGCCGTGCGAGCCACCTCGAGATCATCGAAGATCGTGCCCCCACCGTCGTTGCCGACGATGAGCTGCACGCGGGGCGACCACTCGCCACCCTGTCCGACGAGCAGCGAAGAGGCGTCGTGGAGGAAGGTGAGGTCGCCGATGAGCGCACGCGTCACACCACCCTGGGCTGAGACGGGGCCGGCGAGCTGGCTGCCGACGGCGACGCCGAGCGTCGTCGCGACGGTGCCGTCGATGCCAGCGAGTCCCCGATTCGAGTGCACTCGCACGGGCTTGCCCGGCACGTGAGCATCGAGCACCCTGATGAGGGTGGATGCGCCGAGCACAAGCCGGTCGTGGGGCCAGGTGGCGCTCCAGACGGCCTCGACCAGCATCCGCCTGTCGACCTTCATGCGCGCGACGGCGAGTTCCTGCCTGGCGAATCGGCTGCGAACGGCCTTGTCGCTCGATCTCGACGCCTCGATGTCTGGCGCTGGCGGCTGCTCCGCTGAGGCCGTGACGATCTCCCGACTCGCGAGCACCCACTCGCGCAGCCAGGAGCGCGACTCGGCCCGGGACTCGGCGTCGCCAGCGGAGACGGGATGCACGCGCACGGCCTCGACGTGCGCAGCGACGGCACGGCCGGGGTTGTATGGCTCGCCGCCCGTCGAGCCGACGACGACGGCGTGCACTCCCTCGCGGGCGATGAGCTGGGGAATCTCGCGGCTGAGCGTCGGATGCCCGAACACGAGGACCCGCGTGACAGCATCCCGGAGATCCGGCCGAGGGGAGCTCGCGCCGAGGAGCTGTCGGTACGCGAGCACGAGGTTGCGGCCGTAGCGCGAGCCGCTCGACGCCTCGGCGATGAGCGGCCAGCCGCCGGCGTGGGCGACCTCCTCGGCCACCGGGCCGGCGCCAGCCCCGGCGATGACCAGCGTGCGCTGCCACTCGGCGGCGTCGACGTCGAGGACGTCATCCGCATCGCTGGCCTGGCTGACCTCGGCGACGCGGTCGCCGCCGGGAACTTCGCCCGGGTCGACGCCCTCGGCCCAGGCTTCGAGCGATGGGACGGCGACGCTCAGCGGGTCGCGGAAGGCGAGGTTCAGCTGCAGCGGTCCGGTCGTGGATGCGGCGCGCAGCGCGAGGCGCTCGGCCTCCGCCGACTCCGCGGGTGCACCCGTCGGCGCATCCACCGCCTCGTGCACGATGTTGGGCCCGAAGATCCCGGGCTGCGTCGTGGCCTGGTTCGCCCCGATGCCGAGCAGCTCCTCCGGCCGGTCGGCGGTGACCGCGACCAGGGGGACCCCGGCGTGGAACGCCTCGAGCATTGCGGGGAGCAGGTTGGCGACGGCGGTCCCCGAGGTGGTGATGACGGGCACCGTGCGGGCGGTCTCAGCGGCCAGACCGAGGGCGAAGAAGCCGGCCGAGCGCTCGTCGATGCGCACGTGCAGGCGAACGGCGCCGATTCGCTCGAGCTCGGCCGCCACGAGGGCGAGGGCCTGCGAGCGCGAGCCGGGGCAGACGACCAGATCGGTGACGCCGAAGCGCACGAGGGAGCCCAGGAAGTCCAGGCTGAAGTCGACCGCCGGGTTGCCGGTGCGCGGCATGCTCGCCCCGGGTGCAGGCGCACGCGACTCAGCGCCCACTGTGGGGCGCTGGGAGTTGGAGGCTTCGGTGTGGGTGTGCCGCTCAGGCACGGGGCGACCCGTCGCCCTGAGTCCAGTCGTCTTTATGCTCGATGGGCTCTTCGTGCTCGCCGGGCTCGTCGTCGTTGGCTGCCGGCTTCTCGTGGCCCTTGCGGGACTTCTTGCCGCCAGACTCTGGCTTCGTGGACTTGTCCGACTTCTCGCCGGAGGACGCCTCGTCGTTCGCGTCCTCGAGGGCCGTCGCAACGCCACCCTCCGAGACCGGGCCAGTGGGGGCCGCGGCCGGGAAGTCGACGTCGTCGAGAGCCTGCAGCTCCTCCTCGAGCTTGCGGATGCGCTCATCGCTGTCGGACTCGATGCCGATCGAGCGCAGGAACGTCTCGTCGTCGTCCGGGGTGGTCTGCACCGGCTTCGCGGCTGCCGCGTTGCCGCGGACCTTGCCGAAGAAGAGCCAGAGGAGCGGACCGACGACGGGGACCAGCAGCACGACCACGACCCAGACGGGCTTCGGGAGTGCGCGCGTGCGCTTTGCGTCCGTCATCGCGCAATCGACCACGGCGAAGATCGTCACCGCGACGACGATGACTGCGGCAGTAATGAGGAGGCGAGACATGGTCCCCCGAGGATACGCGACTTGCCTCCGCCCGAGCTGGTGATGCCTTCGCCCTCCGCGAACCGTGCTCGGCGCGAGTACGGGGCGGACACCGGGCGTTCAGGGAGTCGGTGAGGCGCGCATCCGCCTCGCTCGTAGAATTGCGGGATGAACTCGAAGCGCGCCTGGCTCGTCTACTCCGTCATCAGACTGCTCGCGTTCGCGATCCCGTTCGCGGTTGTCATGCTGGCCCTGCCTGCCTGGCAGTGGAGCTGGCTCGCGGGAGCTCTTGTCGGTGCCATCATCAGCGCCTGCATCTCGGTGATCTTCCTGCGCGGCACCCGCCAGAAGATGGGCGACGACCTGCAGCGCCTCAGCGAGCGCAAGGACGCGCGCACCGCTGACGACAAGCTCGAGGACGCGGCCCTCGACGGCGAAGCGGGCCCCACTTCGACCGCCGCTGCCAGGCCAGACGTCGACGCAGCTCCAGACGCAGACGCAGACGCAGACGAGCTCACCGCACCCGAGCAGGCGGACGCCTCAGCTCACGCCGACGAGCCGGACGCTCCCGAGAGCACCCGACCGAGCGTCGGCTAGCGCACGTACCCGCTGAAGACGATGCCGAGGCCGAGCAGCAGGGCGTAGGCCAGCGTCGCGAAGCTCGTCAGCATCAGGGCGAGGATGAGCTCGCGCGGCTTGCGGGCCGTCGACGCGATGAGCACGGCCGGGGCCGCCAGCAGCAGGGCGAAGAAGGTGAAGACCGCGTTGCGGTACGCGATGGCGAAGAAGATCGCGAGGACAAACGGTGCAAGCGTGAAGACGCCGAACAGCCACCGCGACACGACCGGACCGACGAGCACGGCAAGCGTGCGCTTGCTCGCGAGACGGTCCTGCTCGATATCGCGGATGTTGTTGACCATGAGCACCGCGCACGCGAAGAGGCCGATCGCCGTCGCCATGATCCACACGTTCGTGGAGACGCTCCCGATCTGCACGAACGTCGTGCCCGCGGTCGCCACGAGACCGAAGAAGACGAACACGAACACCTCGCCGAGGCCCGCGTAGCCGTACGGACGCTTGCCGCCCGTGTAGTACCAGGCGGCGACGATCGCGGCGGCGCCGACGGCGAGCAGCCACCAGTGCCCCGAGGTCACCACCAGGAAGAGGCCGGCGAGGGCGCCGAGGCCGAAGAAGATGAACGCGACGAGCCTCACGCGCTTCGGCTCGACCAGGCCGGAGCCGGTGAGCCTGGCGGGGCCGACCCGGAACGCGTCGGTGCCGCGGATGCCGTCGGAGTAGTCGTTGGCGTAGTTCACGCCGATCTGCAGGCACAGCGCAACCGCAAGGCAGGCGAGGGCGCGGACCCAGTGGTACTGGCCGGGCTCGCCGTCGACGATGGCACCGGCCGTGCCGAGCAGCACCGGAGCGATCGCCAGCGGGAGCGTCCGCAGACGTGCACCCGCGATCCAGGCGCGCGCATCCAGCTTGCGCACCTCCCTCGCCTTCGGCCGTGGCCGCTGCGTGGGGTTCGCCTGCTGCTGCTTCCGCTGTCTGTTCTTCTGTTTCTGCGCCACGGAGCGATTCTAGAGGGCGGTGCAGACCCGCATCCCTGCGACGACGGCTGGCGCACCCCAGAAGCGAGCTCCTCAGCCCGTTCCCCGGTCAGCATCACGGTGGCACTATGAGACCACCACCCCCGTCCCGATCGACATCCGCTCGACAGGAGAACCATGACTGCCCGATCACGCGTGCGCGCGGCCGCCATCAGCGCTGCGGCCGCAGGCATCGTGCTGCTCGCCGCTCCCGGCGCCCTCGCGACGCCCCTCGGCGATCCGGCGGTGAACGGAGGCACCCCGGCGCGCGCGTACGTTGCGCTGGGCGACTCGTACTCCTCGGGCTTCGGGCTCGTGCCGTTCAGCGAGGAGCCCGCCCCTGGCTGCTTCCAGGCACTCGCGAACTACCCGCACCGCATCGCCGACTCGCTCGGCCTGGCCCTCGACGACCGCACGTGCAGCGGCGCCGTCACCGCCGACATCCGCGATGCCGAGCAGGTCACCGCGTCCGGCGCGAGCGCACCGGTGCAGTCGGCGAGCCTCTCCGCAACGACCGAGATCGTCACCCTGTCGATCGGCGGCAACGACCTCGAGTTCTCGGATATCGCCGCTTCCTGCGTCGCCGCGAGCTCCCTCGGCCCCCTCGTCGCCGACCAGACCGTCCCCAACTGCCGATCGCAGTACGTCGTCGACGGAGGGGGTGTCGAGGTCGACGCCCTGAAGGACCGCATCGACACGCTCATCGCCCCCGCGCTGGCCTCGACGTTCGCCCTCATCGCCGAGAAGGCTCCGAACGCCGACATCGTCGTCGTCGGATACCCCGCCATCACACCCGACCCCACGAACACTCCGGTCGGTGGATGCTTCTCCCCCGCCTTCACCTCGGCGGGCTACCCGGAGAACTCCTTCCCGTTCACCGACGTCGACACCGCGTACCTGCACGAGACGGAAGTCCACCTCGACGAGGCCATACAGACGGCGGCCGAGGCGAGCGGCGCCACCTTCATCTCCACATTGAAGGCGACTTCCGCGCACTCCGCATGCTCGACCACGGAGCCCTACATGAGCGGTATCACGCTGGAACCCGGTGAGGGAGGATCGACCACGCCAGGCGCATCTCTCAAGCTCGGCGCGCTCCACCCCAACGAGGCGGGCGTCGCCTACCTCGCCGAGACCGTCGGGGCGGAGCTGCAGGCGCTCCTCGAGCCGGGCACGCCCGAGACGCCGACGCCGACGCCCACGCCGACAGCGACCGCGACAGCGACCGCCACCGAGCAGCCGACGGCCACAGCCGCGACCACGGCCACACCCGCAGCACCATTCGTCATCGCCGGCGTGCTGGTCCTCGTCGGAGCCGGCATCGCCACGACGATCATCCTCCGGCGCCGCTCGGCCGCAGCCAGACGCCCACCGGAGCACGACCCCGAGGCCTGACACGGCCCGCAGGGTTGATCGGCAGCCCGGCGCTCAGCCCTCGCCGACTGCGCGGGCGAGCCCCGCGACCAGGCGCTCCAGCGATCGGCGGTCGGGCTTCCCGCTGGGCAGATACGGGATGCGCCGTGCAAGCACGAGCAGCGCCGGGCGAGCCGCGCGGCCAGCGGCCCCCGTCGCCTCGCGAACAGAGCGCCAGCGCTCGTCGCCCGCGAGCGCACGTGCGTCCAGCAGCGTCGCCTCGACACCGGGCGGGGGGCCGTCCGGTGCCCAGCCGGAAGCCTCCACGACAAGCGCGGGCACCTGCCCCCACTCCTCGGACGGCGCGGGGACGACAACCGCGTCGGCGAGGCCGTGCAGCTGGCGCACGATGCCCTCGACCCGGTCGAGGAGCACCTTCTCACCCCCGGAGACGATGACGTTGTCGAGGCGTCCGGTCACCACGAGCCGCTCTCGGCCCGTGGTCTCATCGCGCTCGAGGCGTCCGCCGTCGCTCGTTCGATACCAGCGCTCGCCGCCATCCTCGATGAAGGCCTCCGCCGTGCGGCGCGGGTCGCCAAGGTAGCCGGCCGCGAGCACGGGACCGGCCAGCTGCACCTCACCGTCGCGGATGCGCATCCGCACCCCGTCGAGCGGCTCACCGTCGTAGAGACTCCCGCCGCTCGTCTCGCTCGACCCGTAGCTCGTCGCGACGTTCCAGCCGAGCGCCTCGGCCCGCGAGCGAAGCGCGGGCGGCAGCGACTGCCCGCCGACGAGAATGGCATCGAAGCGAGCAACCACGTCCGCGACCGCAGGAGACGCATCGAGCAGGCGCGCCAGCTGAGCGGGCACCAGCGAGACGTAGCGCCGGTCGGCGGTGAGCTCCGCGGCGGCGCGCGCGAACCCTTCAGCCGTGAAATGGTCATCGCCCAGCACGACGGGCTCCGTGCCGGCCAGGATCGACCGCATGAGCACCTGCGCGCCCGCCACGTAGGAGGCCGGCAGGGTCAGCAGCCACTGGCGAGTGGGCTCAGCTGCGCGCGCCCTCCCGAACAGCAGGTCGAAGCGCGCGTACGTCGCCGCAGCGGATGCGCGCAGCGCGTCTGCGGTGAGCATGACGCGCTTGGGCTCCGCCGTCGACCCGCTCGTCTCGATCACCAGCACGACGCCCTCCGGCACGGCGCCGAGCGCCTCGCCGGCCAGGCCGAGCTCACCCGACGCCAGTGCGCCTGCGGGCGGCTGCGTGGGCAGCACGGCAGGACCTGCACCGCTCAGCGCGCTCCGGAGCGCAGCCGTGACCGCGGACGTGTCACGCGCATCCACGCGGACCAGCGGACGCGCGCCGCCGCTCCCGAGCTCAGCACCCACGTCGAAGCCCCCGCCCCAACGAGGCGCCGGGGATCCGCGACGTCAGAACTGCCACGGGAACGGCGACCAGTCGGGTTCGCGCTTCTCGAGGAACGAATCCCGCCCCTCGACGGCCTCATCCGTGCCGTAGGCCAGGCGGGTCGCCTCGCCGGCGAACACCTGCTGCCCGACAAGCCCGTCGTCGACCGCGTTGAAGGCGAACTTCAGCATGCGGATGGCCGTGGGCGACTTCGTCAGGATCGTCTCCGCCATGCGAACAGCCTCGACCTCGAGCTCCGCGTGCGGCACGACCCGGTTGACGGTGCCCATCTCCATGGCGCGCTCCGCCGAGTACTCCTCGGCGAGGAAGAACACCTCGCGCGCGAACTTCTGCCCGACCTGCTTCGCGAAGTACGCCGAACCGTAGCCGGCGTCGAACGACCCGACGTCCGCGTCCGTCTGCTTGAACTTCGCGTGCTCGCGCGACGCGATCGACAGGTCGCACACCACGTGCAGCGAATGCCCGCCCCCAGCGGCCCACCCGGGAACGACCGCGATGACCACCTTCGGCATGAAGCGGATGAGCCGCTGCACCTCGAGGATGTGCAGCCGACCGTTGCGGGCCGAGTCGATGGTGTCGCGCGTCTCCCCGTCGGCGTACTTGTAGCCGTCGCGACCCCGGATGCGCTGGTCGCCGCCCGAGCAGAACGCCCACCCGCCGTCCTTCGGGCTCGGCCCGTTGCCCGTGAGCAGCACCACGCCGATGCGCGGGTTCATGCGCGCATCGTCGAGGGCGCGCGCGAGCTCATCGACCGTCTGCGGGCGGAACGCGTTGCGCACCTCTGGCCGGTTGAAGGCGACGCGGGCGATGCGGCCCGTCAGATCCTGGTGGTAGGTGAGGTCGGTGAGCTCCTCGAAGCCCGGGACGGTGCGCCAGCGCTCGGCGTCGAAGAGTTCGGAGACGAAGGCAGTCATGCCATAACGCTATCCGACGAGCGGGCAGGGTCCTGCGGGGCGTGCACCCGCCGAGTCCGAGCCTCCGAGCGTTGCGCCGCTACCAGAGGGGCGGCGCGACGGGGAGGGTGCCGCCGTTCGCCATCAGCTGGATGATCGTGTTGCCGACCAGCCACGCGGGGGGTGCCCCGAACGGCAGTCCGAGGATGATCGCGAAGATCGCCGCACCCCTGGCGCTGTTGAAGATGATGCCCCAGAGGGCCATCGCGATCGTCAGGAAGCCCGCGATGCCGGCCGTGAGCAGCCACATCTCGATCTCGAACTTGCGGTCGATGCCGAACAGGTTCGAGGCGTAGAAGAAGACGAAGACGTCGGCGAGCACCGTGATGAGCACCCCGAGGAGCGCCCAGTGGCCGGCCGACCAGCGGCGCGGGTTGAAGGCGATCTCGTACCAGGTGCGCTGCACGAGCGAGCCGTGCCGATACTGCGGCTTCCCGTACCCGAGCCTGCCACTGCCGCCCGTCGAGACGACCCGTTGGGGGCGGTGCCCTCCAGAGCCGGAGCTGACGAGGGCGTCACCGAAGTCCTCGTCGGCCGGCGGAGGGCTGAAGCGAGGTGCGGGGCTGGAGAGGTTCGTAGACATAGGAGTTTGCGTCCGGCATGACCGATCGATGCCTCAGCCTAGCGCGATCCGCGCCGAACGTCCCCAGCCGGTGAGACCTTCCCGGGACCGCGCGAGACAATGGCGGCATGCAGCTGCCCGAGATCGACGAGCTCCTCGACCGCACGCACATCGTGACGCTTCCCCTCGTGACCCGGTTTCGAGGGGTGGATGCACGCGAGGTGGCGATCATCCGCGGCACCGTCGCGTGGAGCGAGTTCTCGCCGTTCCTCGAGTACGGCGACGCGGAAGCCGCGAGCTGGCTGCGCGCCGCGATCGAGTTCGGCTTCGATGAGACCCTCGGGCGTCACACGGAGGGCGAGATCTGGGTCAACGCGACCGTGCCCGCCGTCGGGGAGGCCGCGCTCGACGGCGTGCTCGCGCGCTTCGACGGCTGCCGAACGGCCAAGGTCAAGGTCGCCGAGCGAGGGCAGACGCTCGCCGACGACATCGCCCGGGTGGCCGGCGTGCGCGAACGCCTCGGCGCGGATGCGCGGCTGCGCGTCGACGCGAACGGCGGCTGGTCGGTCGACGACGCCGTCACCGCTCTCCGGGCGCTGGCCCGCTTCGGCCTGGAGTACGCGGAGCAGCCGTGCGCGACGACGGCCGAGCTCGGCGAGCTCAGGGGCCGTCTGCGGGACGCTGGCATCGAGGTGCCCATCGCCGCCGACGAGTCCATCAGGAAGGCCGATGACCCCCTGGAGGTCGCGCGCCTCGGCGCGGCTGACGTGGTCGTCGTGAAGATGCAGCCCCTCGGCGGGATCCGCCGCGCGGTCGACATCGTCGCGTCTGCCGGGCTTCCCGCGACCGTGTCGAGCGCCCTCGATTCCTCGGTCGGCATCGCGATGGGAGCACAGCTCGCCGCAGCCCTGCCAGCGCCGCGCCACGACGCGGGCCTCGGAACGGCGTCGCTGCTCGCGGAGGATGTCGTGACCGAGCCGCTCCGCCCGCGCGCCGGGCGCATCCCGCTCGCCCCCGTCACGGTCGACGAAGCCGCGCTCAAGCGGCTCGCCTCCCCTGCCGAACGGCAGGAATGGTGGAGGGAACGGCTCCGCAGCTGCCATGCCCTCCTCGCCGGAGGGTCTGCTCAGATTCCCGAGTAGGCGTGCAGTCCCTTGAAGAACACGTTGACGACGCCGAAGTTGAACATGACCGTCGCGAAGCCCGCGATGGCAAGCCACGCCGACGGCGTTCCGCGCCAGCCACGCGTGGCACGAGCGTGGATGTAGCCCGCGTAGACCACCCAGATGATGAAGGTCCACACTTCCTTGGTGTCCCAGCCCCAGTAGCGGCCCCAGGCGCGCTCAGCCCAGACGGCCCCCGCCATGAGGGTGAAGGTCCAGAGGATGAAGCCGATGATGTTGATGCGGTAGGCGAGGTTCTCGAGGCGCACCGCGTCTGGCAGCGCCGAGAGGAGCTTGAGCTTCGTGGGCAGACCGGCACGCACGCGCGCAACTCGACGAGTCTGCAGGAGCTGCGCGGCGCTGAGACCCGCGCCGATCGCGAGGCAGCCGGTCGCGAGCGACGCGACGAACACGTGGATGACGAGCCACACCGACTGCAGAGCGGGCGCAAGCGGCACTACATCGACGTAGAAGCCGAGCGTGGCGATGCCAAGCGTGATGACGGTGAAGCCCGTGATGAAGGTGCCGAGGAAGCGCACGTCGGCCCAGAAGCGGGCGAGGAGGAAGACGAGCACGATGAGGAGCGTCGAGGTCATGGAGAACTCGAACATGTTCGACCACGGCACCCGGTCAGCGGCGATGCCGCGGAGGGTGGTCGCCGCGAGGTGCACGACGAACGCAGCGATGGTCAGCCACATCGCGATGCGCAGCGACGGCGTCGCGCGGGTGTCGCGCCAGGCGTCGCCCGACTCGGTGCGGGTGGATGCGAGAGACACCGAGCTCGCGGGGTCCTCCGTCGTGTAGCTGGCCGGCTCGGACACGTCGCGGTCTGCCGCGACGCCGTCATGCGCGGCTGCTCCTGCCGGGGCTGCCGCGCCGACGAGCGCATTGCGGCGCGCGGCGGTCGCTCCGACCGCCGACTGCCGTTCGGAGCGTTCGGCTGCGCGTGCGCTGCGACCGGCCAGGTCCATGGCGAAGGCGATGAACGCGATCGAGTACACCGCCATCGCGACGTAGAGGAGCAGGTTCGACCAGCTGGACAGCGTTTCGATCATGGAGCTTCCTGAGTGGGAGAAGAGGCGAGCGCCGCGCCTTGGCTGCCGGCGCCAGATGGTGAGCTTTGGGTGTCCTCGGGGCCTTGAGGTGCCCCGGCGGCGCGGGCCGGCGACGCAGGTTCCGCTAAGCCTACGATTTTTCTCGTGTGGGCGTCGAGGAGATCGTTGACCGAGGCAGCCAGCTGCGGGTCGTCTCCACGTGCGAGGCCTGCGTACTCGACGAGCACGGTGCCGTCGGAGCGGGTCGCGGCTTTCACCCAGAGGCGCCGCCTCGGCACGAGCAGTGACGTGAAGAGGCCGCCGATGATGAGGATCGCGAAGATGAGCACCGGTATCTGCGTCGGGTCCTCGTGCACGTCGAAGGACGCGTAGCGGGGAACCTCGCCGAGCTCGATCGTGCCGAGGCCGTTCGGCAGCTCGGCGGTCTCACCCGGCCGGAGCTCGATGGGCTTGAAGTCGAGGTCGCGCGCCGCGATGGGCGTGAGCGTATCCGTGTCGAGCGTGTACACGGACCTCGGGACCCCGTCGTCGAGACCCAGGTCACCCGAGTAGACGTTCAGGGTCAGCATCGGGTCGCGGAGGTCGGGATGGTTCGAGGTGAGCGCACCCGACTCGAGTTCGACCGCTGAGGGGTAGAAGAAGCTGAGCATGCCGATCTGCTCGTCGAGCCCATCCGGGACCTTCACGACGCCCATGGAGGTCAGGAAGGCGTCCTGCGGGAGGAACGGGACGAAGTCGGAGAAGACCTCGTTGCCGTCCGGGTCGCGCACCGTGATCTCGGGGGCGTAGCCGTTGCCGAGGAGGTAGCTGTCGGTGCCGGCGAAGCGAAGCGGGTCGTTGACGCGCACCGTCTCGGTCTTCGGCTCGCCGCCCGGAGTGTTGACGGTGACGTTCGCCGCGTAGTCGGTGGCCTGCCCGATGGCGTTCTGGTTCTCCTCCTCGTACGTGATGTCGAAGGAGTCGAGACGCATCGAGAACGGCGCGAGCACGTCCGGCGTGAAGAATCGTCCCGGGTTGAACGACGAGTAGCTGACGAGGCCGTTCACGAACGTCTGGCCCTCGACGAGCACACGCTGCCCGGACCAGGTGAAGCCACCGCCGATGCCGACGGCCACGATGATGCCGACCATGGCCGAGTGGAAGACCAGGTTGCCCGTCTCCCGCAGGTAGCCGCGCTCCGCGGACACGGAGATGCCGCGCTTGCCCTCATCGAAGATGACGGTGCGGTACTTCTTGTCGCGCAGCAGCTTGGCGGCCTCGTCGATGACGGCGCCGCGCTTCGGGTCGAGCGACGAGTCGAGGACCTGCGTGGAGTAGGCGTCGAGCCGCGAGAGACGCGCGGGAGTCTTCGGCGGCTTCGAGCGCAGCGCATCCCAGTGGTGCTTGATACGCGGGATGATGCAGCCGATGAGCGAGACGAAGAGCAGCAGGTAGATCGCCGTGAACCACGGGGAGCTGTACACGTCGAACATGCCGATGTCGTCGAGGAACGGGGCGATGTCCGGGTACGTGTCCTGGTAGACGATGACCCCGTTGGGGTCGCTCGAGCGCTGCGGCACCAGCGAGCCGGGCACGGCGGCAATGGCGAGCAGCAGCAGGAGGAGCAGCGCGGTGCGCATGCTCGTGAGCTGACGCCAGGCAGTGCGAAGCCAGGCGACGAGCGCGGATGCGCGGCCGGGCTTCTTGATGTCGCCCGGCTTGTTCGGCATGCTCGCGCGCGCGGCGCCTGATGCGGTCTTCTTCGGTTCGCGGTCGCGGGCTTCGAAGCCGTCCTTCCCCGCGTCGAAGTGGTCAGAGGGCCGGGACATAGCCGCCGATCGTCGCCGCGAACGCGGACATGAAGTGCTGCCAGACGCCGATCACCATGAGCAACCCGATGAGGATGAGGATGCCGCCGCCGACGAGGTTGATGGTGCGGATGTGCTTCCGCACCCAGTTGATGCCCGTCGTCACGCGGCCGATGCCGAGCGCCACGAGGATGAACGGGAGGCCGAGGCCGATGCAGTAGAAGAACGCGAGGAGCGCTCCCCGGCCGGGGGAGGCGAACTGGTAGCTGAGGGAGTTGATCGCGATGAGCGTCGGCCCGAGGCACGGAGCCCATCCGACGCCGAAGACGATGCCGAGAAGGGGCGCTCCGAGCAGGCCGGACGGCGCGAACTTCATGCGCGCGGTGCGCTGCATGAACGACACCTGGCCGATGAACACGACGCCCATGACGATGACGACGACGCCGAGCACCCGCATGATGACGCGCTGGTACTCCATGAGCCAGAATCCGAGCAGCCCGGAGGCCGCGCCGGAGAGGACGTAGACGACGGTGAAGCCGAGCACGAACAGCGTCGCGCCGAACGCGACTCGGCCGCGTCCGGTCGTGAGGCGGGCGAGGAGGCCCCGCTTCGCTTCGGGCTGGTCAGCGAGTCGCGATGCGCGTGAGGAGGAGTCGGCTGCGGCTGCGGGACCCGAGTGCGCTCCGACGCTCTGGCGAGCGGGGACCTTGGCCGGCGCATCCTGTGCCACTGCGCCGACGAGCCCGAGGTAGCCGGGCACGACCGGCAGCACGCACGGGGAGGCGAAGGAGATGAGGCCGGCCAGGACGGCGAGCGGGATCGCGAGGAAGAGCTGGCCGCTCACGATCGTCTCGCCCACCGCGCTGCCGGGGGCGATCGCCGTCAGCGCGGAGGAGGCGAGCAGGGGGGTCGTCACTTGCTGCTCTCTGCGAGCGTGTCGGTGATCATCGAGTTCAGGATCGAGGGGTCGATCGGCCCGCGGATGACGGAAGCGACCCGACCCTCGGCGTCGAGCACGAGCGTGGACGGGATGGCCTGGGGAGGCACATTGTCGGCGAAGGCGAGTCGCACACTCGCGTCGTCGACGTCGAGGATCGACGGGTACGTGATGCCCTGCGTCTCGGCGAAGGTCTTGGCGGTCGCCGCCTGGTCGTAGATGTTGACGCCGACGAACTTCACGCCGTCGTCTTCGTGCTCTTCCCAAGCTGCCTGCAGGTCGGGGGCCTCGAGGCGGCAGGGCGGGCAGGAGGCGTACCAGAAGTTGACGACGGTGACGGAGCCCGCGAGATCCTCACTGGAGAGCTCGTCTCCGAACTCGGTGACGCCACCGAACTGGATCGGGTCCTGTCGTTCGCCCGCCGGGAAGATCTCGTAGCTGCCGTCGCCCGCGACGTAGCCCTGATCTCCCCCGGCGGCGTAGTCCTGGGCGAGCGGCTCGTCTCCGGAGCAGGCGGCGAGCGCCAGCATGGTGGCGACGCCCGCGGTCGCGAGGGCTGCACGGAGGGTTCGGGGAAAGCGCGACGTCTTCACGCTCTCTGAGCGGATGGTCACACGGCTCCCTCATCGGTGGCGGCGCCGAGTTCGTGCGCCGCCGGTTCGCGGTAGTCGGCTTCCACGAAGCCGGTTGCGGGGTGGTACTCCAGCGTCGTGATGCTCGAGAGCGAGCACCGCCGGTGCTTCGGGTTGTGCGCGAGCGGCTCCTTCGAGAGCGCGCGGTGCACCATCCAGATCGGCAGCTGGTGAGAGACCACGATAACATCGCCGCCATCTGCGAGCTCGGCCCCGTCGAGCACCGCCTCTCGCATGCGGGCGACGATGGACTTGTACGCCTCGCCCCAGCTC
This sequence comes from Pseudoclavibacter sp. RFBI5, assembly GCF_002931395.1. Taxonomy (NCBI): domain Bacteria; kingdom Bacillati; phylum Actinomycetota; class Actinomycetes; order Micrococcales; family Microbacteriaceae; genus Pseudoclavibacter; species Pseudoclavibacter sp. RFBI5. The sequence continues at coordinate 273,246 of NZ_PSYA01000013.1, read as the reverse complement.
GGGCGCAGGGGGTTCACGAGCTTCGGCCACGAGCCAGGGCGACGCAGGGCTCCGTATCTGCCCGTCATCCGTCGCCCCTCGAAGGCGTTCGTCGGCTCGATGACGCGTTCGTCGATGACGGGCTCGAGGCCGAACAGCTCGGCGATGGGTGCCGCCGACTCGCGGGTGCGCTGCAGCGGGGAGACGACGAGGCGGGTGGCGGGCACGGCCCTGGCGTGCAGGTCCTCGGCTGTGACGCGCGCCATGCGCGCGCCGAGCTCGGAGAGGCCGAAGCCGGGGAGGCGCCCGTAGAGGAGCCCGTTGGGGTTTTCGACCTCGCCGTGGCGGACGAGGTGGATTCGCTGTGCCGCCATGCGCTCCAGTCTACGAACCGCCACCGACACTGCGGCACAGGATGCGCATCCGCACCCCAAGCAGTGCCTTGTTCTCTTCCCGCTCGCACGCGTCTGCGCCTCGGGTACCCTTGCGAGGTGACTGATCGCGCCCTCATCTCCTCCCTTTCCACGCTCGAAGACGGCCCCGTGCTTGTGCAGGGGTGGGTCGATACGGTTCGAGACCAGAAGAAGGTGCAGTTCGTCGTCCTCCGCGACGAGAGCGGCGCCGTCCAGCTCGTGAACCCGCGCGCCGAGGGCCGCGAGGCGATCTCCGACACGATCTCCGCGCTCGCCCAGGGCAGCTTCATCTCCGTGCGCGGCCAGAAGAAGGCCGACGAACGCGTGAAGCTCGGTGGCCTCGAGGTCAAGGTCGACGAGATCGTCGTCGAGACCGCGGCGCTCCCCGAGACGCCCATCGCCGAGGACACGTCGATCGACAAGCGTCTCGACTGGCGCTTCCTCGACCTGCGCATCCCCCGCAACGCCCTCATCTTCCGCATCCAGACGACCTTCGCGCACGCGTTCCGCACGTACTGGGTGGAGAACGGCTACGTCGAGCTGTTCACCCCGAAGCTCATGGCCTCGGCGTCTGAGTCGAAGGCCGAGCTGTTCAAGGTCGACTACTTCGACACGAGCGCGTATCTCGCGCAGAGCCCCCAGTTCTTCAAGCAGATGGCGATGAGCTCGGGCCTCGGCAAGATCTTCGAGATCGGGCCGGTCTTCCGCGCTGACCCCTCCTTCACGTCGCGCCACGCGACCGAGTTCACTGGCATCGACGCCGAGGTGAGCTGGATCGAGTCGCACGAGGACGTCATGCAGATGCAGGAGCAGCTCATGGTTGCCGGCCTGCAGGCGGTCAAGGATGCCCACGGCGAGGAGATCAAGGCGCTCTTCGACGTCGACATCGTCGTTCCGTCGCTGCCGTTCCCGCGCATCCCGCTGCTGGAGGCTCGAGAGATCGTCGAGGCCCGCGGCCACAAGCTCGAGCGCAACGACCTGGACCTCGATCCTGAGGGCGAGCGCCAGATCGCGGCGCACGTGCAGGAGACGTTCGGCCACGAGTTCGTGTTCCTGACGGACTACCCCGCCTCGATCCGGCCGTTCTACCACATGCGCCACGAGGGCGACGAGTCGCTCACGAAGAGCTACGACCTCATCTGGAACGGCGTCGAGATCTCGACGGGTGCTCAGCGCGAGCACCGCGTCGACGTGCTCGAGGAGCAGGCGAAGCAGAAGGGCATGGAGGTCGACGAGCTCGGCTTCTACCTCGACTTCTTCCGCTACGGCGCACCGCCCCACGGTGGGTTCGGCATGGGCTTCGCGCGCATCCTGATGCTGATGCTGCACCAGACGACGCTGCGCGAGGTCACGTACCTGTTCCGCGGCCCGAACCGCCTGCAGCCGTAAGCCACCCGGCAGCCTGGCCTGCCGAGTCTCCCCAGAGCCGTCCGCGAGTGATCGCGGGCGGCTCTGCTGCGTTCGGGGCGCGCAGCACCACGGTCGACTGAGCGCTAGCCCGCTTCGCGGACGCCGGCGGCCTGCGCCAGTTGCGACACGCGCTGGTGGCTGATGCCGAGGACTTCCGCGATGTCTCGCATCGTGAGCTGCTCGTCGCGAAGGCGCGCCACAGCCGACCGCATGCTGCGTGAGGCGACAGATTGGGCAGCGGCTGCTGCCGCCACAGCGTCCTGCGCGCCGTGGACAACGCCGTCCGTCGCTGTGTCGAACACTGGCATGAGCGCGATGTGCACGTCTGCCGCTGGCACACCTTCGAGGAGCTCGACCGCGTCCGCGACCTGCTCTCTGACGTGCTCGAGGCGCTTCACCTGCGTGAAGAGTCCTGGCACCTCTGGCACCTCGACGGCCCACCAGGAACCGGAACGGGTCGCCCGCGCCGTTACCTTCATCGTTCGATTCCCATCTGTCTCAGGATGGCTCTTGCCGTCCGCTCGTTGATCTCACTGTGACGCGGCACGACGGCCCTCGCTCCCCCGATCACGACCTTGGTGTGGCTGGCGCCTTCGGTGAGCACCATCTCGAGTCGCTGTTCGGCTGCATGTCGACGCAGTCGCCGGATAAGGTCCAAGCGTTTCACATATTTGTCCAGACGTATAGACGGAACTTGGCAAGAGCTCTCGACAAGTTGCGAGGGGCTCTGCTGCGTTCGGGGCACGGGTCAGCGTCGTCGGGACACCTCGTGGCCGGGCGGTGGTGGCGCGCAGGGAAGGTCGTCGCCGCGGCGGCTGGTGCTCTCGCGGAGGTCGGGGCTCGCCTCGAAGGGTCCGTCTGGGCTGAAGAGCACGCCGAGGTGGTAGTCGGCGTGGTCTCGGAACCAGAGGGACGCACCTCCGGGCACGTCCTTCAGCTCCTCCCACGCCTGCCAGAGCCCGCCGAGGCGGAGCACCGCTTCCGGGGAGTCCCACCAGCGCGCCGACCAGACGCGCGTCCGGCCGTCGACTCTGCGCGCGCAGCTCCGCGCGACGAACTCGGCCACGAAGTCGGCGAGGCACGCGAACTGCGGTCCCGGAGCCCGCGCGAGTTCGCTCGAGATGCCAGCCGGGCTCTGCTCCTGACTCATGGCAGTGTCTCCTCTCCGCGCTCAGCCCCGTCGCGTCCTGCGGCGTCGCCGCGTGGTTGGTGCGCGGTGATCGACGCGCGGATGCGCGCGGCGTGCGGGCCCTGCATCCACGACCTGGTCCTGATGAGGGTTGGGCGGCTGCCGGATGCGAGCACGAGGGCGCGGCCGCGCGGGAGCGCGCTGAGTTCGGCGACGTCGAGGATGCGCTCTCGATGCAGCTGCTTCGAGACGGTGCGGTGGCCTCGCCCGTAGCTCAGCGACGAGAGCTCGCGGTCGTGGTCGCCGACGAGCTTGGAGAGCTCGTCGAGGAAGGCCGCCTCGCTGACGCCTCCCCCGTAGATCTTGATGTTGGCCGCCGACCAGAGCTTGCGCATCCCGCCTTCACCCCAGACCTCGGCGCCCTGCGACCAGGATTGGAGGATGGTGATGAGCACGATGCCCCGCGAGCCGTAGTGGCTGTACAGGTCGGGGAGGCTTCGCCAGCGGCAGACGTTCGCGGCCTCGTCGAGGACGCCGAGCAGCGGCCGAGCGAGCCGTCCGGACAGTGAGGCGGAGGCGAGTTCCTCCGCTGCCTCGGCCACGGCGACGGTGAGGGCGGTGACCAGCGGGCCTGTGGTCCCCTGTCCTTCGCGGGACAGCGAGTAGAGCGTGTCGGTTCCGCGGACGAACTCGTGCGGGTCGAACCGCGGCCTCGTGTCGAGCTCCCCGGTCGCTGTGATCCACGGGGCGAGCGCGCCGTTGGTGAGGCAGGACGCCATCTGCTGCGCGGTACCGTAGATGCCGCCGCGTTGGCGCTCGGGCGCGCTGATCACCCCCTCGAGCTGGTCGGCGATGAGGCGGTACCCCGCATCCCGCAGGATGCCGACCGCATCGTCGTCACCGGGCCGCGTCACCCACCGGTACACCTCGGTGATGCGGGTGCCCGCGACCGCCCCTGCCAGGAGGAGCGCAGCGAGGAGATCCTTCGCAGCTGGGTCGAAGAACGCGTCTGCCCTCGAACCCGGCTCCCGGGATCCGCTCGCGAAGTGCTCGGCGAGCTTTCCCGCCTGCACCTCGTCGGTGACGTAGCTGAGCGGGTCCCACCACCACTCTGCGGCGTCGCCTGCAACACCCTGCGGGTCGAACACCCAGACTCGCCCGGCCTCGGCGCGCACGCCCCGGGTGGCGTCGACGACATCCCGCTTGTTGGACGTGACGATGACGGCTCCCGGGGCCTCGACGATGGCGGGGATGGCGAAGGCCGTCGACTTCCCGGTTCGCGGGCCGCTGATGTTGATCTGCATGTCCTCCCAGCTGCCGAAGACGGGTGAGCCGCCCGGCAGGCTCGTGCCGAGCCGCACGCCGATGGGGCCCGCGACGCCGAGGCGCTGGCTGCTCGCACGCGCCCCGCGGGCGCTGATGCCTGCGATCTCCCGGCCCCGCCCGAGGAGCGCCGCAGAGCGGTCGAGGCGTCGACTGCCGGTGCGATGCCCGCGAGCGAGGAGCAGCGTCGCCGAGACCGCGAGCGCCAGACCGAGCGCGAGCGCCATCGCAACCCCGGTCGCGGTGGCACTCCAGCGGACGCTCCCCCGCAGCACCCCGAAGAACAGCGCGAACACGTCGTCGGGCAGCGGCTCGCTCGGGCGTTCGACGTTCGCGGCGACCCGCACGGAGAGGTTGGTCCCGCCGATGGCGACCACGGCGGCGGTGAGTCCGATCCACAGCAGCACGGCCTCGGCAGCCATGCCGCCCGGGCCCCGCTTTCGCGGCGCGCTCATCGCCGTATCCGCTCCGGGTCGAGACCAGCTGACGGTTCCGGGTCCAGCCCGGCCACACGGCTCGGCTCGTGCCAGAGCTTGTTGGTGTCGTTGATGCTCGCCTCTGCGGCGGTGAGCTGCACGTCGACCGGGATGCCAGGCCTGCCGCCGACCTTGACGAGGAACTTGCCTCGCCCCGGTGGCTCGGCCTCTCTGCCGCTGGCCGCGTCCCAGGCTGGCGGGTCCTGCCAGCCGATGAGAAGTTCCTGCTCTGCGAGCGACAGGGGCACCGCGGAGGTGAGGCGCGGCATCTCGGCACCCGGCAGTCCGCCGCAGATGACCATGCCGGCGCGTTCCACGAAGCCCTTCGCCTTCATTCGCTCTGACTCGGTGGGCAGCGCGAGCAGGTCGCTCATGGTGTGCGAGATCATTGCCATGCCGACTCCGCGCTGGCGATTGAGGCGGGTGAGGGCGTCGACTCTGTCGACCATTCCCTTGCCTGCTCGCAGCGCGCGCCAGAGCTCGTCGAGGATGACGAAGTAGTGCCGGCGGGGCTCGAGTCCCGCATCCGCGAGCACGTTCGCGACGTTGACGGTGCCGAACCCGGCCGACCAGCAGGCGAGGAGCGCGGCCGCCTGCAGGTCGACGTCGGAGTCGTCGATGGAGGAGACGTCGTACACGACGGGCGCGTCGCGTCGCATGGGGTTGGTGGTCTGGCGGGAGAACGTCTCGCCGAGCCTGCCTCCGCCGACGAGCCCGATGAGGGAGGCCTCGAGGTCCTCCGTGATGGCCTTGTACCTGCTGTCGTCTCCCCGGTCGAGCGCAACCGCGCGCACCTCCGGGGGGCCTGCACGCACGACCTCGAGGAGGTCGCCGAGGACGGGCACGCCGTCGTGGTGCTGGTCGAGCCATTTGAGTGCCCGGTCGATGATCGTCTCCTCGCGATCGCTCGGTGGCTGGAGACGCATAATCGTGAGGAGGGCCGACACCATCGTGTGCCTGCGGCCATGCGCATCGGCGAGCACTTGGCCAGCCTCGGCGTCGAAGCCGCTCGCCCTGAGCCGCCGCGCGGCGGCCGTCGCCTCTCCGGGGTCGAGCACGTTGAGGTAGCCGCGTCCGCGCCCGAGCGAGATGACCTGCCCGCCGAGGGCGGTGATCATGTCGACGTGGTCGGGCTTGAGGTCGCCGAGCACGAGGGGCATGACGCCGTAGCCGGCGAGGCCTGTCGCCATGCGGCGCACGAGCGACGACTTCCCGAGTCCGGGCTTGCCGAGGATGAACGCGGAGGGGTTGCTGATGAGCTTCGCCCGCTGGAACCACGAGATGGGGTCGCAGCAGAGGGTCGCGCCGGTCTGCGTGTGCCGCCCGAGGGGCACCCCGATCATGGGAGTTCCCGTGCCGACGGCGAACGGCCAGAGCCCGCACACCTGGACGGTGGTGCCACGCCATTCGTCGGGTGCCTGGATATAGGTGGATGCGCCCCGGCCGGTCCCGCTCCAGCCTCTGGGACCCGGCCGCTCGGGTGGGCGCGCCCGTTCCTGGGTCGCCTGCTTGCGTGACCTGGCGTGTGCTCGTCTCATAGCTTCTCTCTCAGTTCGCTCGGCACTCGCAGGTGCTTGCTGAGGACCAGGCCGAGCGGGAGCGCCGCGGCGAAGGCCGAGTCCTGGGATCCGTAGACGGGGCGCAGGCGGAGGCGTGCTGTCGCGGCGAGGTTGTCGACGGCCGCTCGTGCGTCGAGCTCGTGGGCGGCGTCGAGCACTGTCGCCGTGACGAGCACTCCGAAGTTGATGAGGCCAGCGCCGGATGCCTCCTCGCTTGCCGTCGCGGCGGCGGCGCGGACGGCGAGCGTGTCGCGCGCGGCGGGTTTCGAGGTGGAGGTCTGCCTGAACTGGGCCGCGCTGAGGTCAGCTTCGACGAGTGCCGCTGCTCTGGCTGCGTCGATGGGGCGGTAGAGCAGCGTCACCCGCTTGCGCGCGATGTCACGATGGGGCGCGAGGAGCCGCGCGAGGACGCTCGACTGCACACTGCCCCTGGGTGCGACGGTCATCGCCCAGGTCGTCGAGTAGGCGGAGTCGTGACGGTAGCCTGCCCAGCTGGCGCGGGCCGCCGCCGGGCCGACGTCACTCCAGCTGAGCTCCGGGATCTCCCCTCCGGCGTGCGCCTCGTCGATCAGCACCGCGGCTGCCGGGTCGTAGGCGACTCGGACGATCTCGCAGAGCTCCTGCCCGGTGAGCGGTTGCGCGGCGCCCGCGCCGGTTGCCTGGAGCCCCGCGCTGAGACCGGGGAGCCGCGCCGCGAGCTCGCGCGCCATCTCGTCCGGCGCCCTCCTTCTGGCACCGACTCGGAGGGCCCCCTGGAAGGTGAGCGCGACGAAGGCCTTCACCGTGGAGGAGCCCTCCGGGTACCCCGCGACGGTCTCCTCGAGCACCGCCCGCGCGAAGGCTGGCGCGTTGGGGTCGATGTTCATGGCGACCTCTCGCCTGAGGCGAGAGCCGGAGTCGGGGGCCGTCTCGATCGTCACCGACGCCGCCTCGATGCCCGGTTCGTCGCCGAGGCTGGAGAGCCAGTGGCCCCACTCGGCGACCCAGGAGTCGATCTGCTCCTGGTCGACGAGCGCCGCGCCATCCGGGTCCGTGCCGAACACGACGGTGTAGCTGCCGACCGCGGGCGTCAGGAGCAGCGCGAATGGCCGGCCGTGCGAGTCGACGTGCTCGCTCAGCCTGGTCGGCGCTGCGATGCCCGGCAGCTGGAACGTCGCCCACGGCACTCGACCGACCGGACCGGACCGGTACGCGGATTCGCCCCTCGCCCGCGAGAGGCCCCAGCCTGAGTGGGCTCCGAGCCGCGACAGCGCGTTCTTGCCGTGCGCGTCGCGCACCACGAGCATCAGGAGCGCGACGCCGATCCCCGAGGCGACGATGAGCGCAGCGATGAGACCCGAGATCATGACGGCCACGACGACGAGCACCAGTCCGCCCAGCAGGAGCGCCGTCCCCACCGAGCCGAGACCGAGCAGTCCCGCTGACGTCGGCTTCCGCCAGTTCCCGTAGGTTCGCGTCTGTCGTGTCATCGAGCTATCGACCACCGCTCGGGTCCTCTCCTGTTGTCCGTTCTGCGACCGCGATCGCGGCGTCAGTGCCGTACTGGACGGCTTTCTTCAACGGTTGAACGCCTGCGATCGCTGCCGCGACGTAGGGCCCAGCGAGGGCCTTGCCTGCTCCCGCTGCGGCTGCCGCACCGCCGGAGGCAGTACCCGTCGACGCGGCTGCGCGTGTGCTCCCCGGCGATGCCGCAGATGTTCCCGCCGCAGCGGGCACCGCCCGCGGGCTCGGTCCTGAGCCGCGCGACGCAGGGCCGCCGCCTGTCGAGGCACGCCCTCCGCCGCGCGGGACGCTGCTCCCCTGGGGTGCTGAGGCCGGCCTCGGTCGTGCGCCCTCTGGCACCCGATCCGCGACCGAGGTGGCGATCGCGGCACCGCCCCCACTCGAGACGATCGCGCCCACCATGGGAGTGACGAATCGCATGAGCGCGGGGAGCGCGACGATGGCGAGCACGAGGATCACGATCCCCGTGTAGGTGGTCAGCACGGCGCCGCTCTCGGCGCTCGGGGCCGCCCCGGTCATGCGAAATCCGGCGGCGTAGACGATCGCCGCGGCTGGCTTGTAGAGGATGAAGGCGGTGAGCCAGGCGAGGCAGCGCTGGAACCAGCCCCGGCCGAGCTCGGTGTTCGTCGCCGAGGCCGCCAGCGGGAGGATTCCGGCGAGGATCACGAGCATCCCCCCTCGCACGATCATGAGGAGCACCTGGACGACGGAAACGAGGCCGACGATGACCCCGATGAAGAGGCCGTTCACGACCCCGGAGAACGCGGCGGGACCGGCAGTCCCGCCTGCTGCGCCGGCGACACCGGCGATCGAGGTTCCGAGCATCACACCGACGTTGTCCTTGAAGCAGTTCGGTGTTCCGTCGAGGTCGCATTCGAGCGACTCGTCGATGATCCAGGTCGAGAACGAATCGCCGGCACGGACGAGCAGCCACACGATCGTGAGGCCGACGCTGGCGACGACCACCAGTGTGAGGAGGCTCTTCAGCAGCTCCTGCCCTGGCCTCGCGCGCTGCTCCCAGGCCATGCGAGCACCGCCGATCATGACCGACACGATCGCGCAGACCCCAGCCAGCCACCACGTCGACGACTGCAGGAACGTCGCAGTGTTGGTCGCCGCCGCTGGGGCCGTGGGGATGAGGGCCGACACGAGCGACGAAGCTCCCGCGATGAGCACCCCGCCAGCGAGCACCGCGAACAAGCGTCCGTGGAAGGGGACGCCGTCGCCTGAGCGGATGCGCAGCCCCACCATGACGGCCAGGAAGACGAGTCCGATGACCGCGACGGTGCCCGAGATCCAGCTCACGTAGCCGAGGACGGTCCCGAGGTGGGTCTCGATGTCGCCCGTCGGCGCTGCCGGCGCCGTGCCAGAGGGCGCGCCGGTCGTGCCGAGGTCGGGCGTCGGGACGTCGACCCACATCGTGCCGAGAGTCGAGAGCTGCTCGGCCATCCACTCGTTGATGTCGTTCTGGAGGGCTTCCCGTGTTCGAGTCCACACCGTCGAGGCGATCTCCTTGGAGTAGCACTCGAAGTCCATGAGTCCGCAGTCGGCCATCAGGCGCTCCATCTCACGTAGCCGCCGACGTCGCCAAGCGACTGCAGGCGCACCGGAGCAGGCTCATCGCTCGGAATGCGCCAGTCGCCGTCGACCCAGACGAGGTCGATGACGGCGGCGATGAAGCTGGTCGTCCCGTCGACGCTCACACGCTGGGCGACGTCGACGCGCGCGGTGCCACCGTCGAACGCAAGCAACCGGTAGCCCACGATCTGGAGTCGCACGCCGGAGCCTCCCGAGCCCGAATCGGCGAGCAAGGACTCCCGATGCTGGCCTGCGGCGAGTGCGTAGTCGAGGAGCGGCGCTCGAAGCGCGGGAGTGTTCGACTGCACGAGAAAGTTCGCGGCGGCGAACAGCGCCCCCTCGGCTGAACGTTGGAAGCAGTATCCGAAGCCGTCCTCGTGCAATGCCGCCGGGCCCGCTTCCGGTGAGCTCGGTGCCAGGTTGACGTCGACGTCGCGCCAGCTGGTCGCCGGTGCGATCAGGAGCTGCCTGTCGGCGGGAGGCGGTGAGGTCTGCTCCGGTTCGCGCAGCCCGCAGCTGCTCGGCGAGGCGGCCGCGACCACGCCGGCTTCACCGGGCCCGGGCTCGGGACCCGCAGGCGTGGCACCCGCCGAAGCGGATGCCCGCTGGCCGTCGCCCACCGTCATCTCGCCTCCGGATGTGCCGCCACCGAAGGCGGCTTGGATGGAGACCACGACGCCGGCCACGACAAGCAGGGCGACGCCCAGCGCGGCGACGATGAACCCTGGCCGGCTCCCGGAGGAAGCCCTCCGGCGCTGCGCTGACCGCCGTTGGAACGATCCGCCGCTCGGCATGATGCTCGCCCTCCCCGCATCAGACGAAGAAGCCGACGAGGCTGGTCGCCGCCGAGATGATGATGACGCCGCCAAGCGCCATGCCGATCTTCCCCGCGTGCTCGCCGCCCTCGCCTCTGCGTGACTGGATCGCCATCATCGTGCCGGCCGCGATGAGGCCCAGGACGCACACGGCGAGACCGATCCACTTCACCCAGCCGAGCAGCGTCGTGAGCCCCTCGGTGCCTGGAGGCTGCACGGGGTCGGGGTCGGGGAGCGTCGTGAGGTGCGCTGATGCGTCGAGCAGCAGGTCGGTGAGTGCGGCGATCGTCATGGTCGGTGGTCTCCTGTCGAGATGAACGCGGGAACGCGCGATGAAGGGCAGCCCCGCTCACGGCGGGCTCGAGCCGTCGCCGGGCAGTCGAACCGCGAGCGCTCGAGTCAGCTCGCCGTGGACCCACCGGGGACATGAGCCGGCAGGTCGACGACCTCAGACGGTTCGTCGGCGTGTGCACCGGCTCGGTACAGGAATGGACTCTACGCACGGTCGAGGGGGCTGCGAGGAGTTATCCACAGCCACGATCTGGGGCCTCCCGAGCCACCTAGATTGGTCCTCGCCGCAGCCGGTCTGCGGCGAGAAGGGGGTGCTCCATGCGCCGAAGAATCGCTGTCGCCGGGCTTGCCGCCATGGCCCTCGGTGTGAGCGCAGGCGTGAGCGGCTGCTCGCCCGCCGAGGTACCGAGGCACGCTCCAGCCACCGCTCCAGCTTCGCCATCGGTGCCGACGCAGCTCGCCCGCGGACCGCAGGATGAGCACGTCGACACGCACCTCCCTGGGCCGTCTCCGACGCACGACGAGGCCTCGGATGCGGAGGCTCTGGCCGTCGCATCTGCCGCCATGGAGGCCTACCTCAGCCGCAAGACCCAACGACGCGCCTGGCTCGAAGCGCTGGAACCGCATCTCACGGCGTCGGCGATGGCCGCGCTGAGCTCGGTCGACCCTGCCACCATCCCCGGAGCCTCCCTGACCGCCGCGACGCACCTCGAGCGCCACACGAGCGGGTACCTGGCTCACGTCACCGCACCGACCGAGTCGGGCTCCTACCGCCTGCTGCTCGTGCGCGATGGCAGCTCCGGGCCCTGGCTCGTCGCCGAGATCACGGCCAAGGAGTCGAGCTCGTGAGCACCCGGAACGGCCTCTGGTGGGGCGTTGCGATCGCGGTCCTGCTCACTCCAGGTCTGCTGCTCGGCGCGCTCGTGGTCGCGGCCATCGCGAGCACCGCGCTCGTGGGTGTGGCCGCCTGCGCGACGCCCGACTTCCCGTTGCCGGGCGTCTTCTCCGACGATGGACCCGAGGCGAAGTCGAGCGTGGGCGTGGAGGCCGAGCCGACTGCCGCGGCAGCGCTCGAGGTGAGCACCATGATCGGCGCAGATGAGGTCGAGTTCGCCGGCGCGCAGCTGTCGAATGCGGCCCATATCCTGCTGGCGGGCCGCGCGGCTGGACTCGGCACGCGCGATCAGGTCATCGGCGTCATGACCGCGATCGGCGAATCGACACTGCTGGTCATCGACCACGGCGACGAGGCTGGCCCTGATTCACGTGGCCTGTTCCAGCAGCGCGACAACGGCGCATGGGGCAGCTACTCCGACAGGATGGACCCGCGCATCAGCGCGGACCACTTCTTCGCAGCACTGCTCGCGGTGACCGAGCGAGACGCGCTCACCCCCTCCGAGGCAGCTCACCGCGTGCAGGGCAACGCTGATCCGGCGCACTACTCGAAGTACTGGCAGGCAGCCGTCGCAGTCAGCGAGACGATCAGCGCGTCCAGCACGGGCCTCGGCGACGGAGCACTCGCTTCCGGTGCCAGCGCGATCGGCTCGGATGGCGATGGATGCGGCGCGGCGGGAGCAGGAGCAGCCACCCCTGACGGCGGCAGCCGCACGGCGGTGAGCCCGGGCGGCTGGGCAGCTCCCGGTCTGGGCGGCATCACCGACACGTTCGGCAACAGGTTCCACCCGACCGACCTCGAGTGGCGGATGCACAACGGCATCGACCTCGCCGCCGGCGGCTGCGGGGGCCAGATCTGGGCCGCGCAGTCGGGCACCGTCATCGAGGCCGAACCGGACAGCTCCGGCAACGGGACGATCGTCGTCGACCACGGCGGGGGGCTCATCACCAAGTACCTGCACATGGAGGCGGACGGCTACCTCGTCGGGGTCGGAGCCACGATCGCGGCGGGGCAGCAGATCGGCATCACCGGCACCAGCGGGCAGTCGACCGGCTGCCACCTCCACTTCGAGGTGGTCGTCGACGGCAGTCGCGTCGATCCCCTCCCGTTCCTGGCGTCCCGCGGGGTGAGCTTCTGATGGCGAGGAGGCGACGGCCCGACCCAGTGGAGCCCGGCATGGCGGTGCCCCGCTGGCCGCGGATCACCGCGCGGCTCGGAGTCGAGGGCCAGGGGGAGCTGTCCTGGAACTCCGTGGTGCACCGGATCTCCGCGTCGGATCGCGAAGCGGCACGCGCCGACATCGTCGCGCGGTGCACGCGCATCGCGCAGACGATCGCACGCCCCGTCCGACTCGAGCTGCACGAGCGCGACCGGATGCGTGCGCTGGTGGTGCATCCGTCTGGCGCCGCTGAGCCCGGAGACGCCGAGGACGGGCCAGGCCGCACCGAGCCGGACCTGCCAGCGCCGGTGGTGGTGACCGGCACGTGTCGCGCGTGCGGCTGCACCTCGAGCGCCGCCGAGACGCGGTGCCAGGAGTGCGGCGCCCTGGAACCGCTGAGTCGCAGCGCCGAGACTTCGACCAGAGCAGCGAGGGCGGTTCCCGCGGAGGACGGTGCGGGCGAGCGTCGACGGACCGGCAGACGCGAGCTCCGTCGAGAAGCGCCGCTGCCACAGCCACAGCCACAGCCGCTCGCACCATCGCCCACGCTCTCCCGAAGATCCCGAGAGAGATCCAGGCAGCAGGGGGCGGGTCGCGCGTCTGCGCGACCGCTGCCGTCGCCCCGAGCCCTCGTCATCGAGTTCGACGACAGCTCACGCGCGGTCCTCTCGGGCAGCGCGGCGCTGGGCCGCAACCCGTCGCCCGTCGACGGCCGCATCCCGGTTCGCGTCGACAGCCGAGACAGCACGGTCTCCCGCACCCACGCGCTCGTCGACGTCGACCACGCGGGCCGCATCCTCGTCACCGACTACCACTCGACACACGGCGTGCACCTCAGCGGGAGACGCACCTCGACGTTCGAGCCGGGCGTCGTCTACCGCGTCCCCGACGGCGCGCAGCTGCGGCTCGGCGACGTCCTCTGCCGGGTGAGCACCGAGACCGCCGGCGCTCGCTGAGTGCCCTGGCAGCGACCGGCAGCTCCTACGTGCGGGACGCAGCCGCGAGCGCGACATCCAGCCGCTGGGCCTCCACGAACCACTGCGAATGCTGCACCCCGTCGACGAGGACGACCGGGATGAGCTCGCCGTACTGCCGCTGCAGGGCCTCATCGTCGAGGATGCTGAGCACCGACAGCGCGGCGCCGTGACGGGCCGTCACCTCCCGCACCACCGGCTCAGCCTGCTCGCACAGGTGACAGCCCGGCTTGCCCAGGAAGGTGACCTTCGGAACGCGCGCATCCGTCATGCCTCGAGTCTCGCAGACGAGTGCCCCGAGACGGCAGGCGCGCAGGTCACCGCCGGTCGAGCACTCGACCGGCGAACCGGCGCCTTAACGCAGAAAACGCCTGACCCGAGGGCCCGGCGCTCTGCGTCGTCGCGACTACTTCTTGTTGCGACGCTGGTGGCGAGTCTTGCGAAGCAGCTTGCGGTGCTTCTTCTTCGCCATGCGCTTGCGGCGCTTCTTGACTACTGAACCCATAGGAACATCCTTTATCTACAAGTACGAGGTGTGCGCAGCGGTGGGCTGCGGCATCGCTCGCGTCAGCTTACACGTCACCTGCCGGTAACCCTGTGTCCAGCGGAACTCAGGCAGTGTGCTGGTCGAGCTCATCTCCGCGGCCGGACTGCTTGATGGCCTCGGAGACCGCCGACTCCGGCACCCGGAACGAGCGGCCGAAGCGCACCGCGGGAAGTTCACCGGAGTGCACGAGTCGGTACACCGTCATCTTCGAGACCCGCATGAGTTCTGCCACCTCGGCAACGGTCAGGAACCGCACATCAGACAGGTCGTTTGCCATGTGTTGCAGCTCCAAGGTGACAGATGATCCGCGCGTTACGGAAGTGAAGTGAGTGTCAATTGAACACCTTATGGCCCAGAGCACTGCAGAAACAAGGTCCAGAGCGAATCATGCGGTGCCACGGATTCGCGATTCCACCCGCGAGGAGTAGCATGACCGACGCCTCGCGCACGCGCGGCGTCGTCGACGGTGCAGTGAATTGGGGATGGGATGCGCACTCCGCGGGCCTCGAGCATCCCCGCACCCGTGGACACGGATGGGCTGCTGCGGCGCATCGTCGCGGCCGTCGGCCGGAAGATCGACGACTTCGCCCACCACACGCCGTCCCGGTTCGCGGTCATCATCTTCACGAGCATCATCCTGCTCTGGACGACGATCTACATGCTGCCGATCTCCTCGGCCGACGGAACCATGACTCCGTTCCACGAGGCGCTCTTCACCGCCGTCTCCACGATCTGCGTCACGGGCCTCTCCGTGGTCGACATGGCCACCCACTGGTCGGGCTTCGGCCACTTCATGGTGTGGCTCGGCATGCAGGTCGGAGCCATCGGAGTGCTGACGCTCGCGAGCATCATGGGCGCGATCGTCACGCGGCGCCTCGGACTGCGGCAGAAGCTCGTCGCGGCGAGCGACAGCAACGCGCTGCGCACGCACGCCGGCCCCGTCTCCGAGTCGCAGGCGGTGAAGCTGGGCGACATCGGCGGGATCCTCGCGACCGTCGCGATCTCGCTCGTCATCATCGAGACGATCATCGCGATGCTCATCATCCCTCGCCTCCTGATCGCGGGCGAGCCGCTCTGGGACGCGATCCTCGACGGCTTCTTCTGGGCGACGTCGGCGTTCACCAACACGGGGTTCATGCCGACGAGCAGCGGCATAGCGCCCTTCGCGACGGATGTGTGGATGCTCACGTGCCTCGCGACGGCCGTCTTCCTCGGCAGCCTCGGCTTCCCCGTCATCTTCGCTCTCACTCGCTGGGTGAAGACGAAGCAGCGCATCTCGGTGCACGTGAAGCTGACCCTCTCGACGACCGTGCTGCTCTTCGTGCTCGGCGCGGTCGCGATCTACTTCCTCGAGGGCGACAACCCCCAGACGATCGGCGCGCAGGACCCATGGTTCCGGCCGGTGACCTCTGGCTTCATGTCTGCCATGACCCGCTCCGGCGGCTTCTCCACGATCGACCTCGCCGACGCCGACCCCGCCACCATGCTCGCCATGCAGATGCTCATGTTCGTGGGTGGCGGCAGCGCGTCCACGGCGGGTGGCATCAAGGTGACGACGCTCGCGATCCTCTTCCTCGCGGCCTTCGCCGAGGCGAAGGGCGTCAACGACATCCAGGCGTTCGGCCGCCGCATCCCGAACGATGTGCTGCGCCTCGCCGTCAGCGTGACGCTCTGGGGGGCGACGATCGTGGCGGTCTCCTCGATCTCCCTCATGCACTTCGCCTCGGTGCCCTTCGACGAGGCGATCTTCGAGGCGATCAGCGCATTCGCCACCTGCGGCCTCTCGACGGGGCTCACCGGGGACCTGCCAGAGCAGGGCGCGTACATTCTCTCCATCACCATGTGGCTCGGCCGCGTGGGCACGGTCACCATGGCCGCCGCGCTCGCTTCCAGCGAGCACAAGCAGCTGTTCAGGCTGCCCGAAGAAAGGATCATCGTTGGGTGAGCCGATTCCACACAATGCGCCGGTGCTCGTCATCGGCCTCGGCCGGTTCGGCGCTGCGACCGCGGGCCAGCTGCAGCGTCAGGGCCGCGAGGTGCTCGCGGTCGACACCGACGAGGGACTCGTCCAGAAGTGGGCGGAGCGGGTGACGCATGCCGTGCAGGCGGATGCACGGAACATCGAAGCCCTGCGGCAGATCGGCGCGCACGAGTTCGCCGTCGCCGTCGTCGCCGTCGGCACGTCGCTCGAGTCGAGCGTGCTCGTCACGGCGAACCTCTCCGACCTGAAGGTGCCGCAGATCTGGGCGAAGGCGATGTCGGCGACACACGGCAAGATCCTGGGACGCATCGGCGCGCACCACGTCATCTACCCGGAGCGGGAGGCTGGCGAGCGCATCGCGCACCTGCTCTCGGGGCGCATGCTCGACTTCATCCAGTTCGATGACGACTTCGTGCTCGTGAAGCTCTACCCGCCGAAGGCGATCCGGGGCGTCCCCCTCATGGAGTCCGGCGTTCGCACGAAGTACCGGGTGACGGTCGTCGGGGTGAAGAGCCCGGGCAAGCCCTTCACCTACGCGATGGCGGACACGGTGGTCTCGAACCACGACCTCGTGATCGTGTCCGGCTCGGCCTCCGATGTGGAGCGCTTCGCGGCGCTCACGTAACCGCCCCGGCGACCCACGGCACGTGACCGGTCCTGCGCTGCTCGCTGTCGAAGACGTGCCCCATGCGCTTGCTGTAGTGGAGCATGATGCTGCGCTCGACGACGCGCACGTCACCGTCCTGCACGATCTGCATCTCCACGTCCGGCGCCTCTGCGAGTGAGCTCAGCCAGACGATGGCGTACAGGTTGGCGCTGCCTCCCGCGAGCGCCGCGCAGGCACGCACCGACTGGCGCTGGCTGATGCGGACTGCGGCGCTGTAGAGGCGGCCGGCCGGCACGACCATCCACAGCACGAGCGAATAGGGCCAGCGTGGCTGCTCGAGCTGCACGTCGATGCGCTGCACGATGTGTCCGGACCGCACGGCGCGGTGCACGAACCTCCTGGCGTGAGCTTCCGAGACGCCGAGTGCCGATGCCAGCTCGCTGCTCGGCGCTCGGCCGTCGCGCTCAAGGACGCTGATCGCCGTCGCGAGCGCGGGACTCGGCGAAGGGGCCGAGGAGCCGCCATCGCGAGCCTCGACAGTTCGCGGGGCTCCGCCGAGCCCCGAGCGCCAGTGCGAGCCATCGAGGAACATGCGAGTCACGAGCATGGAGCGCATCCGCACGACGTCGCCGCGAGAGGTGAGACCCACTCGGAGGAAGCGTCGAAGCTCCTGCACGTTCGGCACGAGCACGGTCAGCATGAGGTCGTGATCTCCCGTGATGCCGGCGATGGTGACGACGCGCGGATGCGAGACGAGCGCCTCGACGACCGTCTCGACGGTCCCCGGCCGACACTGCACGGCGATGATGGCCGTCACCACTCCGGAGTTCCATCCGACGTGCGTCGTGACCCACGCGGAGTCCGCCGCGTGCAGTCGCTCCCAACGGCGCCGAGCCGTGGGCGCGCTGACGCCGAGGGACTTCCCGATCTGCGCCCACGGCGCGCGGGGGTCCTCCTGCATGACGTCGATGAGCGCCAGGTCCGTTTCGGACAACGCGGGTGCGACTTCAACCGGCTCAAGATCCATATCGAACATCTTGGACCCAATTCCAACTCAGAACAGCCGTCGTAACAGGACCGTAAAGCAGAATCTCAACACTCAGGACAACGAAGTCCCCTCGAACATCGGAGTGCACATGCCTCGGACTGACACCACGGAGCTCACGCTCGCGGAGGCGCCAGGACTCAGCGGAAGGATGCTGCGCGGCGTTGAGCGCGTCGGCAACCGCCTCCCGCATCCGTTCTACCTCTTCCTCATCCTCGCCGGCCTCGTCGCCGTCGCATCCGCCATCGCCGCGGGCCTCGGCGCGACGACGCTCGACCCGGCCACCGACGAGATCGTGCCGATCCAGAGCATCCTGTCACCGGATGGCCTCGTGTACGCGGTCTCGAGCGCGATCGAGAACTTCGTCACGTTCCCGCCGTTCGGCCTCATCATCACCGTCATGCTGGGCATCGGCGTCGCCGAGCGCACCGGCCTCCTGAGCACCTTCATGCGAGCGACGGTGCTCTCGGCCCCGAAGTGGTCGGTGACCTTCGTCGTCGTGTTCGTGAGCCTCATGGGCAACCTCGCCTCCGACTCGGCCATGGTGATCCTCCCCCCACTCGCAGCGGCGGCGTTCCTCGCCGCGGGCAGGCACCCGCTCGCAGGCTTCATCACCTCCTACGCCGCCGTCGTGGCCGGGTTCAGCGCCAACATCGTGCCAGCCGGCACGGACGTGCTCATGTCGGGAATCACGACGAGCGCCGCGCAGATCGTCGACCCTGGCGCCGAGGTGTCCGTGGTCGCGAACTACTACTTCTTCGCGACCTCGACGGTCATCCTCTCCGTGGTCATCACGTTCGTCTGCCAGCGCTTCCTCGAGCCGAAGCTCGGCACCTTCGTGCCCAACACCGACGCTCTGCCGAGCGCACTCACGCCTGACGCCGACCCGCAGCCCGTGACCGCCAGGGAGCGGCGCGCGCTCCTGGTCGCCGCGGTCGCGATCGTCACCTACCTGGCCATCCTGGCGACGCTCCTGCTGCTGCCCGGCTCCGCGCTGCAGGGCGAGGGCGGCGAGATCCTCCGCTCCCCGTTCATGTCGAGCATCCCGATCTTCATCCTGCTCATGTTCCTCATCGGCGGGGTCAGCTACGGCATCGCCTCCGGCACGCTCACGACCTGGGGGCAGGTGCCGAGCATGATGACGGACGCGGTGAAGGAGCTCGTCCCGTTCATCGTCGTCATCTTCACGGCCGCTCAGGCCATCGCATGGTTCTCCTGGTCGAAGCTCGGCCTCCTCATCGCGACGGGCGGCGCCACCGCGATGGAGGCGACGGGGCTCGGCGGCATCGGCGGCCTGATGATCTTCAGCGTCTTCGTCTTCCTCCCCGCGCTGCTCCTCGCCAGCGGCTCCGCACTGTGGACGCTCCTCGCACCCATCTTCGTGCCGATGTTCATGCTCAACGGCGTCGACCCCGCCTACGTGCAGGCTGCGTTCCGCATCACGGACTCCGCGTCGAACCCGCTCGTGCCGATGAACCCGATGCTGCCCGTGGTGCTCGGCCTCATGCAGAAGTGGGCGCCGAAGGGAGGCCTCGGCACCCTGTTCAGCCTCGTCATGCCGTTCACGATCGCGATCTGGGGCGTCTGGCTCCTGCAGCTCCTCGTGTGGGGCATCTTCGACCTGCCGGTCGGCCCCGGACACAGCCTCATGATGGGCGGCTGATGCCGACCGACCGCAGCCGATCTCCCAGAACCCCGATCCCACCCAGTGGAGGAACACCGCATATGAACACCAGCACAAGCATCCGAACGGACAACGTCCCCGCCATCGTCGACGAGCTGAGCGCGCAGCTGCCAGCGCGACTGCCCCTGCTGGTCGACGTCGCCGCCGACCTGCACGCGAACCCCGAGATCCGCTTCACCGAGGTGCACGCCGCAGCGAGGCTCACGTCCGAGCTCGAGTTGGCGGGTTTCGCCCTCGAGCGTGGCTTCGCCGGCCTCGACACGGCCTTCGTGGGCCGCTGGTCGACCCCGGATGCGGGTGAGGACACCCCCACGATCGCCGTGTTCTGCGAGTACGACGCCCTCGAGGGCATCGGGCACGCGTGCGGCCACAACATCATCGCGGCGAGCGGACTCGGCGCGGGCATCCTGCTCAAGGACGCCCTGACCGCCGCCCCCGGCACTCCCGCCCACGTCGTCGTGATCGGCAGCCCCGGCGAGGAGGGTGCGGCAGGAAAGGTGCCCATGATCGAGGGCGGCGTGCTGGACGGCATCGACCTCGCGATCATGGTGCACCCGGGGGCCACCAACACCGTGGGCGGCTCCACGCTCTCCCGAGTGGCACTCGACGTCACGTTCACGGGGCGCGCCAGCCACGCTGCGGCGAGCCCCGAGACGGGCATCAACGCGCTCGACGCCTCCACGCTGTCGCTGACCGCCATCGGGCTGCTCCGCCAGCAGCTCACGGACGACGCCCGAGTGCACGCCATCGTCACGGATGGCGGCCAGGCGCCCAACATCATCCCGGAGCGCACGGCGCTGCGGATCTTCATCCGCGCGGCCGAGCGCGACCACCTGCTCGAGAACGTCGTGCCGAGGGTCCGCGCCTGCTTCGAGGGGGCCGCGATCGCAACCGGGTGCACGGTGCTGATCGAGGAGAACACGCCCGCCTACTACTCGCTCATCTCGAACCCCGTGCTGGCGGACATCGCCCATTCGGCCTTCGATCGCCTGGGCCGTGAAGTGGGCGAGGAGCCCATAACGGGCTCCACCGACATGGGCAACGTCAGCCACGTCGTGCCGTCGATCCACCCGATGATCCAGCTCATCCCGGACGGAGTTGCGCACACGCGCGAGTTCGCGGCAGCCGCGGGCGGCCCGAACGCCGCTGCGACCATCGCGGACGGCGCGGCCATGCTCGCCGCGACTGCACTCGCCGTGTTCCGCGAACCGAGCCTCGCGGTCGAGGCGAAAGCGGCGTTCGACGCACGCTGACCGATCCTGCGGCGGGCCCCCGACACTGCTGCGACGAAGCCCCTCGGATGGACACTGGGTCCATCTCGAGGGGCTTCGTCGCGCCCAGCCAGTCGAGCAGAGCGGCGGGCGCTACTCGCGTCCCCGGTTCGTATCGGCTGGCGGCGCCCAGTCCGACTGCTGCTGACCGTGGTTCGGCGCCTGTCCGTCGCGCTGCGGCGGTGCCTGGCCGGCTGCGTCGCCGTAGGTCTGCATCGGCTGCTGCGCGGCCTGCTGGGCGAGCTGCGCCTGCTGCTGCGCGTAGAGCTCGTAGGCGGCGCGCGCCGCTTCCTCCTTGCGCTGCTTGGCGGTCACGAGCGGCGCAGTCGTCGTCTCGACGTCTTCCTTCTTGGCACGCCAGATGACAAACGCCGCGACGATCGCGAGGAACGCGGCAGGGAGGAGCATGATCGGGCCACCCGCACCCTCCGAGCGGTCGATGCCCTCGCTGAGCTGCCCCGTGAGCACGGAGGGGATGAACAGCATGACGTTGTTGGCCGCGTGGATGAGCACGGCGCTCTCGAGCCCACCCGTGTACTTGACGGTGACCGACATGATGACGCCGAAGAAGAAGTAGTACCCGATGAGCCACCAGTCGCCAGCCCCGTGGGCGAGGCAGAACAGCGTCGCGGAGACCGCGGTGCCGATGATGAAGGAGAGCTGCGGTGAGGCGAACCAGGAGCCGGCCGCGCGCTGGAAGCCGCCGCGCGCCACGTACTCTTCCGACGCGGCCTGGAAGGGCGTCGTCAGCAGCACGAACACGAGCATGAGCATCGCCGTGCCGTCGATGTTGACCTCGGCTGGCTCGAGCAGGAACAGCCCAGCCGAGTAGACCGCGAAGACCGGGACGATGACCAGGGCGAGCTTGCGGAACCACGCCCACCGGAAGCGGCCCGTGACCGACGAGATGGTGCCCGGCCGGACGCCGAAGAGCATCCGCTGGCCGAGGTACGCCAGCGGGAGGAGCGCCGCGAGCGCCAGGTTGTTCGTCACGAAGATCGCGGGTGTCATGGGGACGATGCCGCTCTCGACGGCGTCCATGAGCTGCTGCTGGCTGATCTCCCCGGTCAATGTCGAGATCAGGATCCCGAGACCGCCGATGGTCATGGAGCTGATGAAGAAGCCGACGACGAGGAACGCGATGAAGAGGAGCCCCCTCCACCATCCCTTGCCGCGGCCGATCGGGCTCAGCGCATGGTCGTACGTGAGTCTGCTGCTGCCGGTCGCGGGTTGCTCGGTGAGCGGTGCACTGCCGGTCGGGGTCGGAGTCATGCCGTGGTTGCTCATGCTTCGACGCTACCGACGAGCGGATGCCCGGGGATCAGCCGCACGATTGATTCCTCATCCGGTCTCTCCGCTGCGCGAGGGAGGCGCCCGGGGTGCGGCTACGTCAGCGCTTGTGGGCGACGAGGTCGCGCAGGAGCAGCCGGTCGACACGGTTGCCGTCGCCGGCCAGCCAGTCGCCGACCTCGCGCAGCAGCGATTCCGTGGTGGCGAGCCTGACTCGCTGCCAGGTGAGCGCGTTGTCGACCTCGAGCGCCCCCTCACGTTCCGCGACGACCGTCATCCACCCCCGAACCACCGACATCTCGCCGAACAGCTCGTGGAATCGCTCGACGGCGTGCGGGAACTCCGCCGCGGGCGAGGAGAAGGCGACGCCGTTGTGCGTGAGCTCGCCGTCTGCCGAGATGCCGTAGGTGCCCGGCGCCCAGAGCTCGTCGTTGATGAGCGCCACGCGGCGGCCGCTGATCACGGCGTGCGCGATCGATCCGGTGCCCTGGCCTGGAACCCGGAGGCCATGCACGATGCGCACGCCTGGGATGCGGAGGAGCTGGGCGAGGGGCTCGCCGACCGAGCGCTGCGCGAGGAATGCCCGCATGGGGTTCGTGCCGCCCGCGGTTCCGCCGGCGTCCATCGCCGTCTGGCCTGGTTCACCCCAGACTCGCCTGCCGTCACCCGCCGGGGGCGCGGACTCGTTGGCGAGCTGGACGAGGAGTCGTTCGCGGGTCACCGCGACGCGGCGCTGCGTGAGGCCGGACCAGGCGAAGTAGCCGGACACTGCAGCTGCGAGGTAGATGGCGGCCTGCACGAGCAGGCTCGCGAACGCCGGGTTCTGCATGCCTGCAGTCGTCGCGAACAGGGACATGACACCGAGCGTCGCCGACAGCACGCCAGCGACGACGGCCACCACGAGCGTCACGAGCCACAGCACGAGAGCCCAGCGCTGGGCTCGGACACGCAGTCGCAAGGTCAGCCAAGCCGCGCTGACCGCCACGTAGGCGAGCACCGCGGGCCACATGGTCGGCTCCTCCCCTGGCCCGAACGTGGGAACCGTGAGGCGCACGAACGACGCGTCGATCAGGAGCAGGAGCGCACCGATGACGACGATCGCAGCGTGAATCGAGACCGCCATCAGCTCACGGCGCGTGTACGGACGCTTCGCGGCGACCGCAGGCGGCCAGTAGGCGGGCTGCTCGGGCCAGCGCGTGCGGAACCACGCCATGCGCCGCACGTCGAAGACCTGCGCGGGGATGCGCGACGGCGGCGGTGCGTCCCGCGTCGCCGGCTCTGCGTGGGCGCTGCGACGAGGGGCGGAGGCGGCCGAGTCCCGCTTCGTGCTGGCGCGAGGGGGCGTGCGGAATCGCCCGCCGCCACCGGCTGAGCGCCTGCTCGTCGGAGCCCATTGCGCGCGCTGCTGGGTGCGGACATGACGCGAGCCGCCACCGGCGAGCCACGCATCGTGCTCCCGCCGCGTCGTCTCGTCGGTCAGTACCTCGACCGCCAGTCGCACCCTGACGAAGTCGTCGGAGCTGCCGCCGAGGTCGGGGTGGGACTCTCGCTGCCTCGCACGCCCGACGCGACGGACCTCTTCGAGGGACGCCGTTCTGGAGACGCCGAGCACGAGGTAGAGGTCTTCTGTGAAGACGTGCCGTCGACCGCTCATGGCCGTCCCTCCCGCTCCTGGTTCAAGTGCCCAAGCCTACGCAGTGATCGCCTCGTCGCCCGTCGCCGTGCGGGCGAGCGCGAGTGTGGACTCAGGAGTTCTCTGCGGCCAGCTCAGCGGATCGGCGCCGGTTCGCGTCGAACGCACGCTCGAAGAGGCCGGCGAGGTCGGCGTCCTGCAGCACCGCGACGGAGCGCTCGGTTGTTCCCTTGGGGCTCGTCACCCGCCGACGCAGCTCGGACGGCTCGGTCTCGGGATCGCGGACGACCATGCCGACTGCGCCCTCGAACGTCCCGACGACCAGCTGCCGCGCGAGCTCCTCGTCGAAGCCGAGGCGCCTGGTCGCCTCGAGGTACTGCTCGATGAGCAGGAACACGTGCGCTGGCCCCGAACCGGAGACCGCGGCAAGCGCATCGATGCGGTCCTCGTCGATGATGGCCACCCTGCCGACGCTCTCGAAGAGCGCGACGGCGACCGCGAGCGCGGCCTCGCCTGTCGAGTCGTTCGCCGCGAGGCCCGTGACGCCGAGACCGATGCTCGCGGGCGTGTTCGGCATCGAGCGAACGATCTGCGCGCCGTCGGGAAGCCGTGCCGCCAGGCTCTCGAGACGCACGCCTGCCGCCACGGAGATGACAACCGCGTCCGGCTTGAGCGCCGGCGCGATCTCGTCGAGCAGCTCGCCGATCAGGTAGGGCTTGACGCCGAGGACGACGACGTCAGCTTCTTCGACCGCGGCGAGGTTCGCACGCGCATCGGACTCGAGCGCCGTCGTCGTGACCCGGTCGTCGCTCTCGCCTGCCGCCGCCGATGCCGCGGACCTCGTCGTGACGTGGACCCGTGCCCCTTCGCCGAGGGGCGCATCCAGCAGCCCGCGCAGGATCGCGCCGTTCATGTTGCCGCCGCCGAGGAACGCATAGGTGAGTGCCGTCATACCGGGATTGTACGGATGCACCACCGACATTCGCCCGCCGTGCGCCCTCGCGCGCCGCCTCCCCGCTGCCCGAGGACAGGGTCGGTCGAAGCCGCGTCGGCGTCGCGACTGTACGGATGCACCATGAAGGACGCCGCGATGCAGCACCTGCTCTGAGACGCGCCAAGGTGGCCTCGGTATGCTGGCCGTTACTCGTCACCGTCGAAGGGGAACTCGTGCCGAATCAGGAACTCGCCGCTCACATTCGCGAACTGCTGCTCGAAAACGTGCACGTGGGCGAGGTGCTCCAGGTGCGCAGCGTGGAAGTCGATGACCGCGTGACGCTCGTGGGAGTCCGCGTCTCGGTGCTGAACCTGCCGCAGGTGCTCGATCTGCCTCCCGTCCTCGCTCAGCTCCGCGCGCTCGTGCGCGAGGCCGCCCCGCACGCGGAGTCGATCTTCGTCGAGCCCGACGTGACCGAGCGACACAACGTGCACGTGAGCACCGAGTCGATCGTCATCCGCTCCGTCGATTGACCAGCGCGAGCGCCGGAGCGCTCAGTCCCGAAAGAACCCGCGTACGAGCGCCGCGCATTCCGCTTCGCGCACCCCCGCGATGACCACAGCACGCTCGGGGAGCCTCCGGTCGCGCACGAGGTCGTAGCGCGAGCCGACGGCGCCGGCCTTGTCGTCCCAGGCGCCGTAGACGAGCGTGCCGACCCTCGAGGAGAGGATCGCCCCAGCGCACATGGCGCAGGGCTCGAGCGTGACGACGAGCGTGCATCCGTCGAGGCGCCAGACACCGAGGCGCTCGGCCGCGCGGCGGATCGCCACCACCTCCGCGTGCCCCGTCGGGTCCCCGGTCAGCTCCCGCTCGTTGTGCGCCGTGGCGATGACCTGGCCCGCAGCGTCGGTGACGACCGCACCGATGGGCACGTCGGCGCTCGCGAGCGCCAGCTCGGCCTCACCGAGAGCGATTCCCATGAGCTCGTGCAGGCGCTCGTCGACGTGGAGTGACACGCCGCCCATCTTCCCATCACGGCCACGATCTCATCGACCGGATGTCACCGGGACGCCTCCAGCATCGTTACTCTGTATTTCATGCGCCTGCACGTAGCCGACCACCCGCTCATCACCCACAAGCTCTCGGTGCTGCGGGACGAGAAGACCTCGTCGCAGCAGTTCCGCTCGCTGGTCGAAGAGCTGGTGACCCTCCTCAGCTACGAGGCAACCCGCGACGTCCGCACCGAGTCGTACGAGCTGCAGACCCCGGTCGCGAAGACCACTGGCCTGCGCATGACGGACCCCGTTCCTCTGGTCGTCCCGATCATCCGCGCGGGCCTCGGCATGCTCGACGGGTTCCTGAAGCTCGTCCCCAACGTCGAGGTCGGCTTCCTCGGCATGCGCCGCAACGAGGAGACGCTGCAGCCGGAGACCTACGCCAAGCGCCTCCCGGAGAACCTCGCGAACCGCCAGTGCTTCGCCCTCGACCCGATGCTGGCGACAGGCGGTTCACTTGTCGCCGCGATCGACTTCCTGTTCGACGCGGGGGCAGTCGACGTCACGGCCATCTGCATCGTCGCATCCCCGGAAGGCATCGAGAAGATGCGTGAGGCGTTCGCCGACAAGAACGTCACGGTGGTCGTCGGAGCCCTCGACGAGGGGCTGAACGAGGACGGCTTCATCGTGCCGGGACTCGGCGATGCGGGCGATCGCCTCTACGGCGTCGCGGAATAAACTTCGCGTCATCTGTTGACATGTGCCGTCACGGGGAAAGATACTGGCGGCATGACGAACATCTCGCGACCCCTGACCGCCATTTCGGCGACGGGAACCGCTGGCATGATGATGCCCAGCAGCGTGATGTGCTGTCGAATGTGCCGCTGACTCCGGAACTCACCCTCCGTCGAGTCGCCGCATTTCCCGCCCCCTTCTCTCATGACGGCCCGTCCCATGGAGAAGGAGCCCTGCGCCCCTTGGGCCAGCGTGGTCGCGCTGCTCTCTGCACCCGACCGCATCCCGCCGAGGCTCCAGCCCCTCGGCACCGTCCGCGAACCGTCGCGGGCAGCACCCGCCCGCAGGTGGGTGCCATGAGCATCATCACCTCGAAGGACTTCCTCCCATGTCGCTTGCTACCGACTTCCGCCGCCCTCGCACCCTGAATGCCGTGACCCAGATCCCAGAAACTCCTCGCCCCGCCTATGTCCAGGCGGTCCCCGCCGCGCCTGAAGCGCGCGGCTTCGTCCTCTACGTCGGTCTCGACGAAGCGAAGGCCAACCTCGACGGGACGACGCTCACCGAGCTCGTCGAAGCGCTCAAGCGCGTCACCGCCGAAGTCGCCCCGCACGCCGAGACGCATGCAGCCGTCGCGCTGGCTCCGAAGGGCGCCGGCGGTCGCGATGTCGACGTCGTCCGCCTCGCACTGCAGGACCCTCAGGCGCTCGCTGCCCGCGGGGTCGAGGAGGACCACCTGCCGGACTCCGCTGAGGGGGTCACGATCGACACGACTCGCAAGCGCGTGAGCGTCTCCGGTGAGAACGCGGGCCTCACCTACAAGGAGTTCGAGCTCCTCCAGGCGCTGGTGCTGCGCGAGGGACGCACCGTCGACCGCACCGAGATCATCGACATCCTGTGGCGCGACAGCGACGAGGAGCGCCCGAACGAGCGCACCATCGACGTGCACGTCCGCCGCCTCCGCTCCAAGCTCGGTGCCTACGGAGACATCGTCCGCACGGTCCGCGGCACCGGCTACCGCTTCGACCGTCACGCCGACGTCGAGGTGCTCTACCCGAACGCACAGTCACCCGACCGCCTCTGATCGGCCTGGCCCCATCCCCCGCCGGGACCGGGCCTCTGCGCCGCATTGCGGCGAGTGGATGCGGCCTCTCGCGCCGCGTGGTCGCGCCGGATTCCGTCGCCTGATGTACTGGCCAGTACACTGCAACGGAAGCTGACGAGACGACGAAGCTGGAGGCCGGATGCCGACGACGAGCAACCCAGTGGAGGCTTGGGAGTCCCTCTTCCGAGCCCAGGTCTCGATAATGCGGGAGCTCCGCAGCGAGTTCTCGAGCAATTCCATGTCGATGAACGAGTACGACGTGCTCTTCAACGTCGTGCGGGAGCCGCAGGGACGCATCCGGCTCCGCGACCTGAACCGCAACGTGCTGATCACGCAGTCCTCGGTGTCGAGGCTCGTCGATCGGCTGGTGCAGCGCGGGTTCCTCGTGAAGATCGACGACCGGCTCGACCTGCGATCGACGCTCATCGAGGTCACGACGGAGGGCCGCGCCGAGTTCACTCGTGCGGCGCGCACGCACATGCGCAACATCCAGGAGCGGATGACCAGCTCGCTCGACGCGGACGAGCTCCGCACCCTGCAGCACCTCTGCACGAAGCTCCGAGTCGGCCAGACGGGTGGTCGCGGGCGTGACTTCGGCGCCTGATTTCGCATGGGCCGGTGCTGCTTCCGCCGCACCGCTCGATGCGGCGACCGCCAACACGCTCGCCCACGGACTCCAGGTGCTCGCCGACCCGACGAGACTGCGCATCCTGTCTCTCGTGGCCGCGAATCCGGACCGTCCGACGACCGTGACGGAACTCGTCTCAGCGCTCGGATGCGCGCAGTCGACGGCCTCGCACCACCTGCGGATCCTCGTTGACGGCGGGTATCTCACCTACGAGCGCAGCGGCACATGGGGGCTGTATCGCCTCGAGGCGACGAAGCTCCAGGCGACCTCGGCAAGCATCCGTCCCCGCTGAGCCCGGCGCCGAGCCTCCCGAGAGGCGAGAGCCTCGAGACGCAGGCCGGGACGGGCCGATAGCCCCGCCCTGTCCGCCTCAGCCCTCGAGGTGGCGCTCGTCGACGCCGTTGTAGACGGCGAGCGGGCGGATGAGCGAGTTGGCTCCGGCCTGCTCCATGATGTGAGCCGTCCATCCCGTGATGCGCGCCGCAGCGAACAGGGGCGTGAAGGTCGGGGTGTCGAAGCCCATGAGGTGGTACACCGGACCCGCCGGATAGTCGAGGTTCGGCTTGATGCCCTTCCGCTCGCCGAAGCTCCGCTCGAGCGCCTCGGAGAGCTCGAGCAGGTCACGTCGGTCGTAGTGCTCGGCGAGGCTCTCGAGGGCGGCGTGCATGGTGGGAACGCGTGAGTCGCCGTTCTTGTACACGCGGTGCCCGAATCCCATGATCTTCTTCTTGTTCGCGAGCGCGTCATCGAGCCAGGCCTCGACGTTGGCCGCGTCGCCGATCTCCGCGAACGTGTGCATGACCGCTTCGTTCGCGCCACCGTGCAGGGCGCCCTTGAGCGCGCCGATCGCGCCCACGACCGCCGAGTAGAGGTCTGCCGTGGTCGACGTGATGACGCGTGCCGTGAACGTGGAGGCGTTGAAGGAGTGCTCGGCGTACAGCACCATCGAGACGCGGAAGGCATCGACGACCTCGGGGGCGGCCTCCTCCCCGAACGTCATCCAGAGGAAGTTCTGCGAGTAGTCGAGGTCGTCGCGAGGCTCGACGAGCTCCAGGCCGTGCCTGCGGCGCTGGTCGTAAGCCACGATCGCGGGGAGCGCAGCGAAGAGGGCCTTCGCCTTCGCGAGCTCCGCCTCGGGCGACGGGTCGTCCGCGTCTGGGTCATTGGCGCCGATGACGCTCACGGCCGTCCGCACGACGTCCATGGGATGCGCCGTGACGGGCAGGACATCGATGATGGAGCGCACGTTGTCGGCGAGCGCCCGGCCCGAGCGCTCCTGCGCTACGAACTCGGCGAGTTCCGCCTCGCTCGGCAGCTCGCCTCCCCACAGCAGCAGAGCGACCTCCTCGAAGCTCTTCTGCGCCGCGAGCTCCTGCACCGGGTAGCCGCGGTAGAGCAGGGAGTTGGTCTCCGGGTTGACCTTCGAGATGGCGCTGTAGTCGACGGGCACCCCTGCGAGGCCCTTGTAGATCTCCTGCTCAGTCATCGTTGACCTGCCCTTCCTTGTGTGCCGAACGCTGCTGTCGTCAGCGCTTGACGGTGAAATTGAACACTCCGCTGTCGAAGTGGTTATACCCCTCGTAGTCGACAAGCTCGTACAGCTCCGCGCGGTGCTGCATCTCGTCGAGCTTTCCCGTGAGCGTTCCGTGGCTGATGAGCTCGTCGAGCGCCCCGGCCGTCGCGCCCATCGAGATGCGGAGGGTCGAGACGGGCCAGATGACGAGGTTCATGCCGACGTCGGCGAGCTGCTGCACCGTGAAGAGCTCGCTCTTGCCGAACTCCGTCATGTTGGCGAGCAGCGGCACGTCGACGGCCGCGCGCATGGCCGCGAACTCCTCGAGCGATGCCATCGCCTCAGGGAAGATGGCGTCGGCGCCCGCGTCGACGAGCTTCCTGGCGCGGTCGATGGATGCGTCGAGCCCGTCGACGGCGCGGATGTCGGTGCGGGCCATGACGAGGAAGTTGGGGTCTCGCCGCGCATCCACGGCCGCCCTGATGCGCTTGAGCGCCGTCTCCTCGTCGACGACCTGCTTGCCGTCGAGGTGCCCGCAGCGCTTCGGGTTGACCTGGTCTTCGATGTGCATGCCCGCGAGGCCGGCGTCTTCGAGTTCCTGCACGGTGCGGGCGACGTTCATGGGCTCCCCGAAGCCCGTGTCGGCGTCGATGATGGCCGGCAGCTCCGTCATGCGGGCGATCTGCCTGCCACGCCCTGCGACCTCGCTGAGCGTCGTGAGCCCGATGTCGGGCAGGCCGAGGTCGGCGGAGAGCACGGCTCCGGAGATGTAGACGCCTTCGAAGCCCTTCTGCTCGATGAGGCGAGCCGAGAGCGGGTTGAAGGCGCCAGGGAAGCGCAGCAGCTCCCCGCTGGCGAGACTCGCTCGGAACGCCGCGCGCTTCTCTGCGGGGCTGGTCTTGGCGTACAGCATCAGAAGATCCCTCCGCCTTCGTTGAACTCGATGACGCCGGGCGACGCGACGAAGCCGAGCTGGCCCAGCTCACCTGGGGCGAGCTCGGGGAGCCGCTGCACGGTGTCGAGGAAGCGCTCGATCTCGTGGTCCTCGACGACTTCTGCGGCGAGGGTGCGGAACTTGTGGATGTACTCGGCCCTCGCGAACGGCCGCGCACCGAGCGGATGCGCGTCGGCGACGGCGATCTCGTCACGGATGACGGTTCCGTCGGCGAGCAGGATCTCGACGCTCCCGCCGAACGCCTTCTCGGCGATGTCGAGCGAGTGGTAGCGGCGGGTCCACTCCGGGTCCTCCTCGGTCACGACGCGCTTCCACAGCTCGACGGTGTCGGGCCTGGCGGCTCGCTCCGGCGCGTAGGAGCCCACGTGGTGCCAGGCGCCGTCCTGCAGCGCGACGGTGAAGATGTAGGGGATCGAGTGGTCGAGGGTCTCGCGGCTGGCGGTCGGGTCGTACTTCTGCGGGTCGTTCGCGCCGGAGCCGATCACGAAGTGCGTGTGGTGGGAGGAGCGGATGAGGATGCGCTCGATGCGATCGGGCGCAGTCGCGAGCTGGGGGTGCTCGTTGTGCAGCTTGCGCGCGAGGTCGATCCAGGCCTGCGCCTGGTACTCGGCGGAGTGCTCCTTCGTGTAGCTGTCGAGGATCGCGAGCTTGGACTCTCCGGCGGCGGGGAGGGGCACCTGGTAGCGCGCATCCACACCTCCCAGGAGCCAGGCGATGACGCCGTCCTCGCCCTCGTAGATGGGGGTGGGGCTGGTCTGGCCGCGCATGGCACGGTCGACGGCCTCCACGGCCATCTTCCCCGCGAAGGCCGGCGCGTGCGCCTTCCAGGTCGAGATCTCGCCCTTGCGCGACTGACGTGTGGCCGTGGTCGTGTGCAGCGCCTGCCCGACGGCCTGGAAGATGGTCTCCGCGTCGAGCCCGAGGAGCGTCCCGATGCCGGCCGCCGCTGATGGGCCGAGGTGGGCGACGTGGTCGATCTTGTGCTTGTGCAGGCAGATGCCCTTGGCGAGGTCGATCTGGATCTCGTAGCCGGTCGCGATGCCGCGAACGACCTGCTCGCCGGAGATGGCTCGCTGGCCAGCGAGGTGCTGGGCGACCGCCAGGATCGGCGGGATGTTGTCGCCGGGGTGCGAGTACTCGGCGGCGAGGAACGTGTCGTGGTAGTCGAGCTCACGAACCGCGACGCCGTTCGCCCAGGCCGCCCATTCCGGTGAGGTTCGCTGCGCGTCTTCGAGCCCGAAGAGCGTCGAGCCGGCGCCGTGACGTGAGACGCCGTGCGCGAGTGCCTGGTCGCGGGCGGCGACGATGGGGGCTCTGGTGAGCGAGGCGGCCGCGACTGCGGCGTTGTCGATGACGCGGTTGATGACCATGTCGGTCACCTCGGCCTGGACGGGGACGGGATCGGCGGCGACCTCGGCGATCTTCCACGCCAGCTGGTCGCGGCGCTCGAGGTTCTCGTCGCTGCGGTGGACTCGGACGTCGTGGAGATTCACGTGTGGAGGATCCCTTCTGGAGGAGTTGGTCGTGGAGCGCTCGACTGCAGGGAGGAGAGCGCGGTCGTGAGGCTGCGGTGCAGGTGGACGTGGGTCGCGTGCGAGGCGAGGCGGGGGTCGCGGGCGAGGATCGCGTCGACGACGCTGAGGTGCTCGCTCGCGGCTTCCCGCAGGCGTTCGGGGTTGTGGCTCGCGAGCCTGCGCACTCGCGAGGAGTGGAGGCGGCACGATTCGAGCGCGACGCTGAGGTAGTCGCTTGCCGCGGCCTCGTCGATCGCCCGGTCGAGGGCGTCGACGAGCTCGAAGTAGTCGGCGATGCCGGCTTCGCCGAGCTCGAGAAGCTCTGGCGCGTGCAGCAGGCGGATCCGGATGGACTCGAACGGCCGCTCGTCTCGGCGCATCGCCGCGAGCGCGGCGGCCTGCGTCTCGAGCGCCTCCCGCAGCTCGTAGAGCTGGACGACACGTTCTGCGCTGATCTCGGAGACGAGCAGCACTCTCGGCGACTGGCTGCGCACGAGCCCGTCGGCGAGGAGTCTCGTGAATGCACCGCGGACCGGCGTGCGAGACACCTCGAGTCGACTGGCCTGCTCGACCTCGGTCAGCACCGTTCCGGGCGGGAGCGCGCCCGCGAGGATCTCCTCACGGAGCACCGCGTAGACCCGGTCACTGGCGAGCATGGAGTCCCCTCGTTTCGACACCCCTCAATGTATGCACAGTCAGCCCCTCGGGCAACGATTCTGCCCGAACTGCCAGGCTATGCATACATAGCGGCATCTCCGCTCGCACCGCCGGCACCCGAGGTCGCCCTACCGCCCACCGCGACGAGTCGTACGGAGCCGCTTGTGCTCTAGCCTTAGAGAAAATTCCCTCAGAAGAAGGCCTTTTGATGCCCGATATTCGCAGCACAGCGACTGATCTCTTTCGTCGCAATCCCGTCATGTGGGCCTTTTCCGTGGCAATCGGACTTCTCCTGGCTGCGCTTCTCGCGACCACCGTCATTCAATTGCAGTCGGTGGTTCTCTCCGTCTTCATCGCATTCTTCATCACCCTCGGACTCGACCCGCTGATTCGCCTCCTCCAGCGTCTCGGACTCAAGCGAGGAATGGCGATCATCTCCGTGATCGTCGTCTTCATCCTCATCGTCGCCGGGCTCATCTGGATCGTCGTGCCCATTCTGGTCAACCAGATCACCTCCCTCGCGACGACCATTCCTCAGGAGATCACCCGGATCAACAACGAGGGCTGGTTCGACACGGTCAACAAGGCCACGAACGGCGCCGCCACCAACGCCCTCGACTGGGCGCAGAAGACGGCAACCGACCCGAACACCTGGGCGACCGTCGGCGGCGGCGCCCTGAAGGTGGGGACGACGATCGTCAACGGCGTCAGCACCGGACTGTTCGTCTTCATCCTGACCCTCAACTTCATCGCGACGCTCGGCAGCATCAAGCAGGCGGGCTACTCGCTCATCAACGCCTCGGTCCGCCCCCGCTTCGAGGAGTACGCGGAGCGGATCATGGCCTCCGTCGGCTCGTACCTCAACGGCATGGTGGTGCTCGCCTTCATCAACGCGGTGTTCAGCGGGCTCCTGCTCTGGATCGTCGGCGCACCCTACCCGTTCATCGTCGCGGTCATCTGCTTCTTCATCACGCTGATCCCGCTCATCGGTACCATCATCACCACGATCTTCATGACCGTGATCGCACTGTTCGCCTCCCCCATCGCGGCGCTCATCGTCCTCGTCGCGATGCTCGTCTACATGCAGGTCGAGGCGTACATCCTCACGCCGCGCGTCATGTCGAAGGCCGTGCAGATCCCCGGCTCCCTCGTCCTGATCGCCGCCCTCGCGGGTGGAACGCTGCTCGGCCTGGTGGGCGCCCTCGTCGCGATCCCGCTCGCCGCCGGCATCGTGCTGCTCGTGCGCGAGGTCGTCATCCCCAAGAAGGCGCGGAGCTAGCCGACCCGCTCGGTCTCACGCGGCTTCGACGATCTCCCCGTCACCGGAGCGTCTGGTGATGAAGTTCATGACGAGCCCACCGAGCAGCGCGACGAGCGTCGCGAAGAGCACCGCTTCGAGTCGGTAGATCCCGAGCGCGAAGGTGGACAGCTCCGAGGCGGCCGTGAGGAGGATGGCGGGCGTCAGGAAAAGCACGAACAGCGCGTACTCCCCGGCGTTGACGTACGCGACGCACAGCACGAGGAAGAGGCCGGCCAGGACGAGCGGAATCGGCTGCGGCAGCATCGACGCGAGCATCGCGAGGAGCACCCCGGCGACCGATCCGAGCACCCTGAGGTAGCCGCGCTTCGCGCGCTGGTCCGACCCCACGGCCAGGATCACGCTGAACGAGAGCAGCGTCCAGTCGCGGTAGGGGAACTCCAGCAGCTCCGAGGCGAACACGATGAGGAAGGATCCGCCCGCGGTGACCGCACCGTAGGCGATCCGGTCGACGAGCGGCGAGCCAGGCTCGTGAGCGTGGGACCTCGCCTTCACGAGCGAGGCGAAGCCGACGACGACCCCCGCGCCGATTGCGGACCCCAGCATCGCCTGCCAGAGTTCGGCGCCCGACTGCGACAGCGCTGCGAACGCCAGCAGGTTCACGGGAGACCGCGTGAGGAATGCCGTCTCGCCGACCGTCACGAAGGCCTGCACGAGGCAGACGAAGACGACTGCGGCGAGCGTCACCCAGAGCCCGAGACCCCCGACCGCGAAGCCGAGGGCTGCGATGGCGAGCGACCAGCCCACGGAGAAGAGCCGAGCCCGCCAGCTCCCCGCGCGGATGATCGAGAGCAGGAAGAGGATCGTCAGGTAGCCGGATGCGGCCGTGTTCGGGCCGATAAGGAACTGGCTGGCCCCGAGGATGAGCGCCGCGACGGAGACCAGACCGACCGCCACCAGCACCTGCTTGATCGAGAGGGCAGCGCTGACCACGCCGTCAGTTCCCATCAGAACCCTCCCGCATGATGCTCTCCCCTACTCCGACCCCCTGAGACGTCAACGGCGGGCGCCCCGAGACGTCAACGGCGGGCGCCCCGAGGAGGGGCGCCCGCCGCCGCGCTCGGACTAGCCCTTCTTGCCGACGAGGTCCTGCACGAGCGTCTTCACGGCGAGGAAGTCATCCTTCTTGTTCGCCACGAACTCCAGCGCCTTGACGCCGTCCGCGAGCACTTCCGTCGCCTCCGGGCCGACGTCGGTGAACTTGTGGCTCACGTTGCCGGCGAGTCCGCCCTCGAGCGCGAGCTGGCCGACGAGGTCGAGCTTGAGCACCTTGGAACCCTCGGCGAAGCTCACCTCGTCGAAGTCCACCCAGACGATGTTGGGACGGGTCGTCGACTCGAACACGTAGCGCTTGTTCGTGAGGTCGAGCACCACCTGCCAGATCGTCTGCGACGCGTCCGGCTTGCCGGGCTCCGGCGTCCGGAACGGCTGCGCCGCGTTCCGGATCATGCTGAACATCGCGGCGATCGCATCCAGCTGCGTCTTGGGCTGCACCTGGTGCTCGACGTAGAAGGACGCACGAGCGAAGCGGTCGCTCGCCAGCGTCGACCCGGGCAAGGGCTGATCGCCGCCGAGCCCCTCGATCTTCTTCGCGAGCTCGAGCTGCTTGTCGTAGGTCGGGGAGTTCGTCATGACCTTGTAGTCACGGCTGTGATACACCGTCGGCTTGCCGCTCGTGTACTCGATGATGGCCGAGTCTCCCGTGGCGTCGTTGATCGCGAGGTGCAGGGTCGGAACCAGGTGTCCTGTCGGGTCGAAGAGCTGCGAGATCTGCACCTGCGACTTCTTGGTCCACGCGACGGCCTCCTTGACCGTCGCGAAGTTGTCGAGGTAGTACTGCAGCCAGACCGACTGGCTCAGCTGAGTCGTCTTGTCGTTCGGCTTTCCGTACTCCGACTCGGCGAGCCACAGGATGTGCCCGGCGAATCCTTCCTCGTTCATCCCGTCGGTGGCGATGAGGTCGAAGGCCGTCGCCACGATGCTGCCGTACTTGGCCGTCCAGGTGAGGTTTCCCTCGACCCCGTCGGCCCGTTCGATGCCGCGCGGGTACTTCCAGAGGTTCGTGAGGAGATCCATGTGGAAATCCATGTTGCGGCCGACGATGACGGACCCGTTGGCGTCGGGCCACACAATTCGAGTGCACATGTTCGTTGACACGTCCTTTCGTAAGGGGAACTGCTCTGCACGCCGACGCGGATGCGACGGCGGCGGGTGCGCGTGCGGGTCAGGCGATCGCGTCGTCGCTGCGGTCGTGGACGCGAGCGTCCTTGGTGGCCGGGATCAGGTTGAAGTCGGTCAGCAGCTGGCCGAGCTCGGTCTGATCGAAGCGGTTGACGAGGTGGCGCTTCGCGAAGCTCGGCCCGGGGATGTCGAGCTGTTCGCCGTCGCGCAGGACGTTCGTCGAGTGCAGCAGGAACCTGAGGTCGTACGTCGAGTTGAAGACCTCCGGAACACCGCGTTCGACGCCGAGGAGCTCGTAGGTCGCCTCCATGGCGGTGCGCACGGAGTACTCCGTCGTGAAGATGCAGTCTCGCGTCGTCTCGGCGAACTGACCGATGAAGGCGAAGTTCACGCTGCCCTTCGGGACGACGGCCGGGCGGTCGCCTGCCTTCCTCGGCATGAAGAAGGAGGTGACGTACGGCATCATCACCGGCACCGTCTTGACGCCGGTGGCGGCGAGTTCGGGGATCTCGTCGACGGGGACCCCCAGGTGGAAGAGCCACTCCTGGGTGATCTCCTCACCCGTGCAGTCCTGCATGCTCTTCTTGACGAAGGCTCCTGGGGTGTCGACGAAGAGGCCGTAGATCCAGACGACGATCTCGGTCGGCTTCTGCGCCTTGAAGTGGGGCTGGCGGTTGACCGTCCAGCTCATGAGCCACGGCGAGTCGCGTGCCGTGACGATGCCACCGGTCACGACCTTGCCCGAGAACGGGTCGCGCTCCGCGATGCGCTCGATGTACTCGGGGACGCGAGCGTCGAGCGTCGTCGCCGTCGCCGATTCCCACTTCGACTTCTGGATGTCTCCGCAGAACACCTCGGGGCGGCCGAACGCCTCGTCGCGTGCGGCGATCTTGCGCCAGAGGTCCCAGGCCGGAGCCGGGCCCGTGTTGAGTCGGGCCGCGGTGGCGTGGTCGCCCTGGTCGGAGTTCTCCGTCAGCGATCCGATGGTGATGTACGCCAGGTCGTTCTCGCTGAGGTCGACGCCGCCCTCCTCGCCGTCGCGGACCCACTCGATGCGGGTCGCCTGCTTCTTGTCACCCGTGATGTCGAACTGCACGTCGGTGACCTTGGTTCCGTACTGGAAAGTGACGCCGCGCTCGAGCAGCCACTTCTGCATGGGCAGCACAAACGACTCGTACTGGTTGTACTTCGTGAACTTGAGGGCCGACATGTCGGGGAACCCGCCGAGCTGGTGCACGAAGCGGTGGAGGTAGAGCTTCATCTCGAGGGCCGAGTGCCACTCTTCGAAGGCGAACATCGTGCGCCAGTAGAGCCAGAAGTTGCTGTCGAGGAATTCGGCGCTGAACACCTCGTCGATCCGCTTGTCCTCCATCTGCGCACGCGTGGCGAGGAAGACACCGACGATCTCCTTTTGCGCCTTCTCGGACAGACCGAACTTGAAGTTCGTGCCGGCGTCCTGGCCCTGCTTCTCCGTGACCCGCCTCTTCGTCGAGTTCGGGTCGTCGATGTTGAGCCAGTAGAACTCGTCGAGCACGCTGGCGTCCTCGATCTCGAGCGATGGCACGGTGCGCAGGAGGTCCCAGAGGCACTCCATGTGGTCCTCGAGCTCGCGGCCACCGCGGATGACGAATCCCTTCTCGGGGTACTTGATGCCATCGAGTGCGCCGCCGGCGATGTTGAGCTCTTCCAGGATGGTGATGCGGTCGCCGCTCATCTGCCCGTCGCGGATGAGGAAGATCGCCGCAGCGAGGCTCCCGAGACCTGCGCCGACGAGCCAAGCGCTCTTGTCATCGACACCCTGCGGCTTGCGCGGGCGTGCGAATGCTTCGTAGTTTCCACTGCTGTAATGCATAGTCGACTCATTTCCCGCCGGCTCGTGCAAATGGCCAGGATAATATGCCATCATGATTTGTCCGACGTTATCGAAGTATATGTTTGACCCTTTTGCACCGATAAGAGATGCGAGTTATTTCACCCGCCCACTAACCCTTCCTCTCACCCGCGGATGAGGAATTCGAGACCTCATCGACGGGAGACTTCTCGGCCCGCG
The DNA here is from genome assembly GCF_002931395.1 of Pseudoclavibacter sp. RFBI5. Lineage (NCBI taxonomy): Bacteria > Bacillati > Actinomycetota > Actinomycetes > Micrococcales > Microbacteriaceae > Pseudoclavibacter > Pseudoclavibacter sp. RFBI5. The sequence continues at coordinate 235,099 of NZ_PSYA01000013.1, read as the reverse complement.
CCAGCTGAATCACCCCGGTGATAGCGACGGCACCTGCCGCGAGGAATGCGACGACCGCCCAGAGCGGGGCATTCGTCGCCTCGTGCAGGATCACGATGCCGAGGACAACCGCGATCGTGGGGTCGATGACCGTGAGCCCCGCGACGACGACCTCCGGTGGGTTGTCGAGGTGCGCGCGCTGGACGAAGATCACGGAGAGGGCCCCGGCGATTCCGATGCCGAGGATGCTCGCGATGGTGAGGATGTCCGTCGAGTTGAACGGCATCTCGTGGGCCTTCAGAATGGCCTGCACCCGGAGGATGACCGTCTTCCCGAGCGTTGCGACGAACGCGGAGTAGACCCCGCCGAGCAGCACCCACAGCAGCGGCGGCGTCGGACGGCCCTTTCCCAGCACTTCGACGATGCCGGTCGCGACGAGCACGCCGCCGAGCGTCACGAGCACGGCGACCAGCTGCGCGTCTTCGATCGGCTGCTGCGTGCTCACGATCGCGGCGACCACGACGAATCCGCCGACGCCGACGACGCACAGCAGGATCGACCGGATGATGGCTCTCGACGGCCGCGTCTTGCGGAAGATGCTCGTCAGGACGACGGAGAACACGAGCGCCGCCACGCCGATCGGCTGCACGACGATCAGCGGCGCGAACGCCAGGCTGCCGACCTGCACGAGCATCGCGACGACCAGCGCGACGCTCCCGAAGAGCCAGATCCGATTCCGCAGCACGTGAACGGCCGCATCCTTGCGGCTGCTGGACCTCGTCTCCGCGAGATGGACGCCGCGCGACTGGAGCAGGTTGCCAACGGCCATGAAGGCCGCGGCGGCCAGGGCGAGCGCGATGCCGATGAGCATGGCCTAGGCGCTCCGTCCGACACTGGAGCTGTCGCGAGCCGGAGTCGCACCGGCCTTCGTCGCCCCTGGCAGGACGACGAGGGACGCGAGGAAGAAGCAGACCGCGCCGATGAACGTGCCCCACGTCGCCAGCGAGGCGTTGATCGTCGCCCCGCTAGGGAGGATGTAGGCGCCGACCGCGGAGGCGCCGAAGGCCACGCAGCCGACGAAGTTGATGACCAAGGACCAGGACGCGCTCGAGCGCACGCTCCACGTCTGGTTCGTGTGCGCGAACGCGATGAAGGCAACGCATCCGCTCACGAGGAACGCGACCGACCCGCCCGCGTCCGGGTTCCACACGAGCTTCTCCTGGCTGGTCAGCGACTTGGCGTGCAGCGCCGCTGTCGTGCTGACGTTGAAGAGCAGCGTCCCAAACGACTGGGTGGACGCCGTCAGCCACTCGGCTCTCACCATTCGACCGGGGGCATAGGAGACGGGAACGGCCACCGCGCCGCTGAGGAAGAGCTGGATGAGGCCGGCTGAGGTGAAGAACCATGCCCCGACGAAGAAGAACAGGTTCGAGAGCTGCGAGCCCATCTGCTCGCTGAGCACCGGCGCGGAGCCCAGCGCGAAGAGCGCGGAGCCCACCATGAAGAGCCAGCACTGCTTGACGACGGTCGGCACGAGGAGCTTCCCCGTGGCACCGAGGGGTCCCGTGTGTTCGCGAGGGGAGGTTGCTGCGCTCGTCATGTCGGTGGGTTCCGTCTCCTGCTCGTGGGCGGCGGGCCGGCGGGAGAGCAGCTCGGCTCCCCCGCGCGGCCGCTGATCTCAGTGGTGGAAGTGCACGCCGCGGCCCGCTTCGCGCGGCAGCGGCGTCTCGAGCGAGTCGAGGTACTCCACGTCACCGCGGATGTCCGCGAGGAGCGACGACGCGAGGTCGCGGCTGAGACCGACCTTGACGACGATGCGCTGGAGGATGACGTCGCCCATGTTGTCGGCCATGGGGTACGCGGGCACGAGCCAGCCCTTCATGCGGAGCCGGTCGGCGAGGTCGTAGAGACTCCAGTTGCCGGTGTGGCCGTCTTTCAACACCCAGGCGAAGACGGGGATCGTATCTCCGCGGCTCACGAGCTCAAACGGCCCCATCTTCTCGATCTCCGAGGAGAGGTAGGTGGCGACGTCGATCGAGTTCTGCTGGACGAGCCGGTAGCCCTCGCGACCGAGGCGGAGGAACTGGTAGTACTGCAGCAGGACCTGGGCGCCCGGGCGGGAGAAGTTCAGGGCGAGGGTCGGCATGTCGCCGCCGAGGTAGCTGACGTGGAAGATCATGCTCTCGGGGAGCACCGCCGTGTTGCGCCACACCACCCAGCCGACGCCGGGGTAGACGAGGCCGTACTTGTGGCCGGACGTGCTGATCGAGTTCACCCGGTCGATCCCGAAGTCCCAGCCGAGGTCCGGCTGGCAGAACGGCGCCACCATCGCGCCGGATGCGCCGTCGACGTGGATCTTCACGTCGTTGCCGGTCGCGGCCTGGATCTCGTCGAGTTTCGCGGCGATCGCCACGACGTCGTCGTAGAGACCGGTGAAGGTCTGTCCAAGGATCGCGACGACGCCGATGGTGTTCTCGTCCACGTACTTCTCGAGATCGTAGCCGTCGAGCACCAGGTGGTCGGGCGACACGGGCACGTATCGCGCCTCGATGTCCCAGTAGTTGCAGAACTTCTCCCAGACGACCTGCACTGCGGCCGACATGATGAGGTTGGGCTTCTCGGTCGACTTGCCCTCCGCCTTCCGCTTCTCCTGCCAGAGCCGCTTGAGCGCCAGGCCGCCGAGCATGCAGGCCTCTGACGATCCGATCGTGGAGGTGCCGATGGTGTCAGCGGCGTCCGGGACGTTCCAGAGGTCGGCGAGCATCCGCCAGCAGCGGTCTTCGATGGCCGCCGTTCCCGGGTACTCGTCCTTGTCGATCATGTTCTTGTCCGCGGCCTCGGCGTAGAGCTTCTTCGCCTCGTCGTCCATCCACGTCGACACGAACGTCGCGAGGTTGAGGCGCGAGTTGCCGTCGAGCATGGCCTCGTCGTGCACGATCTGGTAGGCCGTCTCAGGGAGGCTCTGGTCTGCCGGCAGCTTGAACTTGTCGAAGACCGTCGCCTCGCCGGGTCGAACGAAGACGGGGTTGACGTCGAGATCCGGGTTGATGTTTCGGTGGTGGCCGTTGCTGGTGCTTTTCTCCATGGGAACTCTCTCTTCTCGTTCGGACGGTGACTTCGTGGACGTACTGGGCGTTCGTGGTGATGCTGACACGGTCAGACCTCCACCGGCGGATACAGGCGGTCCATGTTGTACTGCCGGTTCCTTCTCGCGGCCCAGGTCGAGATGGCGATGAAGGCGACGGTCATCGAGAGGATGACGATGATCGCCGTGAGCAGGCGATCGTCGATGCCGCCGAGGATCAGCTGCCGCAGTCCGTTGTTGGTGTAGGTCATCGGGTCGATGACGTTGATGTACTGGAACACGTTGGTGGTCGTCGGAACGGGATAGATGCCGCCGGCGGAGGTCAGCTGGATCATGAGGAAGGCGAGCGTGAACACGCGTCCGACTGCCGGGCCGAAGACGGCGTTGAACATCTGGATCATCGCCATGAACATCATCACCATCAGCAGCAGGAACCCGTACGTTCCCCAGGTGTGCTCGGGATGCAGCCCGATGCCGAAGTAGATGACCAGGTAGAGGATGGTCGCCTGCAGGAACCCGACGAACACAGTCGGCACGTACGAGGCGAGGATCACGCGGAAGGAACCGAGGCCCTGGGCGAGCGGACGCGCCTGCAGCGGGGTGAAGAGCATCCACGCGATGATGCCGCCGACGAAGAGCGCGAGGCCGAGGAAGAACGGCGCGAAGCCGTAGCCGAATGTCTTGGCCTCGTTGTTGATCGTCTCCTTCAGCTCCACCGGCTGGGCGAGCGCCTGCACGAAGTTGGATTGCTGGTCCTCGTCCCAGTCGGGAAACAGGTTGAGCGCAGTATCGGCGGCATCAGCCAGCTCGATCGTGCCGGCCGCGAGCTGGTCCGTGCCAGACGACAGCTGCGCGGCGCCGGCGGAGAGCTCACCGAGGCCGGTATCCAGCTGATCAGCTCCGGAGCGGAGCTGCTCCGCGTCTGAGGAGGCGGTCGCGAGGTCGCGCTGCACGGCGCCGTCCTCGATGGCCGTCATGATGACGTTGACGCGGCTGTCTGGATCGTTGAATTCGCCGGCGAGCAGGTTCATGTCGGTGTGCAGGGCGTCGAAGACCGTGACGAACTCCTCCGTCAGCCTGGAGTCCTGGATGTGCGTGTGCACGCTCTCGAGGCGGGCCGCGATCGCCTGCTCGACCGGATCGTCGCTTGCTGCGAGCTCGGTCATTATCGTCGCGAGCTCGCTGTCGGCTCGCGCTTGCGCGGCAGACGCCTCGTTGAGCGCCGTCGCGATGGTGTTCGTGCTCGTGACGACATCCGACGAGAGGTCTCGCAGCTCAGCGCCGGTGATGCCGGAGGTGGCGATCGCGTTGTCGACTCGGGTCACGGCGCCCTGCACGGCCTCGTCGAGCGTGTCTATGGCACCGGCGAGCGTGGCCGACCCGTCCTTCGCCGTCACCAGGTTGTCCGCGATCTCCTTCGCACCGCTATTCGCCGTCTGCATGCCGGAGTTGAGCTCCTCGACGCTGCTGACCGCTTCCTTGAGCGTCGGGATCTCAGCTCTGACGGCTGCCAGCGCCTGGTCGAACATCTGCGCCGAGACCTGCTGGTTGACCATGACGATGACCTCTTCGGCCGCATCCTGGCCGATGACCGTCGAGAGATAGTTGTTGGAGTCGTTGTAGGTGAACTCGAGCTGCGCGGAGCGAGACTCGTTGGTGGTCACCGATGCCACGGCCTCGCTGAAGTCGGCGGGCACCGTGATCGTGAAGTAGTACTTGCCGTGGGCGAGGCCGTCGACGCCGTCCTGCTCGCTCGTCTCGGTGAGGTCCAGCTGCTTGGAGTCGATGAGGCCCTGCACGACCGAGTCTCCGGCGGTGAGCGGCTCACCCTCGACCGTGGCGCCCCGGTCGAGGTTGATGATCGCGACCGGGATCTTGTCGACGTTGCCGAACGGGTTCCAGAACGCCCACAGGTAGAGCGCACCGTAGAGAAGCGGCATGAGGATGACAACCGCGAGCGCGAGCCGCGGCATGCGGCCGCGGTAGTAGCGCTTGAAGTCGCTTCCTGGTGAGAACGCAGCGATCATCGCCCATCAGCCTCTCGCTCGAGCACGGCGAACTCCTTGTTCGTCAGGTTCTCCACGAGGAACTGGTCGCGGATTCCAGAATCTGGGCTGACGCCGTTGACGTCGGCGGTGATGACGGTCTGCTCCCTGCCGAGCTCGACGAGGCGCTCGAGCAGCTTGTGCGAGCTCTCGATGCTCGCGAGCTTGTCGATACCCCCGACGACGAGGATCGGCGGCTTGCGGGTGTTCGCGACGGCGATGCGCAGCAGCGCGCCGGTCAGCTCCGGAAGCTCCTCGACCATCGCGTCCATGGTCGGCAGGGTGTACTCGCCGAAGACCGGGGCGCAGATGCGCTCGAGGTCCGCCTGCTTCGACTGCCGCACCCAGCGGGCCCCTCGGGCTCCCCACCGGATCTGCTCGGTGATGATGTCGTGGACTCGGATGGTCTGGCCGATGCCATCGACCTCGTCGATGTTGGCGAGGGCAGCCTGCTTGAAGAGGTGGTGGGCGTCGTTGAGCCGCCCGAACGACTCGAGCTGCCCCGTCGAGGGCTTCATGCGCCCGGCCAGGGTGAGCAGCAGCGCTGTCCTGCCCCGGCCGCCCGCGCCAACGAGCACGGTGACTCCACCGGACCGGATCGTGAGGTTCACCGGCCCGAAGATGTGGCCCCAGGACGCCTTCACCTCGATGCCGTCGGCGTTCAGGATGACGTCGCCGACCGCCGCCTCGCCTTCGGCTCGGGTCAAGGGAAGGGGTTGATCGCCGAACAGCTGCGTCACATCGCTCACGTCAGGCACTCCTGTTCGATGGTCCGGCTACATGCAGCATCATCGTTCGTCCTTCACGATCCGGCCGTTCTTGACGATGAGCGGGAAGTTCAGCTCCGGCTCGGCGATGAGCGAGAGGTCGGAGAGCGGGTCGCCGTCGACCAGGATGAGATCGGCCCAGGCTCCCTCGGCGATGACGCCGAGCTTCGCGTCCCGATACGAGTTCCGCTCGCCGGCCATCTCGAAGAGGCTCGCGTTCCCGGAGGTCAGCATCAGGAGCGCCTCGGTCGGGCTGTAGAACTCGCCGAGGCGAGCTGCCATGACGCTCTGCCTCGCGGCCGCTCCGGGCTCGAGCAGGAGGTCGGTGCCCCAGGCGGTCTGCACTCCATGCTGCTTGGCCCAGGCGTAGACCTGCGCTGTGCCTCGGCAGATCTCGGCGTTCTTCTGCGCGCGATCGCGGTCGGGATAGTGGTGGTCGTCCTCCGCGAAGGGCTGCACCGAGAGCCAGGCACCTGCGTCCCGGATGAGCTTGACGGTGGCCTCGTCCATGAGGTGGCCGTGCTCGATCGAGCGCACGCCGCAGTCGAGCGCCCTGGCCACTCCCGCGGAGGTGTAGACGTGCGCGGCGACATAGGTTCCGTAGTCGGCAGCAGCCTGGACCGCGGCGCGGATCTCCTCCGGCGTGTACTGCAGCGTGCTGAGCGGGTCGTAGAGCGATGCCGCCCCGCCACCGAGCGTGAGCTTGATCTGGCTCGCGCCGGTCTTCAGCTGCTCCCTCACCGCGGTCAGCACCTGGGGAACTCCGTCCGCGACCTTCGTGAAGTGGATGTCCTCGGTGCGTGCGGGCCTGCCGCCGAACTCGCTCGGCTCCTCGTACACGAACGAGAAGTCGGCGTGGCCTGAGGTCTGGGAGATCATGGCCTGGCTGGGGAAGATGCGCGGCCCTTCGAGCACGCCGCGGTCGATGAGCGTCTTGATCGGACTGGTGTCGCCACCCATGTCGCGCACGCTCGTGAAACCGCGAAGCAGCATCTTCCTGGCTTCCGCGATCGTGTTGCCGTACAGCTCGCCCGTTGCCGCCTGCAGGAAGTCGTTCATGCTGTTGGCGTTGCCCATGAGGTGGACATGGGCGTCGGTGAGCCCGGGCATGAGGAATCTGCCGTGAGCGTCGATCTCACGCGCACCGTCCGGGGAGTTGCTCGCCAGAGGAGATTCCGAGATCGCGAGCACTCTCGAGCCCTCGATAAGCACATCCACACGATCGCGAACACGTTCACTTATCCCATCGAAAAGCCTGGCATTTCGAATAATGATTCGTGACGGGCTATCCGCATCCTGGGGCATGAAAGCCACAGTAACCCGTGAGGAAAAATGCACCGCGACTGCCAACGAATTTCACCCGGTGCGTAACCTGAGATGTAACCCGACGCTTCACCCCGGGTTTCACCCCGCGATCCAAAGGTGCTCGCGACACCCCTCGTCGTGACACGCTCGAGGGTCGCGCGGCACGTTCATTTCAGGATAGGTTTCTTCGGACAAGATACCCCCCGACCCGTATCGAAAGTCGCCATCGAAGCTGACTTTCCGGGGATCACAGCCACCACACCCGTCCCCTCTCCCCACTTGGAGAGGGACGAAGAGACCCTTGAGCAGAAGGACGGTCGATCAATGAACACGTTTTTACCCTGAGACAACCACTTTCTCGCCGCACCACCAGAAACGACCCGCACTTCCCCCAGAGAATGGCGATTCATGACCGCAGCCACTGCCGCAGACTCCAAGCAGAAGCTCGACGCCGCATTGGAGACGGGAAACCCGCGCAAGATCGCACAGGCCGCGATGGCGCACATCTGGCCACTGTTCGACAAGCACTACCTGGATCTCATCCACGCTATAGAGAAGATCCCGCTGTCACTTCTCGAAAATTACCCGGTTCTTTGGATTCTTCACCGGGTAAATCCGGTTCTCGCCCATAAACGAACCCCGTTTAAACCGCACCTCAATGCGGAGACCGTCAAGAGCATGACCACAGACGAGGTCGACATGCTCACGCTCGCGCAGATGATCGCCTTCCGGTACAGCGGCGATGTGACCGCCGCACTCGCCTACGCTTCTCGCCTCGCCGACCGCATCAGGTCGCGGGGAACGGGGTTCCGCGAGCGGGCCGACGGGCCGCTGTGGTTCTACCACCAGCAGATCGGCTCGACGATGCTCGCCGCCGGAGAGACGGGTCCCGCGCTGACCGAGCTCGCCGCCTCAGCGGAGATCGGCCAGATCGCGGGCCGCCCGGACGCCAGGCGGCTCGCCCTCTCACGGGTCGCGCTCGCCCATGCGAAACGGGGATCGCTCGAGGAGGCGGAGCGAGTCCTCGCTGAACTCCCCCAGTTCCCCGAACCGTGCGCACCGTATAGCGAACCCACGCGCTTCGCGGAGAACACGGCAGCTGCCCTCATCGGCGTCGAGCGGATGATCGACGACATCGACCCCCTGCTCGCGAAGCTCGACTCGTTCGGCAGCCTGCAGGTGACCTGGCCATACGGGCTCCTCGCCCGAACGCGTTCCCTGCTCGCCCGCAAGCGACCGGACGAGGCGCTCGAGTGCGTGCACCTCGCCCGCGACGCACACACGGAGCAGCACGGCTCGCTCGCCATCGACGTCATGAATGCGGCGACCATCGACGCGCTGTGGGCACTCGGCTCGAAGAAGCAGGCGAGAGCAGCCGCCTTCCGAACCGAGCAGAAGGGGTTCCTCGAGACGAGCGCCGCCATCCGCCTCGCCATCGCCGACGACAAGCTCGACTTCGCCGAGACGCACCTGCGGCGTCTGTCCGAGCAGCGAACGCTCGCGCCCGCCCAGCACACGGAGCGCATCATCCTCTCCGCCTGGCTCTCCATCGCCAAGGCCGACTCGATCGATCCGACGACCGCCCAGCGCGTCGCGCACATCGTGCAGCGGGGCAACTCCCGACGCATCCTGAGCCAGATCCCGCAGGAGGTGCTCTCGAGCGTGAGGTGCGAGCTCGACGACTCCATGCACCCGACATTCGACGTCTCGGTGACCGGCATCACCCACGTGATGGTGCAGACGCGCCCCACCCTGACCACCAGCGAGCTCCGCGTGCTCACTGCACTCAAGCGAGAGCTGACCACCGCCGAGATCGCGGCGCAGTTGCACGTCTCCCCCAACACCATCAAGTCCCAGCTCAGGTCCGTATACCGGAAGCTCTCCTGCTCGAACCGTGCGGAGGCGATCCAGACGGGGCTCACCCTGCAGCTCATCTCCGTCGACGACGACAACCGCTGAGTTCAGCAGCGGGTGAGCTGATGCGCAAGACCCTCCGCCTGCTCCTCGCCGCTCGCGACCCTGCCCGGGCGCGACTCACCGCGGCCGCCGCCGTCTCGCTCGGGGTCCTCGCGAGCGCGCTCCTCACCAACCTGCTCATCGGGCAGCTCCACGCCGAGCGCTCGCTCCTGAGCGTCGGCATCTTCCTGTCGATCATGGCCGGCGCCTCGGTCAAGGATCGTTCGCCACGAGAACGCCTCGTCACGACGATGCTCCTCATTCCCGCCTCGGTGGCCGTGATCGCCCTCGCAGCACTCCTCGCCCCGAACCGGATCCTCGCGATCGGCGCCTTCATCCTCGTCAGCGGAGCCGCCGTCTGGGTGCGCCGCTACGGCGCCAGGGCCGGCTCGCTCGGCACCGTCACCTTCATGGGGTACTTCTTCGCGCTCCTCCTGAAGCCCACGCACGATCAGCTGCCGGCGCTGTGCCTGATCGCCCTCCTCGCCTGCACGACACAGCTCGTCGCGCGCGCCACCCTCCTCCTGCAGAGACCCAGGCGGCAGCTGCTGCTGCTGCTGCGAGAGCTGCGGGCTGCGTCGGAGTCGGCGCTCGACGCCGCCTCGCGACCCGGTCACCCCGGAACCCTGCGCCTGAGGCTCGCGCGCATCGACGCGACCAGCGAATCCATCGACGCGTGGCAGCGGAACTCGGACGCCGAGCTGCACGCAGACGGTGATCCGAAAACGCTCGGCGATCGGGTCCTCGACGCCCGCGTCGACATCCAAGAGCTCTGCTACTTGCTGGCCCGTCTCTCCGCGAGCGCCGCCGATCTGCCCGCCCGCCTCCACCGCGACCTCGCGCACCTCCGGACGGTGCTCGACGAGCGTGCTCCCGCGTGTGACATCAGCTCCGCCACCGAGTGGGCGACGGACATCATCGCGCATCGACCATCGCAACGCGGCACCCGTCTCGGGGCGACGTTCGCGAGCTACCTCATCGCCCGGAGCGTGCACGCGCACGCCCGACTGCGAGAGCTCACCATCGTCGGCGCGCCACCAGACCCGAAACCGAGCCCGGGCTCAGGCTCAGGCTCAGCACGGCCGCGTGTCTCGCTCGCCCCGAAGCAGGATCCGTGGACGCGCATGACGGTGCAGGCCATGGCCGCGGCATCGATCGCATCCATCGTCGGCGAGGCTATCTCCGCCTCGCACTGGTACTGGGCGGTCATCACCGCCTCCCTGATCTTCACCGGAACCACCACAAGAGGCGGCATCCTCACGCGCGCCTTCCGTCGGATCCTCGGCACCGCCATCGGCATCATCGTCGGCATCGCCGCGGTGGCCCTCGCCTCGGGGAACGTGAACGTGCTGAGCGCGATCTGCGTCCTCGGCGTCTTCGGGGCGCTCTACTTCGGGCCGCTCAACTCCCTCTACTCGGCGCTCTTCACCACGACCATCCTCGTCGCCCTGTACCGCCTACTCGGGAAGCTCGGCGCCGATGTCCTCGAGACTCGCCTCGAGGAGACCATCGCGGGCGGCGTCATCGGCGTGCTCTGCGCCTACCTCATCCTCTCGTCCAGCTCGAAACCGGCGCTCGAGGCGAAGGTGAACGCCTACCTGGACGCGTTGGAGGCGCTCCTCGGCAGACTGCTGGCGACCCCGGTGAACCCCGTCACGACCACCGCGCTCCGAACGGGACTTCGCACGCTGGAACTCGCGCAAGGCGACGTCGACACCGCCGTCTCCGGCATGTCCACGGCCTTCCTCGTCACCGGCCCGAGGAGAACAGGGAACGCCGTGCACCTCATGTACATCGCCACGAGATCCGCAGCTCGTCTCGTCCAGCTCGACGGCGATCTCGCCCGGCCGGACCCGCTGGTGGCCGCCGCGATCTCGAGGGTCGCCGCGCGCGCATCCGCCGCCCGCCACGCGCTGGCCGAGGCTCGCGGCCAGCCCGCGATCGACAGGGACGCCGACGACCACCAGTCGGTCAACGCTCTGCTGCAGGACCAAGCCAGCTCCTTCGACCCCAGATCACCATCCGGAGAAGCGCTGATCGCGCTGCTCCGGATGGACTGGACGCTCGCCCAGGTCATCGACGACAGCACGGCTGAGCTGCCCCTCGAGCGCGGTGGACGGAAGAGGAAGCCCGCGCTCAAGGTGTCCGTGCCACCCGTGTGACAGGGCGGCGACTCTGACGGCGGCGGACGATCGGTGCAACGAATCGGACGGACGGTCACACGCTCGATCGCGAGTTCGAGGATGCTTGGCACATGACCACAGGAACCATCCCCACCGTCGCTGCGACGCCGACTCCTCAGACGCAGACTCCCCCAAAGACGGCGTGGGCCGCCATCGCGGCCATGATGGCGACGAGCTTCGTCCTCGTCGTCGCCGAGTTCCTCCCACCGAGCCTCCTGCCGTCCATGGCCGCCTCCCTCGGCATCACGGAGGGGCAGGCCGGCCAGACCGTCACCGTGACCGCGTTCGTCGGGTTCCTCACGGCCCCCACGATCGGCATCCTCGTGCCGCGCCTCGACCGTCGCACCCTGCTCGTGGTGCTCGCCGGCGCCGCCGCACTCTCGAGCGCGGTCGTCGCCGTGGCCCCCGGGTTCGTGCTCCTGCTCATCGCCCGGCTCCTGCTCGGCGCGGCACTCGGCGCCTTCTGGGCCATGTCCATCGCCATCGCCGCGAGCCTCTCCCAGCCCAAGCACCTGGGCAGGGCCATCATGCTCGTCAACACGGGCACCACGGTCGCGACCGTCGCCGGCGTGCCGCTCGGCAGCTACCTAGGCACGATCATGGACTGGCGCCTCATCTTCGCGAGCGTCGCCATCGTGACCGTCGTCGTCGCGATCGCGCTGCGACTGGCCCTCCCGCACGTTCCCCCGACCGCATCGAGCGGCGGCTTCCGCTCGCTCGTGGAGACGCTCCGCGTCCCCGGCATCCGCGTGGGACTCACCGGACACATCCTCACCGTCCTCGGCCACTTCGTGGCCTTCACGTACATCCGTCTCGCCATCGACCGAGTGCCCGGACTCGACGGGGTCGGCGTCGCCGCGCTGCTCGTCGCCTTCGGCATCGGCGGTGTCATCGGCAACTTCGTCGTAGGCCTGCTCGTCGACCGGCACCTCGCCGTGCTCCGCTTCGCCGTGCCCCTGCTCATCGGCGTCTCGATCGGCATCGTGGCGCTCGCACCCGGCCAGATCTGGCTCGTCGCGGTCGCCGTCACCACGTGGGGCATCGGGTTCGGCGGCTGGCTCACGACACTGGGAACGTGGATGGGTCGCCTCGTCCCCGACCGCATGGAATCGGGTGGCGGGCTCTCGGTCGCCGGCTTCCAGCTCGCCATCACCCTCGGTGCCGGTGTCGGCGGCCTGCTCATCGACCTGATCGGCGTCACGCCCGCACTGGTCGTCGCGTCCGTATCGGCGATCGTCGGCGGCCTCATCTTCGGCAGCGCGCGCTTCCCCGGCCGCACCAGCTGAGCGGCTCGACTGCCCAGGTCGAGCGGATGCGCGTCAGGAGCTGGCGCGCATCCCGCGCTCCGACCGTGCTCTCGCCTCGGCACGCCAGCGTCCGGGCGTGGATCCCGTGTGCCGCTGGAACGCGCGGCTGAAGCCCGCCTGCGACTCGTAGCCGAGCCCGCTCGCGACCGCCCCGATCGTCAGCTCGCTCCGCAGGAGCAGTCCCTTGGCCGTCTCGATGCGCACGCGTGTCAGGTATCCGATGGGCGTCTCGCCGACGGACTCCTGGAACCGCGCGGCGAAGACCGAGCGCGACATCCGCGCGACGCGGGCGAGCTCGTCGAGCGTCCACGGGTCGCCCGGCTTCTGGTGGAGGGCCTCGAGGGCGGCCGCGAGCTGTGGCTCGGCGACGTCACGCAACCAGCCCGCAGGCGCGCATCCCGCCTCGTTCCAGGCACGGAGCGCCGTCGACACGATCGTCGTCGCGATGCGGCTGCAGATCACGGCGTCACCCGGCCGAGGGTGAGCGCCCCCGAGACTCCAGGCGCACGCCATGCCATCGATGAGCGCCACCATCGAGGGCTCCTGCGCGGCGAAGTCACGCACGATCAGGGAAGCCGGCAGCGCCTCGGCCGCGGTCTGCGCCTGTGGTGCCTCCTCGAAGCCGACGTCGATGAACTCGGCTTCGACGCTCGCGAGCACCGAGGACACGTGCCCCCTGGGGAAGAACACCAGGTCACCCGCCACGAGGTCGACGACCGGTGCCCCCAAGGCCGAGAGTCGGATGGCGCCGCGGAAGACGAACACGAACCCCGGACCGGCATGGCGGCGCACAACCGGCTCCCCAGCAGCGAGCTGGTGGCGGTGCGATCCGATGAGCGTCCACTCCAGGGTGGCAAGGGCGCGGTCGAACGCATCACTCGGGGGCGCCTGCAGCATCGTGGTCGTCACACTGAGTCGAACACCACGGACCCGGCGCTTGTTCCGCGCCTCACCGAAGCGCGCGCTCGTACCTCCGCCTCGCCACGATCTGCGCGGCCCGGAGGAACGGGAACAGCGTGCGCCAAGGTCCCGATGGCGCCGCTCGGGTCAGCGAGCGGATCGTGAACTCGACCCGAGCATCCACTCGGCGGACGATGAACGCCTCCTCGCCCTGCACGGGATGACCCGGCAGGGTCCGGTAGGCGAACCCCACCCTCGTCGGCTCGTCGACGACGGCCACGACCTCGACGGGCTCCTGGATGCGCACCCCACCCCACCCGGCGATGATCGTCGGGCGTGCCCCCACAACCGCACGGGCCCCGTCCGGGTGCACCTCGAACCCGCTGCGCGTCTTCACTCGCCAGACGAGCACGTCTGCCGCGGCCCGCTCCCACAGCGCATCCCCGTCGCCGAGGGCGACCGTCTTCTCGAAGCGTCGGAGCCGCCCAGCCTCAGGGCGCCACACGTCGAGGTGCGGTTGCGTGAGCGCCTGCGGAACGGACGTGGCCATGCCCCCAGCCTGGCATCCGGCTGACTCCTCGGCGAGCTCGAGTTCCGAAGCGCTCGGTTCCTGCACCGCAGGTCGCCCGCTGCCGGTTCCCGCTTCCAGTCGGGACGGTCAGTCCAGCAGGTGCTTCTGCCCGAACATCTCCGCGGTCGCGCGCGCAGTAGGCGTTCCCGCGTCGAGGTCCGCGCCCGCGTCCCGGAGCAGGCGCACGATCTCGTCCTCGCCCTTGAAGAGCGCCCCCGCGATGGGCGACTGATTCCGCGCGTTGCACAGGTCCACGTCGGCTCCGTGACGGATGAGCGCCTGAACGGCCCCCGCGTGGCCGCTGTACGCGGCGAGCATCAGCGCGGTGTTGCCGGCCGCATCCTGCAGGTCGACGGGCATGCCCTGGTCGATGAGATCCACCAGCGTCTTGCTGTCACCGCGGCGAGCACAGCCCATCGCGAGCCCCGTCAGCGTCTCGACTTGTTCTGGCGTCAGTTCGGGCATGGCAACAGGGTATCCGCCGCTCCGGTTTGACTCGCTACGATGTGGCCACCCCAAGCATCGGAGCCCTCGTGAAGACCATCGGCGTCAGCATCGCAGTCGCGGCAGCGACCCTCCTGTTCCTCAGCGGATGCGCGCAGACAGCCGCGTCGGCGGCCGGCACCTGGGGCACCCCCGACTCGAGCGGCCAGGGCGAACCCGGCCTGCGCCTCTCCGACGACGGCAGGGTGACGGGCAACGACGGCTGCAACCGGCTCATGGGCGACTGGAGCGAGACCGACGGGAAGATCGAGTTCGGAGCCCTCGCGTCGACGATGATGTTCTGCGAGGGTGTCGACACCTGGCTCGTCGGCGCCGCGTCGGCCTCGGTCGACGGCGACTCGCTCCTGATCTACAACGACGCCGGCGACGAGATCGGCACGCTCCCCCGAAGCTGACGCGCACCCCGGGCGCCCCCGTTCGATGCGGCAATCCGGGCGACGCGCACGCTCCGAATACCCCCACAGAGACCAGCACTGACCGGAGGGTAGGATTCTGCGTTGATCATGCTTTCCTTCCCCCAGCCTCAGCCAGTGCACTCGCGCATCGTCGGAGTCGGCTACGAGTCGCCGGAGCGCATCGTGACGAACGATGAGCTCTCGCAGACTCTCGACACGAGCGACGAGTGGATCACGTCACGCGTCGGCATCCGCGAGCGTCGACTTGCCGCAGACGGGCAGAGCGTCACCGACCTGGCCGCAGCGGCCGGCGTCAAGGCGCTCCTCTCCGCGGACGTGCAGGGCACGGACATCGACATGGTCATCGTCGCGACGATGACTGCCATGGACCGTTCGCCGTCGACGGCCGCGCAGGTCGCGACCCGCATCGGCGCGACGCACCCCGTCGCCTTCGACCTCAACGCGGCATGCGCGGGCTTCTCGCAGGCGCTCGCCGTCGCCGACCAGGCGATCAGCGCCGGCTCCGCGAGCCGCGCCCTCATCATCGGCGCCGAGCGCATGAGCGACTTCATGGACTGGACCGACCGCACCACCGCCATCCTCATGGCAGACGGCGCAGGCGCGGTCGTGCTCGAACGCAGCGAGACTCCCGGCGTCGCCCCCGTCGCGTGGGGTTCGCAGCCGGAGCTCGGCAACCTCGTGCGCATCCAGCAGCCGTCCGGCCGCTTCGAGCAGGAGGGCCGCAGCGTCTTCCGCTGGGCGATCACGCAGGCGCAGCACGTCGCGGTCGATGCGCTCGCGAAGGGCGGGGTGCGAGCGGACGAGCTCGTCGCGTTCGTCCCGCACCAGGCGAACCTGCGCATCATCGACGCCCTCGGCAAGCAGCTCGGCCTCGCCGACGACGTGGTCGCTCGCGACGTCGTCTACTCGGGAAACACCTCAGCCGCCTCCATCCCCATCGCCCTCGCCAAGCAGGTCGAGGCTGGCGTCGCCGAGCCCGGTGGCCCCGCCCTCCTGCTCGGCTTCGGCGGCGGCTTCTGCTACTCGGGTCAGGTCATCGCGTTCCCCGAGGTCCGCAACCCCGCGTAGCTCGCCAACGCGGCCCGCTGGACCCAGTCTGCGGATGGGAAATCCGCTTCCGGATGGAAAACAGACCATCCCGAAGCGGATTCCCCATCCTGAAACCGCGTCGGCAGCGGGCGCTAGCGGCGCAGGTGGGCGCGTTCGATGAGCGCCTGGAACTGCAGCTCGGCGGCGCCGATGAACAGCAGGTCGCTGCCGAGCCCGGCCCGCACCACCTCGACCTCGCCGTAGTTCGGGGCGAGCGTGTGCTCGGCGAGGATCTCGAGGAAGTAGTCGCGCTCGAGGTCAAGCAGCACGCCGAGGAACCCGCCGAGCACCACCCGCTCGGGGTTCAGGATGTTGATCATGTTGCGCACGCCGACGCTGAGCACCCCGAGCTGGCGGTGCGTCTCGAGCTTCACCGCCGGGTCGATGTTCTGCTGCAGCATCCGCTCCAGCTCGTCGTCGCTGGCGCTCTTCGTGCCGAGGGCGGCGAGCAATCGGCGCCTGCTGACGACTCGCTCGAGCTCGTCGTCGCCCGAGTTGCCGAGCGCCGCGGGAGTCGCCACGAGGTTGTGCCCGAACTCGCCCGCGTAGCCGGCGACGCCGTGCAGGAGTCTGTCGTCGGCGATGATGCCGCCGCCGATGCCGCTCGCGCCGCCGTTCATGTAGAGCATGTTGCTGATGCCGCGGCCAGCGCCGAAGATGTGCTCGGCGACCGCGCCGAGGTTGGCGTCGTTCGCGGCGAGCACCGGCAGGCCCGTGGCCTTCTGCAGCTGGTCGGCGAGCGGCACGTCGCGCCACTCGAAGTGGGGCACCCAGCGCACGAATCCGTCGGAGGCCCGGACGAGTCCTGGCACGGCGACGCCGATGCCGACGCACTCGTAGAGCGTGTCGAGGCTCTCGCTGAGCCCCTCGACGAGGGCCTTCACGATGGCGACGGCTTCCCTCGCGGTCGGCGGCTTCTCGGTTTCGAAGCGGATGCGCTTCAGCAGCTCGCCGCGGAAGCTGACGACGCCGACGTTGAGGGCATCTACCTCCGGCACTACCGCGACGGCGACGATCTTGTCGCAGACGCCGACGACGGGGCTCGGCCTGCCGACGAGATTCGTCGCGACGGGTTCGTGCTCCTCGACGATGCCGCGGTCGGCGAGCTCGGAGACGAGCGCGGCGATGGTGGAACGGTTGAGGCCGGTCTCGCGGGTCAGCTCCGCTCTGGACGCCTGCCCACCGCGGTGGAGGCGTTCGAGGATGAGGGAGAGGTTCGAAGAGGCGACACGATCGGTGGCCATGCCCGTCCTCTTTCTCTCGCTTGTCACGGCAATGCGTGTCTGGTTCTGGTTCTGCTTCTGCTTCTGCTTCCGGGCAGGCTGGCGCTCGGCCGAGCCGTTCCGTCGCCCGCGCTGGGTTCAGCGCGGGCGACGGAGATCGATCAGCTGCGTCCGCCTCGGCGCTTGCCGAGCACGTCGATCGCCACGGCGAGCAGCAGCACGAGGCCCTTGATGACCGACTGCCAGGCCGAGTCGACCGAGAGGATCGAGAGTCCCATGTTGAGGACACCCATGATCATCGCGCCGATGACTGCGCCGATAACCGTACCAACACCACCGGTCACGGCCGCGCCGCCGATGAACGCCGCCGCGATGGCGTCGAGCTCGTAGGTGTTGCCGGCTGAGGCGACGGCACCACCTGCGCGGGCCGTCGTCACGATGCCGGCGAGCGCCGCGAGCACACCCATGTTGACGAAGATGAGGAAGTTGACGCGCTCCGTGCGCACACCGCTCATCTTGGCCGCGAAGAGGTTGCCACCCATGGCGTAGACGTTCCGGCCGAAGACGGTGCGCTGCAGGATGAACGTGTAGAGCATGATCAGCACGGCCAGGATGATGAGGATGATCGGCAGGCCCTTGTGCGCCGAGAGCAGCCACGCGAACGCGAGGACTGCGATGGCGACGATCGCGAGCTTCGCGATGAGCGCAGCCCCGGGCTCGACGGGGAGGTCGAGCTTCTTGCGGCGTGCGCGGGTGCGGAGCTGGCTTCCGATGACGGCTGCGACGACGACAAGCGCGATGAGCATCGTGACGACGTCGTGTCCGCCGAGCATCGTGCCCATCGACTGCGGCAGCGAGCCCTTGCCGATGGCGACGAACTCGTCCGGCAGCGCGTTGATCGTTCCACCCGTGAGGAGCACGAGCGTGAGACCTCGGAAGAGCAGCATGCCCGCTAGCGTCACGATGAACGCCGGTATGCCCACGTAGGCGATCCAGAATCCCTGCCAGATGCCGATCACCGCCCCGGCCGCGAGGCCGATGAGCACCGCCGCGAACCACGGCAGCCCCCATTGGGTGATGGCGATGGCCGTGATGGCGCCCACGACGGCGACGACCGAGCCGACCGACAGGTCGATGTGGCCAGCGATGATGACGATGATCATGCCGACCGCGAGGATCAGCACGTACGCGTTCTGCTGGATGAGGTTGTTGATGTTCGCGGGCAGCAGGAGCTTCCCGCCGGTGAGGATCTGGAACAGGATGATGATGACGGCGAGTGCGCCGAGGATCCCGTATTGGCGGACGTCGACCGACATCCTCACTTTCCGGGTGCCTGCTTCGCTCGCGGCCTCGGTGTTCGTGGTGGTCACGACTCGTCCTTTCCAGCGGTCATGTACTGCATGAGCAGTTCCTGTGTTGCGTTCTCCTTGGAGACCTCGCCCGTGAGGCGTCCTTCGGAGATCGTGTAGATGCGGTCGGCGAGGCCGAGCAGCTCGGGGAGCTCGGAGGAGATCACGACGACCGCCCTGCCCTGCTCGACGAGCTTGTTGATGAGCCCGTAGATCTCGTACTTCGCGCCGACGTCGATGCCGCGGGTGGGCTCGTCGAGGAACAGCACGTCAGGGTCGGTCTGCAGCCACTTGCTGAGCACGACCTTCTGCTGATTGCCGCCGGAGAGCTTGCCCGTGGGCGTTGCGACGCTCGCCGTCTTGATGTTCATGGACTTGCGGTAGCCCTCGGCGACGCCGTTCTCCTTGATGCCGTCGACGATGCCCCAACGGGCGACCTTCTTCGCGGCGGCCGCGGAGATGTTGGCCTGGATGTCGCCGATGAGGTTGAGGCCGAGGTGCTTGCGATCCTCGGTGGTGTACGCCAGGCCGTTCTTGATGGATTCGTTGATCGTCTTCGTGGAGATCAGCTGTCCCGACTTGTACACCTCCCCAGAGATGTTCGTGCCGTAGCTGCGGCCGAAGATGCTCATGGCGAGCTCCGTGCGGCCTGCGCCCATGAGGCCGGCGAAGCCGATGATCTCGCCGGCGCGCACGTGGAACGACACGTCGTCGACGACCTTGCGGCTCGGGTCGGCCGGGTGGTGCACCGTCCAGTTCTCGACGCGCAGCTTCTCCTCCCCGATGACCGCCTCGCGGGGCGGGAACATGGAGGAGAGCTCGCGGCCGACCATGGCGCGGATGATCCGACCCTCGGTCGCATCCGGCTCGGTCATGTCGATCGAGTCGATCGTCGCCCCGTCGCGGATGATCGTGACGCGGTCTGCGATGCGCCGGATCTCCTTGAGCTTGTGGGAGATGATGATCGACGTGATGCCCTGCTCGCGCAGCTGCTCGATGAGGCCGAGCAGGTGCGCGGAGTCTTCGTCGTTGAGGGCCGCGGTCGGCTCATCGAGGATGAGCAGCTTCACGTCCTTCGACAGCGCCTTGGCGATCTCCACGAGCTGCTGCTTGCCGACGCCGATCTCGCGGATGACGGTTGCGGGGTTCTCGTTGAGGCCGACCCGCTTGAGCAGCTCCGCCGCACGGCGGTTGGTCTCGTCCCAGTCGATGACGCCGAAGCGCTGGATCTCGTTGCCGAGGAAGATGTTCTCCGCGATCGACAGGTAGGGGCTGAGGGCGAGCTCCTGGTGGATGATGACGATGCCGTCTTGCTCGCTGTCGTTGATGGTCTTGTACCGCACCTCGCGGCCATCGAACTCGATGGTCCCCTCGAAGGTGCCGTAGGGGTAGACGCCGCTCAGGACCTTCATGAGCGTCGACTTGCCCGCGCCGTTCTCGCCGCAGATGCCGTGCACCTCGCCGCGACGGACTTCGATGTCGACGCCCGCGAGGGCTCGCACACCGCTGAATTCCTTCACGATGTTCGACATCTTCAGGATTGTGTCGTCTTGCACCATTGCTCCGTCTCACTTTCCGAGCGTCACCGCTCGGCACTGCTGCGCCTCGAGGGCGCGAGCTGCAACAGAAGCGCGCTCGGGCTGGTGTGGGGGCACAGCCAGCCCGAGCGCGTTCAGTGTGGTGTCGGTGACTCGTTAGAGTCCGACGTCCGATGCCTTGAGGAAGCCACTGTCGATGAGCTTCTCCTGCACGGTGTCCTTCGTGACGACCTCGGGGTCGAGGAGGTACGAGGGGACGACCTTGACGCCGTTGTCGTAGCTCTCGGTGTCGTTGACCTCGACCTCGGTGCCCGCCTTGAGCGACTCGACCATGGCGAAGACCTGGTCGCCGAGGAGGCGGGTGTCCTTCCAGACCGTCATCGACTGCTTGTCGGCGAGGATGTTCGTGACCGATGCCTTGTCAGCGTCCTGACCCGTGAGGATGGGCCACTCGGAGCCGGGCGTGTAGCCGGCGGAGACGAGCGCCTCCGCGATGCCCTGGGCGAGGCTGTCGTTCGGCGAGAGGACGACGTCGACCTTCTTGTCGGCGTAGTTCGAGGCGAGACGGGTCTCCATCTCGTCCTGAGCGCCGGCGCTCTCCCAGCCCTGGATGCCGACCGAGGCCCAGTCGTCGTTCGATGCCGGCGACTTGCCGGAGCCGACGACGAGCTTGCCTTCGTCGATGTACGGCTTGAGGACGTCCCAGGCTCCGGAGAAGAAGAACTTGGCGTTGTTGTCGTCCGGGCTGCCGGCGAAGGGCTCGAGGTAGAACGGGCCGGGCTGGTTCTCGAGGTCCAGGCTGTCGACGATGTACTCGCCCTGGAGCTTGCCCACCGCGTAGTTGTCGAACGTCGCGTAGTAGTCGACGTTCTCCGTGTCGTTGATGAGGCGGTCGTAGGCGATGATCGTGACGCCTTCGTCAGCCGCATCCTGCAGCACCGGTGCGAGCACCGAGCCGTCGATGGCGGCGACGACGAGCACGTCGACTCCGGATGCGATCTGGTTCTGGATCTGCGAGATCTGCGTGTCCGGGTCGTTCTCGGCGTACTGCAGGTCGGTCGTGAAGCCGGCCTCGTCGAGCTTGCTCTGGAGCTGCGCTCCGTCGTTGATCCAGCGCTCGAGCTCGCGGGTGGGCATCGAGATGCCAACGCTCTCGACCTCGACTGCTGCTCCTGCTTCGCCGGTTGCTGCTGGGTCTGCTGGCGCGTCGCATGCGGTGAGACCGAGTGCGAGGCCTCCAACGACTGCGAGACCGAGCAACTTCTTCGTTGCTGACATGACGGTCATTTCCTCTCTGAAATGTGTTGCCCTAAGTTGTCGCGCCAAACATATACCCACTTGGGTCAGGTTGTGCAACCCCGTGTCAGATTCGTGACAAAACTGGCCCCAGGCGCCATCCGAACCCCGTCTCATCCGGAACTCGTGGTGGAAGTGACACAACGAAGTGCTATATGTTGCTCTCTGGAACTTATCAACGACGATACCTAGAACGGACTCCCATGTCTCTGACTCCCACCCCCGCAGACAAGTTCTCATTCGGTCTGTGGACCGTCGGCTACAACGGGACCGACCCGTTCGGCGGCCCGACGCGCGCCGACCTCGACGTCGTGCACGTCGTCGAGAAGCTCGCAGAAGCCGGCGCTTACGGCCTCACCTTCCACGACGACGACCTCTTCCCGTTCGGCTCGAGTGACGAGGTCCGCGACTCGCAGATCTCCCGCCTCCGTGGCGCACTGGATGCGACCGGGCTCGTGGTTCCCATGGTCACGACGAACCTCTTCTCCGCTCCCGTGTTCAAGGACGGCGGCTTCACCTCCAACGACCGCGACGTGCGCCGTTTCGCACTGCGCAAGGTGCTCCGCAACCTCGACCTCGCCGCGTCGCTCGGCGCCGAGACGTTCGTCATGTGGGGCGGCCGCGAGGGTGCGGAGTACGACTCCGCGAAGGACATCCGCCAGGCCCTCGAGCGCTACCGCGAGGCCGTCAACCTCCTCGGCGACTACGTCACCGACAAGGGCTACAACATCCGCTTCGCGATCGAGCCGAAGCCGAACGAGCCCCGCGGCGACATCCTGCTCCCCACGGTCGGCCACGCACTCGCCTTCATCGAGACCCTCGAGCGCCCGGAGCTCGTCGGCGTGAACCCCGAGGTCGGTCACGAGCAGATGGCCGGCCTCAACTTCGCGGCAGGCATCGCGCAGGCCCTCTACCAGGGCAAGCTCTTCCACATCGACCTCAACGGCCAGCGCGGCATCAAGTACGACCAGGACCTCGTGTTCGGCCACGGCGACCTGCAGAACGCGTTCGCGCTCGTCGACCTGCTCGAGAACGGCGGCCCCAACGGCGGCCAGACCTACACGGGCCCCCGCCACTTCGACTACAAGCCCTCGCGCACCGAGGACGAGACGGGCGTCTGGGAGTCGGCGGCAGCGAACATGCGCACCTACCTCCTCCTCAAGGAGCGCGCGGCGGCCTTCCGCGCCGACCCCGAGGTGCAGGAGACGCTCGCAGCTTCCCGCGTCGACGAGCTCTCCACGAACACGCTCGGCGACGGCGAGACCTACGACGACTTCCTCGCTGACCGCTCCGCCTTCGAGGACTTCGACGCCGACGCGTACTTCAACGGCAAGGGCTTCGGCTTCGTGCGCCTGCAGCAGCTCGCGCTCGAGCACCTCATGGGTGCACGCGGCTAGCCCACGTCCCACCGACTGACGGGTTCCCCCGTCCCCCGCACAGAGCTGTGGCGGATGCACTCACCACGCGCGTGCATCCGCCCCAGCTCTGTCGTGCATGCTCGACCAGCGCCTGAACCTCACCACCGCACTCGCCCTATAGAAAGCAGACCACCATGCTCGTCGCCGGCTTCGACTCGAGTACGCAGAGCTGCAAGCTCGTCATCCGCGATGCGGAGACGGGTGCGCTCGTCCGCCAGGGGCGCGCAGCTCACCTCCCCGGCACGGAGATCGACCCGGCGAACTGGTGGGCTGCCGTCCAGGGCGCGACCGAGGCCGCCGGCGGGCTCGACGATGTGGCGGCGATCTCCGTCGCCGGCCAGCAGCACGGCATGGTCGCCCTCGACGCCGAGGGCCGCGTCGTCCGCGACGCCCTCCTCTGGAACGACACCCGCAGCGCAGGCGCAGCACGAGACCTCATCGCCGAGTTCGGCCAGGATGCGCTCGTCGAGCGCACGGGACTCGTGCCCGTCGCCTCGTTCACGATCACGAAGCTGCGCTGGCTGCGGGATGCGGAACCCGAGAACGCGGCGCGCGTCGCGGCCGTCGCCCTCCCCCACGACTGGCTCACGTGGCGCCTCCTCGGCTACGGCCCAGCAGGCGAGAGCCCCCTCGGCCCGGACCTGACGAAGCTCACGACCGACCGCTCCGACGCGTCGGGGACCGGCTACTGGTCGCCGTTCACGCTCGACTACGACCGCGAGCTGCTCATCGCGGCGCTCGGCCACGACGCCATCCTGCCCCGTGTGCTCGGACCGGACGAGGTCGCTGGGAAGACACCGGCCGGCGCACTCGTCGCCGCGGGCGCCGGCGACAACGCTGGTGCGGCGCTCGGCCTCAACGCGCGTGCGGGCGACGTCGTCGTCTCGATCGGCACCTCAGGCACCGTCTTCTCCGTCGCCGACCGACCGGTGGTCGACCCCCGCGGTGGGCTCGCGGGGTTCGCGGACGCGACGGGAGCATTCCTTCCCCTGTCCGCGACCCTCAACGCCGCTCGGGTCATCGACACGACCGCCGAGGTGCTCGGCGTCGACCATGAGGAGTTCGGTCGGCTCGCCGCATCCGCACCCGCGGGCTCTGGTGGTCTCGCGTTTGTGCCGTACCTCGACGGCGAGCGCACCCCCGACCTGCCGGATGCGACCGCGTCGCTCCTCGGCATGACCCGCGGCTCGTTCACCCGCGAGAACCTCGCCAGGGCCGCAGTCGAGGGCATGCTCGGCAGCCTCGCGCAGGCACTCGACGCCCACCGTGCGCTCGGCGTCGAGGCGAAGCGAGTCATGCTCATCGGCGGCGCCGCGCTGAGCGAGGGCGTCCGCGCCGTCGCGCCGACGCTCTTCGACGTGCCCGTCGAGATCCCGGCACCGGGTGAGTACGTCGCCGACGGTGCAGCCCGCCAGGCCGCCTGGGTGGCGACCGGGACACGTCCGGACTGGCCCGTCGAGACCATCGCTCGCCTCGAGCCCGCCCCCGACGCGGCACTCCGCACCCGCTACGCGGCGGCCGCGAAGCTCGCCCGCGAGACCGAAGAGGCAGGAACGGGACTCCACGCCGCCTGACGCGAACGAAGGCGCGAGCGCGAGTCGAGGACGAGCACAGAGACCCACAGACCTACCGACGCAGTGAGGGGCAGCGCCAGTCGGCGCTGCCCCTCACTGCGTCACAGAGGTCACATCACGAAGCGGTGATCACCGGGCCGCTCAGGCCTGGATGGTCTCGACCTTCGTGCCGCTCTCGACCTCGATCTTGCGTGGCTTCGCGCGCTCGCTGACCGGCACGGTCACGGTCAGCACGCCGTGCTCGTAGCTCGCCGCGATGCGCTCGGTGTCGAGCCCCTGGCCGAGCGTGAACTGGCGGAGGTAGCTGCCGCCGTTGCGCTCACGGACGAGCCACTTGGCGCCCTCGGCGTTGACCGTGCTGCGCTCGGCGCGGATCGTCAGCTGCTGGCCGTCGAGGTCGACGTCGATCGAGCTCGGGTCGATGCCGGGCAGGTCAGCGGTGAGGATGTAGTGGTCGGCCTCGCGGTAGAGGTCGATGGGCATCGAACGCGGGCTGTTCGGTGCTCCCTGGAAAAGTCGTTCCATCTCCTGGAACGGATCGAAGACGCGTGCCATGTCGTTTTCCCTTCCTTGTACGCACGCTCGTCAGCGCGAGACGGTGCGGTGAACTTGAGTCGACTGGTGTCAACTTCCTTGAGCAGAAAATTAGCACTCTGCCCCATCGAGTGCCAGAAAGTTTGCTGAAAACCCCGTCAGCCGTGGGCGAACGCCTCTCGAAAAGGTCAGCGCACGTCGACGCCGGGCGCAGAGCTCAGTGGGAGCGGTGGTCTTGCACAGTCATACGGGGGCCGTGCTTCGGGCGCGGGTTGCCCGCGAGCTTGATGAGCCGCACGACCCGCTCGCGGTGTCCGCGCCACGGCTCGAGCAGCTCCCGCATGCCGTCGTCGTCGACGTCGCAGCCCGCGAGCGCCCACCCGACCATGTTGGGGATGTGGTAATCGCTGAAGCTCGGGGCGTCAGGGTCGCCATGCGAGCGCTGCACGGTCTCGTTGGCCGTCCACACGCCGACCCCCACGATCGAGCGAAGACGGCGGAGCGGCTCCTCCGACCCCGTCGGCAGGCCGCTCGTGCGCTCGAGTGCCGACGCGACCGTCGCCGAGCGGATCACCGTTCCGGACCGCGAGTAGTCGACGCCGGCCCGATGCCAGTCCCAGCTCGGAATGCGCCGCCACTGCTCCGGCGTGAGCGGCAGGCGCAGGTGCCGCGGCACGAGACCGGCCGGCCCTGGCGCCGCGTCGGCGTGGTCGCGGTGCAGGATGTCCCAAGCGCGATGCGCCTCGAGGCCCGTGATCTTCTGCTCGATGATCGCCGCGCTCAGCGCCTCGAACACCGCGCCCGACTTCGGGAGCCGCAGCCCCTCGTTCCGTCGCCGCACATCCGCCAGCTCCGGCAGGGCGTCGAGGCAGAGCTCGCTCCAGTCGTCGTCGCGGCCCAGCAGCGTGGGAGCCTCGTCGACCGCGATCTCGGCGGCCGCACCCCACGACACGACCCGCACCCCCTCCCGGGCTTGGCGGAACACCGTGGTCGCGCCTCCCGCCAGCGTGTGGGACGTGCGCCACACGTCCCGCGACACCGGATGCACCCAGCACGTCGGATCTCGCCTGCCCCGCATGAGGGGAGACAGGGTCTGCTGCACATCGACCGGTGACGCCGGCCGATAGAGCGACATGACCCGATCTGGCATGCGGCAAGGGTACGCAGACCCACGGACATTCGGCGTGAGCCCCTCACCTAAAATCGTCCTCATGGCTGTCCCCAAGATCGTGCTCTACTACGCCTTCGCGCCCCTCGCCGACCCGGAGGCGATCCGCCTCTGGCAGCGCGACCTCGCGGCGTCCCTGGGGCTGCGTGGGCGCATCCTGATCTCCAAGGACGGCATCAACGGCACCCTCGGCGGCGAGCTGAACGCGCTCAAGCGCTACGTGCGCACCACCCGGGAGTACGCGGCCTTCAAGGACGCCGACTACAAGTGGTCGGAGGGCACCGGCCTCGACGAGCAGGGACAGAGCCTCGACTTCCCACGCCTCAGCGTCAAGGTGCGCGACGAGATCGTCAGCTTCGGGGCGCCGGGCGAGCTCGAGGTCGACGAGCACGGCGTCAAGGGCGGCGGCACCCACCTCGCGCCGGATGAGCTGCACGCACTCGTCGAATCGCGCGAAGAGATCGTCTTCTTCGACGGCCGCAACGCGATCGAGGCGCAGATCGGCCGCTTCGAGGGCGCCATCGTTCCGGAGACCGGAACCACCCGCGACTTCATCGCCGAGCTCGAATCGGGCAAGTACGACGACCTCAAGTCGAAGCCCGTCGTCACCTACTGCACGGGAGGCGTGCGCTGCGAGGTCCTCTCAGCGCTCATGCTCAAGCGCGGCTTCAGCGAGGTGTACCAGCTCGACGGCGGCATCGTCCGATACGCGGAGCAGTTCGGCAACGAGGGGCTCTGGAAGGGCTCCCTCGCGGTCTTCGACGCTCGCGAGCACCTCGAGTTCGGCCCCGACACCGACGTCCTCGGCCGCTGCCGCGAATGCGAGAGGCCCACGCACCGCACCCAGAACTGCAGCGACCCCTCCTGCAGGGAACGCTTCGTCGCCTGTGCGGACTGCGGCGAGCGCGCACTCCACTGTCCCGAGCACACGCCCGCGGGCCTCAGTGCCGCGGCGGGGGCACCATCCGGTCGGTGACACGCCGGAGACGAAAGACATCTTCACAAATCGGAGATCTTGGATGTGGCGGCACACTGTGCCGTGCTGAGGCACCACAATTGTGGTGACGTAGAACAAAATTGCGCGCTGAGGCTCCTGGCTGCGAGCAGAGCCTCTTCCGCACGGCTATCGTGTGTAGCGGCAGTGAAACATTGCCGATACAAACCATCCGTAGATTCGCAGAGTGGCGAATCCTCGCTTGCAGAAATAGCAGTTCCAGAATCTCGTTCAGTCGTCGTGCCCAGCCCGACTCGCACTGGAGGTACTCCGTGCCCCTTCTCCCCAGTCCGCTCACGCCAGCCGGTTCGCGCTCAGCGACCGCCCGGCGTTCCCGGCTCACCCGAACCCACCGAATGCTCGCAGCACTCGCGATGTCGCTCTTCGCGTTCCTCGGCGTCTTCGCGATGGCCGGCCCCGCGAACGCGGCAGCCGACCCCGTCGATGAGGAGTCGCCGTACTCGATCAGCGGCATCCTCAACTACGAGGGAGAACCCGTCGCGGGCGTCTCGCTCACCGTCGACGGCGACGGCTACTCCGAGACGGTGGAGTCGGGTGAAGACGGCCGCTGGCGCGTGCCCGTCCCAGGCCCAGGCAACTACACGGTCACGCTCGACACGGAGACCCTGCCAGACGGCATCGACCTGCGGAACGAGGACGGCGCCACCGCAGAGGTCACCGAGGACGAATGGTCGACGACCAACGTCGGACGCCTCTTCGCACTCGGAGAGGACACGAGGCAGAGCAGCAACTTCGGCTCGCAGCTCATCGAGCGCCTCGTCGCCGGCCTCAACTTCGGCCTCCTCATCGCGCTCGGCGCGATCGGCATCACCCTCATCTTCGGCACCACCGGGCTGAACAACTTCTCCCACGGCGAGCTCGTCACCTTCGGCGGACTCATGGCCTGGCTCTTCGCCGTCGTCATGGGGCTCAACATCTTCGTCGCCATCATCGTCGTCGTGATCCTCGGCGCCGCCTTCGGCTGGCTCCAGGATGCGACCCTCTGGAAGCCGCTCCGCAAGCGCGGCGTGCGCCTCGTCCCGGCGATGATCGTGAGCATCGGCCTCGGCCTCGCACTCCGCTACCTCTACCAGTTCTTCTTCGGCGGGGCGATCCTCCCGATGAGCTCGGTGGGCCTCAGCGGAGCCGTGGAGTTCGGCCCCGTGCGCATCACGACGGGCTCGCTCCTCAGCATGGGCATCTCGATCGTCACGCTCCTCCTCGTGGCCCTGTTCCTGACGCGCACCCGCGTCGGCAAGGCCACACGAGCCGTGTCCGACAACCCGTCGCTCGCAAGCGCATCCGGCATCAACGTCGACCGCATCATCCGCATCGTGTGGACCACGGCAGGTGGCCTCGCCGCCCTCGCCGGCGTCATGCTCGCCCTCTACCGCCAATCCTCGTGGGACATGGGCTTCCAGGTGCTCCTGCTGATGTTCGCCGCCGTCACCCTCGGTGGCCTCGGCTCCGCCTACGGCGCCCTCGTCGGCTCGCTCGTCGTCGGCATCTTCGTCGAGCTCTCGACCCTCTTCATCCCCGCCGACCTCAAGTACGCGGCGGCGCTCCTCATCCTCATCCTGGTCCTGCTCGTCAGGCCCCAGGGCATTCTCGGCCGCCGCGAGCGAGTCGGCTAGGAGACGAACCATGGACTGGTCAAACATCCTGAGCAACGCCATCGGCGAGCTCCTCAGCCCCACCACCGCTGCCTACGCGCTCGCCGCGATCGGCCTCGGCATCCACTTCGGCTACACCGGCCTCCTCAACTTCGGCCAGGCCGCGTACATGCTGCTCGGCGCGTACGCGTTCGCGATCCCGACGATCAGCCTCGGCTGGCCCATCTGGGCCGCCGTGCTGTGCGTCATCGTCGTCTCGATCGTCTTCTCGTTCATCCTCGGCGTCCCGACGCTGCGGCTGCGCGCCGACTACCTGGCCATCGTCACGATCGCCTCCGCCGAGATCCTGCGGTACATCGTGACGACAACCGGCCTCACCCCCGTGACGGGCGCGGCCAACGGCCTGAACGGCTTCAAGGGAACCTTCGCGGCCATCAACCCGATCCCCGACGGCACCTACGGCTTCGGCCCCTTCACCTACAACGCCTACGACTGGTGGACCCGCATCGTCGGCTGGGGCCTCGTCATCCT
This sequence comes from Pseudoclavibacter sp. RFBI5, assembly GCF_002931395.1. NCBI lineage: Bacteria > Bacillati > Actinomycetota > Actinomycetes > Micrococcales > Microbacteriaceae > Pseudoclavibacter > Pseudoclavibacter sp. RFBI5. Next base: position 205,754 of record NZ_PSYA01000013.1, on the reverse strand, counting down.
CGCGACCCTCCTCGTGTGGGCGCTCATGCGCAGCCCGTGGGGTCGCGTCGTCCGCGGCATCCGCGAAGACGAGGACGCCGTGCGCAGCCTCGGCAAGAACGTCTTCGCCTACAAGATGCAGGCCCTCATCACGGGTGGCCTCCTCGGCTCCCTCGCCGGCATCATCTTCATCCTGCCGAGAGCCGTGCAACCCGCGAACTACACGACGGGTCTCACGTTCTTCATCTGGACGATCATGCTGCTCGGAGGAGCCGCGACGATCTTCGGGCCCATCGTGGGAGCGATGATCTTCTGGGTCGTGCTCTCGCTCACGCAGGGCATCCTGTACGGCGCGATCGAATCGGGCGCGATCACCTTCCTCTCGACGACGCAGGCGGGCCAGCTGCGCTTCATCATCGTCGGAATCGCGCTCATGCTGCTGGTGGTCTTCAGACCCCAGGGCATCTTCGGAAACAAGAAGGAGCTGAGCTTCAGTGCCTGAGCAGACGAGCCCCCCAACGGGCATCCTCCCCACCCACGAGTTCGTCGACGGCAAGGTCGGCCCCGGCTGCAAGAAGGTCGACCCGATCGTCATCGCCGACGGCGTCACCCGCCAGTTCGGCGGCAACACGGCCGTGGATGTGCAGCACCTCGAGATCCCGCGCGGCAAGATCACGGCGCTCATCGGCCCCAACGGCGCCGGCAAGACCACCATGTTCAACCTGCTGACGGGCTTCGACAAGCCCAACACGGGCACGTGGTCGTTCGACGGCACCTCCCTTGCCAACGTGCCCGCCTTCAAGGTGGCCCGCTCCGGCATGGTCCGCACCTTCCAGCTCACGAAGTCCCTCGGACGCATGACGGTGCTCGACAACATGCTCCTCGGCGCCGACCAGCAGGGCGGCGAGGGCATGCTGCGCGCGCTGTTCAAGCCGCTCTGGCGCGACCGCGAGAAGGAGATCACCGAGAAGGCCGACGAGCTCCTCGCCCGCTTCAAGCTCGACGCGAAGCGCGAGGACTACGCGGCGTCCCTCTCCGGCGGACAGCGCAAGCTCCTCGAGATGGCCCGCGCCCTCATGAGCAGCCCGAAGCTCATCATGCTCGACGAGCCCATGGCCGGCGTCAACCCGGCCCTCGTGCAGTCGCTCCTCGGCCACGTCAAGGAGCTCAAGAACGACGGCACCACGGTGCTGTTCGTCGAGCACGACATGCACATGGTCACGAACATCTCCGACTGGGTCGTCGTCATGGCCGAAGGCCAGATCGTCGCGGAGGGCCCGCCTGAGACGGTCATGAAGGACCAGGCCGTGATCGACGCCTACCTCGGCGCGCACCACGACCAGGACCTCGGCGACCTCGACATCCAGGAGCTGGAAGTCGAGCGCATCGCCGAGGAGCAGGGCGTCGAAGCGGCGGCCGAGTACGAGGCCGAAGTGCTCGGGACGACCACGATCGCCGAGGAGATCGCCGAGACGAAGCCCGGGACCGAGACGACGGAGAGTGACAGCAAATGAGCGAGACGACGCCAAACGCATCCGGTTCTGCGACAGCGACGACCCCCAGAAGCGACGCTGTGCTGTCGACGATCGACCTCGTCGGCGGCTACCTGCCCGGCGTGAACATCCTCAACGGATGCTCGATCGACGCCTACCCCGGCGAGCTCATCGGCATCATCGGGCCCAATGGCGCCGGCAAGTCGACGGTGCTCAAGGCCATCTTCGGGCAGATCAAGATCCGCGGCGGCAGCGTCATGCTGAAGGGCGAGGACATCACGGGCCTGCGCGCCGACAAGCTCGTCGCCAAGGGCGTCGGGCTCGTGCCGCAGAACAACAACGTCTTCCCGTCGCTCACGATCGAGGAGAACCTCGAGATGGGGCTCTTCCTGCGGCCCAAGGTCTTCAACGAGCGGTTCGAGTTCGTCGCCGACCTCTTCCCCGAGCTCGGGAAGCGCCGCAAGCAGCGCGCGAGCTCCCTCTCCGGCGGTGAGCGGCAGATGGTCGCCATGGCGCGGGCCCTCATGATGGACCCGTCGGTGCTGCTCCTCGACGAGCCGTCGGCAGGCCTCTCCCCGGTCCGTCAGGACGAGACGTTCCTGCGTGTGCGCCAGATCAACCGTGCCGGCGTCTCCGTCATCATGGTCGAGCAGAACGCGCGCCGCTGCCTGCAGATCTGCGACCGCGCCTACGTGCTCGACCAGGGCAAGGACGCGTACACGGGCACCGGACGCGAGCTGCTCAACGACCCGAAGGTCATCGCCCTCTACCTCGGCACGCTCGCGGCCGACGAACAGGCGAAGGACGGCGACGCGGCCCACTAGCCGCGAGCATCCGCCCCGGCCCCCGGCCCGGCGCCCCCGCGAAGGCGAAGCCGAAGCCGATCACTGCCCGGCGTTTCGCCCCCTGCCAGACTGCGCAGGGGGCGAAACGCCGGGCAGTGTTGGTTGCCCTCGCGGGCAGCGATGCTCGGGCAGCGGGGGGCCTCCCCACGCCCAGGTTCTGCAGAAGGCTCCCCTCCCCGGAGGGAGGTAAACGCTGCCCGGCGTTTCCCCCGCTGCGACGGCCCGCAGAGGGGGAAACGTCGGGCAGCGTTGGCTGCTTGCGGGGGGTGCAGGGGGGAGGGAGAGGACGGCATCGGGGCGGGCGGATGCTCGGCTCGGGCATGCGATAGGGCCAAGCCCAGCCCCGCCAGGGCACACAAAAGGGCCCGGGATGCGTGCATCCCGGGCCCTTCGGTCAGCGGGTCAGCTTAGAGCTGGCCAGCCTCTTCTCCGATGTTGGAGTAGGTGTTGCCGTTGCCGTACTGGTAGATGCCGATCGTTGCCTCTGACGGGTCGCCGTTCTCGTCGAACGAGATCGGTCCGGAGACGCCGTCGTAGTCGATGTCGGTTCCAGCTTCGAGGAGCGCGACGCAGTCGGCGTAGGTGGTGCACTTCTCACCCTCTACGGAGACCTTCTGCATGTTGTCCTTGATCGTCGCCGGGTCAGCGGCACCGCCGGCCTGTGCGGCGAGGGCTGCCAGGATGACCGCGTCGTACGACTCAGCGCCGTACGTGAAGTCCTTCAGGTCCGGGTCGATACCGAGCAGCTGGGCGCGGAAGTCGTCGGAGGCGACGACACCGGGGATGGTGCCCTTGGCGCAGTTCAGCGTGCCCTCTTCGAAGTCAGCGGAGTAGTCGGCCATGTTGCCGTCGACCATGTAGAGCTTGTCGGCGGGGAAGCCCTTGGTGCCGATGAGCTGCGGAACGATGGTCGCCGTCTGGTCGAACGCGACGAGCGCGATCGCGTCGGGGTCGGCGGCCGTGACGGCGTCGATCTGCGCGGAGAACTGGCTGTCGCCCTCGTTGAAGGCTTCAGACGCGACGACCTCGCCGCCAGCAGCCTCGACTGCTGTGGTGATGCTCTCGGAGAGGCCCGAGCCGTAGGCGTCATTCAGGTAGATGATGCCGACGGATGCGTTGCCGTCGTTGACGATCGTGTTTCCGTTGACGCGTCCCTGGAGGATGTCCGAGGGGGCCGTGCGGAAGTAGAAGCCGTTGTCGGCGTAGGTGGAGAACTCGGCCGAGGTGTTCGCCGGCGAGATCTGCACGACGCCTGCACCGGTGATCTGGTCGATGACCGTCATCGAGACGCCCGAGGATGCCGCGCCGACGATGGCGGACACGTTCTGGCTCAGCAGGTCGGTGACCGACTGCGTCGCGATGTCGGTCGACGTGTCGCCCGAGTCACGGTGGACGACGGTGATGTTCCCGCCGAGCACACCGGACGGCGAGGCGTTGATCTCGGCGACTGCGAGGTCGACACCCGCGATCTCGGGCGGGCCGAGGAAGGCGAGGGTTCCAGTCTGCGGAAGCAGCGAGCCGATCTTGAGCGCCTCGGAGCGCTCCTGAGCGGTCGGTGCGTCGACGGGCGTGACGTCGGCTACGGATGCAGCCGTGTCGGGCCCACAGACGGCAGCGGCAGCATCGCCCTCCGCATCTGGACTGCCACCTTCGGTCGTCGACGAACACGCAGCCAGCATGAAGACGCCGACGCTCATGGCGGCGATTCCTGTGGTGATGCGCAACTTCCTGGAGGGAGACGACTTGGCAAAGTTACTCATGGTGCTCCTTTATACGTAAGCAGAGAGCGAGCGCCGCGCAGCGGCGCCCGGATCTCAAGCTAGCCGCGGCACTGCGACTAACTGATTCATGCTTGTTACGAGCGAGTAAATCATGAGTCAGGGCTCGATGTGTATTTCACCATCGGCACGTGGGGAATGTCGTCCTCCATGAAGTTCTCACCGCATCGTTCGAACCCGAATCTCGCGTACCAGGATTCGAGGTGGGCCTGCCCGTTGAGGGAGGTCGAGAGGCCTTCACTCTCGGCGATCTCGACGAGGTGGCGGATGATCTGAGCCGAGTATCCGAGGCCGCGGGAGCTCTCGGCCGTCACGACCCTGCCGATGGGGCGTGACAGGTGCGTCGGCAGGTGCTCGTCCGGCCAGCCGATGGGGAGGAGTCTCGCGTAGCTGTGCGGGTAGAGGGGGTCCTCGCCGATGAACGCATGCAGGGTGCCGTCGGCGAAGTCGGCCGTGTCCGGGTCGAGGTACACGCAGTCCTGCTCGACGACGAAGATGCTCGAGCGCAGGTGCAGGATGCCCCAGAGCTCGGCGGCACTGAGTTCGGTGAAGGTGCGGACCGTGATCATGCCAGCCAGTCTTGCAGAGCGGCAGAGCAGCAGAGCAGCGAGCGGCGAGCGGTCGGCTCCGTGCAGCGGATGCTGGGGAGCTCTGATCCGCGCCCCCTACGATGGCGCCATGGTTCGCGGATACCTGACGACGAAGTCCACCGACGACGCGGGGAAGCCTCGCATCGACGTCGCGTTCGATGAGCTCGGCGACGAGCTGTTCGGCGACGGCCGCCTCCATCGCGGCCAGGTGCTCGTCGACGTGGCCTACTCGAGCCTCAACTACAAGGACGCCCTGCTGCTCGCCGGCAGGCCCGGCGTGAGTCGAGCGGATGTGCTCGTCCCGGGTATCGACGTCGTCGGCGTCGTTCGGGAGTCGCGCACGCCGAACTTCGTGCCAGGCGACCGCGTCGTGCTGAACGGTGCGGGGCTCGGCGAGAGCAGGCACGGCGGCCTCGCCGGGCTGTGCCTCGTCGACGACGAGTCGCTCATCCACCTACCCGAGGAGATGTCCCTCTTGCAGGGGGCCGCCATCGGCACTGCCGGGTACACGGCGATGCTGTCGGTGCTGGCGCTCGAGAAGCAGGTCGCGCCCGGCGACGGCGATGTGCTCGTGACGGGTGCGGCGGGTGGCGTCGGCAGCGTGGCGATCGCCCTGCTGGCGGGACTCGGCTACCGGGTCGTCGCATCCACTGGCCGCGGTGACGAGGAGGGTGACTACCTGCGCCGCCTCGGCGCGGCCGAGATCATCGACCGGCACGTGCTCTCCGATGCGCCGGGCAAGGGACTGCAGACGGAGCGCTGGGCCGGGGCCATTGACGCGGTCGGCTCGACGACCCTCGCGAACGTGATCGCGCAGACGAGACGAGAAGGGCTGGTGACGGCGTGCGGGCTGGCGCAGGGTACCGACCTGCCGACGACGGTCCTGCCGTTCATCCTGCGCGGCGTGACGCTGCGCGGCATCAACTCGGTCGTGCAGAGCCTGGAGGTGCGGGCCGAGGCCTGGAACAGGCTCCTCGAGCTCGACAGCGAACTGCTCGAGTCGATGACCGAAGTCGTCGCCCTCGAGGAGGCGATCGAGGTCGCGCAGCCCATCCTCGATGGGACGGTGCGCGGGCGAACGGTCGTGCGCGTGCGGGGTGACGCCTGATTCGAGGGCGACTGACGCTGGATCAGGCCAGCGGGGCGTGCTCGAGGTTCTCCGAAGCCCACGTGCCGAGCTGCTTGAGCACCGGAATGAGGCGCTGACCTGCCGTCGTGAGCTCGTAGCTGACCGAGACCGGCGGGCCGTCGTTGACGGTGCGCGCGACGAGTCCGGCCCCGGCGAGCTCGGTCAGGCGGTCGGAGAGGACCGCGTCGCTGATGCCCGTCACCGCACGGCGCAGGGCGACGAAGGTGAGGGGCTGCGAGCCGAGCACATCGATGATCATGCCGTTCCAGCGCTTGCCAAGCAGCGTGAAGGCGAGCGAGATGGCGCCGTCGCATTCCGCGGCGCCGTGCTCCTGCGCTTTCTCTGCCATGCCGCCAGTGTACCCGTGCTAATCTGCACAGAGTCGCTCTGGTTTTCATAGCGACTCTGTGAAATTTCAAGGAGCCCCGCATGTCCCTTCTCCGTATCGATGCCAGCCTGCTCCCCGCCACCTCCGCCAGCCGCGCGCTCGGCGACCTCGTCGAGGCCGAGTGGACCCAGGCACACCCCGACTCGGTCGTCACACGCCGCAACCTCATCGAGTCGCCCATCCCCGCCGACGCCTGGCAGAACGCCGTCTACGCTGGCTTCACGCCCGAGGACGACCGCACCGAGGAGCAGCGCGCCGCTGTCGCCCTGGCAGCGCAGCTGGCCGACGAGATCATCGCGGCCGACGCCCTGCTCTTCACCGTGCCGCTCTACAACTACGGCATCTCGCAGCACTTCAAGCTCTGGTTCGACCTCGCCTACACCGACCCGCGCACCAACGCTGGAAGCACGACGCTCGCCGGGAAGCCCGCAACCCTCGCGACCGTCCTCGGTGGCAACTACGACGAGGGCACCCCGAAGGAAGGCTGGGACCACTCCACGCCGTACCTCACCCGTCTGCTCCAGGACGCATGGGGCCTCGACCTCCGCGTCGTGCAGCGTCCCTTCACGCTCGTGGGCGTCAACCCGGCACTCGACCAGTTCGCCGACCTCGCCGCCGACCTCAAGTCCGAAGCCGAGACGAAGGCGGTGGAGTCCGGCCGCGAGCTCGCCGAGCTCCGCGGCAAGACCGACGCCGCGTAGGCAGGCGGAGCCCAGCTCCACCGCTCCGACCGTCGACAGCCGGGCAGTCTCGGGATACGGAACTCGCGTCCTTGAGGGAAACGCCTCTCAGCGAAGCGCGTTCTGCATCCCGCAGACTCTCGGACTCCGGGGTCGGGGGTCCACCTAGCTTGCGACGTCGGCCTTCCGGCGGTCGGTGAGCTTCTCGAGCCAGCCGTTGACCACCTGCGCGAGAAGGCCAAGAGCAATGGCCGTGACCACGGCGAGCACCATCATGAGCAGCGGGTTGTCCGTGCTGAACGAGCCGAACACGGCGCCGATCACCACCGCGTAGCCAACCCACACGGCACTCGCGAGCACGGAAAGCGGAAGGAAGGTGGGCATCGGCATCCGGGCGTCGGATGCGGCGAGCACCGTCGCGATGCGCCCAAGCGGCAGGAGCCGCACGGTGACCATGACCCACTTCGGACGGGTCTTCAGCTGATCGCCGACTCGCGTTCGCACGGCCGTGAGCCGGCGCCCGTTCATCCAGCTCCATTTGCCGAACCCGACGCCCCTGGCGAGCCAGTACGTGCCGATGTCGCCGAGGACCATGCCGACGACGCAGAACGCGAAGAGTCCGAAGAGGTTGATGAGGGCCGTCCACCCCTGATCTCCGGCGGTGAGGGCGGAGATCGCCACGACCAGCGATTGACTCGGCAGGAAGGTGACGACGCCGCCGACGAGCAGCACGAGCGCCACGACCGCGAAGCTCCAGCCGGAGCCCCTCAGGTCGAGCACCCAGTTGGTGAGTTCCTCCACGTGGCTTCTAGGCCCTTTCGTCGACGGCTCGGCGTTCCAACGCGGCCCTACTCGGGTGCCGAGGCGTTGGCCGCGGCCCGGGCTGCTGCGGGGAGCGCCGCGAGAACGCGGTCGATGGCCGCATCGTCGTGGGCAGCCGAGACGAACCAGGCCTCGAAGACGCTCGGCGGCAGGTTGACACCGGCGTCGAGCATCGCGGCGAAGAACGGCGGGTAGCGCCAGGCCTCCTGGCGCTTGACCTCGTCCTCGTTCCGCGGCCCGCCGCCGGTTCCGGTCCAGCCGAGCGCCGCGCCATCGCCGAAGGTGAAGCTGAAGAGGTTGCCGACGTTCTGCACCGAGTGGGCGACGCCCGCGGCGGTGAGCGCCTCGGAGGTCGCGGTGCGGATGCGCTCGGCAGCCGCGTCGACGCGAGCGTAGACGGCGTCGTCGGCGTGCGAGAGCGTCGCGATGCCGGCGGCGACCGCGACGGGGTTCCCCGAGAGCGTGCCAGCCTGGTAGACGGGGCCCTGCGGGGCGAGGTGGCTCATGATCTCGCGCGGACCGCCCAGGGCCGCGACGGGCATGCCGCCGCCGATGACCTTGCCGAACGTGTACAGGTCGGCCTGCCATCCGCTCGAGGACTCGGTCTTCTGCTCCTCGCCCCACCAACCTGCTGGCCCGGTGCGGAACCCGGTGAGCACCTCGTCGCAGACGAGCAGGGCACCCTCGGACGAGCACAGCTGGGCGAGCTCGCGATTGAAGCCAGGCTCGGGAGGGACGACGCCCATGTTCGCGGGTGACGCCTCGGTGATGACAGCGGCGATCTCGCCGGGATGCTCGGCGAACGCGGCGCGCACGGCGTCGAGGTCGTTGAACGGGACGACGATGGTCTGCGAGGTGATGGCTTCCGGCACACCGGCAGAGCCCGGGAGCGCGAGCGTGGCGAGGCCCGAGCCCGCGGCCGCGAGGAGGCCGTCGGAGTGGCCGTGATAGCAGCCCGCGAACTTCACGATGAGGTCGCGGCCCGTGTAGCCGCGTGCGAGCCGCAGGGCCGTCATGGTCGCCTCGGTTCCCGTGGAGACGAGGCGCACCTGCTCGATGGGGGCGATGCGATCGACGACGAGCTCCGCGAGCTGCGTCTCAGCGGGGGTGGGGGCTCCGAACGAGAGTCCGCGAGCCGCCGCGTCTTGGACTGCCTCGACGACGGCGGGATGCGCGTGCCCGAGCAGCATGGGGCCCCACCCGCTGACGAGGTCGACGTACTCGTTGCCGTCGACGTCGGTCAGGTACGGACCCGTCGCGGAGGCAGCGAAGGGAGGCGTGCCCCCAACCGAGCCGTACGCGCGGACCGGCGAGTTCACACCCCCGGGCGTGACCTCGAGCGAGCGGGCGAAGAGCGAGGCGGAGACGTCGTGGTTCATCGTGCATCCACTCTGCCATGGGCCGCCGACACTGGCGTGCCCGACTGCGACGCCAGGGTGCGCGCGAGCTCACTCGCGTAGTAGGTCAGCACGGCATCGGCGCCAGCGCGTCGAATCGACGTGATGGACTCCGCGATCGCGCGATCGCGGTCGATCCAGCCGTTCGCCGCGGCGGCCTCGATCATGGCGTACTCGCCGCTGACCTGGTAGGCCCACACGGGAACGATCGACTCCGCGGCGACATCGGCGAGCACGTCGAGGTACGAGCCAGCCGGCTTCACCATGACGACGTCGGCGCCCTCATCGATGTCGATGAGCGCCTCCCGCATGCCCTCGCGGCGGTTGGCCGGGTCGAGCTGGTAGGTGCGACGGTCTCCCTGGAGCTGCGAGTCCACAGCCTCCCGGAACGGGCCGTAGAACGCCGACGCGTACTTCGCGGAGTAGGCGACGATCGCGACGTCGGTGTGCCCGGCTGCGTCGAGGGCGGCCCTCGCACTCGCGACCTGGCCGTCCATCATCCCCGACATCCCGAGCATCGCGGCACCGGAGTCGGCCTGGGCGATCGCCATCGCGTCGTACCGCTCGAGCGTCGCGTCGTTGTCGACACGACCGGCCGCATCCAGCACGCCGCAGTGGCCGTGGTCGGTGAACTCGTCGAGGCAGAGGTCGGTCTGCACGACGATGTCCTCGCCGAATTCCTCCGCCAGCTTGCGGGCCGCGACGTTGAGGATGCCGTTCGGATCGGTCGCGCCCGAGCCCACGGCGTCGCGAGTCTCCGGCACGCCGAAGAGCATCACCCCGCCGACTCCGAGCGTCGCCGCCTCCTCGACCGCGCGGCGCAGCGAGTCGAGCGAGTGCTGCTGCACGCCGGGCATCGACGAGATCGCGATCGGCTCGCTCACGCCCTCGCGGACGAACAGCGGCAGGATGAGGTCGTTCGGGTGCACGCGCACCTCGCGGACCTGGCGGCGCACGGCGTCGCTCTGGCGCAGGCGACGAGGCCTGCGGCTCGGGGAGATCATGCGATCGTGTCCTTCCTCAGGAGTTCTGTGCCGACGGTCGCGGACGCGGCCCGGCTTGTCGGCGTGTGGGTCCGATCCGCCCAGCAGGCGGCGAACTCAGCGGTCATTGGGGGCTTGACCGCGTCCCTCGTCGAGGGCCGGGATGTCTTCCTTCGGCACCGGTCGACTGTCGTGCTCGGCCTGCAGCTCGCTCGCCTCGAACGCGCGGAGCGCCTTCAGATCGATGGCCTCGGTCACCGGCATGTCGCTGCCGCTCGCAAGCCACTCGAGCCCGTCGAGCAGCGACGCGACCGAGCGCTGCTTGGCGACGACGTCGACGCGGAGACCCAGCTGCCTGGCGTCCTTCGCGGTCCGGGGGCCGATCGCGGCGATGTAGATCTCATCAGGGATCGGCGAGAACTGCTTGTGCACCTGCTCCGCCACGGATCCGCTCGTCACGAGGATCGCTCGGATCCGGCTGTTGCGGATGTCGTACTGGATGCTCTCCGCCGCCGGCACACCCACCGTGCGGTACGCGACGACCGAGTCGACGAGGTGCCCGCGCCTGGCGAGCCCTTCCGCGAGCGTCGGTCGAGCGACCTCCGAGCGCAGCCACAGCACCGAGATGGGCGGCTGGCGGCGAGCCGCCTCGGCCCACTCCAGGAGCAGCCCCTTGGCGGAGTTGTCGTGCGTGGGAACGAAGTCCACCCGGTACCCGGCCGTCGTCAGCGAGGCCGCGGTCGTCTCGCCGACCGCCGCGATGAGCGTGTGGTCCGGCACCTTCACGCCGAGCGAGTGCATGACATCGGCAGCCGTGGCGCTCGTGACCGCGATCCAGTTGTAGTGCCCGCTCTCGAGCAGGCGGATCTTGTCGCTCAGCACCCGGGAGTCGTCCTCGTTCGGGCTCGCGAAGTTGATGAGCGGGGCCGTGATGGGGAACGCCGAACGGGCGCGAACGGCCTCCGCGACGTCGCCACCCCAGACGCCTCCACGGGGTACGAGGATCTTCCAGCCCTTCAGCGGTGCATCCATCGTGGTTCCTCCGTTCACGTCCGGACCCTCCGTTCAGGCCATCAGCGCGACAGCACCCTGATCGAAGAGGTCCGTCGAGATGAGCGAGACCAGTTCTGCCTGGGCGGCATCGAATGCGCCGGGGTCGGAGACCTCCACGGCACGCCTGCTGGAGACCCGCGAAGATCCGTCTACTGCATACACGGTAGCCCACGCCTCGAGTTTTCCGTCGGCGTACCGGGCTGCAGCGCCGACGGGAGCCGCGCATCCGGCTTCGAGCGTCGCGAGAATGCCGCGTTCGACGAGCACCGCCGCACGCGCTTCTCGGTCGTCGAGTTCGGAGACGCCCGCAGGTGCGTCATCGTCGCGCACCTCGATGGCCAAGCAGCCCTGACCGGGAGCGTTGGGGAAGTCGGCGAGGTCGAAGCGCTCGGTGATGGCATCCGCGAAGCCGAGCCGCTCGAGCCCGGCAGCAGCGAGCACGACGGCGTCGAGCTCGCCGTCCGTGACGAAGCGGAGACGACGCTCGACGTTGCCGCGGATATCGCGGATCTCGAGGTCGGGCCGCAGCGTCAGGAGCTGCGCCACGCGCCGCGGCGAACCGGTGCCGACCTTCGCGCCGTGCGGAAGCTCCGCGAGGGAGAGTCCGGAGGCTCCGCCCAGCGAGCAGAGCGCGTCACGCGCATCTTCCCGCTCGGGGTACGCGGCCACCGTGAGGCCGGGAGCCTTCGCGGTCGGGAGATCCTTGAGCGAATGCACGACGAGGTCGCACTCCCCCGCGAGCAGCGCATCCCGCAGCTCGCTCGCGAACACACCGGTGCCGCCGAGCGACGACAGTGCGGCGCGCGTCACGTCGCCGTGCGTGGTCACTCGCACCAGCTCGGTCTGCTCGCCCGTGATGCGCTCGAGCGCCCGAGCCATCGTCGACGTCTGCGCGACCGCGAGCGCGCTGCCTCGCGTGCCGATCCGCAGGGTCACGGCAGCAGTCCGGAGACCGCCGGCTTGAAGCCCAGTCGCTTGTTCGCGCAGCACCCTGGACGGCACACGTCGAACCACGGTCCGATCGAGGTCATCGCAGGACGCTCTTCGACGGGGAGCGCGTCGCGGCGCTCCAGGACGAGGTCGACGAGCCCTTCGACGTACTTGGCGTGGATGCCGGGGGTCGGAGTGCGGCGGAACGCGAGTCCCGCATCCGCTGCCGAGTCCTTCGCCTCGTTGTCGAGGTCCCAGAGCACCTCCATGTGGTCGGAGACGAAGCCGATCGGCACGACGACGACCGCCTTGGCGCCCTTCGAGGGGAGCTCGGCGATGACGTCGTTGATGTCGGGCTCGAGCCACGGCTGCGAGGGCGGGCCGGAGCGCGACTGGTACACGAGCTGCCAGGAGAGCTGCTCTGGCACTCGGCCTGAGATGGTCGTGTCCTCCGCGAGCTCCTGCAGGGCCGCGAGGGCCACGACTTCCGCGACGGCGAGATGCTGGGCGGCGTATGCGCCGCTCTCACCGAAGCCCGCGCCAGGAGGGCCCGAGTTCGCGGCGTCCGCCATCGGCACCGAATGCGTCGTGAAGAGCACCTCGACCTCGGTGGCCAGGTCGAGTTCGGCGTCTTCTCGAGCGAGGCTGAGCACGGCGTCGCGAACACCCTCGATGAAGGGGGCGATGAAGCCAGGGTGGTCGAAGAAGGCGCGCACCTTGTCGATCGTGAGCTGCCCGCCGAGCCCCGTGTCCTCGAGCGCGTCAGCGAAGTCCTCGCGGTACTGACGGCAGCTGGAGAACGACGAGTAGGCGCTCGTGGCGACTGCGATGAGCGTCGAGCAGCCCGCTTCGCGGGCGTCGAGCAGCACGTCGTTGAAGTACGGCTCGGAGTTGCGGTTGCCCCAGAAGACGGGCAGGTCGATGCCGCGCCGCTCGAGCTCCCGCTCGATGGAGGCCTTCAGCTGACGGTTCTGCTCGTTGATGGGGCTCACGCCGCCGTAGTGCCGGTAGTGGTGGGCCACCTCCTCGAGCCGCTCGTCGGGGATGCCACGGCCTGCCGTGACGTTGCGCAGGAACGGGATGACCTCGTCCTGTCCTTCCGGGCCACCGAAGGAGGCGAGCAGGATGCCGTCGTAGGCGACCGGCTCGGTCGTGTGCTCGGGGCCGAACTTGGCTGCGTCGGAGGCGGCGCTCACGGCAGCATTGACCTCGACGCGGGTGAAGGTCGCCGGGCCGGGCTTGCGGCCCTGCGGCTTCGAACCGGTCTGCTGTGCGGCGACGTCGGTCACTGCAGCACCTCGACGATCTCGGAGGTCTGCAGGAAGCGACCCGTGTAGAACGGCACCTCCTCGCGCACGTGGCGCCGAGCGTCGGTCTGTCGCAGGTCACGCATCATGTCGACCAGGTTGAGGAGGTTGTCGTCCTCGAGCGCGAGGAGCCACTCGTAGTCGCTGATGCCGAAGGATGCGACGGTGTTGGTGAGCGTCGACGTGTACGCCGATCCGGCTCGGCCGTGCTCGGCGAGCATCTGACGACGCTCGTCCTCTGGCAGCAGGTACCACTCGTAGGAGCGCACGAACGGGTAGACGGTGACCCACTGGCGCGGCTCCTTGCCGAGCATGTACGCCGGCATGTGGCGCGCGCTGAACTCGGCGGCGCGATGCACCCCGACGATCTGCCAGGACGGCGTGAGCGGCGCGATGAGCTCGCTTCGGCGGATCTGGCGCAGGCCCCACTGCAGGCTCTCGGGCACTTCACCGTGCAGCCAGACCATGAGCTCGCCGTCGTGCCGGAACCCGGAGACGTCGTAGAAGCCGCGCACCTTGACGCCGTTCTCCGCCAGCTCCGCGACGATGCCGTCGAGTTCGTCGACGGCCTTGATGGCGTCGCGCCCGGACAGGACGAGCTCGTTGAGCGTCTCTCGTCGGAAGACCGAGATCATCGTGTACTCGGTGAGCGTCGCGCCTCCCCCCTGCTCCTCAGCGCCATGGTGGGCCTCTGGGGCGCCCTGCTGAGCAGCCGATGCGTGCTCTGCGGGGACTGCGGACGTTGCGTTGGGCTCGGCGGCGAAAGCCGGGACCTCATTCGAGTGGGTCATGGTCCTATTCTACGAAATGTCGAGGAGTGTTTGGGGTGCGGCGCACAGCCGACCACGAGCTCAGCGGGAGCGGCGGTACAGGGCGACGGCGGCGGTCACGCCACCGGCCACGACGACCGCGGCACCAGTTGCGATGCCCGCGAGCAGGAGCGGATTGTCTTCCTTCAGGCGCTGGATGCTGTGACGCGTTGATTCGAGGAGCTCGCGGCCGCGGATGCGCGGGTCGACCTTCACCTCGATCGCGTCGAGCGTCGCCGCGAGCTCACGTCGGGTGCGCTCGATGTCGGCCTTCAGCTGGCCGTCGTTGCGCTTGTCTTCCTTCTTCGCGAGAGTCGCCTCGCCGTTCTGCTCACTCATACTGTCCGAGCCCCTTCACTGCGTTGACATCCTGCTTGACACTGGCGATCGTGCGCTCCGGCGCGAGCTTGCCCGCGCGCTTCAGCGCGAGGTAGCCGGCGAGGCCGAGCACGATGACCAACAGCAGGAACGCGCCTGCCACGATGAGCGCGGAGAGCCACGGCGCGAACACCGTGTTGAGTCCGAGGACGGCGGCGGTCACGAGCACAGCCCACAGCGTGAGCGCGAAGAACGCCGCGGCGGCGAAGAGACCGACCGCGATGCCGTACTTCGTGCCGGTCGAGATGAGCTCTCGCTTGCCCTGCTCGACCTCGTCGCGCACGAGCTTCGTGAGGAGCTTGGGGACGTCGGTCACGAGCGCGCCGAGGCTCGACCGTGACTTCGGGTTGGCCCTCGTGCGGCCGATGCCGGGGAAGGGCCCGCGGATCGGCGTCTTTTCTGACGACTCAGACATGGGTGTGTCGCTCTCTGCTGGGAGTGCTGGTTAGGACGCGTCGCTGCTCGGGTTGCCGACGGTTCCGGAGGGAGCAGGCGGGTTCGACTTGCCGGACGAGCTCTTCTTGCCGTTGTCCTTGACCGCCTTCGTGACCTGGGCCGTCACGAGCTTCGCACCGCTGACGGCCGCGTCGGCGACCTTCGGAGCCAGCTTGCGGGAGAACTCGTCGACCTCAGCGCGCTTGGAGCGGACGAGCTTCGTGTCCCACACCGTCTGCGCGACGGAGGAGATCTGCTCGTAGCGCTTGCGCCCCGCGCGAGCACCAAGGACGTACCCGGCACCGAGGCCAAGCACAAACACGAACTTCTTCATGAAAACTCCTATCGTTCGCCGGTACGCCAGCGATCGGTCAATCGGGCGCGATCAAGCCACGGAGCAAGCCTAGCCCCGCGAGGCATCTCAACTCGCGCTAAGCCTGTGCGTCCTCGGGGAAGAGCTCATCCACGGCGCGCAGCACCCCTGGGATGACGCTCGCGAGCCCCGTTCCGTCGATCCAGGTGCCGGCGAGCGCGACCCCAGCCGTCCGCCGCGCCTCGTCCCGCGCACCCCGGAGCTCTGCGGATCTTCCGATGCGCGCGGCCGGGGCCGGGATGCGCCAGACGTGCCTGGCCATCGCGATGACGTCCTCGCGCTCGATGGTCGTGCCGAGCAGGCGCCCGGCATCGCCGCGCGCGAGCTCGGTCGTCTCGTCGTCGCTGAGCGAATGCGTGAGCGGCTCGCTGCCCCCGCGAGCGTGTGGACCGTAGGAGAGCCGGAGCACGTGCATCCCGTCGGCTGCCGCCTCCTGCCAGGCCCATTTCGCGGTGACGTGAGTCAGGGCCTTCGCCCGGATGGTCGTACTCGGGTCGCCGACGAGCACGCCAGTGCCTCGCGGGTGAGCGTCGAGCTGCGGGGCTTGCACGAGCAGCGCGACGACCTCGGCGGGGACTGCGGCAGCGCCGCCGATCGCAACCGCCTCGCCGGATGGCCCCTCGGAGTCGTCACCGCGGGCGGAGACGGAGCGCGGCACGGCGACGGTCGACAGGATGCGCTTCGCGAAGAGCGACCCAGCGCCCTCGAGCTCGACGCGCCAGGCCTGCTCGAGGGCGGAGCCGTCTTCGAGCACTGAGGCGACGCGAGTGGAGAGCCGGACATCGACGCCGAGCTCAGCGAGCTCGTGCTCGAGCCGCGCCACCACGCGGTGCATGCCTCCCTCGACGGTGCGAACTGCGGCGCCAGGGGGCGCGCTCTTCCTGAGCGCCGCGACGGCGGCCGACAGGGAGCCGTGCTCGTGGACGCGCTCGGCGAGACCGGGGATGAGCACCCGGTGGTCGAGCTCCGCCGGGTCGAGCGAGTACACGCCCCGCGTGACCGGCGCGACGAGCCGGCCGAGCACCGTCGGCCCCATGCGCGCGAGCACCAGCGACTCGAGGTCGGAGGCGTCGGCGCCGACACGCGGGTCGAGCGTCCGGTCGCGTTCGAGCTCCGCGATGCCCTCATCGCCGATCGCGGCGTGCACCGCGGCGCGGGACTCCACATCACGCAGAGCCGCTTCCCCGGGTATGCCGAGCATCCCCCCGGCCGGCATCGGAGCAGCAGTCGCATCGGTCACGACCCAGGACCCCAGTGCTCGCGGCTCGACGATGTCATCGTGCATCCCGAGCTCGTGCAGCAGGGCCGCGAACGCGCCACCGCGCGTGGCGAACGCCTCCGCACCGATGTCGATCGGCAGCCCGCCCAGGTCTGCGCGGCAGATCATCCCGCCGAGCCGATCTCCCGCCTCGACGATCACCACGCTGGCACCGCGGCCAGCTGCCCGTCTGGCGGCGAGCATGCCCGCGATGCCCCCGCCGACGACGACGAGGTCGGGCGTCGACTGGCCGAGGGGCGATCGGTTCACTCGACCCGACCGCCGTCCGGCAGCGAGTGGGCGAACTCCACGAGGCCGGTCAGCACCGCTGGATCGGCGGACGGCGGAACGCCGTGGCCGAGGTTGAGGATGTGCGCGGGCGCCGAGTTCCCCCGGCGAACGACATCTCGCACGTGCTCCTGCAGCACCGCGGCGCCCGCTCCGAGCACAGCAGGGTCGACGTTGCCCTGCAGCGGCACTCCGCCGCCGAGGCGCCGCGAGGCCTCGTCGAGCGTGATGCGGTCATCGACCCCCATGACGTCGGCCCCGATCGCGTGCATGTCCGGCAGCAGCTCGGCAGTGCCCACGCCGAAGTGGATCGTACGGACCCGCTCGCCACCCGGCGTGCGAAGGGCCCGTACCCGCTCGAGCGCCAGTCCGCTCGAGGCGGCGATCGACTTCTGGTAGCGATCGCGACTGAGCGAGCCAGCCCACGAGTCGAAGAGCTGCACGATGCTCGCTCCCGCGCGCACCTGCGCCTCCAGGAACGCGGCCGAGAGCTCGGCGATCGCGCCGGAGAGGTCGGCCCACGCCTCGGGGTCGGCCTGCATGAGCGTGCGCGTGCGGAGGTGGTCCTTCGAGGGGCCGCCCTCGACGACGTACGCGGCGACCGTGAACGGCGCCCCGGCGAAGCCGATGAGCGGCGTGGAGCCGAGCTCCGCCACCGTCAGCGAGACGGCCTCGGTGATGGGAGCGAAGAGCTCCGGGCTGATGCGGGCCCTGATGCGCGCGGCGAACTCGTGCGCCTCCTGCGAGGAGCGCACCGGGTTCTCGAAGACCGGGCCGGTGCCTGGAACGATATCGACGGCCTCGCCGATGAGCTTGAGCGGAACCACGATGTCGCTGAAGAAGACCGCCGCGTCGACGCCGTGACGGCGCACGGGCTGCAGCGTGATCTCCGCGGCGAGCTCCGGGCGCAGGCAGGAGTCGAGCATCTCGATGCCCTTGCGCAGCTCGCGGTACTCGGGCAGCGAACGGCCAGCCTGTCGCATGAACCACACCGGGAGCGTCTCAGGCCGGTCCCCGCGTGCCGCGCGGATGAGCGGAGCATCGGCGGTGAGGCCGGAGGAGAGTGGATGCGAGTCGCTGAGCGGCAGGGGTGCGGGAGCTGTTTCGGTCACCCGCCCATTCTCCACCCGGCGCCCGGACGGGGCCGTACAGCGGGCATCCGACGATGGATTCCCGGCTCTGGCGGACCGCAAGAGATTTAAGGGAAGGTATGGCTCAGAAGCGGAAACGCGGAGAACTTCTACAATAAGTAATCGTGTTGCTGTGTCTGAGTGCCAATCACCGCACCGCGAGCTTCCCAGTCCTTGAAAAGCTCGCGGCCCGCGAAGATGGCGGACTTGAGTCCGCGCTCCGCGACGCCCCAGGCGTCGACGGAGCCATTGTGCTCGCCACCTGCAACCGCTTCGAGATCTACCTCGACATCGACACGGCTCAGCCGGTCGCTCCCGAGCTCATGCCGACCATCGCGACGGCACTCGACGTCTCCGTCGAGACGCTCCGCGCCAACATGGCCGTCATCCACGACACGCAGGTGCCCGAGTACCTCTTCGCCGTCTCGAGCGGCCTCGAGTCCGTGGTCGTGGGCGAGGGCGAGATCTCCGGTCAGGTGCGCCGCGCGCTCGAGGAATCACGTGCGGCCGGCATGTCGACCTCGCAGCTCGAGCGTCTCTTCCAGTCGGCGTCCACCACATCGCGTGGCATCAAGTCGGGCACGAAGCTCCAGAGCGCTGGCCGATCGCTCGTGCGCCTCTCGCTCGAGCTCGCCGCATCCCAGATCGCCGACTGGAGCACCGCGCAGGTCGTGCTCGTCGGCACCGGCTCGTACGCGGCAGCCTCGCTCAAGGCCCTGCAGGACCGCGGCGTGACCCGCGTCGGCGTGTACTCCCCCTCGGGTCGCGCCCACAAGTTCGCCGAGCGCGACGGCGTCTTCGTCATCGACGGCCAGAACCTGCCAGAGCACCTCTCGAACGCCGACCTCGTCGTCACCTGCTCGAGCGCCGACACGGTGGTCATCGACTACGACCTCATGCTCGGCGCGCGACTCGCGCCCGGATGCGCCGAGGCCACGCTCATCATCGACCTCGGCATGCCGCGCAACGTCGACCCGGCCGTGGGCCGCCTCGACGGCATCTCGGTGCTCGACCTCGAGACCATCCGCATCCACGCTCCCCTCGAGGAGCTCGGGGCCGCCGATGAGGCTCGCTGCATCGTGTCCCGCGCAGCCAGCGAGTTCGTCGAGCAGCAGGCTGAGACGAGCGTCGCGGAGGGCATCGCAGCGCTCCGCTCGCACATCACCGACATCGCGCGCGCGGAGACCGAGCGCGTCGCGAACAAGGACGAATCGGGCGTCGCCGAGGCTGCTCTGCGTCGCCTCGCGAACACGCTCCTGCACAGCCCGTCGGTGCGCGCGAAGGAACTCGCCCGCGCTGGTCGCGGCGACGAGTACCTCGACGCGATCGAGCTGCTCTTCGGCATCACCGTCGAGCGCGAGACCCCCGCGACGAAGCCGGCGACCCCGGCGGCGGCACCCGTCGTGCCCACCGCGCTCCCCCGCGTCGCTCAGGCGGAAGACGACGGGGCGCTCGAGTGCCCCGTGCACACCTCCTAGCAGCCCCCACCCGACGCCGAATGCGCGGCACTGCGGTCAGGCTCACCCGAATCCTCAAGCACCCGGGGCAGAATCGATGCGCGCCGGCGATCTCGGGAACCGCACCTTCTCGCCCTGGGCTGAGCATCCCGAGATGACCACCGAGTGCACGCTCCGTCGATGGGAACCCCTGCGAATGCTCCGCGAACACCGCTCCAAGCTGCTTGTCGGCACCGTTGCTGCGACCGCGCTCCTCGCGCTGAGCGGATGCTCGGGCTCCGGGCAGACCGATGGTGCCGTCCCCGAGGAGGGCATGCAGCCGCCAGGCACGTCGATCGCGGATGCCCTGAGCGAGAACGAGATGGGCGCCACCCTCGATTTCGCCGCGCTTCTGCCGAGCGGCGCGACCGGCGCGGTCATCGCCTGCCCCGGCGATACGGTCGAGTCGCTTGCTGAGAGCACTGGCATCGACGCGGGGAACTACGAGCTCGCGGATGGAACCCTGCCGGTCGCCGATGGCTCGTTCGCCCTGCTCTTCGGCGATGCGGAAGACAGGATCACGACGTCGACCGTGTACGCGGGGGAAGGCGTCGACCTGTGTGCAGGTGACGCCCTCGCGTCGACGTACCTGGGTTCAGGCGCCCGCATCATGCTGACGGGGTCGACCGGGGCCTGGGCACCGATCGGCGTCGAGTAGCGGCGCAGCGACGAGACGAGACGACGCCTCCCGGAGCCGTCTTGCGTCCCGGGAGGCGTCGAGGTGATGCCTGGCTCAGCGCTCGGCTACCAGATGGTGACCCGGGATTCCGGGGCGAGCCAGAGGGCATCGCTCTCGGTGACGTCGAAGGCGTCGTAGAAGGCATCGACGTTGCGGACGATCTGATTGCATCGGAATTCGGCGGGCGAATGCGGGTCTACCGCGAGGAGCAGCTTCGCGTACTCGGGGCGCGCCTTCTGCTGCCACGCCTGCGCCCAGCTGAGGAAGAACCGCTGCGCCGCGGTGAGCCCGTCGATGACGTTCTCGTCGTCTGCGTCGAAGCCGACGTCTGCGCGGTAGGCGCGGTACGCCTTCCAGGCGATGCCGAGTCCGCCGAGGTCGCCGATGTTCTCGCCGATGGTGAGCTCGCCGTTGACCTTCTGGCCCTCGGTGCCCTCAGGTGAGAGTTCGTTGTACTGGTCGATGAGCGCCCGGGTGCGCTGCTCGAAGGCGGTGCGGTCGGTCGCGGTCCACCAGTCCTCGAGGCGCCCGTCTCCGTCGTACTTGGACCCCTGGTCGTCGAAGCCGTGCCCGATCTCGTGGCCGATGACGGCGCCGATGGCGCCGAAGTTCGCGGCGGGGTCGCGGTGCTCGTCGAAGAATGGCAGCTGGAGGATCGCGGCGGGGAAGACGATCTCATTCTCGCCTGGCGAGTAGTAGGCGTTGACGGTCTGTGGCGGCATCATCCACTCGTCGCGTCGCACGGGCGTGCCGAGCTTGGCGAATTCGTAGGCCGCCTCGTAGACGGAGGCCCGGCGCGAGTTGCCGACCACGTCGTCGTCCCTGATCTCCAGGTCGGAGTAGTCGCGCCAGCGGTCGGGGTACCCGATCTTGGTGACGAACTTCTCGAGCTTGTCGAGGGCTCGCTCACGGGTCTCTGGGCTCATCCACTCGAGTTCGGCGATGGATGCGCGGTAGGCCCCGGTGAGGTAGCCGACGAGCTCGAGCATCTTGGCCTTCGCGGTCGGCGAGAAGTGCCGCTCGACGTAGGCCTTGCCGATGGCCTCGGGGAGCTTGCCCTCAGCGTGGCCCGTGCCCCGCTTCCAGCGCTCGCGCTGCTCTGGCGTGCCCTGGAGGGTCTTGCCGTAGAAGTCGAAGTTGGCCGCGGAGACCGACGGGGCGAGGATGCCCGAGTACTGCGAGACGATGCCCCAGACGAGCCAGTCCTGCCAGGCCTGGAGCCGCTCGTGCGTGAGCAGGTCAGCTGCACCCTCGAAGAAGTCCGGCTGACGGACGATGACGCGGTCGAGTGCGCCGGCCGGTGCACCCCAGCGTGCGGTCCAGCCCGCGAAGTCGACGTTCGCGTAGGCCGCGCTGAGTTCCGCGAAGGTGCGCGGGTTGTACGCGAGCTCCGCCTCGCGCGACTTGACGACGTCCCAGTGGAGCTTGGCGATCTCGGTCTCGAGCGCGAAGACGCGCGCGGCCCGAGCCTCCGCGTCCGGCAGTCCGGCGAGGCCGAGCATGCGGGCGATGTGCGCCGTGTACTGCTCGCGGATCTCGGCGTACTGCTCCTCGCGGTAGTAGCTCTCGTCAGGCAGGCCGAGGCCCGACTGCTCGAAGTAGAGGGCGTACTCTGCGGGCGACTTGAGGTCGGGGTAGACATAGGCCGAGACGAACGAGCCGAGGCCGGTGCGCTCGAGGTCGCCGAGCACGTGGAGGAACTCGTCGATCGTCGATGCGGCGAGTGCGCGGTCGATGTCGGGGCGAACCGGGTCGAAGCCGAGGGCCTCGAGCTTCTCCTCGTCCATGAACGCCGCGTAGGCGTCTGCCGCCTTGCGCAGCTCCGACCCGGGCTCCGCGTCCGTGCCGCTCTTCAGGATGTCGAGGACCGCCTTCTCGGCGTCTTCGCGCAACTGGATGAAGCTGCCGTAGGCGGGCAGGTACGCGGGCACCTCCGTGGCAGCGATCCACTTGCCGTTGGTGTGCCTGAACAGGTCGTCTGCGGGGCGGACCGAGGCGTCGAGCGCCTCCAGGTCGATGCCCGAGGGCAGCTGCTCGGTTGCGGGAGCGGTGGAGGCGAGGTCGTCCGTCTGTGACATGTCCCTCAGGCTAGAACACGCCACCGACACAGGCGCTGAGATCACCTCAGGGCGAACACGCGAGGGGACGCGGGGTCACCCACCGTGCACCTGCCCGCGTCTGGGCAACGGGCTTCGCGCTGACTCCTGGGAGGATGGATCCGTGCGCGCATCTCGGAACCCCCAACCCGCTGGACGCGCCGATGCACGCGCGCTCGACCGCAGCATCCTGACCCTCGCGGTTCCGGCGTTCGGGGCGCTCGTCGCCGAGCCGCTGTTCCTGCTCACCGACACGGCCCTCGTCGGCCACCTCGGCGATACGGCGCTCGCTGGCCTCGGAGTCGCGGCGACGATCCTGCACACGATCGTCGGCATCATGGTGTTCCTGGCCTACACGACGACCCCGGTCGTGGCGCGGCTGCTCGGCTCCGGCAACCGGCCAGGCGCCATCCGCGCCGGTATCGAGGGCATGTGGCTGGCGGCCTTCTGCGGGCTCGTGCTCCTCATCGTCGGCCTCCCCCTGAGCGCTCCGCTCGTCGGCGTCTTCACGAGCGATCCCGGCGCCATCGATGCCGCGAACACGTACCTGTCCCTGAGCCTGTGGGGTCTCCCCGCGATGCTGCTCGTCATCGCCGCCATGGGCCTGCTGCGCGGCCTGCAGAACACCAAGGTGCCGCTGGTCGTCGCCATCGCGGGCTTCGCCGTGAACGGGGGGCTGAACGCGGTCTTCATCTACGGCTTCGGCTGGGGCATCGCGGGGTCTGCCCTCGGAACGGTCATCGCGCAGTGGGGCATGGCCATCGTCTACATCGTCATCGCGGTCCGAGCGGGCCGCGAGCTCGGCGTCTCGCTGCGGCCGGGTATCGGCGACCCTCGGACGGTGTTCTCGGCGAACGCGTTCATGGTGCTGCGCACCCTCACGCTGCGCGCTTCCCTCGTCGTGCTGGTCTGGGCGGCCGGGCAGCAGGGGGTCGCGGAGCTGGCCTCCCTGCAGATCCTCCTCTCGGTCAACAGCCTCATCGCCTTCACCCTGGATGCGCTCGCCATCGCGGGCCAGGCGATGGTCGGGCACGCCCTCGGTGCCGGTGACACGAAGCGGGTCACGGCGATCTCCCGCCGCCTCAAGCAGTGGGGGTTCTGGTTCGGCGTGATCCTCGCGGTCGTGTTCGCGGCCCTCGCGTGGGTTCTCGGGTACGTCTTCACGAGCGACACCGCCGTGCTCTCCCTCTTGCCCGTCGGGTTCCTCATCCTCGCTGCCGGGACTCCGATCGCGGGGTTCGTCTACGTGCTCGACGGCATCCTCATCGGGGCGGGTGACGTTCGCTACCTGGCGCTGGCTGGCATCCCGCCGCTGCTCGTGCTGGTGGTCGGCGTGACGGTCGTGCTGCAGCTCGGGATGCAGGGTGCGGCTGGTCTCGGAGTGCTGTGGGCGTCGTTCGCCGTTGGCACCATGGGCGCTCGGGCGCTCGTCCTGGGTGCCAGGGAGCGCGGCACGAAGTGGCTCGTCCCGGGCGCCGCGAGGTAGCGGACGCACGGATCCGCTTGCTCGTCCTCGCGGAGCCGAGCCGAGCCACGGGGAGTTCTCCCCATCGCTCCCCGGGTGATTTCCTGCAAATGTGGGGATTGCGGGTCGCCCCTGGGCTCGCAGACGCTGCGCGCATCTGACGCCGGCGCCAACAGATCCCCCTCTGGAGTTCCACCATGCGTGCATCCCTTCCCTCGAACAGCAGCTCGACCGACAAGCAGCTCCCCTCGCGGCGCGCCATCGTGACTGCCGGCGCCTGGAGCATTCCCCTCGTGACACTGGCCGTCGGAGCACCGTCGGCGTCGGCGAGCACGACGACCGCCGGGTTCGACCTCGCGATCGTCGGCCTGCAGTTCGGGGATTCCCTCCCCCTCTTCACGCCGGACTACTCCCAGCGGTACACGTCGTTCGTGCCGCTCAGCAACTTCGCCGTCGCGAACTTCGGCGACACGCCTTCCCCTGCTTCGGGCTTCCAGGCCAGCTACACGGTCGACAACGAGGTGGCCACGATCGACCGCGTCGGGTACCGGGTCGCCGGGGCCGCTGAGCCCACGTACGTCGACGATGTCGAGACGATCGTGACCGGAACGCGCACCGAGCACAGGTGGCTCGTCCCCGTCTCGGTTCCCGTCAACGAGTCCGACGACCCGATCTTCCCCACCGGTGCGGTGGTGCTCGTCGTCGAGTCGACCGTGCTCCTGCGCTACCCGAACGACGCGTACGACCCGGCGAAGATCACGGGATCCCGGGTCAGCGCCACGTCTCTGGCTCCCGAGACCAAGACCGACAACAACGTGCTGCAGGGCGTCGGCGTCACCGAGCTCGAGCCGGCCGCACCGTACGCCGCGGAGACCGAGGCGAGCTTCGAGACGGTGCCCCTCGGCACCGGGCCGGCCCGCACGAGCCGTCCGACGTCGGTCAAGATCACGTCGGTCGGCCCGAGCCCGCTTCCCGCGTCGGGCTCAGCCGTCGTCAGGTTCGACTACCGCTCGACGACGACCTTCTCCATCGCCAACGTCCGCCGCAACGGCACCGCGACCGGTGACTTCCTCCAGAACGTGACCGCACCGGAGCGTCAGGCAGGCTCGAGTGTGCAGGAGCTTGTCGCCGTGTTCGGGACACCGCTCGACGCTGACGATTTCCTCGAGTTCGACATCGTCTACGACGCTCCGGGCGCTGGTTCCTTCGACGTGGCGTCGACCGCTGGGCACGTGGGCTTCCTTCCGGCCGACAACAACGATCGCAACCAGCGCACCACCGAGTTCGCCTACGCCTACGGCGTCGTCCCGGCCTGAGCGTGAAGGGCGGGCCTCCGAAGGGCTCCGGCTGAGAGCGAGGCCCACTCGGGGAGGGTCCGAACATGGGCCTGACCGTCCCCCAGGATCGCTCGCGCTCGGGCCTCGGGAGCGGTACGTTCTCGTCATGGTCCCACTCGACAGCCTGCTCGCCTTCGCCATCGCGTCGGTGCTGCTCATCCTCATCCCGGGGCCGAGCGTGCTCTTCGTGATCGGCAGGTCGATCGCGCTCGGCCGTCGGGCCGGCGTGCTGAGCGTCGTCGGCAACGCCATCGGGATGATCCCGGCGGTCCTCGCGGTGGCGCTCGGGGTCGGGGCTCTTGTCGCCTCGTCGGTCGTGGCGTTCACGATCATCAAGATCGTCGGCGCGGTCTACCTCGTCTGGCTCGGCGTGCAGGCGATCCGCACGAGGAACGCCCATCTCGAGGCCGCACCGCCCGTTCCCGCGAGCGCCTTCAAGCTGCTCACGCAGGGCTTCATCGTCGGCAGCACGAACCCGAAGACGATCGCGTTCTTCGTGGCCGTGCTCCCCCAGTTCGTGTCGCCGGCGGCCGGGCCGGCCTGGCTCCAGCTCATGGAGCTCGGCGTCTGCTTCCTTCTGCTGGCGCTCGTCTTCGACGGTGCGTGGGCGCTCTTCGCCGGCACCGCACGGGCCTGGTTCGCACGCTCCCCCAAGCGCATCTCCGGCATGTCAGCGACGGGTGGAGCCATGATGATCGGGCTCGGCGGGGCGCTCGCCTTCACCGGCGCGAAGTCCTAGAGACGCGGTCAGGCTGGCCGGTCCCGTGCATCCGGGACCGGCCAGCCATGCGCTCCGCGCGCGAGCGGCGTGCTCTTGGTGACGCCTCGCTGTTGGGAGCTCCTCCGCTACTCGCGCTCGGGCGCGGCGCGGCGACGGGCGACGAGTGCCACGGTGATGCCTGCGGCGAGGAGCAGACCAGCGCCGATCGCGATGGGCGCGGCACCCTCGGCGCCGGTCGTGGCCAGCGAGTCCCCGCCCCGGCCGGTCGCCGAGGTGCTCGTGGGTGCTGGAGCCGCACTGGCAGGAGCGGTGGCGGATGCCGTCGTGGACGCGGTCGGCTCGGTCGTCGCCGTCGGTTCGTTGGTCGCGGTCGCCGTCGGCTCTGTGGTCGCGGTCGGCACGGTCGTGGCCGTCGGCTCGGTCGGCACGGTCGGAGCCGGCGGAGCGACCTCGACCCACGCGGACGTCAGCAGCCACTGCGCCATCTCGGTGTTGTCGAGGTAGTGGCCGCGCAGCGGGTCCCGCTGATCGGCGAGCGCCGTGAGCTGCTCGGCACCTGCACCCTTGTAGAAGAAGGGCACGAGCTGGTTGGTGTGGTTCGTGGAGTTCCACGAGTGGGTGGCGTAGTCGAGGTGGTTCTCGACCGTCATGGGCGTGAACTGGCCTTCGACCGGGCCAGAGAGGTAGCCGGTCTCGTGGTCGGCGGTGACGACGACGAGCGTCTCATCCCAGCTCGACTCGGTCTCGACCCAGTCGATGACGGAATCCACGGCGTCGTTGAAGGCGAGGGTCTCCTCGAGTGCTCGGTCGGTCTGGTTGGCGTGCCCGGTCCAGTCGATCGCGCCGCCCTCGACCATGAGGAACATGCCGCTGTCGTTGTTGTCGAGCACGTTCAGGGCGCCCTCGGTGAGCGTCGCGAGACCCGGCACGTCGTTCCTCGCGCCACTGTCCGTGCGGCCCTGCTGCAGCGTCGAGCCGACCTGGGGGACCCCGAAGACCTGCTCGGGGGTGTCGCCCTCGGTGAGCGCCGCGAAGTCCTCATTCGTCTCCAGGAAGGCGTAGTCGCTCGCGCCGTTCGTGGCGGCCTCCCACTCCGCTTGGCCGACGTACTGGTAGTTCGGTGCGGCCAAGGGCTGGTTGTCGTCGTCGTAGAACGGGTGGCCCGCGCCGATCACGACGTCCATCTCGCCAGAGAGCTGCTGGGCGGCGATGCCGTGGTAGTCGTTGCGCGACACGTTGTGTGCCGAGTAGGCAGCGGGTGTGGCGTGCGAGAACGGCACGCTCGTGACGACGCCCGTCGACTTGCCGAGCGAGTTCGCACGCTCCGAGAGATTCTCGACCACGTTCTCGTCGACGTCCACTCCGATGCCCGCGTTGTAGGTCTTGACGCCTGTCGCCATGGCGGTTCCTGCCGCGGCGGAGTCGGTCGGGTCGTTCTTGTTCCACTCGAAGTCGGTCCAGGACTCCGCGGGGTCGTACGCGGGGCCCTC
The DNA here is from genome assembly GCF_002931395.1 of Pseudoclavibacter sp. RFBI5. Taxonomy (NCBI): domain Bacteria; kingdom Bacillati; phylum Actinomycetota; class Actinomycetes; order Micrococcales; family Microbacteriaceae; genus Pseudoclavibacter; species Pseudoclavibacter sp. RFBI5. The sequence goes on along the minus strand of NZ_PSYA01000013.1, from coordinate 178,425 downwards.
AGCCCAGTTCGTGGACATGCCGGCGAGGTCCCAGCTCTGGAAGCCCTCCGTCGGCCGGTCAGCGTTGCTGCCAGCTGGGATGACCTTCTTGTCCCCGCCCGTGGTGACCTGGTAGTAGGTCTCGCCGCTGGTGTGGGCGTTCGCGAGGTCGACGAAGTTGTAGCCCATGCCGTCGCCGATGAGCACGATGACGTTCTTCGGGCCGGTCTCGTCGGCGACGGCCGGCGTCGCGGCGAACGCGGTGCCTGCGATGGCGAGCGCGGTGAGCGCGACTGCGCCTCCGGCGAGTGGTCTGCGGATGATGCTGGGCATCTGGTTCCTTCCGGTCCGTCTTCGGGGTACCTCGGCGACGCTATGAGAACCATTCGCATGTCCGGCGAAGCCGCAGTTTCCCCCGGGTAGCTCCCCGGTGAATTTCGAGTGACCTCATCGAGGGCCGAAACCGGCGCGCACGACCACCCGGTGCATCGGGAGCGATTACCCTCGTCAGGTGCGTCTTGTCATTGCGAACTGCAGCGTCGATTACATCGGCCGTCTCACCGCCCACCTCCCCATGGCCCCACGGGTGCTCATGCGCAAGGCCGACGGCAGCCTCCTGGTGCACTCGGACGGCGGCAGCTACAAGCCGCTGAACTGGATGAGCGCACCCTGCTCCATCGTCGAGGAGGAACCGGACGCGACCCAGCTCGAAGCTGGCATCACCGCGCTCTGGCGGGTCACGCAGACGAAGACCGGCGACCAGCTGCTCGTCACGATCGGCGAGGTCTTCGGCGACCACTCGCACGAGCTCGGCAAAGACCCCGGCCTCGAGAAGGACGGCGTCGAGGCGCACCTCCAGAAGCTGCTCGCCGACCAGATCGACCTGCTCGGCGAGGGGCATGCCCTCGTGCGCCGGGAGTACATGACCGCCATCGGGCCGGTCGACATCCTGGCGCGCGACGAGAGCGGCGCTTCTGTTGCCGTGGAGATCAAGCGCCGTGGAGGCATCGACGGCGTCGAGCAGCTGACGCGCTACCTCGAGCTCATGAACCGCGACCCGCTGCTCGCTCCCGTCTCGGGGGTGTTCGCCGCGCAGGAGATCGCCCCGCAGGCACGCACGCTCGCCGAGGACCGCGGCATCCGCTGCGTCATCCTCGACTACGACGAGATGCGCGGCGTCGACCCGCGCCACATGCGCCTGTTCTAGCCGCGCGCACCCCAACCGTTCAGCGGGCTGTCGCCTGCCGCTCGGCCAGCCCTCACTACACTGGCTCGGACATGACGCACACAAGCTCTCCAGAAACGGAAGGCCGGGTCCCGACAGACCCGCAGCCGGCACCGGCCGTCCAGCCTGCGGCGACCACGACGACGCGCAGGGTCGACCTCGAGCGCGGTACCGGCATCGCCCCGTACACGGCGGTGCTCTGGGACCTGGACGGGACGATCAGCGACTCGGCGCCGGGCATCCTGAACAGCCTGCGCACCGTCCTCTCGAGCTACGGGCTGCCGATCCCGAGCGACAGCGAGCTGCTCAAGCACGTGGGCCCGCCGATCCACGAGACGTTCGCCGCCTACGGGCTCGACCCCATCGAGGCGACCGAACGCTATCGCGCGATCTACCGCGCCTCTGAGTCGTTCATCGGCGACGCGTACCCGGGGGTGCTCCAGGTCATCCGCGACGTGCACGCCGCGGGCATCCCGCAATCGACGGCGACGAGCAAGCCGGAGAGCTCGGCGAGGGTCATCCTCGAGAGCTACGGGGTCGCCGACAGATTCCTCACCATCACGGGAGCCTCCGACGACGAGGTGCGTTCGGCCAAGGCCGACGTCATCGAGGAGGCGCTTCGTCGACTCGACGTGGCGGGCGTCGACCTCAGCAACGTGCTGATGATCGGCGACCGGTTCTACGACGTCGAGGGGGCTGCCGAGCACGGCGTGCCCGCGGTCTACGTGTCCTGGGGCTACGGCCGCCTCGGCGAGGAGGCGGGCTCCGTCGCGGTCGCCGATTCGGCGGAACGACTCCGAGCCTTCCTCTCGCTCGACTGACCACGCCGGAGTTCCCGTCGCTTTGTCGGTGCGTCGTCGTATCCTCATGGCATGCGCGCAGAGAGCTCTTTCACCATCGAAGCCTGGGACGCCAACGGCAGGGCCGTCGGCATCGAGACCGCCGCACCGCTTGGCGGTGCATTCATCGTCCGTGCGATCTCGGGCGGTGACATCGAGGGGCGCAGCGAGGTGCTCTTCGCTGGTGCCTTCAACGAGAAGCACGGTTCGGGCACGTACGTCGCGATCGACGCCTTCGAGGGCTCGATAGCGGGCAGGACCGGCACGCTCGCGTTCTGGCACGCGAACACGGTCGCGAGGGGCCGTCCTGCTGCTGGCGGCGGCGTGCTGCATATCGTCCCCGACTCGGGCACCGGAGAGCTGATCGGCGCGAGCGGCACGGGGGAGATCATCGCCCGTGGCGACGACCACACGCTTGTCCTGCAGATCGAGTTCGACGATGCCGACGACGTGGAGATCGACGGCGAGGTGCTCGCGGGCGAGGTCGAGGCGGGCTCGTCGAAGAGCGAGGCCTGACGGGAAGCCGGCCGCCCGTGCCAACGAAGGCGGGAGCCGCATCCACGCGGCCGAACCCCTTCACGCCCTCATTCGGCGTGACGCCGCCGCTGCTTGTCGGCCGGTCGGCGATGCTGGCGTCGTTCGAAGCGGCGATCGACGGCACGCCGGGCGAGGTGGGGAGGGCGACCCTCGTCACCGGGCTGCGCGGCGTCGGCAAGACCGTCATGCTCAACGCGCTGGAGGACATCGCCGTCACACGCGGCTGGCTCGTGATCTCGGAGACGGCCACGAAGGGGCTGGCCGAGCGGATGACCACCGAAGCGCTCCCCAAGCTCCTGGCCGAGCACGACCCGAGGGCCAGCAAGCGCCGCATCACGGGAGTCACCCTGCCGATGGGCACCGGAGGGTTCGTGTCGACGGTCGAGGAGCGCTACCGACCCGTCGCCAACCTGCGGTCACAGCTGACGGAGCTCACGCGTCTGCTCGCCCCGAACGGCACAGGGGTCCTCATCACCGTCGACGAGATCCACCGCGGCGCGATCGACGACCTCCGCGAGATCACGACGGTCGTGCAGCACGCGTTCCGCGAGGGGCTCGACGTCGCGTTCGTCGGCGCCGGCCTCAAGCCGAACATCAACGAGCTGCGCAGCGACCGCATGCTGACGTTCCTGCGCCGCGCGCACGTCCAGGAACTCGGGCAGCTCGACTACGAGGCGTCGGCGAGGGCTCTCCGGGAGCCCATCGCGGAGGGTGGGCGCAGCATCGACGACGACGCCCTCGACTACGCGGTGCGAGGCACGCAGGGGTACCCGTTCCTCGTGCAGTTCATCGGCTCGAAATCGTGGCAGGAGGCAGGCGCCGCCGAGCGCATCCAGCTCGCGCACGCCCGCCGGGCCGTTCGGCTCGCACGGCAGGCCATGGGCCAGTACATCTACGAACCCACCCTCGCCGCACTGTCCGTCGGCGACCGGACCTACCTGGCCGCCATGGCGAGCGACGACGGGCCGTCGCGCTCGAGCGATATCCGGTTGCGGATGCGCGCGAAGGCCGGCTACGTGGGCGTGTACCGCCAGCGGCTCATCAACGCCGGCATCATCGAGCCCGCGGGCTACGGCAGCGTGCAGTTCACGACGCCGTACCTGCGGGAGTATCTGCGAGAGCACGTGGTGAGCGAGGCCATCGCGCTTCCGCAGGGGCGGGCATTCCCGCCGCCGCCCGATGAGGACGAGGACCTCGACGACTGAGCCCCTCCGGGCCCAGTCGTGAGGGCGGGGTCGGCCTCGACGGACTCAGGGAACGCGCACGCCGGTGAACGGCGTCGCTCGACGCAGCTCGAAGCCCAGCTTCTCGTACGCGGCGATGGCACCCGTGTTGGCGGCCGCAGCGTGCATGAGCGCACGATCGCCGCGTTCCTGGATGTGGAAGGCGACGTCGAGCACAAGACGTGATGCGAGTCCCTGTCGGCGGTAGTCGGCGTCGGTCGCGACCGCGCTGATCTCCGTCCAACCCGCCGGGTGGAGTCGCTCTCCGGCCATGGCGATGAGCTTGCCGTCGCGGCGGATGCCGACGTAGCGCCCGAGCACGTACGTTCGCGGCAGGAAGGGGCCGGGCTGGTTGCGCTCCACGAGCGCCAGCATCTCGGGGGCGTCGTCTGCCCCGAGCTCGACGACCTCCTCGTCGGGTCTCGTCTGCAGACGAGGCGTCTCGACCAGCTGCACCCCTTCGCCGCGCCAGGTCTGCGCCCAGCCGGCCGGAACCTCGGGGTCTGCGTGCGAGATCGCGAGCTCGGCCCCGGAGCCGAGGAGCTCGGCGATCGCGTCCCAGACGTCGGGCTCCTCCCAGGAGCGGACGCCCACGAACGGCGACACGTCGGCCGGATACCGCTTGACGAGGTCGCCGCCGACCGCGAGGTGCGCGTGGGCGCCCGTCAGCGAGTTCCAGGCGGGGTTGTCGAGCACGGAGGTGGAGGCGATGGTGGTGTCGGTCATGAGGTCCTCGAGACGGTGGATGTGTCTCCGATTGTCACGCACACGGCACGATGCTCTCGACGTCGTGACCGACGGTTACGACCCGTTGCCTCCCGCTCGGCTCAGATGCCGAGCTTCGCGCGCAGCTCCTCCACGTGGCCGTCCGGGTCGATGTCGTAGGCGACCCAGGAGAGCTTCCCGGTGGCATCCACGATGAACGTCGACCTGATGACTCCGGTCCCCGCGATTCCCGCGACGGGACGCTCGCCCCACGCGCCCCATTCCATGGCGGTCGCCCCCGAGTCGCTGAGGAGCGAGTAGGGCACCCGCTGCTCCTCGCCGAAGATGGCCAGCTCTCGCGGCTGGTCGAGCGAGATGCCGAGCACGGTGACTCCGGCGTCGCTGAGTGCGGCGTAGTTGTCGCGGAAGTCGCACGCCTGCTGCGTGCACTTGCGCGTGCCGGCCTTCGGGTAGAAGTAGACGACGACTGGCGAGCCGGCGAGGTCGCTGAGGCGGATGATCTCGCCGTGCTGGTCGGTGAGCGCGAAATCGGGGGCGCTGTCGCCAACGCTGAGAGTGGTGACCAAGATTGCTCCTCGCTCGGGAATCAGACCTGCCCGACTCTAGCGAGCGCGCATCCACCGTCGCCTGTGAACGAGTCGCGGGCCACCCGCCCACCGGGGGCGAGCGGCCCGCAACTGCAGAACGGAACCGAGCGGTCGGCGCGAAGCCGACCCTGGCTGGACTCTCTAGGCCTCCACGGTGATGCCGAAGGCTTCTGCGAGGCGCAGGATCTTGCGTGCGCGACCGAGACGCGGGAGGTCGCTGCCGTCGCGGACCACGCCGCCGGAAGCGTCGAAGTCGGCGAGGAACTCGCGTGCCCAGAGGATGTCGCTCGTCTGCGGGCAGATGACCTCGTTGACGACGGCCGTCTGCTCGAGGCGGAGGCACAGCTTGCCGGTCATGCCGTGCTCGAGCGTCCACTCGGACTCGTTGCGGAGGACACGGAGGCTCTCGTCGGTGGTGGGTCCGTCGACGGGGCCCGGGAGGCCGGCCGCCTTGGAGGAGACGGTGAGGCGCGAGCGTGCGTAGGCCATGGCCTCGCGCGTCGCCCACATGCCGGTGTCGCGACGGAAGTCGCCGCTGCCGAAGGCGAGGCGGAAGGCGCCGTCGGCGCGGGCGATGTTCGTGGCCTCTTCGAGTCCGAGTGCCGACTCGATGAGCGGCACCACGGGGATGCGGGCGCCGAGTCGCTGGTACGTGTTGACGACCTGCTCGGCCTGCTCCGTCTTGGCGAGCACGACTCCGAGGAGACCGGGGACTCCCGCGAGCTCGTCGACGTCGTCGGCCCAGAAGTCGGACAGGGTGTCGTTGATGCGCACCCAGGCGGCGTTGCCGGCCTTGAGCCAGGCGATGACATCAGCCCGGGCGGCGGCCTTGTGCTTGGGGTCGACGGCGTCCTCGATATCGAGGATGACGACGTCGGCGCGCGAGGCTGCCGCAGCGTCGAAGGCTTCGGGCTTGGACGCCGGGACGAGCAACCAGGACCTGGCGTCTGCCGGGGGCACGACGTGTCCGGCGGTTGACTTGGGGTGGGGGCTCGCTGGAGCGTTCAGAACTCTCGCCTCATTCATCGACTGGATGCACGGGCCTGCTCGACCGCGTACGGCCGCGTGACACGCAGCCAAGGTGTGAGCTTAGTACGACGAAACGCGGTGTCCTCTTGCGGACCTCTACAAGAACGGCCAGGGATCCTGATCAGTAGGAGAACGGGATCAGGCCGATGAGGAAGAAGAGAACTGCGGGAACGAGGGTGATGACGCCGACGACGGAGCCGACAGCGGCTGGCATGTTGCGCCATCCGCTCGATCGAAGCGCGAGGACGCCGAAGACGATGGCGGCAGCGGAGGTCAGCAGCTGCAGGATGCCGGTCGCGGGGCTCAGCACCCCGTAGATCTCGTAGCCGCCAGTGCGCGCCAGGATGCTCATCACGAAGGAGAGGAACGTGTTGATCGCCCACCCTCCGAGCGCGCTCGCCAGCGAGATCATGCCGAAGCGGTTCGTCGAGAAGGAGAGCTCTTCGCGCAGGCTCGAGAAGCTGGCCAGCTGCGTTCGACTCGGCGCCTTGGCCTGCTGGGGGCTGCCCGGCTGCTGGTAGCCACCCGGTTGGGCGTACTCGCCAGGCTGGGCATAGCTCCCCGGCTGCTGGTGGGCATCGGGCTGTGCGTAGCCGCCAGGCTGTGCGTAGCCCCCAGGCTGTGCGTAGCCGCCGGGCTGCTGGTACTCGCCAGGCTGCTGAGGGTCACCCGCTACCTGACCGTATCCCTGCCCCGACGGCGCCTGGCCAGCAGGACCGTAGGCGGCGGGTGTGCCGCTCGGCGGGGTGCCGTAGCCGGAGGCGCCCTGGGCTGCGTTCGACTGGGGGTCGGGGCTGTGCTGTCCGTTCCACTGGCTCGGTGTCGTCATGCGTTCACCCTAGGACCGTTGGTGTGTTCGTGACGCGGGCACCTCTGCCCGTCGCCTCTCTGCAATACGATTCGGTGCATGACGACGACGTTCTCCCCCTCGCCTGTTCTTGCCATCGACGCTGGCCAGAGCGGCATCCGCTCGCAGATCGATTCCGGCGAGGTTCGCTCCTTCGCCGCGATTCGCACCGACCTCCCGTTGGCACCGCAGCTCGCGAGCGTCGTGGAGCAGTCGCTGCGTGATTCTGGGTTGGCGGGGGTCACAGTGTCCGGTGGCGTGTCGGGGGTGACGCACGCGCAGACGGTTGCGGATGAACTCGCTCTGCTGGTCGGGCAGTTCGGCGTCGCGAGAGTCTTCATCGCGCACGATTCGATCTCGGCCTTCCTGGGGGCCCTCGGGTCCGAGCTCGGTGCGGTCGTCGCTGCTGGCACGGGTGTCGTGACGCTCGCGGTCGGCGCGGAACGCCTCGCGCAGGTCGACGGCTGGGGCTACCTCGTCGGCGATGCAGGTTCCGGGTACTGGATCGGTCGCGCCGCGCTGGACTCGGTGATGCGCGCCTTCGATGGCCGTGGCCCGGAGACGGCGCTCACCGAGGTCGTGCTCGCCCACCACCCGGATCTGCCGAGCATGTACGTGTCGCTGCAGACGAACGAGGGGAAGGTCCGTCACATCGCGTCGTTCGCTCGGTCGGTCGGCGACCTGGCGGAGACGGATGCGGTCGCTGCTGGAATCCTGGCGGCGGCGGGCTCGGAGCTAGCCGCCTCGGTCGCGGCCGGGCTCGCGCGGGTCGGTCTGCCCGGCGGGCGTGAGGTCGTGCAGGTGCGGGCGATCGGCAACGTGTTCTCGTCGCCGCATGTGGCCGCGGCGTTCCGGCGCTCGCTGCTCGAGCGGGTGCCGGAGGCTCGGGTGGCGGTGGGCGAGAGCCACCCGCTGGACGGGGCGGCGATGCTCCCCCATCTGGAGAGGGACCACGCGCTCATCGCCTCGATCGGGGTCGTGACGCTCTAGGTCGTGACGCTCGAGATCGTGACGTTCGAGGCTCGCGCGCGGACGGCCTCCCTGAGAGGCTCGATCGTCAGATCGCGAAGATGCGCTGCGAGGTCTCCAGCTTCTCGCCGGGCTCGAGCCAGGCGAGGTCGAGGCCGGAGTTGAAGGCGTCGGGTGCGCAGGTCATGGGCTCCACCGCGACGGCCTGGCGGTCCCATTCGATGCCAGGCTGGTCGCTCGTGAAGACCTGCACCCACGGTGCATCCGTGCCCCAGGTCATGCCGACGCCCGTGCCGTCGGGGGTCGTGAGCGTCACCGTGGCGGTGTCGCCCTGGCCGAAGACATCGGTGAAGGCGTGGTCGATCTCCATCTCGCCGATGCGCCGGGCGGCGCGGAAGTCGAAGGCCCCCGCGACCTCTTCGACCGAGACGACAGAGCCGGGGAGCAGACGTGCGCCGTGGGCGTGCATGAGCTTCTGCGCGGGAGACTCGAGGGTCCATTCGTCGATCTGTCCCTCGCCGGCGACAAGGTACGAGTGCGTGGATGCGCCGGCCGGTGCGGTCCCGGCTCCGACGTTCCGCAGCTCCACCGTCGTGGTGAGGCCGTCGTCGCCGAGCACGTAGCTCGTGCGCACCTCGATGCGGAACGGGTAGCCCGTCTGCGGCTCGATCGTGGCCGTCAGCACGACGAGGTCGGGGCGCACATCCTCCGGTGTGAAGTCGAGCCAGAGGGCGAGGCCGTGCAGGGCGTGCCCGCGCTTGGGCTCGGAGAGGGGCAGCTGCAGCTCCTGCCCGTCGATGTGGTATCGGCCGTCGATGATGCGGTTCGGCCATGGGGCGAGCGTCGCCCCCTTGTACGCGGGCCGAACCTCATCCATGTCGAAGGTGTGCACGAGGTGCCTGCCGTTGTGCGTGAGCTCGCGCAGGGTCGCGCCGACGCTGGAGATCGAGGCCTCGTAGGCACCGTGCGAGAGGAAGTAGGAGGAGCCTGAGCGCGGGGTGATCGACATCTGTGGGGACTCCTCGGTGCTGTCGGGGGTAGGACCAAGGCAGTCTTTCACGCCGAGGCGAGGCGGGCGGGTCGCAGGAGCTCACGGAGTGCTTCCCAGACCGCGTCACTAGCCTGAGACGATGACTCCAGCTCCTCAGCCCTGGCCGCAGACCGCACTCTGGTGGCACGTGTACCCGCTCGGCTTCGTCGGTGCGGATACGGCGGGCACTCCCCTCTCGAGCCCGGTCGAGCACCGCCTCGATCGCATCACGGCGTGGCTGGACGAACTCGTCGCTCTCGGCCTCAACGGCTTGCTGCTCGGCCCGATCTTCGCGTCGCAGACCCACGGCTACGACACGGTCGACCATCTCCGCATCGACCCGCGGCTCGGCGACGAGGCCGACTTCGACGCGCTCATCGCCGCCTGCCGCGAACGCGGCGTGCGCGTGCTCCTCGACGGAGTCTTCAACCATGTGGGCCGCGAGCACCCGTGGTGGCGCGAGGCGGTCGAGGCGGGGCCCGACTCGGGAGCCGCCGCGCGGTTCGCGAGAGGCGCGGATGCACGCGAGGTCGATGGACTCCCCGTCGACGTGTTCGAGGGCCACGACGCGCTTGTGGTGCTCAACCACCAGCATCCGGAGGTCGTCGAGCTCGTCGAGGACGCCATGGCGCACTGGCTGGAGCGGGGCGTCGACGGATGGCGCCTCGACGCGGCCTACGCAGTGCCGCCGCTGTTCTGGCGGTCGACGATCGACCCGTTGCGCGAGCGGTTCCCGGACTCCTGGTTCGTCGGCGAGGTCATTCACGGCGACTACGAGGAGTACGTGCGAGAGTCCGGCCTCGACTCGGTGACGCAGTACGAGCTGTGGAAGGCGCTGCGCTCGTCCGTGCAGGAGCAGAACCTCTTCGAGCTCGACTGGTCGCTGCAGCGACACAACGACTTCGCGGAGCATTTCCTGCCGATGACCTTCCTCGGCAACCACGACGTGACGCGCATCGCGAGCGCCATCGACGATGAGCGCAACCACGCCATCGCCATCGCCATGCTGTTCTTCTTCTCGGGCGCCCCGAGCGTGTACGCGGGCGACGAGCGGGGACTCGAGGCGCTGAAGGAGGAGCGAGCCGGCGGAGACGACGCCATCAGGCCCGAGTTCCCCCGCGACCCGAAGGAGTGGCCGGAGAACGCCTACTCGCAGGCGCACCGAGACGCGATCGCGTTCCGGCGCCAGCATCCCTGGCTCGCGACAGCGCGCATCCGCACGGAAGAGCTCGCGAACACGGCGGCACTGTTCATCGCCGAGGGCAGCGAGGGCGAGCGTGCTCTCCTCGCGGTGAACCTCGGCGACGACTCGGTGCTGCTCGGCGGCCGATCGGTCGACGGCCACGGTCTCGAGCGCTGGAGCGACGGCAGCTAGCGACGACGACTGACCAACTTCAGTGCAGAGAAGCCCCGGATTCGCCCGAGACGACCCGGAACGACCAGATCAGCACTGAAGTTGGTCAGGGCGCGCGTCAGCGCATCGAGACGAGGGAGTCCTGCTCGGCTGTTTCCGACTGCACGAGCGGGCGGTCCTTGGTGCCCCTGATCATGAAGCCGGCAATGAGCGCCGCGAGGAGCATGGCACCCGCCGCGGCCAGGAAGACCGCCGAGTAGCCGTTCGTGAAGGCCTGCAGCTGCGTCTCACCCGCCTCCACTCCCGAAGCCACGGCGTTCGCGTAGAACACGGTGAAGACGGAGAGGCCGATCGACCCGCCGATCTGCATGGTCGAGTTCACGGTTGCCGCGGCGGCTCCAGCGTCGTGCGGTTCCACGCCCGTGAGCGCGAGGTTCTGCAGCGGGACGAAGATCATCGAGAGGCCGATGCCGAGCAGCACGAGTCCGGGCAGGATGTGCGTGAGGTAGCTGCCGTCGACGGTCACACCGGAGAGCAGCAGGAGTCCGCCGGCGACGACGATCGGGCCGACGACCATGAACGGGCGTGGCCCGAACTTGGGGAGCAGACGCGCCCAGACGGGGACGCACACGAGGATGACGACGGTCATCGCGACGTTGGCGAGGCCCGCGACGAGCGGCTCCATCCCCATGACGATCTGCAGGTGCAGCGCGAGGTACATGGTGGCGCCGATGAGCACGCTGCCGATGACGGCCTGGATGAGGAACGCTCCGCCGCGCACCCGGTCGAGCACGACCCGCAGCGGGAGCAGGGGCTGGGCGACGCGGGTCTCGATCCACACGAACGCGGCGAGGAGTGCAACGCCGAGCGCGAGGAAGCCGATGGTCCCGAGGGATCCCCAGCCCTCCTCGGCGAGGCTGAACCCGTAGACGAGCGAGCCGAGCCCGAGCGACACCGTGACGGTGCCCCAGAGGTCGTAGGTGTTGTCGCCCTCTGCCTTGCTCTCCTTCAGGACGATGAGCGCGCCGATGACACCGGCGATGACGAAGAAGACGTTGACGAGCAGGCACCAGCGCCAGCTGGCGAACTCGGTGAGCGCTCCGCCGAGCACCAGGCCGACCGCGGCCCCGCTTCCGCCGATGGCGCCGAAGACGGCGAACGCGGTGGTGCGCTCCTTGCCGGAGGGGAAGCTGACGGTGAGCAGCGCGAGAGCGGCTGGGGCGAGGAGCGCTGCGAAGAGCCCCTGGAGTCCGCGGGCGAGGATGAGGTCGAAGGCACTCTGGGCGAAGCCGCCGTAGACCGAGGCGACCCCGAAGCCGATCATGCCGACGAGGAAGGCGCGCTTGCGTCCCCAGTAGTCGGCGATACGACCGCCGAGCAGGAGGAGCGCTCCGAAGACGAGGGCGTACGCGGTGACGACCCACTGCCGCTGCACGTCGGTGAGGCCGAGATCGATCTGCGCCTGCGGCAGTGCGATCGTGACGATCGTGCCGTCGAGCACGACGACGAGCTGGGTGAGGGCGAGCACGGCGAGTGCCCACCACTTGGAGATGGTGCGTGGCGCGGATGCGCGCTCGACGGAAGACGCGTCAGAAGACAAGAAAACCCTCCAGGTTCTCAGAAAGCGAGTGCTGGAGGTTTCAAGCCTCGGACCGAGGACGTCGCCGCCTCGACCTACCCGAGCGGCGACGCTCGACAGATCGGCCACCTTAGCAAGTCCTGAAGCTCGACATAAGTCCACCGGTGTGGGTTCGCGCCGGGACGACGAAACCCCCGGAACCGAAGTTCCGGGGGTTTCGCATTCCCAGTGCTCTTGCTCTGGGACCCTGGTGCGCGAGGGGGGACTTGAACCCCCACACCCGAAGGCACACGGACCTGAACCGTGCGCGTCTGCCAATTCCGCCACTCGCGCCAACCTCCGAGAGATTACCAGACACTGTCGCAGAGTGCGAAACCGAGGCGCGGATGCACGCGTTTCAGACCCGAGAACGCCCTCCGGGAAGCGACCAGGCGGGGCACCGGAAGCCCATAGCCAAGGCAAAGAAGTCGGACATCCAGCCCAGTGCCGTTAGCATGAAACAGATTCGCGCCACCCGGTGCGGGCTGTTGCGTGCCCTCGAGAACCAGGAGACATGTGGGAATCCTCGACAGATTTGAGCGTGGGCTCGAGCGTCTCTTCAATGGTGCGTTCGCGAAGACCTTCCGCTCTGGGCTCCAGCCCGTCGAGATCAGCGCCGCGCTGAAACGCGAGATGGACACCAGGGCGTCGATCGTCACACGCGACCGCGTGCTGGTCCCGAATCGCTTCAACGTGCAGATGTCGCAGGTCGACTACACGCGCATCTCGCAGATCGCTGGCATCCAGGACGAGCTCATGCGCGTCGTCGAGCAGCACGCCGCCAAGCAGGGCTACCAGTTCTCGGGCGGCCTCAGCATCAAGTTCCTGGAGAACGACTCGCTCTCCGAGGGGCGCATCGAGGTCGACTCGCGCAGCGTGCAGGGCCAGGTCGCCTGGGCTCCCATCCTGGACGTCGATGGCGAGCGCATCCACGTGGGCGTCGGATCGACGGTCATCGGGCGCGGCTCCGAAGCCGACATCACGATCGCGGACACCGGAGCCTCGCGAAAGCACGCCGAAGTCGTGTGGGACGGGAAGCGTGCGGGTATCCGCGATCTCGGCTCGACGAACGGCACGAAGGTCAACGGCCGTTCGATCTCCCAGGCGGGTCTCGAGCCCGATTCGACGATTCAGATCGGTCGTCACCGTATTGTGTTCCGGGTGATCCCCCAGGCCGACCCGAGCGACGACACCGGGTACCTCCCGCGACAGGGAGGCCTCACGTGACCAGTGAGCTGACTCTCCTCGTCTTGCGCCTCGCCTTCCTGGCCGCGCTGTGGATCTTCGTGTTCTCCGTCATCTACTCGCTTCGCAGCGACCTCTTCGGCACCCGGTCCTCCGCCTACAAGCAGGCCATGGAGAAGTCGCGCCAGCAGGTGTTCGCCTCGGCCGACAACGACGCGGCACCGGCGGCGGCACCGGCCCCCACGCCTGCTGCTCCCGTCCGCTCCTCCGACTCGGGCGATGCTGGTCCCGGCAGCCACCGGCCGCCGACCCCCGTGCCCAGTCCGGCTGCGCGCTCCGAGCGGCCGAGCAAGCTGGTCATCACCTCCGGGCCGAAGCGCGGCACGGAGCTGTCGCTGCGCAGCGAACCGCTCTCGATCGGCCGATCCGGCGACTCCGACCTCGTCATCCAGGACGACTACAGCTCCACGCACCACGCGCGCCTGCTGCTCTGGAACGATGCGTGGATGGTGCAGGACCTCGACTCGACGAACGGCACCTACGTCAACGGCAAGCGCGTCTCCCAGCCGACCCACGTACCGGTCGGCACGCCTGTCCGCATCGGGACGACGACGTTCGAGCTGCGATAGGCATGCTGGTCATCGCGCGCGCCGGCGCCGTCTCCCACGTCGGCAAGGTCAGAAGCAACAACCAGGACTCCGGCTTCGTCGGCACCAACCTGTTCGTCGTCGCGGATGGCATGGGCGGGCACGCCGGCGGTGACGTGGCGAGCGCGATCGCGGTCAAGCACTTCGCGGAGAACGACGAGCAGTACTCGAGCACCGATGATGCCGAGCAGGCCATGACGGAGATGCTCCTCGACGCGAACGCCCTCATCGCGGGTGCCGTCGAGGAGCACAGCGAGCTCCGCGGCATGGGAACCACGGTGAGCGCCCTCAGCCTCGTCGGCCAGTCCCTCGTGCTCGCGCACATCGGCGACTCGCGGGTGTACCGCTTCCGCGAGGGATCCCTCGTGCAGATGACCGTCGACCACACGTTCGTGCAGCGGCTCGTGGATGCGGGCCGCATCACAGCTGAGGAAGCGCTCACGCACCCAAGGCGCTCGGTGCTCATGCGCGTGCTCGGCGACGTCGAGACCAGGCCCGACGTCGACACCGAGGTCTTCGATATCCAGGAGGGCGACCGCTGGCTGCTCTGCTCGGACGGCCTCTCGAGCTACGTCGACGAGTCGCAGATCGAGCGCACCCTGGCCCGCATGGACGAGTCGAGCCGCGAGATCAGCGATGACCTCGTGCAGCTCGCGCTCGACAACGGCGCACCGGACAACGTGACCGTGGTGATGCTCGAAATCGGCCCCGAGCCGCTCGAGCCGATGAAGACGCGAGTCGTGGGGTCGGCCGCGAACCCCCTGCGCTACTCGGCGAACCTGCAGAAGCGCAGCAACCAGATCATCCCGTCCATCCTGCACCCCCTACGGCGGCCAGCTCCTCGCCCGCAGGACGAGGAGTTCGTGCCGTTCAGCGACGAGGCGCTGCAGGAGCTCATCGCGGAGGACAAGCGACGCAAGCGGCTCCGGCAGGTCTCGTGGCTCGCGGCATCCATCGTCTTCCTCGCGGCGGTCGCCGGTGCTGGGCTCCTCGCCTACAACTGGACGCAGCAGCAGTACTACGTCGGTGAGAGCGTCGGCTACGTCGCCGTCTACCAGGGCGTGCAGCAGGGCATCGGCCCGATCACCCTGCACGAGCTCACCGAGACGACCGACATCAAGATCTCGAGCCTGCCTGAGTACCAGCAGTCGCAGGTCGACAAGACGATCAGCGCCGGCGACCGCGAGGCCGCCAACGAGATCGTGGAACGGCTCCGAGATGCCATTCCTGAGTAAGCAACGCGAAGAGGCGCCAGTCGTACCAGGCGCCCCGAGGAAGACCGGTCAGGGGCTCCGCAACATGGAGCTCGGCCTGCTGGTCTTCGCGTTCATCATCAACTTCTCGGCGCTGCTGCTCGTGCAGCTCGGCGTGCGCGGCACCTTCGACTTCAACGTCGTTACCCTGTCGGCCATCATCGGCGCGCTGACCCTCGGCGTGAACATCGTGCTGCGCTTCCGCGCGCCGGGCGCCGACCCGTTCATCCTGCCCATCGCGGCGGTGCTCAACGGCCTCGGCATCGCGATGATCTACCGCATCGACATCGGCAATTCCGATAACGACGGTGTGTTCTGGACTGCTTCGACGCAGCAGATCGTGCTCACGATGCTCGCCGTCGGCGTCGCCATCGTGGTGCTCATCCTGCTCAAGAACCACCGAGTGCTGCAGCGCTACACGTACGTGTTCATGGCCATCGCCATCGTCCTCCTGCTGCTGCCGCTCATCCCGGGCCTCGGGCGCACCGACGTCGCCGCGCGCGTGTGGATCAGCGTCGCGGGCTTCTCGTTCCAGCCCGGTGAGATCGCGAAGATCGCGCTCGCCATCTTCTTCGCGGGCTACCTCGTGACCGCGCGCGACTCGCTCTCCGTCGTCGGCAAGAAGTTCCTGTGGATGCGCTTCCCGCGCATCAGGGACCTGGGACCGATCCTCGTCGTGTGGGCCGTGTGCATGGGGGTCTTGGTCTTCCAGCGCGACCTGGGAACCTCCCTCCTGTACTTCGGACTGTTCCTGGTCATGGTCTTCGTCTCGACGGGGCGCCTCTCGTGGGTGCTCATCGGCCTCGGCCTGTTCGTCGGCGGCGCAATCATCGCGGCGACGTCGCTGAGCTACGTCGAGTTCCGCGTCCACGCCTGGCTCGACCCGTTCGAGGACGAGATGTACTTCGCCGACGGCGGCAGCGGGCAGCTCGTGACGGGACTCTTCGGCCTCGCGGCTGGCGGTCTCATCGGCAAGGGCCTCGGCTCGGGCAGCCCAGGCACGACCCCCCTCGCGTCGAGCGACTTCATCATCGCGGCCATCGGCGAGGAGCTCGGCATGGCCGGCATCTTCGTCGTGCTGCTCCTCTTCGTGATCTTCGTGGCGCGCGGCTTCCGCATCGGGCAGCAGGGGGTCGACGACTTCGGGCGGCTCCTCGCGACAGGCCTAGCGTTCACGATCGCCGTGCAGGTCTTCGTCGTGGCCGGTGGCGTCATGCGCGTCATCCCCCTGACGGGCCTCACGATGCCCTTCATGGCGGCAGGTGGCTCGAGCCTGCTCGCCAACTGGATCATCGTCGCGATCCTTCTCAGACTGAGCGACACCGTGCGTAACGTGCCGACGGAGGCGATCGACGAATGAGCAAGAACATCCGCCTCGTTGGCGTCCTCGTCATGATCATGTTCATGTCGCTGTTCGTGGCGTCGACGAGCATCCAGGTCTTCCAGGCCGAGTCGCTCCGGGACGACCCGCGCAACAGCCGGACCCGTGAGGAGAGCTTCGAGATCCAGCGTGGGCCGATCCTCGTCAACGGGACGCCGATCGCATCTTCGACGCCCGTCGACACTGCCTACAAGTACGAGCGACAGTACGAGAACGGCCCCCTCTACGCCGCCGTGACCGGGTACTACTCGGTCGACGGGGCATCCACGGGCCTCGAGGGCGCCCTGAATCCCGAGCTCTCCGGCAACAGCGACACGCAGTTCTTCCAGGGCCTCGAGCGTCTCTTCACGGGCCAGGACCCTGCTGGCGCATTCGTCGAGACGACAATCGACCCCGTCGCCCAGCAGACGGCGGCGGATGCTCTCGGCGAGTACAAGGGTGCGGCTGTGGCGATCAACCCGGCGACGGGCGCGATCCTGGCCATGTACTCGACGCCGACCTACGACCCGGCGCTGCTGGCGAGCCACGATCAGACGAGCGTGCTCGAGTCGTACAACGCGCTCCTGGCCGACCCGAACGATCCGCTCAGCAACCGCGCGATCGGCGGTGACATGAACCCGCCCGGCTCGGTGTTCAAGCTGGTCGTCGCCGCCGCGGCACTGGAGAACGGGCTCGCGACGGCCGAGTCCCCGCTCCCGAACCCGGCGACGCTCACGCTCCCGGGCACCAACGTCTCGGTGAACAACCCGTCCGCCGGCGCGAAGTGCGGAAGCGGCGACACGACGAACCTCCGTATCGCCATCGAGCAGTCGTGCAATGTGCCGTTCGCGCAGCTCGCCATGGACCTCGGTGCCGACAAGGTACGCGCTATGGCCGAGGCGTTCGGCTTCAACCACGAATTCGAGATCCCGATGACGGCGAGCGCGAGCAGCTACCCGACGGCGCTCGACGACGACGCGCAGCTCGCCCTGACGGGCTTCGGCCAGTTCGACGTGCGGGCGACCCCACTCCAGTTCGCGATGATCTCGGCGGCCATCGCCAACGGCGGCGAGGTCATGAACCCGTCGCTTGTCGAGAGCATCCAGACTCCGACGTTCCAGGAGATCCAGGGGCCGGAGATCTCGAGCTATGGCAGGGCCATCAGCGAGGAGACTGCGGCGTCACTCCAGTCGATGATGGAGGGCAGCGTGAACTCGGGCGTTGCCAGTAATGCAAGAATTGACGGGATCAACGTGGCTGGCAAGACAGGGACCGCGGAGAACGGCCAGGGTGAGCCGTACTCGCTGTGGTTCACAGGATTCGCCGAATCGGGCGATACGCAGATCGCGGTCGCGGTAGTGCTCGAAGACGGTGGCGGAATGGGACAGTCTGGGACCGGAAACGGCCTGGCGGCGACGATTGGGCAGCAAGTGATGAAGGCGGTGCTGAGCAGATGAGACCAGCTGCAGGTGTTTCGTTCGGAGACCGATACAAGCTGAGCTCGCGCATTGCCATCGGCGGCATGGGCGAGGTCTGGGAGGCGACCGATCAGGTGATCGGGCGCACCGTTGCCATCAAGATCCTCAAAGACGAGTACATGGGCGACCCTGGCTTCCTCGAGCGCTTCCGCGCTGAGGCGAGGCACGCCGCACTCGTGAACCACGAGGGCATCGCCAACGTGTACGACTACGGCGAGGAGAACGGCTCCGCCTACCTCGTCATGG
Source organism: Pseudoclavibacter sp. RFBI5 (assembly GCF_002931395.1). Classification (NCBI taxonomy): domain Bacteria; kingdom Bacillati; phylum Actinomycetota; class Actinomycetes; order Micrococcales; family Microbacteriaceae; genus Pseudoclavibacter; species Pseudoclavibacter sp. RFBI5. The sequence continues at coordinate 160,293 of NZ_PSYA01000013.1, read as the reverse complement.
AGCTCGTGCCGGGCGAGGCGCTGTCGACCGTGCTCGAGCGCGAGCGGGTGCTGCCGCCCGACCAGGTCATGGACATCGTGTCCCAGACGGCGCTCGCCCTGCACGCCGCTCACAAGGCGGGTCTCGTGCACCGCGACATCAAGCCAGGCAACCTGCTCATCACGCCGGACCGTCGCGTGAAGATCACCGACTTCGGCATCGCTCGGATCGCCGACCAGGTGCCGCTCACGGCGACGGGCCAGGTCATGGGCACCGTCCAGTACCTCTCGCCCGAGCAGGCCTCCGGCCACGCCGCGAACCCGTCCACCGACATCTACTCGCTTGGCATCGTCGCCTACGAGGCGCTCGCCGGCAGGCGACCATTCACCGGCGAATCGCAGGTCGCGATCGCCATGGCGCACATCAACGACGAACCCCCGGCGCTTCCCGTGACGGTGCCAGAGCCGGTTCGCAACCTCGTGCTCGCTGCCATCGCGAAGAAGCCGGAAGACCGGCCGGTCTCGGCGGAGGTCTTCGCGCGCGCTGCGCGCGCGCTCCGCGACGGCAACGTCACGCGTGCAGCGCAGGCGGTCCCCGCGGTCCTGGGGCTGACCTCCGCCGACGAGGTCGGTGACGCCACCGCTCCGCTCGATCGCACCGCCATCATGGACGAGGGTGCGCGCACCACCGTGCTCGGCACGGCCGCCGGCACGACCGAGGTCATGAAGGACGACTTCGACACGCTCATCGGCGGACCCCCCGTCGAAGGCGCGGAAGAGGAGTCGACCTCGCTCGTCTCGCCGGCCGACGAGGAGCGCAAGAAGCCAGCTGCCTGGCTGTGGGTGCTCATCGGGGCGATCATCCTGTTCGCTGCTGCCCTCGCCTGGTTCGCGTTCGCGCTGGTGACCAACAACACCGACGCCGATGGGGCGACGACACCGCCGCCCTCGATCACCCAGACCACGCCGGCCGAGACTCCGTCGCAGGAGCCGACCCCCAGCGTGAGCACGCCGACCACCGTGTCGATCGCGCAGGCCGACTTCCTCGGCCTCGACTACGACACGGCGGCGAACCGCATCTCCGAGCTCGGGCTGACGCCGGCGCGGGCCGAGGGCCCTGTCGCGACGAACCAGGAAGACGTCAACACGGTCACGGCGGTGAGCCCCACCGGGACCGTCGACCTCGGTTCCACCGTGACGCTCACGGTCTACGCGAACGTGGAGACGCCGAACACCCCGACGACGGCACCTACCGTCACCGTCAACGCGGCCGGCACGCAGGCCACCATCAGCTGGCCGTCGTTCCAGTGCCCTCCAGGACAGAGCCTCTCCGCGTACAACGTGAACGTGTCCGGCGCCGAATCACCGGGCAGCGTGACGGGAACCTCGGTGAACGTCAACGTCGAAGAGGGTTCGACGATCGTCGAGGCCTCGTACAGCGCCACCTGCGGCTCGGGCAACACGAGTGCCGACTCGCCGACCGGTTCGGCGACCGTCCCCCAGCCGACGCCGACCAGTTCCACTCCCCCGACGAACGGCACGGGAGGCTGATCTCGGAGGCCCGGCGGGCGGCTCCGGAAAGCAACGAATTCGCTCAACTCCATGCATCCACATGGAATGCGCGGTTCACAGCTTCGATGGCACCGATCACTCATTCGCGTCGAGATAAGATCGGCAGACTAACGAGGCTTGAGCTTGGCGAACACTGCCAAGGGGAGAGGAGCTTGCTTCCGTGATGCAGGGCGAACGCACGCTCGCTGGCCGATACGACATCGGCCGGCGTATTGGTCGTGGAGGTATGGCTGAGGTCTACCTCGGGACCGACGAGCGTCTTGGCCGCCGTGTCGCCGTCAAGCTCCTCAACACACAGCTCTCCGGCGAGCCCGACTTCCGGTCGCGCTTCCGACAGGAGGCCCAGGCCGCTGCACGGATGACGCACCCGACGATCGTCCGCGTCTTCGACGCGGGTGAGGACACGTTCGTGCGCGCCGATGGTCATGAGCTCGTCGTGCCCTACATCGTCATGGAGTACATCGAGGGACAGCAGCTCCGCGACGTCATGGCCGGTGCCCCGCTCGCCGACACGCAGATCCACGAGTACATGACGGGCATCCTGACGGCGCTCGAGTACTCGCACCGCGCTGGCGTCGTACACCGCGACATCAAGCCGGGCAACATCATGATCACGCCGGAGGACACGGTCAAGGTCATGGACTTCGGCATCGCCAGAGCCATCTCCGACACGGCGGGCACGATCGCCCAGACGACGGCGATCCTCGGCACCGCCTCCTACTTCTCCCCCGAGCAGGCCAAGGGCGAGAACGTCGACGGGCGAAGCGACCTCTACTCCGCGGGCATCGTCCTCTACGAGATGCTCACCGGCAAGGTCCCGTTCCAGGGTGACTCCGCCGTTGCCGTCGCCTACCAGCACGTCACCGAGCGCCCCATCGATGCCAACGAGATCAACCCGAAGGTCTCGAAGGCGATGAACGCGGTCGTCAAGCGCTCCCTCGCGAAGAACCGCGAGGACCGCTACCAGTCGGCTTCGGAGTTCCGTCGCGACCTCGACCTCGCAGCGCAGGGCATCATGCCGGCGTTCGCCACCAAGGTCGAGGACGACGACCGCACCCAGCTCTTCGGGCCGGCCCCTTCTGGCGTGAGCGCCACGGAGTCTGCCTTCAATTCGCTCTCCGAGACCGATGACCGCGCACCACAGGTGCAGCGGCGTCCCCCCGCGATGTGGATCTGGGGCGCCGCGGCGCTCCTCGTGGTCGTCATCGTGGCCGTCAGCATCTGGGTCTCCTCCCTCCCCGACGTCGGCCAGCTGCCCGAAACGAGCGTCGATGTGCCAGACGTCGTGGGCGAGCAATGGGATGCGGCTCGCACAACGCTCGAAGACGCAGGCTTGACGCCCGTGCGCGCGGCGCAGACGAGCGATGAGGTTCCCGAGAACCAGGTCATCAGCACCACCCCGGGCTCAGGACTGAGTGTGTCTCCCGGCCAGGAGATCACCGTCCTGGTCTCCACCGGCCCGTCCGCGGTCACGATGCCCGACATCAACGGCATGACCGTGGAGCAGGCGACTGTCGCTCTCCAGGGGGCGGGCTTGAGCGTCGGCCAGATCACGTCAGAGGACTCTCCGACGGTCACTGCCGGCACGATCGTCCGCAGCGACCCTGCGGGTGGGTCCAGCGTCGCCGCGGGCTCCAGCATCAACCTCGTGACCTCCACGGGCAACGTGGCGCTGCCTGACCTCATCGGTCAGCCCCTCGAATCCGCGACCGCCACGCTCCGAGAACTCGGACTCCTCGCGGTCGTGAAGCAGGACCCTGGATGCCTCGCGGTCGACGGCGACCCGATCGTGAACATGTCGGTTCCACCAGGACCAGTCGCCCAGCACTCCCAGGTCGAGGTCACCTACTGCACGTCCGTGCCGGCCCCGCCGGAGACGACCGCGCCAGCACCCGAGCCCACCTCGAGCGCAGGGCCCTCCTCCTCAACGGAGAACTAGGGCCGCACGACGACCCGCGGCCACGGTCGCGGTGCCCGCGCAACGCGCTCCGGCTCCTTCCGATGACCGGGAGGAGCCGTCGCCGTCAGAAGCGCAGCGCGGCCGCGGAGCCGCCGACTCCAAGGCCGACGGTGACGTCGTTCTGGGGCGTGAGCTGTGCATCCGCCCACGGGAACGCGTAGAAGACCAGGCCGTACAGGACGGCTGCGATCACGACGAGCGTGATCAGGAGCTTGACGGGCCAGGGCCCGGGGAGCACACGCCAGAGCGCGCCGTACATCAGAGACCCCCTTGCGTGGCGACGGACGCGGCGATCGACGCCGGCGGGCCGTCGGCCCGCGGCGTGAAGCTGTCGAACACCGCGTAGCCGATGATTCGCTCTGCCGTCGACCAGAACGGGTTGCAGCTCATGATCATCATGAGCCGGTCGGTGCCAGTCTGCTCCGGGTAGCGAGGCACCGAGCCGAGGACGTCGACCTGTGTGGGGGCGACGTACTCGCCGGAACGGTAGGAGTACGTGTACCAGCCGTCCGCGGTCTCCACGACGAGTTCGTCGCCGAGCTGCAGCTCGTGGATCTTCTGCATCGAAGCCCCGTAGGCAAGACGGTGGCCAGCAATGGCGAAGTTGCCGACCTCACCGGGCATCTGCGAGTCGGGGTAGTGGCCGATGTTGTTGTCGAGAACCTCGTGCTGTTCGATGCCCTGTGCGATGGGACGGGCGTAGTCGGCCCCCCAGGTGGGAACGTAGAGGATCGCGAAGCGCTCGTTCGTGACCGTCGGCGCCGAGGAGATGGGGATGCCGATCGCCGGATCTGTTGTGGTCACGGTCGTCGTTTCTTCACCGCCATCCGCGAGCACCTGGCTGAGTTCCTGCCCGGCCTGGTTCTGCTCATCGCCGACGATGAGGTCGTTGAGCCAGTACTTCCACCCGACGAAGAGCAGGACGACGACCCCGAGGGTCATAAGCACTTCACCCGAGACGCCGATGATGCTGAGCCGCCGCCTCGGCTTCGAGCCGGTGGGCTTCGAGGGGTTCTTGTGCTGCTGGGATGCGGCCCGCTGCTCTCGCAGGCGTCGCTCCGACCTGGTCTCGTAGCCGTCGTCGGCCGCGAGGAGAGACTCGATCGAAGTCGTCCCGTCGTCTCGTCCGGGCCGTTCAGCAGATGGCATAGGAGCAATCATAGATAGGATGGCCCGCATGTCTCGTGAGAAGTCCAGCGACTCCAAGTCCGACGAGCCGGAGAAGAAGACTCCGGCCGGTACGAAGAAGCACCGTTCCTCGGAAGCGTCCGCAGCTGCGGCCGCTCTCGCGGCGACGGAGAAGCAGCGTCGGCAGAAGCGCAGCTCCGGGGTGAGCGACAGCGACGAGCGCAACCCGAACCCGGTCTGGTTCAAGCCGCTCATGTTCGGCTTCCTGCTGCTCGGCTTCCTCTGGATCATCGTGTTCTACCTGACGAGCGGCGCTCTCCCGATTGCCGAGCTCGGCTCATGGAACATCCTCGTGGGCTTCGGCATCGCGTTCATCGGCTTCATCATGACGACGAACTGGCGATAGCAGACTCCACGAGTTATCCACAGGGCCTCGAATGACAGCTGTGTAATTCATCCCCAGGTGTGCATAACCCTGTGGATAACTTTCACACAACACAGAGAAGCCGCGCATCCCACCGGATGCGCGGCTTCTCTCGTTCTGCGACGGAGACGGGGAGCTAGCCAGCTGCCGCCAGCGGCAGCTGGGAGACGCTGACGGTGGCACCCACGACGATGAGGACGCCGAGTGCCGCCACTATCCAGAGCCCCTTCTGCGAGGGCTTCGCCGACTTCGACTCCCACAGGAACAGCCAGGAGCACAGTGCTCCCGTGACCAGCCCGCCGAGGTGCGCCTGCCAGGCGATACCTGGGATCACGAACCCCATGACGACGTTGATGCCGACCAGCACGATGAGTGACATGGTGTTCATCCGCGCCTGACGCATGACGACGAAGTACGCGCCGAAGAGTCCGAAGACGGCACCGGAGGCGCCGAGCACCGTGGTGTTCGGGGCAACCAGGGCGATCGCGAGCGAACCGCCGAGCGCGCTGACGACATAGAGCGCTGCGAACCTCAGGTGCCCGTAGACCTGCTCGAGCACCCGACCGAAGATCCACAGCGTCAGCATGTTGAACGCCAGGTGGAAGACGGTCGAGTGCGCGAACGCCGAGGTCAGCATGCGCCAGGGCTCGAATGCCCCGCTACCCGCGTGAGAGTAGATGCCGTGGTAGACGAGGATGCCCGTGAGCCAGTCCCCCGTCACCTGCTGCAGCAGCCAGAGGACCGCCGAGATGCCGATGATGGCGTAGGTGACGAGCGGACGCTGATCCTGCCCGAGCCGTCGCAACCGCGTTCGAGCCGAGGGCCGCTGGGCGGCCTTGGCTTTCGCGTTCGCCTCCCGGATGCACTCTGGACAGATCACGCCGACCGGCGCGAGTGTCTGGCATTCGGGGCACACGGTGCGCCCGCATCGCTGACAGAGCACGAAGCTCTGTCGGTCTGGGTGCCGGTAGCAGAAGTTCTCACGCTGCTGCGACAGCTCGGGTGATGTCATGCGGGGAGTGGCTCCTGGAGGTTAGAGCTGCTCGACGGTGACGCTCTCGATGACGACGTCCTTGAGCGGCTTGTCACGGCCGTCGGTGGGGACCTTCGCGATCGCGTCGACGACGGTGCGCGACTCATCGTCCGCGACGCGGCCGAAGATCGTGTGCTTTCCCTGGAGCCAGGGAGTGGGGTCCGTCGTGATGAAGAACTGCGAGCCGTTCGTGCCGCGCCCCATCTGCTTGCCGGCGTTCGCCATGGCGAAGATGTAGGGCTCGTTGAAGTTGAGCTCGGGGTGGATCTCGTCGTCGAACGCGAATCCGGGACCGCCGGTGCCGGTGCCCGTGGGGTCACCGCCCTGGATCATGAAGTTGGGGATGATGCGGTGGAAGATCACGCCGTCGTACAAGGGCGTGCTCTTCGTCTGGCCGTCACGAGGGTCGGTCCATTCGAGCTCACCCGTGGCGAGGCCCACGATGGTCTTGACCGTGTTCGGCGCGTGGTTGCCGAAGAGCTCCACCTTGATGGGGCCGTGGTTCGTGTTGATCGTTGCGAGTGCAGTGGCGATTGACATGCTGGTCATCTTTCCATAGCCCCCCGACTTCTCTCCCCCCTGTCCGCCGACAGCGTGCGGTGATTCAGGTTCCGTGTGGCAGAAGCGTGCCAAGATATGCAGTACCTACTTGTCAACGTCCGGAGGTACCAATGGCCCTTTCACGGAAGCAGTCGCGTGAACTCAAGCGTCTCCGCAAGGACGCAACAAACTTGTGGAGCGAGCAGCAGTCTGTCATCGAGCACGCTCGAGGCATCCTGCAGTCAGCAGGCGTGAGCGCGAAGGGCTTGGCTGAGTCCGAGCTCGTGCCAGCGCTGCAGAAGAGCTACGACAACAACGTTCGCCCCAGCTTCGACCGCAGCTACAACGCAGCGCGCGACAAGTACGAAGACGCGAGCGTCCGCTTCAACGGCAAGGTCCTCCCTGTCGTGGCCGGCCTCTCCGGCTCGCTTGCCGGCACGGTCAGCAACCTCGCTTCGAAGAACAACGACTTCAAGGACGCCGCTGGCACCGCGAAGAAGGTCTCGAAGGAGCTCAACTCGCGCGCCAAGAAGGCTTCGAAGGCGTACGACAAGAAGTACAACAGCTCCGGCGTCGGTGTCGGTGGCTGGCTGCTCATCGGCGCAGGCGTCGCCGCCGTCGCCGCTGTCGGCTATGCACTCTGGCAGACCTTCCGTGCAGACGACGACCTGTGGATCGCCGACGAGGAGCTCGACGCTCCCGTCACGACGGTCTCGCCCGCTTCGGCAGCGAAGTAGTCCGCGCCGCACACGCGCACGACTGGCCCCGCACTCACCTGGTGAACTGCGGGGCTTCGTCGTAGGCGGCGATGATGACCTGCGCGAGCGCGTCGGCCATCGCTGGCTTGGCGCCTCGCCACCACGCGAGTCTGACCTCGATCGTGGGGGCGTCCCGCAGCGGCCGGTAGGCGATGCCGGGCCGCGGATGCTGCGCCGCCGTGGCCTCGCTTGTCACCCCGTAGACGCCGCCGTCCGCGATGAGGGTGAGCCACTCGTCGAGTGAGCTCGTGGGGATGAAGACCGGGGCGCGTTCCGCCGGCCAGAGTGAGCCGACCGTCGTGCCGGTGCGTGCATCCACCGCCATGGTCCTGCCGGCGAAGTCGTCGAGGAGCAGCGCCCTGCGTCTGGCGAGCGGATCGTCGTTCGCGAGGACGGCGACGCGTCGTTCCTCGCCGAGGCGGACCGTCTCGATTCGGGGATCACGGGGAACCGTGCGGAACACGGCGAGCTCGACCTCGCCGTCGAGGAGCCCCGCCGTCGCCGTGTTGCTCTGCCGGAAGACGAGGTGCGACTCAGGATGCTGTCCTCGCCAGGTGCGCTGCACGGCACCGGTGTGCGCGCCGAGGGTCGACCAGGCATAGCCGACGCGCAACTCCCGGGTCGTCTCGGCGACCTCGTCGCTGATGAGACGCACCTCGAGCAGCACCCGGCGGGCGCGGGTCAGGACACGCTCGCCGAGTGGGGTGAGCGCGACGTGCCGAGTCGACCTGGAGAGCAGCTGGGCTCCGAGCTGCGTCTCAAGGGCGAGGATCGCCCGGGAGACGGCCGCCTGCGAGCAGTGGAGCTCGATCGCCGCATCGGTGAAGGTTCCCGTGTCGACGACCGCAGCGAGGGCGCGTAGGTGGCGAATCTCCAAACTCATGCGTCCAGCGTATAACTCACGCGTGTCGCGCATTTCTGGGCCTGCGCAGGCGGGTTCACCATGGGCGCATGACAGGAACCGGGAGAACGGCCGCCGCTGCCGCACCACGCAGCGCGGTGACGGGTGCAGCGATGCTGACCGGAAGCGGACTCTCCAACCAGCTCGGCGCGGCACTCGGCGCACTGGCCTTCGGCCCCCTCGGCACGTCGGGCGTCGTGGCCATCCGCCAGCTCGTGTCCGCAGCCATCCTGCTGCCTGTCGCGCGTCCTCGCCTGCGGAGCTTCACGTGGGCGCAATGGTGGCCCGCGCTGTTGCTCGGCGTCGTCTTGGCGACCATGAACCTGTCCTTGTACGGAGCCGTCGACCGCATCGGGCTCGGCCTTGCCGTGACCCTCGAGTTCCTCGGACCCCTCGCCGTGGCGCTGTGCGCATCCCGCACGAAGGCCGATCTCCTGCTCGCGGCCGGCGCCGCCGTCGGCGTCTACGTGCTGCTGCTCCCAGACGCGTCGAGCGACATCCTCGGCTATGCCCTCGGGCTGCTCGCGGCATGCTGCTGGGCGAGCTACATCCTGCTCAATCGGATGCTCGGCGGTCGCCTGAGCGGCCTCCAGGCGCCCGCTACGGCAACGCTCGTGTCGAGCCTGCTGACGCTCCCGATCACGGTGCAGCTGATCGCGGAGGGCCGGCTGCTCGGCTGGCCGCTGCTGCTGGCCGCGCTCTCCGGCGTACTGTGCTCCGTCATCCCGTACTCCATCGACGTCATCGCCCTCCGCTGGGTGACGACGAGGTTCTTCGGGGTGTTCATGAGCATCAACCCGATGTTCGCGGCCCTCGCTGGCGTCGTGGTGCTCGGGCAGGTGCCCGCAGCGCATGAGTGGATCGGGATGGCGATGATCGTGGCTGTCAACGCCGTCGCGGTGTCCCGCAGCCTTCGCGGGTCTCGTGTCGCCCACGAGCCCCGTGACGGGGTCGCGCCCTCCAGCGCCTAGCGGGGGGCCCGAGCCGAACGCAGGTGGCCGTTGGCCGGACGCTCCTCGTGGAGCCTGAGCCCCACGTCCACGAGCGACACCGTGCGGAGCGCGGCTATCTCCTCGAGGTCGAACCAGCGAGCCTCGTCCGTCGAGCCGCCCCGCTCGTTGCGGAGCTCGCCGCTCACGATGCTGGCCTCGTAGACGACCCGAACCGACTGCATGGGCGTCTTGCCTGGCTCGAGCCGGTCGCGGCCCGCGATGATGTGCGAGTCGATGCCGAGGAGCCGGTCGATGGACGCGTGGTAGCCGGTCTCCTCCCAGATCTCGCGGACGACGCCGTCGATCGGATCCTCACCGGGGTCGGTCCCACCGCCGGGCAGGGTCCAGCCGGAACGACCACGGTCATGCCAGTGCGCGAGGAGGATCTGCCCGTCGCGCACGATGACACCGTAGGAAGCGAGTCGTCGATGCACGGAACCCCCAAAGATCTCTGCCGAGGTCTCGAGGTCAGCGGCCTGATGCCTGGGCCGACCCGAACCACGGGCGATCGCTATCGTACGCCGCCGCGCGCCGGGCCTCCGTACAGGGAGGCACCGACGCGCAGTCGCCGGGCACTGTCGTCTGCCCGGATCAGCGGCGCAGCGTCTTGCGCGCCGCCCAGTTCCCGAGGAACTGCAGACCCTGCACGATCACCACGATGACGATGACCGCAGCCCACGTGACGGCCGGGTTGAACTGGCGGTAGCCGTATTGGATGGCGAAGTCACCGAGACCACCTGCGCCGATCGCACCGGCGATGGCCGACATGTCGACGAGCGCGACGACCGCGAATGTATAGCCGAGGATGAGGGGCCCGAGGGCCTCGGGAACGACAACCGACCATACGATCTGGAAGCGCCCCGCTCCTGCGGACCGTGCGGCCTCCACCACGCCTGGCGACACCGTGAGCAGGTTCTGCTCGACGAGGCGCGAGATACCGAACGTCGCAGCGAGCGACATGGCGACGATGGCCGCTTCTGCCCCGATCCCCACACCGACGATCATTCGTGAGACCGGCTGCACCGCAGCGATGAAGATGATGAACGGGATGGGTCGGAAGAAGTTCACGATGATGTTGACGATCGTGCTGACGACCGGCTGCTCGTAGAGGTTGCCCTTGCGCGTCAGATACAGCAGCAGGCCGACGAAGAGTCCGCCGACGCCACCGAAGACGAGGCTCAGGGCCACCATGTAGAGGGTGGCGCCTGTGGCTTCGAAGAGCTTCGGCAGCAGGTCGATCACATCGTTCATGCGGCACCTCCAGCGTTGGTGTCCTGGAATTCCGTCACGACGGCGAGTTCCCTGATCTGGTCGAGCGCTCTGCGCTGCGCTGCGGCATCGCCCTGCAGGGCGAACGTCAGGTCGCCGAACGACCGACCGCGGATCTCGTTCATGCCTCCGTAGACGAGCTCGACGGTGATGCCGGCGTCGTGCAGGATGCGCAGCGCCTGGCCCTGGTTCGTCCGCCCGTCGCGGAAGCTCAGCGTCACGAGAGTTCCCGGGTGTCGCGCATGCAGGTCGGACCGCAGGGCAGCATCCGGAACTCCCTGGACGACCGTTGAGACGAACCGCTGGGTCGCGGGCGCCTGCGGGTTCGCGAAGATGTCGAAGACCTCGCCCTGCTCGACGATCTTGCCGTGCTCCATGACGGCGACGTGACTCGCGATCTCCTTCACGACGTCCATCTCGTGGGTGATGACGATGATCGTGACCCCGAGCTCCTGGTTGGCCTTCTTGAGCAGCTGCAGCACGTCGGCCGTGGTCTGCGGGTCGAGGGCGCTCGTGGACTCGTCGGCGAGCAGGATGCTGGGATTCGTTGCGAGCGCACGGGCGATGCCGACACGCTGCTTCTGACCGCCGGAGAGCTGGTCGGGGAAGGCGCGGGCCTTCTCGGAGAGCCCGACGAACTCCAGGAGCTCGGCGATGCGCTTCTTTCGCTCCGCCTTGGGAGTCTTCGCGACGCGCAGCGGATACGCGACGTTGCCCGCGACGTTGCGGGAGTTGAAGAGGTTGAACTGCTGGAAGATCATGCCGATGCCCGCGCGCACCGAGCGCAGCTTCGTCTCGCTGAGCGTCGTGATGTCGACGCCATCGACGTGGATGCTGCCGGACGTGGTCGGCTCGAGCGCATTGATGAGGCGCACCATGGTCGACTTGCCAGCCCCCGAGTAGCCGATGACCCCGTAGATGTCGCCGGCCTCGACGTTGAGCGAGACGCCGTCGACGGCTCTGGTCGCCGGGGCTCCGCGCTTCGGGGACGGATACTCCTTGACGACGTCGGTGAGTGTGATGAGGGCCATGTCTTCGCTCTCGCCTTCTTTCACGGTCGAACCGTGTGGGTGATGCTGGTGGACGACGTCGGGACGCCGTCCGTCGGTGCAAGCGAGATCGCCGCCCGAGGCCTGATGATCATCATCGGGTCCCGGGCGGCGAGCACGCGAGCGGTGGGTTCTAGCCCTGCGCTTCGATCTCGGCGACGAGCTCGTCGAGCGTCGTCTGCAGCTCGTCGACGGGGGTCTTGGTGAGCACGGCGGTGTCGCCGAACGTCTCCTTGACCGAAGCCGCGACTGCCTCGGAGTTCTGGTAGATCTCGACCAGCTTCAGGTAGTTCGCGTTGTCGGCGTTCTCGGCCGACGTGACGAAGATGTTGATGTACGGGAACGCGGAGGCGTTCTGGGGGTCATCGCGAGTGAGCGCGTCTTCCGTCGTGAGGCCTGCGTTCTCGACGAAGTCGTTGTTGATGATCGCACCGGCGAGGTCGGGCAGCGAGGTCGCCGTGAGCGAGGCCTCGAGCTCGGTCACCGTGACGCGCGACTCGGGGAGCACGTCGTCGAGGGTCGAGAACGGCGAGCCGCCGTCCTTGAGCGAGATGAGACCGGCTTCCTGGAGCACGAGGAGGCCACGTGCGCGGTTCGACGCGTCGTTCGGCACCGCAACCTCGGCGCCATCCGGGATCGCCTCGACGGAGTCGTACTGCGAGGAGTAGAAGCCGAGGGGGTAGATCGCGGTCGAGCCGATCGGCACGAGGTCGTCGCCGCTGGCGGCGTTGTGCTGCGCGAGGTAGATGATGTGCTGGAACGCGTTGACGTCGAGCTCACCCTCGGTCGTCGCCGGGTTCGGCTGGTTGTAGTCCGAGAAGTCGACGAGCTCGACCGTGAGGTCCTGGGCTGCGGCCTCCTCGACGAGCACCTCCCAGTACGGGTCGGATGCGCCGACGACGCCGAGCTTGATGGTGTTCTCATCGGATGCGCCGGTGGAGCACGCGGAGAGGCCTCCAACGAGGGCGATCGCGCCGATTGCTGCGGCGATCTTGGTGAGACGTGACATGGAGGAGGGTCCTTTCAATGCGGCGCGCAAGCGCCGGCCATCCTCTAAGGCTCTAGAGGGCCTCGCAAGAAGAGCCACGAGGCGTCGCAAGAATAAGAGAACAGCGGGTCTCCGCGCCGATACATCCTGACACGTTGCGTAACAGTCCACTGACGGGGTCATGAACGCAAGAATGTTGCGCTCTGATCCGCATTCAGCTCAGGGGAGGAGCCCCAGCTGCCTCGCCTTGGCAAGAGCTTGGTAGCGCGAGCTCGCATCCAGCTTCGTCATTGCCGTACCGAGGTAGCTCTTGACGGTGCTTTCGGTCAGGATCAGCTTTCCGGCGATGTCCCGATTGGAGAGTCCGAGGGCGATCTGCCCGAGCACGTCGAGCTCCCGCGGCGAGAGCCTGACTGGTGCCTCTGTCGACTCGACAGCTTTCGAGTGCTCCCGATCGCGGGGGTCGCCGTGATCTCCGGCGAATCTGACAAGCCGCTCCTCGACGCCTCGAAGGCGCGCACGGACGCGCGCGTCGCCGAGCATCGACGAGACCTCGCGCAGATCGGAGAAGGTGCCCCGCAGCTCCTCCAGCTGGGCTGCGGTGAGTCCGCCGGATCCGAGTTCGGAGATGCTCGCGGACCCCACCCGCATTCGGCGCCTCAGCTCGTCTCGGAGACGCAGCTCATCCTCGACCTTCTTGCCGAGGGCGACGGCCTGACCGAGCGACATCGATTGGGAGTCCGGAGCCGCGCGGAACCCGCCGTAGAGCACGCCCCGAACATGCTTGTCGACGATGACCGGAACCGCCATGAGGCTCTGGACGTCCTCAGACAGGACCTGCACGTCGTAGTCGTGCGTGATGCGGCTGCTGCCGCGGTAGTTCGTCGTGACCTTCGCGCGACGCTCCAGCATCGCGCGGCCGCCGAGTCCTCGACCGAGCTGCACTCGCAACCCGACCAATCCACGACCCTGATTCCCACAGATCGTGTGCACGTTCGTCGTGTCGCGATGGGTGGGTCCGCCAAACGAGAGTGAACACCCCGTGGTCTCGCGCAGGCGGGCGACGGCCTCGGCGAAGACGTCCGCCTCAGTGGCTGCCTCTGGGAACATCATGTGGTCACTACCAACTTCCGGGGGTAGTTCGATACTTCGTCGTATGCGTAGCGTGGATGCTATCACGCAGGCAATGAGGCTTTCGTGTTCGCAACGATGCGAAGAAGCCCCGCCTTTTGCCGTCGAGAACTGCACGCACATATCTGACGAACGCAGCAATGCACTGAGGCAAGGAGGCCCCATGCGACACGAAACGTCATCTCAACCCCCAGGCGGAATCGACTACGTCGCATTCGAGGAAGCGGCTGAATTCAAGGAGCTGAAGAAGCGCCAGCGCTCCTTCGTCTTCCCACTCTCGATCTTCTTCCTGGTCTGGTACGGCGCATACATCATCGTGGCCGCCTACGCGCATGACTTCATGGCCACCCCGGTCTTCGGCAACATCAACGTGGGTCTGCTGCTCGGCATGGGCCAGTTCGTGACGACCTTCGCGATCACCATGTGGTACGTCTCCTACGCCAATCGGCGGCTCGATCCGCTCGCGAACGACCTTCGCGTTGAGCTCACCAAGGCGGACCAGGCATGAGCGGGCAGCTGCTGGCACCCCAGGCCAGCGCTGTCGCGAACAATGACCCCGTCCTGAATATCGCGATCTTCGCGGCATTCGTCGCGGTCACTCTCTTCATCGTCATTCGCGCAAGCCGCAACAGCAAGACCGCAGCCGACTACTACGCCGGCGGGCGATCCTTCTCCGGGACCCAGAATGGGTTCGCGATCTCGGGTGATTACCTGTCAGCAGCGTCGTTCCTCGGCATTGTCGGAGCTATCGCCATCAATGGCTACGACGGATTCCTCTATTCGATCGGCTTCCTTGTCGCCTGGCTCGTCGCTCTGCTGCTCGTCGCCGAGCTCATGCGCAACACCGGCAAGTTCACGATGGCGGACGTGCTCTCGTTCCGCCTCAAGCAGCGTCCTGTGCGCGTCGCCGCAGCCCTCACGACCCTCGCGGTGTGCTTCTTCTACCTGCTCGCGCAGATGGCGGGAGCCGGCGGCCTCGTCGCCCTCCTCCTCGGCATCACCGACGACATCGGGGTCGCGATCGTCGTCGCCGTCGTCGGCGTGCTCATGATCATCTACGTGCTCATCGGCGGAATGAAGGGCACCACCTGGGTGCAGATCATCAAGGCCTTCCTGCTCATCGGCGGCGCGGGGGCGATGACCATCTGGGTGCTCGTCATCAACGGCTTCGATCTCTCCGCGCTCCTCCAGGCGGCGGTCGACAAGGCGGCCCTCGACGGTGCGGAGGATCCGGCCGCGATCCTCGCGCCTGGCCTGCAGTACGGCAAGAACCCGATCGACTTCGTCTCGCTCGGACTCGCGCTGGTGCTCGGCACAGCTGGACTCCCGCACGTGCTCATGCGCTTCTACACGGTGCCCACCGCCAAGGAGGCCAGGAAGTCGGTGGTCTGGGCCATCTGGCTCATCGGCGGCTTCTACGTCTTCACGCTCATCCTCGGCTACGGCGCAGCGGCACTCGTGGGGGCCCCGGCCATCAAGGATGCGCCAGGAGGCGTCAACTCTGCGGCCCCGCTGCTCGCCCTCGAGCTGGGCGGGCCGATCCTCATGGGCTTCATCTCGGCGGTCGCATTCGCGACGATCCTCGCGGTCGTCGCGGGCCTCGCGATCACGGCTGCCGCATCCTTCGCCCACGACATCTACAACAGCGTCGTGAAGCGTGGAACGGCGACCCCAGAGCAGGAGGTGAAGGTCGGCAAGTACACGGTGGTCGTCCTCGGTGTCGTCGCCATCGTCGGTGGCATCGGCGTGCAGGGGCAGAACATCGCGTTCCTCGTGGCACTCGCCTTCGCTGTCGCGGCCAGCGCGAACCTGCCGACGATCCTGTATTCGCTCTACTGGCGCAAGTTCACGACCCGTGGGGCGCTGTGGAGCATGTACGGCGGACTCGCGACGGCCATCATCCTGATCGTCTTCTCGAAGGTCGTCTCCGGCGCCGAGACGGCGATGCTCGGCGAGGGAATCGACTTCGCCTGGTTCCCACTCAACAACCCCGGCATCGTCTCGATCCCGGTCGGGTTCTTCCTCGGCTGGCTCGGCTCAGTGCTGCCGCAGAAGAAGGAAGACCCTCGGGTCGCCGCGGAGATGGATGTGCGCTCGCTCACGGGCTACGGCGCGGAGGAGGCCGTCGAGCACTAGGAAGCTCGCTGCACCGCGTTCGTCGACACGTCGCGTTCGCGTTCGCGAATGGTCGCTCTGACTCGCTCAGGGCGGCCATTTGCGCGTCCGCGTTGTCTCGGTGCCACAACGCACATGAGGTTCCGCAGGCGCGTGGGTAGCGTGGGCCTGTCCACGATGCACATGGAGGTGCGGATTTGACGCAGTCAGCGGAGACAGGTTCCCTCGCGGGGAAGACCATCATCATGTCGGGCGGGAGCCGCGGCATCGGACTCGCGATCGCGAAGCGCGCCGCGCGTGACGGTGCGAACGTCGTGCTCCTTGCCAAGACCGGGGATCCGCATCCGAAGCTGCCAGGGACGGTGTACACGGCCGCTGAGGAGATACGCGAGGCCGGCGGACGCGCGCTGCCGGTCGTCGGCGACGTGCGCGACGACTCCGACCTGCAGCGGGCGGTCGACAGCGCCGTCGCCGAGTTCGGCGGCATCGACATCGTCGTCAACAATGCGAGCGCCATCGACCTGCGCTCGACGCTCGACATCGACGAGAAGCGCTACGACCTCATGCACCAGATCAACCAGCGCGGCACATTCATGCTCTCGCGGGCGGCCCTGCCACACCTCCTCGAGTCACCGGATGCGCGCATCCTGTCGCTCTCGCCGCCCCTCAACCTCGCCCCCCAGTGGCTCGGCGCCTACCCGGCGTACATGACCGCGAAATACGGCATGACGCTCGCGACGCTCGGTATCGCGGCCGAGTTCGCTGAACGGGGTGTGGATGCGAACACCCTGTGGCCCCGCACCACCATCCAGACAGCAGCGGTAGCCAACATCATCGGCGGCGAGGAGCTCATGCGCCGCAGCCGCACCCCTGAGCTGTACGCCGACGCCGCCCACGCGGTGCTCACAGCCCCGCGGGGCCGGTATCGAGGACAGACGCTGCTCTGCGAGGACGTGCTCGCAGACGCCGGCGGGAGCGACCTCAGCGTGTACTCGCCGGGAGTCGACGCCTCCGAGCTCTACCCCGACGCCTTCGTCGACTGATCGGGTGCGGAACAATTGTAGGCAACTGTAGGTAAGTATAGTTATTTGCTATACATGGCTACAGTTCGCTAGCAAGTGCTTGGAGTCACATGGATCCGGTCAAGAACCCCTACGTGCCAGGTGCTGGTCGCAAACCGGCCGCTCTCGTAGGTCGCGACTCATCGATGACCGGGTGGCGGATCGCACTCCAGCGAGCCGAAAACGGGATCACTGATCAACCGTTCGTCCTCTACGGCCTCCGCGGGGTCGGGAAGACCGTGCTTTTGACTCAGTTCCGACATGACGCCGAAGACCGCGACTGGTGGGTCGTGCAAATCGAGGCCGGTTTCGATCGTGAGCTCAGAGAGCTGATCGGTGAGGGCCTCTACGAACCGCTGTCTGACATCAGCCGACCATCGGCGGGCCGCAAAGTTTTCAAGGCCCTCCGGACGGCTCTGTCGTTCAAGGCGTCCTACGATGCGAACGGATCCTGGACATTCGGCGTGGATCTGTCTGACACGCCAGGTGGCGGTGCCGACAGTGGCGTCCTGCATACAGATCTCCGCAAGATCATCAAGGATGTGGGTCTCGCCGCGAGGGAAGAGGGAGTCGGGCTCGCAATCCTCATCGATGAGGCGCAGGACCTTTCAGCGGAAGAACTCACGACGCTCGCCGCAGTCACACAGTCGGCTGCCCAGGACAACTGGCCAGTATTGTTTGCTCTCGCTGGGCTGCCCAACCTGCCCCAGATCCTCGCCGAGGCGAAGTCGTATACGGAACGGTTCCAGTTCAACCAGATCGAGCGACTCTCGCGCGCTGACGCCCACCTCGCGATCGCTCAACCTTCGGCCGCGGAACTCGTCACCTGGGCAGAGGATGCCGTCCAGCACCTCATCACGGAGTCCGGACAGTACCCCTACTTCATCCAGCAATTCGGCCGTGAAGCTTGGAATGTCGCCACCGGAAGCCAGATCACCCTCGCAGACTCTCGTCTTGGGGTAGCGACCGGACAGAACCTCCTCGACAACGGGTTCTTCCGAGCGCGGTGGGACCGGACAACGGCATCGGAGAAGCGATACCTCCGGGCAATGTGCCCGGAAGGCGATGCTGGCGTTGGATCCGGCGAAGTGGCCGCACGACTGAAGAAGTCCATCAGCAGTCTCGGCCCCGCCAGAGCTCAACTCATCCACAAGGGCCTGATCTACGCGCCGGACCACGGGGTCGTGGCCTTCACTGTTCCCGGTATGGCGTCGTTCATCGAACGGCAGATCGAATCCTGAGCCACCGTGGCCAGCGACTCGTTCGGATGCGGAAACTGTCACCCCGTCACGAGACGAGACGCTGCTCTGCGAGGACGTGCTCGCAGACGCCGGCGTGAGCGACCTCAGCGTGTACTCGCCGGGAGTCGACGCCTCCGAGCTCTACTCCGACGCCTTCGTCGACTAGGCCGACAAGAAAGAACCCCGGTCAGATTTCTCTGACCGGGGTTCTTTGTCACCGTGGAGCCTAGGAGATTCGAACTCCTGACATCCTGCTTGCAAAGCAGGCACTCTACCAACTGAGTTAAGGCCCCGTTCGGGTGGAAACGATACCAACCTTCAGTATCGAACCGTGGGGCTACCAGGACTTGAACCTGGGACCTCTTCGTTATCAGCGAAGCGCTCTAACCGCCTGAGCTATAGCCCCCGAAGCGACTGCCCCAACATACACGAAAAGTGCACGTCAAGGGAAATCGAGCCGCTAGCTGTTCGTGAAACCGAACACGAGGCCCCCCGTGACCTTCACAGCGAGGTTGTAGAGGAACGCCGCAACTGCGCCGAGGGCCGTGCCCGCGACGAGGTTGAGGAGTGCGACCACAAGGGAGAACAGCATCAGCTGAGGCAGGGTGACGAAGTCGTCGACTCCCACGCCGGCCGAGCCGGAGACGTCATTGAGCAGGTCGTTGACGCTTCCGAGCACACCCGTGTTCTCGATGACGGTCCACATCAGGAACGTCGCGACGATCGTGATGATGCCGAAGCAGATCGACAGGAGGAAGGAGAACTTCACGACAGACCAGAAGTCGATGTGCACCAAACGGAGGCGCACCTGCTTGCTCGCAGTCTTCTTGCTGGACTTCTGGGCCAGCTTGTCAGCAACGCTCGTCATAGATCAGTACCTCAGTCTTCGGTCTCGTCCTGCTCGAACGACGTGACAGAGTCTGCCACAGTCTCACTCTGGGCACTCTCGGCTGGGGCAGTCTCGCCGTCAGCTGATCCTGCAGACGCTTCCTCGAGGGCGGAGTCGGCGGCGGTGACGTCCGTCTCACCGTCCTCACCTTCCTCGTCTTCCTTCTCGAGTTCGCGGTCGGCGTTCTGCGCGATCGCGATCACGTAGTCGCTGCTGTCGAGCCTCGCGAACGTCACGCCCATGGAGTCGCGTCCCGTCACCGAGACCTCGGCGACGTTGGAGCGAACGACCTTGCCGGAGCCGAGGATGACCAGGACCTCTTCGTTGTCGTGGACGAGCAGCGCGCCGGCGAGGCCGCCGCGCTCCTCGTTCAGCTTCGCGACCTTGATGCCGAGTCCGCCGCGCTTCTGGATGCGGTACTGCGACACCGAGGTTCGCTTCGCGTAGCCGCCCTCCGTGACGATGAACACGTAGGCATCGTCGCTCGAGGTGACCGCGGCCGTCAGCAGGTAGTCGCCGTCGCGGAACGACATTCCCTTGACGCCGGAGGTCGACCGGCCCATGGGCCGAAGCGCCTCGTCGTTCGCCTCGAAGCGAAGCGACATTCCGAGGTGCGAGACGCAGAACACGTGGTCCGACTCGTCGGCGAGCATGGCGGAGACCAGCTCGTCCCCTTCGCGAAGGTTGACCGCGATGATGCCAGCCTGACGGTTCGTGTCGTACTCGGTGAGCGCCGTCTTCTTGACGAGCCCCTCGCGTGTGGCGAGGACAAGATACTGCGCCTGGCGGTAGTCGCTGATGTCGAGGATCTGCGCGACCTTCTCATCGGGCTGGAGCGGCAGGAGGTTCGCGATGTGCTGCCCCTTCGCGTCCCGTCCCGCCTCCATGAGCTCGTACGCCTTCGCCCGGTACACGCGGCCCAGGTTGGTGAAGAAGAGCAGCCAGTGGTGCGTCGTCGTCACGAAGAACTGCTCGACGACGTCATCCGCGCGGAGCTGCGCGCCCTTGATGCCCTTGCCGCCGCGGTGCTGCGAGCGGTAGTTGTCGCTGCGCGTGCGCTTGATGTAGCCGCCACGGGTCACGGTGACGACCATCTCCTCCTCGGGGATCAGGTCCTCGTCGGTCATGTCGCCGCCGGAGCCACGGAGGATCTCGGTGCGACGATCGTCGCCGAACTTGTCGACGACCTCCTGCAGCTCTTCGCCGATGATGGTGCGCTGGCGCACTGGGTCGGCGAGGATCGCCTTGTACTCGGCGATCATGGCCTCGAGGCGGGCCGCGTCTTCCATGATCTTCTGGCGCTCGAGCGCCGCGAGGCGGCGGAGCTGGAGGTTCAGGATGGCGCTTGCCTGCAGCTCGTCCACATCGAGCAGCTCCATGAGGCCGGTACGCGCCTCTTCGACGGTCGGAGACCGGCGGATGAGCGCGATGACCTCGTCGAGCATGTCGAGGGCCTTGAGGTAGCCGCGGAGGATGTGAACCTCGTCCTCGGCCTTCTTGAGGCGGAACTTCGTGCGACGCACGATGACTTCCACCTGGTGCTGCACCCAGGCGGTGATGAAGCCGTCGATGGCGAGCGTGCGCGGAACCCCGTCGACGATCGCGAGCATGTTCGCGCCGAAGTTCTCCTGCAGCTGCGTGTGCTTGTAGAGGTTGTTCAGCACGACCTTGGCGACGGCGTCGCGCTTGAGCACGATGACGAGGCGCTGTCCCGTGCGGCCGGAGGACTCGTCGCGGATGTCGGCGATGCCGGAGAGGCGCTGGTCCTTGACCAGCTCGGCGACCTTGAGCGCGAGGTTGTCCGGGTTGACCTGGTACGGCAGCTCGGTGATGACCAGGCACGTGCGTCCGTGGATCTCCTCGATCGCGACGACCGCGCGCATCGTGATGGAGCCGCGACCGGTGCGGTACGCCTCCTGGATGCCCTTGGTGCCGAGGATCTGCGCACCGGTCGGGAAGTCTGGACCGTGGACGCGCTCCATGAGCGCATCCATGAGCTCCTCACGAGAGGCGTCCGGGTGTTCGAGGTGCCAGAGCGCGCCTGCTGCGACCTCACGGAGGTTGTGCGGCGGGATGTTCGTGGCCATTCCGACGGCGATGCCGACGGAGCCGTTGACAAGGAGGTTCGGGAAGCGAGCGGGCAGCACGGCAGGCTCACGCGTGCGGCCGTCGTAGTTGTCCTGGAAGTCGACGGTGTCCTCGTCGATGTCCCTGACCATCTCGAGCGCAAGCGGCGCCATCTTCGTCTCGGTGTAGCGGGGGGCGGCGGCGCCGTCGTTGCCCGCGGAGCCGAAGTTCCCCTGGCCGAGCGCAAGCGGGTAGCGAAGGGACCACGGCTGCACGAGGCGGACCAGCGCGTCGTAGATCGCCGAGTCACCGTGCGGGTGGAACTGCCCCATGACGTCGCCGACGACGCGGGCGCACTTCGAGAACGCCTTGTCCGGGCGGTACCCGCCGTCGTACATCGCGTAGATGACGCGACGGTGCACGGGCTTGAGCCCATCCCGGACCTCGGGCAGTGCTCGTCCGACGATGACGCTCATCGCGTAGTCGAGGTACGAGCGCTGCATCTCGAGCTGCAGGTCGACCTGTCCGATGCGGTCGCCGCCGTCGGCGTTGGTGGTTGTGACGCGTTCTTCAGCCATAGAGGTGCCTGTGTGCCTTAGATATCGAGGAAGCGCACGTCGTGCGCGTTCTGCTGAATGAAGGTCCGGCGAGATTCGACGTCCTCGCCCATGAGCGTGCTGAACACGGCGTCAGCCGCCTCAGCGTCGGTCACCTTGACCTGCAGGAGCGTGCGCACCGCGGGGTCCATGGTCGTCTCCCAGAGTTCCTGGTAGCTCATCTCGCCGAGCCCCTTGTAGCGCTGGATGGCGTTGTCCTTGGGGATGCGTCGGCCAGCTGCCTTGCCGTCTGCGAGCATCGCGTCGCGCTCACGGTCGGAGTACGCGAAGTCGTGCGCGGCATTCGACCACTTGATGCGGTACAGCGGCGGCTGGGCGAGGAAGACGTACCCGAGCTCGACGAGCGGACGCATGTAGCGGAACAGCAGGGTGAGCAGCAGGGTCGTGATGTGCTGACCGTCGACGTCGGCGTCTGCCATGAGGATGATCTTGTGGTACCTGACCTTGTCAGGGTCGAAGTCGTCGCCGAGGCCGGCTCCGAAGGCCGTGATCATGGACTGCACTTCGTTGTTCTGCAGCGCACGGTCGAGGCGGGCCTTCTCGACATTCAGGATCTTTCCACGGAGCGGGAGGATCGCCTGCGTCTCGGGATCACGGCCCTGGACCGCGGAGCCGCCTGCCGAGTCACCCTCGACGATGAAGACCTCAGAGCGAGTCGGGTCCTTCGACTGACAGTCCTTGAGCTTGCCAGGCATGCCGCCGGTCTCGAGGAGCCCCTTGCGCCTGGTCTGCTCGCGCGCGCGGCGGGCGGCGAGGCGGGCGGCGGATGCCTGACCGGCCTTGCGGATGATGTCCCTCGCCTGTGAGGGGTTGCGGTCGAACCAGTCCTGGAGGGCCTGTCCGACGATCCGCTGCACGTAGGACTTGGCCTCCGTGTTGCCGAGCTTCGTCTTCGTCTGGCCCTCGAACTGGGGCTCGCCGAGCTTGATGGAGATGACTGCAGCGAGGCCCTCGCGGACGTCTTCGCCTGAGAAGTTCTCGTCCTTCTCCTTGACGAGGTTCTTCTCCCTCGCGTAGCGGTTCACGACCGTGGTCAGCGCTGCACGGAACCCCTCGAGGTGCGTGCCGCCCTCCTTGGTGTTGATCGTGTTCGCGAACGAGTGGATGGATTCCGAGTAGGAGTCGATCCACTGCATGGCGAGCTCGAGCGAGATCTTGCGCTCGGTGTCCTCGGCGTTGACCTCGATGATCTCCTCGTGGACCGGCTGCTTCTTCCGGCGGCTGACGAGGTGCTGCACGTAGTCGACGAGACCGCGCTCGAACAGGTACGTCTGCGAGCGCTTCTGTGGGATCTCGATCGACTCGGTGACGCCCTTCGGCTCACCCGTCTCGGTGCGCTCCGCCTCGTCGATATCGGCGGCGGACTCGTCCTGCAGCTCCGTGATCTGAGCGGCGAGCCCATCACCCTGGAGGGTGGACTGGTCACGGTCGTCGGCCAGCGAGATGCGGAGGCCCTTGTTCAGGAACGCCATCTGCTGGAAGCGGGCGCGCAGCACTTCGAAGTCGTACTCGACGGTCTCGAAGATCTCGGAGTTCGCGTAGAACGTGATGGTGGTCCCGGTGTCTTCCGTCGGCTCACCCTTGCGGATGTCGCCCGTCGGGACGCCGTTCTCGAAGTCCATCTCCCATTCGAAGCCGTCGCGCTTGACCTGAGCGATGAGGCGGTAGGAGAGCGCGTTGACCACCGAAGAGCCGACACCGTGGAGACCACCGGAGACGGCGTAGCCACCGCCACCGAACTTGCCGCCGGCGTGGAGCTTGGTGAGGACCACCTCGAGAGTGGAGATTCCCTCGATCGGGTGCAGCTCGACGGGGATGCCTCGTCCGTTGTCGCTCACGCGCACGGCGCCGTCTTCCTGGAGCGCGACCTGGATGTCGTCGCAGTACCCCGCGAGCGATTCATCCACAGAGTTATCCACAATTTCGTACACCAGGTGGTGCAGGCCCTCGGGGCCTGTCGACCCGATGTACATGCCCGGGCGTTTGCGCACGGCCTCGAGACCCTCGAGCACCTGGATCTGCCCGGCGCCGTAGTCGTTCTCGACGCGATCGTTCTGCGAGCGGGTCTCAGCCACTTCAGCGGGCGCCTCGCTCAGCCCTTCCGCCGCAGTCTGGCCTTCCGACGTTCCTGGACCGGCCGACTTCCCCGCATCTTCTGGCGTCTCAGTCGTGTTCTCGGGGTCGGAAGTTTCTGATGCCATAACTCGGGCGTCTCCTTGCTGTGTGGCGACATGCAAGATCCGCGTTGCGAGCAAACTCGCACGACGCGGATCCAGCGACTGTTCAGTCTACCAAGGAACCCGGCCCGAAGCCCGAAGAAGGCGCGTCAAGCGACGAAAACAATGGCCAGGACCGTAAATGCCTCGTCAACCGTAGGTATCGCGTGGGCCACGCCCTGGAACCGATCTGGGACCGCGTTTCCACGAGGGGGCACCCGGGTTCAGAAAGCGGATGCGCTCGACCTTCGCCTCGGCGTACCTCTCGATGAGGTTCGTGAGCAGCAGCGTCTGCATGCCGCGGAGCTGCGTCGCCCAGGCTGTCGAGTCGCACTGGACGAGCAGCACGCCGTCCTCGATGTGCAGGGGCGTCGAATGCGCGGCCGTCTCCTTGCCGACGATCTCGGGCCACGCATCCATCAGCTCCGCCTGCTTGATGGGGCCGTTCCAGCCGAACTGCCTGGTGAGCGCCGCGAGAGCGGAACCAGCAGCGACGGGGTCCCGGCCGAAGCCGAAAGGCTCGGACAGGTCGGTGCCCTGCTCGTCCTTCGCCTTGGCGGCCAGTCGCCTGCGCAAGGAGGTCGTCTTCCCGCCGAAGACCTCCTTGAAGCGCGCGTAGACTTCCGCGCCCTCACTCATCGGCTTGGCCCGTCTGTATCGTTCCGGCGCTGATGCGGATGACCTGCGACCGCAGCCCCGCTGGCACATCTTCGAGGACCGCCGCGGTGATCAGGACCTGCTCGAAGTCGCCGATCGCCTCTGCAAGGCGCGATCGGCGCGAAGCATCGAGCTCGGCGAAGACGTCGTCGAGGATCAGGACGGGATCCCCAGCCCGCGACTCGCTCCGCACCAGCTCGGCAGCGGCGAGCTTGAGCGCGAGGGCGAACGACCAGGACTCCCCGTGGCTCGCCGTGACGCGGGCCGGCAGGCCGTTCAACCAGAAGACGGCGTCGTCGCGGTGCGGGCCCACGAGGCTCACTCCGCGCTCGAGCTCCCGCGGACGCATGGCAGCGAGCTGTGCTGTGAACCGCTCGCGGATCTCAGACGTCGTGACCTCGCCACCCTCGACCTCGGCCCCCTCGCCATCCGCGTCGCCCATCACGGAGGCTGCGTGCCCGAATGCCGACACCCGCATGGAGAGCGTCGGACGGTGGTCGGCGCCGACAAGACGCTGATACGAACCGGCGAGGTGAGGCAGGAGCCGGTCGCAGAGCAGCAGCCGCTCCGCGATGATCTGCGAGCCGAGCTCGAGCATTCGCTCATCCCACACGTCGAGCGTCGCGATCATCGCGTCGGACGATCGCGGCCCGCGCATGGAGCGGAGCAGGGAGTTCCGCTGCCGAAGCACACGCTCGTAGTCGGCGATGACACCGCCAAGTCTGGGCGAGTGGGTCACGAGCAGGGAGTCCAGGAACCGACGCCGCGCCCCGGGCTCGCCGCGAACGAGCGTCAGATCCTCCGGTGCGAACAGCACACTGGCAAAGTACCTGGCCAGGTCCCGAGACCGGACGTTCTGTCCGCCGACCCGCGCCTTGTTTGCACCCGAGCTCGCGATCTGCACGTCGAGGTGCAGCGAGCGCGTCTCGTGGGCCAACTCCATCTTGACGACGGCGAACTCCTGGCCGAAGCGCACCAGCGCCTGGTCGCTCGAGACTCGGTGCGAACCGAGCGTGGCCAGGTATCCGATCGCCTCGACGAGGTTGGTCTTTCCCTGGCCGTTGGAGCCGACGAACAGGTGAGCGCCGGGTCCAAGCGAGAGGTCGGCCGACTCGTAGTTCCTGAAGTCGTGCAGCTGCAGACGGGTGACGTGCACCGGTTACCGCATGAGCAGATTCGGCTGCAGCAGGTAGCGGTAGTTCGTCGACTCGCCTTCATCGCGCGAGGTCTGGCTCGTGAGCAGCACTGGTCCGGGCTTGTTGGGGTTCTCGGAGTTCGTGAACGCGATGCGAACGAACGGCGAGTGGATGGCCCCGACGCCGTCGAGCAGGAACTGCGGCTTGAGCGAGACGACCATGTCGTTCCCCTGGAGCACCGCGTCGAGGTTCTCGCTCGCCTGCGCCTGCTCGCTGCCGAGCGCTTCCAGGTGGAGTCCCTCGGTCGTGAACGTGAAGCGCAAGGCCGCCTCGCGCTCGAGGACGAGCTGCACGCGACGAACCGCGTCGACGATGTCGCTCACCGTGAGCACCGCGTAGTGCGGCGTCTCAGCAGGGAACAGACGCTCGACGGCCGGGAAGTTGCCCTTGATGAGCAGCGAGGTGACGGTCTTGTTGCCGGCAGAGAAGGCGATCAGCTCGCGGATGTCGTCCTTGACGAGGGTGATGGTGATCTCACCTGAGCTGCCGAGCGACTTGCCGACCTCGGCGAGCGTCTTCGCCGGCACGAGCGCCGTCTCGGTCTCCGTGAGCGAGCTCTGCCATTCGATCGTGCGAACGGCGACGCGGTAGCGGTCGGTTGCGACGAGGCTCATGGAGTCTGCCTGCAGGGAGAGGTTGACGCCCGTGATGACGGGGGCGACATCTTCACGGGAAGCGGCGACGGCGACCTGGGAGATGGCTTCCGAGAAGACGTCGCCGGCGATGGAGCCGCTGGCACCCTCGACGACGGGAAGGCTCGGGAACTCCTCGATCGGCATCGTCGGGAGGTGGAACGAAGCGCTTCCACAGCGAATGACAACGCCGGAGTCGTCACGGCTCAGCTCGACGGGGGCCTGCGGGAGGCGGTTCGCGATGTCTGCGAGAAGACGACCCTGTACGAGGACCGCACCGGGTTCCTGCACATCAGCGTCGATGCTGGTGCGACTTGAGACCTCGTAGTCGAACGACGAGAGCGTGACGCCTGCCTCGCCGACCTCGACGACGACACCGCTGAGGATGGGGAGGGTCGGGCGCTGAGGCAGAAGCTTGACGACAAACGACACCGCATCGCTGAAGACGTCACGGTTGACAACAAACTTCACTAGGCGTTCCTCTCGTTGGAATGCCCCAATGGTAGCCGCCTCGATTCGGTGTGTTGTGACCGATCGCCCGTGCATCCTGTGATGCACGCAGCAGCATGCCCGAGGCGTCGCGCACGCGAAAATACCAGCCCGCCGACGTCCAGCCGACCACCGTCCATCGATGTCATCGACTCTCCCAATATCTATAGATTTCTTGTCATCATCGTATTAACAGCTGTGCACACTGTGGATAACTCCGAACTCACCAGCAGCCCCACGGGAACTACAAGAATGTAAGTTGTGGTGGAGCGGTGGACGCCCTGTGCACGCTGACGAGCACTGGGGTGCACAACTTCGTGGACTCCACAGCGTCGAGGGCGTTTTCCACAGTCCGTGCTCGCGTGTCGATTCCACAGTCCACAAGTTATCCACAGGCGAAAACGGCAAGAAAAACTCCACATCCGAGCACGTGGCGTCGTGATGTGGAGCAGATGCGTCGCTCAGGAGCGGCCGTTGCCGTTCTGGCGGATGCGCGCGGTGAGCTCGGTGACCTGGTTGTAGACGTCTCGTCGCTCGGTCATGAGCTTCGTGATCTTGCGGTGGGCGTACATGACGGTCGTGTGGTCTCGCCCGCCGAACAGCTGCCCGATCTTCGGGAGCGAGAGGTTCGTCATCTCCCTGCAGATGTACATGGCGATCTGCCTGCTCGTCGCGATCGCCTGAGAGCGGGACGAGCCGTAGAGGTCATCGACGGTCAGCTGGAAGTACGCGGCAGTGCGGTTGATGATGTCGACCGGGGACACGATGCCCGTGTCCTGGTCGGAGACCAGATCCTTCAGGACGGTCGAGACGAGCGCAAGATCGACCTTCTCGCCGTTGAGGTTCGCATACGCGGTGACTCTGATGAGCGTGCCCTCGAGTTCACGGATGCTGGAAGACACCCGTGCAGCGATGAACTCGAGCGCATCGTCGGGAATCAGGAGGTTGTCGACCTGCGACTTCTTCCTCAGGATGGCGATTCGCGTCTCGAGGTCAGGCGACTGCACGTCGGTGATGAGGCCCCACTCGAAGCGCGACCGCATCCGGTCCTCGAAGCCCGTCAGCTGCTTCGGTGGGAGGTCACTCGTGATCACGACCTGCTTGTTGTGCTCGTGCAGGGTGTTGAACGTGTGGAAGAAGGCCTCCTGCGTCGAGTCCTTGCCCTGGAGGAACTGGATGTCGTCGATGAGGAGGATGTCGTTGTCGCGGTAGCGCGCCTGGAACGACTGCGTCCTGTTGTTGGCGATCGAGTTGATGAAGTCGTTCGTGAACTCTTCGCTCGAGACGTACCTGACCTGGATGCCCGGATAGATCGACTCGGCGTAGTTGCCGATGGCGTGGAGCATGTGGGTCTTGCCCAGCCCGGAGCCGCCGTAGACGAAGAGGGGGTTGTACGAGCGAGCCGGTGCTTCCGCTACTGCGACCGCGGCAGCATGCGCGAATCGGTTCGACCCTCCGATGATGTAGTTGTCGAAGGTGTAGCGAGGGTTGAGGCGCGACTCCGGGTCTGGCTGTGTGCGCGCTCCCTGATCCGACGAGGAATGGAGGCCGACCGCCTCCGACTCGACCACGGTGACGGAGCTCGTCGGCGCGGGAGCGGAGCGTGGTGGTGCCACCTCGATGTAGTCGTGCGAGTCCAGGGGCTCGCTCGCCGATGCTCGCGGCGCAGCATCCGGGTTGACGAGCACCGCGAAGGTCTTGATCTCGGACTCGTCGAGCTCAGCGATCGCGGCGAGCATCGGCACCCGCGCGCGCGTCTCGATCATCGTGCGAGTCATGTCGTTCGGGACTTCGAGGAGCAGGGCGCCGCTCATGACGCCCTTCGCCTCGACGAGGCCGAGGAACCCCAGAAGGGAAGCGGGGACGCGGTCGTCTTCACGCAGTGTGGAGAGCAGCGTCTGCCACGTCTCCGAAACGGGGTCGGTCACCGAAGCACTCCCCCGTCCCTCTGTACTTCCCAGCTCCGCATCTCTGTGGGCCGGCGTTTCTTCTTGGCTGCGCACTCGCAGCATGGTCAACGCACCGGCCGTGTGGCACTGGTGCGCAAGTCATTGTGATCTACCCGGTGAGATATCCACAACTTCTGTGGACAAACGGGCGTCTGCCTGTGCATAACTCGCAGAGGTAGGGGTCCAGCCTACGCCGGATCAGGGCGTGCGCCAATCGCTTTCGCTGGATCCGGCATGTCGCCGCTCGTCGGCACGAGCTCGTGAGCATAATGCGGGGCTTCTGGCGGCAGTTGACTGCCAGGCGCAGGTCACGTAGGTTAAGGCAGTTGTGCCCTTCGGTAGGGCACTTGTGAAAATCCGTACGGCGTCCGCCGATCGGGTCGTATCTTCCGGAGTTCTCATGTCGAAGCGTACTTTCCAGCCAAACAACCGCCGCCGCGCGAAGACCCACGGCTTCCGCCTGCGTATGCGCACCCGTGCGGGTCGCGCCATCCTCTCGGCTCGTCGCCGCAAGGGACGCACCGAGCTTTCCGCGTAGCTTCTTGCTTCCCTACGCGAACCGCGTCACGAAGGGCGATGACTACCAAGCCATCGTTCGACGCGGCGTTCGCGTGGGTGCTCGGGGAATCACGGTCAGCGTGCGCGAGCGCGACACCAACGACACACCTACTCGCTTCGGCTTCATTGTCTCGAAGCGGGTAGGTGTGGCGGTTGTGCGCAATCGCATCCGTCGTCGACTCAAAGCCGTCTCCAGGGAGCTTCTCCCTGAAGTGGGGTCGGGCTTCGACATCGTCTACCGCGTGCACCCCGAAGCAGCTGCGCTCGGATTCGAGGAGCTGCGGGAGCGTGCACGGTTCGGATCCTTACGAGGAGTGCGTCGTATCGCCGCCAGCGGCGACGAGAGTGCACCGAGAACCGTGAGCTCGAGCACCTGATGGGCGGCTCACTCCGCGCGGTCGCGCTGTTTCCCCGCAACGTCGTCATCGCTGTGCTCAACGGCTACCGGCTGTTGATCTCTCCGCTCTACGGAGATGTCTGCCGGTATCACCCCAGCTGCTCCGCGTACTCTTTAAGAGCCGTGCAGGTTCATGGCGTCCTCCGGGGCGGCTTCCTCACCGGGCGACGACTCGTTCGTTGCCACCCCTGGGCTGCCGGAGGCATTGACGACGTGCCAGAGCCTGAACACAGAACCACCACCACTACTGCCCACGGATTCGTAGTCCAGGGCAGCTAGCGGCATCTAAGAGAAAGACGTCACCACACTCATGGATATCCTCGGAACCATCCTGTGGCCGATCAAATGGGTCATCGAGCTCATCTTGGTCGGATTCCACTCGCTGTGGACGACGCTCGGTCTCGATGGCACAGACGGCTGGACCTGGATCCTGGCGATCCTCGGCCTCGTGCTCGTCGTCCGCTCCGCCATGATTCCCCTCATGGTGAAGCAGGTGAAGTCCCAGCGAGCCATGATGGATGTCGCTCCTGAGATCAAGAAGATCCAGGACAAGTACAAGGGCAAACGCGACCAGTTCTCCATGGAGGCGATGCGCCGCGAGACCATGGCGGTCTACCAGCGCACCGGCTCGAACCCCATGGCTGGCTGCTGGCCGCTCCTCGTGCAGATGCCGATCTTCTTCGGCCTGTTCTCTGTGCTCAACGGCGCGCAGCACAACACGGTGGGTGTCGGCCTCCTCAACCAGGAGCTCGCCACATCCTTCTCGCAGGCAGACATCTGGGGCGCACCGCTGAGTGCGACGTTCCTCAACAACGACGGCAACGTCGGAGTGCAGATCCTCGCCGGCGTCATGGTCGTCGTGATGACGGTCTCCCAGTTCATCACCCAGAAGCAGATCACCTCGAAGAACGTGTCGCAGGCGACCAAGGAGTCGCCGATGTACCGCCAGCAGCAGATGCTGCTGTACATCCTGCCGCTCACGTTCCTGGTATCCGGTGTCATGTTCCCGCTCGGTGTCATGACGTACTGGCTCATCTCGAACTTCTGGACGATGGGGCAGCAGTACATCATCATCCGCAACATGCCGACGCCCGGCTCTGAAGCCGCGAAGGCTCGCGAGGACCGGCTCAAGGCTCGGGGCAAGTGGGTCGAGCCTGAGCGCAAGGATGCCAAGGGCAACGTCATCATCGAGGCACCCGTCCAGCAGCCGGTGCAGCGAACGCAGCCCGTGTCGAAGAACAGGGCCAAGAAGAAGGCCTCCGGCGGCAAGCCGAGCGGTGGCACCTCGTCGGGCAAGAGCAGCCCACCTGCCAAGAAGTAGCTCCCCAACTCTCGCTGCCACACTGTTTAAGGAACCCGCATGACTGAAGCAACTCCTGAGACCATCCCCGCAGATGTCAGCACACCGGACCCCCGTGACGACGGTGACATCGCGGCGGATTACCTCGAGGAGCTGCTGGACATCAGCGACGTCGACGGTGACCTCGACATCGAGGTTCGCGAGTCTCGCACGTACATCTCCGTGAACTCAGACGGTGAGTCGAACCTCTCGAAGCTCGCGGATGGCGAGACGGTTGATGCTCTCCAGCACTTGACTCGTCTGGCCGTCCAAGCCGAGACCGGAGAGTTCTCGAGACTCATTCTGGACATCGGCGGCTCGCGCGATGCGCGCCGCACCGAGCTCGTCGGTCTCGTCGACCGGGCCGTGACTCGCATCGAAGAAGGCGCCTCATCGGCTGCGCTTCCCCCGATGTCGTCCTACGAGCGGAAGATCGTGCACGACATCGTCTCGGAGCGTGGCTACGTGTCCGAGTCGGAGGGCGAGGCGCGTGAGCGTCACACCGTCATCCGCCCAGTCGCGTCTGCCTGATCTAGGACTTATCCACAGGAGTTTCCACAGGCGAGAGTACGCTCCTCGGCGAGTCCTACACCTTCCCTCGTTAAAAGCCTGGTCAGGGGCTTATTCCAGGCGATTTGACTCTTGACCCGCCTCGATCCCGCGTTCTCCACAAAGTTATCCACAGCTTTGTTGTCCGTGGACGACTGTCAGGCGGGTGCGGTCGCCGCCGCACGTGTCAGACTGGTTCGAGCTGATTGCGGGAGGCACTGCAGTCTGGCGTCAACATTCACGTTCGAGAGGGATCTCCCGTATGACTGAGCAGCCGACCGAGGTCGAAGTCGAGCCGGCGATCGCCGCCGAGCTCTTCGCTGACCGTATCGACCTTGCGCGGGCGTTCACGTCCGACCTCGCCCAGTACGGGGAGCAGCTCGGTCTGGTTGGACCCCTCGAGTACCCGCGGTTGTGGACGCGCCATATCGTGAACTCGGTGCTCATGGCGCCGCTGCTCCGTCCGGGCCTCGTCGGAGACATCGGCTCTGGTGCTGGCTTGCCGGGTATCGTGCTCGCTATCGCACGCCCTGATGTCAACTTCGTGCTGATCGAGCCGATGGAGCGTCGTACCGACTGGCTGCAGCGTGAGGTGGATGCGCTTGCCCTCGAGAACGTGCAGGTGCGTCGTGCTCGTGCCGAAGAGGTCCACGATGAGTTCACGTTCGACCAGCTGACAGCCCGAGCAGTTTCAGCTCTGAGCAAGCTGATCCCGATCACGGTTCCGCTCGTCCGCTCAGGCGGCGAATTGGTCTTCCTCAAGGGACGCTCCGCAGAAGCGGAGATCGAGAAGGCCAGCAAGGTGATTCGCAAGTTCGGACTCATCGATGTTCGCGTCGAAGAACTCGGGGAAGAGCTGGACACCGAGACGACGCGAGTTATTCGCGCGACGGTCGACTGACTGCTCTCGTTCGGTCGTCCTCAGAGTCACAGTTAAACGCTGAATCTTTGTATCGGTGGAGTTCGATGCAGCTTGGTTTTCTTCGTGAACAACACGGGCGCGGTATTTATCTCACGTGAATCTGCCGGTCATTGTCGATCAGGTGTCCCGAAGTCGGATTCTTGGTCTGTCGGTGTTGAATCCGCACGGAATAGCGTGCCGTAGCTCTGGAATCGGAGTCAGTCGGTCAGACGCGAACCGTTCTCGCTCATAGATACCCCAGGCGCCGTCCCCACGTCACATGACGCCAACCTCGATCAGTTGCAAGAGCCCCTCGCAGAGGCACTCGAACTCGGGCCATCGAGCCCTACGAGCTCCCGACTCCCGAACTGTGTGCTCCCAACCCATTCGTATGAAGCTCTTCGACAACGGCGGCTGTTTCACGTGAAACGGTGGATTTTCGTGGCGCGTTGTTATCCAGAAGGCCTATGCGCCGCGAAACCGTCGCTCGCCGCGCAGCCATGAGTCGGGCCTGACCACCGTCTGACCGACGTGGCTCATGGCGGCGCCACGGGGATGTGGCGGTTTCAGATGCCTTGGAAGCGTGCCCCGGACATTGACGGACTCGGAGAGCTGACCGCGGCAGTGCCGATCGTGGTGTGGTGGTGGGCGGCAAATTCTCTTGCCTGTCGCCCTTAGCCCTGTCGCTCTCTGCTATCGCTCTCCGCCCGTTGCTCTTTGGGGAGGTGTGGAAGGGCACATGAAGGCTCGAGCCTTCATGGCGCACGCCGAGACAGTCCAGAGCGAGTGCAGGAAGTCTGAGGCCGCTGTGACCGCCCTGAACCGCCCCCGACCGCCCCGACGCGGTTCACTGATCTCTGAAGTCTCGCGCGCCATCGCCGTGCTGGCGCGAGGAAGGCTACGTGACGAGCTTGCGGCCAGCTACTGGTCACGGCGGGCTGCGGGCGACAGACGAATGGCGGTGGGGGTGCGGTTCCGGTTCAGTTGGGGCGATACAGGTACGGGCACGGGGTAGGGGCAGAGGAAGGAGGAGAGCGTCCGAGTCGGTAGCGTCTGCAAATCGAGGCGCGGCGCGTGAAAGCCGGCACTGTCACTGTCCGTCCACAAGCTTGTCGGAGCGCGCGTTGGGCGCTGGAAGCTGGTCTGGTGTGGAGATAGCTTCACTGTGACTGTGACTGTGACTGTGACTGTGACTGTGACTGTGACTGTGACTGTGACTGTGACTGTGACTGTGACTGTGACCGTGACCGTGACCCTGCCGCTCTCGTTGCCCCTGTCCGTGCGCGGATCGGCGTTGGCTGTCTCGTGGGGTGCGGTGCTGCTCCCAATCGTCTGGTTACCCGTGTGGGGGCACAGACCTGGCTGTGGGACCGTACCCGCTCGGGACTACCAAATGCGATTGCGTCGATGATGAGCTCACGTGAGCCGCTCGATGTTCGGTCCCGTCGCGGGCAGTGCCTGCACATGACTATGTTCACGTGATCGAACTCGTGACTTCAACCAGTCTCGATGTCTTGTCTTCAAATCGTTCCACGTGAAACATCGTGCAATTCAGGATCCAAGATCGAGGATTCCGCGGTGGCCGCCAGTTGAGCTCCTCGCACAGTTTCAGAACTTCCTTGATCAAGACGGGCCAGTCGTCCGGTCGTCCCGTTGTCGATCCACCACTATTCATCCCAAGACCGACTTGGGCTTGTTTCACGTGAAACGACGGCGGTCGCACCGTCACAGCGCAGGCCAAGGCTTGCAGTCCGTGGTCACCCTGTTGGGACATAGAGCTCGTGTACTCGCGTTCCTGCGTGCTCGCGCGTTGAAGCGAGGAGGAAGTACGAGGGAAATTGGGTGCCTGCGCTGCCTAGTACTCAGCCTGTTGCAATGACCATTGGGCTGAGCAAGCGCGTACACCCATGGATCTCCCAAGGCATTGTCGATCGGATTCCCTCTGGACCCAGTGGCCCCGCAGTCCTGGGGACCACTCTCACCATGGGTTGGGAGAGGGAATGGGATGAGATTGAGCGGGCCAGCCGAAGCATATCGACCGTGTGAGTTTGCGGTCTGGAGTCCGAATCAAGTGCAGCGACAGCACTAGGGGTGCCAAGCTGAACTGCGTCTCTGCGTCTCTGCGTCTCTGCGTCTCTGCGTCTCTGCGTCTCTGCGTCTCTGCGTCTCTGCGGCGGCCTAGCTGCCTAGTGATGCAGTGATTCACTGACTCAGCTGCGTGAAGTTCCGAGCGTTGACGTTCGATGTGTCCGATCTCAATCGCACGCCGGAACCCAGTCGCGGCAAATTGGATCCAAGCTCGCGGCCGCTGGGGCCGGCTAACGGTTGGTGGAGCGCGAGAGTAGTACTGCTTTCATTTGCGCCGTAGGCCCGGGCGTTCGGAGTTGCTGCACTTCGCCTCGTTCGGAAGGATACGGATCGTGTGACTGAGAGGGTTCGCGAGAATGCGTTTGTCATCGAATCAGGCGCGGCAGCAGAGTCCCGGACAGGTGCAACGACTGAACTGTGGATCGTAACCGCGGCGCGAAGTGGGTAGCGGTCCTGCTCCGGCTGTAGGTAGTGAGAGTCTCTAGGGCGGTGTTGTTCCACGTGAAACGGATGATTGTTGGCGCTTGAAGCTAGAGCACCATGACTCGAACACCATGAGGAGCCGGTGTCGCCTCGTTGTCGACTAGCGGGCTCCAGCAGCCGGCCGTCGCCGAATACTGGATGTTCAGCGGCGGCATCTGGTCCTCTCTGTGGGGCGGAGCGGAGTGTTCCACGGGGCTCAAGGAGTTCAGCTCGTCGAACGCGCCGGCTGGGCTCACCGGCCTTGGGCAAGGGCGCATAGCTCGGAACAGTGCCACCTTGTCAATCTGAGACTCCTGTCTGTCGACGAGTTGAGAGTGCTCTCTACGCCGTGGCCGGACTCGATTCAGCTCCAAGTAGGTTAATAGGAAAAGAGAACCTCAGGTCAGCCCCCCACCATGTGGGAGATCTATCGGGACGCGTCTTCGGGCAGCGGGCCGGAGGAACGGTGTCATCCCAGCCGCGAATCCTGAGATGAGGGCTGTGTTCCACGTGAAACAGAACGTGACGGCTGACGACCGACAGCTGACAGGTCGAGTCACGTCTCGGGCGATGATGATCGTGCGCAGAGGCCCTTCGCATAAAGCTAATGCAACGGAGTGGGCCGCCCTGCCAGACCGCATTTGTGTAAGCGTCGATGGTCCATCTCTCAACAGTGATCTGCTCCGCGATCGATACCTACGGGAGTTCTCGATCGATATCGGCATGAGTCGCCGTGGACTGTCCGTCTCCAGGTGCTCAAGCAGTGAGGTCAGGGTAGTTCCGGTGCCCGTGGCTGCCAGAGGTTCTGATCCGTGAGAGAGAGGGCGGCAGTCACGGATTGCGACTCGTGCGAATGAACGCTTCGGGCCAACTGCAACACAGCCCTACACGTCAATTGGGCCCGCCCGAGTTTTGGGAGTGAATTGCGTTCCACGTGAAACGTCATGTGAACGCTCAGGAAGGCACCGTCCAGTGGAGAAGGAACGACAGCTTGGTGAGATGCGCCCAGAGTCATGCTGGCTGGCCTCGTCAACGGTTCGCCGTTAGCGGCTGCTGCACTGGGGCTCGACCACCGTATTGAGCGCTAGGAATGCGCCCCGTTTCACGTGAAACGTGGTCTGCTAGCTGGGTCACCTGAACTCTCAAACAGCCGCAAATGCCAAATGGCAACAGGTAACAGCACATCTGGATCATGGCACGTCTGTGCCGCGAGTGATAGGAGTGCGTTGAGAACAGGGGCTTGCTGGCGAGGTTAAAGGGTGGGTCTAGGGGGCTGAGAGGCTCCCGCAGTGCTGACAGTCGACTGGTGTGGTGGAGTCTGGGTCCCAGTACTGGACAGACATGGAACAAATGGAGTGGTCTGACGGGACTCGATTAGGTTCTCATATGAGTTGCGTGAGGTACTCATGTTCAACCGCTACCGACCCACGGGCACCCCGCGGTTGTGCTGCAACGTGGAATCGGCATGACACAAGACAGGGAGTGAAGGCGTTGGCGAAAGCAGTCGGTAGCCTAAGTTGAATTAGGCCCGTGGTTCCAGTCGTGACCGTCGCCGTGAGGTGCAGTTGCGATCCGCTGGTGTTCGGAGCTCATCATGGAGCCCTCATCACATGACCGGCGCGCGCTCGGCTATCCCTTGAATCTCAGCGTCCGATGGTCTTGTTTCTGAGCGCCGGACCGGACTCTTCGGTTCGAACTTCGAGGTCTCGCACTTGCGAGGTCCGGTGCTCATTCTGCGGCCCACACAACCCGCTGACGTGGATATTGGAGTCCTCACACTCTTGTCGTGTCTTCCAGGTCGAGCCGTGCGGCTTTGTAGCTGTCGGGAGCTTGAGACCCGACCTGGCTTGAGGCCCGAACCGAGCTGTCAGCCGTCGGGTTCTGCTCCACGTGAAACGAAGCCAATACCTTCGTCTCGGGGTCTGTGGAAGGGGGGCGATCCATTAAGTCCCATCGTCACAAACAAGGCAGTCCCGTGGGACGTGTAAGCTGAGCGGTCGAATCTCGTCGTCCGTCGGTCCGTCCCATCAGGCCCTGTGAGCGGGCCCATACTGGGCCCCAGTAGGGCCGCCGCCTAGGGTCTGGGCGCAGGCTGATCGTGCAACGGACCAGAGCAGAACCAGCCTCTTTTCAGGTGTTTCACGTGGAACGAATCTTGAACGCCTAGCCCGCTGGGTGAGACCGAAGCCACGTGTGAAGTACTAGCCTCGGCTCGGCATTTCCAGCGAAGCAAAATACGCAGAGCAGGATGCACGTGAAAGCGTTTGCTGGGCGAGACACGGAGCCCATGCTGCGTCGCGGCGGGCATTAGACGAAGAAGCGTGAATGCTCATGGGCTCGTAGGGGCGCCGTACCGCGGAGATCTCGTTCCACAGTCTCCTTACCCGCACTGCGTGTGCGCAGTTGTTTGACTAATGATTGTCGCCGCATTTTGGGCCCGTAGTGGCGTTTGAGTGGTGGCGGGTGATTAGCCGAGGTGTCAACGAAGTGCCCGCGCCGGTGCATACAGGGGGTGGTACTTTCCCTTCGCCAGCTGCATCGCGATCCTGTTCGTCGACGTTGGGCGCCGTCGCCGGCTGAACATCAACGATTCGCTCCAGTGGTGAGGGTGGGTGCCTCGTAAGAGGGTCGCAAACCCCTTGCTAGTCTCTTGGCCCCCGCAGAGACGGTGGCGGGCGCCAAACAATGGTGGGCTCACGTCCTCCGTGTGTTCCACGTGAAACGGACTGCAGTGATGACGCTGACTTCCTTCAGAGCGATTGAAGGAGGTCAGCGGGTCAAGGTCACAGGTCAGTGAGAGCCGGCGATCAATCAACACAGGGATCTCGCGCGCAGGAGGCGAATGAGATCGAGGACTCTCCATCTCTCCATCTCTCCATCTCTCCATCTCTCCATCTCTCCATCTCCTCGTCTCTTCGCGTTCCGCGTTCCCGTTGTGTGCTGTGGGGCTGGGACCCTGCGGTTTGGTCTGCTGGCCCCTCAGTGCCCTGTCGTGTCTTGTGTCCGAAGTCCACGCTGATTTGCGTCTCTGACGGACTGGACTGGTGCCGAGGAGAGAGCAGACTAGGGCGATCCTCCTGTAGCGGCCGGAGCTCATTGGTTTCGTGGCCTGAGGAAGAGGTGAGTGTCCCATCGGGCCTATTTCGGCAGCCTCTATCGGTCCTGTCCTCAGATCGTTGCTCCTCGCCACTACTGCGGCAGCGATGATGACAACCATGGGTCGGCCCACTGGGACGAACTTGCGCGTCGCACACAGGAGGGTGACATTGGGCAACCCCGATTCAGGCCTGTCGAAAGCTCTGAGGTTCGGTCCGTCCTCAAGCTCTTCTTGCGCACCATGATCATCGGTCTTCAGTCGACGGTCGGTTCTGAGGTCGAGTGCGGGCTCGCTCGGGAACATTGAAGGACGGGGTAGCTTGGGTGCAATTCCGGCCGTTCCACGTGAAACGTAGTCGTCGAGGTGAATGGACGTCTGTTGAGTGGCACGCCTCTCCCTTCGCGCAGATTGCCCGCCACTGCAGTGGCCGGGGTGCGGTTCGAGTCCACTGAGGCGCACACAGCCGTGTGCCCGTTGGTGGACCAGGTCGTGCTCCTGCTTCGGCCTCCGCTTCCGCGGCGCCGGTTGTATCTCTGAGCTGCGGAGGGGCAGGCCACGCCGTCGCTTACGACAACAACAAGGACGCCGGCCTCCTGACTGCCCCGTCGGTCGTGCTGGTCTCGCTGATCCCTCCCACTTCATAGCCCGTAGGTCTGGTCAGCAGCAGGGTCCGCAGATCCGTTCGACAACGGGTCCCGACGGGCTGCAGAATCCAGTTCCGCCCCGTGATGGCTCGCCGGGTCCTTGGCCCCTCGCCATCGGCTTCTCTTCTGAAGGTCCGGGTGCTGTTGGCGGTAGACGGTGCGGTCGACGCGGGATGCGCCTACCGCGTTCGGATCGTGATTCAACGCAGGGTGCTACGCAGTCCAGTTACACGGTCCTGAGCTTCGCATCAGGGCGAGTAAAAATGCACGGCGGCGAGCTGTTCGTGTTCGCGGAGGAATGGGAGCGGGCGCCAGGCAGGCATCCGGGCTTTCGTGCAGTTACCCGATGACCAGCGTTTCACGTGAAACACAACCCGTTCGTGGGCCCCTGAGTCCGTGGATCCGCTCCGTGGGTCCGTGGGTGTGTACGCGCGTGCGCCACTTCCCCTCACCTCACTCCTGGGGGCTCCAAGTTTGAGGCTACGAGGAGGGCGGGCTTGGGCATGGGCGAGTTCGAGTTGGCTGGTCGAGCCTTTTCAGATCCCGCTAGGACCAGCTATCGGTGTCAGCTGTCTCCACGACACCTCAACCCTCTAGCTGAAGTTGATGATGCCGGAACTATGTTCCACGTGAAACCAACTACCCCCACCGCGGTGCACTGATTCCACAAGCCTGAGCGTCACCGCGTTTCCGCGTGCGATCTGGGGCACAATTGAGACGTCTACTTGAGGGAGAGCATTCTTGAAAGCTTCATCTGCCGGCGATGCCGCTTCGCCACCAGCGTCGCAGCTCGACGATTCACCGCTCGCCACGGCTCTCTCTGAACTGAACCAGCGGAGAAAGAGCCTCGTCAAACGAGAGGTTCCCCTCCCCGATCACACGCGCATCTTCACGATCTCCAACCAGAAGGGTGGAGTCGGGAAGACAACAACCGCGGTCAACCTCGCGGCGGCCCTCGCGACGCTCGGCGCCCGCGTTCTGGTCATAGACCTGGACCCACAAGGCAATGCTTCTACTGCGCTCGGTATCGAACACCGTGGTGAGACCGCGGGAACCTACGAGGCTCTCCTCGACGGAGAACCGCTCAGCGAGCTCATGCAGCAGTGCCCAGACATCGACACCCTCTGGTGCGTGCCGGCGACACTGGACCTGGCGGGCGCAGAAATCGAGCTCGTCAACCTCGACAAGCGCGACTACCGCCTGCGTCAGGCAATCGCTGGGCTCCTCGACGAGACCACAGGCACTGACCAGGAATTCCACTACGTCTTCATCGACTGCCCTCCCTCGCTCGGCCTGTTGACCATCAACGCCTTCGTCGCTGCGCGAGAGGTACTCATCCCCATCCAGTGCGAGTATTACGCCCTTGAGGGACTCGGACAGCTGATCTCGAACCTCAATCTCCTGTCACAGGACCTCAACCCGCAGCTTCGACTCACGACGATCCTGCTGACGATGTACGACGGGCGCACCAACCTGTCGCAGGAGGTCGCCGCCGACGTTCGAGAGCACTTCCCACAGGAGACGCTGAAGGTTGCGATTCCTCGCACCGTCCGTATCTCGGAAGCCCCGAGCTTCGGCAAGACCATCATTTCCCACGAACCAACCTCGACCGGCGCGATCGCGTATCTCGAAGCGGCCGTCGAAATCGCCCAGCGAGGAGCATAAACAACATGGCTACAAAAAAACGGACCGGACTCGGTCGGGGCATCGGGGCACTCATCCCCACGTCAGACCGAGGTGCATCACGCCCCTCCGACGTTTTCTTCGACAGTGACACACCTGCTTATCCCACGACTGCATCGACGCGTACCAATGCAGGAAAAGAGGCGACAACGGTCGCGTCTGATGCCGCGGCGGCCGAAGAGGCGGCATCAGACGACGCAAAGACCGCAGAGACGGGTACGGAAACGAAGCCCCCCGCGACTCGTGCAAGTCGTGCGAGAGCGGCAACGACCAAGGCCCCAACGGCCAAGGTGTCTGCTGCCAAGACCCCTGCTGCCAAGTCTTCTACTGCCAAGGCCCCTGCCGGAGCCAAGGCCCGCACCACGGCTGCGAAGGCAGCTTCAGGCATCCCCGCGACTCCGAAGAACGGGGCTGAATCGAAGAAGATCGATTCAACCAGCATGGTCGACGACACGCAGGAGCTCACGAGCACCAGCGCACCGGCGTCGGAGCGTTCGCCCGAAGCGCTCGATGCAACTGCTGCGCCGAGCAGTGCTGACAGCGACAACGGTGTCGACGGAGACGGCCTTATCGAGATCCCTGGTGCGACCCTGCGCGCCCTGGACCCGAGCCGGATCGTTCCGAACGCGCACCAGCCTCGAACCGAGTTCGACGAGGCCGCGCTGCAGGAGCTCATCATCTCCGTCCGTGAGTTCGGGGTTCTCCAGCCGATCGTCGTTCGCCCGATCCCGGCCGACCACCCGCTCCGCGACGAAGCCGACTTCGAGCTCATCATGGGTGAGCGTCGCCTGCGGGCGACGAAGGCAGCCGGTCTCTCGAGCATCCCGGCCGTCATCCGCAATACCGAAGACGACGTCATGCTGCGTGACGCGCTCCTCGAGAACCTGCACCGGAGTCAGCTCAACCCGCTTGAAGAGGCGTCCGCGTACCAGCAGCTCCTCAACGACTTCGGGATCACGCAGGAGGTGCTCGCGGAGCGAATCGGTCGATCGCGCCCGCAGATCAGCAACACGCTGCGCCTCCTTCGGCTTCCGCTGGAAGTTCAGCGTCGCGTCGCAGCCGGTGTGCTCTCAGCAGGCCACGCCCGTGCGATCCTCAGCGCCGGCGAACCGGCAGCCATGCAGCAGCTCGCCGACAAGATCGTCAACGAGGACCTGAGCGTTCGCTCGGCCGAGGCTGCCGCCGCCAAGTCGAGCAGCGCCAAGGCAGACACCCAGGCGCCCATCCACAAGGAGCCCCGCAGCGGCCTCACCGGGTACCTCGACGAGATCGGGGAGCAGCTCGGTGACCGCCTCAACACTCGCGTCAAGGTCACCCTGCGGCGCACCAAGGGCCAGATCGTCGTTGACTTCGCCTCCATTGCGGACCTGAATCGGATCCTCGAGGAGCTCGGGGAGTCGGCACCCGGCAAGTAGCTCGGCCCACGTCGGCGCCGCACCTGGCGGCGCCGACAGCCTGCCCGTCTCCCTGTCGTCCCTGGACTGCTTCGCCACGCGGGTGCAGGTCCAGCGAAGTCCCGCCCAGGAACAGCTGAGGTGGATGCGCGTCGACCGCACATCCACCTCAGCTGTTCGGCGGGGAAGAGCTGCCTACTCGAGTGGTCCGCGCGCTGCGGCAGATGCGGCGAGCTGCGCGTAGATCGCGCTGAGTTCGGAGTCGTCGGCCTCGATGCCGAGGGGCACGATCGAGGTCTCCGTGAGCCCCGGGATGGGGTCTGCCTCGAGGAACCACACGACGCCGGCCTCATCGACGATGAAGTCGACCCGTGCGATGTCGGAGAGACGGATCGTCGCGACCGCGTGCAGGGCCGCCTCGCTGACGCGTTGGGCTTCCTCGTCGGACAGTCTCGCCGGAGCGTAGTACGTCGTCTCACCGGCGTTGTAGCGGGCCTCGTAGTCGTAGACGCCCTTGTTGGCCACGACCTCGACTGCGGGCAGGGCAAGCGGTTCGCCGTCGAGGTCGAGCACGCCGACCATCACCTCGCGGCCCTCGATGCGCTTCTCGATGAGCACCGTGTCGTCGTAGGTGAACGCGGTGACGAGTGCCTGCGGGAACTCCTCGAACGTCGAGACCGACGTCACACCCTGCGCTGACCCGCCCTCGACGGGCTTCACGACAGCTGGCAGCTCGATGCCGCGCGCGATGAGGCGCATGACGGCCTCGGCGCCGAGCTCGCGGAACGTGCTGTTCTCGAGCACGATCGAAGCGGGAGTCGACAGCCCTGCTCGCTTCGCGAGAGCCTTCGCGGTCGCCTTGTTCCACGCGAGCCGCGCGGACGTCGGCCGGGACCCCACGTACGGGATGCGTGCGGCGCGCAGCAGCGAGTACAGGGCACCGTTCTCGCCACTCGAGCCGTGCAGCAGGGGCCAGACGACGTCGGGTTTCGACTCTTCGAGAAAGCTGAGCAGGGAGGCGTCGGGTTCGCGGATGGTGACGTTCGCGCCCGCTCGGCTGAGCGCATCCGCGACCCGCCTGCCAGATCGCAGCGAGACGTCCCGCTCATGCGAGATGCCGCCGGAGAGGATGACGACGTGCAGGCCCTCGATGCTCAATGGGGTTCCCTTCGTAGGAGAGTCAGGTGCCGCGGTCAGGAGATGTTGGGCGGCGGCATGTTGACGCGGTCCGCGTCGGGTCCGCGCCGCGTCGACGTTCCGAACGTCTCGACGAGGTCGAGTTCGCCGTTGATGACATTCGCGAGACGCCGCACACCGAGCTTGATGCGCTCGGGGGTCGGGTAGCAGAACGAGAGGCGCATCTCGTGGCGGCCGCGGCCGTCGGCGAAGAACGCGGTTCCTGGCGTGTAGGCGACGAGCTCCTTCACGGCGCGGGGCAGCATCTGCTTCGAATCGAGCTGCTCGGTGAGGCGCACCCACACGAAGAAGCCGCCGTCCGGCTTCGTCCAGCTGAGCTGCGGGAGGTGCTCCTGCAGGGCCTGGTCCATGGCGTCGCGACGCTCCCGGTACACGTCCCGGTAGCCCTCGATCTGCTGTTGCCAGTCGCTCTGCCGCAGGTACTCGGTGACAACCCACTGGTTGAACGTCGACGGGGAGAGGATGGACGCCTCGACGGCGAGGATGAGCTTCTCGCGGATGGCGTGCGGCGCGAGCGCCCAGCCGACCCTGAGGCCCGGCGAGAGGATCTTCGAGAACGACCCGAGGTACACCACGTTCTCTGCATCCATCGAACGCAGCGCTGGCAGGCCGGGCTTGTCGAAGTAGAGGAGCCCGTACGGGTTGTCCTCGAGGATCAGGATGTGCTCGCGCTTGCAGATCTCCAGCACGCGGATGCGCCGCTCGAGGCTCATCGTGACGCCGGCGGGGTTGTTGTAGTTCGCGACGGTGTACAGGAACTTGATGGTCCTGCCTTCGGCACGAAGGTGCGCGATGGTCTCCTCGAGCGCTTCTGGGATGAGTCCGTTGTCGTCGATCGTGACGTGGGCAACGTCCGCCTGGTACGACTTGAACGTGCCGAGCGCACCCACGTAGCTGGGTGCCTCCGCAAGGACGACATCTCCGGGATTCAGGAAGAGCTTCGACACGAG
This sequence comes from Pseudoclavibacter sp. RFBI5, assembly GCF_002931395.1. Lineage (NCBI taxonomy): Bacteria > Bacillati > Actinomycetota > Actinomycetes > Micrococcales > Microbacteriaceae > Pseudoclavibacter > Pseudoclavibacter sp. RFBI5. The sequence continues at coordinate 116,182 of NZ_PSYA01000013.1, read as the reverse complement.
GTCGAGGGCATGCTGCGAACCGGTCGTCGTGACGACGTCGTCCGCTGACGCGTCGTTGATGCCTTCGAGGCTCATGACCTGCAGGATCTGCTCGCGCACCTCGGGGATGCCCTGCCCGCCCCCGTACTGCAGTGCCTCGGAGCCGTGCTCCCGCATCATCGTGGAGAAAGCGGAGTGGATGAGCTCTTCCGGGAGGGCCTGCACGAACGGCATGCCGCCGGCGAGCGAAACGACCTCGGGGCGAGAGGCGACGGCGAAGAGGGCTCGGACCTCGCTGGCGGCCAGACCGGCGGTGCGGTCGGCGTAGCTGGTGTACCACGGGTCAAGGTTTCGGCCTGTCTGCGGGCCGACGTCTCCTGGATGCGTCACGGGGTTCCTTCGCGAGAGTCGAAATCCCAGGATACGCCCGCGCCGAGCGTTGTCTCGCGAACCGCATGCAGGAAGTGGACTGATCGGCCCGCGTGCGTGAGCTGCAGGCGAAGTGCGTGCGCACCCCTGTTTGCGTCCCCAGCCCCCGAGTCAGCGCTTCGAGATCGGTGCGCGATGGCCGTCGACGACCTGCAGGAACGCCGTCGGCGCGACCTCGATGTCGAGCCCTCGGCGTCCGCCGGAGACGAAGACCGTCGGATGCGCGAACGCCGACTCGTCGAGGTACGTCGGCAGTCGCATCCGCTGGCCGAACGGACTGATGCCACCTCGCACGTACCCGGTTCGCTTCTCTGCGAGCGCGGTGTCGGCGAGCGCCGCGCGCTTGCAGCCAGCTGCCTGAGCGAGCCCGCGCAGGTCGAGCGACCCGCTGACGGGCACGACGGCGACAGCCAGCTGCTTCTCGTCGAGCTGCACGATCAGCGTCTTGAAGACGCGGGCCTCGTCGATGCCGAGCTTCGCAGCCGCCTCGGCGCCGAACGCAGAGACGCCGGGGTCGTGCACGTAGCTGTGAACCACGTGCTCGACCCCGGCAGCGACGAGCGCCTTCGTTGCGGGCGTTATCGGCGCCCTCGCCATGTCTGCTTCCTTCGCCGGTCGGGTCTAGCCCAGGTAGTCGGCGAACTGCTTCTCGAGCGCCGCACGCGGGTATGCGCCGACGACCTCCTTGACGACCTCGCCGTTCGAGAACAGCTTGAGGGCCGGGATGCTCGTGATGCGGAACTTCATGGCCAGGTCGGGCTCGTCATCGACGTTGACCTTGACGATGGAGAGGTTCTCGTGCGCCTCGCTCATCTGGTCGAGCACTGGGGCGACCTGGCGGCACGGGCCGCACCAGGGCGCCCAGAAGTCGACGATGACGGGACCCGGGGCGTCTGCCACGATCTGGTCGAAGTTCGCCGTGGTGGCGACGATCGGTTCTGACATTGGTACCTCCGTGGGAGTTGTCGTGCTTCGTGGTGAATGGTGTTCGGGGCGGAGTGCCTGCTCGGATTGAGTCTGCGTGCGCTCCGGTCGATCAGACGATGACGGTTTCGCTCTCCGTCACCGCGGCGGCTGCCTGGTCTTCCGACTCCTCCGCGATCGGCTCGGGGAGAGCCGCCAGGAACGCTTCCGCGTCGAGTGCCGCGACCGTGCCGGAACCCGCAGCCGTGATGGCCTGACGGTAGTGGGGGTCGATGACGTCGCCGGCGGCGAAGACACCGGGGATGCTCGTGCGCGAGGAGCGGCCATCCACCCAGATCGTGCCCTCCTCGGTGATGTCGAGGACATCCTTGAAGAGGTCGATGCGGGGGTCGTTGCCGATCGCGACGAACACGCCCGTCACGGGCAGCTCGGTGCGCTCGTCGGTCGCCGTGTTGAGGACGCTCGCCGACTCGACGCTCGCCTCACCGGTGATGTCCTCGATACGGGAGTTGAGCATCCACTCGATCTTCGGGTTCTGCTCCGCACGCTCGCGCATGATGACCGATGCGCGGAGGTTCTCGGAGCGGTGGATGATCGTGACCTTGCTCGCGAAGCGCGTCAGGAAGGTCGCCTCCTCCATCGCCGAGTCGCCGCCGCCGACGACCGCGATGTGCTGGTCCTTGAAGAACGCGCCGTCGCAGGTCGCGCACCAGGAGACGCCGCGGCCCGAGAGCCTGCCTTCAGCGTCGAGGCCCAGCTTCCGGTAGGCGGAACCGGTCGAGATGATGACCGTGCGAGCCTCGAAGTCGCCGCTGTACGACGTGGAGACCTTCTTGACGTCGCCCTCGAGGTCGACCGTCGTGACGTCGTCGTAGACGAGCTCGGCGCCGAAGCGCTCAGCCTGCGCCTGCATGCGCTCCATGAGGTCTGGGCCGAGGATGCCCTCGGGGAAGCCGGGGAAGTTCTCGACGTCGGTCGTGTTCATCAGCTCGCCGCCGACTTCGACGCTCGAGGTGATGACGACAGGCTTGAGGCCAGCACGGGCCGCGTAGATCGCAGCCGTGTAGCCGGCGGGGCCTGAACCGATGATGATGACGTTCCGCATGAGTCCTCCGCACTTCTCCGAGTCGCGGGAATCGCGGCTCGACATACAGGCAAACGCGTTGAGACTAGCGACTATTCCTTCGGACGAGGTGTTGAACCGCGCCCGTCGTCGTCATCGGCCTGGCTCCGGGCCTCACGGGCGAGACGCGCCTCTTCTTCACGGCGGGCGGCCAGCTCGATCACAGCTCGGCGCTCCTCCTCGCGACGCTCCCGGCGGGTGCGGGGCGGTTCCTGTCGGCCGACCTTCGGGATCTCGGTCGTCCGCGAGTGCATGGGCAGGATGATGCCGGCGGTCGAGAGGTCCTCGGTGGCGCCACCGAACGCCCAGGAGGCCGCGTTGACTCGCTCCTCGCGCTGTTCCTGCTCCGCAGCCTGCCTGCGTTCGTCCGCAGGGTCGGGCTCGATCTCCTCGGATGCGAGATTCCATGGCGTCGGTGCCGAGTCCTCCGCGCCAACGGAGACGGTTTCTGGGAACGCCGGAAGGTCATCCTCGTCGAGCCCCTCCTCGCCGGGGCGGGCTGGACTCGATGGCGGGCCGGGCTTGATGCCGAAACGAGCCAGGAGTGGGCCGGCGAAGCCCCGGAACTCGGGTGACTTGAGCAGCCAGAGCAGGGGGAAGTAGAAGAGGGCCATGATGCCGGCGCCGATCGCGCACGAGACGAGCGCCTGGAAGATGCCGGAGCGGGGGAAGCCGTCCTCCTGGAACGTGCCGAGCAGCACCATGACGATCAGGGCTGGGATGGATGCAGCGATGGCCGCGATCGTGAAGCGCACGTAGGAGCGAACGATGTTCGCGAAGTCGAGCTGGCCCATCCGCTTCCGCAGGATGAAGAGCAGGATCGCGAGCCGCAGGGTCGACATGATCGACTGCATCAGGGCGAGGCCCACGACGATGAGCTCGACCGGCCCGATCGCGGCGAGCGCCATGCCGAAGATGTGCAGTGGCAACGTGAAGAGGAACACGAAGAAGATGGTCTTGGTGTCCTCGAGCGCGTAGAAGGCGCGCTGCACGAGGAACAGGCCACTGAATGGGATGAGGCCGACCAGGAACGCGATGAGGATCGCCGCGATCGAGTTGATGCCGGCATCCGTCGTCGCGAAGATCCGCGCGAACGGCACAGCCACGAGTGCGAGGCCGAACCCGGCGAACAGCAAGAACATGCCGATGAGGCGCGAGCCCTCGGAGAGGTCGCGGATGAAGTCCTGGGGTCTGTCGTCACTGATCGCCGCGCTCATGCGGGTGAAGAACGCAGTGGCGATCGAGACGGCGATGACGGCGTGCGGGAGCGCGAAGATGAGGAACGCGTTCTGCATGGCCGCGATCGACGCGTTCTCACCGGATGCCAGGTAGGCGACGATCGTCTCGACGAGGCCGGCGAGCTGCATGACGAGCAGCATGCCGAGCGTCCACCCGGCGAGCTTGCCGACCTGACCGAGGCCCGTGCCGCGGAACTGGAAGTCCAGGCCGAAGCGCAGGCCGGCGCGACGCCAGAAGAACAGCAGCACGATCGTCTGCATCGCGACGCCGAGCGTGGCGGTGCCGCCGAGCGTCGCGATCATCGTCGGGTCCCACGAGTCGATGTTGCGCCCGGTACCCGTCGGGTCGGCGCCGAACACGGAGCTGAACAGCAGCAGGCCTGCGATGCCGACGACGTTGTTGATGACGGGCGCCCACGCGAACGGCCCGAAGAGGCCGCGGGCGTTGAGGATCTCGCCGAGGACGGCGTACATGCCGTAGAAGAAGATCTGCGGCATGCACCAGTAGGCGAACGCCACGAGGAGCCCCAGCTGTTCGGGGCTGAGGCTCGCGCCGTAGAGCGCGCCGATGATGGGCGCGCCTACGGTCGCGAGGATCGTCAGCCCGCCCAGCAGCACCATGGCGAGCGTCACGAGCCTGTTGACGTAGAGCTGACCGCCGTCTTCGTGTCTCGCTGCCTTGACGACCTGCGGCACGATGACGGCGTTGAGGAGCCCGACCGAGATGATCGAGTAGATGTTGCTCGGCAGCTGGTTCGCCCCGGCGTAGGCGTCGGCGGAGACGCCGATGACACCGATCGTCTGCGCGATGACGATGGCCTTCACGAAGCCCAGCACGCGAGACACCATGGTGCCCGATGCCAGGAGCGCGCTCGCCCGAGCGATGCCCTGAGCCATGCCTACTCCTCGGTCTTCGCCGCGTCGGCGGTCTGGGTGTCAGCCGCGTCGGCTTGGGTGCTGTCCTCGGCGGAGGTCTGAGCGTCCGAAGGCTCGGCTCCGGGTCCGGCCACTGCCGCGAGCCGACGACGGATGGTGCGCACGAGACCCGCGATGAAGAGCACGGCCAAGCCGGCGCTCGCGACGAGGATCGCGATGCTCTCCCATTCGGCGCGCACATCCAGGCGAATCTGCTTCGTCGAGGAGAGCTGCTCGCCATCCGGGGTCATGACGTTCACGGTGACGTACGTCGGTCCGTTGGCGATCGCCTTGATGGGGATGCCGACCCGCGACATCGAGTTCGGCTCGATCGTGAGGGCGACGGCGTCGCCAGTCTCGACGGCGCCCGTCGTCGGCCTCAACTCGACGAGCACGGTGACTTTGCGGTCCTGGATCGCGTTGGACACGAAGAGCGGCAGCTCGGTGTCGCGGCCGACGATGAGCGCCTCGCTCGTGTCCCCGAGCTGGACATACGACTCCGTGAGCGTGACGTGGTTGCGGAGCCCGCTGACGGCAGTCTGCGCCTCTGCCGGTGTGGTCGCCCACCCGGTTGCGAGGGCACCGATGCCGGCGACTCGGACCGGGTCGCTGTAGTCCTGCGGGTCCTCGAAGATCGTCGAGATGACCTGCGCGCGCTCGATGGTCTGCATGACGTTCGTCATGCGGTTGAACGCGGACTCGCCGACGCTTCCGTCGATGAGGGAGGCCTCCCGCCGCCCGGTGTCGGCGTCGCTCGGGAACGTCAGCGGTGTCGCTGAAGCCCAGCTCAGCCCATCCACGAACTGCAGGGTCTGTGCGAGGCGATCGCCGTCGAACTCGTCGCGCGTCACCGTGCCGACCAGCGTGCGCGGCTCGTAGGGGAGTTCGCGCGTCACGACGGCCAGGAGCGTCGCGATGCGCGTCGCCGCCTCGTTCCATTCCTCGTCCGTGGTGGCGTGCACGGCGTCGTCGATCGCGTCGTCGAGGGTCTTCTCGGCGATGACCGCGCTCCAGCCTGCGACCGTGGCCTGCGCGCTCTCGGTGAAGTCCGCGTCCGCGCTGACCCCCGTGTTGGAGTCGTCCAGGATGAGGGACTCGCCGCCCCAGTCGCGGAACCTGTCGAGGTCTGCCGACTGGACGGTGCCAGCCTGCGGCCAGACGACGCCGCTCATCGTGTACGGGAAGCTGACGAGGCTCTCGGTCGTGGGCAGCGGCGGTGCGACCGGCTCAGGATCCTCTGTGGCGGTTGGCGCGGGGGACTCGGTCGTGGTCGCCTCGGGGGACGAGGACGATTCCGAGCTGCCCTCTGCGTCGGTGCCCGCCGCCTCGTCCTCGGAGGGGGTGAGCGTCCCGGTGTCGGCGCTCTCGGTCGGCGTCGGCGTCGGCGTCGGCGTCTGGGTTTCCGCGGGATCGGCGAAGTTCGCGGGATCGATGTCGAAGTCGAAGTTCGTGACCTCCAGCGGCTGCTGGGCCCCCCACTGCGACTGGAGGGTGAGGCTCGCATCTGCGAAGGGAAGCTCGAACGTCTGATTGTCGATCGCCGTCAGCCGGTCCAGCCATGTGAGCGCCGACTGCGGGGCTGCAGAACCGAGCACGCGGATCGAGGCCAGGAGGCGGGGGTCGATCGCGACCGTCGAGTTCGGGCTGGCCTCGACCGCGGTGAGGATCTTCTCGAGGCGCCCGCCCGGGGCCGTCTCCTCGGCGAGCCGCGCGCTGCTGAGCAGCGCCTCATCGGCGTCGACGAACAGGCCGGAGGTGATGGGAACGACGGTCGAGACGAGCGTCGGCTCAGCGGCAGCGACACCGTTGAGCACGATCGTGGAACGCGCCTGTGCGAGCTTCGAGTCACCGTTCGTGAGGGTCGCGGCCATGGCTCGGGGACCGAAGTCGTCGGTGGCGGCGAACGGCAGCCCCTCCGCAGATACCGACACGTTCACGAGCTCGGTCTCCCCGGGCGGGACGCTCTCCGTTGCGAGGTCCGCGACGACGTCGAGCCGGTCAACCGCGGACTCGTTGCTCGAGGAGCTCCACGCATTCAACGCGAACCTCGTGTCGATCGTCGACGAACCGACCGCGAGCTCGAGCTGGCCGGGCGCGATCTCGGCATCCGTCTTGTTCACGACGACGAGCTCCACGACGAGCGGTCCGCCTGGCTGCACGAGACCGCCGTCGGCCGGCGCGGCGAAGATCGAGACCTGCCCGTCCGGCGCGTCGGCGATGGCTCGCGGCGCGGCTGTCGAGGCGCTGACCGTGGCCGGGCTCGTCTGGTTCGTGGGTGCAGCTGACGCGCCACCGGTGACCCCGAGCGCCAGCACCGACGCCAGGAGCGTCGCAGGGACAACCCGGCGTGCACAGGCACGCAGGAACCGTGGCACAGCGGCGCGCGGTGCGTGGTCCATGACCTCCATAGTAAGGACGGACGGCGAGGTGGCGAGCTGAACGCGCCCTCAGAGGCGAGCGGACCGTCCGCCTCGCCTCGTAGAATGAGCGGATGCAAAACGTGCAGTCCGCCATGGAACGCCTTCGCGGACTCGCGACCGCGTCTCCCGTCGCCGAGCTCGCCTCCGCCTTCGAGGCCGCGGGCTTCGAGCTCGCCCTGGTCGGCGGTCCGGTGCGAGATGCCTTCCTCGGGAGGGACGTCACCGACCTCGACTTCACGACGAACGCTCGGCCAGATGAGATCCTCCGCATCGTCGCCCCGATCGCGGATGCGCACTGGGACATCGGTCGCGAGTTCGGCACGATCGGGGCACGGTTCTCCGGTGAGACCGTCGAGATCACGACCTACCGCGCCGACAGCTACGACGGGACCTCCCGGAAGCCCGTCGTGGCGTTCGGCGACACCATCGACGGCGACCTGCATCGGCGCGACTTCACCGTCAACGCGCTTGCCCTGCAGCTCCCGGCGCTCACGCTCGTCGACCCCTCCGACGGCACGAAAGACCTCATCGAGACGACCCTGCGCACGCCCATCGAGGCTGCAGTATCGTTCGGCGACGACCCGTTGCGGATGCTGCGGGCGGTGCGGTTCACCTCGCAGCTCGGCTTCCAGCTCGACCGCGACTCCTTCGACGCGATCGTCGAGCTGCGGCGGCGCATCCTCGATATCTCCGCGGAACGAGTGCGCGACGAGCTCGTGAAGCTGCTCAAGACGGACACGCCTCGGCCAGGCCTCGAGCTGTTCGTCGAGACGGGGCTCGCCGAGCTCGTGCTGCCGGAGCTGCCCGCGCTGCAGCTCGAACGCGACGACGCGCACCGGCACAAGGACGTCTACGAGCACTCCATCACGGTGCTCGAACAGGCCATCAGCCTCGAGCGCGAGCGCAACCCCGGAGCGGACTCGGACCTCGTCCTGCGCCTCGCCGCGCTGCTGCACGACATCGGCAAGCCCAAGACGAGACGCTTCGGCGAGGGGCGGAAGGTCACCTTCTACAACCACGACGTCGTCGGCGCGAAGCTCGCGCGCAAGCGCCTCACGTCACTGCGGTTCGACAACGACACCATCAAGTCGGTGGCGCGTCTCGTCGAACTCCACATGCGGGTCTTCAACTACGAGGGCGCGGGCTGGACCGACTCGGCAGTGCGACGATTCGCGCGAGACGCCGGACCAGAGCTGCAGCGGCTCCTCATCCTCATCCGCGCCGACATCACGACGCGCAACCAGCGGAAGTCCGATCGGCTCCTCTTCGCGATCGACGACCTCGAGCGGCGCATCCTGGAACTGCAGGAGAAGGAGGAGCTCGACTCCGTGCGCCCCAGTCTCGATGGGGAGCAGATCATGGCGATCCTCGACATCGCCCCCGGCCCGCTCGTCGGCAAGGCATACAAGCACCTGCTCGAGGTGCGCCTCGACGAGGGTCCGCTCGAGCACGACGACGCGAAGCAGCGACTGCTCGACTGGTGGGAGCAGAACCGGCCGTAGCGGCACCGCTCCGAAGCGGCACCAGTCCGAGGCGGCACCGGTCCGAAGCGGCACCGGTCCGTCGTGGCGCCGGTCCGTCGTGGCGCCGTTGAGGCGCGTGATGACTTTCGGTGACGGTGATGGGTTTTTTCCCATCACCGGTCGTGAAAACCCATCACGGACGGTGCACGTTTGGATGCACGGGCAGGGGATTCAGCGCGGCTGGTCTGCCAAGCGAACTCTGGTCTGTCGAAGCAACGCAGAACGGCCCCCTCCGAAGAGGGGGCCGTTCGTGTCGATGCGACTGGAGCTACTCGGCGAGCGCGTACTGCGAGAGGTTCGAGTCGTAGCAGGAGACGTAGCTTGAGCTACTCGCCTCCACGATCACGGTTCCATTGACCGTCAGGGTGCAGGAGAGCTCTGACTGGTCGTTGTAGTCGCTGTGGCTCGCGGAAACAGACGCGAGGGTGCTGTCGTATCCGTACGAAGCCTCGTACTTCATCGTGGTGGTCTCCGACCACGGCACTGCTGTCGCAAGCGCCTCCGTGTCGACCTGGACACGGTCCGAGCCAGCCAGGCCGTTCTCGTAGCTGTACGTGATGTCGACCGGGGAGGTGCCCGTGCTGGTGATGGTCAGTTCGATCTCCAGCTCACCGGATGACTCGTCCGAGAGCTCATCGATCTGTGTCGTGGCCTCGTCGGAGATGTCCTGCGCAACCCCTGCGCTCGTGGCCAGGGTGATCGCCCAGCCGCCGAGCAGCGCGATGCCGCCAAGCGCTACGCCGATGATTGCGAAGAGCTTCTTCGCGTTGAAGCGCTTGACGACGAGGCCGGCGATGCCCAGGCCGATAGCGGCGAGCGCGAACACGATCGCCAAGAAGTACCCGGCGAAGGGAATGAGGCAGATCAAGAGAGCCAAGGCACCCGCGATCGTTGCGATCAGGCCGAGAACGTTGAAGCCGCCCTTGCCCTGCGGGGCGTAGTTGCCATACTGCTGCTGCTGGCCTCCGCCAGCACCGCCGGCTGCTCCGTAGGCAGGAGCCGCTCCGTAGGCGCCGGGAGCTGCGTTCGGGTCCTGGGACTGGGCGCCGTAGGCGTTGCCCTGTCCGGACGTGCCGTACGCGTCGGGTGCCGGAGCCGAGCCGTACGCGTTGTTCTGCGCTGATGCCCCGTACGCGTCGGGTGCGGGTGCTGACCCGTAGGACCCGGGTGCGCTGTCGTTCCCGTAGCCGTTTCCGGCCGAGTAGTCGGGAGTGCTGCCGTAGCTCGGAGCCGAGTAGTCGCTTCCGGATGCGGAGGGTGCCGTGTACGAGGTGTCCCCCGTGTACGAGCCAGCGCTCGGCGACGAGTAGGAGTTGTCGCTCGACGCCCCGTAGCTGGAGTTGTCGCTCGACGAACCGTAGTTGGGGGTCGAGTATCCCGAGTTCGACGATGCGCTCGGCACGCTCGAACCGGTCGAACCGGAGTAGGACGACTGCCCGCCCTGGTAGCCGGATGCGGAGCCCGGGGCCTCGTAGGAGCCGCCAGGCGCCGTGTAGTTGCCCGGGGCCTGGTAGTTGTCGCCGCTCGAGCCGTAGCTGCTGCCGACGCCGTAGCCGTTGCTCGAGCCCTGCTCGGCCGCGCCGGGCTGGTCGCCGAACGCCGCCTGAGGAGCTTGCGACGCCGCAGCGTCGCCTTCCTGCGGTGCTGAGTTCTGTGGCACTGGGGCGTTCGGGTCGCGTTCGCCCGCGCCGCCTGTTGGATCGCTCATGATTCCCCTAGGTAGTGGTGCGTTTCAGCGGACCACGGGGGCCGCCGGTTGTGCTGGAAAGAGCATATTCGTTCGCGAGTCGGGGAGTTCTTCCAATTGACTGGCATTTAGGAGCCGGAAGCGACTATGCTTGCCAGGTTGTCTGAGCGATCAACTGCCCAGGCACGCGCAATAACCCTCCTGCTGCAGATCGTCTGCAGCCGTTCTAGACCGAAGGAGGTGGGTTTATCGTGCATCAGTATGAGTTGATGGTGATCCTCGATCCAGAGATCGACGAGCGCACCGTAGCTCCGAGCCTCGATAAGTTCCTCAACGTCATTCGCAATGACGGTGGAACCATCGAGAAGACCGACATCTGGGGCCGTCGTCGCCTCGCCTACGAGATCAACAAGAAGAGCGAGGGCATCTACGCCGTCGTTGACTTCACGTCGACCTCGGCAACGGCGAACGAGCTCGACCGCCAGCTGAACCTGTCCGAAGCTGTCATGCGCACCAAGGTGCTCCGCGCAGAAGAGGCCATCGCTCGCGTCGCCTCCGAGGCGAAGCGCGACGAGGCTCGCAAGGCTGCCAAGGCCGCTGCTATTGCAGCGAAGCCCGCGGCGACCACCGAGGCCTAGTCATGGCTGGCGACACGATCATCACCGTGGTGGGCAACCTCACGGCTGACCCCGAACTGCGGTACACGCAGAACGGGCTCGCAGTCGCGAACTTCACCATCGCATCCACCCCCCGCGTGTTCGACCGTCAGGCGAACGAGTGGAAGGACGGCGAGGCACTCTTCCTTCGGGCGAGCGTCTGGCGTGAGTTTGCGGAGCATGTCGCCTCGAGCCTCTCAAAGGGCTCGCGAGTCATCGCGCAGGGTCGCCTCAAGCAGCGCTCCTACGAGACGAAGGAAGGCGAGAAGCGCACTTCCATCGAGCTCGAGATCGAGGAGATCGGTCCTAGCCTCCGCTACGCCACTGCGCAGCTCACCCGCACGTCCTCCGGCGGCGCCGGCGGACAGCAGGGTGGCGGCCAGGGTGGCTTCGGCGGTGGCCAGCAGCGTTCCTTCGGTGGCAACGGCGGCGGCAACAGCAACGGCAACGCGTCAGGTGGACGTCAGTCCGCCCCGGCGGACGAGCCATGGGGCCAGCCTGCTGGCCAGCCCCGCGACAACGGCGCATCCGGCTGGGCGACGCCCGGCGCATCGAACGATTTTGACGAGCCCCCCTTCTAAAGGGCGCTCGCAAACACACTCAACGAAAGAAGATCCCAATGGCTGGAAAGTCAAGCGGCGACCGCCGCAAGGGTGTACGCGGGAAGGGCGGCAAGCCCGCTGCTCCCGCGAAGCAGATCCGGGTCGGAGTCATCGACTACAAGGATGTCAACACCCTCCGCAAGTTCATCTCGGAGCGCGGAAAGATTCGCGCTCGTCGCATCACCGGCGTCTCCGTCCAGGAGCAGCGCCTCATCGCACGTGCAGTCAAGAACGCACGTGAAATGGCGCTCCTGCCCTACGCCGGCTCTGGCCGCTAAGGAGTAGTCGACATGGCAAAGGTAATTCTTACGCACGAGGTCTCCGGCCTCGGTGCAGCCGGTGACGTCATCGAGGTCAAGAGCGGGTACGCCCGCAACTACCTCGTCCCCAAGGGCTACGCAGTCAGCTGGTCCCGTGGCAGCGAGAAGCAGGTCGAGCAGATTCGTTCCGCTCGTGCCGCACGCGAACTCGCAACCCTCGAAGAGGCGAAGGCGCTCAAGGACAAGATCGAGTCCGCCATCGTCAAGCTTCACGTGAAGTCGGGCGCCGAAGGCCGCCTCTTCGGTTCCGTTCGCGGTGCCGACGTCGCGACCGCCGTCGAAGAAGCTGGCCTCGGCCAGATCGACAAGCGCAAGGTCGAGTTCCCGAACCCGATCAAGTACACGGGCAACCACGAGGCGACTGTTCGCCTCCGTGACGACCTCGTTGCGACCGTCAAGCTCCAGGTCATCGCCCAGCGATAGCCAGTAGCCGCCTCGGCGCTCGAGCAGCACCTCGGTAGCTGATCGACAGAGCACGGCCCCGGACATCTCGATGTCCGGGGCCGTTCCTGTCCCGCGTCGGGCCCCAAGGTCGCACCGCACGGCCTGCTCGCACCAGTCTGGGGTGGATGCGCGAGCGGACGCTATAAGGTCAGCGGAGTCCAGCATCCAGCTCGTTCCCTTTCCTGATTGACACACGAACATGTCGAACCACACGCACCGACCGGCAGCAGAGCACGAGCCGCGCCGGTTTCCGGTGACGGTGAGCCCGACGGTCCTCGGTTTTATCGGGTCGCTGTTCATCCTCGTCGGATCGTTCGGCGCTGGCTGGATCGGCGACGGCCTCGGTATCCGCGAGTGGTTCCCCATCGCGTTCTTCCGCAGCTCGCCGGACCTGACTCGTCTCTGCACGATGCTGCTCATCGTCGGCGGCTTCCTGCTCCTCATCGCCTGGATCCGCTTCCGGCCGAGCATTCGCGACGACGACGCCTCGCTGCGACGCGTGATCAGGACGGCCGTCATCTGGGCCCTGCCGCTGCTGATCTGCATCCCCGTCTTCAGTCGGGACATGTTCTCGTACGTCGCGGTCGGACGCCTCATGGCGGCGGGGATCGACCCGTACCAGCATGGCGTCAACGAGATCGCCGGCTGGTACTCGCTCGGCGTCGATCCCTTCTGGTCCAGCACGGAGTCGCCCTACGGTCCGCTGTTCCTCGGCGTCGCGGCTGTCTTCTCCTGGCTCGGGGCAGAGATCCCCGAGTACGCCCTGTTCCTGAATCGCGTCGCCGCAACCGCGGGCGCCGTGCTCATGGTGGTGGCCTTCTTGAAGATCGCCGCACTTCGCGGGCGCAACCGCGCTTTCGTCGCCTGGATGATCGCAGCGAACCCCCTCACGCTCCTCCTGTTCATCGCCTCAGGGCACAACGACGGCCTCATGCTCGCCGGTATGGGGTTCGGCCTGCTCGCGGCGCTCAAGGGGCATCGTGTCCTCGGAGTGGTCTGGATCGCGCTCGCTGTGGCGATCAAGCCGATCGCGCTCATCGCCCTCCCCATCGTGGCGCTCATCGGCAGGCCCAGTTCACTCCCCGTGTGGGACAGGGTGAAGAGCTGGACACTGCACGGCGCCATCGCCATCGGACTTGTTGGTGCCATCGGCCTCGTGCTGGGGTTGGGATTCGGCTGGGTGACGGCCCTCACCGTGCCGGGGGCGATCCAGCACTGGTACTCCCCGTTGACGCTCATGGTCGGCACCGTGCGCGGCCTCGCGGAGCTCGTGACCCTCGACCCGTTCGTCTTCGAGGTCATCCTCAAGGTCATCGCCTTCTCGATCGCCGGTCTCGTCGCCGCGTGGGTCGTCCTCACGAAGCGGCCCATCGACCCGCTGCTGCGCCTCGTGCTGTGCACGGCGGTCATCGTCGCCGCATCCACTGCCATCCACCCCTGGTACGTCATGTGGATCCTTCCGTTCGCGGCCGTCGCGGGTCCGTGGAGGAAGGGACAGGAGCACCTCGCGATGCTGGTGACCATCTTCTTCACGACGGTGACGCTCGCTGAGCCGACCGACTCGTTCTTCGAGGGGCCATACACGCGCCTCGCGGTGGCCAGCATCACGGTGCTGTTCGCGCTGTCGGTGCTCGTCTGGTGGTGGCGGTCGAGCAACGTGTCGGGGCGGGCGGTGGTCATCGCCGTTCCATACGGGCAGGTGCTCGTCGATCGCTGGAGCGCGAGACGGCAGCGAAAGCTGCGGGAGCGCGCCGACACGCAGCGCTGAGCACACGCTCGCGAGGTTGTGGAAAACGCCCGGATATCCCCGGTTTGCGTGGGGAAGCGGGCGGATGTTATGCACAGTCCCGCTTGCAGGTTTCAACCTTCAATGGATGCTTCACACCGGTTGTCCACAGCGAGATAAGAACACAAAAACCCAGGTGAAGGCACCTTTCATGCCTGAGTCTCTCGGATAATCCCCGATATTATCCACAGAGTTTCCACACATCGCCCGGCGCGTCTCCACAGTTACACACAGAGTTATCCACAGGCACGCCGGTGATGGTTCGCTCGGCTGGGGAGCTGGGGACTACTGTGGTCAAATCTCTCACCGGCATTCGAGCGAAGTCAGGAGCATCCGTGTCGATCGCGCATCTCGGTTCCTCATCTCAGGGTGAGCGGGAGACGCACGACGGGGTTCGCACGCCTCCCCACGACCTGCTCGCCGAGCAGTCCGCCATCGGCGGCATGCTCCTCTCGAAGGACGCGGTCGCCGACGTCGTCGAGGCCGTGCGCGGCATCGACTTCTACGTGCCGAAGCACGAGATCATCTTCGACTCCATCCATGCGCTCTACGCCGCCGGTGAGCCCACGGATGTCATCACCGTCACCGACCACCTCACGAAGTCGGGTGAGCTCTCGCGTGCCGGCGGTGCCGAGTACCTGCACACGCTGGCCGGCATCGTGCCGACAGCAGCGAACGCCGGCTACTACGCGGCGATCGTCTCGGAGCGCGCCGTCCTGCGGCGCCTGGTCGAGGCCGGCACCCGCATCGTGCAGATGGGCTACCTCGCGGAAGGTGAGGTCGTCGACCTCGTCAACCAGGCCCAGGCAGAGATCTACGGCGTCACCGGGGCTGTCGAGAAGGAGGACTACGTCGTCCTCGCGGAGGCAATCCTCGAGGCCCAGAACGACATCGACGCCGCGCAGAACAAATCCGGCGGCATGACCGGAGTGCCGACCGGGTTCAGCGACCTCGACCGCATCACGAACGGCTTCCACGGTGGCCAGCTCATCATCGTCGCAGCCCGCCCTGGTCTCGGAAAGTCGACGGTGGCGCTCGACTTCGCACGCTCCGCTTCCATCACGCACGGCAAGGCCTCGATCTTCTTCAGCCTCGAGATGGGCAAGAGCGAGATCGCCATGCGCCTGATCTCGGCAGAGGCGAGCGTGCGACTGCAGCACATGCGTGCTGGCGGCCTCACGCAGGAAGATCTGACGCAGATCGCCCGCACGCAGGGGGACATCTCCGACGCCCCGCTCTACATCGACGACAGCCCGAACATGACGCTCGTCGAGATCCGCGCGAAGTGCCGCAGGCTCAAGCAGAAGGTCGGGCTGTCGCTCGTCGTCATCGACTACCTGCAGCTCATGACAAGCGGCAAGCGCGTCGAGAGCCGCCAGCAGGAAGTGTCGGAGTTCTCGCGTGCGCTGAAGCTGCTCGCGAAGGAGCTCGACGTTCCCGTCATCGCGCTGTCGCAGCTGAACCGTGGTCCCGAGCAGCGTGCAGACAAGCGTCCGGCGGCGAGCGACCTCCGTGAGTCCGGATCGCTCGAGCAGGACGCCGACATGATCATCCTGCTCCACCGCGAAGGCGCGTACGACCGGGAGAGCCCACGCGGCGGTGAGGCCGACTTCATCCTCGCCAAGCACCGCAACGGCCCGACCGACACGATCACCGTCACCTTCCAGGGGCACTTCTCTCGCTTCATGGACATGGCACCCGGCTACGCGACGGGGCAGTAGGCGAATCCGGCCGCGCCTCCTCGACGACGTCGTCACCAACGCGCCGCCGGAGAATCGCGAGGCGGAGGCGGTCAAGGGACGCGAGCGGCATGAGAAGCGGATGGAGCGCGAAGCTCGTATCCGCACCACGAGCTCGTCGGTCTCATCCCTCCGGCTATCGAGTTCAGCCCCGCGGCCGAAGCGCCGAGGCTCCTGTGCTTCGTACCTTGAATGCAGCACCCACTCGCGGTGACAAGGACAAGGGAGAGATCATGAACGCTGACGCGACGCAGCCGGCCAGCATGAAGCAGCGCCGATCGATACGCATCCTCACGATCGCGATGAGCGTTCTGCTGCTCGCAGTGCTCGTCATGCTGGTTGCAGGGGTCATGGCCAGCTCTGCGCCCATGATCATCGCCGGCAGCAGCGGATGCGCCGCGATCGCCACGGCCTGGACGACCGGCGTCCTCGCGATCCGCCAGCAGGCCAGAAAGTAGCCCGAACGCGATCGCCGAGGCGGCGAGGCATCTGCCAGACTGAGCGCACCGACCCCAACTGGAGGAACCCAATGGTGAGTTCTGAAGAGATCGTTCTGGGCGACCTGCCCGCAGGTATCGTCCGAGCCGACGAGGCCGTGGCCGGCCGTGTCTGGAATGTGCTCGGCCACACCTACATCACGAAGGCAGAGAGCGCCTCGACCTACTCATGGCTCTCGCTCGACCCGGCCGGAACCGGGGTGCCGCCGCACGTGCACCCCACCCAGGACGAGTTCATCTACGTGTTCGACGGGGTCTACACCCTCTACCTCGACGGCCAGTGGACCTCGGCCGGCCCGGGCGACCTCGTGCAGATGCCGAAGGGTATCCCGCACGCTTACTACAACAAGCAGGACGAGGCAGCGAAGTCGCTCTTCTGGGTGAGCCCAGGGGGCCAGCTGGCGAACCTCTTCAGCCTGCTGCACAACGTGACCGACCCGGCCGAGGTCGTGCGTCTCTCAGCCCTGAACGGCGTCGACTTCCTGCCAGAGGGTGCCGTGGAAGGCGCGTGAGGCGGCGCACGTGACGGATGCGAACGTCCGGGGCATGCCGGGCGACCCTGAGGCGAGGCGCGAGACATACGGGTCGGACGCAGATCAGCATCTGACGTTCTGGGCGGCTTCCGGGCCTGTGCGCGGGCTCGCCGTGCTCATCCACGGTGGGTATTGGCGATCGCAGTTCACCGACGAGCTCATGCTCCCGCTGGTGCCGGAATTCACCCGACGCGGCTGGTCCGTGGCGAATCTCGAGTACCGGCGGGGCGACGATGGATGGTCTGCGACGCGCGGGGACCTCTCGCGTGGCCTCTCGGCGGCGCGCAGCGAGGCGTCCCGGTTGACGCCGGATGCGCGGCTCGTGATCGTCGGGCACTCGGTTGGCGGTCAGCTCGCGCTGCTCGGCGGAGAACCAGGCGACGCGGTCGTGGCGCTCGCTCCCGTCACTGACCTCGCGCGCGGCTACGAAGAGGGCAACGGCGACGGAGCCGTCTCGGAGTTCTTCCGCGTGGCGCCCTCCCAAGCCCCGGAGGTCTACGCGTCGGCGTCACCGATCGAGCATTTGCCTCTGCAGGCACGGGCGCTGCTTGTGCACGGAGTCGATGACGAGCGTGTGCCGGTCGAGCACACCCGCGCCTACGTTGCCGCCGCCAGGCAGGCTG
This sequence comes from Pseudoclavibacter sp. RFBI5, assembly GCF_002931395.1. NCBI lineage: Bacteria > Bacillati > Actinomycetota > Actinomycetes > Micrococcales > Microbacteriaceae > Pseudoclavibacter > Pseudoclavibacter sp. RFBI5. The sequence continues at coordinate 98,744 of NZ_PSYA01000013.1, read as the reverse complement.
GCGCCGACGTCGAGCTCATCGAGCCGGCGACCCTTGAGCATCGCGCCGCGATCGCGCCGGATGCGCCGCACTGGCCAGACGTGCATGCCTGGCTCGACGCGTTCGCATTCGCGCGCCACACCTGAGGCAGTCGACCTTGACGCCAAGGAGGGATTGACAGGACCTGCCTGACGACCCCGCGCGTCTCCGCTGGGACGTATGCTTCCATCCGGCGAGAAGTCTGAGCACAGACCCCGCCGTCGTGGAGGGGAAGCCATTGGGCCAGCAGAAACAGGATTGGGTCCGTCTCGTCGCGGACCGTCTGCGCACCGAGTCGGGAAGCGCCCTCCTGCTCGTCGGCGTCGCGGTGTTCGCGCTGCTCTGGGCGAACTCGCCCTGGTCTGAGTCGTACGTGCAGCTGTGGGAGACCCACGCCGCCATCGGCATCGGCGATTTCCGCATCGACATGAGCCTGCACCACTGGGTGAACGACGGCTTCATGGTCATCTTCTTCTTCCTCATCGGTCTGGAGGTGCGACAAGAGCTCGCGGTCGGCTCGCTGCGTGACCGGCGCCAGGCTCTTGTGCCTATCGTCGCGGGCCTCGCCGGAGTCGCTCTCCCAGCGCTCATCTACCTCGCCATCGCCGGGCGGGACGCCCCGGAAGCGTGGGGAGCCGTCATCGGCACGGACACGGCGTTCCTCCTGGGCGCGCTTGCGCTGGTCGGTCCGAAGATGTCGAGTCAGCTGCGCGTCTTCCTGCTGACCCTCACCGTCGTCGACGACTTCCTCGCCGTCGCCATCATCGGCATCGTCTACACGGAGTCCGTGCAGTGGATGCCCCTCGGCATCGCCGTCGTCTGCCTCGTCTTCCTGTTCCTCCTGGCCCGCGCGAACGAGTGGCGCAGCAGTCCCTACATCGTCGTCATCGTCGTGCTGTGGGCCGCGACGCTGCTCTCCGGTGTGCATCCGTCACTCGCCGGAATGGCCGCTGGGCTTCTCATCCCGGCCTCTGACCCAGACCGGGAGGACGTGGTGCGGGCGAAGCGGCTCTTCCGCGACTTCTGGCAGTCACCTCGCGCCGATGCTGCCCGCAACGTGCGGCTCGGCCTCGCCAAGTCGATCTCCGTCAACGAACGGCTCCACGAGGTGCTGCTCAGCCCCGTCGCGCTCTTCATCGTGCCGGTCTTCGCGCTCGCGAACGCGGGGGTCGACCTGCGGGGCGGGATGCTCGGCGATGCGCTCACCTCCCCGGTCACGTGGGGTGTCGTCGCAGGTCTTGTCCTCGGCAAGTTCGGCGGCATCGCCCTCGGCAGCTGGATCGCCGTGCGTGCTGGCCTCGGCACACTCCCGCAGGGCGTCGGCATGGGCAGCGTCTTCGGCGGCGCCGCGCTCAGCGGCATCGGCTTCACGATGTCGCTGCTCATCATCTCGCTGGCGCTCGAGGGCGAAGTCGCCGGGCAGGCCATCGTGGGCGTGTTCATCGCCATGGTGCTCTCCTGGGTCCTCGGCTGGCTCACCTTCACGTTCGCGCGCGTCAAGATGAACGAGACGACGGCCGACCTGCCGACGAAGCTGTCGCGCCCCGTCGACCCCGAGCGCGACCACCTCCTCGGCGACCCGGACGCGCCGGTCACGATCGTCGAGTACCTCGACTTCGAATGCCCGTTCTGCGCGCGAGCGACCGGCATGTGGCAGGACCTCGGCGAGTACTTCACCGACGGAGGGGCGCGCTACGTGGTGCGCCACCTGCCGCTCGAGGACTACCACCCGCACGCCTTCCAGGCCGCGATCGCCGCCGAGGCCGCCGCGAACCAGGGGAAGTTCTGGGAGATGCACAACCTGCTCTTCGCGAACCAGGAGCGTCTCGACGTGCAGTTCTTGCGCGGCTACGCGGAGGAGATCGGGCTCGACCTCGACCGGTTCGACCTCGACATGCTCGACGACGAGCTGCCGAGGCGCATCCGCGACGACATGCAGAGCGCCATCGATAGCGGTGCGCGCGGCACTCCCACGTTCTTCCTCGGCGAGACGCGCCACAGCGGTGCGCATGACGCGCGCACGCTCATCGCGACGATCGAGGCGCAGCGCAAGGAAGCTGCCATCCGCCGTCGTTCCTAGCGCGAAGCTCGAGGCAGATGGGCCTTGGCATCCCCGGCACGAGGCGCCGGGTCGTACGATCTCCTCATGGCTGACACGAAGAGCGCTCTCGTCGAGGAGAGTGCGGCACCGGACACCGACGCTGTGCGATTCGAGGCACGCGTCATCGCCGCCCCGGTCGTCGGCGATTCGGGCGAGCGGTTCATCGTCCGGTTCCCGGACGACGCGAGCAGGATGCTGCCGTCCCGCGGCCAGGTTGCCGTGACCGGTTCGATCCGGCCGGATGGCGCGGAGACGGCTAGACCCTTCGACTCCGTCATCGAACCCGACGGGCTCCGGGGTCACTGGCTGGACGTCGCGGCCGCGCTCGGTGCGGGTATCGGGGCCGGCGATGTCGTGGCCGTCGAGCTGCGACCTCGAGGCGACTGGCCAGAGCCGGTCGTTCCCGAGGACTTCGCCGCCGCGCTCGCGGAGGCACCCGAATCCGTCGCCACCTGGAACGACATCACGCCGATGGCGAGGTGGGAGTGGGTGCGATGGATCAACGCGACCCGCAACCCGCAGACGCGTCTGCGTCGCGTCGAGGTCGGCCTCTCGAAGCTCGAGGCGGGCAAGCGCCGCCCGTGCTGCTTCGACCTCTCCTCGTGCACCGACCCTGAGCTCTCGAAGAGCGGCAAGCTCGCGGTCTAGCCCCGACGCCGACCGAAGACCGCTCCTGCGGCGAGCAGCAGCGGCACGACCGAGACGCTCATGAGCACGATCCCGAGCGGGGCGAGCTGCGGCAGCAGGAGCACACCGGCGATGAGCAGGGCGGCGAACACGATCGCCGAGACGACCCCGCGCAGCATCCGCTCGAGTGAGCGCATATGCCGGTCGACGCTGGGCGTCTGCACCTTGAGCTGGCCGGCCTCGAGGCGAGTGGTGAGCGCATCGAGTCGACCGGGGAGGGTGACTGCGGTCGCCAGCGCGGAGATCGCCTGCTTGGCGACGGCCTGCACCGTGTTGCCGCCCTCGTCGCGGGTGAGGGTGCGGGCGAACGGGTCGACCGCCTCCCACATGTTGAAGTCCTTGTCGAGCGCCGAGGTCACGCCGGAGACGAGCGAGATCGCTCGGATGATGAGCAGGAAGTTCTCGGGCAGCTGGAACGGCATCTCGCGGATGGTGTCGCGGAAGCGGTCGGCGAAGTCGCCGAGCTCGGCGGGGTCGACGCGTTGCAGCTCGGCGACGCCCATTCCTCCGAAGCGGCCGAAGAGCTCGGTCATCGCCTGCTCGAGCTCGATGGTGTCACCGGCAGGGAGGAGCACGCCGACGCTGCGCATCGACCGCACGAGCCCTGGCCCGTCGCGAGAGACGATCGCGAAGATCAGCTGGCGGAGGCTCGCGCGGAGGGTGTCGGAGATGACGCCCATCATGCCGAAGTCGATGTAGGTCAGCTCCCACGTGACGGGCGCGAGCGTCTCGGGGCCGCCCTCGGCATCGGCGTCCGTCGGGGCGGGCTGTCTCGGTGTGGCCAAGGGCGTGACGAAGATGTTGCCGGGGTGCGGGTCGGCGTGGAAGAACCCGGCGACGAACAGCTGCTGGAACGTGGCCCTCGCCAGTTCGTTGGCGACCTCGACGGGGTCGATGCCCGCCGCGCGCAGGGCATCCACGTCGGTGATCTTGATCGCGGTGACGTCGGAGAGGGTGAGGATGCGCGACGCGGTGCGCTCCCACACGACCTGGGCGGCCCCCACGCGCGGGTCGGTCTCGAAGTCGGCGGCGAATCGCTCGGCGCTCGTGCCCTCGTGGATGTAGTCGATCTCTTCGAGGCTCGTCGCGGCGAACTCCTCGACGAGGGCGGGGGCGTCAGCACGCTTCGAGACGAGCTCGACTCGCTTGAGGAGCTGGCCGACGCGGCGCAGTGCGCGGAGGTCGGTCTCCACGAGGTCCTCGATGCCGGGCCGCTGCACCTTCACGACGACGTTGGAGTAGCCGGTCTCCTCGGCGAGCGCGGGGGTGAGCACAGCGCGGTGCGCCTGCCCGAAGGAGGCGGCGGCGATCGGAGTCTCGTCGAAGCTTGCGTAGGCCTGTCCGAGCGGCATGCCGAGCTCAGCCTCGGCCTGTGCGCGGATGGCCGGGAACGCGACCGCGGGCACCTCATCCTGCAGCCCCTCGAGCTCCGCGGTGATCTCCGGTGGCAGCACATCGAGGCGCGAAGACAGGAACTGGCCCACCTTGATCATGAGCCCGCCGAGCTCGACCGCGAGGGCGTGGAAGCGGCGGGCGAGGCGCTGCATGCGCGCCGTGCGTCCGCGTTCCGCGAGCTTCCCGAGACGGATGCGGGGCAGGAAGATCTCGAACCACCAGATCTGCACCATCGCACGCTGCGCGAACCGCACGATCCTGCGGTACCTGGCACGGCCTTCCGCCGAGAGCTTCGTATCGCTGCTGCGGACGGCACCGGGCCGGGTGACGGCTCGCGCCTGCGCCGCGGCTGCGGTCAGTCTGCTCTCGGCGGCCAGCTCCTCCGTGAGGCCGGGGCCATCGGTCACGTTCAGTCCTCGGCGAGGATCGAGTACAGCTTGCGCCGTGTCTCGTCGAGCAGTGCTGCGGCCCGTTCGGCCTGGTCGGGGGTGGCGCTGCTCTGCACCTGGACGACGGCCTGGGCGAGGCGAGCGCCGGCCTTCGGGAGGGTCGCTGCGCGCTCGGCGCGGCGGGCGGCAGGCGACTCCCAGGGGAGCTCTCCGGCTGAGGCATCCACCGCGACGGCGCGGCCTTCTTCGGTGAGCGCGTAGACCTTGCGCTCGCCGGTGACCTCGGGCACGACGAGGCCCTCGTCGGAGAGCAGCTGGAGTGTGGGGTAGACCGAGCCGGGGCTGGGCTTCCAAGCGCCACTCGTGCGGGCTTCGATGGCCTGGATCAGCTGGTAGCCGTGCTGTGGGCCCTCGAGGAGCGCGACGAGGAGGGCGGTCCTGACATCTCCGCGGCCGGCTCGAGCAGTGGTCGGTCGCGATGCGAAGGTCTCGCGGATCTCATCGACGGCTTCGCGGAGGCCGAAGCCGAGTCCGCCTGGGGTGTGCTGAGCGACCATGTGCATTCCTTTCGAGGTCCGAGCATCCGGTGGCGATCGTGTCGATCGGGTGGATGCGCGGATTGGCGATACCTGACGACACCCGACGATACATCGGTGAATGTCGGCGAAGCTGTGCATTCCGGGTGGCTCTGAGTGTTGCCAGACGGTCACTTGTCTTTGTTGCTAAGTACCAGTACTCGGTGTTACTTTGTACCGGTATTCATTGATACTGAGTAGAGAAGGTGGCCGATGGGCAGGCAGGCATCCGAGATGCTCAAGGGCACGCTCGAAGGCATCGTGCTCGCGATCCTCGCGAAGCGCTCCGCCCACGGGTACGAGATCACGAGCTGGCTCCGCGAGCAGGGCTTCGTCGACATCGCCGAGGGAACGGTCTACGCGCTCCTCGTGCGCATCGAGCAGAAAGGCCTCGTCGACGTCGAGAAAGTCCCGTCCGAGAAGGGCCCGCCGCGGAAGGTCTACACGATCAACGCTGCGGGCACCGAGTACCTCGCGGAGTTCTGGCGCACGTGGGGCTTCCTCGTCGAACGCCTCGAGCAGCTCCGAGGCACCATCACCGCACCATCCGCTGCAACCAGCACAGACATCGAGAGAGGCAACTGACATGGCCGCCAAGTGGATCGAATCGCTCACGGGCTCATTCGAGGAGAAGAAGCAGTACAAGGAGGCACAGGCTCGGCTGGATGCGCTGCCGGAGCCCTACGGCAGGGTTGCGAAGGCCGTCCAGCGCTACCTCATGTACTCCAGTGGCGTCGTCGATGGCGAGTCGATGGTGCGCATGAACGCTGATCTCGCCGACCTCTGGGAGCGGGCCGTGGCCGATGACGCGCCTGTCCGCGACATCGTGGGCAGCGACCCGGTCGACTTCGCCGAGACGTTCGGGCAGTCGTACTCAGGGAAGCAGTGGATCGACAAGGAGCGCGCCCGCCTGGTCACGGCCGTCGAAGAAGCGGAGCGAGGGCAGTAGTCAGCCCCCCACCGACGGTCTCAGGCGGGCGGGAACGTGCAGGTGACGGTGGGGAGCTCGATTCTGAGGTCGTCGTTCGCCATCAGGTCGCTTGGAGCGATCGCCTTCGAGAAGAGCAGTCGCAGCGTGACCATTCCAGCCGCGCCTCCGGAGTGGTGGGCGAACGTGATCGGGGTCATCTTCGGGTCTGCGCTCTGCGTGACCGGAAGCGTCTGTGTCGGCGCCGGATCGGCGGATGCCGTGGAGAGCACTGCGAGGGATTCGATCATCGTCCCCCTCCCGTCGACGACCTCCACGGCGACCGCCGCGGGGCGGCTCGACCCCGCTGCAGACGAGCGGCGGGTCGCGCGCGCCCGGGTGGTGAAGGTGTACGTGCGGCCAGGGGTCACCGGGAAGGCGTAGCTCGCACTCCAGGTGGCGGGAGCAGCCGTGCCAGCGGCGTCCATCCCGGAGACCAGGGTGACACCCGTCGGGCTCTCGAAGCCGTTCGTGCCCGAGCCCTCGACGAACGCACCCGTGAGCGGGCCGGCGTCGATCTTCCACGCCGAGCGTGAGGTGGAGTTTCCGAGGCAGGGGTACTCGGGGGGAGCAGTAGGGGCGACCGCGGCCGCAACGACAGGTGCGCTCCAGGCCGGGCCCCTCAGAATCCGTCGCGCGGTCATCTGCAGGGTGGCGGTCAGTGTCGGTTCCCGTCGCGCTTCTGCTGTCGCTTTTTCGCGCTGCGTCGTTTGGTGATGATGCCGAGGGCAAAGGTGATGATGCGGAGGAACATGGTGGTGGAGCTTTCGGATTGGAGCTGGTTCGTGCTTGTTGGGTGTGGGTCTGGCTACTGCAGGCGAGTCGGCTTCTGGGTCTGTGCTCTGAACCCGCCGGTCAGCTGGAGGAGCACCGGCAGTTCCCTGCCGAGCAGTGCGTCGAGGGTTTGGAGGTCACGTTCGACGAGGTCTGCGGCGTCCCTCGGGGAGACCCCTCGCCGACAGCTCGCCGAGACTTTCAGCGCCGGGGTTCCGCGCACCTCGTAGGCGGAGACGGTTGTCGCGATGAACTCATCGCGTTCGCCGAGCGAGTCCGAGAGCGCGTCTCTGGCGACACTGACGTCCACGACAGTCGGTCCCGCCTTCGACGCTCGGTCGTGGACGATGGTGCCGGTGCGCCCCTGGCCCTGCCGAAGCGTGAAGGCGAGGAACAGGATGATGCCGATCAGGAGGACGGCGACGACGGCGATCATCAGCCAGCTGAAGTCCGTGCCGGGGAAGGGCGTCTGCTGGAGCCAGCTGCCGACCTGCGTGTTGACGGTCTCGGAGATGGGCGTCCAGGTGTCCTTCGCTCCCGGGAGCCAGGCACCGAGTGCCGCAGCTGCTCCGACCGCGAGCAGGACCAGGCCGACGGCGACGATGAGGAGGCGGTTCAGGCCTCGGTTCGTGCTGTTCATGCGCCGACCTTCCCGTTCTCTGCGACGCGGACCTTGGCGGTGACGCGTGGGGTGAGCTCGTACTGCTCGAGCTGCCGAGTGACGGCCGCTTCGATGGAGGCGGCGTCGACCGGCACACCGGAGGCGGGCACGAGGTGGACGTCGGCGCGACGGTGCGAGACCGAGACGGTGACGTTGTCCGGGCTGACGTGGCCAGCTCGAGCCGCGTGCCGGGCGAGCGCCGAGGCGATGACCGCGTCGTCCGCGACGGTCGCGGTCCTCGAGGAGCGCAGCGCGTGGCGTGCTCGCCGTCCGGGGGCGAGCCCTGCGATGAGCAGGACCAGACCCAGGATGGCCACGACGACGCCCGCGACCCCGACGTACTGGGCGGGCTGCTCGAGGACGCTGAGGGTCGACGTGAACATGTCGACCGGCGCTACGAGCAGCGCGGGGAGCGCCAGGAGCGCCAGGACGATCTCCGTGCCGACCCAGGCCGCCACGATGATGAGCAGCACGGCCAGGACGATCGCGAGCGCCGACCGTGGCGAGTGTGTCTCGCGCCGAGCGACCCGTTTGTAGAGGGAATCGTGGTTGCTCATGTGACTCGTTCCTCGGTTCGGATGTCGAGCCCGGTGATCCGCAGCATGACGCGGTCGACGCGCGAGTCGGTCAACGTCTGGAAGCGGTCCCGGATCGCGACCTTCGCGGCTTCGACTCGATCGAGGATCGCCCCGCCGCTGCGTTCGATGGCGGCGTCCTGCGAGCGGATGCGGGAGAGGGAGGGCACACGAATCGGTGTGCTGATCCGCAGCGCGAGGTTGCCGTTGTGGTCGTCGAGGTCGACGTTGACGTTGCCGGCGTCGACCCCGAGGGCGTCACCGGCGACAGCTGACGCGACACGAGTCAGGGCCTTCGCGGTGAGTCGTGTTGTGCCTCGCTGCGCCGCGCCGTGGTGTGTGGTCGCGGCGATGCTCATGAGGAGGTGTTCCGTCCTCGGATGACGTCGACGAGGGCGCTGGCGTCGAGCTTTCCTTCGAGGATGCGTCCGATGACGCCGCCGATGATCATCGCGATCGCGACGAAGAAGAAGGCCCAGAAGCCGAGGATGATCCAGGTGAGCGCGAGGACTGCGCCGATGAGGATGCCGGTTCGGGTGAGGGATGCGGTGTTCACTGGACTCGCGCTTCTTCCGTCTTGTTGGTGTCGTTGTCTTCGGAGGGGAGGTGGACGTCGTTGACGGTGACGTTGACTTCGGTGACCTCGAGGCCGACGATCGTCTCGACGGCGCGGATCACGTCGGCGCGGACGCCGTCGGCGACGTCTTGGAGGGAGACGGGGTACTCGGCGACGATGGTGACGTCGACGGCGACCTGCTTCTCGCCGACCTCGACGCTGATGCCCTGGCTCTGGTCGGTGGCGTTGATGGCGTTGCGGATGGCGCCGATCGCGCGGGCCGCGCCGCCACCGAGGTCGTAGACACCACGGGCGTCGCGGGCGGCGATGCCGGCGACCTTCGCGACGACGCCGTCATCGATCGTGGTCTTGCCGTTGGCGGCGTGAGCGGGGCGCAGATCCTTGCGGTCGCTGGACGAGGTGCTGACGTTCGGGGTGGTGTTCGACATGATGCTCTCCTTGTGGTTGCCCGGCGGTGCGGGTGCACCTGCTGCGGGGTCGTGCTGGTGAGACGTGTGCTTTTCATGATTTGTCACGAAATACTTGAGAAAAAAAATCTGGGGCCCGATCGCGCGTCGTGATGGTGCGGGCGAAGGGGTGAGAAGAGGTCTTGGTTGGGGTGGAGGTCGCAGCTGCGGTCCGCTGTAATGCGCGAGTGGTATTTCACATTGCGTGCACCTAGCGAAGTGAACTCGTATCTGCCCGGTGAGCATATGCACGGCGTACGCGGCGGTAGCCGAGAGTTCCTCCCCGCTTTGTGGCCCAATTCGGGTCTGATACGTCTCCTGATCTGGGTTTTCCTGTGAATGCGAATACTGGATCGGCTCGCGGACGACTTTGATTCAGCTCGCCGACGGAAATGATTCTGGCGGGGAAGAAGTCGCCGAGTGACTCGCAGTTTGCTGCGTTCCAGATCACTTCCCCGGGTGTTTTCATCCGGTGAGATGCCCGACCCGGTTCTCCAACCCATCCGACAGAATGGAATGTGTGACGAACACCGCGCTCGTGTCGTCTCACCAGGGAACGTGCGGTCTGCGCGTTCTCCGAATGACATCGAGCGATTGGAGTGGGTGAGGTGCAGGAGCACACGAGTCAGGCAGACACCGAGGTTGCCGTGAGGGAGTCGAGCGACGGCCAGTGGCCGACGCGGACGGAACTCCCTCGGGTGGTCTCGCTCACTGTCGACGAGGTGGGGTCGGAGGCCGTCGAGACCGTGCGGGGCTGGGGATGGCATCTCCAGTCGGACGGTCAGGACTTCAGGGTCGTCGGCGATGTGCTCAAGAACGACACCTTCGCCCTCAGCCGCTACCGCCACACGGCCGCGACCTTCCGATACGAAGTCCCGAGCGCCTTCGCCGGGGGCGCCGCCAGGCTGCTCCTCGCCTGCCTGGAAGGCGAGGTCGTGGTCGACATCGCCGGAACGCTGGAGACGCTCACCCCCGGCAGCGTGCTGTTCGCCAACCCGGAGGATCTCGTCAGCAAGACGTCGAATGGCCCGGTCAGCAGCCTCCTGGTCATCTTCCCCCGCCCCCAGTCCTTCACGGAGAACTACGTCGGAACGACCTCGGCGTCGGATGCCTACCTGCAGGTGCTCGTCGACGCCTCCGCATCCATCCTCAGTGGCGGGCTCCGCGCTGAGGACCCCGCCTTCACCCGCGTCGGGCTGGGCGTCGAGGCGCTGGTCTGGGCGCTGGCAACGCAAACCGAGCTCCGCACGCTCAGCACGGCGAGCACCGACCTCGCCCACGTCTACAGCGAGGCCGTCAAGTACGTCTCCCGATTCGCGTCAGACGAGGCGACCACGGTGAACTCGATGGCCGCCGCCCTCGGCGCATCCCGGGCGCACCTGTATCGGGCGTTTGCCGCGACGGGTGACACCGCGTCGGCCTACCTCAGGAGGGCGCGCGTGCGCCTCGCACAGCGTCTGCTGCTCGAGGGAGCGAATCAGGATGCGGCCGCCAGGGGCGCGGGTTTCGGCACGGCGCGGCGCATGCGGAGTGCCCTGGCCGCGGCCCCGGACGCCGCGGTGTCGCCACAGAAGGCGATCCTTCCCGCGGCGGAGTGAGCTGACGCTCGCTTGCTCGTCTCGCCCGCACGGAGTCTCGTCTTTCCGTCGAGCCCTCCGCTCGGCAGTCTGCCTCAGGGATAGATCGGGGTTCAGGGGTGCGAGTCCTGCGCAGCCACGTGCTCGACGCGCGTGTTCTCGCTCGTCAGCAAGCTCCCATCGGCGGCCTTCGGGGTGAGCTCCGGCACCCGGATGCCGTCCTCGCCGACCAGTGACGAGTGCGCCTCCCCGCTGGAGAAGGCGTGGTGTTCGCCCCACTGCCGCAGCGCGACGATGACGGGAAAGAGGTCACGACCCGCTTCAGTGAGCTCGTACACTCTGCGTTTCCCGGTCGGCGCATCCACCTGGGCCAGGAGCCCGGCCGAGATGAGTTTCCGGAGTCGATCGGTGAGGATGTTGCGCGCGATGCCGGTCCGCTGCTGGAAGTCGGTGAAGGAACGGGCGCCGTCCATGGCGTCGCGGACGACAAGCAGGCTCCAGCGGTCGCCGACCAGGTCAACGGTGCGGGCAACTGGACAGCTCGGGTCTGTCCAGTCTTGGCTCGCCGTGGAGCTCGACATGTGATCTCCCTTGAGTTGCGTACTGCAACCATTTTGCCCTACGTTCAAACAGTTGCAATGTGCAACTGATTGCGAGGGGTCTGTGAATCGAGGCACGAGAGCGCTGCTCGCGGTCATCTGCGGAGTCGCCGTGGCGAGCATCTACGCGAGCCAGCCAGTGCTCGGACAGATGGGTCGCGAGTTGTCGGTGCCCGTCGAGGCCGTCGGGTGGCTTGTCGCCGCCGCCCAGCTCGGCTACCTCGTCGGCCTGATCCTGCTCGTGCCATTGGGGGACCTGCTCAACCGCAGACGGCTCATCGTGGTGCACCTCGTCCTGCTGGCCGGTGCACTTGCCCTCGTCGCGGCTGCGCCCGTCGCCTGGGTCGCCTTCGCGGGCCTCGCGAGCACCGGGATGCTCGCCGTCGTCGTGCAGACGGTCGTCGCCTACGCCGCCGCGCTCTCGGACCCTGCGGAGCGCGGCCGCACCCTGGGTGTCGTCACCTCCGGCGTGGTCATCGGGATCCTCGGTTCCCGCATCCTGTCTGGCGCCCTTGCCGACCTCTGGGGCTGGCGCAGCATGTTCGTCGCCCTAGCGGTGCTCGCCGTAGGCCTCGCGGCGGTCGCCCTGTTCAGGCTCCGGGCGGACTCCCGCACCGTACTGGTGCCGTCGTACCTGGGGGTGCTGCGCTCGTTCTTCCACCTGCTCGCGCAGCCGTCCCTGCTCGGACGCGGTGCGATCGCCTTCTTCCTCTTCGCCTCATTCGGCGCACTGTGGAGCGGGATGACCGTGCCTCTGGCGGGTGCTCCCTGGCATCTCAGCGAGACGCTCATCGGTGTCGTGGGCATCGCGGGACTCACAGGTGCCCTCGGCGCAGCACGAGCCGGACGGTGGGCGGACGCGGGACACGCGAATCGCGTGGCGGGAATCGCGCTCGTCGTGCTCCTCGCGTCCTGGCTCCTCATCGCCCAGCTCACCTGGTCGCTCATCCTCCTGCTGCTGGGAGTCGTCGTCCTGGACTTCGCCGTCCAGGCCGTGCACGTCAGCAACCAGCACATCCTCACCAGCGCCGACCCGGGCCGGGTCAGCACCACCATCGGCGCATATATGGTCTTCTACTCCCTTGGCTCGGCCACCGGTGCGGCGTCCACCACCGCCGTCTACGCCTGGGCGGGTTGGCACGGGTCCGCGATGCTCGGAGCCGCGTTCGCGGCCGCCGGCCTCGTCGCCTGGGTGCTCGCCTCTTCCGTGCGGCGGGCCTCACACGCGACCGAGGGAATGTCGGAGCCCCGTCCTAGGCTGGTCGCATGACGACGGCGACATCACTCCAGGGCACCTTCAACTTCCGAGACACCGGCGGCATGCCGCTGGCGGCTGGCGGTACGACGACGCCCGGCGTCTTCTACAGGTCAGATGCGCTGAGCTCTCTCACCCAGACGGGCCTCGAGGAGCTCGCCGCGAGCGATATCGGTGTCATCGTCGACTTCCGCACCCCCTCCGAGCGGCAGATGGCGCCGGACCGCCTCCCCGTGAGTCGCCCGTTCCGCGTCGCGGAGCTGCCCCTGCTCGAGGGTGCCGTGTCCGGTCTCGTCCAGCAGGGCCTGCAGTCGGCGGCGGGCGGTGGAGACCCGGCCGAGCAGGCGACGGCTCTCGAGGCGGTGCTGGCGCAGATCCCGTCGCTCGGCGAGCTCTACGTCGGCATGCTCGAGCACGGGGCCGCGTCGTTCGCTGAGCTCGCACGCCTGGTCGCCAACGCGACGACCACCCCGCCGACAGCGGTGCTCGTGCATTGCACCGCAGGCAAGGACCGCACCGGAGTGGGCTCGGCGCTGCTGCTCGACGCGGTCGGCGTCGAGCGATCGGCGATCGTCGCCGACTACACGTCGTCCGGTGAGCGCCTCGCGGGCGAGTGGGCTGAGCGCATGTACGGCATGGTCGCGCAGTACGGCCTGCCGCTCACCGACGAGATCAAGGACCTCGTCGCTGCCACCCCGGCCTCGGCCATCGAGCGTGCCCTCGAATGGGTGGATGCCCACGGCGGCTCGGTCGCCTACCTGCAGTCAGGCGGGCTCACCGGTGCGGAGCTCGCCGCGCTCAAGGGCCGCCTCACCGGCGCTTGAACCGGGATCACCGGGAGTTGGGGCGCTCGGCGGCGCGGCGCGTCCCGCCGAGCGTTCGACGCCGATCCCCGCCGCGATGACCAGCGCGAGACCCACAACCGGCAGGATGCCCGGCACCTGGTGCAGGAGCAGCAGCCCGATGACCAGTGCGACGGCGGGCTCAAGGCTCGTGAGGGTTCCGTACGCGGCCGCGGTGATGCGGCGCAGCGCCTGGATCTCGAGCATGAACGGCACGGTCGGCAGGAGAACGGCCAGGCCCAGGCCCGCGAGGGCTGCCTCCCAGGTGAGCAGCGGGATCGTGCTCGGCGCCGCGATGAGGCTCGCGATGACGGCGGCGACCGGAATCGACACGGCCAGGCCGCGCACCCCGCTCAGCTCGTCGCCCACCCGCTGCGTGCAGAGGATATAGACGGCCCAGCAGGCGGCGGCGGCGAGCGCGTATAGCACGCCGAGCGGGTCGATGTTCCCCGTCCACGGCTCCGTGAGCAGCACGACCCCGACGGCCGCGATCAGCGGCCAAAGCAGTGCCCGGCCGCGGCTGCGCAGCACGGCGACGGCAAGCGGGCCGAGGAACTCGAGGGCCGCGGCAGTGCCGAGGGGGATGCGGTCGATCGCGAGCGTGAAGAGCAGCGTCATTCCCGAGGTCGCCGCGCCGAGCACAACGCACGCCAGGAAGCTGCTGCGCGTGAACCACGAACGGCGTGGGCGCACGATGACCAGCACGAGCGCTGCCGCGAACACGAGGCGGATCCAACCGGTGCCGAGCGGGCCGAGCTGCTCGAACAGGCCCGTGCTGAGCGCGAGCCCGAGTTGCACGAAGAGCATCGCCGAGATGGTCATGAGCGTGCCGGAACGCGCAGTTCCCCGCGGAGCTGGCGCGAGCTTGGACGTGGTCATGGAATCAGGATGTCGCTCGGCGGTGTCCGTGTCCACGCGAGATGAGCGAACACATCGTTCGCGAAAGACGCACAATGATGGAGTGGACGGTGACGCCCGCGACCAGGATCACCGGCTGGAGGGCCCATGGAGACACGACGCCTCGAGTACCTCGTCGACCTCGACCGGCTCGGCTCCATGCGCGCGGTCGCCGAGCTCCACCGAACCACGACGTCCGTCGTGTCACAGCAGCTCGCACTCCTGCAGCAGGAGCTGGGTGCGCGACTGCTCGAGCGAATCGGACGCGGGGTGCGGCTGACCGCCGCGGGTGCTCGGCTCGCGACGCGCGCATCCGGAATACTGGCGAGCCTGGACGATGCGAAGCGCGACTTCGACCCCGAGGGTGAGCCGCAAGGCACCCTGCGCGTTGCCGGCTTCGCCACGGCGGCCCGCGCCCTGTTCCCGATCATGCGCGAACTCGCCGCCTCGCACCCGGGGGTGCGCCTCGTGCTCGAGGAGCAGGAACCCGACGAAGCGCTCGCGCTCGTGGATGCCGGCCGAATCGACCTGGCACTCGTCTACGACTACACGCTCGCGCCGCTGCGCATCCCCACCCGCTACGAGAGCGTGCGGCTCTGGCAGGGGGAGTGGGGCATCGGCATGGCGGACCGCCACGCCGACGCGCTCCAGGGCCGCGGGCGGGTGCCGCTGCCGAACCGCGAGCTCATGCTCGCGCTGCGCGACCAGGAGTGGATCGGCAACTCCAGGAACAACGCCGATGAGATCGCGATCGGCGTGCTCGCATCGCTCGCCGACTACGAGCCGAATGTCACCCACCAGTCCGACGACCTGGCCCTCGTCGAAGACCTCATCGCCGCCGAGTTCGGGGTCGGGATGCTGCCCCTCACGAGGCAGCAGCGCGACAACGTGCGGATCGTGCGGATGCAGGACCCGCCCATGCTGCGCGCATCCGCCGCGTACCTCCGCGGCACTGCGGAGTGGCCGCTGCTGCGCCACGTGCTCGACCGGCTCACCCCCGGCTGACCTGGTTGCGCCCCCTCCTGCTGGCCTTCCGTCCGCGGTCCGCCCGGTGTTCGCTCCACATCCGGGCCCCTGGCCCCTGGCCCCCTGGCCCCCTGGCTCTCGGGATGGGTTCCACGCTTCGGGATGGGTTGCAAGCCATCTGCGTGCGTTGGAGCCATCCCGAAGCGTCGGTGTCCTCCTGACCTGAGTCCGCGGTCGCCGACGGCCGACCGGATTGGCGCGGCGGACCGGACGCGGTTCCGCGAATCTCCCTCGCGCGTGGGTGTGGCTGCTGTTTCGGGATGGGTTCCACGCTTCGGGATGGGTTGCAAGCCATCCCGAGGCGTGGAACCCATCCCGAAACGCGGTGGTGGGTGGCCGAGCCGCCGCGCTGGAGCCGCCGCGCTAGATCCAGCCGCGCTCGCGGGCCACGACGGTCGCCTGCTGCCGGGTCGAAACGGCGAGCTTGCCGAGCGCCGACGACACGTGGTTGCGGACGGTGCCGGGAGAGAGGTGCAGGGTGCGGGCGATCTCCGCGATCGTCTCGCCGCGCTGCCCGGCCCGCAGAACGTCGAGCTCTCGGTCGGTGAGGGGGCTGCGTTCGTCGGCGAGCGCATCCGCGGCGATCTCCGGGTCGACGTAGCGTCGGCCAGCGGCGACGCGGCGGATGATGTCGGCCACCTCCTCGGCGCGGCGGGACTTCGGGATGAACCCCTCCACCCCCGCGGAGAGCGCCCGACGCAGCACCCCGGGCCTCGCGTGCCTCGTGACGACGATGCACCGCACCTCGGGCAGCCCGTGCAGACGCTCGGCGACTTCGACACCGTCGAGGCCGGGCATCTCGAGGTCGAGCAGGCAGATGTCGGGCTTGAGGCGCAGGGCCGTCTCGACGGCGGCCGTACCCGTGCTGCACTCGGCGATCACCTCGAGGTCGTCCTCGAGGCGCAGCAGCGAGGCGAGCGCCGTGCGGATCATGTCCTCGTCGTCGGCGAGCAGGACCCGGATCATGCGTGTCCCTCCGTGCTCGCCGCAGCCTGCTGGGCGGCGACGGGCAGTCGCACCTGCACCGTGAAGCTCGTGCCGTCGTTCCAGGCTTCGACTTCACCGCCGCTCGACTCGAGGCGCTCGCCCATGCCCGTGAGGCCGCTGCCCCAGGCGATGTCGGCCTCGGCGCTCTCAGCGCGGTCGGCGGCGTCGTTCACCATCCGGTAGAGCCACGCGTCGCCGTCACGGCTGAGCTCGATCCGGGCGCGGGCGCCGTCGCCGTGCTTGAGCACGTTGGTGACGCTCTCGCGCACGATCGGTCCGAGCACAGCGGCTGGGGCGGATGCGGTGCCCGGTCCCACGTGCATCCGCACGTCGTGGCCGGCGGCGCGCAGCAGGTCGGCCGCGTTCTCGAGCTCGTCGGGCAGGGGCACGCCTCGGAAGCTCGTCGCGAGCGCCCGGGTGCCGGCGCGCGCCTCGTCGACGGCGCCCTGGGCGGCGCGGATCTGCTCTGCAGCCGCCGCCGGGTCCTTCGTGAGGAGCCGCTCGGCGAGCTCGAGCTGCAGCGCGATCACCTGCAGGTGGTGGCCCTGCAGGTCGTGGACGTCGTTGGCGAGGCGAAGGCGCTCGCGGGTCGCGGCGAGCTGGCTCTCGGCGGCGCGGGCCCGGTCGAGTTCGAGGACGATCTCCCACCACCAGAGCGAGAAGGCGGTCATGGTGGGCAGCATCACGATGAAGAACGCGGGTGCCGAGAACGCGCTGGAGGGGATGCCCTGCCTCGTGAAGCTGGACGCCTCCACGAAGACGAGCGCGGTCACGAGCACCGTCGCCCCGACGACGACCCGCCACCGCACGCCGGGTGTCCACGGCCGGACGGCCAGGACGAACCCGAGAACCCCGACCGCGGCCAGTACCGACGACGTGCCGACTCCGAGCAACAGCGCGCCCAGAGCGGCGAACGCGAACCCGGTCATGTTGAGCGGCGACCGCGGGTGCCGTTCGCCGTCACGGGCGGCGTGCACGCTCGGTCGGTAGTCGAGGAGCAGGAAGACGCTGGACGCGATCCAGGCGGCCCCGCCGGCGATCGCGACGGGGAGCCGCCAGGGCGCGTCGAGCGCCGGCGACGCCCAGGCCCACAAGACCCAGAACATGCCCGTGAACGCGACGAAGGAGACGACCCCCACCGCCGTGTACCACCAGGTGGCGGTCACGCCGCGGGCCAGCGCGATCTCGCCGATGCGTGGAGTGCTCATCCCTCCACGGTAGGCCAGCGGGGGGCGCGCGACCCGTGACATATGTCACGAAGCGGCACGCGCATCCTCACGAGGAGTGGTGACGCGGTGACACTGCTGCTGCGCGAGCATCCCGACTGGAATGGAGTCATCACCGCGGTACTCCGACGCGGCAGCCCAGATCGCAGCTTCGAAAGGCCACACCATGAATCCCATCGCAGAGCTCATCCTCGGCTTCCAGAACCTGATGGCGCAGCTGCCCGAGTGGCTGCAGCCGCTCATCGTGGCACTCGCCGGCGCGGTTCCCTTCATCGAAGGGGAGGGGGCGGCGACGATCGGCATCATCGGCGGCATCAACCCGGTTATCGCCGCGGTGGCGGGCGCCCTCGGGAACTTCATTGCGGTAGCCCTGGTCGTGTACCTGGGCGCTGCCATCCGGGCCCGCTTCGCGAAGTCGCCGGCGGATGCGAAGCCGAAGACCGCGAGCCGCGAGAAGTTCCAGCGCGCGTTCAACCGCTACGGGGTCGCCGGTGTGAGCCTCCTCGGCCCGCTGCTGCTCCCGACGCACTTCACGGCCGCCGCGCTCGCGGGAAGCGGCATCTCGAAGGGGCGTGTGCTGGTGTGGCAGGCGGCCGCGATCGTCCTGTGGACGACCCTGCTGACGCTCATCATCACGGGCGTCATCCAGTTCGCGGTCTGAGGGCTCGCTATTCGAGCCGACGCCTCGTCAGGCTGAGGATGGCGGCTGGCGCCGGTCAGCTCTGAGGGGTCCACCCGAACGGGGTGGGCCCCTCCAACGTCGCGCGCTCGCGGTCGGCTGCCGCTGACCAGCCCTGGGCCGCATCCACGGCGTCGAACCCGCCGCGCGCGACGCGGAACCCGACGTCCTCGTGGTGCATGCGGGGCGCACCGCCGCGGCGAACGGAGGCGCGGACGCTCCACGTGTCGTCGGCGTAGCCGCCGCCCCTGAACACGCGGTAGTCGTCGTAGCGGGCAGGGTCGAGGTGATCCCAGCACCATTCCCACGTGTTCCCGAGGGTGTCGAAGAGGCCGTTGAGGTTGGGGTGCTTGCCGCCGACGGGCTGCGGACTGGTGACGCCGTCGAGGCTCGTCCAGGCGACGTCGGCGAGCGGCCCGTACTGGGCGGTGGTCGACCCGGCGCGGCACGCGAACTCCCACTCCGATTCGGTGGGGAGGCGGATGCCGTCGGAGTCGACGTGCCACGTGACCTGCTCGCCGTCGTACGAGTAGGCGGGGTCGAGCCCTTCCCATTCGGAGGCGGCGTTGCAGAAGCGGATGGCGCGCAGCCAGCTGACGTCGGTCGCTGGCCGTTCGGGGTGGCTGGTCCCATCGTCGGTGGCTTCGCCGAGGAGCTCGCCGAGCTGCGACTGGGTGACGGCGTAGACGCCGATCTCGAACGGCTCCAGCTCGACGCGCCTGCGCAGCTTCCGTCGGGCGTCGTGCAGCTCGACGGTGCCGCCCTCGATGGCCGAGAATTCGATATCCATTGGGGCCATCCTCGCACCGGAGGCTGCCACCGGCGCCTGGCGAGTGGTTGTCGGGGCGTGAGAGCATGCCGGGATGATCGACTCCGCCGCCTTCGTGACCACCCCCGACGGTCGTCGCCTGCGCACGTTCGCGAGCGGGCCGCTCGATGCAGGCACGGTGGTCGTCCTCGAGGCGGGCCTCGGTGCGAGCGGCCTCTACTGGGGGCTTGTGCACCGGATGCTCGCGGAGCGCGTGCGGGTCGTCGCCTATGAGCGTGCCGGGTATGGGGAGAGCGCACCGGATCCCGCCCCGCGCACGCTAGAGCGGCTCGCGGATGACCTCGACGCGGTGGTGAACGCGCAGGAGCCCTCTCGGCTGGTGCTCGTCGGCCACAGTTGGGGTGGGCCCATCGTGCGGCGCTTGGCAGCACGTCGCCTGGCGGCGGGTGCGCCGATGGATGGGGTTGTGCTGGTCGACCAGAGCGACGAGCACGCGGCCCTGTATTTCCGGCCCTCGACGCGGCGGCTGTTCGCGTTCTCGGCCGCGGTGCTGGAGCCCGCCGCCCGACTCGGCCTGCTGCGTGTGCAGCTGCGGAGCCTCATCGATGGGATGGACCCGATCGCGGCGGCGCAGGCGCTGGATGCGTCGACGAACCCGGCCGCGGCACGGGCTGCCGCCGCAGAGCAGCGAATGGTGCGGAGCGAGCTCGCCGGGTTGCGGTCGCGTCCGCCGCGGCTTGGCGACCTCCCCATGCGGGTGATCTCGGGCATGCAGGAGACGCCGGGGGACCGCACGCGTGGCCCGCTGATCGCGGCGCACCTCGAGACGGTCGCCGCGCATCCTGGGGCCGTGCACGTGCGGGCGGAGCATTCGGGCCACGTGGTCACTGCGTCCGAGCCAGAACTGGTGGCGCAGCAGGTGCTCGAGTTGGCGCTGCGCGGCGGCGATCGCGGGGTCGACTCGCGTGCATCCGGAGACGATTCATCGATCTGAGGGCCAAAGGGACGCGGTCGCCAACGCCCCCGAGCCCGCCAGGATCAGCGGCGCCGTCTCACGGCTCCAGAGCATCGAGGATCGCGACGACGGGGCCGTCCTCTGCCTCTCGCCAGCCCTGTCCTGCCCAGAGATTGACGAGCGTGCTGTCGCCCGCAGCCGTGGCTTTCGCCCGCATGGGGCGGGTCAGGTGATGCAGTGCTGGGTACCCGACTGGCGCATCCACGTGGCTCTCGACGAAGGCGTTGACGAGCGCACGTGCGGGGCGACCCGTGAATGCCCGCGTGAAGGCCGTCTCGGTGTACTGCTCATCTGCGAGCGCAGCCTTGTGCACCGCAGATGCTCCGCTCTCGTCTGACCGAAGCACCGCGGTGCCGACCGCGACCATGTCAGCGCCTGCGCCGAGGAGCTCGAGCACCTGCTCGCGACGCGTGATCCCGCCCGACGCGATCAGGGGCAGGTCCGTGACCGTCCGGACGCGCTCGATGAGCGTCGCGAGCGCGATGTTCTCAGGGACGGTGTCCGGGTTCCACACGCCGCTGTGTCCGCCGGCGTCGTGCCCCTGAACGGTGAGGGCGTCGGCGCCGGCTGCCGCGGCCTGTCGGGCCTCATCGACGGACGTCACCGTCTGGATCGTGAGGACCCCTGCCGCCTGCAGCCTCCGAAACGTCCCCGCCGAGGGCAGCCCGAACGTGAAGCTCACCACCGGCGTCCGGCTGAGGATGACCGCATCCAGCTTCTCCGACCATTCGTCGTCGTCTTCCAGCCTGGCGGCCATGGTCGCGGCATCATCGTGCGTCGACGCGTGCTCGCGGATGCTCTCCCAGTACGCGGAATATCCCGCCTCGTCGATGGGGTGGGGGTTGGGGACGAAGAGATTGACCCCGAACACCGACACCCCGGCCTCGGTCACCTCGGCGATCTGTGCGTTCAGCGCCGCCGCCGTCTTGTACCCGCCGGCGAGCTGCGCGAAGTGTCCTGCGCGGGCCGCAGCGACGACGAGACCAGGGCTGCTCGGGCCGCCAGCCATGGGTGCGACGGCAACGGACTTGAGTGTGTCCAGTGGGGAGGGGAGCGTCATGGTCATGCCTTTCCGCGGGTGTGCATTGGTTCGGTGATGTGGGTCACAGTGGCCCCATGAGGGACCCGTGCGTGTGATGGATGTGCGCGCGGAGCTCGGCGAGGAACGCGCCTCGATCCCCGGTGCGCACGTGCTCGACGAGGCGTCGGTGCTCCGCGATGAACTCCGACCACCGGCCAGCGACGTCGTCGTAGGTTCGGAGCGTCATCGCCGCCTGACGCTGTCGGAGCTTGTCGTAGAACTCCAACAGGATCGGGTTCCCTCCTGCTTCGACGAAGATGCGGTGGAAGTCGATCGTGAGCTGCACGACGCGTTCGTAGCTGCCCTGCTCGAGCTCGGTCAGCTGATCCTGGATGGACTTCTCGAGCCGGATGCACAACCGCTGCCGTGCCTCGACGGACAGAGAGTCCAGGGCGGCAGACTCGAGTACCTGCCTCGCGTCCGCGACGGCTCGCGCTTCCTCGGCCGTGAGGGTGCGGACCAGCGCCCCGCGCTGCGGGAAGATCGTCACCAGCCCATCTGCTTCCAGGCGACGGAGGGCGCCGCGCACCGGAGTCCGGCTGACCGCCAGGCGCTTCGACAGGTCGTTCTCGCTCAGCATGCTGCCTTGCGCGAATGTTCCGTCGCGCAGCCACGCGAGCATCTGCTGGTAGGCCACCTCGGTCGCGGTGGGTGGCGGTGGCGTCCTCATGGGCCGAGTGTACAACTGGGATCCCAGTTGTACGGGAAGTTCAGCTGGGATCAATACTCCGAGGCGGCCACCCGGGTCAAGCCGTCACCGGTTTTCGGCGGTCGTTCACGCCCCGCAGGTAGTCTGCTTAGAGCGGTTGGGCCTCCTTGTGTGTCGCCGACCTTTCCGCGGTTCCCCCATTCGAAGGATGTTCATGAGTTCCCAGCCCTCCCCAGGACCGAGTCGTCGGGCCGTCGTCACCACTGCCGCCTGGGCGTTGCCGACCGTCAGTGCCGCGCTCGCCGCGCCCCTCGCGGTCGCCTCGACCGCGCCGGCTCCAGAACCCCTCACGCTGGGTCCTGATGGGGCGGTCGTCTCCGACGGTGAATCCACGGTCTCGCTGCGCGGGTTCGCGGCCACGACCGAGGCGGGGACCCGTCCGCAGACCGTGCAGCTCGCATACTCTTCGCCGATCACGGGCCCATCGAGCGCCGCCGTCGATTCCGAGACGGGCGAGTTCGAAGTCACGGTCAACGTGAGCGGCTTCTATGCGGGGGCGAGCTCGGGCCAGGAGTTCACGGGCACCGTCTCGGCCTCGATCACTGACGGCGCGTCGGTCTCGGTGACGGTGGACGTCGTCGCCCCGCGCACCGCGCCCGGAGAGACGACCGGCACCATCAACTTCTCCCCCAACCAGTACCGGGGCAGCGAGGTCGACGGGGTCACGATCTTCCCGACGCTCACCGGCGTCGTCACCGTCAATCGCGGTGCGCTCCCGGCCGAGGTCATCCTCAGCTTCTCCGACGTCAGCGAAGGGCGCGTGGATCTGCGCCGCGACGCCGGGCTGATCGTGCCGATCAACCCGACCACGGGCGCGTTCAGCGTAGACGGCGTGTACAACGCCATCACCGGCGGAGAGAACCCGTTCGGCTTCATCTACGCGGGCGTCAACAACGCCGCGAACGTCACCTACGGCCTCGCGGTGGCGGAGCTCGACGGGTAGTCGATCACCCAACTCCACGCGCACTGAACTCAGCCCCTGACTGCCAAGTCGGGGGCTGAGTCGTGTGCCGTGGGTACGCCAGGCGGGGTTCAGCTCGACTCATCGGGAGTCGGTAGGAGGGGGGATCCGCGTGCCCGAGGGTATTCAGGCCAGGCGCGACGGTGCGCTTCCGAGGAGCTCGGTGATTCGCGCGAGGTCGGACTCGCCGATGTTGGCGAGCGGTGAGCTGGTCGAGGCGAGCTCGACGATCGCGTCGCGAGCTGCACGGCCCTCGGGAGTGAGCTCGATGACGCGCTGTCGGAGGTCGGTCGGGGACGGCTTTCGCGTGACGAGCCCCTTGGCCTCGAGCTGGTGGCACATGAAGGTCACGTTCTGCGGGGTGCAGTGCGTCCGTTCGGCGGCCGTGCGCATCGACGGTGCTGGCCCGTCGGGGTCGATCACCCAGAGCAGGTGAGCGGTGACTGCGGTGAGCCCGAACTCTGCAAGTGCCGGCTCGAGCGCATCGTTCGTGCGGGCGACGACGTCGTACGCGGCGAAGAGGGCCTCCGACAGCTTCTGTGCGCGTTCGTCTCCCATGCGCACACCCTAGCACTTGCTACAAGACTTGAAGCTTCTGCTACAGTCACTTCAGAACTTGAAGGAAGTGGGCGGTTGATGTGCAACTGCCGCTTGGCTTCCCCGCGAACGCAACAGCCGCGCGCCCCGCGCCTGAACGGAAAGTCTGATCAATGGACACACCACGACTCGATGGACGGTCGATCATCGTCACCGGCGCAACCAGCGGCATCGGCTTCTTCGTCGCGGAAGGGCTCGCTCGCCTCGGTGCGCAGATCATCGTGGCGGCCCGCTCCGCGGAGAAAGCGCAGAGCGCCATCGCGCTCCTCCCGGAATCCGCCCGCCACCGCCACCTCGAACTCGACCTCGCGGACCTCGAATCCGTTCGCGCGGCCGGGTCGCGCATCGGCGCCGGTCCGCCGGTCCACGGTCTCGTGATGAACGCCGGCGTCATCGCCGCTCACCCCACCTACAGCGAAGGTCCGTTCGGGGTCGAGTCCACGGTCGGAGTCAACGTCCTCGCGCACCTCGAGTTCCTGAGATTGAGCTTTCCTGCGCTCACGCACGCGCCTGAGGCGCGGGTCATCAGCGCGGGCAGTTTCCTCACGAAGAAGATCCCGTTCGATGCGGACGGCTGGCTCGCTCCGTCCGCGTATCGTCCTCGCGCCGCTTACGCGATGTCGAAGCATGCCGCGGAGATCGTCGGATTCGAGCTCGACCGACGTCTCGTCGCGAGTGGTTCTCGCGTGAGATCGGTCGTCAGCCACCCCGGTTCCGCCATCGACGCGTTGACGCCGGACCGGCCCCCACTGCAGCAGCGCTCCGCGCTCGTCCGCACGCTCGCGACAGCCGTCGCTCCTGTGTTCTCGAGAGTGGTGCAGGGCAAGGATGCGGCTGCGCAGCCGGCGATCGCCGCGATGACGACACCCATGCTCCCAGCCGCCGCCTACTTCGGCCCCCGGACGGGAGCCACCGGTGCGCCGATCCTCACGACCCCGGTGCCGACAAGCCTCAACCCCGAACTCGGTCGAAGTGTCTGGCAGCAGGTCGAAGAGCGTCTCGGAGCTCCGATCATTCCGGAGTGATGAGCGCGCGTGCTCGCTGTTGCTGTCAGTGGTCGCCGGGCGGCTCGAGCGCATCGTCGCGTTCTGTTCGACCTCCACGCTCTTCCTCGGCACGCCCGGCGCACGCCCGAGCGCGCAGGTAAGGCTATCCTTAGCGAGCCAGTCGGCAGACTCGACTCGATCCAGGGAGCCCATGTGCGTCAGCGCGCCACCTTCAGCCTCGTTCTCACCGCCGCAGTCGTCCTCGGGCTCTCCGGATGCGGAGCGTCGGAGGCGGTCGAATCCAACTCGGCTGCGAGCGCGGGGGACGGGGCGACGCAGTACCCGCTGACACTCGACAACTGCGGAACGCAGGTGACGATCGACGCGGCCCCGGAGAGGGTCGTCTCGCTCGACCAGAACTCGACGGAGATCCTCCTGTCGCTCGGGCTCCAGGACCGCATGGTCGGCACGGCATCCTGGACCGACCCGGTCCTCGAATCGCTGGCCGACGCCAACGCCGCCGTCCCGAGGTTGGCCGACAACGCCCCCACCTACGAGGTTGTTCTCGGCGCGGACCCCGACTTCGTGACCGCCTCCTTCGGCCGGCACTTCGCTGAAGGCGGGGTCACCTCGCGCGAACGATTCGCTGAGACGGGCGTCAACAGCTACCTCTCGCCGACGGACTGCGACAACGGGACCAGCATCAACGGCGGAGGGACGCGGACGACGCCGCTCGAGGTCGATGCGCTGTACGCGGAGATCACGGAGCTCGGTGAGGTCTTCGACGTCGCAGATCGCGCGGCCGAGCTCGTGAGCGATCTGCAGACGCGCGCGGCAGCGGCGACCGAGGGCGTCGACTTCGACGGCGCGAGCGCTGCGTACTGGTTCGCCGACACGAAGACGCCCTACGTCGCGGGTGGCCTGGGTTCTGCCGCCATGCTCGGATCATCCACGGGGCTCACGAATGTCTTCGCGGACCTCGACGACGACTGGCCCGCGACGACGTGGGAGGACATCGTCGATCGAAACCCGCAGGTGCTCATCCTGGGCGACCTGCAGCGAGACCGATTCCCTGGCGACCGTCTGGACGAGAAGGTCGCGTTCCTGGAATCCGACCCGCTGACCAAGACGATGGACGCCGTGCAGAACAAGCGCTACATCGACTTGCACGGGGCGGAGCTCAACCCCTCCATACGCTTCGTGGATGGCCTCGAGAAGATCAAGGCGTGGTGGGACGAGCACGGGGAGGAACTCTGACCTCCGCCACGGGCCAGCGTTCCGTCGAACGCGTGAGCACCGAATCTTCGCGCGCGCCCCGGCCGCGACGCGTGCTGATCGCGTGCGCCCTGGTGCTCGCCGGTCTGCTTCTGCTCGTCGTCTCGGTCGGGACTGCGATCACGCTCGGACCGGCGGATATCCTGCCCGTCAACGTCCGTGACATCGTCACGAACCACCTCGGCCTGACTGACATCCCGGTGAAGGTGTCGAAGGACGCGATCGTCTGGGAGGAGCGGCTTCCTCGCGCCTTCGTGGCCGCCGCGTGCGGAATCGGCCTCGGGCTCTGCGGCGTGGTCATGCAGTCGCTCCTGCGCAATCCGCTCGCCGACCCCTTCATTCTCGGCATCTCATCCGGCGCATCGACGGGTGCCGTCGCCATCGGTGTCCTCGGGCTCGGTGGCGCCGCGATCGGGCTCTCCGGTGGCGCGTTCATCGGCGCACTCGTCGCGTTCGGGCTCGTGCTCCTGCTCTCTCAGCTCTCCGGCGGCGGGACCGACCGAGTTGTCCTCGCGGGGGTCGCGAGCACGCAGCTGTTCTCCGCCTTGACGTCGCTGATCATCTTCGCCTTCGCGGATTCCGACGAGACGAGGGGCGTCATGTTCTGGATGCTGGGCTCCCTGGAAGGGGTGAGGTGGGATGACGTCGTGCTCTGCGTCGTCGTCGTGGGCGCCGGGACCGTGCTCTGCGCGAGGTACGCCCACGCCCTCGACGCCTTCGCGTTCGGGGCAGACGTCGCCGCGTCCCTCGGTATCCATGTTGCGCGTACTCGAGCCGTCCTCCTCGTCGCGACCGCCCTCATGACCGCCACGCTGGTCAGCGTCGCGGGAGCCATCGGATTCGTCGGCCTCGTCCTGCCGCACGCCGCCCGGCTGCTCGTCGGCCCGCGACACTCACGCCTCATCCCGGCGACGGCAGTCATCGGAGCGATCTTCATGGTCTGGGTCGACGCCGGATCGCGAGTCGCGTTCTCGCCCACCCCGCTCCCCGTCGGTGTCGGCACGGCCCTCGTCGGGGTGCCCGTCTTCATCGCGCTCCTCGCCCGAAAGAGGAAGCGCACGTGACGATCAACGCGGAGGGCGTCTCGTGGAGTCGAGGCGGAGCGCTCGTCGTGGACGGCGTCAGCCTGCACCCCCAGCCGGGCCAGACCGTCGGACTGCTCGGACCGAACGGGTCCGGCAAATCGTCGTTGCTCCGAGTGCTGCACGGGTTCGTGAAACCGAGCGCTGGCCTCGTGACCCTCGACGGCGTCGACATCAGCACCGTCGGGCGTCGTCACATCGCCCGGTCCGTCGCGTCGGTGACCCAGCATGCGGACACCGACGTGGACATCACCGTGCGCGACATCGCGCGCCTCGGGCGGATCCCGCACCGCTCAGGGCTCGGAGGAGACACCGCCGCCGACGATCGCGCGGTCGACCGCGCCCTCGACCACGTCGGTCTGCTCGAGCAGGCCAACCGCTTCTGGCACACCCTCTCGGGCGGCGAGCGCCAGCGCGCCCAGATCGCCCGTGCCCTCGCCCAGGAGCCCCACGAACTGCTCCTCGACGAGCCGACCAACCACCTCGACATCCGACACCAGCTGGAGCTGCTGGAGCTCATACGCGCACTGCCGGTCACGACCATCATCGCCATCCACGACCTCAACCTCGCGGCCATGTACTGCGACGTCCTGGTCGTGCTCCGGGATGGAGCCGTGGTCGCCGCAGGCACGCCGACCGAGGTGCTCACCCCTGAGCTCATCGAAGACGTCTACGGCGTGACCGCCGAAGTCTCCGTCGACGCCCGCCGGCAGACCACCGTCGTCACCTTCACGAGACCGGGCTGACCGGGAGCGTTCCGCGCGAGTCGCAGTGCTCTCGGATCCTGGCACCTCCCGAGGTCGCACCGCCGGTCTCGTTGGACCGCGTGTGCGGGCCGCACATCGCGGCGGACGTCACCGGCGGGCAGATCTGCGCACACCACCTCACGGCGGCGCGGAGCGCGACGGGAACCCACGACTGCGCGAAGCACCCAGGTCTCGGCGCGCACCGCGACCCCTGGCAGGCGAGCTGCAGCCGTCCCCGCGCTGACTTCACGCGCCACCCGCGCGGGAGTCCGCCGCGCGCTGGCGCGCTGTCGCCACGACATGGTCGATGGCCTCCGCGCCTCGCATCCGACTCCAGAGCACGCCGGCGGCGGCGTCGAGGGGCAGGACGACCGGCACGAGCACGAGTGATCGCACACGTAACCGGTAATCCGGTTGCCGTTCGTGGGCGACGTCGCGTCGTACGACGCCAGGACGTAGCGGTCGGCCATGACTTCGGCCAGCGACGTGTGGCTCAGTCTCCTCCAACTGCCCCTGGGCTGCGCGAGAGGAGCGCACTGTAGTGATGGTTTTGACGCATTTACGCAGATTTCGGTCTGTGGGACGCATCTAGTACCGGGGCGCTATGCGGGGGCTGGGGGCTCTCCTAACGTGATCCGAGATTCCCCTCCTCGGAACAGGAATCGCTGTCCCGTTCTCGAGCAGCTTTCTCCCCTCAGACGACACCCGAGAGGTGCCATTTCATGCAAGAAAATCTCAAGAGAGACGCACAGACGCGTCAGGGCGGCACGTCCCGCCGATCACTGGTGACCGGTGCTGCCTGGACCGTCCCCATTCTGAGCCTGGCTGTCGCGACCCCCGCACGGGCTGCAAGCCGCTGCGTCGCCGCAACGCCTTTTGTCGCTGCCCGTCCCGCCGGGGCCACGTTCACGGACACCACGTTCGTCGTGCCCGCCGGCGTCACCTCGATCACCTATACCGTCGTCGGTGCCGCCGGCGGAGGACAGAATGCTGCGGGGTACGGAGGTGCCGGTGAGCGAGCGGAGGGCACGTTGACCGTTGTGCCTGGTCAGTCGCTCGTCCTCCGCGTTGGGGCTGGTGGAACGTACGTTGCCGGCCAGGCCCCACCCGCGGTCGGGGGCACGGGGTTCGGCAACGGTGGCGCTTCCGGCCCTTCCGGCGGGCAGTTCCAGTTCGCGGGCGGCTCGGGTGGCGGCGGTTCTGCCATCCTGGTCGGCGGCGCCCCGCTGGTCGTCGCCGGCGGCGGTGGCGGCGCGGGCACCGGCATCAACGGGCCCGGCACCCTCCCAACGACGGTGACGGTCCCGGCCTCCGGTGGAGACGGCGGGTTCGCCGCGGCAAACACGTCAGTGCTCTGGAATGGCCCGAATCGAACGGTTACCGCGATCGGAGGTGCCGGTGGATCCGCCAGCGCTGCCGGGACAGGAGGCGGTACCGGCACATCGACCGCCGGTTCCACGGAGGTCTTCAACGGCTCGGGTGCGTCGGGCCAGACGCGCGCGGCTGGTGGCGCAGGTGGTACAGGCGGCAGCATCGCCTATGCCCAGTTCGCTACTCAGAACCCCGCGGGAACGGTACTTGCAGGAGGGGCTGCCGGTGGTGGTGGCGGCGGCGGGTACACGGGTGGCGGTGGCGGCGGCGTCCGCGGCGCGAAGTACCTGAACCCGGAGACGGCGAACTACAGTGGGCTCCCGGCGAGAGCATCGGGTGGTGGTGGCGGCGGCAGTTTCGTGTCCTCGGCGTCAGTCGGCGGCGTGACTCCCGTAGCCGGAACCAGCAGCATCACCCGCGGCACCGAACGAAACACCACGCAGAACACTCGTCTCGGCGGCCGGATCGAACTGCGCTACGAAGTCTGCGCTTGATCTGACTGCCTTCGGCCCATGCCCCGACTTCATGACCGGTGGGGGCATGGGCGATCGCTACCGCGCCCGCCCCTGCCCTCGCAGCTCGTGCCCGAGAATCACCGCGTGGACCCTGTCGCGCAGGTGCAGCTTGGCGAAAATGCGGTTCACGTGGGTCTTCACCGTTGCGGGGGAGAGGTGGAGCGTCTTGCAGATCTCGCTGTTGGAGAGCCCGGCGACCATGCACCCGAACACATCTCGCTCGCGCGGGCTGAGCTGGCTGAGCGGGTCGGTGTTCTCGGCACTCCGAGAACGCGCATGCGGTGAACCGCCGGAGGCGTAGTGATCGATCAGCTGTCTCGTGATTCTGGGCTCGACCACGGCCTCGCCCGAATGGACGGTCCTCACCGCCTCACGGAGCCGATCTGGCGGGGTGCTCTTGAGGAGGAAGGCGCTTGCCCCCGCGTCCAGGCCGCCGAAGGCATACTCGTCGACGTCGAATGTGGTGAGCACGAGCACCCTCGTGCTGGGGTGCACGGTCGTGATGATCCTGGTCGCCTCGATGCCCCCCATGCCGGGCATCCGCACATCCATCAGCACGACGTCGGGCTTCAGTTCCCGCGTGCGGCGGATCGCCGACTCACCCGTGTCTGCCTCGCCGACGACCTCAATATCGTCGGCGGCGTCGAGGGTGAGAGCCGTACCCATCCGAACGAGCTCCTGGTCGTCGACCAGTAGGGCCCTGATCTTCGGCGAACTGGGGCCGGTCATGTTCTGGTTGCCTCGTCGATCTGCAGGGTGGCTCGCGTCATCCAGCCGCCGCCCGGGCGCGGGCCAGCTGCGCTCGTCCCGCCGTACGTCGCGGCACGCTCAGCGACGCCGAGCAGGCCACGGCCGGTCCCCTGGCTCCGGGCCCTGCCCGAGTGCGGTCCGGCGCAGCCGTCGTCGGTGACCTGCACCGTGACCGTGCCACCTGCGACGTCGATGCTGACCTCGACTCGTGTGGCTCCTGTCGCGTACCGCAGCACGTTGGTGAGCGACTCCTGGACGATCCGGTACACCGTCGTCGCCAGTGTGGGGCTGTCGGGCATCGTCTCGCCGGAGCGGGCGAGTGTGACGGGCACGCCGGTGCCGCGAAAGATCTCGACCACCTCCTCCAACTCCGGCACGTTGTGGCCCGAGCGTTGGAGACTCTCGTCCAAGACCGCGTCCTCCCCCCGAAGCACCCGCAGGACCCTGTTCATGTCGGCAAGTGCGCTTCGCCCGACGTCGCCGAGCCTGCCGAGCGCGAGAGCCGACCGCTCCGGGTGCGTTTCCCAGCCCTTCGATGCACCGTCGGCGAGAGCGATCATCGTCGAGAGCGAGTGAGCGACGATGTCGTGCATCTCTGCCGAGATGCGCTGCCGCTCCACGACCCGAGCCGTGCTGAGCCGTTGGTTCACCAACTCCGCGAGCGCCTCTCGGCGCCGCGCTGCGCTGCGGACGGCGATACCGAGAGTGAGAGCGATCAGCGCCACGGGGTCGAGGAGCGACGGTGCACGGGGGACTCCCGTCGTCAGGAACATGAGGAGCATGCCTGCCGCGGGCAACCCCACGGCGACTGCGTACCCCAGGAGTGCGGTCCTGATGGGAGTCAATGAGGCCAGGGTGTACAGCGCGACGGCGGCGGGCAGTCCGAGGAGCGCGACCGGGGTGGGGAGGAGCAAGCCCGCCGTGCTCACCGAGGCGACTGCCACGAGGATGGTGCGGGGAAATCGTCGCCGCCACAGGAGGAGGCCGCAGGAGAGTGGCACGAGGAGCAGGCCTGCGGAGGGATTCTGGGCACCTGGGAGCACGAGGACGAGCATCTGGGCTCCCAGACACAGCAGGGCGACGACCGCGTCGACCGTCCTGGGGTGAGCGCCGACCCAGAGCAGGAGCCGCGTGCTGAGGACGCGGTCGACCTCCGCGGCATCCACCCCTGGCGGTGATGAGCGAGCACTCATACCCCGACCTCCATCCCGAGCTGTGCTCCCATTCTCGCTGCCAGCCCGCCCATGAGCGTGCTCAGGCGTCGCGGCGCTTGAGCACGATGGCTGCGCTCACGAACAGCGCCAGCGCCCAGAGCAGCAGGACGGCAGAACCGCCCCACGGTCCCATCGGGTCAGTGCCGGCGGGCGCCAGGAGCAGCGAGCCGGCTTGGATCGGGAAGAAGCGCATGATCTCAGTGCCGTACTCGGAGAACATCTGCGGGATCACGGGCACGATGATGAGGAAGACGATCGTCGCCAGTACCGCGGCGATGACGTTGCGGATGATCGCGCCGAGCGCGATGCCGATGACGCTGATGGCAGCGAGGTAGAAGCCCGAGCCGGCGACCAGCCGGAGCAGGTCGGGTGTCTCGAGGACGTAGCTGTACCCACCACCGGCGAGGATGGGCG
Source organism: Pseudoclavibacter sp. RFBI5 (assembly GCF_002931395.1). NCBI lineage: Bacteria > Bacillati > Actinomycetota > Actinomycetes > Micrococcales > Microbacteriaceae > Pseudoclavibacter > Pseudoclavibacter sp. RFBI5. The sequence goes on along the minus strand of NZ_PSYA01000013.1, from coordinate 67,006 downwards.
GTGCGAGCGCGAACCCGATCGCCGAGCTGACGACTCCGATGACGAAGGCGACGCTCGCGATGATCGCCGCCTTCGCGATCAGTGCCGGCGTCCGGCGCGGAACCGCCAGCAGCGTGGTGCTGATCTGCCCGGAGCGATACTCGTTCGTGACCATCAGTACCGCGAGCACGGCGAGCACGATGCCGACGTAGCCGGTCTTGTCGACGACCATCTCGGGGTACGCGTCGTAGTTCGCCTGGGGTGAACCGCGGTCGCGGAAGACATACGCCCATGGCATCGCGATGCCGTTGGCGACCAGGAGGAGGAACGTGAACCCTGCGAGGACGTTGTTCGAAGCCAGCCCACAGAACTTGATCCATTCGGAGCGGACTGCGCCGCCCAGGCTGACGTTCCGCACGGGGAACTGGCGCACGATGCGGGGAGGCGTGGCGGTTGTGATGGTGCCCATGAGGATGGTCCTTTCGTGAAGCAAGCGAGATCAGGCTGAGGCGTACTCGACGGAGTCGCGCGTGAGGTGGTTGTAGGCCTCTTCGAGGGTTTGCCGCAGGGGCGTCAGCTCGGTGATGAGCACCCCCGTCTCGCGGGCGGCGCGGGCGATCTGCTCGGCGGTGAGGCCTTCCACCTCCAACAGCTCGGGCTCGCTCGAGACGATCCTCACCCCCGTGCTCGTCATTCGGCGAGTGAGCGTGAGCGCATCCGGCGTGCGCACGCGGACGCGGAGGCCGTTCTGCTCGGTGAGCGCGCTGAGCGGTGAGTCCGCGATGATCTCGCCGCGGCCGATGATGATGACGTGGTCCGCGATGAGCGCCAGCTCGCTCAGCAGGTGCGATGAGAGGAACACCGTTCTCCCCTCGGCCGCCAGCCGCGCCAGGAGCTCGCGGACCCAGGTCACGCCCTCGGGGTCCAGGCCGTTGACCGGCTCGTCGAGGATGAGCGTGCCCGGGTCGCCCAGCAGCGCCGCGGCGATGCCGAGACGCTGACCCATGCCGAGGGAGAACCCGCCGACCTTCTTCCGGGCGACTGCGCTGAGGCCGGTTGCCTCGAGGACCTCGTCGACGCGCGAGCGCGGAATCCGGTGCGTCGCTGCGATCGAGGCCAGGTAGTTCAGTGCCGTGCGGGACTTGTGCGCCGCCTTCGCGTCGAGCAGAGCCCCGACCTCGCGCAGCGGCGCCGCGAACGCCCGGTACTCGGTGCCGTCGATGAGCGCACGCCCGGCGGTGGGGTGGTCGAGGCCGACGATCGAGCGCATCGTCGTGGACTTGCCTGCCCCATTCGGGCCAAGGAACCCGGTGACCTTGCCCGGCTGGACCGTGAAGCTCACGTCCCGCACTGCGTGCTTTCCCTTGTAGGTCTTGGTCAGGGCCTCAACTTCGATCGTCATCTCGTCGCGCTCCTCGTCATAGCGGTTGTCTCGTGCTCACGACGCTACGGACGAGGGGGTGGTGGCGGATGCCAACCAGGGGTTGAACTGCGGCTGATCGCGACCGGCCGGTCGAGGCCCACGTTCGATACCTCGATCGAGCGCGTGCCTATGTTCCCTGTCGTGCGTCCGCGACAGCGAGCGACAGTCCTGCGAGCAGCGCGGCGGCGACGATCGCGACCCAGAAGCCGTCAGTTGCACCGTGAGCGTCGATGATCGACCCAGCAATCGCCGGTCCGAGGGCGGTCCCGAAGCCGAGCCCCGCTGTCGACCAGGTCAGCGATTCCGTGAGGGCGTCTTCCGGGACGACCTCTTCGATGAGCTTGGCGGCCATGATCATCGTCGGGGCGAAGAAGATGCCGGAGACGAAGACGGCAACGCAGAGCGCTGCAATCGTGGGCACCCACAGCAGCGGCAGCACTGTGACGGCAGTTGCCAGGAGCCCGAGCCTCAGAAGTCGGGGCGTCGGTGTCTTCCACTCACGTGATCCGAAGAGGAACCCCGCGGCGCAGGAGCTGATGGCGTAGACCGACAGCACGATGCTCGCCGCAACGGGGGCCCCCTCCTGCTCGGCGAAGGCCACGCTCACGACGTCGATTGTTCCGATGATGGCACCCAGCGCGACCATGACGACGGCGACCAGTGCGACGGTCGGCTCCCTCAACGCGCTTGACCGGCGGCTCGACTGCAGTGCGGCTCTCACCGGAGGTTCGGTGTGCCGCTGCCCGGCAAGCCACAGGACGCCGACAAGCAGGAAAGCGCCGGCCACGAGCGGCCCGGCCTGTGGGAAGAGCGCGACGCTGAGGCCGATGGACAGGGGCGGGCCGAGGATGAAACTGGCTTCGTCGAGCACTGTCTCCCACGCGTACGCGGCATGCAACCTCGGCGTTCCTCGAAGGAGGTGAGTCCAGCGGGCGCGAACGAGCGCTGGTGCGCTCGGGGCGATCCCCGCGAGTATCGCGGTGGTGAACAGTAGCCACTCGGGGCCGCCGCTCGCCGAGGTGAGGGCGAGCAGCGCAATGGCGACTGCGCTGAACGCGGCGACGAAAGGGATAACCCTGCGCTGGCCGAAGCGGTCGACGAATCGAGCGACCTGTGGGCCGGCGATCGCCGCCGAAACTGCGTAGCTGGCGGCCAGGGCTCCGGCCAGCGCATAGCTGCCCGTGGTGCTCGAGACCATGGTGATCACCCCGATGCCCACCATCGAGAGCGGCATGCGGGCAACCAGGCCGGCGGCCGTCAGGGGTTTCGTCCCCGGCTCCTGGAACAACGTTCGGTACTGACCAGCCATGCTCTCGGCGGACCCTCTCCTCATATTCACATACAGCGCGTATGTGAATGCAAGCATGTTGGCATACGGTGCGTATGTCAACTACGCTCGGACGTGATCGAGGAGGTCTCATGGCGGGTCGAACGAGAGCGCAGATGATCGACGTGACGCGCGCGAGTCTCATCGCCGCCGCGAGAACAGCGTTTGCGCGGGACGGCTACGCAGCCACGTCGATGGATGCGCTCACGGCTGCTGCAGGGCTCACGCGCGGGGCGCTGTACCACCACTTCGGCGGGAAGGAAGGCCTCCTGCGGGCAGTGGTCTCAGGCATTGACGGCGAGATCGATGCCGAGCTGCTCGCGATCTCGGACGCCGAGCCCCGAGCGGGTGACGCATTGCGCAAGCGGTCCCGCGCATACATCACTCGCACAAGCGCTCCTGAAGTTCAGCAGATCCTGTTCCACGATGCTCCGGCCGTCCTGCGCGAAGGGGGCGACGTCGCGTCGCGCTCCTGCGTCGACTCCATCGCCAAGATCATCGAGAGCGGACAGGCGACGGGGGAGATCAGTGCAGGCGCCTCGCCGCGGTCGCTTGCGATCGCGCTCCATGGCGCGCTCTCGGATCTGTCACGTTGGTCGTCCGAAGGTGATACTGCTCACGGAGAGGGGCGCCTCGAGGAGGCTCTTGCGGCCTCGGATGTGCTTGTTGTGGCCCTCAGCCCCCGAAGCTAGTCGTGCCGCTGGCGTCTGCCGTCGTGCCGTGCCGTGCAACGACCTCGTCGACCGTCGATGAGAACTCGCGAATGCGTGCGGTCTCCCGGTCGGCTCGCCAGACCAGGGCAAGTGACGATTCAGGGAGCCCGTTCAGCGGCACGAATGCAATGTCTGCGCGTCGACTGTAGTCGGCTGTTGCAGTGCAGAGGATCAGGCCGCGGCTGCTCGACGCCACCTGCGAGAGGCCTTCCTGCAGTGTGCTCGCTCCTCCGCGGGAGCGAACCGGTCTTCCGCCGGGAGTCGTGCTCGGTGAGTGCACGCGCTGCCAGTACTCGGGCGCGGGGCCGACGATCGGCACCAGGGTCATCTCCGACAGCTGCTCGGCGTTGAGCTCGCGCATCTTCGACACCGGGTGGTCGACGGAGACCGCCAGCATCTGACCGTGTCGCGAGAAGATCGGCCCGACCACCAGCTCAGGGTCGTCAACGGGCAGGAGCACGACTGCTGCGTCGACGCGGCCCGCCAGCACGTCGCTGAACGGGTCACCGAGTGGTAGCTCCTTGATGTGCACGGGGGTCTGCGGGTGCGCTCGCTCGAACTGCGCTATGGCCTTCGCGATCGAGTCGTAGATCGCGCCCTGGAATCCGACCCGGATCGGTGTCGGCGCGTCGCGCGCCCGCATCTGGGCGTGCTCGACCACCTCGACGAGCGCGCGGTGCGCTGGTGAGAGCGCGTCGCGGAACTCTGTCCCGAACTCCGTGAGTTGCACTCGACGGCTGCTCCGAGAGACCAGGCTCGCACCGATGCGCTGCTCCAGCGTGCTGATGAGCTGGCTTACGCGACTTTGAGACACGAAGAGGCGCTCGCCGGTTCGTCCGAAGTGCAGCTCCTCTGCGAGGACGAGGAAGCACTCGATCTCTCTGATCGGCACCTCAGGCATGTGTGACGGCTCTCCCCTCCGCGGTGGCTGGGAACCACGCAGGAACCCTTTATCGATAAGTCAGGCTAATGCAAGTATCAGGGATCTGCCGTTGATCCGGAGTCGCGCGGAGGGTTCGCTGAATGCATGACTTCGCCAGTGCCCCCAGGAGCAGCGCCCCAGTCCTCGTCCTCGGTGGCAATTTCGACCTTCTCTCGCCCGGGGCACGGCACCAGGAACCGCTGGGGCGCGGTTGCCCTCATGGCTGCGGCCACGTTCATCGTCGTCGCGGCGGAGATGATGCCCGTCGGTCTTCTCACTCCCATGAGCGCGTCGCTCGCTGAACGCGAGGGGACGATCGGTCTCTCTCTCACGATCACCGGCCTGGTCGCAGCGGTCACAGCCCCGTTCATCCCCATCGTGACCGGGCGGGTCGACCGTCGTGCGACGCTGATCGCGCTGATGGTGCTCGTCGCCGCGGCCAACGCGCTCACCGCCATCTCCGGGACTTTCCTCGTCCTCGCGGCCGCCCGAGTGCTCCTCGGGCTGAGCATGGGAGGCGTCTGGGCCCTTGCGGCGAGCCTCGCTCCCAGACTCGTCGGAGCCCGTGCCGTGGGGCTCGCGACCACGGTCATCTTCAGCGGGATCGCGCTCGCTTCCGTCCTCGGAGTCCCCATTGGCACCTATGTCGGCGCTGTCCTCGGATGGAACGCGGTGTTCTGGGGCCTTGCTATCGCCGCGGCACTCATCGCGCTCACGATGGCCACCACCCTGCCGGCGATGCCGTCGGAGGAGGCGGTTCCGCTCAACGTGCTGGTCCTGGCCTTCAGGAACCCGGGGGTCCGAGCGGGGCTCGCGATCACGGCCCTGTTGGTGACGGGGCACTTCTCGGCGTACACCTACGTCCGTCCGGCACTCGAGGTGGTCGCCGGGCTCGGGGCACCTGCCATCGGAACCCTGCTCGTGTTCTACGGGGCCCTCGGGGTTGTCGGGAACTTCGCGGCCGGTGCGCCTGCGGCCAAGATGCCGAGGGGCGTGATCGTGGGCCTGAGTCTGGGGCTCGTCTGCGTGCTCGCACTGTTCCCCTCGCTAGCGACCGCGACGGTTGCTGCCGCGGTGCTAATGGCCGCATGGGGATTCTTCTACGGTGGCATCTCCGTGAGCACCCAGGCCTGGATCGCCCGGGCGGCGCCCGAGCAACGCGAATCCGTTGCCGCCCTCTGGGTCAGCGTGTTCAACGCGAGCATCGCTCTCGGCGCGTTCGCCGGTGGCAGGATGCTCGACAGTATGGGGCCGAGCCCGGTCTTCTTGGTCAGCGCAGGCATTGGGGCGACCGCCTTCCTGGTGGCGATCATCCGGACCCCCGAGAGCGACGCGCGACGCGTGTCTTGAGGGTTGGCTTCCGGCCTGCGATCACGCCGGGACACCACTGCAGAGCGCATCGCTGTTGCCGAGGCGTCGTACATCCGGCGGCACGGGGCGGTCTCAGCAAACTCGCGGGCACCCCGCTTCTCATTTAGCTAGGTTAACTAGATAAATATCTGCAGGGCTCGAGGGAGAGCGGCCAACTCCGACCCCCTCACAGAGAGAGGGTCGCCATGTCGAACTCAAGTCGGTGCACGTCGAGCTGTGGCCCGGTGCGAGGCGGCGCGCGATGAGCACGGTCGTGGCAGAGCGGCCACGTGCCGACGGGGGATCGGAGTCAGGAGACGAGAGGCTGGATGCAGATCTCGTGCTCGTGGGATCCGGAGACCGTGCAGCGCTGTCTCGTCTCTACGACGCCCTGAGCCCGACGATGTTCGCGCTGGCGCTCAGACTCCTCAATCGGGAAGATCGAGCACAGGAAGCCACCACCCACGCCTGGTTGACGATCTGGCAGTGCGCGCCTCGTCTTCCGCAGGGGCGTGCGCGGCAGACGATCCTGGCCGCGACGGTTCGATCGGTCTCGAAGCTGGCAGAGGTCGAGTGACCCCGAGCGCGTCATGAGGGTGGTGCGCTGGCAGTTGTGCTCAGAAGCCTTGTCCCATGTTCGGACCCGCTTCAGACGCCGCTCAGCTCGACGGCGGCCCCGGCCTGCGCCGCTGAACACTTCGTTCCTGGCATCGTCGCCGGTAACGTGGAAATGTACGCACTGACCGGAGTCCGTCCACTTCTTCGCGCTCGAAGGAAGCTGTCATGACCTCTCCTGAAGCACCGTCCGCTCCGCCGCACTCGATCCGCCAGCTCGACCAGCCCGGGGACCTCGCCTGGGTACTGCTCGCCCACAAGGCCTTCTCGGACTCCTTCGAGGATGGCCGCACCTACGAGCGTCTTGTCGCGCACGCCATCGAGGGCTATGCCGCCGTCGAGGAACGCGAGCGTGAAGGGGCATGGATCGCCGAGCTCGACGGAAGACGCGTGGGATGCGTCTTCTGCATGCCCGGGGAGGACGGCGAGGCCGCCCTCTTGCGGCTGCTGATCGTCACACCCGACGCGCGGCGCCGCGGCATCGGCCGGGCACTCGTCGACACCGGCATCGACTTCGCCCGGAGACGAAACGCCTCACGTGTCGAGGTCTGGAGCGCCCGGGAGTTCACCGCCGCCGCTGGCTTCCTCCAGAGCGCCGGTTTCTCCCTGCTCTCCCAGGAGCTCGACCCGCGATTCGAACGGGACGTCGTCGGGCAGCGATGGGCTCGCCCCCTCGAGGCCTTCTCCACTCGATGAGCCGCGGATGTTCCCCGCGACCGAGCGTCGCGGGGGTGTCGACGGGCACATATTGGTGTCGGGAGAGAGTGAGACACTGCCGTGATGACTGAGCAGACCCCGCATCTCGTGACTCTCGACCTGACCGACGAAGATCGCCACTCCGTCCTCATCAACGCACTCCAGGAGTACGCCGACGCCGCCCTCGACAAGGTCGAGCGCCCGGAGAGCACCACCGCGGAGCGCGACCACTTCCAGATCCTGGCGACCACCGCCCAGGGCTTCGTCGACGAGATTCTGGCCGCAAGCGGTCATGCAGCTCCGGTCCCGGCACCTGATCTGTCCTCGACCTGACGATCGCGCGGACCCGGAGCCCCGAAGGCCGCTGACTGGCCGCGTGGGCAGGCGCGACTGTTCGCAAGGATGGGGTGCCAAGCGGCGTGTTTCGTCACGCTGGATGCATGGAAACGCAACGAACCGCAGACGCACACCCCACCGATCCAGCAACGAACGTTCGAAGCGGCAAGCCCAGGAAGGCGACCGCAGTCATCGCCGCTGCCAGCGTGCTCGCCGCCGGCGCGATCGGCGTCGGGGCATGGTCGAACGCAGCCAACGCCGACGCCAGTCCGGATCCGCACGAGGCGACCATGCAGGCGCTCGTCGACGCGGGATACCCCGGCGTGCTCGCATCCGTCACCGACAGCGAGGGCAGGACCTCGAACCTCGCTCTCGGACAAGGGGACATCGCCACTGGGGAGGCGCCGCCCCTGGACGGGGAGGTGCGCATCGGCAGCAACACGAAGATGTTCGTCTCGACGATCGTCCTCCAGCTCGCCGATGAGGGGCAGGTTGCCCTCGACGAGCCGATCGACACGTACCTGCCCGGTCTCATCACGGGGGACGGGGTCGACGGCACGAAGATCTCCGTGCGCCAGCTCCTCCAGCACACCGCTGGCCTGCCCGAGTACGCGGACAAGATCGCGGCGGACGCGTTCGGCGCGCAGGAGACGTACATCTCTCCCCGGGCCATGCTCGATATCGCGTTCGAGCGGCCCGCGGCGTTCGCCCCAGGGGAGCGGTGGGGATACAGCAACACCAACTACCTCGTGCTCGGACTCATGATCGAGGCCGTCACGAAACGGGCACTCGCCACCCAGATCGACGAGCGCATCGTCGCGCCGCTCGGCCTCGAGCACACCTACCTGCCCGCGCCAGGCGAACGGCAGCTGCGCGGCGAGCACCCCCGCGGGTACCACGCTGAGACGGCCGGCGACCTCCGGGACATCTCCGAGCTGGACCCCGCGTTCGGCTGGGCCGCCGGCGCGCTCGTGTCCACGCCGTCCGAGCTCAACACCTTCATGCGCGCCCTCCTCGACGGCCGACTCCTGAGCGAGGCGGCGCTCGCGGAGATGCAGACGACCGTCCCCGCCGGGGATGAGCTGACCCCTGGTGCCGCGTACGGCCTCGGCCTGCAGCGCTACCCGCTGTCCTGCGGCGGAGTCGCCTGGGGGCACGGGGGAGACATCCCCGGAACGCAGACCCGCAACGCCATCGGCCCGGACGGCACCGCCGTGACGATCGCCGTCACCGCGCTCCCCTGGGCGGTTGTCTCGCCCGACGACAACGAGCGGCTTCTCGCGCAGTACCGCATGGTCATCGACGCCCTCGACGAGACGCTGTGCGGGCAGTAGCAGACGACGAGTTCGCGCCGGGTGATGGCCTCGTCAGGGGCCACCACCCGGCGTGGTTGAATCGAGTCATGCGCCCATCGCCGCGGAACTCGGCCGTGATGGTCGCCCTCTGGTCGGCGACGCCCAGTCTCCTCGTGCTGGCGGGTGCCGTCGGATTCCTTGCGATCGGCACCTGGGATCGCGCCCTCTTCGCGTCTGTCCCCGGAACCGGGTCACCGCTGGTGCTGGCGAGCCTCATCGCTGTCCAGGCGCTGCTGCTGTGGCCGAGCCGCTTCCGCCCGCTGCCCGTGTTCGCGGCGATCGTCGGCATCGATCTCGCGATCCTCGGCACGACGGCCGGGGAGCTCGGCATCGGCGCGCTCGCCGTGGGCGTCGCGTCGTACCGGGTCGTGCGGCAGCTGCCCCACAGGGCGGCGCTCATCGCACTCGGCGTCGGGGCGGCCGCGACGACCACGGTCGGTGGCGTTGCAATGCTGCTCGGGTCACGCGAGGCGCCGCTCGTCCTGACCGCCACGCTTCTCCTGCGCATCCTGCTCCTCTACGTCCTTCCCGCGGGCATCGCGGACTACGTGCTCGGTCGGGAACGCTTGACGGATGCGCTCCGAGAGCAGGCGCGCATGGCCGAGCAGCGTCAGGCGGAACGGGCCCGCGGCGAACTCAGGGCGGAGCGCACTGCCCTCGCACGCGAACTCCACGACATCGCCGGCCACCACCTGTCGGGCATCATCGTCAGCGCGCAGGCGGCAACCACCCTGACCCGCTCCGACCCTGACCGGGCGAGGGCCATGATGCAGGGCATCCAGGACGACGCACGCACGACGCTCGTCGATCTCCGGCGCACCGTTGGACTGCTGCGCAGCGACGACGACGACGAACGCACGGGCGGCCCTGAGCGCCCGAGCCCCACCCCGAACCTGGAGGGGATCGCGACGCTCGTGGATGCCGCGCGGGAGCGTGGTCAGGCCGTCGACTTCCGTGTAGCCGGTGCGCCTCGACCGCTCGGCCCGCTGACGGAGGCCACCGCGTACCGCATGGTGCAGGAGTCATTGGCGAACGCGGCACGTCACGCCCGGGGTGCACGCAGCGACGTCAGCGTGCGGTTCGGTGACGACGGCGTGGAGATCATCGTCGCGAACGCGCCAACCAGGCCCGGAGCGGATGCGGTCGTGCCACCTGCGCCCGCGCAGCCGGGGTACGGGCTCTCCGGCATGGCCGAACGAGCCGAGCTCGTGGGTGCGACTCTGAGCACAGGACCGACGAGCGACGGCGGCTGGCGGAATGCGCTCACGATCCGTGGCACGGGCCAAAGCCCGAACCGTGACAGGGAGATCTCATGATCCGGATCCTCATCGCCGACGACCAGGCGGTCGTGCGCGCCGGGCTGTCGGTGATCCTCGGCGCGGAGCCCGACTTCGACGTCGTCGCCGAAGCCGCCGACGGTGCAGAGGCGGTCCGGCTCGCTCGCGAGCTGAGCCCCGATGTGGTCTGCATGGACATCCGCATGCCGGGAACCGACGGCATCGCTGCGACGCGGATGATCGCTGCAGAACCGTCGCTCGACGCTGCGGTGCTCATCCTCACCACCTTCGACGTCGATGCGGACGTGTTCGCGGCGCTCGAGGCCGGGGCGGCCGGGTTCCTCCTCAAGGGCGCGGATGAGGCGACGCTGCTCGCCGCGGTCCGGTCGGTCGCCGCAGGGCACGGGACGCTCGACCAGCGCCTCACCAGGCGCATCCTCCACGAATTCGCCGAGCGGCGCCGGCCCGTGTCGCAGCCAGCCCCGACGACGGGGGTCGAGTTGACGGAGCGGGAGCTCGACGTCCTCGGGCTCCTCGCGCGCGGCCTGTCCAACGCGGAGATCGCCGGTGAGCTGTTCGTCGAACCCACCACGGTGAAGTACCACCTCGCGGGGCTCCTCCAGAAGACCGCGTCGAGGGACCGCCTGCAGGTCGTGCTCTGGGGCATCCGCGCGGGCCTTCTCGATGTCCGCTGAGCCCAGTCGCAGCGGAGCGCGGATGACGCGCCCTGGCGACTGCCAGGTTGCAACACGGTGACGTCGTCCCGCGCCGGGGAGCCGTGCGGTACCGACTGGGTAGACTGGCGGCAGATCGTGAGGAGCGAACGATGACGATGCAAGTGGGGCCTACAGCAGTCCCGGAACGCCTGTGGATGTCGATGATCGCCCGCGCCGTGCCCGCGCTCATCATCGCCGCCGTCATCACCTTCTCTCAAGACCACTCTGCGGCGTTCGGGTTCATCACGTTCGGTGCGTTCGCGCTCGCATCCGGCGTGCTCATCGGCTTCGAAGCCGTCGGCTTCAAGGACCACCCGGCGCGCGCGCTCACGTTCGCGCGAGCCGTCGTCTCGGCGCTCGCCGGAGGCTTCGCGCTCTTCATGGGCACCGCAGAGACCGAGCACGCGACCGCCGCCGCGTTCATCGCGACCGTCGCCACCTGGGCCCTCGTCACGGGAGCGCTCGAACTCATCAGCGCCCGCGTGGGCCGCGCCACCAAGTTCTTCTCGCGCGAGGTGCTCATCACCGGCGCCGTCACCGTGCTCCTCGGACTCCTCGTCGCGATCATCCCGCCAGACCTCCGCGTCGACTACGGCGGAATCGAGCAGGTCGAGGGCACCCTCACCGCATCCGTGCAGACCGTCGGCTACGTCGGCGCCTACCTCGCAGTGCTCGGCGTGCTGCTGGTCATCGAGGGGATCACCCTCCGCGGCATCCTCGCGGATGCACCGGCCGCCGAGCCAGAACTCACCAAGAAAGCCTGATTCCCCAGTGACACAACCCAAGCGCCGCGCGCTCATGAAGCCCTTCGAGCTGCTCGGCATCTCCGCCGTGATGGCGGGCTTCGTGCTCCTCATCCTGCTGCTCACGACACAGGACTTCCTGCTCGGCATCATCTTCGCCGGTGTCGCCTTCATCGTCTCGATCCTCGTGCTGGCGATGCTCGTGCTCTCCTACTCGCCGAATCCCGAGAACGAGATCTACCTCGACCGCTTCGAGAACGCAGAGCAGGGCGTCTCCCGCAGCGACGAAGGCGAGCAGAGCCGCGCGGCCACGCAGGCGGCGGCCGCAGACGAGAAGGCACCCGTCGGCGACGAGGCTGCAGCCGAAGCGGAGCCCTCGGAGCGCATCGGCGAACCGGAGCAGGCCGCGGCGACCGAGGAGCCCGCAGCCACGCTCCCGGCAGATGCAGAAGAGGCCCCGCTCGACGAGACGACGTCGAACGAGGCCCCAACCAGCAAGTAGCTGGAGAACCAGCGGGCGTTCCGCCCGCGCGCTCAGCCCAGGTGGTCGACGAGGCGCGACGAGGCGCCCGTGTAGCTGCCGGGAGTGAGGGCGAGGAGCGAGTCCTTCGCCTCCTGGCCGATGTCGAGGCCCGTCACGAACTCCACGAGATCGGCCTTGCCGATGCGGCGGCCGCGCGTCAGGTCCTTCAGCACAGCGTAGGGGTCGGCGATGGATGAACGACCAGCGACGATCTCGGCTCGGATGACGGTCTGGATCGCTTCGCCGAGCACCTCCCAGTTGCCGTCGAGCTCGTTCGCCAGCAGCTCCTCGTCGACGGCGATCTCGCGCAGTCCACGCGTCACGTTGTCGAGCGCGAGCAGCGAGTGGCCGAACGCGACACCGATGTTGCGCTGCGCGCTCGAGTCGGTGAGGTCGCGCTGCAGGCGCGAGGTGACGAGCGTCGAGGCCAGCGAGTCGAGGAGAGCGCTCGAGATCTCGAGGTTCGCCTCCGCGTTCTCGAAGCGGATCGGGTTGATCTTGTGCGGCATCGTGGACGAGCCCGTCGAGCCGGCCTGCGGGATCTGACGGAAGACACCGCGCGAGATGTAGGTCCACACGTCGGTGCAGAAGTTGTGCAGGATGCGGTTGAAGCGCGACACGTCCGAGTACAGCTCGGCCTGCCAGTCGTGCGACTCGATCTGCGTGGTCAGCGGGTTCCAGGTGAGGCCGAGGCCGCTCACGAACTCGTCGGCAAGCGTCTCCCAGTCGGTGTCGACACTTGCCGCCTGGTGCGCGGCGAAGTTGCCCGTGGCACCGGCGAACTTCCCGAGATACGAGGTTTCCTCGACGCGCTTCAGCTGGCGGCGCAGTCGGTGCGTGAACACGGCGAGCTCCTTGCCCAGCGTGGTCGGCGTCGCCGGCTGGCCGTGCGTGAGCGACAGCAGGGGCACATCCCGCAGCTCGACGGCGAGCTCCGCGATGCGGTCCGCGAGACCGGAAGCCGAGGGGAGCCAGACGTCGGTGACGGCGTCGCGGATGGTGACCGCGTACGAGAGGTTGTTGATGTCCTCGCTCGTGCAGGCGAAGTGGGTGAGCTCGGCGAGCTCGCTCAGCCCGAGCTCCTCCAGGCGGGCGCGCACGTAGTACTCGACGGCCTTCACGTCGTGACGGGTGCGAGCCTCGACCTCGGCCAGCTCGTCGATGTCCTTCTGGCCGAAGTCGGTGACGAGGGCACGCAGTGCTGCGGCCTTGTCTGCATCGATCTTGTGCGAGCCGAACATCTCACGGTCGGTGAGGAACAGCAGCCACTCGACCTCCACGTGCACGCGGGCACGGTTCAGCGCGGCCTCGGAGAGGTGCTCGCCGAGACCTTCGACGCTCTTGCGGTAGCGCGAGTCGAGGGGGCTCAGCATCTGGGGAGGGAGGGGGCTCATTGTGCTCCTTGGGACGAGGACGATCCGGCGCGCGCCGTCAGCGCTGCCCGGACGACCGGCTCGATCTGACGAAGAAGCTCCTCGCACGCGCTCGTGATCAAGTCGCGCACGTGGTCGAAGAGCTGATCGTTGCCATAGTACGGGTCTGGGACTTCCGTGATCCCGCCCGGGGGCGCCGGGTGGAAGGTGAGGAGGGGCTGCACGAGCGAGCGTTGCTCGTCGTCGGAGGCCCACGCCTTGAGGATGCGCCGCTGGCCGCGGTCGAAGGTGATGATGAGGTCGAACGTGTCGAACCAGTCGACCTCGAACTGCTTCGCGCGATGGTTCTCCGCCGTGAACCCGGCCCGCTCGAGCGCGGACTGCGTGCGGGGGTCCGCCTTCTCGCCCACGTGCCATTCGCCGGTTCCCGCCGAGCTGATGCTCACGGCGCTGCCGAGGCCGATCTGCTCGACCATGTCGCGGAAGATGACCTCCGCCATCGGGGAGCGGCAGATGTTGCCGGTGCAGACGAAGATGATGCGAAAGACCGCGTCCTTGCTGTTTTTCGCCATGACGCCCATTGTCACGCATTCAGCACCGGTTCGCGTGCGTGTTCACCCGCTCTTTCGCTGCCCGTCGGAGCGAAGCCGCACTCTGCAGGCATCCGGCCTGTGGATGCGCGTCCCTCCACACCCGTGGGCGTGCATGCGTCGCCGCTTCTCCTGCCGCCGCAGGATCGGAGTCTCCGACGCACGAGAGGACCACCGCGAATGCCAGAGACCACGTCTTTCGTTCCCATCGCACCGTCGACGATCGGCCAGACACTGCCGTTCGTCGATGCCGCGAGGGAGCAGATCATCCACGCCCTGCAGCTCATCGCCCTCGACAACGCTCGCGCCCTGTACGCCTTCGGCTCGGGCACCACCGATATCTGCACGGGCCTCAGGCTGCTCGCGGTCTCCGACGCGTGGAGCTCGCCAGCGCAGCGCTGCCTTGCCATCGAGGCCGAGCTCCTCGCCGACGCGATCGGACTCGTCGCGACCGCCGCAGGGCTCGCCGAGGCCGAGTACCGCCGAGCGCATGGGGCATTAAGTCTCGAGCTCGAGGCGTTGGGGGCCCGATGAGCGGCGAGCTTGTCGTCGTCGGGCCCAGCGACGTCCGCGCCGTCGCCGTGCGCGCCGGGCTCTTCGCCGACGACTTCGAAGCGCTCCGCACGATCCTCGCCGGTCAGGAGTGGCTGCCGCCGTCCGTATGGCTGAGCGGCTCGGGCCTCACATTCGCTGCAGCGGCGGCGCAGGCCGAGGTCGCCTTCTTCGGAGGGGCGCCGCTGGAAACCCAGCTGTCCTCGCTGGGCGAGCGCATCCAGCTTGCCGCCGAGCTGTACGAGCGGGCCGAGGCGGTCTCCGCGGCCGTCGTCCAAGCAGCGGGCGCAAGCGCCGCCAGCTTCCTCGGACGCTCGTTGCCGCTGACGGTCGCGCTCCTCGGCCCGGCGGCTGGAATCGCGGCGCTCGCGGCTCTTGCGGGGGAGGCTCCGACGCTGAGCGACCCGCGGGTGCAGGAGCTCATCCGCGTCACCGTGGAGAACGCCGACGACTTCGCGCTCGGGATGCTCGGCCTCCCGCCGGTCCCCGGCGCCGACGGCAGCACTCTCGTGTCGTGGGCGCTCGCCGGGGCAGGTGTGGCGGGGCTGACCCCGAGCGATCGCTTCAGGGTGGGGAGCGCCAGCGCTCCGCTCGATGGCCGGGATGCCGCTCCCACGGGACTCCAGTCGCTGGTCGCCGCCATCCCTCCCTCGGTCGACGGAGGGCCGCAGGTGCGCGTCACGAGCTACGTCGACGCGGCCGGAGCCCAGCTCTACGAGGTCGCGATCACGGGCACCTCGAACCAGTCGTACGGCACGACGGGGAACCCCTTCGACCTGGCCGGCAACCTCGCGGCGTATGCGGGGATCGACTCGCAGTCGGTGTCCGCCGTCCTCGCTGCGATGGCAGAGGCGGGTATCGAGCCGGGCGATGCCGTCGTGTTCGCCGGCTACTCGCAGGGTGCGCTCGTCGCTGCGTCGATCGCCGGGCTGGGGAGGTTCGACACGAAGGGCCTCGTCTCGATCGGGGGTCCCATCGACGCCGAACGGCTGAGGGCGCAGCTGCAGCACCAGCAGGCTGATGGTCGGGGCGATGATGCGTCGCCCGGGAGCCGAGCCCCGATCATCGAGATCCAGCACCGGGAAGACCCGATCGTCGGCCTGCAGGGGCTCGCCCCGGATGGCGAGGATTCAACGGTCGTGCTCGCCGAGGCCGATGCGGTGACGCCGTTCGACGACGACCCGCTCGCCGCCCACGCGCAGACGCGCTACCTCGAGACCGCCGGCATGGCCGACGCGAGCGGGGTGCCTTCCCTGGATGCGGCCCGCACGGACCTCCTCGACGTCTACGACGGCTTCGAGCTCGACGAGTCGAGGCTCTACACGGTTGACCGGCTCGACCCGCTTCCGGAACCCGGTGAGGCCATCGACGAGGTGAATCGTCTCATCGAGGAGAAGTTCGCGCCCATCACGAGCAACCTCAAGCCAGACGACATCAAGATCTGAACGCCTCGATCAGGCTTCCCGACGGCGACGCTCATCGCTCTTGAGCTTCGAGTCGGCACCGCGCACCCAGCCGCCGAGCACCGCGGTGACCACCGACATGATGAGCGCTGCGAGCACCGCCCACCAGAAGCCGGAGACCTCGATGCCGAAGCCGATGCTGTCGCTGATGACCCCGACGAGCCAGAACAGGAATCCGTTGACGATGAACGAGATGAGGCCGAGCGTGAGGATGTAGAGGGGGAACGCGACGACACGCACGACCCCGCCCACCACGGCGTTCACGACGCCCCAGATCAGCCCGAACAGTGCGAGCGTGCCGATGACGCCCCAAGTCGACTCCTCGAACGGGATGACCTGGACATGCGCTTGCAGGATGAGGGTCACGACCCAGAGGGCCACGGCGTTGATGAGGATGCTCAAGATGGCTCGCATGCCCCCATTCTCCCCGATCCTGCGGTGAAGCGGCTGGGGCGCTCGCCCGCCTCGTGTCGTCGATGCCGTGCAGGGTCGGCCCGAACTGTTGGAGGATTTCTCCTGAACGGCCATGGGGTGGAGAACTAGACTGGCGAAATCTCGGGCAACCGCATGCGAGATCGGAACAGCAGGAAGGCGCCACACGACGTGACTCCAGGCGACGAGACCGTGCAGATCCTCACTCCAGAGGGAGAGGTGAAGCCGACGAAGGCCGCCGAGCCCTTCCTGGAGCAGCTTGAGCTGCTCACCACGGAGGACTACCTTCGCGCCTATCGCGACATGAGCTACGTGCGGGCGTTCGACCGTGAGTCGACCATGCTGCAGCGCCAGGGACAGCTGTCCCTGTACGTCCCCGCCGAGGGACAGGAGGCCGCCCAGATCGGCTCCGCCTACGCCATGCGCCCGCAAGATGCGGTCTTCCCCTCCTACCGCGAGCACGGCGTCGCCTTCGTGCGCGGCGTCGACCTCGTCGACGTGCTGCGCCTGCTGCGCGGCGTGACCCACAGCGGATGGTCGCCGGAAGGCCACGGCGTGCGCCCCTACACGCTGGTCATCGGCTCGCAGACCCTCCACGCGACCGGCTACGCGCTCGGCCAGAAGTTCGACGGCGCCACCGGCACCGGCGACCTCGACAAGGACGAGGCGACCGTCGTGTACTTCGGCGACGGCGCGACCAGCCAGGGCGACACCAACGAGGCCTACATCTTCGCGACGAGCTACCAGGTGCCGCTCGTCTTCTTCCTGCAGAACAACCAGTGGGCCATCTCCGTGCCCGTCTCCGTGCAGGCCAACAACCCGCTCTACAAGCGCGCGGGCGGCTTCGGCATGCCCTCGACGCACATCGACGGCAACGACGTCATGGCGAGCTTCGCCGTCACCCGCGCGCACCTCGAGCGGGCACGCGCCGGCGGTGGCCCCGGCTTCATCGAGGCCGAGACCTACCGGATGGGCGCCCACACGACGACGGACGACCCCACCAAGTACCGCACGAAGGACGAGGAGGAGTCGTGGCGCCGCCGCGACCCCATCGCCCGCCTCGGCGCGTACCTGCGCGCGCAGGACGTGGGCGAGGACTTCTTCACCGGCGTCGACGAGGCAGCGAAGGACTACGCGGCCGACGTGCGCCGCGGCGTCTTCGAGATCGAAGAGCCCGACAACGACTCCATGTTCGAGAACGTGTACAGCGACGCGCATCCGCAGCTCGAGGAAGAGAAGCAGTGGCTGCGCCGGTACGAGGCGTCCTTCGATGACAACGCGAGCCAGGAGGCAACCCGATGACCGACGTCGCCACGAGCACCACAACGCCCGAGTCGGAGGCGGATGCGCCGGAGACGGTCACCATGCCGCTCGCGAAGGCCATCAACGCCGGCCTGCGCCGCGCCATGGAAGACGACGACAAGGTCGTGCAGCTCGGCGAGGACATCGGCACGCTCGGCGGCGTCTTCCGCGTCACCGAGCACCTGAAGCGCGACTTCGGCGAGAACCGCGTGCTCGACACCCCGCTCGCGGAGTCCGGCATCATCGGCACCGCCATCGGCCTCGCCATGCGCGGCTACCGGCCCGTGTGCGAGATCCAGTTCGACGGCTTCATCTTCCCCGGCTTCGACCAGATCACGACGCAGCTCGCGAAGCTCACGAACCGCAACGAGGGCCGCCTGCAGATGCCGGTTGTCATCCGCGTGCCCTACGGCGGGCACATCGGCGCCGTCGAGCACCACCAGGAGAGCCCAGAGGCATACTTCGCGCACACCGCCGGACTCCGTCTCATCTCCCCGTCGACGCCGAACGACGCGTACTGGATGATCCAGCAGGCCATCAAGAGCAACGACCCCGTCATGTTCTTCGAGCCCAAGAGCAAGTACTGGCAGAAGGGCGAGGTCAGCCTCGCCGCCCCCGCTGCCGGGATGCACGCGAGCCGAGTCGCCCGCGTCGGCACCGACGTGACGCTCGTCGCGCACGGCGCCATGACCGCGGTAGCGCTGCAGGCGGCGGCGGTCGCCGAGGCCGAGGGCATCAGTCTCGAGGTCATCGACCTCCGCTCGCTGAGCCCCATCGACTACGCGCCGATCGTGGAGTCCGTCCGCAAGACGGGTCGCCTCGTCATCGCGCAGGAAGCCCCCTCGAACGCCAGCATCGGCTCCGAGATCGCCGCGACCGTGCAGGAGCGAGTGTTCTTCTCGCTCGAGGCGCCCGTGCTTCGCGTGTCGGGCTTCAACGTTCCCTTCCCGCCAGCGAAGCTCGAGGCGAGCTACCTGCCGGACGCAGACCGCATCCTCGAAGCCGTCGACCGCTCGCTCGAGTACTGAACCAAGCCCGCACAGATAGAGGCAAGCACACCAATGAGCACCGAGAACTTCGAACTCCCCGACGTCGGCGAGGGACTCACCGAGGCCGAGATCGTCTCCTGGCACGTGAAGGCCGGCGACAGCGTCGAGCTGAACCAGACGCTGTGCGAGATCGAGACGGCCAAGTCGATCGTCGAGCTGCCCAGCCCCTTCGAGGGGCGCGTCGTCGAGCTCTTCGCGAGCGAGGGCCAGACCGTCGACGTGGGCAAGCACATCCTCTCCATCGAGACCGCTGGGTCCTCGAGCAGCTCCGAGGCGCCCGCCGCCCCGGAGGCACCAGCTGCCGACCTCGAGTTCGACGCGGCACAGGCGGATGCGGCTTCCACCGTCTCCAGCGAGGGCGCCGAGTCCGGCGCCAACTCGGTGCTCGTCGGCTACGGACTCGGTGACGCGCCCACGACGCGCCGACGCAAGAAGTCGGCCGTACCAGCCCAGCCGACGCGCCCCGCGCAGATCCCCGCCCCGGCTCAGCCGTCGCATCGCCCGGCCGCGCAGGCTCCCGCTCCAGCACCTGGGGTGGCGCGGACGCAGGCCCGCCCCGGGTCGGTGCCCGCCGCATCCGCGTCGCCGATCATCGCGAAGCCCCCGATCCGCAAGCTCGCGAAGGACCTCGCCGTCGACCTGTCGCAGGTCGAGCCCACCGGGCTCGCCGGTGAGACGACCCGCGACGACGTCATCCGCCACGCGCAGCAGGCGAGTGTCTTCAAGAACCTCGAGACCCCCATCTGGGGCGAGGTCCGCGAGGAGAAGCACCCCGTCAAGGGCGTGCGCAAGGCAACGGCGAACGCCATGGTCTCGTCGATGTTCACGGCACCGCACGTGACGCTCTTCACCGACGTCGACGCGACGCGCACGATGGAGTTCGTGAAGCGCCTCAAGGCGTCGCCTGACTTCGCCGGCGTGAAGGTGTCGCCGCTGCTCATCGTGGCGCGAGCCGTGATGTGGGCGATCCGCCGCAACCCGATGGTCAACGCCGCGTGGACCGACGAGGAGTACACGGTCAAGCACTACGTGAACCTCGGCCTCGCCGCCGCGACCCCGCGTGGGCTCATCGTGCCGAACATCAAGGATGCGCACGCCATGACCCTGCACCAGCTGGCGCAGGCCATCGAGCAGCTCACGTATCGCGCCCGCGACGGGAAGACGCCGCCGACGGAGATGCGCGACGGCACCTTCACGATCACCAACATCGGGGTGTTCGGGATGGACACGGGCACGCCCGTCATCAACCCCGGCGAGGTGGGCATCCTCGCGCTCGGCACGATCAAGCTGAAGCCGTGGGTGTTCGAGGATGAAGTTCGCCCCCGCATGGTGACGACGCTCGGCGCTTCGTTCGACCACCGCCTGGTCGACGGGGACGTCGCGAGCCGCTTCCTCGCCGACGTCGCGACGATCGTCGAGGAGCCTGCGCTGCTGCTCGACTGAGCCCCGGCTGGCCGCGGTCGGACGCGTCCGCGCGCCCGCCCGTCCCCGCAACGGCGGCCAGAGTTGTGGCTAAACGCGGTTCCGCGTTCGCCGAGGCGCACTTCGCCACAACTCTGGTCACTGGTTGCGCCGGCTCCGGGGAAGCGTGCCCTCGCGCATGCCACCGCGCGTGCCCACCGCGTTGCACAGAGTTGTGGCGGGAGGTCGTTGGCGGGGTTCGCAGCAGCGTCTATCCACAACTCTGTGCTCAGTCACCGAGCCACCCAGCCGCCGGGGCGCCCGGGCGCGGGCTCGGTTCCCGGCCCGTGAGGTGAGGGCGGACGGGGATGCACGCTCGCCGCGTTGCGCAGAGTTGTGGCGGGGTGTCGTTGGCGCGGGTCGTAGCAGCGTCTATCCACAACTCTGTGCCCAGCCACCCAGCTGCCGAGCTACCGACCGCAATTCCCAGCCCGCGCAATTGACATTGATTCTCAGTACGAATTACACTCCACGGGTGAACCTTCGCCCTCCTGCCCTCATCGCCCTCGCCGGCCTGTCCACCCTCGCGCTCGCGGCCTGCTCCGGTCCGACCGCGGCCACCGACAGCGCCGCGGCACCCACCGCGGAGGGCGAGTCGTTCACCGTCGTCGCGACCACCACGCAGGTCGCCGACTTCACCCGCGAGCTCACCGAGGGTCTGAACGTCGAGGTCACGCAGCTGCTGCAGCCCGGCATGAGCGCGCACAGCTTCGAGCCGACCCCCGCCGACCTCGTCGCGCTCGGCTCGGCCGATCTCGTCGTCTCGAGCGGGGCTGGACTCGAGGAGTGGCTCGACGCGGCCGTCTCGTCGAGCGGCTACGCGGGCGAGGTCGTGGATGCCTCCGCCAACGTCACGCTGTCGGGCAGCCACGAGCACGAGCACGGTGAGGAAGAGCACGCTGAGGACGAGCACACGCACGCCGAGGGCGAAGAGCACAGCCACGAGGAGGAGGCGCACGCGGAGGGCGAGGCGCACGCTGAGGATGAGCACGCCGAGGGCAACCCCCACACGTGGACCTCACCCGCGAACGCGAAGCTCATGGCGGCCGAGATCGCCACGCACCTCGAGGAGCTCCCCGGCATCGACGCCGCCGCGGTGCAGGCGAACGCCGACGCCTATGACGCCGAGCTGACCGAGCTCGACACGTGGATCGCAGCGAACGTCGACGCCGTCCCCGAGGCCGAGCGGGTCATCGTCACCAACCACGACGCGCTCCACTACTACCTCGACCAGTACGGCATCACGTTCGTCGGCTCGATCATGCCGAGCTTCGACGACAGCGCCGAGCCGAGTGCCGCCGAGATCGACTCCCTCATCGCCGAGATCAAGGAGCACAACGTGAAGGCCATCTTCACCGAGACGCAGCTCTCCCCGCAGAACGCGGAGACCATCGCGGCGCAGACCGGAGCGAAGGTGTTCTCGGGTGAGGAGGCGCTGGCGACGGATGCGCTCGGCGAGCCGGGAACCCCGACGGGCACGTATGTCGGTGCGACGGTGCACAATACTCAGATGATCATCGATTCCTGGGGCGCCACCGCGACCGACGTGCCTGAGGTGCTCGCGCAGCAGTGACGCATCAAACCCCGCTCGTCTCGTACCGCGACGCCTCCATTGCCTACGGCAGGGAGGCGCCTGCGTTGACCGGTGTGTCATTCGAGCTGAGGGAGGGCGACGCGGTCGCGCTGCTCGGCCCGAACGGCGCGGGCAAGTCGACGCTGCTGCAGTCGCTGCTCGGCCTCCTGTCGACCAGCGGCACCGCGGAGGTGCTGGGCTCGGCTCCGGGGTCTCGTGCGTCCGAGGTCGGCTACCTGCCGCAGTCGACGCACATCGACCCCGACTTCCCCGTCTCGCTCCGCCAGGTCGTGATGATGGGCCGCTACCGACGCATCGGGCTGCTCCGGTGGCCGCGAGCCGCTGACCGCGAGATCGTGCGTCGCGCCATCGAGACGGTCGGGCTCACCGAGCTCGCCAACACGACCTTCGGGGAGCTGTCGGGTGGCCAGCGGCAGCGCGGCCTGCTCGCTCGGGCGCTCGCCACCGAGCCGAGGCTCATCCTCCTCGACGAGCCGTTCAACGGCCTCGACCGTGCCAACCGGGATGCGCTCATCGCGACCCTGCGCCGCCTCCGAGAGACGGGGGTCGGCATCGTCGTCTCCACGCACGACCTCGAGCTCGCGCATGAGGTGTGCTCCCACGTGCTGTTGCTCAACGGCAGGCAGATCGCCGGCGGGCCCATCTCGGAGGCGTTGACGGATGCGGCGCTCGCGGCGGCGTTCTCCGGCACGTCCGCAGACACCGAGGCGCACGGCGGCGCCCACGGCACGGTCTGCGCGCCGGGCGGCGACGACAGCGACGATCACGAGCGGGCCCGGGTGTGACCGATCTCTCCGTCCTGCTGCAGCTGCCGTTCGTGCAGAGCGCGGCCGTCGCCATCATCGTGCTCGCGGTCGCGAGTGCCATCGTCGGCACGGCCCTCGCGTTGCGCGGCCTCGAGTTCCTCAGCGACGGCCTGGTGCATTCGGTGTTCCCCGGCGTCGTGATCGGCTTCATTGCGGCGGGCACCGACGGCGTCTACGTCGGCGCCGGCATCGCGGCCCTGATCGCGACGGTTGCACTGACCATCGCCTCGGCGCGTGGCATCGGCTCAGACGCGACCATCGCCGTGGTCCTCGCCGGTGCGTTCTCCCTCGGCATCGTCATCGTCTCGCGCAGCGTCGACTACGCGTCAGGACTCGAGCATCTCCTCTTTGGGCAGCTCCTCACGGTCTCGAGCGCTGACATCGTCGCGATCTGCGTGCTCGGCGGCACCGCCGTGCTGCTGGTCCTCGGCACCTGGAAGGAGCAGCTGCTCGTCTCCTTCGACCGCAAGCAGGCGCAGGCGTCCGGCATGCGGGTGCTCGCCTACGAGCTGGCGCTGAACATCGCGATCGCGCTCGTGGTCGTCGCAGCCGCACGTGCGGTCGGCAACCTGCTTGTGCTCGCCCTCCTCATCGTGCCGGTCGCCGTCGCTCGCCTCGTCACGCGTCGAGTCTGGGCGATCGCCGTGGTTTCGCTCCTCGTGTCGGTCGGCTGCGGGCTCGTCGGCCTCTGGGCTGGCCTCTGGCTGTCGCTGGATGCTGGCATCCAGGCTTCCCCGAGCGCCGTGCTCGTGCTCGTGCTCGTCGCGCTGTACCTCGTGGTGGTCATCGTGACGGGGCTCACCGCGTTCGCCGCCGCCCGCCGCCGAGGCGCCGCCGCCGCTGCTGGCCGTGCCCCCGCATCCGCTGCCGGGGTGGTCTCGTAGCCATGGACTACTTCGCTCTCGCGCTGCTCACGGGCACGCTGGTCGGCCTCCTCAGCGGTCTCGTCGGCGTGCTGGTGCTGCTGCGCCAGCGTGCCTTCTACACCGTCGCCCTCACGCACGCGACCTTCCCCGGCGGTGTCTTCGCGGCCGTCGTGGGCATCAACATCGTCGTGGGCGCATCCATCTTCAGCCTGCTGCTCGTGGCGCTCATGGCCGCGCTCTCGCGAGTGCCGCGGCAGGGCAAGCAGGTGGCGGCCGGCATCATCCTGAGCTTCGGCTACGCGCTCGGCATGCTCTTCGCGTCGCTCAACCGCGGCCAGTCGGTGCGCGTCGACTCGTACCTGACGGGGTCGATCCTCGCCATGAACCCCACCAACGTGTGGCTGCTCGGTGCGGCGCTCGTGATTGTCCTCGGCGTGTACGCGCTCTTCGGCAAGCAGCTGCTGTTCTCGAGCTTCGACGCCCGCGGCTTCCGCGCGGCCGGCTTCCGCGAGGGAGTCTGGGATCTCGTGGCGCTGGCGCTCATCACGCTCACGGTGGTCGTCGCGATGCCGGCGATCGGGTCCATCCTGGCGATCGCCATGATCGCGGCTCCCGCGGCGGCGGCCAGGCTCCTCACGAAGCGCATCGGGTGGATGCTCGCCCTGTCCTGCGCGTTCGGCGTCACCGCCGCCGTGGTCGGCCTGCAGGTGTCCCGGTCGCTGTCGTTCGCGGCCGGCGGGTCGATGGCGCTCACGGCGGTCGCGATCTTCGTCATCGCGCTCCTCGCGAAGGGCGTCGTCGACCGGTTCGCGCAGGGCGTCTCGCAACGCGCATCCGCCCCCGGTATGGTCGGCTGATATGAGCGACGAGACGAACGGTGAGGGCGGCGCGACCGCCGGTGCTGCCGCGGCCCCCGTCAAGAGGAACACCCGTCAGCGCGAGGCCGTGCGCCGCGCTCTGGCCGAGTCGTCGGAGTTCGTGAGCGCCCAGGTGCTGCACCAGCGGCTGTCGGCGGCTGGCGAGCGCATCGGGTTGGCGACCGTGTACCGCACGCTTGGCACGCTGAGCGAGAGCGAGGAGGCCGACTCGCTGCAGAACGCCGAGGGGGAGGTCGTCTACCGCGCCTGCGTCATGGGCGAGCACCACCACCACCTCATCTGCCGCAACTGCGGAGCGGCCGTCGAGATCACGGCTGACCCCGTCGAGCAGTGGGCGTCGAGCGTCGCCGCGAAGCACGGCTACACGCAGGCGAGGCACGTCGTCGACATCTTCGGCCTGTGCCCGAAGTGCACGGCTGCAGCTGCGGCGTCCGCCTAAACCGCGCGGGGCGACCCCGCAGTGGAGCCGCCCGCGAAGCCGCTCACCACCGGGCGTGGACCGTCTGGCGGAAGAACCGGTCGTAGATCTCGTGCACGTTCGCGTCGAGATCCGCGGGCAGCTCGAGCGAGGCGGCGGATGCGTTCGACTCCGCCTGCGCTCGGTTGCGTGCGCCGGGGATGACACTCGTCACCCCGTCTTGCGCTGCGACCCAGGCGATGGCCGCCGCGGTGGGGGAGATGCCCTCGGGAAGCGCCGCGGCGAACGCCTGGGCCGCCTCGACGCCGGTGCCGAAGTCGACGCCTGAGAAGGTCTCCCCGACGTCGAAGGCGCTGCCGTCGCGGTTGTAGGTGCGGTGGTCGTCGGCCGAGAAGGTCGTGTCCTGCGTGTACCTGCCGCTCAGGAGGCCGGAGGCGAGGGGCACTCGGGCGATGATGCCGACGCCAGCCTCGCGCGCTGCCGGCAGCACGAGGTCGAGCGGCTTCAGGCGGAACGCGTTGAAGATGATCTGCACGGACGCGGTTCCCGGCCTGGCGATCGCGGCGAGGGCCTCATCCGCGGTCTCGACGCTGACGCCGTAGGCGGCGATCGCACCCTCGGCGACGAGTGTGTCGAGAGCGTCGTAGACGGCATCGTTCGAGAACACGGGGGTCGGCGGGCAATGCAGCTGCACCAGATCCAGGGTGTCGACGCCCAGGTTGCTCCGCGAGCGGTCCGTCCAGGCCCGGAAGTTGTCGAGTGTGAACTCGGCGGGGTCCTGTGGGCCCCTGCGTCCCATCTTCGTGGCGACGAAGACGTCGGCGTTCGGGTTCTCGCGTCGGAACGTTCCGATCAGCGTCTCGCTCCGACCGTCACCGTAGACGTCGGCGGTGTCGAAGAAGGTGACGCCGCTCTCGACGGCGGCGCTGAGGACGTCGAGCGCTGCGTGCTCGTCGACGTCACCCCAGTCGGCGCCGAGCTGCCAGGTGCCGAGGCCGACGATGGACACTGGGCGGCCGGTACGGCCGAGGGTTCGCTGAAGCATCCCCGATGCTAACGCGCCGCACCTGACCTAGGCCCGTATGACCCGTGGCCGCGGATGACACCCGCAGCCGACTCGTCGACGTCGCGTCCAGTTGCCGCTCGTAGGGTTGTGGGCATGAAGCCCGAGCAGGAAGCCGCTCCCCAGCAGGTCGCCGTCTGGTACTTCGTTGCCGCCACCTTCATCTTCGCCGGCCCGGCGCTCATCGCGGATCTTCCCGTCTGGGTGCGCATCGCGTCGCTGGTCGTCGGCCTCGTGCTCGTCGTCTTCGGCGGGCGGCAGCTGGGCCGCGAGACGGCGGCCCGCCGACGGTCGAGGGATGCGGCGCGGCCCGACACTCAGGACGGCTCGGCGTCCGAGCCGATCGGGCCGACGAGCGACCGGTAGGCGTGCAGCTGGCAGAACTGTGCGGGGCTAGCGGAAGTCGCGGAGGTCCTTCAGGTACGTGTTGACCTCGCGGGACTTCGCCACCTCCGAGGGCGTGACCTCAGCGCTCAGCAGCTCGGTGTCGTCGCGACCGGCGATGGCGAGAGTGTTGCCGTAGGGGCTCGCGATGCAGCTGAGCCCCGTGAATCCCGGACCCGAGTGGTTCGCGTATGCGATGTACAGCCCATTCTCGAGGGCCCGCACGGGCACCATGTGCGTCGAGATGACCTCGGCGTTGTACGAGTGCCCTGGCAGGTCGCCCGCGACGTCGCCCGTCGACGGGACGGCCGTCGGGATGAGCAGTGCCTCCGCGCCCGCGACCGCGGCACGTCGAGCGATCTCGGGGAACTCGATGTCATAGCAGATGGCGAGCGCGACCCTGAGGCCCGCGACCTCGACGACCTCGGCGGCGGCATCCCCGAGGTCGAAGACCCGCTGCTCCTCAGCGCCGAAGAGGTTCGACTTGCGGTAGCGGGTGAGCTCGTTGCCGTCGCTCGCGAAGAGCGAAGCCGAGATGAAGCGGCGCTCGGTCGTGGCGTTGGCGGCGAACCCGGCTGAGCGTTCGATGGTGTGCTCGACCGTGGATGCGACGATCGCGATGCCGGAGTCGGCGGCGATGCGTGCGATCTGCTCGCGGATGGCCGAGCCGTCCTCGCCGGCGACTCGCTCTGGCGCGTAGCCGGTGGCGAAGAGCTCTGGCGTGACGAGGATGTCGGTGCCAGCCTCGGCCGCTCGCCCGGCGAAGGAGCGGAGGAGGTCGAGGTTCTCCTCGACGGCGCCGACGGCGCCCTGTGCCTGCAGTACGGAAATCAGCGCCATTGCCAGCCTCACATCGTCGTCGTGGTCGCTCGGATCTCGAGCCTGCCGTGTCTCTCGAAAAGTAGTTCTTGACATGGCCGGGGGAGCAGCCTCAGGATAGCCGAAACCGAAAGTAATTCGGTTCTTCTGGATTCGACGACGAAGGCTGGACCCATGGACATGCGCGACCCGGAGATCACGGCAGATCTCGCGAGACGACTCGACTCTATCGCGACCGCCGAAGCCGGCGACATCGCGCACGAACCCCTGAGCGGCCGTGACATCGGCCTCTTCGCACTCACCTGCGTGGCCCTCGTGGCCGCTGGCGCCCTCGTGGTGATCCTGTGAGCGGCGGCGCCGGGCGAAAGGTCGAGGGTGCATCCGCCGAACTCGACCAGGCGGCGACGTTCGGCTCGCTGCCGCTCCTCAAGAAGGAGCGCATCTGGTCCGGCTGGGACTACAGCTGGGTGAACCTGAGCCTCGCGATCGCGACCTGGGCGTTCCTCGTCGGCGGTTCGACCGCGCTGCTCGTCGGCTTCCAGGACGGCATCGCCGCGATGGTCATCGGCAACGCGATCGGCCTCGGCATCATGGTGCCGGCCGCCACGGCGGCGAGCGCGCGCTTCGGCGTCGAGCAGTACACGATCCTCCGCCCCGTGTTCGGGCTCATCGGCGTGGGCGTGCTCGTCTTCACGGTCATCCTCGTCACCGAGATGGGCTGGTCGTCGCTCCTCGCCATCATGGTCGGCCGCGCCGTCACGCAGGTCGCCAACGGTGCCGCAGGCACCGACTTCGGCTCTGGCAGCCTCCTCGTCACGGTTGTCGGCCTCGTCGCGATCCTCATCGCGTGGCTCATCCTGTCGCGTGGCCCCGTCACGATCGGCAAGCTCAACCGCTTCGTCGCCCCGGGCCTCGTGCTCGTCACGGTCTTCATGCTGTTCTTCCTCGTGTCGAACACGTCCTGGGAGGCGCTCTTCGCAGCCGAGCCCCTCGCCCCGTTCGAGGAATCGCAGCTGAACTTCATGCTGGCCGTCGAGTTCAACGTCGCCGTCGGCTTCTCCTGGTACCCCGTGATGGGCTCCATGGCGCGCATGACCCGCTCGCCCAAGGCGGCGCTCTGGCCCGCGTTCACCGGCCTCATCGTCGGCACGCTCGTCGCCCAGGTCGTCGGCATGGCCGCGGCGCTCACCCTCGGCGACTCCGACCCGACGGTGTGGATGCTCCCCCTCGGCGGTCCGATCCTCGGCGCGTTCATGCTGCTGTTCATCTCGTTCGCCAACATCACGAGCATGTCCTCCATCGTCTACTCGACGGTGCTCGCGATCAGGCAGGCGAGCGGCAACCTCCTCGGGCGCGTGCCCTGGCCGCTGCTCTGCGGCTCGTTCTTCGTGCTCCCAGCGATCCTCACGTTCTTCCCGGACTTCATGTACCAGCAGTTCATGGTGTTCGTCACGATCTCCGGCGCCTTCCTGGCCGCCATGTGCGGGGCGATCCTCGCCGACTACTTCGTGCTCCGACGCCAGTGGGTTCGCCTCCCCGACCTCTACCGGCTCCGAGGCGAGAGCGCTTACCACTTCACGGGCGGCGTCAACTGGGCCGGCATCATCTCGGTCGTCGTCGGTGCGGCGTTCTACCTGTGGATCTACAACCCGGTGACCCTCGAGACGCATCCGCTCTTCCTGATCCTCACCGCCTCGGCCCCAGCCACCGTGCTCTCGGGCGGCGTGTACCTGCTGCTCGCCCAGCTGCTCTACCGGCGCCGCGGCGTCGGCGCGTTCTCGGACACGGAAGCCACGACCACTCACCAGACGACCACCCGGAAAGGGGTCTGACCATGCGCGCACAAGCGGCAGTTCACTTCGAGGGAAGCAACCAGCTCGAGATCCGCGAGATCGAGGTCGCTGAGCCGGGGCCGGGCACCGTGCTCGTGAAGCTCGGCGCGTCCGGCGTCTGCGGCTCCGACCGGCACGTGCTCGACGGCGACTGGCAGCTGCCATCGCCCACCGTCATGGGCCACGAGGGTGCCGGCGAGGTCATCGCCATCGGCGAAGGCGTCGTCGACGTCGAACCGGGCGACCACGTCATTCTCAGCTGGTTCTACCCCTGCCGCCGGTGCACCGCCTGCCTCAGCGGTCGCGCCTACGTGTGCACGGGCAGCCGCAGCGAGGAGTGCCTCCTCCCCGACGGCACGACGCCCCTGTCGCTCGACGGCGAACCCGTGTACCCGTACCTCACGGCCGGCACGATGAGCGAGTACGCGGTGGTGCCGGAGTCGGCGGCCATCAAGGTTCCCCGTGAGGTGCCGTTCGACGTCGCGAGCCTCATCGGCTGCTCGATCGCCACCGGCATCGGCACGGTCGTCAACGACGCCTCCGTCGACGCGGGCGAGTCAGCGGTTGTCATCGGCACCGGTGGCGTCGGGCAGAGCATCATCATGGGCCTGCACCTCGTGGGAGCGAACCCCATCATCGCCATCGACCTCAACGAGGACAAGCTCGCCGCGGCCCGCGAGCTCGGGGCGACCCACACGATCGTGCCTGGGCCCGATCTCGCCGCCCAGGTGGCTGAGATCACGGGTGGCGGCGCCGAATACGCGTTCGAGGCCATCGGACGCGTGCAGACCATCGAGTCCCTGCCCAGCCTCATCGCGCCGGGCGGCACCGCCGTCATCGTCGGACTCCCGCCGGTCGACGCCCCGGTCTCGATCGACGCCCTGATGCTCGCCGAGACCGGCAAGCGCCTCATCGGCACGAACTACGGCTCCACGGTGCCCGGCCGCGACTTCCCGAAGCTCGCCGCGCTCTACCTCGCCGGGCGCCTGCCCGTCGACAAGCTCATCAGCGAACGCATCCAGCTGAGCGACGTCAACGACGCGTTCGATGCCATGCGGAGAGGCGAGCGCGCGAGAAGCGTCATAGTCTTCTAGACCGATCCATCTCCACGCTCTGCCGTGGATCGAGAACTGGGAGTGTGACCATGGCTCGTCCGCGGGTACCGATCCTGTCGCCCGAGAAGATCTGTCTGGCTGCGCTCGACCAGATCGACCGAAAAGGTGACTTCTCCATCCCGGTCCTCGCGAAGGAGCTCGGCGTGAGCGCCTCGTCGATGTACCACCACGTGCAGGGGCGGGCGGGCATCGTCAACGGCATCCGCAGCCTCATCAGCACCGAGCTCTCGCTCGCGATCGGGCTCGAGGATGCCACCGACGAGGACCTCGCGGCGCTCGCCGCCCTGAGCTGGCAGGACCAGGTCCGACGATGGTCGAAGGACTACACCTCGGCCCTCGCGAAGCATCCGCTCGCCCTGCCGATCATGGTGCAGGAACCCGTGAGCGACGAGGAGACGCTCGACGTCTACGAGGCCATCGCGATCACGTTCCGCGCGGTGGGGTTCACCGACGAGCAGGCGCTCGTCGCGATCGCCGTGCTCGAAGGGCTCACCTTCGGGCGGGTCGTGGATGCGGCCTCCCCGCCCATTCCGTGGCCGGCCGACCCCATCGCGCACCCCGTCCTCCACGGCGTGACGACGTCGCTCGAGCCGTCGCGTCGCCTCGAGCTGGCCTTCGACTTCGGACTCGAGGCGATCATCACGCGGCTCGAGAGCGTCTTGGAGGCGAACGCTCGTGGCTGAGGCGCGAACGGTCGTCATCACGGGCGGCTCGGACGGGATCGGAGCTGCGGCGGCGCGGGCCCTCGCAGCCAAGGGGTGGCGCGTGGTCGTCGTCGGGCGCAACGCGGAGAAGACGGCTGCCGTCGCCGAGGAGATCGGGGCGGAGCGCTTCGTCGCCGACTTCTCCCGCCTCGACGAAGTGCGGGAGCTCGCGGCAAGACTCGTCGAGCAGGTCGGCCCGATCGACGTGCTCGCGAACAACGCCGGCGGCATCTTCGGCGACCGAACGCGCACCGTCGACGGTCACGAGCTGACCCTGCAGGTCAACCACCTCGCACCGTTCCTGCTCACGAACCTCCTGCTCGACCAGGTCAGCGTGGGGGCCGTCGTGAACACGGCGAGCATCGCGGCGCGGCTCATGGGTCGCATCGATCTCGACGACCTCAACAACGACGCCCGCTTCAGCGCGAACAAGGCCTACGGCGACGCGAAGCTCGCGAACATCCTCTTCACCAAGGGGCTGCACCGAGGCCTGGCGGGACGGCCCGTCGCGAGCGTCGCCTTCCACCCCGGGGTCGTCGGCACGAATTTCTCCTCCGACTCGACGAGCCTCATGCGCCTGCTCTACCGCACGCCGCTCGCGAAGCTCTTCACGATCAGCGCGGCCAAGGGCGGCGAGACGCTCGAGTGGTTCATCGCCGGGCAACCCGGTGTGACCTGGCAGGCGGGGGAGTACTACGACGAACGGCACCACGCGACCAACGTGAATCCGCAGATCTTCGACGAGGACCTCATCGAGGGCCTGTGGAAGCGCAGCGCGGAGCTGGTGGGCCTCGACGCCCGGTGACGAGCAGGGCCGTCGACCTGTGGGCGGTGTGTCTCAGCTCAGCTCAGCTCAGCTCTCGGTCGCCGGGCTCAGCCTGCGGCGAGCTCGACCGCCTGGCGCACGCTTCCCTCGGCTTCGGTGAGCAGGGCGGTGGCCCGCTGTGCGTCGCAGTCGGCCAGCAGCATGACCACGGCGGTCTTCGCGTGGTCGCTCGCCGATGCGAGCGCAGCGTCGGAGTCGGCGCGCGATGCCCCCGTCGCCTCGGCGACGATGCGCTGAGCCCGGTCGACCAGCTTGGCGTTGGATGGGCGGACGTCGACCATGAGGTTGCCGTAGGCCTTGCCACCGCGGACCATGCTGGCCGTCGAGAGCATGTTGCAGACGAGCTTCTGGGCGGTGCCAGCCTTGAGCCTGGTCGACCCCGTGAGGACCTCCGGCCCGGTCACGACCTCGATCGCGATATCGGCTTCCGCGCTGATGGGCGCGCCCGCGTTGCAGGCGATGGAGATGGTCGCGGCGCCGCGGCGCCTGGCGGCCTTGAGCCCGCCGATGACGTACGGCGTGCGTCCGCTCGCCGCCAGCCCCACGACGACATCCTCTGCCCGCAGGGCGACCGCGTCGAGTTCCCGCTCAGCCAGTTCGGGGTCGTCCTCGGCGCCCTCGACGGCGCGCACGAACGCTTGCGACCCGCCGGCCATGACGCCGAGGACATCCTCGGGGGAGGTGCCGAAGGTCGGCGGGCACTCGACCGCGTCGAGGAGGCCGATTCGGCCGCTGGTGCCAGCCCCGAGGTAGATGAGTCGCCCGCCGGCACGTCGCGCCTCCGCGATGCGATCGGCGGCTCGCGCGATGACGGGGAGCGCTGAGCGGACGGCTCCGGCGACGGTCGCATCCTCGTCGTTCATGAGGCGCAGGATCTGCTCGGTCTCGAGCGTGTCGAGCTCCATGCTGCGCGGGTTGCGCCCCTCGGTCGAGAGCGCTGCGAGTGTCGAGATCTCTGTGTCTGGCATGCTCGTCTCCGATCCTCGGCTCGCCACCATGCGAACCTGAGTTATGAAAGTACACGAGATGCGGTGGGTAAGTAAATAAACTTCCACGGCGCGGTGCGGTGGAGCCTCGCTACGCTGTCCTCGGAAAGCAGGTGGATCGTGAGCACTCAAGGCACTGAGGCGAACTCTCGCACTGTACTGGTCGAACTTCGGGCGCTGCTGCCCTCGCTCCGGCCATCGGAGCGTCGCATCGCCGAGGCGCTCCTCGCCGACCCCGAGGGTTTCGCGTCGAAGTCGATGGCGGAGATCGCGGAGCTCGCCGACACCTCGACGACCACGGTCGTGCGGTTCACGCGACGTGCCGGATACGCGCGCTTCCGCGATCTGCGCCACGACCTCACCGAGCAGAACCTGCGAGAACGCCTCGCCTCGAGCGGAGGGGTCGCACCGGCGGCAGACATCTCACCGAGCGATTCGCTCGCCGACGTCGTCGCCAAGATCGCGATGAACGAGACGCTCTCGATCGCGGACACCGCCGAGGTCCTCGATATCGACTCCCTGGCGGACGCCGTCGCGGCCATCGCGGGCGCCGCCCGTGTCGACATCCACGGGATCGGGGCGAGTTCCGTGGTCGGCGTCGACCTGCAGCGCAAGCTCTCTCGAATCGGGCGCATCGCCCTCGAGTGGCCGGAGGCCCATGCGGCATGGACGGCCGCGGCTGTGCTGGACGATCGGTCTGTCGCGATCGCCATCTCGCACTCAGGCGAGACCGCTGGGGTGGTCGAGTTCCTCCGCATCGCGAAGTCGACCGGAGCGACGACGATCGCGATCACGAACCATGAGCGGTCATCGCTTGCCGGTCTCGCCGACATCGTCCTGCGCACCGCTGCCCGGGAGACCCCGTTGCGTTCCGCGGCGCTCGGCAGTCGAATCGCGCAGCTCATGGTCGTCGACTGCGTCTTCACCGGGGTCGCGCAGGTCGACTACGAGGGTTCTGTCGCGGCCATCGAGAAGACGCATCGGGCGGTCCCGCGGGGCTGAGGTGCTGCGACGAGCGGCCTCGGTGCCGTGCGGCGCCCAGGCGCGCCTTGGTGGGCCCCGCAGTTCGCACTGGTGGGGAACTTTTTTACCTTTTACGCGTTCATCCTGGTACTGTTCTTCAAAATTCGAGCAACGTCGCGAGAAGAGGATGCCCATGAGCGCAAACGACGATCTCGCCAGCGAGCTGCTGAAGCTGCTCGGTGGCCCAGGCAACATCGCCGGCGTCGAGAACTGCATGACGCGGATGCGGGTCTCTCTCGTCGACCACGACCTGGTCGACGACGGCGCGATCACATCGCTCTCCGGCGTGCTGGGCGTTGTCGATGACGACACCTACCAGGTCGTGCTCGGACCAGGCAAGGTCACCAAGGTGACCGACGGGTTCCGTCGAGCGCTCGGTGCCTCAGGTGCTGACGCCGAGGCCCTCGCCGCGCGTGGCGCGGCCATCAAGGCTGGTCAGAAGCAGCGCAACAACACCCCGTTCAAGAACTTCATCCGCAAGATCGCCAATATCTTCGTGCCGCTCATCCCGGCGCTCATCGGAGCCGGCATCGTGGCCGCCGTTCGCGGGCTCCTCGTCAACTGGGTCACGGTCGGGACGGCTCCTGAGTTCGTCGAGGCGGTGGTTCCGGCTCTCACCGTCATCGGCTCGGCGTTCTTCGCGTTCCTGCCGATCTTCGCCGGCATCAACGCCGCCAAGGAGTTCGGCGGCACACCCGCGCTCGGTGGCGCCGTCGCGGCGATCATCGTCTTCGCCGGCATCAGCGACGTGCAGTACAGCCTCCCCGTCCTCGGCGAAATCGTGCTCGCACCCGGGCAGGGCGGCGTCATCGGGGCTATCTTCGCCGCCGGGCTCTGCGCCTGGATCGAGCGCAGTCTGCGCGGGAAGATCCCGGATGCCATCGACATCCTCGTCACGCCGACGCTGGCTCTCCTCATCTCCGGACTCGCCACGATCTTCGTGTTTATGTTCGTCGCGGGCAACATTGCGAGTGCCATCGGCACGGGCGCGATCTGGCTGCTCGACAACTCCGGTCTCCTTGCCGGGTTCGTGCTCGGCGGGCTCTTCCTGCCGCTCGTGATGCTCGGACTCCACCAGGCGCTCATTCCCATCCACGCGACGCTCATCGAGCAGGTGGGCTTCACACCGTTGCTCACGATCCTCGCGATGGCGGGAGCGGGCCAGGTCGGCGCCGCACTGGCGATCTACTTCAGGCTGAACCGGAACAGGTCCCTGCGGACGACGATCAAGGGTGCCCTCCCCGTCGGCATCCTGGGCGTCGGGGAGCCGCTGATCTACGCGGTCACGCTGCCGCTGGGTCGCCCCTTCCTCACCGCCTGCCTCGGCGGTGCCGTCGGCGGTGCAGTCGCCGGAGCCTTCAACCAGTTCGCGGGTGCCTTCGGCGCGACGGCGATCGGCCCCTCTGGGTGGGCGCTGCTGCCGTTGCTGCAGAGCGACAACGGGCAGGGATACGCGATCCTCGCGTATGTCGTCGGGCTTCTCGCCGGGTACATCTCCGGTTTCCTGATCACCTACTTCTGGGGATTCACGCCGGCGCTCCTCGCCGAGCACAACGCGGATCAGGGCAACGAGGAGAACAAGCTGCTCGGCGACGAGGCCGCGCTGGAGGGCGCTGCGGCCACGGCTGCCGAGGCCGGCGGGGCAAGCATGGCAGGCGTTGCAGGCCAGCGCATCGACGTCCTCGCCCCGGTCGAAGGAACGGTGATCCGCCTCTCCGACATCGAGGACGAGGCGTTCTCCGCGGGCACGATGGGTGACGGCTTCGCGGTCGAGCCGACGTCCGGCGACTTCCGCAGCCCCGTATCCGGAACCATCACGGCGTTGTTCCCGACCGGCCACGCGTTCGGCGTCACGACCCCCGAAGGGCTCGAGGTCCTCGTGCACATCGGCCTCGGCACCGTCGACCTGCACGGCGAGGGGTTCGACCTCAAGCGAGCGGAGGGTGACGTCGTCGAGGCCGGTGACGTGATCGTCAAGGTGGATCTCGACGCCGTGCGTGCCCGGGTCCGCTCGCTCGCCACCCCCGTGGTGGTGCTGAACGGCGCAGCATTCCCGATCGTGGAGCGCCGATCCCAGGGCGGCCCGCCGCTCACCGTCGAAGCGGTTGCCGCCGCCACGTCAGCCCGAAGCTGAAACGTGAGGTGGCCGGTGCTCAGTGCTGGCCACCCACCTCGACGAGCAGCACCCCAGCGCCGATGAGGGCGATGCCGGCCGCCATCATCCACGTGAACGGCTCCTTGAAGATGAAGTGGCTGAGCACGGCGGTGAGTGCGACGCCGACGGCCGCCCAGATGCCGTAGGCGACGCCGAGCGGGACCCCCTGCGCCAAGGTCAGCGACAGCAGTGTGAAGGCGGTCACGTAGCCGACGGCGACGGGCAGGTACCAGAGGCGGCTGCCGTCGACGGTCTTCCGCAGGGAGAGCGTGCCGCCGACCTCGGTGAGGATCGCGCCGGCGAGGAAGAGCCAGCCGAGCGTCACGCGGACACCCCGGCGGCCCTCTGCGTCTGATCCTTCAGTCGTTCGGCGCGGTCGTGCGCGCGCTGCGATCCCAGCTCGACGAGCAGCACGCCGCCGATGATGAGCACGATGCCGAGGCCCATGAGTGCGGTGAGCGGTTCTGCGAAGAGCAGCGCCGACAGCAGGGCGGTCAGGGCGACCCCCAGGGCACCCCAGATGCCGTAGGCGACGCCGAGGGGCAAGCCGGCGCGCAGCACAAGTGCAAGGAACGCGAACGAAGCCAGGTACCCGGTGACGACGACCGCGTACAGAGCGGGGGCATCCAGTGCCCCCTTGAGGGAGAGGGATGCGGTGACCTCGCACGAGATCGCCGCGGCCAGGAGCAGCCATTTGCGCATGCGCGGATTCTCGCAGGTTCGGATGACGGACAGAAGCGGCAGCTCCCGGGGCTCTCGGACCCGGGCTCGATAGCGTGGGGTGAGGGCGGCAAGTGGTGCGGGCGACGATGGAGCGGAGGAGCGACATGGGTACTGCAGCGAACGGCAGGTTCGAGCGTCTGCCGGAGCGGGTCGACCCGAGTGACTACTCGATCGACGTTCCTGCGTCCGACCCGGCGAGTGTGACGGAGCAGCTCCCACCG
This sequence comes from Pseudoclavibacter sp. RFBI5, assembly GCF_002931395.1. NCBI lineage: Bacteria > Bacillati > Actinomycetota > Actinomycetes > Micrococcales > Microbacteriaceae > Pseudoclavibacter > Pseudoclavibacter sp. RFBI5. Next base: position 30,396 of record NZ_PSYA01000013.1, on the reverse strand, counting down.
GCCGGGTCACCGGAGCTGATAGCCGCGACGCAGCTCGCGCAGACATCGAGCAGCATCGGCTCGCGGCGACGTCCGCAGATGCGCATCGGTGTCGCCGTGCTCGCGGCTGTCCTGGGCGGAGTCGCGCTGCTCGCCGTCGTCCAGATCCTCTTCTAGCCCCCTGCCCCTTCTCTCCCTCATCTTCTAGCCCCTCTTTCTTTCTATCCCGCTCCTCTTTTGGCCCCTCCGTGTTCGACGCGCTGGCGTTTGTGCGGTGACGTCGGCGCGACAACATCCACCCGGTGATGTCTGCTCGGTGAGGTTGACCCGCCGGTGCTCGGGATGCGGCGTCTTGTCGTTCTCAGTCCGTCACGGCGTCGACGACGGCAGCGGCGAGTTCTGCGGGCTTCGTGAGCTGCGGCCAGTGGCCCGTCGGGAGTTCGACGATGCGAACTGAGCGTGCGCGAGCGAGTTCTGCGACGTAGGGGTGGCCGCCCTCCATGAACTGCCGGAGCAGTGGTTCCGGCATGGTGCTGGTGATGACGACAGCCGGCACGTCGTAGCGGCGTTCGTCGCTCAGCTGCTGCTTCTCGGTCGCGACGCCGGCGGGTTCGGGCACGGCGATTGCCTCGAGCCGTTTCCAGACCTCCTCGCTCATGTCGACCAGCTCGGGCTCTCCGAAGGCGCTGCGGTCGGGCAGCGGGAGGGTGGCGCCGGATGCTTCCAGTTCGTCGTTGATGACGCCGCCGTCTGCGAGCGGGCCGGAGTCGACGTACACGACCTTCGCGACGCGCTCGGGTCGCGCATCCACGACGCCGTAGGCCACGGCTCCGCCGCCGCTGTGCCCGACGACCGCGACGTCGCCGTCGAGCGAGTCGACGAGCGCGATGACGGCCTCGATGTGGGTGCGAAGGCCGACGCCGGATTGGTCCTCACCGGCGCCCTTGCCAGGCAGAGTCAGGGGATGCACGGTGTGGCCAGCCGCTTCGAGGGCCTGTGTGACGGGGGCCCAGGAATCGCCCGTGAGCCAGAAGCCGGGAATGAGGATGATGTTCATGCTGCGACGCTAACGGCGACCACCGACAAAGTCGGATGAGAGTGGATGACGTCAGTCGAGAACCCGGGAGTCAGCTTCCTCGTGCTCGCCGATCCAACCGACGCAGTCGTTCGTTCAGGACTGTGAGCGTGCCGGCTTCCGAAGCGCGACGAAGCTCGCGATCGGCCCGATCGCCAGCACAACAAACGCGTACTGCCAGCCGACGACGCTGGCCAGAGCTGCGACGAGGGCGATCGCACCGATGCTGAGGAAATACCCCAGACCCATTTGCGTGGCGATGGCGCTGCCGACCTGCTGCGGGGGAGCGGCGTCCCCGACCATGGCGGAGTAGAGGGGGGAATCGGCGATCGCGGATGCACTCCAGACGGCGAGGATGACGAGTGCGAATGCGACCGGGAGTGCGACCAGAGCCGGCGTCGCGAGGGCGCAAGTGGCCGAGATCCCAACTGACCAGCGCGCCGCGACTCGCTTGCCGTAGCGGCTCGCGACCACCCCGCCGATGACGCAGCCAACAGCGCCAGCCAGCCCGACGATGCTGAACGCCCAGAGGCCTATCTGCTGTCCGATCCACCCGGGAAGGGTGAGAAGCAGCGCCGGAAGCCAGACCCAGAGTCCGTAGACCTCCCACATGTGGCCGATGTAGGCCAAGGTGATGCGTTGCTGCTGTCGCGAACCGAGCGGCGAGGTTGTGAGGGCGCTCGCTCGCTCGGACCTCTCCGTTGGCACGTCGCCAGCGGATGAGCGCCGAGCTGCGTGGCTTCCCGTCCGCAGGGTGAGGCCGAGGAGCGCTGCAACGGTGGCTGAGGCGCTGCAGGCGACGAGCACACCTCGCCAATCCTCAACCGGCGTTGCCTCAAGCAGATGCGGCGCTGCAGTCCCCAGCGTGAGTGCGGCGACGACACCTGCGACCGCCAGGCCCCGCCAGCGCGGTGTCGACCAGGACACGGTTGCACGCATCCCTGCGGGGTAGACGCAGGAGAGTGTGACGCCGACAAGCACTCGAGAAGCCACAAGCAGCGCGAGGCTCTCGGAAGCGAGCAACGGCAAGAGCGTGACAAGCGCGGTAGCGAGCGAGCCGACAGGGATCAGGAGCTGGGGGTCGAGACGATCGGTGATGCGAGAAAGCCCTACGGCAACCGCGCCCAGCGCGAACCCCGCCTGCACCGCGACGACCAGCAGCGTCCGCCCCGTCGCATCAAGATCGAACTCGATGGTGAGCGACGGGACGGCGGCGGCTGTAGCGAACCAGCACGAGATCGCCAGGATCTGGACGACGATACCGACCGAGATCTGCCAGAGCGCGATGATCAGTCGAGGCTGGTCCACACCGTCTTCGTTTCGAGGTAGGACTCGAGGTTCGCGTGCCCCATGTCGCGGCCGTAGCCGGACATCTTGTACCCGCCGAAAGGGGCGGCCGCGTCGGTGGCGCCGTACATGTTGATGTACACGGTTCCTGCTTGAAGGCGCCGAGCGAGGCGATTCGCTCGGCCGATGTCGCGTGTCCAGATTCCAGCCGCCAATCCATAGGGGGAGTCGTTGGCGCGCCTGGCGATCTCGTCGACGTCGTCGAACGGCTGCGCGACGACGACGGGACCGAAGATCTCTTCCCGAACTGCCGTGAAGGTGTCGTCGACATCCGTCAGGATGGTCGGCCGCACGTAGTAGCCCGCCGAGTCGACGCCGTCGGGAAGCTGCGATCCGCCCGCGGCGGCTGTGGCGCCCTGCTGCAGGGCGCCGTCGATGAATCCGCGGACGCGCTCGTGTTGCGTGCGACTGATCAGCGGACCGAGTTGCGACTGCTCTGCAAGACCGTGACCGACACGCAGCGACGCGGCGATCGTTGCGAGCTCGCCGACGACCTCCTCGAAGATGCCGCGCTGGATGTACAGGCGTGAGCCTGCTGAGCAGGATTGTCCAGCGTTCGAGAAGATCGCCGATGCGGCGCCTCGCGCGGCCTCCGGTACCGGGCTGTCGTCGAAGACGATGTTCGGGCTCTTGCCGCCGAGCTCGAGTGTGACGCGTTTGACCATGGGGGCCGCCCGCTGTGCGATCCGAGTTCCGACTGCCGTTGAGCCGGTGAAAGCGACCTTGTCGACGCCGGGATGATCGACGAGGGCTTCCCCGGCTTCAGCCCCATATCCCGTCAGGATGTTGAGGACGCCCGGCGGAATGCCCGCTTCGAGCGCCAGTTGACCGAAGCGCAGGGCGCTCAGCGGAGTGTTCTCGGCTGGCTTGAGGATGATGGTGCACCCGGCGGCCAATGCGGGGGCGATCTTCCACATGGCCATGAGAAGTGGGTAGTTCCACGGCACGATCTGCGCGACGACTCCGACGGGTTCTCGCTCCGTCCTCACCATCGCGTCTGGGATCGATACGGGGATCGTGTTCCCCTCGATCTTGGAGGTCCAGCCGGCGAAGTAGTCGAGATGACGGATGGCGAGCGGGAAGTCGCCGGCTTCCACGTCACGGCGAAGCTTGCCTCCGTCGATGACCTCGAGGTCGATGATCTCTTCGCGGTGTTCCTCGAGAATGCGTGCGAAGCGAGTGATCGCGAGGCCTCGATCCAGCGCGCTCATTCGGCGCCACGGTGAGGTGTCGGCAAAAGCCCGGCGAGCCGCGCGGACTGCACGATCCGCATCCACTGCATCCGCGGCAGCGGCTCGAGCGATCACGCGCCCGGTGCCCGGGTCGACGACGTCCGTCGTGCGAGCAGAGTGCGCTTCCACCATCTCGCCGTCGATCAGCAGGCGAGGGGGTGCAGCGAGGAAGACACGCGTGGCACTGCTCAGGTCGGGGCCAAGCGCGGTTTCGAGGTTCGGGGCCTGCTGGTTGAGGTGCGTCATGAAGTCCTCCAGTTGTCTTGTCCGGTCACGCGTGGTGCAATGCGGCGAATGCGTCGGCCGGCATCGTGGTTGTCGTATCTCCAAGGAGAAGCGCCCTGTACGTCGCGGTCGCTGCCTCCTCGAGGTTCAGCGCACGGCGGTAGGCCATGGAGATGGTCTCCCCGAGCGCAGAGCAGCCGTGGTTGCCCATGACGATGCAGTTGTGGGATTTTGCCTGCTCAGCAGCGGAATCGGCCAGTTCGTCGGAGCCGTTCGGGTAGTACGGCGTGGTGCCGATCGAGCGGACGTAGTACGCGTGGTCGAGTGTGATGAGCCGAATCTCGTGGCCCAGCGCGTCGAGGAGAACAGTGTGCTGGGGGTGAACGTGCACGACGGAGTTGATGTCCTGGCGCTCCTCGTACGTCCGCTGGTGCAACTTCCATTCGCTGGAAGGAGAAGGGTTGCCGGCTACGACTTCTCCGGCGAGGTTCATCACAGTGAAGTCGTCGGGGGTGAGCCGGTTGAGCCAGGTGCCTGACGCGGTGACGACAAAGGTGGTGTCGTCGACGCGTGCCGAGAGGTTGCCTCCGGAAGCGAGGGCCAGGCCCCGCTCGACGACGCCGAGTCCCGTTTCGCTGAGTTCTGCAGTGAGCGCTTCGACGCGCTGTTGTGTGGTCATGTGTCACTCCGAGTTTTGGCGAGATGTGGATGGATCAGGTGGCGATGGGGGCAGGTGTCGATGAGGCGGACGACATCTGGTCCGCCGTGACGCCTGGCTTCGAGGGCTTGAGCATGAACGTCAGGACGAACCCGACGAGGTACAGGCTGGCGATGACCCAGATCGTTCCCTGGATCCCGATCGGGGTCACCAGTCCGGCGATCACTGGGCCGATGAACTGGCTGAGTCCAGCGCCGAGGTTGAGGATGGCGACGGCGGCTGCCTTGTGCATGGGGGCGAGGAGGGGAACGATTGCCGAAAGTGGCACGAACATGCCGAGCGCGAGTCCGTAGGCGATCGCGATGGCGATGGTGACTGCGAAGTTCGGGCCGATTGCGGTCGGCACGTAGTACAGGGCGAGGATCGTCACGAAGCAGCCGATGCCGCCGGCCCAGGCGACGACGTTGACGCGCCCGATCCAGTCAGACAGGTAGCCGGAGATGAGGTTGGCGGCGACGTTGGCGGCGAGCATCGTGCCCCAGATGACCTGCCACTCGGCGACTGCGAACCCGACGTCTCGAACCATGTACGTCGTCAGGAAGACCACGAACGCGTAGAACGAGAGGGTATTGATGAGGCGCACGATGCCGCCGATGCCGATCTTGGGGTTCGTGCCGACGATCGTGATGCTGCTCACCACACCCCGAACGCTGTTCGCGACCGTGACCTTCTTGCTGACTGGGTTGCGGAGGAGGAGAGCGACCATGAGGCCGCCGACCGTGACGAATGCAAGCGAGAGCCAGAGTGTCGCCAGCTCTCCGATGACCGGGATGATCGCCCCGGCGAAGTAGGAGCTGAGGACGCCGAGGCCGAGGGTGGAGAAGAACCAATACCAGCCGACCGCCTTGCCCATCACGTTCTCCGGCGTTCCCATCGTGACCCACACGAGGAATCCGTACGCGAACATCGGGTAGCCAAGGCCCCTGATGCCGAAGGCCAGCAACATGATGCTGAAGTTCTCGGCCATTACTCCGAAGACGAGGAAGAGCACCTGGAAGACGACCCAGATACCGAAGCCGAGCATCATGACTCGCTTCGGACCCCAGGCTTCAGCCAGCGCACCGCTGAGCCAGGCGGCTGCGGCGACGACGATGCCGTACGTCGCCCAGAGTGCGGTGATCTGTCCGGCGTCGAAGCCCTGCTGATCAAGGTACGGCGAGAGGAAGCCCGCCTCGATGCCGTCGCCGATCATGAAGATCGTCAGCGCGACGAATCCCCACGCGATGGGGCGAGCGATGCCCTGCGTGCGCAGGAGCCGCGCGAACCGACTCTCGGTACTGGAGGGAGAACTGATTGCCATAGGGAGACTCCTCATTGAGTACGTACTGGCTAGTGGTGTACATTTGTTCACAACAGTGAACTTATGCTCCACACATAGTGGGCGTCGAATCCGGCCGTGTCAAGTACTCGATCGAGAACGAGATCGGCGACCGTGGCGGAGCTCCATGGGAGGATTGCGGCATGCTGCTGGGACGCGTTGCACGGATGTACTACGAACACGGCCTCACTCACCAGGAGATCGCGAACGCGCTCGGCCTGTCTCGAATTCGCGTCACCAGGTTGCTCGCAGAGGCGCGCGAATCCGGCCTCGTCGAGATCGTCGTGCACGTTCAGGACTCCCTCTTCGCTGACGAAGAGCGTGACCTGGCGGCACGCTACGACCTTCGCCAGGCGTGGGTCGCACCGAGTGTGGCCGATTCCGCGAAAGCCGACCGGGCCTTCGCGGCCGTCGGCGCCGAAGCGCTCGTCAGCGTCATCGAGAAGGATGCGGTCGTCGCGCTCGGGATCTCGACCGCTGTGGCGCTCGTCGCCGCCCAGGTGCCGGAGCAGGCGCTCGGTGCCAAGTTCGTGCCGATCGCCGGAAGTGGCGGCGGTCTCGTCAATGGCGCGAACCCGCATGAGCTCGCATCGACGCTCGGTCGACGAACCAGTGGACAGGCATTCCACTTGCCCGCCCCGCTCCTTGCGGCGTCAGCTGACGCGGCGAAGAGTGCGTACGCCGACCCCGGCGTGCAAGAGGTGCTGCGTCTTGCGTGCGGGGCGGGTGTGCTGGTCGCGGGTCTCGGTGGAACCGAGGCGAACCAGGGGCTCCTGCTCAAGTCGCTGGATGCTGATGCGAGGGCCGCGCTCACGGCGCAGGGTGCTGTCGGAGACTTGGCTGGTCGATTCTTCGATGCGCAGGGTGAGGCCGTCCTCGGCGCTCTCGATGAGCGCATCGTCGGGCTGACGCTCGAGCAGATGCGCACGATCCCGCGGAGGCTCGTCATGGCGCATGGCGTGACGAAGCTGCCTGCGCTCCGTGCTGCGCTCGGCAGTGGCCTGATCAACATGCTCGTGACCGACTCGGAGACTGCCGCGGCGCTTCTCCGCTGAGTCGGCGAGAAGCGCCCTCCGTTCAGCGTGCGAACGGAGGGCGCACGAGGGCGTCAGGATGCGGTTGCCGTCGTGAGAGCCTTGGCGTTCGCGACGCCGGGGAGCGGCTCTCCGGCGAGCCAGAGCTGCAGAGCGTGGGCTGCGATGCGCGAGTGCTCGGCGATGACATCGTCGGAGGCGCCGGCAATATGAGGTGTCATCGTGACGTTGTCGAGCGCGAAGAGCTCGGAGTCGTAGGGGAGTGGCTCTTGGTAGAAGACATCGAAGCCTGCGCCCGCGATGCGGTGCTCGCGGAGGACCGCCATCAGCGCCTGTTCGTCGATGATCGCCGCACGACCCGCGTTGATGAGGAACGCATCGCTCTTCATCAGCGCAAGCTCCCGCGCGCCGATGAGTCCTTCCGTCTCTGCCATGAGGGGCACGTGGACCGTCACGATGTCCGAGGTCGACATCACCTCGTCGAGGGTGGCGACTACCGCGTCTGATCCGAAGGCGTCAGCTGGGAGGAACGGATCGTAGACCTTGACCTTCATCCCGAACCCGAGTGCACGTCGGAGCATTCTGCGGCCGACGGCTCCGCCGCCGAGAATTCCGAGCGTTCGCCCGCCCAGGCCGATGCTCCTGAAGCGTTCGTAGGGTTCGAAGACATCGCTCTCTGTCCAATTCTTGGCGCGTAGCCAGCGCTCAGACGCTGACACGTGGCGCACAGTCGCCATGAGGAGGGCGAAGCTGAGGTCGGCGGTCACCTCTGCATTGCGGCCGGGTGTGGTGATCACGGGGATTCCCCGGGAAGAGCACGCGTCAAGGTCGACGTTGACGGGTTTTGCCCTGCAGGAGACCACGGCCGCGAGGTTCGGTGCAAGGGCCAGTGTCGCCTCGTCGATGAGGTCGAGCTCTGCGACGATCACCTCCGCGGCCGCGAGCTGCTCGTCGATGCCTCGATGGGCCAGGGAGGTGCCATCCATCGAAGGGGCGATGCTGGTGACCTCGAAGCTGGTCCGCAGCAGCGCCAGCTGGTGCGCGTCAAACGGTGCGGTGATCAAGACGGATGGGCGGGAGTCGGTCACAGGGATCCTCCTTGGTGGACGTGCGTGCTTCTGGTTGGGTGGCTGGGCGCGGGTCGTGGTGGCTCGGATTTCGGATACTCGGTGGACACGGCAAGAGCCGTTGATCGCTCGCGCAACGCGCGCAGCTGGGGCCAGACCGGCCTCAGCGCATCGCGCGTCTCGATGAAGGTCGTGTAGGCGTCTCGGTAGATCTCGGCTCGCTCACGGGAAGGGGTGAAGGTGCTCGAGGCGGGTGCCAACATGTGGACGGCGTCTTCCAGGCTCGATGCGTGTTCCCCCGCGAGAAGCGCCAGGGTGGCGGCGCCCCGGGCTCCGACCTCTGGGGCCTGCTGTCGGATGATGCTGCGACCGCTGACATCGGCCAGGACCGAGCAGAGCAGGTTCGATTCCGACCCACCACCGCAGACGAGAAGATCACCGTCGAGGCCGAGCATGTCGAGACACTCCGTCAGTGCATACGCCAGGCCCTCGTAGACGCTTCGGAGGAGTTGCGCGGGAGTTGTGGTGATGCTCATCCCGAGCCAGCCCGCCGAAGCCGCCGGGTCGAAGAAGGGTGCGCGTTCGCCGCTCGGGGCCCCGTATGGAAGGTAGATGACACCGCCGCTGCCCGGAGGGACGACGTCGGCCTGCAACTCCACGGCCGCCCAGTGCTCGTGGGTGAGCCCCAGCGTGTCTCTGACCCAGTCGAGGTTCGGTGTCCCGGTCATTGGGGCCATCGATTCCAGCACTTGGCTGCCGCGTCCGGTGAAGAGCACGATGCTCTCGCGGGTCCTTACTTCGGTGCGGGACGGGTGGTTCACGCCTATGAACCCGGTTGTTCCCAGGATCGCGTAGCCCTGGCCGTCGCCGATCGCACCGAGTCCGACCCCTGCGGCGGCCGTGTCGACAAGGCCTATGGCGACGGGAATTCCGGCGGGAAGGCCGAGCTGTTCCGCGACCTGGGGGAGGAGCGTCCCACCGACTGATTCTGGCGGTTGCACCGGAGGTAGGGCGTTCCGGAGCCGCTCGTGGCTCAGGGCTCTCAGGAGTTCATCCGAGTAGGCGCCAACGGCTGTGTCGAGGTAGGTGCGGGAAGCTTCGCTGGGGTCGGTGGCGACGATGCCAGTCAGGTTCCAGCGCAGCCAGTCCTTGCAGTTCAGGTGGTACCCGAGGCGGTCGTTGTCGAGTGCACCGGTTTCCTGGAGCTCGTCGACGAGGAGGGGGAGTGCACCGGCGAAGAGGGGGGAGCCGGTGATGTCGTTGACGGTCGCTGCCCGACCGTCCTCGAGCCAGTCGGCGAGGCGTGCGTTCGCCCGTCCATCGAGCCAGAGTGCTGCGGGTCGCATCGGATGGAGGTCGCTGTCTACCAGCCAAGCGCCATCGCCTTGGCCGGTGACGCCGATCGCGATGACGTCGGTGTCTCCGAGCTCGTGGACGACTTCGGTGATGGTCGCGGCCGCGGCCTGCCAGACGAGGGCCATATCGACCTCGGCGCGGCCGTCGTCGTCTCTGTGGATGCGAACACTGGATTTCGCATCGGCAAGGATCGTGCCGTCGAGGGCGAAGGCGACGGTCTTCACTGAGGTGGTTCCCGCGTCGATTCCGAGGATGGCTTGGATGCGTCCTTGCATTCGTAGCTCCGAACATTAGTGCGTCATTGCGATCAGATGTTCAGTATGGACGAAGTCGACATGTCCCGCAACCGCTGTGGCCTCCGGATAGCTCTCGGCGCCCCCCGGTTCAGAGCGCGCGGTTCGCAGCCTCCGCGCTCGCGGGATCCGGATGCGTCGACGCCCAGTTCGACAGCAACTGCAGGCGCTCGTGGGATGCGCTCCCCGGCTCTGCGGAGAACACGAGCATGAGCAGTCCGCGGTCAGAGGCGAGATCCATGCTCTGGTAGGTGAGGTCGAGGTCGCCTACGACGGGGTGGTGCACGCGCTTCAGCCCGTCGCGGTGCTCGCGCACGTCGTGAGCTCCCCAGAGCCTGCGGAAGAGCTCGCTGCGAGTGGAGAGCTCGCCAACGAGGTTGCTGAGGTTGCGGTCGTGCGGGGAGCGGCCAGCCTCGGATCGGAGGAGTGCCACGATCTGACGCGTGTTGCCCTCCCAGTCGCGGTAGAAGTCATGCGAGCGCTCGTCGAGAAAGAGGAACCGGGCCGCGTTGACAGGCGAGCGGGCATCCTCGAACATCGGGGCGAACAGCGCACGACCGAGCGTGTTGGTCGCGATCGCGTCGAGTCTGCCGTTCTGGATGAACACGGGGACCGTCGACATGGCGTCGATGGTCTGCTGCATGGCTGCGCTGAGCTGCTGCTTCTTGGTGCGGCGCTGTCGCTGCGGGCGCGTGCCCTCATTGGCCGCCCTCACCAGTTCGTGCAGGTGCGCATGCTCGGCCTCGTCGAGGTGCAGGGCACGGCTCACGCCGTCGAGCACGGCCTCGGAGACACCGCCGGCGTTGCCTCGCTCGAGTCGCTTGTAGTACTCGGCGCTCATCCCCGCGAGCAGTGCGACCTCCTCGCGGCGAAGCCCAGGAACGCGGCGTCGACCACCGAAGTCGGGCAACCCCGCCTGCGACGGCGTGAGCTTCGCGCGTCGAGAGGTGAGGAACGCGCTCAGGTCGTCATGGATGTCCATGCCAGCGACCATACGCCGCAGCTCGCTGCCCAGAGGGGCCCTGTCAGTGCACCTCACATCAGGGCCGCGCTGTCGTCGATGGATGCGGATTGACTGCTTTCCATGAAGCACATCACTCTCGGAGGCCTCGAGGTCTCCCGCATCGGACTCGGCGCCATGACCATGGCGGGTACCTACACAAGCGAGGGCGCGCTCGACCACTCCGAATCGATCGCGACCATCGACCGAGCGCTCGAACTCGGCGTGACCCACATCGACACGGCAGAGATCTACGGCCCCTTCCTCAGCGAGGAGATCGTCGGCGAGGCGATCAAGGGGCGCCGTGACGAGGTCAAGATCGCGACGAAGTTCGGTCTCTACTCCCACGCCGAGCGGCGGCCGGGTGCCGATAGCAGCCCAGAGAACATCCGTGCCGCCGTCGAAGGCTCGTTGCGCCGACTCGGCACCGACCACATCGACCTCTACTACCAGCACCGCGTCGACCGGAACACTCCCATCGAGGACACGGCGGGTGCCGTCTCCGAGCTGGTCGCCGAGGGCAAGGTCCTGCATTTCGGGCTATCGGAGGCATCCCCCGAGACGATCCGGCGGGCGCACGCCGTGCATCCCGTCACCGCGCTGCAGACCGAGTACTCGCTGTGGACGCGTGACGTGGAGGCTGAGATCCTCCCGCTGCTTCGAGAACTCGGCATCGGATTCGTGCCGTATTCCCCGCTGGGCCACGGGCTCCTCACCGGTCAGATCCGTTCGGTCGCCGATTTCGCGGACGACGACTGGCGCAAGACGAACCCGCGATTCACGGGCGAGAACTTCGAGCGCAACCTGCGCATCGTCGACGAGGTCCGTGCGATCGGGGAGGAGATCGGCGCGACGCCAGCCCAGACGGCGCTGGCCTGGATCCTCACGCGCGGCGACGACATCGCCCCCATCCCGGGTACACGCCGCGTGAGCCGCCTCGAGGAGAACACCGCCGCCGACGAGATTGTGCTCACCGAGTCGCAGATCACTCGCCTCGATGCGCTCGAGCCGGCCGCGGGTGCCAGGCACGACGCCGCGAACATGGCCTCCATCGACCAGTGAGTCGTACGCAGTGAGGAGCGGGGTCGTGAGAAGCCGGGCATACGTGGCTCGCCGCGGCCCCGCTGACGCGAATCGACGAGATCGTAGGGTGGAAGCATGAGCAGCGTCGCCCGCGGAGGTCAAGGCACGCGAACTCTGCGCGCCAGCGTCTCGCTTGCCGTGGTTGCCGCACTCGCGGTGGGGCTCTCCGGGTGCTCTGCAGCTCCGGAGCCGACGCCCAGTCCGCCCTCGCCAGTGAGCCCGGCCGCGCTCGTCGAAGAGGCCGCGCACATCCTGGAAGAGCACGGCCTCTACTCGGGCGGGGATTGGTCGCTCGAACGGGATGCCCTCATCGCGGCGGGCGCGCAGGCGGAAGACCTCGAGGAGGCGTACGAACTCATCGCGGCAGCTGCCGGCGACGCCGGAGGAAGGCACGCGAGGTTGCTCCCCGCGGACGAGCGGGATGCTCTGTACGCGGAAGCACCGAGCGCCCCGCCGACGGTCAAGGCGACGGACGGGCGCACCGTCACGATCACCGTGTCGGCAATCGGGCACGACGGTCAGCTCGCCGAGGAGTATGCGCGCGCCGGTGTCGAGGGGCTGGCCGCGCTCGCGGACACGGAGACGTGCGGCTTCGTCGTGGACCTGCGCGGCAACTGGGGCGGCAGCGCATTCCCGATGCTCGGCGCGGTCTCGCCGCTCTTCGACACGAACGACGTCGCGGGATTCGTGGACCGCGACGGCACACACAGCGCGATCACCGTGACCACGGAGAGCGCGACGTCAGACGACGGTCACGAGCTGCGCTTCGATGCAGAAGTGGACATCGACACGAACGTCTTCGACGGCAAGCCGATCGCCGTCCTGCAGGATTTCTACACCGCGTCGGCCACTGAGATGGTGCTGACCGCGTTCACCGGGCAGAGCAACGTGACGACCTTCGGGGAGAAGAGCAACGGCCTCGCGACCGGCGTCGACGGCTTCATGCTCGCCGACGGCTCCGAGATCCTCCTCACGACCTCCCGCTACACGGACCGAACCGGCGCGGTCATGCCAGAGCCCATCCAGCCGGACGTGTCCGCGCTCACGGGTGAGGCCCCGGCGCTGGCCCACGACTGGCTTGCGGGGCAGTGCGCGGCAGTCTGACTGTGTCTCGGTCGCGCCCGGCGACCAGCATCGCCACCAGCACGATCAGCATCAGGTGCACGACGGAGGCGGTGCCGCCTCTGGTCAGCCAGCCTTCGATCCACGGGGCCGGCCCGGTGTTGAGGTCCAGCACCTCGAAGCGCTGCGAGAGCACGACGAAAGCCGCACCGACCAGGACAGCCGTCGCTACCGCGAAGCCGAGCCGCAGCGCGAAGCGGGCGGCAGGGTCCAGGTTGCGCACGGCTCGGGTGAGGACGAGGAGCGCGCCGCCGCCGACGTGATTGTGCTCACCGAGTCGCAGATCGCCCGTCGCGACGCGCTCCAGCTCACCGCGGGTACCAGGCGCGATGCCGCGAACATGGCCTCCATCGACGAGTGCGGCCTCCATCGACACTCGCCACGACGGCCCGTCCGTGCACTGCGCACGAGAGGTGCTGGGTCCGGTGCCATGAGCCGCTTTTCCAGGGCGGAAGCACCGGTTTGACGTTGCGGAGCCCGAGGGGGAACGAGCCGTGCTCCTGTCCCGTGACGACTGGGCTGCGTCCCAGTGGGAGGTGTCACCTCGTGCTGGGTGCTCGCAACGGTGATGGGTTCTGCGGATGCGCGTGCGGGGTTTCGGCAACCGGTGATGGGTAAAAACCCATCACCGTTGCGAAAAGTCCGCACGGCCGGTCAGACCAGGTGCGCGGCGTCTCGACGCCAGGTGCCGCTCCCGCATCGCGAGGAACAGCGGCAGGGCGAACGCGAACGCCACGCCGAAGCACAGGATGTATACCCACAGGCGCCGCATGCCCTGGCGGCGGCCCTCGACGATGATGAACACGACGCCAACCGTGGCGGCGACGAGCACGTCGATCACGATCGACGTGACGGCGGGACCGCTGCCGAAGTAGTCGCCGATGAAGGCGCTGCCCTCCATGCCAGCGATGACGTTGAAGGTCCACGTCACGGCACCGCCGACGATGGCGAGCAGGAGGTAGACGATCGCGAGGGGAGTCCAGGTGGATGCGCGCATGCGGCAAGAATCGCACGCCCGGCGCCGCGCATCCAGAGCCCCCGTCCCGGCCCCGCGCACCCCGAACGTGTCCCGACCTCATCCCGGGCCTCGATGCGAGTCCCGCGGCCGAGGGCTGAGTTGTGGTCGTCAAGACTCGCTGGAAGCGACCATAAGTCGGCTCTGGGCGGCGGGGGATGGCGCGGCCGCGCGCATCCCGCGTCTGCGCATCCCAAATCTGTCATGGCCCCGCGCATCCCGAACCTGTCCCGACCTCATCCCGGGCCTCGATGCGAGCGCGGCGGCCGAGGGCTGAGTTGTGGTCGTCAAGACTTGCTGGAAGCGACCATAAGCCGGCTCTGGGCGGTGGGGGATGGCCCGGCCCCGCGCATCCCGAACCTGTCCCGACCTCATCCCGGGCCTCGATGCGAGTCCCGCGGCCGAGGGCTGAGTTGTGGTCGTCAAGACTTGCTGGAAGCGACCACAAGTCAGCTCTCGGCGGTGGGGGATGGCGCGGGCAGGCGGCGCGGTGGGGGATGGCGCGGGCAGGCGGTCGGGGCTGGGCGGGCCGGCGCTTGCGCTGCGCGGGCTGGCGGCGCAGACGCAGAACGGGCGCCCGCTCCCGGAAGCCCGCTGGGGGTTCCGAGGGCAAGCGCCCGTTGATCGCTGCGGTGCTGCTAGCTGCGGCGTTCCGCGTCCTGCAGCGTCGCGCCTTCGAACTCGTCCTGCTCGCGGTCCGACGTCGAGGCGGTGGAGCGCTTGATGGTCTCCTCCACCTCCTCGTCGGTCTCGTCGGAGAAGGCGACGTCGCCGCGGGGCGCGTTGTAGAGCTTCTCGTTGAGGATGCCCTCGCGCTTCGCGACGATCATCGGCACGAGTGCCTGGCCGGCGACGTTGGTCGCGGTGCGGCCCATGTCGAGGATCGGGTCGATGGCGAGCAGCAGGCCAACGCCCTCGAGGGGCAGGCCGAGCGTCGACAGGGTGAGCGTGAGCATGACGGTCGCACCCGTCGTGCCGGCCGTCGCGGCCGAACCGACGACGGAGACGACCACGATGAGGATGTACTGCATGATCGACAGCTCGATGCCGAAGAACTGGGCGACGAAGATCGCGGCGATGGCCGGGTAGATCGCGGCGCATCCGTCCATCTTCGTGGTCGCGCCGAACGGCACGGCGAAGGATGCGTACTCGCGGGGCACGCCGAGGTTGCGCTCGGTGACGCGCTGCGTGAGGGGGAGCGTGCCGATGGACGAGCGGCTCACGAACGCGAGCTGCACGGCCGGCCACACGCCGGAGAAGAAGCGGCCGACCGAGAGGCCGTGCGCCTTCACGAGGATCGGGTACACGACGAACAGCACGAGGGCGAGGCCCACGTAGATGGCGATCGCGAACCAGGCGAGGCTCGTGAGCTTCTCCCAGCCGTAGTCGACGACGGCGCTCGCGATGAGCCCGAGCGTGCCGAGTGGGGCGATGCGGATGATCCACCACAGGACCTTCTGGATGACCGCGAGGGCAGAGGCCGTGAACTCCAGGAACGGCTCGGCGCGCTTGCCGAGGCGAAGGGCCGCGATGCCGATGACGACAGCGATGACGATGACCTGCAGCACGTTGAACGCGATCGTCGAGGTCACGTCGCCCGTCTCGGCGTCGACGCGCGAGCGAACGCCCATGCCGAGGAAGTTCTGCGGCACGAGGCCCGTGAGGAAGTTCCACCAGGTGCCGACGGAGGAGGGCTCGCCCGTCTCGAGCTGCGACTGGTCGACGCGGTTGCCCGGCTGAATGGTGACGCCGAGCGTGATGCCGATCGTCACGGCGATGAGTGCCGTGATGCCGAACCAGAGCAGCGTCTGGCCCGCGAGCCTCGCCGCGTTCGTCACGAGTCGCAGCTGCGCGATGCTCGAGATGACGGCGGTCAGGATGAGCGGGACGACGGCGGCCGTCAGGATCGTGACGTACGAGCTGCCGATGGTGTCGAGCGTCGCCGCGAGCCCGTTCGGGTTGCCTTCAGCGTCGTCGCCGAGGTTGCGGGCGACGAGTCCGAGGACAACACCCAGAACGAGGGCGGCGAGGATCTGGAATCCGAACGAGGTGAGGAGCTTGCGCGCGCGGCTCTTGGGGCGCGGCGTGTCCTCTGCTCCGGTGGCGTTGGATGCCACCTCGGAGGTGGGTGTGCCTGGGGTGTTGGCCGACATGGAAGATCTCCCGATGCGATTTCTCAGCTCGCGAGATTTCTCACGAACTGAGCGAGGCTACGCCTGGACCATTGGTCTGGCCAGGGTGTGACGCTTCGTGACACGCAACAAATGGTGCGCCGGAGGATGTCATGAACGGTCAGGGAGGGAATGAAACGGCACCATCACCTCATTCATCTCGGCCTCGAAAGTAGTTAAACAATTGAGCAAAGTTCCAGAATCGCGGGCGTAGTCTCACCTCGTCCTCCTCGTTCCACAGCAGAAGAAGTGAGCATCATGGCGGAGTCAGCGCGTCGTCGGTGGGTTGGTCTGGTCTTCATCAGCGTCGCGGTCGCGCTCATCATCGTCGACTCGACGATCGTGAACGTCGCCGTGCCGTCGATCGTGACGGAGCTCGGCATCACGTCGACCGAGGTCCAGTGGGTGCAGGAGGCGTACACGCTGGTGTTCGCGTCGCTGCTGCTCCTGTTCGGCAGCCTCGCCGACCGCGTCGGGCGACGGCGGCTGATGCTGATCGGGGTCGTGATCTTCGCGCTCGCCTCGGTGGCTGCCGCGCTCGCGCCGACCGGCGGGCTGCTCATCCTCGCCCGCCTCGTGCAGGGTGTGGGCGGCGCCATGATCCTGCCGACCACGCTGTCGATCATCAACGCGACCTTCCGCGGCCGGGAGCGGGGCATCGCGTTCGCCGTCTGGGGGTCGACGATCGGCGGCATGGCGGCCGTCGGGCCGCTGCTCGGCGGCTGGCTCACGACTGCGTTCTCGTGGCGGTGGGCGTTCGGCATCAACGTGCCGCTCGGCATCATCATCGTCGTCGGCGTCCTGCTCTTCGTGAACGAGTCGCGGGAGCCGACGCAGAAGCGCATCGACCTCGTCGGCGCGGCCCTCTCCGTGGTCACGTTCGGGGCGCTCGTCTTCGGGCTCATCGAGGGGCGCACCTACGGCTGGTGGGCGGTCGACGAGACGTTCACGATCGGGTCGTTCGAGTGGCCCCTCCCCATCTCGCCGGTGCCGGTGGCGTTCGCCATCTCGGCCGTGGCGCTCGCCCTCTTCATCGTGCGAGGCGTGTCCCGTTCCCGTCGGGGCGAGTCGACGCTCCTCGAGTTCTCCCTCTTCCGCATCTCGTCGTTCCGCAACGGCAACGTGGCGGCCCTTGTCGTCGCCCTCGGGGAGTTCGGTATCATCCTGTCGCTGCCGCTGTGGCTGCAGTTCGTGCTCGGTTTCGATGCACTGCAGACCGGGTTCGTGCTCCTGGCGCTCGCGGCCGGCTCGTTCGTCGCGAGCGGCTTCGCGGGGGCGAGCAGTGGCAAGGTCAGCGCGGTGGTCATCGTGCGCGTCGGCATCCTCGCGGAGATCGTCGGCATTGCCTGGGCGGGGTTCATCATCGCCCCGGATGCGCAGTGGGGCTGGCTCATCCCCGCCTTGTTCGTGTACGGCTTCGGTGTCGGGCTCGCCACGGCGCAGCTGACGGGTGTCGTGCTGCAGGATGTGCCCGTCGAGCTCTCCGGGCAGGGGTCCGGCACGCAGTCCACGTCCCGGCAGGTGGGCTCGGCGCTCGGCGTCGCCATCCTCGGCACCATCCTGTTCACCACGACGGGCGCCTCCCTTGGCGCTTCGCTCGACGACGCCCAGGTGCCCGCCGAGCAGCGAGATCAGGTGGTCTCGGCGGTCGTCGACTCTGCCGGCGGCGCGATCGCGGGCCTCGGCGAGAACCCAGCAACGGCCGACTTCGCCGACGACGCCAAGGCAGCGCTCTCCGACGGCACCCGCGCGTCAGCGTTCACCGCCGCCGCGTTCCTGGCCCTCGGACTCGCCGCGACGATCCGGCTCGGATCGGGGAAGCGAGAGGACGAGGAGTCGTCTCAGGCGGAAGCTAGCCCGCCGTCACGTAGCTGAGGTCGTGGATGCGCCTCCCGGCCTTCTCGGCCTTCCGCTCGAACACCGTGAGGGTCCTGCCTTCGAAGCGCGGGGCCCAGCTGCCCGGGTGCTCGCTCGTGAACTCGGGAGCCGCATCCAGCACCTCGCGCATCTGGAACGCGTAGTCCTCCCAGTCCGTCGCGAGCCGCATGCGGCCGCCGGCGCGGAGGGACCTTGCTGCGACGGCACCGAAGCCATCGCGCACCAGCCGACGCTTCGTGTGCTTCGCCTTGTGCCACGGGTCGGGGAAGAAGATCCAGAGCTCCTCGACACTGCCCGCGGGAAGCATGTGCTCGAGCACCTCGACGGCGTTCGCCTCGACGAGTCGCACGTTCGAGAGTCCCGCGTCCTCGACGCGCCGAAGGGTGCGCGCGAGACCCGCCACGAACACCTCGACCGCCAGGAAGTTCCATTCGGGATGCGCGGCGGCCGCCGCCACAACCGCTTCACCGGTGCCCGAGCCGACCTCGACGACAAGCGGCGCATCCCGGCCGAACAGCTCGGCCGGGTCGACCCGGAAGGTCGGGCTCACGGAGAAGTCCAGCTCCGCGCGCTCGACCTCGACGAGGTACTTCGGGCCGAGCGACTCCCACGACGTCTGCTGGCCGTCGGTGAGGCGGCCGCTGCGTCGCGAGAACGAGAAGATCGGTCGATGCGAGGGATCCTGCGCCGGCTGGGTGGTTGCTTCGTCTGACACCCGACCAACCTAGGCGATGCGGGCGGCGGCCCGAGAGTCGGCGCCTTCGAAGGCTCCCTGACGCGGCAAAGTGTGCCAGCCTCCGCCAGGGGCAGGCGGGAAGGCGGTGAAGACGCCGCGGATGGTGGATGCTGGGGAGTGGAAGAGATCACCCCGGTTCGGAGGTTCAGGATGCCGTATCGCAGCAAGGAAGTGCTCGAGTCATGGGCTCGCGAGTTCGAGGGCCTCGGCTATGTCGAGCCCGGCGTCGTCAACGTCATCGTGCAGGACGGCGATGAAGGGCACGACACCGGCCTCGTCCGGGTGCAGCTGACGCACGTGCCCACTGACGTCTACCTGCAGCCGGGCACGCGGGAGAGCCCGCGCTGGTCGGTCACCATGGAACCGCGCGAGCACACGCTCCACCTGTCTGCCGCCGACGTGCACGCGCTCTCGCAGGAGCTCGCGGTCGTCTCAGCGCTCTGCACCTTCCTGCAGGCGAAGTCGATCGTGCTGGTCGCCGAACTCCACTCGCAGACCGGGCGCACTCCCGTGTCGGCTGAGGCGACCTCCTAGCTCTGGCCGTGTGCGGCGGCGTCTGCGCCGGCATCTGCGCTCGATTCGTTGCCGACGCTGAGGGCGTGTGTCAGCAGCTCCGCCAGGCGCAGGAGCGTCTCTGGCTCGGCCTCGGCCGCGATGGCCGCGGCGAGGTCGCGGTCGAATTCGCCGAGGCGATTCCACGGCTCCGCGTCGAGGTCGACGATGACGGTCAGCAGGCTCGCGCGGCGGTCGCTCGGGTCGGTGTCGCGATGGATCGTGCCCCGCTCGATGAGGCGGTCGCACAGGGTGGAGACACCGGCGGACGTGAGCCCGAGGTGCGCGCGAAGGGCGCTGGGCCTGGCGCCCGGGTTCTCCGTGAGGTAGGCGAGGGCACGAGCATCCATCTCGCCGATGCCGAGCGAGCGGCGTGCCCCGCTCTGCGACGCGGATCGTGCTTCGGCATACTCGGTGAGCGCCATGCTCAGCAGCAGCGCCGGGCTCTGCTCGGCCGTCGGGGTGGGGCTCTGGCCGTCGTCCTGGCCGTCGCGCTCGGCGGCAGAGATGTTCGGCATGGCAGCGCTCCCCTTGATCTCCGTGGTGCCGCCCAGAGTACACGCAGGGAGCATGCGGCCACCCGTCACGGTCAGGCGCCGGTCAGCCCCCGGTCAGGCGCCGCCAGCCGGTCGCTCAGACTCTGCCGGCGGCGTCCCACTCCAGGGTGAGCAGCGCGAGTTGGACGCGGTTGGTGACGTGGAGCTTCGAGAACAGGCTCGCGAGGTGCGTCTTGACCGTCGCCTGGCTGACGTAGAGCGCGGCAGCGATCTCCGCGTTGGTCATGCCCTGCGCGACGTAGCGGGCGATCTCCCGCTCTCGGCTCGTGACGCTCGCGAGGAGCTCGTCGCCCCGTGCGTCGCGAGCGGGGCGCTGACCTGTGCCGACGCTGTCGCCGTGGTGAGCGCCATCCTTCGAGCCGTTCGCGGCCGCGCGTACGAGCCGGTCGAGGGCGCTCGGCGAGAAGACGGCCTTGCCTCGCGCGGCGTCGAGCACCGCCCCGACGATGTCCTCGGGTGGGGCGTCCTTCAGCAGGAAGGAGACCGCGCCTGCCCGGAGCGCATCCAGGAGGAACTCCTCGGTGTCGAACGCCGTGAGCATGACGACCTTCGCCCTCGAACCGGAGGCGGTGAGTCGCTCGACGGCGTCGATGCCGGTGAGCCCGGGCATCCGAACGTCCATGAGGATCACGTCGGGGTGCTGTTCGGCGGCGAGCGCAAGCGCCTCTTCGCCGTTGGTGCCCTCGCCGACGACACGAATGCCCTCTGCGCCATCGATGAGCAGGCGCAGGCCGAGACGGATGCCCGCCTCGTCGTCGACGATGAGCACGCGGATGCTGTCGGGGTTCACCACGGGAGCCTCACCTCCACCACGAAGTCGCCGTCTGCGCGAGTTCCTGCCTCGAGCGTGCCGCCCACGAGGTGGATGCGCTCCCGAGCGCCGATGAGTCCGTAGCCGGTGCCCGGCGCGGGAGCCTGCCCCTGCTGGACGGCGTTCGCGACCGAGATGGCCATCTCGGTGTCGCCGCCGGCGAGCTCGACGCGCACCTCCGCTCCCGGTGCGTGCTTCCCAGCGTTGACGAACAGCTCGGAGAGGGTGCGGTGGAGCGCGCGGATGCGCTCCTCGGAGAGCTTCGAGAGGTCTCCTGGCCCGACGGTGAGCCAGGTCATCTGAGGCGGCGCGTGTGCGGGGATGCCGTCGACGAGGAGGGACGCGAGCCCGTCCAGGTCAGGGAGTGGCGTGTCGTCTCGCCCGGTCTCGCTCGGCTCGCGCATGCCCTGCAGCACCTCCCGGAGTTGCGTGTTCGCTCGCGCAGCGGACTCGCGAACCGTGGCGGCCGTCTCCCTGACCAGCTCGGGTGACAGATCGCTGCGGTAGGCGAGCGCGCCGGCCTGCGTGGCGACGACCGCGAGGTCGTGGGAGATGGAGTCGTGCATGTCGCGGGCGATGGCGGCGCGCTCCTCGGCGCGTGCGCGCTCGATGTCGGAGGCGCGGCTCTGGGCCAGGGCCGCGCGTTCGCGCTCAGCCGAGGCGGCCTGGGCCCGCAGCGACGTGATGAGCGCGGCTCGCGTGCCCCGTGACCGGCCGAAGAGCAGGGCGATGATCGTAGAGAGCGCGACGACGACGATGTAGAAGATCGGTGCGTCCATGGGCGCGCGGCCGGTGATGCTCGATTCGAGCCAGTCCCAGAGGATTCCGCCGACCACGACGATCGCGACGACCGAGACATCCATGGGCAGCGAACGCCTGGCTCCGAGCCGCATGACGGCGACGAGCCAGGCTGCGAATGCGAACGAGCTCGCCATGCCGACCGCGACGATCCACAGGTTTCCAGCGCGGGACCCGCGAACCGGGCCGATGGCGATGCAGGCCGCGAGGCCGACGACCACGTTGACGATCAGGAACCCGATGAATGCGCCGGATTCCGAATCTGTTGCGGGATCCTCCACCTGGAGCGCGAGCGTGAGCACGAACAGGAGCGCCCCGCCGAGGAACGAGCCGAGCGAGATGGTCACCGCGCGCATCCACGGCTTCCAGCGTCGGTTCTCCACCGGAGTTTCAGCCGACCGCAGGTCGCTCTGCGTCAGCCCACCAGCCGTCTCCACGCCGTCGAGGGCCAGTTCGTCCACGAGGGGCGGAGCTTTCGGCAGCGGAACGGTCATGCAGCGAGTCTAGGAACCACCACCGACATGCGGATCGGCCGTTCGGTTGAACTCGGGCAGCCCGACTCAGGTGCCGCAGAAGGTGCGGTAGGCGCCGAAGTCCGCCGGCGCCCCGGCCGCGTAGCGCTCGCGGCCCGCTCGAATGTCGTAGGGACTGGTCACGACCTCGAGGAGATCGGCGAGCGGCTGGAGGTCGTCGGCGTCTGCGGCGGCGAGGGCCTCCTCGACAAGATGATTGCGGGGGATGTACACGGGGTTGACCTGGTCCATCGCGCCCGCGCTCGGCGCGAGCGCCAGCCAGGCCTGAGCCCAGGTGCGGAACGAGGGGGCAGCCTCACCGAACGCGGCGAGAGCGGGTGCGCGGTCGCCGCGCGCGTACGCGCTGAGCGCACGGAAGGTGGAGGTGGAGTCGGCCCCGCTCTTCTGCAGCAGCGCGAGCAGCTCGGTGACGAGACGATCGCTCGCCTCCGAGTCGACCTCCTCGCCCAGGCCGAGCTTGCGCCGCATCCCTGCGTTCCAGGCATCCTCGTAGGCAGGGCCGAACGCTGAGACGCTGCGCTCAGCAAGAGCGATGGCCTCGTCCTCGTCCTCGGCGAAGAGTGGCAGGAGGGCTTCCGCGAACCTCGCGAGGTTCCAGGCAGCGGCCGGCGGCTGGTTCCGGAAGGCGTACCGCCCGCGGTGATCGATGGAGCTGAAGACCGCCTCTGGATCGAACGTGTCGATGAACGCGCACGGCCCGTAGTCGATCGTCTCGCCCGAGATCGTCATGTTGTCCGTGTTCATGACCCCGTGCACGAAGCCGACGAGCATCCACTGCGCGACGAGCCTCGCCTGTGCGGCCACCACCTGCTCGAAGAACTCGAGATAGGGGGCCTCGGCGCCCGCCACGGACGGGTAATGCCGGGCGATGGCGTGATCGGCGAGGCGACGCAGCAGCTGCAGGTCGTCGGTGGCCCGCGCGTACTGGAACGAGCCCACGCGCAGGTGGCTGCTGGCCACCCTCGTGAGCACCGCGCCAGGCTCGATGTCGTCGCGCTGGACGTGGCGTCCCGTCGCGGTCACCGCGAGCGCGCGGGTCGTCGGGATGCCGAGGGCGTGCATCGCCTCGCTCACGAGGTACTCGCGCAGCATGGGACCGAGCACGGCGCGCCCATCGCCGCCGCGAGAGAACGGGGTGCGGCCGGAGCCCTTGAGGTGGATGTCGTGCAGCCGTCCGCGCACATCCGTCACCTCTCCCAGGAGCAGCGCACGGCCGTCGCCGAGGCGCGGCGAGTACTGCCCGAACTGGTGGCCCGCGTAGGCCTGCGCGACCGGGGTGGCCCCTTCGGGAACGGAGGTGCCGAGCAGGATCGCGACGCCGTCCTCCGAGCTGAGGAACGCCGGCTCGAAGCCGAGCTCCCCGGCGAGGTCCTCGTTGAGGAGCAGCAATCGCGGTGCAGGGGCTGGTTCGGCCTCCCAGGGAAGGGCGAGCTCGGGGAACTCGCGCGCGAAGCGATTCCCGAAGAGGAGGCCCTCGTGCGTTGTCGCAGTCATGCGGGACACAGTAGGCGCAGCGGCGGGGTGCTGCGTGGGAGCGCGCGGCTGGGTGGCGCTGAGAGCTGCGATCGGCAGGCCGCCTCGAGGGTAGCCCGCCTGCCTACTTCACACCCCACTCATTGGCTCCGGGCGTACGGTCGCGCTCCCCTGCGCAGCCCCCGCTGCGGCACAGTGCCACGCTCCGTCTCGGAGCACGAGTGAACGCTGAACCGAGGTCCGGAATGCACGATCGATGCGACGTCCGCCACTCCTGCACGTCCCTCCGCGCGTGGTGAGCGCCTGGGAGGACTCGGGCGAGCAGGTGTTCGTGGTCAGGAACGAGCACCGGCAGCACTCGCTCTGGCCGGACTTCGCCCAGACCCCCACCGGGTGGGTCCGCGTCTTCGGCCCGGCGACCGCGGAGGACTGCCGCGCCTACGTGGCGAGACAACCGCCGGGTCGCGACTACCGGACCTCTTCGAACTCGTAGATGCCAGCAGGCCCAAGGGCAAGCAGCTCCTGTCGGTACTCGTCCGAGAAGTGCTCAGGCTCGATGCCGAGGATGTTGCGATTCAGCTCGACGTCCATGCGGGCGGAGACGAGCCCCTTGTCGTTCTCCATCCAGACGGACAGGATCGCCAGGTTCGACGTGCAGAGCTCCGCGTAGGAGTACTCGACGAGCTCCGGTGCGAAGGATGCGCCCTCCGCTTCGATGCCGGCCGCGGCGGCCTCCACTTCCGGTGATGCGTCGCGCAGCGCCGTCCATGCGGCTGCAGCCTCGTCGCCGGCCTCCGCGGATCCGACGACGAAGACGGATACCGTGCCGCGCGGGCTGGGGTCGGCCGCGACGTCCACGTTGTCGAAGCCGCCGACCGCATCGGGCAGGAGGAAGAGCAGCTCCTGCTCATACGCCGAGATGCGCGTGTACAGGTCAGGCGACGTCGTGCCCGCGGGAAGGTCGATCCACTTCGCGTGCTGCGTGAGGCACTGCGTCATCTGCACGGACACCGGCTGCTGGGTCATCTCCTGCATCGGGATGCCCTCGAGCGACGCCTGGGAGGGTGCAGTCTCCGAGGGCGCCGACTCGACACTGGCGCTCGCGGTCTGCGCCGGGGTGGATGCGGAACCCACGACGCTCGGGGCGTCCGCGGGCGCGCATCCGACGAGCAGCACCGCGAGCGCGGCGCAGACGATCGTCGCTGGAGTGAGACGTCGAGAAGGCATGCACCGACCCTACGAACCCGGCGGCCCGCATCCGGTCACGGAACCATATCGACGCTCCTCGCGTGCATCACGATTCGGAATCGGCGCATGGCGCCCCTCGCGCATCGACGGCTACATTCGGAGCACCGAGCCAGCACGCCCACCGGGGAGAGCACCGTGATCCTGACGTTCCAGTTCCAACCCGTCGACGACCTCGAAGCCGCCGTGCAGCACTACCTCGACCTCGGCTGGGAGGAGGCGTGGCGCGAGGGCGAGCACACGGTGTCGCTGCAGATGCCGGAGCTCGAGATCGAGCTGATGCTCGACGACGAGCCCGGTTGGGGCGCAGCGGGCCCCATGTACTTCGTCGACGACGTGGCTGCGTGGCGAGCCGAGCATCCGACGGTTGTGACGGGCGAGCCACGCGACATCCCGGGCGGGAGGGTCGTCGAGGTCTCGGCGCCCGGCCACACCTACTACGTGTTCTCGGTGATCGAGCCCGGGCCATGACCCCGGCCGCAGCGATCCGCCCAGCTGTCAGCTGACTCAGACCGTCCCCACGGGCCGCACCGTCGCGGTGAAGCCCGCCGGAGGAGCGCCGACCGGCAAGCTGAAGGGCAGGAGTCCCCTCTCCCTGGATCAGACGTCGTCGTCCGCAGTGCACTCCAGCCAGTAATTGGCGACACAGGTGAACGGGTCGTCGCCCCGCAACCAGACCTTCCCGGTGTACAGGCACAACGGTGCGTTGGAGGGCATGTCGATGCTGCCGCCGAGGATGAGCTCTGCTCCCGGCGGCAGATCCAGCGTGTACAGGCCGATACCGGTCTCGATGGCGATCGTCTCGAAGCTGACGCACGCACCACTGGCGAAGGCATGGCTCCACGATGCCGTCTCCGGCAGGAACGGAGTGAACTCCATGAGCTCGCCGAACGTGTCCCTGACGGTGAAGGTGACCGGCTCGCTTGACGAGTAGTGCCGCAGCTCGACGCGTTGTCCAACGTCGGTGAGATTCCGAATGCCGATCTCGTTGATGCCAGGCGGGTCGGTGACGAACGCGAAATCGACGTTGCACACTCCCGTGCTGAAGTCGTTGCAGCCGCCACCGGTGCCGGCACTTGCCGCCGCTTGTGGCGCCGCCGCCGCGACGGCGAGCACCGGGACGCCCCACGCTCCGGCGTGCAGCAGGGCGCGACGATCTGAAGCCGCATCGGTCATGAAAATCCCCCCGAATTCGCGAGACCTCCCCCGCCGATGCGTCGACGTCGAGGCCCCGACGCCGAGTCTGTCAGGATTCTCAACAGCGAGTGAGTCCAGCGCGAGTTAGCGAATATTCTTCGATCCGTTGAGGAATATTTCTCTTTCGCTGGATCACTTTCGGCACGGCGGCAGCCGCTCCAGCTGGGTCAAGGGGCTCGCGATTCGGAAACGGCGCACGGCATCGCGATAATCGGACCGTGATCATCGGGTCCGGGACGCTCTTGAACGTCGCACTCATCCTCGTCGGCGGCCTGCTCGGCATCCTCCTCGGCGACCGCCTCAAGGATCGGACGAAGGCGACCGTCACCGCCGTCCTCGGGCTGTTCGTGATCGTCCTCGGAGGGATGAGCGTCGCCGACATGGGCTCTCAGGCGCTCGCGGACGCGGCTGGTCCGTTCGCGATGATCGTCATCCTGCTGTCGCTCGTGTTCGGCGCGCTCTTCGGCTCCTGGCTGCGCATCGAGGACCGGCTCGAAGGCGTCGCCGGCTGGGTGCGACGCCGCCTCACCTCGGACGCGAACGGCGACGGTCGCTTCGTCGACGGGATGGTGACCGCGACGCTGCTCTTCTGCGTCGGCCCGCTCTCCATCCTCGGATCCATCTCCGACGGTCTGGGACTCGGCGCCGACCAGCTCTACGTGAAGGCCGTGCTCGACGGCTTCGCTGCGATGGCCTTCGCCTCGACCTTCGGGAAGGGCGTGCTCTTCGCCGCCATCCCGGTCGCGATCCTGCAAGGCGCGTTCACGCTCGTGGGATTCCTCGCGGGCGACGTCTTCAGTGACGCCCAGATCGACGGGCTTTCGGCGGTGGGTGGCCTCATCCTGATCGCGCTCGGCGTCCGCCTGGTCCCCCTGAAGCCCATCCCCGTCGGCGACCTGCTGCCAGCGCTGGTCATCGCCCCCGTGGCCTTGGCCTTCCTCTCCTAACGGTGCGCGCCCCGTGGGCTGCGGTCAGCCCCCGCGGGTCGCGAGGCGCCGGAAGGTCGCAACCCCGGGAATGCTGTCGGTGCCGGTCGGCAGGGTTCCGCGGGCGAAGTCGCCCCAGACGGCGCGCAGCCGCTTGCCCTCGCGATCGATCTCCGCCCAGCTCGCGCCGCGCACGAGCGGTGCCCGATGCCACGTCTTCTCGCTGCCGAACAGCAGCGGCAGCTCGATCATGTGGCAGGCACCCCACACGTTGTGCGGCGCCTTCCAGCTCACGACGTACGTCGATGCTCGGCCGCCTGCGCGCACGTGCCGCTTCGCGAACGTCGCCGCGTCGCGTCGGTAGACGAGCCACGTGAGCGCAGCGACGACGGCCCTCGTGAGCGGCTTCCCGACGATCGGCAGCTCGCTCAGGCGCTTGGTGGCCGGGATGCGCGGCACGAAGAGGAGTGCCTCCTCCGCGGTGAAGCCGATGAGCAGGTCGATCGCCGCAGCGTTCGCGTCCCGCCCGGCGAGCACGCCGGCATCGTCGGGCAGCGGATGCTGACCGTGCTGCGGGCTGAACGACATCGCCCCCTGCAATCCGTACGCGGACGAGGCACGCAGCGCGGCTGCTTGCGCCCGCACCACCTCGCTGACGGGGCTCGCGGTCGTGAGGTCGCCCGTCGCGTCGAGCATCCTGCCCTGCATCTCCTCCCGCCCGCCCGCCACGT
The DNA here is from genome assembly GCF_002931395.1 of Pseudoclavibacter sp. RFBI5. NCBI lineage: Bacteria > Bacillati > Actinomycetota > Actinomycetes > Micrococcales > Microbacteriaceae > Pseudoclavibacter > Pseudoclavibacter sp. RFBI5. Next base: position 2,924 of record NZ_PSYA01000013.1, on the reverse strand, counting down.
TGAGGGGCGCGCTCTGGATGATGGCCCGCCGGAACAGGCTCGCCGCCTCCGGCAGCGCCATCAGCTGCACGATCGCGTGCGCGCCGGCCGACTGCCCGTAGGCGGTCACCTGACGCGGATCGCCGCCGAACGCCGCGATGTTGCGCTGCACCCAGCGGAACGCCTCGAGGATGTCGAGCAGCCCCAGGTTCGCGGGGCGTGCATCCGTGCCCCCGAGGAACCCGAACAGGCCGAGTCGGAACGTGACGTTGACGGCGACCACACGCTGCTCGGCGACGATCGGTGCCGGGTCCATCGCCGCAGCGTCGCCGGCGGCAGAGACATACGAGCCGCCGTGGATCCACACCATCACGGGCAGCTGCTCCCCGGGCCCCACATCATCGGGCAGCGTGATCGAAAGCCGTTGGCAGTCCTCGTCGACGCCGAGCTCGTCGATGCCGCTCCCCAGCACCTCCTCGAGCACGGGCATGGGCGCCTGCGGGCACGCGGGCGCCCAGCTCGTCGCAGCGAAGGTCTCGCCGTGGTCGGGTTCTGGCCGCGGGGCCCCGAACCTGTCGGCCCTCGCGTAGCGGATGCCCGTTGCCCGCACGATCTGCCGGCCACCGGGCCAGTCCTCCGTCCAGCCGGTGATCGGGCCGCAGGGAGGGGAGAAGCCGGGGGAGGAGACCATGCTCGAGTCTTGCATCCCGTCGTAGCGCTTCTCCCGATGCAGGCTTGCGCTTCCCCGGGCGTGTCGCCTAAGCTCGACCCTTGGTGCGCCGGGGTTCCCCTCTGGCGCGACCGTGTTGGTGTGCAACCGCCATCGACGCAGACAAGAGATCTTGGGCGGGGCCTTCTGGTTCCCGCGGTATCTACGGAGGAAACAATGGCAGCAGTGTGCCAGGTGACCGGGGCGGTTCCCGGATTCGGTCACAACATCTCGCACTCGCACCGACGGACCAACCGTCGGTTCGACCCGAACATCCAGAAGAAGAAGTACTTCGTGCCTTCCATGAAGCGCACGATCACGCTGACGCTTTCGGCTAAGGGCATCAAGGTCATCGACGCACGCGGCATCGAGTCCGTCGTCGCTGAGCTTCGTGCGAAGGGAGTCAAGTTCTAATGGCGAAGAAGAGCCAGGACGTACGTCCGATCATCAAGCTCCGCTCCACCGCTGGAACGGGCTACACCTACGTGACGAAGAAGAACCGTCGCAACACGCCTGACCGCCTCGTGCTGAAGAAGTACGACCCGGTCATCCGCAAGCACGTCGAATTCCGAGAGGAGCGCTAAACATGGCCAAGAAGAGCAAGATCGCCAAGAACGAGCAGCGCAAGGTCATCGTCGAGCGCTACGCGGAACGCCGCGCAGAGCTGAAGAAGGCGCTTGTCGACCCGAACGGCACCGACGAGTCGCGCGAGGCAGCTCGCGTCGGCCTCCAGAAGCTTCCCCGCAACGCTTCGCCGGTCCGCGTTCGCAACCGCGACAGCATCGACGGACGCCCCCGCGGCCACGTCTCGAAGTTCGGCATCTCGCGTGTCCGCTTCCGCGACATGGCACACCGTGGCGAGCTGCCAGGAATCACGAAGTCGAGCTGGTAACCACCGGCCCGCCAGCAATGGCGTAGTGCTTTCCGAAACCCCCGAGCGTCTTCGCTCGGGGGTTTCGTGCGTGCGGGGGTTGGGCCGCTGGAGTTTCGTGCGTGCTTGTTTTGCGTGCTTGGGCGCGGAACGGCGGCCCGGTCGCGTTTTTCGGTCTCGTGCCCGGGGCTCTCGCATCCTGGCCTGGGCAACTCTCGGGCCCCCTCCCGCCACTTGCGATCCCTCGCGGGCTCACGCACGTTCCCTGTCGGGCTCACGCAGCCCTCCGGCGCGCCGCGTACCTCCGGCGCACTCTCGCTCTCGAGATGGCTTGCGCGCCTCCGGATGGGTTGCAATGCATCCGGAAGTGTGGAGGGCATCCCGAAACGAGCTACGAGGCCGGGGTTGCGCATCCAGCCATATCGTTTATCGTTATGCATATCGAGAAACGATATGGAGGAAGATCATGAACGCACGACAGAACGCGACAGGTTCGGACCGCGAAGCGAAGGAACTCGGCTACCTGTGGCCGCTCGGCATCGCCGCCGCCGGACTCGTCGTCCTCAAGCCGCTCGAGAACGTCATCGGCTTCCTCGTCGACGGCCAGGTGCGTGTCAACGCATCGTTCGAGGGAGCGGCAGTTTCGCTCCCCACTCCTGTCGGTGCCGACGTCCCGCTTGACGGGGCCTCGACGATCCTCGTCGCGAGCGACCTCATCCCCACCGGCGCCCTCGTGCTGCTGCTCATCGGCCAGGTCATCGGTGCGCTCCTGAGCCTCGCCGCCGTGTGGATGCTCCTCCTCTTCGCCAGGAACCTCGCGAAGGGCGACTTCTTCGGCGGCAAGAGCATCCGCCTCCTCGACTGGTCGTCGGGGCTCGTCATCGCGGCCCTCGCCGCACCGGGGTTCTTCGAACTCCTCGGCACGAACTGGACGATTGCGAAGCTCGGCTGGGACGGACGAGACGCCCCGGAGCCGACGGTCCTCGACCAGACGTGGACGTTCCTGCTCATCCTCGTGATCGTGCTCGTCGTGAACCTCATCATGCGCCGCGGCGCTCGCCTGCAGCAGGACCAGGAAGGGCTCGTCTGATGGTGCCGGACCCCTTCCAGGAGCCGAACCACATCGTGTGCCACCTCGGGGAGATCATGGCGAGGCGCGGGATCACGCTCGTGGAGCTCTCGGAACGTGTGGGGATCAGCGTGGTCAATCTGTCAGTCCTCAAGAACAACCGCGCCAAGGCGGTGCGCTTCGAGACGCTCGCGAGGCTCTGCGCGGTCCTCGAGTGCAAGCCGGGCGAGCTGCTCGACTACCTCCCGCCAAGCTGAGCCCCGCCCGGTCCGTGATTAGGGCAGTTTCCTCCAGCC
>NZ_PSYA01000019.1:0-16876 GCF_002931395.1 Pseudoclavibacter sp. RFBI5 | reverse complement strand
GGGCAGGGGCTGGGGCTGCAGGGGCGCGTGCGAAGGGGCAGTGGTTGCAGTGTGGTGGGCGGCGTCTTTGGGGCTTGCTGGTGGCGAGATGTGCGGCGGAGCCTCGGGCCCGCGCCGGGGCCCCGCGCCCCGGCGTTCGCATCCAGAGCATCGTGCCCGGGGCTGAGAGTTGTGGCGAAGTGCGGTTGGGAGGGATCCCGGCGGCACTTTGCCACAACTTCGGGCAGCGGCAGCGGCAGGGGCGGGGGGCAGCGGCGGCGGCCGGGGCCCGGGGGTGGCCCTACGCCGAGCTGGCTGCGAGGCCCGCCAGGTAGGTGACGACATCCTGCTCGCTGACGACGTCGGCGTACTTGGCGTCGAGGTCGAAGAGGGCCGCCTCGTGGGGCTCCGAGCGGCGGTCGCCGACTGCGTCGCGCACCACAAGCGGGATGAAGCCGTGCTGGCAGGCGTCGACGGCGGTGGCCCGCACGCATCCGGACGTCGAGAGCCCGACGAGGATGACACTGTCGCACCCGAGCACCGTCAGGTCGGTGGCGAGGGAGGTGCCGAAGAACGAGCTCGCGTACTTCTTGGAGAGGATCGGCTCGCCCTGCTGCGGGGTGAGGGGCGCCGCGATGGCGCCGAGGGGAGACCCCGTGGCGAGGGTCGCGAGACCGGCGGCCTTGCGGGCGAAGACCCCGCCGCCCGTGGGGCCCGTGTCCTGCTCGACAACCGTGTAGAGCACCGGGATGCTGGCTGCCCGCGCCGAGTGCAGCACGCGTGCGGCCGAGGCGAGCTCGTCCTCGACGCCCGCGTACAGGGGAGACGACTCGACGAGGTAGGCGTCGACGAAGTCGATGACGATGAGCGCGGGCCTCCGTCCGAAGCCGAGGCGCTGTCCGAAGCCCGCGGCCGCGTAGTCGTTGTCGGCGGAGAGGTCGGTGGCCAGGTTGGCGGGGACGTCGGCAGCGGACACGCCAGCGGATGCAGGTGCAGGTGCAGGTGCAGTTGTGGACGCGGTGGTCGTGGGGGCCATAGGGGTCATGGTGGTGCCCTTCGTGTGGTTGCGGGGGTGCGGGAGTTGGAAGCGGAAGGCCAGCGGGTTCACGTGGCTGCCCCGGCCTGATCATCGATACGGGCCTCGCTGCGGGATCCCTCGCGGGATCCCGCCCGGGCTTCGGCGCGCGCGCGGCGCCGCGTGGGGTGGAACTGCGCGGCGATGGCGGCCGTGGTGGCGGCGATGAGTGCGATGCCGGCGGCGGCGAGCCATCCGGTGGTCGGGCCGAAGTACTCGAAGACGAACCCCATCGCGAAGGGGCCGGCCGCGCTGCCGATGTAGGCACCCGACTGCACGAGCCCCGTGGCTTGGGCTGCGAAGCGGGGCACGGCGTTGGAGACGGCGTAGTGGAGCAGTCCGCTCCACCCCCAGCCGAGTCCGAAGGCGAGGACGACGCCGGTGGCGAAGCTCCAGGGGAGGGCGAGTGCCATGCCGCCGAGGCCGATGGCACCGGAGAGCATCATGAGCGAGACCGTGGTGAGGGTCCCTCCGATGCCGCGGTCGGCGAGCCAGCCCGCGAGGGGTCTCGCGATGATGTTCGCGAGCGAGCCGAGGCTGAGGAGGAGGCCCGCGACGGCGGCCGTGTAGCCGACGCCGATGGCGGTCGTGACGGTGAAGGCGCCGATGACGCTCGATTGGGCGGCGCCGAGCCCGCTCGCGGCTGAGGCGAGGATGAGGAAGACGCGCAGGTCGCGGGGGAGCCGCTCTCGAGCGCGGCGCGTGGCGCGTGGCGTTCGTGGCGTTCGCGGCACCCGCCAGGCGAGGAACGCGACGGCGACGGCGGCGAGCGCTCCTGCGATCGCGAAGGTCCACTGCCAGCCGACCGTGAGGCCCAGGGCGGGGACGGCGAGGCCGGCGCTGAAGGTGGCGAGGGGGACCGCTCCCTGCTTGAGGCCGAACGCGAGGGCGCGCCGTCGGGTCGAGACGCCGACCCCGATGAGGGCGTTCGAGGGTGGATGCCCGAGCGAGTTCCCCGCTCCGGCGACGATGAGCCAGACGAGCAGCCACTGCCACGTCGGCGTGTAGGCGGCGATGCCGATGAGGGCGAGGCCGCCGATCGAGGAGGCCATGATCATGCCCCAGCGGAAGCCGAGCCTCGTCGAGAGGCTGCCGGCCAGCGGGGAGAGGAGCGCCGACGCACCCCAGTAGGCGGCGACGACGATGCCGAGCATCGATTCGGTGAGCCCCGTGCTGCCGCGCAGCTGCATGGACAGGCCGCCGACGAGGAAGACGGGGAGCGCGGTGACGACGGTCGTGCCGATGCCTGCGATGGTCGCGGTCCGGCCCGGGCGGCGGGTTCGCCAGACGTGCGTGGGTGTGTCGGCCGCGGGGGTGGAGGGGCCCGCGGAACTGGACTCGGGAACGCCTTCCAGCGGGGGATTCCGGGCATGCTGCTGCTCGGGCCCCGTGGTGGGCCCGGTGGTGCGCGACACGGCTCAGCCTTCGTTGGGAGCAGCGCCAGCGGTCGTGGAGGTGCCCGGTCCCTGGAGCACGGCGTTGCGGGCAGCGAGGATGTGCGAGCGCATCGCGACCTCGGCCCACAGCGAGTCGCCCGTCTGCAGGGCGGTCAGGATGTCGCGGTGGTGGTGGTTCGAGCGGATGCGGAACGTGTCGCCGTACGCCTGGTAGTTGCGGATCATCATGGGCACCTGGCTGACGCTGCGCAGGAGCGTCTGCAGCTGCAGGCTGCCGGAGACCTTCACGATGTGCTCGTGGAATTCGCGGTTGAGGCGGCCGAGCTCGACGATCTCGTCCTGGTCGCTGGCGTGGACGAGGGGGTCCATCCGCTCGATGCGGTCGATGAGGAGCTCGGCGTCGGCGTCGGTCATGCGGTCGGCGGCGAGGCCGGCGGCGCGGCTCTCGAGGGAGGCGCGGACGAAGTAGGTCTCGGCCATCTGCTCGGTCGTGTATCCGATGACGGTGGCGCCCTTGTTGGGGATGTACGCCACGAGCCCCGCCTCCGCGAGGCGCTGGAGCGCCTCGCGGATGGGGGTCCTGCTGAGCCCGAACTCGGCGGCGAGCGCCTGCGCGCGCAGCACCGTGTGCGGCGCGTACTCGCCGCTCATGATGCGCGAGCGCAGCTCCGCGTAGGCGAGGTCGCCTCCCGTGAGGCTCTCGGGCAGCAGCACGTGCGTCGGGGTCTCGATCATCGAACGCTCGCGAGCATCGACGAGGTGAGGAGGAACTGTCGGCGGGCGGTCTCGTCGCGGCCGAGGGCTTCCCACTCGGCGCGCTTCGCGGCGCGGCGCTCTTCGCTCGTGTCGCGGAGGGCGTTCCAATTGCCCTCCGTCTCCTCGCCGACGTAGTGGCGGGCGACGGCGCGGCGCTTCTCGGCCCAGTCGTCGAGCTCCTCGCTCGAGACCTCGCCGTTGGCGTAGCCGGGCAGCAGCTCGGCGAGCAGCAGCCCGTCGTGGATTCCACTGTTCATGCCCATGCCTCCCAGCGGGTTGTTGACGTGTGCCGCGTCGCCCACGAGGAAGACGTTGCCCTTGCGGAACGTCCGCGCGACCTTGCGGTGCACTTCGTAGACGGTGACGTGCACAACAGGGTAGCCGTCGAGTTCGGGCACCACACGCCGCAGCTGACTCACGGCGTAGGCGGGGTCGGTCTGCTGCTCGGACGTGAGGGCGGGATCGCAGGGGAAGAGCACGCGCCAGCCGCTGGGGTTGCGCAGCAGGACGTGCCAGTTCTCCGGGTCGGCGACGTAGTTGACGACGGCGAGGTCCTCGTGGATCTCGTGCAGGGGCAGGCTCGTCGTGATGACGAGGTAACGCTCCGGGTAGGTGTGGCCCGAGAAGTCGATGTCGTAGTGCTCGCGCACGAGGGACCGCGAGCCGTCCGCCGCGACGAGGTAGGTGCTCGTGCTGGTGCTCACGGCGCCGTCCTCGCCGCGCACATCCACCTCGAAGCCGTCGTCGCTCTCACGGATCGCGATGACCTCGGCGCCGAGGGTGGACGTGACGTTGGGCTCGCCGGAGATGACTTGCTGGGCGGCCGCGGTGAGGCGGCTCTGCTCGACCTGGACGCGGTACGGATAGGCCGTGTCGTCGTCGAGCACCGCGAAGTCGAGCTCGACGATCTTGCCGATCGTCGCATCCCGGAACTGGTACGAGCGCGCGATGATGCCGGCGTCGATGAGCGGCTGGGTGAGCCCCAGCTCCTCGAGCATCTCGAGCGTCGGCGGGTGGAAGGTGGATGCGCGGTGCTCGAGCGTGCTCGCCTCGCGCTTCTCGAAGAGTGCGACCGTCATGCCGCGCTTCGCGAGCTTGAGGGCGGTGGTGGTGCCGACGGGGCCGCCGCCGACGACGATGACATCGAACTGGGGGGAAGCAGTCATGGTGTGGTCCTTTGTGTGCGCTGTGGCGGTCAGAATTCGCGGATGATGGTGCCGTAGCCACCGACGGTGTCGGTGAAGCCGGCCTGCCTGAGGGTGTGCCAGACGGTGGCGGTGTTGATGGCGACGACGGGCTTCCCGAGCCAGGTCTCGGCTTCGTCGGCCATGCGGATGAACGACAGGTTCGTGCCGACCTGCACGATCGCCTCGGTCTCGGGGGTGTCGATCTCCTCGAGCACCGTGACGAGGTCGCGTGGTGTGACGCTCGCGATCGACGTCGCGGTGGGGCAGCGGAGGCCGGTGACCTTGACGACGTCGAAGCCGGCCTCGGTGAAGTACTGGTCGACCCATTTGTCGGCGACCGGCTGGTATGGCGAAAAGACGGAGATCTTCGTCACGCCGAGGGTCTCGAGGGCGGCACGGCAGGCGGATGCGCCGGTGGTGACGGGCATGCCGCCGATCTGCTCGCTCACCTCGGTCTGGAAGGCCTCGTTGCCGGCGACGCCGCCGCTGAAGGTGGGCGCCGACATCCCCATCATCATGAGGTCGGGCTGGGCCGTCATGACGTCTCGCAGCGCCACCGACATGGAGCCTCGGATCTGCGTCTGCAGCTCCATGAAGCTCGTGTGGTCGCCCATGGCCTGCTGCTCGACGTACATGCGACCGCAGTGGAACGTGATGCCGTGGGGCGCGAGCTTGTTGACATCGTGCTCGACGACCGTGTTGGTCGATGGGACGATGACGCCGATCTTCGCGCGGTATCCGGTGACGTCTGGCATTGACGTGCTCCTTCGTGTTCGGGTGGCCGCGGTGCGGGGGCACCGCGGCTGGATTGTGGAAGCTGGTGGGGTGGGGTGCTCAGCTCGCGATGAGCTCGGCCGCTGGCATGCCGGCGCCGAGGCGCGTGTGGCCGCTCGTCGCGTCGTACATGTGGCATGCCACGGTTCGCTCGCCGACGGGGGTGTCGGCCGGTCGCTTCGTGAGGCACACCTCCTGCGCGAAGGCGCAGCGGGCTGCGAACGGGCAGCCGAGCTGTCCGGTGGCTGGGGTTGCTGGGGAAGCAGGGGAGGGCGGGGTGGCTGACGCGGCTGCAGCCGCAGTTGCCGCAGTTGCCGCAGTTGCCGCAGTTGCCGCCGCCGCTCTCGCCGTGCGCCGCCTGCGCTGCTCGACCGGGTCGGTCACGGGGGCTGCCGCGTTGAGCGCCGCCGTGTACGGGTGCAGGGGTGCGCTGTGGACGTCACCGGCCGGGCCCTGCTCCATGATGCGTCCGCGGTAGAGCACAAGCGTGCGGTGCGAGATGTAGCGGACGACGTCGAGGTCGTGGGCGATGAAGATGTAGGCGAGGCCGCGTTCCTTCGCGAGCTGCGCGAGGAGGTTGAGGATCTGCGCCTGCGTCGACAGGTCGAGGGCGCTCACCGCCTCGTCGAGCACGACGAGCTGCGGCTGCATGATGAGGGCCCTCGCGATGCCGATGCGCTGCCGCTGACCGCCGGAGAACTGGCCGGGGAAGCGGTCTGCCGCGGCTCGGGGGAGGCCGACCGTCTCGAGCATGTCGCGGGCCCGCGCATCCGCCTGCTTGTCGGAGAGGCGAAGGGCCGCCTGGAGCGGCTCCGCGAGGGTCTGTCCGATCGTGCGGAAGGGGTTGAGCGAGCTGTACGGGTCCTGGAAGACGACCTGCAGCTGCTTGGCGATGTCGCGACGGTTGCGGAGCAGCGAGTGCTTCGTGAGGTCGCGACCGCCGAAGTGGATGCTGCCGTCGCTCGGCTTCTCGAGGCCCAGGATGCAGCGCCCGATGGTCGACTTGCCCGAGCCGGACTCCCCGACGACGCCGAGGATCTCGCCGGGGGCGACGGTGAAGCTCACGTCGTCGACGGCGTGCACGGTCTGCGCGCGGTTGTGGGGGTTCTTGAACCGCATCTGGAGGTGGTCGACGCTCAGCAGCTTTTCGCTCATGCGATGCTCCTCTCTTTCACGCTGGAGTTCTGGGTGGCCGAGCCGGTGCGGGCCGCCTTGGCGACCTCCTCGACCCGCACGCAGCGGGCCATGCCGGAGCGCTGCTGGCCCACGGCTGGGCGCTGATCTGCGAGTCCGCTTGCACTTCCGGTTCCGCGGCGCTGCAGGGTGAGGGCGACGGGGGAGGTTCGGCAGCGCTCGGTCGCGAAGGCGCAGCGCTCGGCGAAGCGGCACCCGGTCGGCCAGTCGCGAGGTGCTGGCACGGCGCCGCTGATGGCATCCATCGGCACTCCGGCGACGGCGTTGGCGGGCATCGCGGCGAGCAGGGCCCTGGTGTAGGGATGCGATGGGGCCGTGAGGAGCGTGTCGACGTCGGCCTCCTCGATGACCTGGCCGGCGTACATGACGACGGCGCGGTCGCATGTGTCCGCGACGACTCCGAGGTCGTGCGTGACGATGATGACCGCGAGGCCGAGTTCTTCGCGGAGGCGCCGCAGCAGGTCGAGGATCTCGGCCTGCACGGTCACATCGAGGGCGGTCGTGGGCTCGTCGGCGACGAGCACCTCGGGTTCACCCGTCAGCGCCATGGCGATGGCGGCGCGCTGCGCCATGCCGCCGGAGACCTGGAACGTGTAGCTGGCGGCGGCCTGCTGCGGGTCGGGCATGCCGACGAGGCGGAGCAGTTCGAGTGCCCGCTCCTGCACTTCGCCTGCCTTGCAGCCCGTGTGGTGGGCGATGGCCTCGCGCAGCTGGGCTCCGATCGTGAACGTCGGGTCGAGGGCCGTCATGGGCTCCTGCGAGACGAGGGCGATCTTCGAGCCGCGCACGGCGCGCAGCTGCTTGTTGCTCTGCCCGACGATGTTGGTGCCGTCGATGACGATCTCGCCCTTCGAGACGCGGCCGCCTGGGGCGACGAGGCCGAGCAGGCTCTTCGCGGTCACCGACTTGCCGCATCCCGATTCGCCGACCATGCCGAGGGCCTCGCCGCGGCGCACGTCGAAGGAGACGCCCTGCACGACCGCGAACTCGCCGGTGCTGTCGGTGAACGAGACGCTGAGGTCGCGCACGGAGACGATGGCGTCGTCCACGTCCGGCTGCGGGTCGTCGACGGCAACGGGCTTGGTGGCGACCTGGGCTGCTGGCTTCTTGCGGAAGAAGGAGCGGACGAGGGTGGTCCCGGGGCGGTTGCCGGCGAGCGCATCGCCGACGACGTTGAAGGAGAGGATCGAGAGGATCATGATGACGCCGCTCGGCACGAGCAGCCACGGGTGCAGGTAGATGAGCTCGCTGGCCTCGCTGATCATGCCGCCCCAGCTGGGCGCCGGGGGCGGGGTGCCGAGGCCGAGGAAGCCGAGGCCAGCCTGGATGAGGAGGGCGGCGCCCATCGTGATGGAGAGCTGCACGAGCAGCGGTCCGCGGATGTTGGGGAGCACGTGGCGGAACAGGATGAGGCCGGGTGCGATGCCGGCGACGTTCGCGGCATCCACGTACAGCTCTCGCCGCACCTGCAGCGTCGTGGCCCTGGCGAGGCGGACGAAGCCGTCGCTCATCGCGATGCCGAGCGTCACCATCGCGACGGTCGTGTTGTTGCCGAAGGCGCCGATCACGGCCATGAGGATGACGATCGTGGGCAGGGCCTGGAAGAAGTCCGCGAAGCGGGAGACGAGGGTGTCGGTGAAACCGCGGAAGTAGCCGCCGATCATGCCGAGGGGGATGCCGATGCCCATCGCGACGACCGCCGCGAGGACGGCTCCGCCGAGGGTCGCTGCGCCGCCGTGGATGAGGCGGGAGAAGACGTCGCGCCCGAGGTCGTCGGTGCCGAGGAGGTGCTCGGCGCTCGGCAGCTGACGCGCGAGAGCGAGGTCCTGGGCGAGCGGGTCGAGCGGGGCGACGAGGTCGGCGAAGATCACCGACAGGCCGAGGAGGACGAGGAAGGCGAGGGCGACGACGGCTCCCGGCTTGCTGAGCAGTCTGGAGAGGGCGGTGTCGGTGCGTCGGACGCGGGTCATGCGAGCCTCGCCTTCGGGTTGATGATGCCGTAGAGGATGTCGATGACGAGGTTCATGACGAGGATCACGACGCTGAGGGCGACGACGACACCGAGCACGATGGGCATGTCGCCCAGGTTGACGGAGTCGACGACGAGCTTGCCGACGCCGGGGAGCGCGAAGACCTGCTCGATGAGCACGGCGCTGCCGAAGAGGGCCACGAACTGGAGGCCGATGACGGTGAGGACGGGGATGGCGGCGTTGCGGAGCCCGTGCAGCCACACGATGCGCCACTCGGGGAGCCCCGTCGCTCGCAGGGTCTGCATGAAGTCTCGGCCCTGCACGTCGAGCATCGCGACCCTCGCCTGGCGGGCGACCGCCGCGGTGCCCGCGATGCCGATGGAGATGAGGGGCAGCGTGATGCGGCGGAGGAACTCGGCTGGGTCCTCCGTGAAGGGCTCCCAGCCGGACGCGGGGAACATCTTGAGGTTCACGGCGAACACGAGCACCAGCAGCACGGCGAGCCAGAAGCTCGGGATGGCCTGCATGACGCCGGCTGCTCCGCGGATGATCGTGTCGAGCCAGCCGCCGCGGCTCGCGGCGAGGATGCCGAGCACGATGCCGAGCACGGTCGTGAGGAGGATGCCGCCCATCGAGAGGGTGAGGGTGACGGGGAGCCGCTCGAGCACCTGCATCGTCACCGACTGCTGGCTGAGGTAGGAGACGCCGAGGTCGCCGGTCAGGAGGCCACCGAGGAAGGCGAGGTAGCGCACGAGGATCGGGTCGTTGAAGCCCATCTCGTCACGCAGCTGGGCGCGGGCCTCCGGGGTGGCGTCGGGGCCCAGGATGGTCTGGGTCACGTCGTTCGGCATGAGGGCCACGAGGAAGAAGGCGGCCGAGACGACGAGGAAGACCATGAGCACGGTGATGCCGACTCGCCGGAGGATGTAGAGGGCCACGTGTGCTCCTTTCAGGTTGGTGATGGTGCTGGGCGGATGCGCGGGGAGGGGCGCCTCCCCGCGCATCCGGTGCTGCGTGCTGGGTGCTGGGTATCGCGGTGCTGCGGCTGCTGCGGGAGCCCGGGTGCCTATTCGGCGGGGGTCCAGCTGAAGGGGAGCGGGAAGACCTGGCCGGCGGCGAGCTCGACGCCGCCGAGCTTCTCCGCATCCCACACCGTGTGCGTGTGGTAGAAGGCGACCGGCGCGAACCAGGCGTTCTCGACGACCCACTTGTTGACCGCCTGCCACTTCGTGGCTGCCGCGTCGGCGTCGAGCTCGCTGGAGGCGTCGGCGATGAGGGCCGTCAGCTCGGGGTCGTCGGTGCCGAACGGGTTGAGCTGCGCGTTGGGGGCGAGCATGTTCATGCTGTTGACGTAGGAGTCGATGCCGCCGTTCTGCTGGCCCTGGGAAGCGCCGAACTCCTTGTTGGTGATGGCGTCGAAGTAGTCGTTCGTGCGGTCGGAGAGGGTGGCGGTGATGCCGACGGCTTCGAGGTAGGGGATGGTCGCCTCGAGGCGCTTGTTCTCGCCGAACATGGTGCGGCTGAGGATGGGGAGCTCGAACCCGTCGGCGTAACCGGCCTCGGCGAGGAGCTGCTTCGCCTTCTCCGGGTTGTACTCGTAGTAGTCGTCGAGCGACTCGTCGTAGGCGGAGGTGAACTTGCCGAAGACGGAGGAGGTGCCTCGCTGGTAGTCGCTCCAGAGGGCGGTGCCGATGGCGTCGCGGTCGAGGGCGTAGTTGATGGCCTGGCGGACGCGCACGTCGCCGAGCTCGGGGATGACGTCGCCGCCGCGGTCGAAGAGCATGAGGCCGCCGACGTTGGACTCGTTGGAGGCGGCCGCGAAGCCCTGGGATTCCGCCTGGTCGCGTTGGCTCCACTGGGCGGAGATGATGTCGACGTCGCCGGCGAGGAGCGCGTTGAGCTGGGCGGTCAGGTCGGTGATGACGAACATGTTGAGCTCGTCGACCTGCACGTCCATGGGGCCCACGTACTCGGGGTTGCGGATGTAGCTGTACTCGCTGTCCTCCGTGTAGGAGTCGAGGATCCACGGCCCGGAGCCGTAGGTGTCGGTGAGCAGCAGCGTCGGGTCGTCGAGGGCGGCCTGGCTGACCATCATGCCGACGGTGAGGGAGAAGGCCTCCGGCAGCGACTGGTCCGGGGTGTTGAGGCTGAACTTCAGGGTGTCCTCGTCGACGACCTCGATCGCGTCGATCGAGTTGAGGCGCGCCTGGTAGGTGCCCGGAGTCTCCTGGTAGCGCTCGAGGTTGGCCTTGATGAGCTCGACGGTCATCGGGGAGCCGTCTTCGAAGACGCTGTCGAGGCGGAAGTCCATGGTGAGCTCGGTGGGGCTCGTGTACTCCCAGGCCGTGGCGACGCCCGGCTGGAGGGCGCCTTCGGCGTCGCTCGTGACGAGGCTCTCGTAGGCGGCGGCAGCGTAGTTGAAGGCGGAGCCGCGCATGTTGGCGGCGGGGTCGAAGGTGGGGGCGCCCTCGAGCGCGGCGATGTTGACCGCGAAGGTGGCGTCTTCCGAGGCCGAGGATGATCCGGTGGAGCAGGCGGTGACGGCGAGGGTGGTGATGCCGAGCATGGCGACGGCGGTGCCGACGCGAAGTCTGTGGGAACGCATGCGCGTCCTTTCCGGGAGCGACGAGGTGAGCGGAGCTGGGAGGAGGAGCTGGGGTGCGGTGAGAAGCAGGGTGCGATGAGGCGATGAGGCGACGAAGCGGTGGTGGTTCGGCTATGTTCTGAGCCGGTGAGATGGACGCTAGCCGCAAACTGCATGCAATCTTGACCAGATAGGCGGCTTTTTACGCGCTGGTAACACTCATTGCATGCAATGAAACCTCCAGGCAACATGGTGCACTCAGGGTGGATGCAGGCCATCTGGCCCGGGGTCTCACGTGCGCCAGAAGTGGCGCTCGGGGACTCGAACACGTCGAGGAGGGCACCATGCGACCGCTGCTGACAGCAGGCGACACGCAGATCTACCGCATCGAGGAGTCGCGTTCGGCGATGCTCCCCGTCGAGGAGATGTTCGTCGATACCGACCCGCTCCGTCCGCAGATCGCCGCCCTCGGGCCGGACGACTACGAAGCGAGCACCGACCGCCTCGTGATGGCGTCGAGCAGCTACGTCGTGCGCTCACGCGGCTTCGTCGCGGTGGTCGACACGGGGGTCGGGAACGGCAAGCCGCGCATCCGGGACATGTGGAACGGGCTCGCCACGACGTGGCTCGAGGAGCTCGCCACGATCGTCGACCCTGCCGAGGTCGACGTCGTCGTCAACACGCACCTGCATTGCGACCACGTCGGATGGAACACGGCGGCGGATGCGGCGGGCGGGTGGTCGCTGACGTTCCCCAACGCGCGCTACCTGTTCAACGAGCTCGATCGCGCCTTCATCACGGGGCCGAGCGCCAGGGGCATGTTCGAGCGCAACGGTGACTTCTGGGCCGACTCGATCGAGCCGGTCTTCCTGGCGGGGCAAGCGGACGTGGTCGAGCTTCCGTATCGGGCGTCGCCGTCCGTCGTGCTGGAGCACGCGCCCGGCGATACTCCGGGGCACATGGTGGTTCGGGTGCTCGACCCGGCGTCGGGTTCGACGGTCGCGATCATCTCGGGGGATGCGCTGCACCACGTCCTGCAGGTTGCCGAGCCCGGTCTGTCGTCGAGCTTCTGCTCCATGAGGGAGGTCGCGGAGTCCACGAGGCGCGCTCTGCTCGAGGAGTGCGCGGCGACTGGTGTTCCGATGCTCGCGGGGCACGTCGCCTCTCACGAGCTGCTCTACGTCGAGTCGGACGGCGAGGGTGGGTTCGCGATCGCCGAGGGGCCGAGGCTCAGCTGACGCGTCGCCTCGGGGTGTGACGAACCGCGCGCGGCCTCGACTGCTCGGCGGGTGCCGAGGTCGACGTCGCGCGCGGCGCGTGCTTGCTGATGGCTACTTGCTGCTGGCTACTCCACCCCGCACCATTCGGCGATGAAGAGCGCGATCGACTTCGTGATGCGGCGCACCGATTCGAGGTTCACCCGCTCGTCGTAGCCGTGGATGGCTTCGGAGACGGGGCCGTAGACGAGCGCGGGGGTGTCGGCGTACTGCACGAAGACTCGCCCGTCGAGGTAGCCGGGGGTGACGAACGATTCGAGCTTGGCGCCCCCGAACGCTGCGCTGTGGCTGCGTTCGAGCGCCCGCTCTGCGGCGCCGCCCTCCTCGAGGACGTACCCCTCGGCGTAGAAGCCGGTCTTCGTCGCGGTCGTGACGATGGGGTTGCCGTTGCCGTCTGCGGTGACGCCGTCGAGCGCGTCGGTGATCTCGGCCCAGGCCGCGTCTGCGGTGATGCCGGGGTAGAGGGCGACACGCACGTCGACCTCGCACCAGGCCGGCACGCTGGAGCCCCAGTCCCCGCCCTGGATCTTGCCGACGTTGAAGTTGATGGGGTGGTCGAGGTCCTCGAAGTAGCGGTGCTCGCCCTGCTTGGCGTTCCAGTCTGCCTCGAGCTTCCGGAGCTCGCCGATGACGTAGTAGGCGGCGTCGATGGCATTGAAGCCGGTCTGCATCTCACGGGGGTGGGTGGGCTTGCCGTCGACGCGGAGGCGCAGCCAGATGACGCCCGTGTTGGCGCGCACGAGCATGTCCTCCTCGGGCTCTGGGATGAGGACGGCGTCGGCCGTGTAGCCGCGCAGGTGCGCGGAGAGGGAGCCGTTGCCGGTGCATTCCTCCTCGACGACGGACTCGAAGTGGATGCGACCCGTCGGCGCGAGGCCCGCCGCCCGGACGGCGTCGAAGGCGTACAGGTTGGCGACGAGGCCTGCCTTCATGTCGCCGCTGCCGCGGCCGTACAGCCAGCCGTCTCGCACGGTCGCGTCCCACGGGGACCGCGCCCACTGGCTCTCGGGGCCTTCAGGGACGACGTCGATGTGTCCGTTCAGGATGAGCGAGCTTCCGCGTTCCTGGGGTGGGGTGAAGGTGCCGACGACGTTCTCGAGGCCCTCGTAGGAGATCTCGACTGCTCCGGCTCCCGGGTGGGCGGCGAGCTCGACGGGGTCGAGCTCCCAGCGGTCCATGGTGAGGCCGCGGCCGGCCATGGCGCCGTAGAGGAGGTCCTGCGCCGACGACTCGTTGGCTCGAAGCGACGGGTGCCGGACGAGCTCCTGCGTGAAGGCGACCTGCTGGTCGAAGGCGGCGTCGACGGCGTCGAGGATGCGCTGGCGCTGGAGTCGATGTCGCTGCTGGTCGGTGTGGTCATGCTCTGGTCCTGCTTTCGTTTGGGGGCGCTCGCGGTCGGGCGGGGGCGCTCGTCGTTGTGTGGGGCGCTCGCGGTGGGGCGCACGCGGTCCGTGAGCTGGCGGTGTCGGTTACGCGTTGTGGTCGATCTCGACGATGTCGTCGCGGAGGCGCATCCGCTCGCCGAAGGCGCCGCCGATGACGGTGACGAGGCAGATGCCGATGAGGACGAGCACGGCGGGCCAGGATGAGCCGTCGCCGACGGTGATGAGCGCGGTCGCGATGAGGGGCAGGAATCCGCTGATGGCGCCGGCGAGGTTGTAGCCGAGGGAGACGCCGCTGTAGCGGAGTCGGGGCGGGAAGAGCTCCGCGAGGAGGGCCCCGGTGACGGCGTACGACAGGGTGATGAGGGCGATGCCGATGCTCACGGCTGCCGTGATGGCGATGGGGCTCTCGGTGTCGATGAGCCAGAAGAGCGGGAAGGCGGCGATGCCGGTGGTGAGCCCGCCGACGACGGTCATGCGGCCTGGGCCGAAGCGTTCGGCGAGGCGGCCGGCGAAGATGGTGACGCCGATCTGGAGGACGGCGGCGATGAGGGTCGCGTTGACCATCACCTGCCGGTCGACTTCGAGCACGTTGGTGCCGTAGGAGACGACGAAGGTGGTCATCATGTAGAACCCTCCGACGCCGAGCATGGCTGCTGCGACGGCGACGAGGAGGCGGAGCCCGGACTTGCGGAAGAGTTCGAGGACGGGGACCTTGACCTGTTCGCCGGCCGCGGCGAGCTCCTTGAAGACGGGGGACTCCTCCACCTTCAGGCGGATGTAGAGGGCGATGCCGAGGAGCGGGAACGCGAGGAGGAAGGGGAGGCGCCAACCCCACGCGTCGAAGGTCTCGGGCGGCATCATGAGCACGAGGGCGAAGGCGCCGGAGGAGACGAGGGTGCCGACGGGGGAGCCGATCTGCACGAGGGCGGCGAAGCGTCCGCGCATCTTCTCGGGGGAGTGCTCGATGGCGATGGTGGTCGCGCCGCCCCATTCGCCGCCGACGGCGAAGCCCTGCACGAGGCGGAGGACGGCGAGCATGATGGGGGCTGCGATGCCGACTGCCAGGTAGTCGGGGAGGACGCCGATGAGTCCTGTCGCGCATCCGATCATGACGATGGTGGTGAGGAGGGCGGGGCGGCGGCCGTAGCGGTCGCCGATCCAGCCGAAGACGACGGCGCCGATCGGGCGGGCCGCGAAGCCGACGCCGAAGGTCGCGAAGGCGGCGAGGGTGGCGCCGGCCGGGTCGAGGTCGGTGAAGAAGAGGCGGTTGAAGACGAGGGCCGCTGCGGTGCCGAAGAGGAAGTAGTCGTACCACTCGAGTGCGGTGCCGACGAAGGCGGCGAAAGCGATGCGCCGCGCGTCTTTGAGGCTGACCTTCGGCGCGCTGGCGGGTGCGCCCGAGGGCGGGCCCGAGGCTGCGCCCGAGGCGGGGGTCTGGGTGTTGTGGGACATGGTGGCTCCGATGTTGGGGAAAGGCCTGCATGTGAACGTGCACGTCTGCGGTGACGCCGGTGTTCCTATGCAACCCCGGATCGGCGGGGTTGGGCAATCGCCAGGCCCACTCGATTGCGCGGCTAGGATGGGCAAATGCACAATCTGAGCGGGGTTTTGGCGAATGGATGACGTGACTGTTTCGCCAGCGTTGCGGCGCGGTATCCGGTCGTGTCTCGCGGACCTCGATGAGATCACGACGTTGTACGTGAGTCAGGTGCGCACGCTGACCGGCTACGTGGAGTCGGTCATTGCGGAGCGCGACGTGCACAGCACGGCATTCACGACGCTGGGCCTCATGTTCCGCCAGCTGGGTGGGGAGCGGCTCGAGGATGAGCTGCGGGCGCACTCGCGGGCCATCGGCCGGAAGCGGGTCCGGCAGGGGGTGCCGCTCGAGTCGTTGCTGCGGGCGGTGCGCATGGATTTCCGGTTCATCTGGCAGGCGCTCAACGACCGTCTGCCTGGGGAGGCGGACCGCCTGTCCGACGACGTGGTCGCGATCTGGGAGGTTGTGGAGGCGCACACGACGAGCGTGCAGTCGGGGTACATGCTCGAGCTTGGGCAGGTGAAGGCGGAGCTCGAGCAGGAGCAGGCGTTCCTGCTGCGTCGTCTGCTGCGGGGTGGGGTCGATGACTCGCAGCTGCACGTGCAGGCGGCGGAGGCGCTCGAGATTCCGCTCACTGGACCGTACTGGGTCGCCGTCGCGCATCAGGATGCGGCGGCAGGGTTCGCCGCGGATGTGCAGGACGTCTTCCCTACGGCGGTGTGCCTGCGCCTGGATGGTGTCGAGTTCGCGGTGATCGCAGGGACGTCGGATGTGGCCGGTGTGGTCGGTCCGTCCGGTCCGTCGGGTTCGTCCGGTTCGTCCGGTCCGTTCGGTTCGTCTTCGTCAGGTCGGTCAGGTTCGTCGGGCGTGTTGGTGCAGCTGGCGCTCGCGGATCAGCAGGTGGGTGTTTCCCAGTCGGCGGCGACGCTGTCGTCGCTGAGCGAGATGTGGCAGCTGGCGTCCGAGCTGGCTGAGTTCGCTGTTCCGGGGCGTGCTGCCGTGCTCGCGCAGCACTGGCCGAGTCTTGTCGTCCGGAGGCTTGGACCGGTGGCGTCGAGCCTGGCTGCGGATGCGCTCCGCGATTTCGCGCTCCTGCCTTCATCGGAACGGGATCTTCTGGTGGAAGCCGTCGAGGTGTACATGGCCTCCGGTTCGGCGTCGAAGGCCGCGGGTGTGCTGTTCTGCCACCGGAATACGATCATGAACCGGCTGGCGAAGTTCGCCTCGGTGGCAGGTCTTGACCCGACGGTTCCCGATGACGCGGCCACGATCAAGGTCGTGCTTGCCGCGGCCAGGGGTGCGGAGGTAGGTCGGCCGTGAGCCCGTGAAGGGTTTGTGAGTTTGTGGGTTCGTTGACCCGTTGGGCCGCGGTCTGCGGCACCGCGGGGTTGTGTGCTTGCAGGGGCGCAGGTCTTCAAGGTTGAAGAGCTTCAAGGTCTTCGGTTGACCTGTGGGCGGGCGGCCTGGGTGTTGCTGGGTGCGTATCCGCGGCGTCTGACTGTTCTGCGTGGCATGTGGTGTCCGATGGCGGGCACGACGTGCCAGCGTCCACTGCTGCTGCGAGTGAGGGTGAGTCTCTCGCGGTGGACTTCGTGGTGGTGGAAGGAGCACAGCAGGATGCCGTCTTTCGTGTCGGTTGGTCCGCCCTGACTCCAGGGGATCGCGTGGTGCACTTCGCACCAGCGGACGGGTGCGCTGCATCCGGGTGCGCGGCAGTGTCGGTCGCGGGTTGCGATCGCCCGGCGTTGGGCTGTGGTGAAG
>NZ_PSYA01000018.1:0-36994 GCF_002931395.1 Pseudoclavibacter sp. RFBI5 | reverse complement strand
ACCCTGTGGGAGAGTAGGTCACCGCCGGACTTCTTCATAAGCCGGGGTTGGTTGTTGAGTGAGCAGAGATGCTCCTCGATGACCAACCCCGGCTTTTTTGTTGCCCAAAATCGCCCAGACGCCAGGACGGGCGGGGAGCGCGCAGTGGTCGGTCAGAGCGCAGCCTGCCCAGGGTGGGAGCCGCCGGCCTCGCTGCCAGGCGCCTTCGTCGTGAGCTTCGCCGCGATGGTCTGCGCGTCTTCGCGGATCGCCGACATGATGGTCGCGCTCACGAACCCGACGATGAGCACGCCGGACACCATGAGCGAGACGGCCAGGGCGCGGCCGGCGAGCGTCACGGGCGTGAAGTCGCCGTAGCCGACCGTCGTGATCGTCGTGAACCCCCACCACAGCGCATCTCCCATGCTCACGATCGACGCGCCGCGCGTCTTGTGCTCGACGAGGTACACGCCGAGTGACGCCGTGTACACGTACAGGAGCGACGCGATCGACACCGCGAGTACATTGCGGGTTCGCTTCGCCCGAGGGCCACCGCGGCGAAAGAACGGCAGGCGCCAGAGGTACGTGACGATGAGGAACGGCCGCAACACGACGACGAACAGCGACAGCAGGTCGAACCAGCGCGAACGCACGAAGGTGAGCTTCACCGGGCTGATCACGAGGCGGATCAGGAACTCGACGATGAAGAGGGCCCAGCTGACCGAGACGACGCTCGTGAGCTGGCTCTGCGCGTCGGCGCTCAGCTGCACGTCGATGAGCAGGAGCGATGACGCCGCGAAGAACACGACCGCGACCACGAACATCGGCAGCGACGTGGAGTGCTCCCAACGTGCCAGCGCCCGCCAGCGGGCCTCGGCACGTGCCGAGGCCCGCCGCTCAGCAGCCGCTTGGTCGTCGTGACTCGGCCGCTGGTCGTTGCTGCTGCTCGTGCTGGAGGTCATGCCTCGAGCGAACCACAGGAGGGGCCGCGCCGCGAGCAGGAAGCTCGAGCGGCGGGAAGCGGAAGCCCGGTCCCCTGCTTAGTGCTGCGGGTCCTGGTCCCGGTCGTCGTCTCCGAGGATCAGCACTGCGGCGAGTCGCACGAGCGTCGCCTCGTCCTGCGGGTGGGCGTCCGAGCCGGCGAGCAACGAATCGCAATACGCGGTGAGGAATGCGGCCGCCGAGTGCTGCAGTGGTGTCCTGCTGTCAGCTCGGGACGTCGACAGTGTGCCTGCGTCCGTGCCCGCGGGCATGAGCTGCTCACGGGGAATCGTGAAGCAGTGGAGTATCGAGTCGGCCTGCAGTCGGTGGGTGTGTGGTGCTGAGTTCAACACGAAGGTCGCATCGAGCGGGTCGAGTGTCGTCGAGCGCGTTCCCTGGCTGCTCGCGACGGAGCCCGTGCGTGAGATGAGCAGGACGACCTCATCCGTGAGCTCGCCCGCTGGGCCCTCGAGGCGCACCGCGTGAGCGCCGGGGTGGATCACGCGGACGCGGACACGTCCGGCTTGGTGCGATCGTTGCGAACGATCGCCAGCGGGGTAGTTCACGGGCACCTCCTGAGCTCCCAGATGGTCACGGGTTCTTTGTCCAGACCCCCCTCTGGCGCGAGGATGGGAGGGGTGTTGGCTCCTTGTACCGTCTCGGAGACGACAGCGGACCCCGGCAAAGATGCCGGGGCCCGAAGCCTTGGTCGTGCGAGCGCGTATTACGCCTTGTTCCTGCTGCTGCGGCTCGTGATGAATCCCCAGATGAGGAGAACGATGAGCGAGCCACCGATGGCCAGGAGCCAGCTGCTGAGCGAGAAGAACGCGTCAACGCTCTCACCGAAGAGCATGCCGCCGATCCAGCCGCCGAGCAGTGCGCCGACGACGCCGAGGATGAGGGTAGCGATCCAGCCGCCAGCCTGCTTGCCGGGCAGGATGAGCTTCGCGATGGCCCCGGCGATGAGTCCGAGAAGAAGGAATGCGAGGAATCCCATGAGAGCTCCAGAGTTCGATGTTGACTGTAGTCGCCGGTGTCGGACGATGGCTTCCCCTGTGGCGCTTGTGGCACTCAGTTGGCACTGCCGCGTCTTTAACCGGACAACCCATTGTGGCCCCCGGATATCCATATAACGAAATCCTGTGCGGGAATCCACGGAAATCCGTGCCCTCGCTGTGATATTCGCGCAACACTGAAAGTGCTGGGCCGAAAAGCAATCAGATAAAGGCCCCGGATGCAAGATCCGGGGCCATATCTGTTTGTCGTGCTAGCTGCGTTTGTCTTACATCATCGACGGCGGCATGAGCACCGAGTCGATCAGGTAGACGGTTGCGTTGGCGGTCTGGACTCCACCGCAGATGACCTTGGCGTCGCCGACCATGAGGTTGTCGCCTTCACCGGTGACGGTGACGTTCTCGCCCTGGACGGTCTTGTGGTCGCCAGCGATCTCGTCAGGCAGGATCTGTCCCTCAACCACGTGGTAGGTGAGGATCCCCGAGAGGAGGTCAGCGTCGGTCTTGAGCGTGTCGATCGTTCCTGCATCGATCTTGCCGAAGGCCTCATCGACCGGTGCGAAGACCGTGAACTCTCCGCCGTTCAGCGTCGAGACGAGGTCAACGTCGGGGTTGAGCTGGCCGGAGACAGCCGCCGTGAGCTGCGTGAGCAGCGGGTTGTTGGAAGCCGCAACTGCGACCGGGTCCTGGGACATGCCCTGGACAGAGCCTGCTCCGTCCGGAACCTGAGCTGCGTAGTCGGCGCAGCCGGATCCGACGAGGTTGGCTGCTGGGTCCATCGTCTCCATGGTGGTTTCCATAGGCGTCTCCATTGCAGTCTCCATGGGGGAGGCTTCCGTGGAGGCGTCGGTCTCAGCCATGGGGGCCGAGTTCGAGCAGGCTGCCAGGCCGAAGGTCGAGATGGCCGCCAGCGAGAGGAGGGCGAGTGAGCCCTTCCTGGTGATAGTGCGCATAACTTCACTCCTCATTTCTCGGCCGGGGGGCCGGAGCCGCATCCGTTGCGGTTCACAAAGGCATTCGGAGGCCCTCCTGTAGCGGATTGGAAAAGTTCGGAATAAAACTTCGGCGACCCCCACATGCCCGTCATTCCGGGGATCTCGGGCCCTCAACACCGTGCGTGTCGTCAGTCCGCGACGCTCAGTGCGGCTGTTCGGACGTGCTGCTGCACGGATGCGGGGCCGGCGCTGAGCGCGGCTGGGCCGTCTATAAGAACGTCTATAGCGAGGTGTCCCCGCCTGCTGGCCGAACACGTGACCAGAACGGGGCAGCTTCCGGTGCCTTTCTCAGGAGTGCGCCTGGGCCGTCGTCCGGTGGACAGCGCGGATCGAGCGCATCGAATACGCGGAAACGACAAACCGATAGGCACACGGCTCCGAATGCAGTGCACAGGCATGAACGTCCGCCTGACAACCATGCTTCAGGGAGCGCAACATGATCTCGCTAGGACTCATAGGCTTCCTCGGAGGCCTCATCACGGGAATCTCCCCGTGCATCCTTCCCGTGTTACCCGTCATCTTCTTCTCGGGCGGCGTGCAGGGTGCACGCAGCGACGAGGAGATGCAGGCCGAGGCCCAGGATCCCGGGGCCGAAGGGCCTGACGAGGGCGCGCTCAAGACGAGAGTCAAGAGCGAGCGCACGACGAAGCGGCGCGCATCCGCCCGGCCGTACCTCGTCATCCTGGGCCTCGTTACGAGCTTCAGCGTCTTCACGCTGCTCGGCTCGCTGCTCCTGAGCCTCCTCGGGCTCCCCCAAGACGTGCTGCGCTGGGCAGGCATCATCGTGCTTGTCCTCATCGGCGTCGGCCTCATCGTGCCGAAGTTCGAGCACCTCCTCGAGAAGCCGTTCTCCTGGATCCCGCAGAAGCAGGTCAATACCGACCGCGGCGGCTTCCTCCTCGGCATCGCGCTCGGCGCCGTCTACGTGCCGTGCGCCGGCCCAGTGCTCGCAGCCATCACGGTTGCCGGCTCGACCGGTCAGATCGGAATCGAGACCGTCATCCTCACGGTGACGTTCGGCATCGGCGCCGCGATCCCGCTCCTCATCTTCGCCCTCGCCGGACGTCGCGTCGGCGAGCGAGTCAAGTCGTTCCGCAAGCACCAGCGCGGCATCCGCATCACTGCAGGTGTCGTCATGATCGCCCTCGCGATCGGACTCGTCTTCAACCTCCCGCAGATCCTCCAGCGCCTCGTGCCGGACT
This sequence comes from Pseudoclavibacter sp. RFBI5, assembly GCF_002931395.1. Classification (NCBI taxonomy): domain Bacteria; kingdom Bacillati; phylum Actinomycetota; class Actinomycetes; order Micrococcales; family Microbacteriaceae; genus Pseudoclavibacter; species Pseudoclavibacter sp. RFBI5. The sequence goes on along the minus strand of NZ_PSYA01000018.1, from coordinate 32,824 downwards.
ACACCGCCGGCCTCCAGGAGCAGTTCAACTCCAACGAGCAGGTCGAGGAGGCACTCGCCTTCGGTGGCCTGGTCAACGACCAGAACGAGCAGCTCACCAACTGCACGCCCGGCGACCCGGAGCTCGGCGACTGCGGTCCTGCCCCAGAGATCCTCGACATCCAGGAGTGGATGAACACCCCTGACGGCGAAGCGGTGCAGCTCGCTGCGGAGGCCGCTGAGGGCAAGGTCGTCCTCATCGACTTCTGGGCCTACTCCTGCATCAACTGCATCCGCTCCATCCCGCACGTCACCGCATGGGACCAGGCGTACAAGGACGCCGGCCTCCAGGTGATCGGCATCCACTCTCCTGAGTACGCCTTCGAGAAGGAAGCCTCGAACGTCGCCAACGCGATCGACGAGTTCGGCATCGAGTACCCCGTCGCCCTCGACAACAACCTGGGCACCTGGACCAACTACCGCAACCGGTACTGGCCAGCCCACTACCTGATCGACGCAACGGGAACCGTCCGCGCCATCCACTTCGGTGAAGGCGGCTACGCCGAGACCGAGGCCCAGATCCGCGACCTCCTCAAGGAAGCGAACCCGGACGTGCAGCTCCCCGGCGAGACCGACACCTCGGACACCACGCCGGAACTCGGAAGCACGACACCCGAGACCTACCTGATGCCGACGAAGGTCGTCAACTACGCAGGTGAAGGCGAGTACGGCCAGGGCGACCGCAGCTTCACGTTCCCCGCGCAGCAGCAGCAGGACACCTTCTCGCTCGACGGTGACTTCAACCTCGACTCGCAGGGCATCCGAAGCGACGACGGAGGAAAGATCAAGCTCTCCTACACCGCCTCGACCATCCGCATGGTGCTCGGCGGCTCCGGAATAGTGACCGTCGACGATGGCACCGGCCCTCGAGAGATCCAAGTCGAGGGCAACCCGGGCTCCTACCTCCTCTTCGAAGGGGACCAGAGCAAGCAGGGAGAACTGACCGTGACGCTGGGGGGTGGCGTGGATGCTTACTCATTCACCTTCGGTTGAGACCAGGCCGAACGTCCCAGCAACGCACTTCCCAGGAACCCAACACGAAGTCAACGAACTTCGCGAAACGTTCGCGAGATGGCAAGCTGAACTTGTGAGCGAAGCCATCGGAGAGATAGAGGACCTTCTCGTGCGCACCGCTACAGGAAGCAAGGAAGCCTTCTCGACCCTCTACGACCTCATGGCACCACGTGTCCTCGGACTCATCAGGCGAGTGCTTGTCGACCAGGCGCAGTCCGAAGAGGTCGCCCAAGAGGTGCTGCTCGAGATCTGGCAGACCGCCGCATCGTATTCGCCGAGCAAGGGCAAGGCGACCACATGGATGCTGACTGTCGCGCACCGCAGAGCCATCGACCGGGTGCGTGCATCCCAGGCATCGAAGGACCGTGACCTGAAGATCGGGGCACGGGACTTCGAAGGGGAACGCGACGACGTCGCCGAGTCCGCTGAGATCAGCATCGAGCACAAGAGGGCCCAGAAGGCACTCAGCGCGCTCAGCGATCAGCAGCGGGAGGCGGTCACCCTGGCCTACTACGGGGGTCTCACCCAGAGTGAGATCGCGGAACGGCTCGAGGTGCCTCTCGGCACGGTGAAGACAAGGATCAGAGACGGAATGAATCGGTTGCGTCGCGAGTTGGGGGTGGTGTCATGAGTTACGAACAGGAACGTGAGGAGCTCGAGCAGCTGCTTGCTGCAGAGGCGCTCTCCGCCAACGACTTCGACGATGCCGCAGACCGCGCACTGTTGAGCAAGCTGCTGGAAGACGGCGAGCTCTCGGAGGAGTTCGAGAGCTACCAGGAGGCCGCAGCGCAGCTCGCGCTCGCAGTCTCCCCGGTGCGTCCTCCTGCATCCATGAAGGGGTCGCTGTTCGCGAAGCTCGACAGCTTCCCGCAGCAGAACCCGGTCGGCGGAGAGAAGGAGTCCGCGGCCCCCGCGGGAGCCTCCGACGCCGGCACGCCGTCGGCACCTGCCGACGCTGCTCCGCGGGACGCCGAGGGGGAGGGACGGCCCAGGCTGTCTCTCGCGCCGGAGCCCAAGAACGACGCCGACGAGCGCGACGCTGACGACGAACGACGTACTGTCGCCGTCGGCGGTGGAGCCTCGAGCACCTCGACCGGAGACGACGACTTCGGGCCCGTGGAGACACGAGCCCGCGGCCGCTGGTTCCGCAGCAGCGCCCAAGCCATGTTCGCCGCGACTGCCGCGGTTGTCCTCGCCGTCGGCCTGTTCCTCGGCGGAGGCCTCGCCTTCGGCGGGTTCGGGCAGGACTCGCAGGAGCCGTCCGTTGCCGACGGCGACGTGGCGCTCATCCTCGCCGCCCCCGACGTCGACAGTGCTCGCACCGAGGCGGCCGGCGGCGGAACCGTCACGGTCTACTGGTCGCAGGAGCTCGGCAAGTCCGCGGTCGTCGCGGACGGCATGGCCCAGTTGCCCGAAGAGAACGACTACGAGCTCTGGTACATCGACGGGGAAGGTCCCGCACCCGCCGGGGTCCTGACCATGGCCGACGGCGCACCCGCAGTGAAGGTGCTCGACGGAACATTCGCGCCAGGCATGGCCGTCGGCCTCACAGTCGAGTCGAAGGGCGGATCCGCGACGGGCCTGCCGACGACCGACCCGGTCGCGGTCGTGCAGAGCTAGAGCGCACCGCCGAGAAGAACGACGAAGATCGACCTCAGAGCCCCCGAGCGGCATGTCCCTCGGGGGCTCTGTCGTGCCGCTTTGTCAACCCATCATCTTGCGATCAGACAGGGGCAATAGCCTCGCGAGCATGGCATCACCAGGCACGCCCCCAAACGCCCAAGCCAACGAGTCCGCGAAGCACAGCACGACGTCTTCGTCCGGCAGCGACTTCACGACCGGACACGCTCCGGCCAACAGCAGCACGCCCGCGACGCCAGCCCCGACGGGCAACGAGCCGGCGCTCAAGGCCGTTCCTCGAGCGGACGGCTCGGCGCCGAGAGTGCTCGTCTTCGGATCGACCGGCTACCTGGGAGGCCGCCTCGTTCCGAGGCTCGTCACCGCCGGCTACCGGGTGCGGGTGCTGGCCCGCAACGCTGGCCGCGTCGCCGCGTACGACTGGGGAGACCACGTCGACGTGGTCGTGGGCGACGCGGACGACCCGAAGGCCGTCGGCGAGGCCATGCAGGACATCGACGTCGTCTACTACCTCGTCCACGCCATGGGGTCCGGGTCCGACTTCGAACGCACCGACCTGCAGCTCGCCGAGAACGTGGCGGAGCAGGCCGCGAAGGCCGGCGTCTCCCGCATCGTCTATCTGGGAGGCCTGCACCCCGACGACGCGAAGCTCTCGAAGCACCTCCGCTCCCGCAAGGAGGTCGGCGAGGTCTTCCTGAAGTCGCCCGTCCCGACCATCGTCCTGCAGGCCGGCATCGTCATCGGCTCCGGCTCCGCGTCCTTCGAGATGGTTCGGCACCTCACCGAGGTGCTGCCCTACATGCCTGCCCCGCAGTGGGTGCGCAACCACATCCAGCCCATCGCCGTCCGCGATGTCCTCCACTACCTGCTTGGTGCCGCCCGCATCGAAGGAGATGAGAACCGGCCGCTCGACATCGGCGGCCCCGACGTGCTGAGGTACGGGCAGATGATGAACGGGTACGCCGTGAAGGCCGGCCTGCGTCAGCGGGCCATCGCTTCGCTGCCCGTCTTCACGCCAGGCCTCGCGTCTCGCTGGGTGAACCTCGTGACCCCGATTCCGAAGTCCATCGCCCGGCCCCTCGTCGAGTCGCTGCAGAACGAGTGCGTCGTCAAGAACCGCGACGTGGATGCGCTCATCCCGCCGCCCGAGGGCGGCCTCACGACCTACCTGCGGGCCGTCGAGCTGGCCCTCGGCCGGGAGAAGCAGCGAGCCACGGAGACGAGCTGGCGGGACGCGAACGTCCACAGCGCGCCAAGCGACCCGCTGCCCGCCGACCCGGACTGGGCGGGGCAGACGGTCTTCACCGATGAGCAGTCGAAGGAGAGCACGGTCTCACCCGAGGAGCTGTTCCGCGTCATCGAGGGCATCGGCGGTGACAACGGCTGGTACTCGTCGAAGCTGCTCTGGGGGGCTCGCGGCGTCATGGACAAGCTCGTCGGCGGGGTCGGGCTGCGTCGTGGTCGCACCAACCCGGACCGTCTCGCAGTCGGTGACGCACTCGACTTCTGGCGCGTCGAGACCATCGAACGAGGCGGCGAGCACGGCTCGCTCCTGAGGCTGCGGGCCGAGATGCGCGTCCCCGGGCTCGCGTGGCTCGAGATGCGGGCCATGCCGGTCGGCGACGGAGACAGCGAGTCGGATGCGCGCGGCGACGAGCTGAAGGACGGGGAGCGCATCCGCTCCCGCTACGAGCAGCGCGCGGTCTACTTCCCGCAGGGTCTCCTCGGCCGCCTGTACTGGGCAGCCGTGTTCCCGTTCCACGGGTTCATCTTCGCGACCATGGCGTCCCGCATCGTGGCGACGGCAAGCGCGAACGCGAACGCGGAGGACTGAGCGCCGCCCGCCCGCTCTCAGTCTCCCTACCCGCCCAGCCCTCCTGCGCCGTCCCCGCGCGCAGACCTGGGGGTTGTGCATCCGCCGAGCGCGTTGCGGATGCGTTAGCCCGAGGTTTGTGGCTGGCCCGCGCGCGGACCTGGGGGTTGTGCATCCGGCGCGCGCGTTGCGGATGCGTTAGCCCCGGGTCTGTGACTGGCGCGCAGACCTGTGGGTTGTGCATCCGCCGAGCGCGTTGCGGATGCGTCAGCCCCAGGTTTGCCGCTGGCGCGGGTGCGGACGTGGGGAGGAGGCACCTCCGTTGGGCTGGGCGCGTGCGTCAGCCCCGGGTCTGTGACTGGCGCGCGCGGACCTGGGGGTTCTGCATCCGCCGCGCGCGTCACGGATGCGTCAGCCCCAGGTTTGCCGCTGGCGCGGGTGCAGACGTGGGGAGGAGGCACCTCCGTTGGGCTGGGCGCGTGCGCCAGCCCCAGGTCTGTGCCACGGCCCTCGGCTTTCGGCCCTCGAGTCAGCAGGGGCTGCTCGGCGTCACAGCTTGCCGAGCATGCGCAGCCGGCGCTCTCGCAGGGCGTGCGCGTGCGCAAGGAAGGCACTGGGGTCCGGCCAGAGGTCTGAGACGGTGAGCCGCTCGGAATGCCAGCCCAGATTGGTGACCTGGCGAACGCGCTGGATGTCGCGTCTCCACTGCGTCGGACTCACCAGATGACCGAGCCCCTCGAAGTCGTAGGCGATCTTCGCCTCGAGATCAGCGCAATCAGGGCGCGCGACTTCCTTCCCTCGGACACGCAGAGAGTGCTGAACGGTGAGTTCCGGATATCCGGAGTCGTGGAGCACGAAGCGCAGGAGACTCTCGTACGGCGACTCGACTTTCTCGCGAAGCTGCGGGGTCATCTCGCGGAGCAGGGCAGCGCCGAACCCGGGCGACCACTCGGCCACGAAGCGTTGCAGGACGTCGGGCGTCTCGAGGGTTCCGTGCCAGCGGCGGTTCGGGTAGTTCTCGGCCCCGCTGACAAGCGCGTCCCCGAAGCCGAGGAGGTCTGGCCGCGCTGAGGCGGCGTTCGAGCGCAGGAGGTCGCGACTCATCAGGCCGTAGAGGAGCGCGGGATGGGGCAGCGCGACGCCGGCGAACGTGAACGTGCGCCAGAGCCGTGCTGGGACGATTCTGGTGGTGACTCCTGGGCGCCGCGGCACGTTCGTGCCGTCAGGGACGACGAGATGGACGCGCGGATCCCGGAGGAGCTGCAGCGGCAGCGGCAGGCCAAGGATCCGCGCTGCGGACACTGCGCCGTAAGCGTGCGCTTCCTTGAGGAGCGGCGCGTACTGCAGATCACGGGCTCGGAGCTGCCGGCGAATCGCTGCCGATGACGACTCCAGCTCGTCAGCCGGATCTGCTGCGCCACTATCGACGCGAACGCCACGAAAGGGTCTCGCCAGCCCCGGGTTCCTCAGCCGGCCCCTGCCCACACCCAGGTCTTGCGCATCCGCCACCGTGAAGCTCTTGCCCCGGAGCTCGGGTGGGAGCTGGTCGCGAAAACGCGGAAATCTGTCTGGAGGAGCCACACGGCGACGCTACGTGCGCGGTGTCGCCCGCGCGCGACCCCGCGAACCGGCTGTGGAGAACTCCAGGATCGGCGCACCTGTGACAACACAGTGGAGCTCGGCCTCTGGGCGCGGACAGACCCGGGGGTTGCGCATCCGTTTGGCCCGTGCGCGGTGCGCTAGTCCCAGGTCTGCGAGCGGGAGCGCAGGGCGGAGCGGGAGCGCGGTGCGTTAGCCCCGGGCCTGCGAGCGGGGGCACGAGCGTGGGCGCGACGGGGACGCGACCGGGGTGCGGAGGAGCAGAGCGGGGCAGCGGTGAGGGCGCGCCACCTCGGGCGGTGCGGGCGGCGCGGGCACCTCGGGCGGTGCAGGCCGTGAGGGGCGTTCAGTCGGCGGTGGAACCCAGGAACTCGACCTCGGTGCTCCCCGTCAGCGGCTCCGAGGTAACTCCGGTGACGGTCACGGTCACCGTGTAGGTGCCGGGCGTCCCGAGTTCGAACGAGATATCACCGCACACCGTGTCGTAGTTGCTGCTGAGCGCCTTCGCCGTGCGAGTGATGGTGTCGACGCCCTCGGCGCTCGCGGTGTACTCGCACGTGCCCGCCCGGGTCACGCCGGTCACGCGGGCCTCAGCGGTGATCCACGAATGGCGGTCGTCCGCCGTGGCGGCGAAGACGAGCTCCCCGCCGTCCTCTGCCGTTGAGGCCTCCGAGGCTTCGGGGCTTTCCGTAGCCTGTGGCGCTGCGACCGGCGAGAACGTGCCAGTGCTGGATTCTGAGCTCGGCGCACTGCCGGTCGGCGAGCATCCGCTCACCACGACCAAGACAGCGACGGCGCACGCGACTCCGAGGCCCGCTGCCTTCCAGCGGAACCTTGAGCCGCGCTGCTGGGTTGCCACGAGTCAGGCTCGGTCTTGGAGCTCCTTGACGGCGCGGGCGAAGTCGCGGGTCTGCAGCACTTCGAAGGCTGCACCGGGGTCGGACCCCGCCGAGACCACGCAGAGCTCGTCGATCTTGTTGATGAAGCCGAGGACTCGTCCGTCTTTGACGACCCGGTACGAGTTCTCGGAGAGGCGGTCGACGCGGCCCTCGGCGGGCGTCGTCGCGGTGAGAGGTGGAACGGGGAATGGCATGAGGCTCCTGCCGTCGTTGGCGACCGTCTCAGACGGATAGTCGCATCTTCGCGCACTGACATGTGCGCTGAGGGATGTTCCCTGAGTTCTGTGGAGAGTTCTCACGACATCTCAGGGAAGCTGATACCTCCTAGAAATACGCCAATCTGATCCTCAGCGTTGAAGCCTTGCCACAACGGGGTGGTGGGTGTTACCCAAGGGGCATGGTTCGACTGCGAAGGTGGACTCCCTCGGGAGGGGCGTGGACCCGGCACACGGCCGGGAATGGCTTCAGCTACCGCGACGAGCGTGGCGAGCGCATCGTCGACGCGCGAGTCCGAGAGCGCCTCGCGTCGCTCGCGATCCCACCGGCCTGGAGGGACGTGCGCATCGCGCCACACGAGAACGCGCATGTCCTCGCCCTCGGCGTGGATGCGCTCGGCCGAACCCAGTACATCTACCATCCCGACTGGACGGCGAAGCGGCAGATCGTGACCTTCGACCGGGCGCTCGAGCTGTCCCGGGTGCTCCCCTCGGCGCGGCGCTCCGCGACGAGGGCCCTTCGTACAGCGAGCTCCGGCAGGGATGCCTCGCTCGCCGCGAGCTTCAAGCTCCTCGACACGGCGTTCCTGCGGGTCGGCAGCGAGAGATCGGCGAAGCAGTTCGGGCACCGGGGGCTCACGACCTTGCTGAACAGGCACATCCTGCTGCAGGACGAGCAGGTGCTGCTCGAGTTCAAAGGCAAGAGCGGGGTGCCGTGGAGTGCCCTCATCGAGGATGTCGAGCTCGTGTCGTTCCTGGGGGAGCGCAAGGGCGCCGGCTCTCCTGGGCGCCGCATCCTGGCATGGAAGGACGGGCGAGCTTGGCGGCGACTCGCGGCCAGAGAGGTGAACGACGACATCAGGATACGCACGAAGGGCGAGTTCACGGCGAAGGACTTCCGCACGCTCCACGGCACGGTCTTCGCTGCGGGTCGGCTCGCCGAGCTGGGGGTCGGGGGCACCGTCCGGGAGCGGAAATCGCTGGTGGCGCAGGCCGTGCGGGACACCGCCGAGCTGCTCGGGAACACGCCGGCGGTCGCGAGGTCGAGCTACATCGATCCGCGCGTCATCGAGGCCTACGACGAGGGGCGGGTCGTCGCGGTGGGCAGGGGCTCAGGCGAGGCCGCGCTGCGGGAGCTGCTGCTGGGCTCGTCCAGCTGACGGCCAGGGTGCGCACACGAGACGTCCAAGGTTCGGGGAGGTCGGTGCGAGAGCGTAGACGCCTGCTCGGTTGCGAGCCGGGACCCTGGTCCGGATCGAGCTGCACACTTCTCCCGACGAAAGGACACTCAGCAATGACGACTCTCGACACCAAGCGCGTGGCCTTCCTCCTCACGAACGACTTCGAGGACAGCGAGCTGACCAGCCCATGGGGCGCCGTGACCGAGGCGGGCGCAGACGCGTCCCTCGTCGCGCCCGAGTCCGGCACCGTGACGGGCAAGAACGGGCACGAGCAGTCCGTCGACCTTTCCTCGGCCGACGCGAGGGCAGCGGACTTCGACGCACTCGTGCTCCCGGGAGGGGTCGGCAATGCCGACCTCCTGCGTCTCGACGAGGCGTCCGTCTCGTTTGCCCGCGACTTCTTCGAGGCGCACAAGCCGGTTGCGGTGATCTGCCACGGCGCGTGGATCCTCACCGACGCGAAGGTGCTCGACGGGCGCACGCTCACGAGCTTCCCGAGCCTCAAGACCGACCTCGTCAATGCCGGGGCGACCTGGGTCGACGAGGAAGTCCACGTCGACCAGGGGCTCGTCTCGAGCCGGACTCCAGACGACCTGCCGGCGTTCAACGCGAAGCTTGTCGAGGAGATCGCCGAGGGCAAGCACCGCGGGCAGACGGCATGACCCACTGAGGGCTTCGGTGTGAGGGGTGGGCGGATGCAGGCGCATCCGCCCACCCCTCACTCGTGCTCGTGCCACTCGGCCCGTTTGGGCAGCAGGGCCGCGTCGGAGTCCGGGGCCAGAGTCTCCGATGATGAGGGCGCTCTCATCTCCTGAGCACTGTGCGTCTCATGAACGCTCACGAAGCTTGGGTCTACCGAGGCGAACTCGCGGCTCGGCAGTCAGCAGGAGGCAGCATCATGAAGAAGAACACCTGGATCATCGTCGGCTCGGCAAGCGCACTCGGGCTCGGCATCCTCGCGGTCGGCGGCGCGGGTGTCGCCAACGCCCTCGAGCTGCGCGACGTGCCGGGCGAGCAGCTCGCCCTCTCGACGCCGTCAACGCCCCCGACCGCTTCGGCCTCGCCGACGACGGACAGCAGTGCGTCGCCCACCGCGACACCGGTCTTCAGCTCCCCGAGCCCTGTCTCGGCCCAGACTCCGCTCAGCGCGCCGACCGTGCAGAGCCCAGTGAGCGCGCAGAGCCCGGTGTCGGCGCAGACGCCGCCCTCGGTGCCAAGCGCCTAACGGGTCACCTTGTCCACAAGCTGATCGGTTCCCGGGCTGCGGAGGCCTGGCCCCGGTAGGTTCAGCGGTAGGACCGACGACAGGGCCCGCAAGGGGGAGCGCATGTTCGCAGCAGCCAGGCAGGTGATCGAGGCCGTGGCCACAGGCACCGGCCGCGAGGTGGCGTCGGTGACGCTCGCCTGCGCTGAGCCGAGCGGCGACGGCGTGCTCGCCGGTTACGACGTGGAACTCGCCTCGCAGCAGGGCCCAGACGAGCGCATCCGTCTCTTCATCGACACGGCCACCAACCCGGCGGCTGCGTCGACGGTGGGCGAAGCGCAGAACTGGACCACGGTGCAGAACCCCGTGACTCGCGAGCAGGTGAGGGTGTGGCGATACCCGCACGACCCGGCCCTGCCTGCCCTTCCCGCGACGGCGTTCCCCGACTCCGCGCGCGAGACCGCGGCCCGCTTCGGGGCCGTCGGGGAAGGCCAGCTCGAGATGCTCGCCTACCGGCCAGGGCGCCGAGCAGTGCTGCGTCTTGCCGGCCCGGACGGCACGCTGTTCTTCAAGGTGGTCCGGCCGGGGCACGCAGAGCCGCTGCACCGCATCCACGAGGAGCTCGGAGGTGGCGGGGTCGCCGTTCCACGCAGCCGCGGATGGAGCGAGGCGGGTCTCGTCGCACTGGAGCGAATGCCTGGGCTGCCTGCCGACGCACACGTGCCCCACACTCCTGAGGCTCGGCTCGAGTTCCTGGGGGAACTGCAGTCGCTGGTCGCGTCGATCGGGGCGGCGCCCGTCTCACGAGGAGCCCGTGCGAGCCTCACGACGGGGCTCGACTGGTACCTGCTGCGGCTCCACGACCTGCTCCCCGCGCGACGGGCCGACATCGATGGGATCGCGGTGAGCATCCGCCAAGCGCTCGCCGAAGCGCGGCCGGGGCCAGCGCGCACGGTGCACGGGGACCTGCACCTTGGGCAGATCTTCGTCGAGCCGAGTGCCCGCCCCGGGGGCGGCACTTCGATCACGGGGGTCGTCGACATCGACACGGCTGGCGTGGGCGACCTCGCCGACGACCTCGGCGGGCTCTACGCGCACGCCATCGTGACGGCCCTCACCCACGATCTCGGCGGGAGAGCGGAGCTGCGCACGGCCACGTTCGAGCTCGCGGAACTCGTCAGGTTCGCCTGGGGCGAGTTCGCCAGCACCTGGACCCAGCCGGGCGGATCCGGGCTCATCACGGACGACCCCGACCTGAGTATCCGATCCAGCGCGGTCGCCCTCACGCATTTGCTCTCGCACGCGTTCGGGGCTGCCGTGCGAGGAGGGACCGGGCTCGATGCGCTGCCTGATCGCATTCTCGATTTCGCGAGTGCCCTCTCGAAGGAACCGAGACGATGAGCGCCGAGAAGCCCCGACCTCGCTGGCTCGTCGTGGCCCTCGCCGGGGCCGGTGCGCTCGCCATCGTGCTCGCGGGGGTCACCTTCGCGCAGGCTACGTCGTTGCGCTCCTCGCCGGGCGAGGTCGTCAACCTCGGACCGATCGTCGGCGAGCAGTCGCCGGCGACGACGATCAGCGTGACTCCATCGCCGGCCTCTTCCTCGGGGCCGACGCCGACCGGTTCGCCGACACCGAGCCCGTCGTCGGGCCCGCTCCAGCCGTCGCTGCCGACGGGTGGCATCCAGGCGCCGGTGCCCGTGGAACCGGTGGCCCCCTCCCAAGTCGACGACGATGATGACGATGATGACGACGACGACGGCGAGGATTGACGACGACGCTGGGGGCTGAGACGACGCTGACGATTGACGGCGAGGTCGAGGACTGACGGCGGCAGGACCTTGCGCTTGGGCACGCCGCCGACGCGGAGATGTGACGGTCGCCGGGGCCCGCTTCAGCGCAGCCGGTATCCCATGCCCCGCACCGTCTCGATGCGCTCGGAGCCGATCTTGCCGCGCAGGTAGCGCACGTACACGTCGACGACGTTCGAGCCCGGGTCGAAGTCGAACCCCCAGACCCTGCTGAGCAGCTGCTCGCGGCTGAGGACCTGCCCGGGGTTGGCGAAGAACTGCTCGGCGAGCCCGAACTCGCGTGCCGACAGGTCGATGTCGGTGCCTGCGACCCGCACGCGGCGCGTGCGGAGGTCGAGCAGCAGGTCTTCGTGGGTGAGCTCCGTGCTGGCGGCCTGCCCCGAATCCCGGAGCCGAAGCCGGATGCGTGCGAGGAGCTCGTCGAACTTGAACGGCTTCGCGAGGTAGTCGTTGGCGCCCCCGTCGAGGCCCCGCACGGTGGACTCGACCGAGGTGCGGGCCGTGAGCATGATGACCGGGACCGTGTGCCCCTCGGCGCGCAGCCGGTCAAGGACCTCGAAGCCGTCCATTCCGGGGAGGCCGACATCGAGGAGCACGAGGTCGAAGTCGCCGCCGCGGGCAAGCTCGAACCCATCGGTGCCCGACGCTGCGACGGCCACCGCGTACCCGGCCGATTTCAGGCCCTTCTCGACGAATGATGCGATGCGCGCCTCGTCTTCGACGACCAGGATTCTGCTCATGCGGTGTCCTCTTCCTGGGGGTGTTCCTCGGGGTGCTGGGGTCGTGCGCCGTTCGATGCATCGGATCCGCTTGCCCCGGAGCGGTCAGGGGTGCCGGGCCTGTCGGGGCCAGCAGATCCGTCCGCGGGGACGACGATCGTGAAGGTCGACCCGAGTCCCGGCCGGCTCGAGAGCTCGACTCTTCCACCGTGGCCGCGCGCGATCGATTGCACGATGGCGAGCCCGAGCCCCGACCCGGTCTGGCTGCGGCCCGTCTCGGCACGCCCGAAGCGATCGAAGATGCGCTCCTGTGCGGAGACTGGGATGCCGACGCCCTCGTCCCGGACCCAGAGTCGGAGCTCGCCGCGCGCATCCACGAGACTGCCGAGCTCGATCCTGGAGCCCGGCGGCGAGTACTTGGCGGCGTTGTCGGCGAGCTGCAGCCAGGCCTGCGTCAAGCGGCGGGCGTCGACGTCGACGACCCCCGGCGCCGTCTGACCGAGCACCCACTCGTGGCTCGAGAGGGCGCTCGCCTTCGCCTGGACCTGCTCCGTCAGCTCGAGCACGTCGCAGGGGGCGATGCTCAGGAGTCCCTGCTGCTCGCTGACGGCAAGCGCTTCGATGTCGTCGATGAGCTCGCTCATGCGGTCGAGCTCGTCGAGGGCCAGCGCCACCGTCGCCGTGGTGTCGGCAGGGTCGTTCGGGTCGAGGAGCTCGAAGTGCCCACGCACGATCGTGATGGGGGTCTTCAGCTCGTGACGGACGTCGTCGAGCAGCTGCCGCTGGGAGGTGAGCGAGCCGTCGAGGCGGTCGAGCATGCCGTTGATCGTCGCGGTCAGGGCGGAGACGTCGTCGTTGCCGACGACCGGGATGCGCGCAGACCTGTTGCTGCCCGTGATCGACGCCGCCGTCTCTCGCAGCTCCCTGAGTGGCCTGAGGAGGCGGCCGGCGACGAACCAGCCCACGAGACCGACGGCGGCGAGCGCCGCGACGGCGACCATTGCATACGTCTGGAAGGTGCTGTTGGTGTCGGCGAGCTCGGCCCGGAGGTCGTACGCCGCGAGGTACAGCGCGTCGCTCGAGCCGTCGCCGACCGTGAAGGGGACGGCGATGTAGCGGAGGGCGAGAGCGCCGTCGACGAAGGTGCCCATGCGCGCCGAACCGTCGGCGGTCTCCGCCACGGCTCGTTCGACGAGGCCGGGCACCTCGGCGAGGGAGAACGGCGTCGGCGTCGCCGGGATGAACGTCGGCACGCCGTCGACCAGCCCGAGGGCGCCCTCGTTGCGTTCCGGGACGAAGCGCTGCATGACCAGCTCGAGGGCTTCGGTGCTGCTCGAGAAGGAACGGGCCGGATCGGGGGCAGGGGCGGCCGGGGCCGCCGGGTCCGACGTCGTGGGCGCGGCGGCGTCCGTGCCGCTCACGAGGCCGCTGACGTTCTCCGCGAGGGCGACGAGGCGTTCATCGACTCCGCTCAGGTCGCGCTCGCGGGCCGCGAAGTAGCTCGTCGCGCCCGCGACGATCATGCCGAGCATCGTGACGAGCAGGATCGACGCGAGGATGCGAACCCGCACCGAAGCGCGGGGCCGCACCTCCCGCCGCCCCTCGCCCGCCGTGGTCACCTGCATCCACTGATTATCTGGGGCGCACGAGTCCAGAGCCTGGCAGGTGAGAAGACTCTCACGCAGCCGTGCCCCCGTGCGGCCCCCACTCGTCCGCCCGGTCCCGCTCCACAAGCCCCAGCGGGAAGGTGGCATGGCGCGTAGGCTCGTCGAGTGGAAACCGAGCGCTACGAACTGACCAGGCGAGCAAGCCTCGAGGTCCTGCGCGCCGAAGCGCAGGACGAGCGCGAGACCATGATCTACGCTCGCGCTCGCCGCGGCGAGGACCCGTGGCGCTTCATGCAGGAGCTGCCGACGGTCGACGAGCTCGTCGTGCTGCTCATGCGCGCCGAAGCCCTCGAGCGGGGCGGAGACGAAGCCCCCTCCAGCGGTGAGCATGACGCGCAGCTCATGCGTCGCATCGCGACCGAGTACCCGCCGCTCGGGCCCACCGTGTGGACCATGCTCGCCGGGAGGAGCCGATTCGGCGACCGCTGGAACGCCCGAACCGTCTGAGGCTGCTGGGCCTGGGCGCTGGGCCTGGGCGTCGTGCGCCGAGGCTCTGCCCGTTGCGGCAGGCTCGGACGGCGGCCCCGGAGCTTCCCCTGCCCGTAGGCTTGTGGGCATGTCGGTGTCAGAACTCTCGGTGAGCGCGCAGAACTACCTCAAGGTGGTCTGGAGCCTCCAGGAGTGGTCGGATGCGCCCGTCACGGCGACGATCGTCGCCGAGCGCCTGCAGCTGCGGCTCTCGACGGTGTCGGAGGGCATCCGCAAGCTCGCCGATCAGGGGCTCCTCGAGCATGCCCGCTACGGCAGCATCTCCCTCACGACCGAGGGTCGCGCCCACGCGCTGACCATGATCCGCAGGCACCGGCTCCTCGAGACGTTCCTCGTGGAGGTGCTCCAGTACGGCTGGGATGAGGTGCACGACGAGGCGGAGAACCTCGAGCACTCCGTCTCCGACCTCATGGTCGAGCGCATCGACGCGATGCTCGGGCATCCCGAACGCGACCCGCACGGCGACCCGATCCCGTCCGCCGCTGGCGAGGTGAGCATCCCGCAGGCCGTTCTGCTCAGCAGCCTCGAGGCAGGGAAGCGGGTTGTCGTCGAGCGCATCTCGGACTCGGACGCCGAACTCCTCAAGTACTTCGCGGCGAAGGGCCTCACGGTCGGGGCGCGCCTCGAGATCGGCGAGAGCGACCCGTACTCCGAGTCGATGCTGCTCACGGTGGCGGACGTGGACTCGGTCGCTGATCACGGCGAAGGCGACACCGCCGCAGGTGCTGCCGGCACGGCCGATTCAGCGGGTCCCGTCGCGACTCCGTTCGCCCTCGGGCCCGTCGCCGCTCGAGCCGTCTGGGTGACGGAGGCCTAGAGCTTCGGAGATCTGGAGCTTCGGAGATCTGGAACGTCGGGAAGCTAGAGCGTCGGGACGCTAGGCGGTCTTCGTCTCGGCAGCCGCCCCTTCGATATCCGTCCCTGTGGCACCCCTCGCCTCGGCGCTCTTGCCCCTCGAGCGACGCCTCGCGAGGATCCGCGACGTGACGAGGCCCTGCGTGGGGGAGAGCAGGTAGGCGAGCAGGAAGGCGAGGCCCTGCGCGAGCACGATCATCCCGCCGGAGGCGGCGTCGAGGTAGTAGCTGGCGTAGAGGCCCGCCGCCGAGCAGACGACGGAGACGATGGGGGCGATGACGAGCATCCGCGCGAAGCTGCGCGTGAGCACCGTCGCGGTTGCCCCGGGGATGATGAGCATCGCCACGACGAGGATCACGCCGACCGTCTGCAGGGCGACCACGGCGGTGAGGGCGAGCAGCCCGAGGAGGGCGCCGCGGAGGACACGCGGGTCGAGGCCGATCGCGTGGGCGTGGGTGGCGTCGAACGCGACGAGGGTGAAGTCTCGCCGCTTCACGAGGAGGACGACGGCGACGATTGCGGCGAGGATGCCGATCTGCACGAGGTCGGTGGGGCTGACGCCGAGGAGGTTGCCGAAGAGGATGTGGCTGAGGTCGGTCTGGCTCGGCGTCACCGAGATGAGTACGAGACCGAACGCGAAGAGGGTCGTGAAGACGATGCCGATCGCCGCGTCCTCTTTCACCCTGCTGGTGTCGCGGATCACGCCGATGAGGCCGACGGCGAGCAGCCCGAAGGCGAGCGCCCCGAGCGCGAAGGGAGCCCCGACGATGTAGGCGAGCACCACCCCGGGAAGGACGGCGTGTGAGACGGCATCTCCCATGAGCGACCACCCGATGAGCACGAGCCAGCAGCTGAGGAGGGCGCAGACGACGGCCGTGATGACGGTCGTGATGAGGGCCCGCACCATGAACTCGTAGCCGAGGGGTTCGAGGAGGAGATCGACGAGGCTCATGCTGCCGCCCCCGTTCCGGTCTCGATGCCGAACGCGAGGGCGAGGTGCTCGGGACGGATGATCTCCTCGGGGCTCGCGTGCAGCAGCACCCGCCGGTTGAAGAGCACGGCCTCGTCGGCCAGCTCTGGGAGGGAGCCCAGGTCGTGGGTGGCGATGAGGATGCACACCCCCTGCCCGGCCAGCTCCCGAAGGAGGCTCGTCATGGTGGCCTGGGAGCGGGTGTCGACGCCCGCGAAGGGCTCGTCGAGGAGCAGCACCTCGGCCTCCTGGGCGATGCCGCGGGCCACGAAGGCGCGCTTGCGCTGACCGCCCGAGAGCTGGCCGATCTGCCGACCCGCCAGCTCGGAGAGCTCGACGCGCTCGAGGGCGGCATCGACAGCCGAATGGTCGCGCGCCCGCGGCCTCCGGGTGATGCCGAGGTGCCCGTAGCGCCCCGTCATCACGACATCGCGCACCGAGAGGGGGAAGTCCCAGTCGACCTGCTCGCTCTGGGGAACGTAGCTGACGCTGCCCCGCTTGCGCGCATCCGCCGAGGAGCCCCCGAGGATGCGGACGGTGCCCGCATCGGGGCGCACGACGCCCATGATCGACTTGAACAGCGTGGACTTGCCAGAGCCGTTCATGCCGATGAGCCCGCAGACCCTGCCTGGGGCGATGGAGAGGCTCGCGCGGTCGAGGGCGAGCACCTCCCCGTAGTGCACGGTGAGGGCGTCGACCTCGATGGCGGGCGCGGCCCCGCCCGCTGATGGCCCCGCGTCGGCCCGAGGAGTGGATGCAGGGCTGGATGCTGCGCTCACGATTCGCTTCCCGTCTTGCCGGTCAGTCCGGCCACGATGGTGTCGACGTCGTGCCGGATGAGGTCGAGATAGCTCGGCACGGGGCCGTCTTCCTCGCTCAGCGAGTCGACGTAGAGGGTGCCGCCGAACTCCGCACCCGTGGCGTCGACGACCTGCCGCATCGGCGCATCCGACACGGTCGACTCGCAGAACACCGCTGGAACGTCGTTGTCGCGCACATGATCGATGACCCCGGCGATCTGCTGCGGGGTGGCCTGCTGCTCGGCGTTGACGGGCCAGATGTAGACCTCGTCGAGCCCGGCGTCTCTCGTCAGGTACGAGAAGGCCCCCTCGCAGGTGACGAGGGCCCGTTGCGATGCGGGGAGAGGCTCGATCGCCGCGACGAGCTCGTCGTGCACGGCCTGCAGCTCTGCCTTGTAGGCGGCGGCGTTCTCTTCGAAGACGCTCGCGCTCGCGGGGGCGAGGTCGGAGAAGGCGGTGACCATGTTGTCGATGTACAGCTGCACGTTGAGGGGCGACATCCACGCGTGGGGGTTCGGGAGGCCGGCGTAGGCGTCGCCCGCGATGGGCACTTCCTCGACACCCTCGCTGACCACGGCGTGGGGGACATCCATGCCGGAGACGAACTGCTCGAACCATGCCTCGAGGTTCATGCCGTTGTCGAGGATCAGGTCGGCTTCCGACGCCTTCGCGATGTCGAGGGGGGTCGGCTCGTAGCCGTGGATCTCGGCACCGACCTTCGTGATCGACTCGACGCGAAGCTCATCGCCGGCGACCTGCCTCGCGATGTCGGCGAGCACCGTGAAGGTCGTGAGGACGACGGGCCGGTTGTCCTCGCCCTCAGTGGAGGGGGCGCAGGCGGTGAGGGACGCGAGCGTGACGAGGGCGAGGCCCGCCGCGACGATGCGGCCGGCCTTCCGTCGGGCTGCGCGCAGCGCGGGGGTCAGCATGACCAGAGCATAGCGCTACGGTGGCCAGAAGATCAATGTTCGGTGCGCCGAACATTTGGCTGCTGCTCGCGGACGATCCGCGGCTCGAACCAGCGACGCTCGGCGATCGGGGAGTCGTGACCCGGCCGTGCACAGCTGCACGCGTGCGCGGAAACGTAGGCTGACGCCACGATGTCTCCAGGTGAATTCAGCGAACCGCTGCGGCACCGGCCCACGGTGCCGATGCCCGGCGGAGCCGCGCGCAACGGGCGCGGCGCGAGCGCCGACACCGCGCGATTCCGGAGCGACTGCGCCAACTGCGTCGCCCTCTGCTGCTCGGCGCTCGCCTTCTCGCGCGGTGACGACTTCGCGCACGAGAAGCCCGCCGGAAAGCCGTGCCGGAACCTCGACGAGAACCTCGGCTGCGGCATCCACTCGGCGCTCCTCGAGCGCGGATACCGCGGCTGCACCGTCTTCGAGTGCCATGGCGCCGGGCAGCGGGTCACGCAGGAGACCTTCGGCGGCGGCGACTGGCGGGAGGGCGACGACCTGCGGGAAGCCATGTTCGCCGTGTTCCCCCTCGTGCGCCAGCTGCACGAAGTGCTGTGGCTGCTGGCCGAGGCGAGGCGTCGCACCGCCGATCGCTCGCTGCTGCGACGCATCGACACGCTCTTCGATCAGGTCGACGCGCAGGCCGCCTCGCCCGACCTGGCCTCGCTGCGCGCCGCCGTCGAGACGAGCCGGCCTGCCGCCGGCGAGCTGCTCGGGGCGGTGAGCCGCGAGGTGCGACGGATGCACGTCCCGCGGCGCCGTGCATCTGGCGCCTGGTCACGGATCGAACCCCGCGGCGTGTACCTCGGCACGGACTTCTCTGGCAGCGACCTGCGGGCGGTCGAGCTGCGGGGTGCCCTGCTCATTGCGGCGAAGCTCCGAGGTGCCGACCTCCGCTGGGCTGACCTCCTCGGCGCCGACCTGAGGGACGCCGAGCTGCACGGGGCCGACCTGCGCCACGTGCTGCACCTGACGCAGCCGCAGCTCGCGGCCGCATTCGGCGACGACGCCACGCAGCTGCCCGAATCGCTCACGAGACCGCGCCACTGGGGGTAGAGGCTGGGACTGTCACTGGGGCAGCCGCTGGTCGGGAGCGTCGCGATCGGGCTGGCGGGGTCGGCGTGGCCTGTTTGACAAAGCCCTAGTTTCGTCGATCACGGCGTTCAGGACAGGGTCCGCTCGGTTGACCAGGGCGAGCCTGACGGAGCATGTAGCGAGTTCTCGCCAGGGCTTGAGGTGACAGAGGCGCCGCTCGATGACGTTGCGTCCACGGAAGTCGTCTCGGTCATACCCGGCCGGTCGACCGCCGCGAGATCCGCGTCGTTTCCGGTCCCATGCTGGCCGGCTGGTTCCGGGATCACCGAGCGGATGCATCGCTCGTGCAGGTGCGCGCGAATCGCCAGTCTGGCCGGGGGTGACCTCGATCACCAACGGTAGCCCGCTCCCGTCTCCGAGCGTGTGGATCTTGGTCGAGAGGCCACCTCGGGAGCGGCCGATCCCAGGTGCCATCAGAGGCCATGCGGTGATGCCAGGTCCATGCCGCCTGCCCACGGGCCGAACACCTCAGGAAGATCACGCCACGCGATGCCCATCCGATATCGCTAGGGGATCGCCTATTCCGACGTCCGAGCGCCCGAGAACTTTCGAAACGGCGACGCTCGTTTGGTCCTAGGTCAAGTCACAGTCGACGATCAACCTCACCTCGTCGGGTACACCGTCGTCGGTCAACTACGCCGGCGATCTTCATCGAGTCCAGCCAGCGAGTTGCAGATGACGTGGCCCGCGGATTCAAGAACGTCACCGGCGACTTGACGGACCACGTGGAGCTGCACCGTGACTGCCACAGCCACGACCCTAAGCGCTCTGTCCTTCGCGCAGTCAATGGGATTGAAGAATGAACTGCCCTCATCGACCGCACGCAGTGGGTCTAGGCTTGGGGCGTCGATCCGGCTAACGAGGACTGGGCGTGCGCGATGAGGTTCGCAAGTTCGGGATACCTCCTCGAGGCTCAGAGATCCGAGACTCGTCGCCCCCAGCGCCTTCTTGCTTAGCGCATCCCCGCGCCCCCGGCGCTTGCCGACTTGGCGCGTTCCGCAGCAGATCGGCCTACGTCCGACGAGGGTGACAACCAGCACTGCAAGGACACAACTACTTATCGCTGCGACTCATAGTCGTGAGATACGTAGTTCCCATGTGCCCAAACCAACGTGATCGACGCAGAGACCTCAGCAAGAACTGGTGCCCCGAAGGAGAGCCGTTCTCGTCGGCTGCTGGACGCTTGAGCCAATCCCGTCGCGACGCGCTGCATGAGCCAATCCCGTCGCGACGCGCTGCATGAGCAATTTGTAGATGCGGGGCGAACCGAGTACCGCGCCTCGGTCCTCTTGCTCGTATTCACTGCCCTCGATCCAACTAACGCGGACCCCCAGGTAGCCGGATCGCCCAGCCGAAACGGAGCAGTCGACATTCTTCTCACGTCACCGTCAGCCCCGCCGGAGAAACGGAAGGAAGACATTTTGAGACGTGTCACCGGTGTTGGCGCTTCACTGATAATCCTGACCTCGCTCGCTGTCGCATCGCCACCAGCTGCCTCCGCAGCCGAAAGCGATCTAATTAAGCTAGAAGACACCAACATCGAGCTCCTGGAACAGCTTTCCCCTGAAGATCACTGCCTCTGGAACAAAACGGTCTACCCCGCTGGAGGCACAGGGTACGCAGACAACTCGCTTCCTTACGACGGCATGGGCGCGACAAGGCTGCCGTGCTCGTAGTTCGCGCTGAGGCACTTCGAGACAACATGGGCTCAGCAGTGGGCGTCGAGGCGATCGGTCAGGGCGAAGTTTCTTCGCTGCAGATTCTGGTTGATGAGGCAAGTGCAGACGCACGCACGCCAGCGGACTTGCTTTCAAAGAGCCCCTAAGGTGCCGAGGCTCTTCGTGTCCTCGAAGAAGCTGGCGTCGCAGTAGAAACCCGCCTCGGAAATTTCCCATCGATCAGTGAAATCTGCCAAGTGGAAGAGCGCCTTGACCAGCTGACGGCTGAGGACGGTTCAGCGATCTCCTGGTACTCCGAACCAAACACGGCTTCGGGCGAAATCGATGTTGTGGTGAACGCCCCTCTAGCCGAGTCAGGCACGCAAGCTAGAAGCAACCTCTTTGAGCACGTCAACCTCACCGTGGACCCCAACCTCGAATCCTCCGCGCGCACCAACGACACCGCGCCGTTCAAGGCGGGCACCGACATCCGCTACACGGACTGAAGCGCAGGTGAAGGGATGCGCTGCTCGTCTGCGTTCCGCCTCAACGGAAACTCGATGCTCACTGCTGAGCACTGCAACGGCAACAGCTTCAAGACCGTCGTGGGCACAGACGTCGGTAGCCGCTACCTGCCACTCGACTCCATTAGCCTCGATGTGATGCTCATCGCGAACAAGACATACTCGAACCTCATGTACACCGGTGGCCAATACACGAACTCGACGATCTCCGCGACCGGAAACTATCCTCACTACACTCTGCCGTTTGGAGCGCAGGTTCTATTGTCAGGTGCCCGCAGTGGGCAAGTTTCGCTGAGATATACGGGAAACTGGACCCAGTTCGGCTACGCAGATGGGTGCCACAACCTCGGCGGCGAGGGAAAGCGTTGCCAAGTCTTCGGGGCCAACGCCGACCCGGATGAGTGCATTGGCGGTGACAGCGGAGGACCGCTGGCCGTCTACGATCCTGCGAACGGACGGGTTATTCCTGTTGGTATTCAGTCAGCCACAAATGGCGACCGCACGGGCTACCATAAGTGCATTGCTACGCACACCATGGCAGTGACCTACGCCTGCGGAGGAGCCACACTTGGATAACGGTCGGTGGAGGCTCACAGCAACGCTACTCACGCTCGCCCTGGGAACGTCAACAGTCCTGGCAGGGTGTTCCGCTACGCCCGCGAGTCCATCTGAGAGCATCGACTACCAACAGTCCGTAGCCGAAGCAGGAAGCGAATCCATCACAGCCGAAGTCTCTGTTGCAGCACTCAACGACGGCAAAGTTCTGCGAATTGAGCGATGGGAATCGCCAGAGTGCTGGACTGTTCCCGTGTCTGTCACCTGGGATACCGAGACAAGCGTTCGAGTCGGATTTGAAACCGAACCTACGGTCGAAGAGGGCTCCTGCCCCAACACAGCCGCTTGGGTACTCAGCGATATCACACTCGACCAGCAGATCCCGGCGAGCGTCGATGAGATCACAGTGAAGCTAGATGGGCTCGCGATCTCGCCAGAAAGTTCAGAAGTGACCGTTTCGGTCTAGCCCCAAAGAGGCCAGTAAGGGCAGCACCCCCAAGTGGGCGTGCTGCCCTTGCGTCGATGACCTAAGCCTGGTCGATCCGCACGTGGACGATAGCCGCTCCGCATCCCTCGGCCTGGCCGTCGACGTGCGTCGCGGAGAACGCCTCGCGCGAGTTCTCGCGCGTGAGGAACCTGCCGTCCCTGACGATCTGAGCTGCGGCAGCCTCGGTGGTGCGGTGACAGAGGTCGATCGTCTCGGCCATGGGGTCAGCTCGCGCCCTTGTAGAAGCTGACCCTATCGGGGTACTTCTTGCTGAGCTGCATGGCAGCCTTGCCTCGCCCGGGCGTGCCGGTGCCCGGATCAGCCAAAGCAGCGACCTCGACGGGTTGTGCTGCGGCCGCTGGCTGCGTTTCTGCTGGACCCGGCGGCGACGGGGTTCGCCCCACCCCGGTCAGGCTGGACACGCGGAGTTGTGGGCGGCTCAGGAGGGTTCTCCTCTGATGCCGGCGAGGTCGTTCGTCTCGTTCTGGTGCGCGCGAGCGATCGTCAAGTCAACCGAGACCGACCGGTCGACGAGCCTCGTTACGGCGCCGGCAATAGTCCGCTTGGTGAGTACGCGGTCCCAGGCGACGTCAGGGGCCATGCGGTGATGCCAGGTCCGTGCCGCCTGCCCACGGGCCGAACACCTCAGGAAGATCACGCCACGCGATGCCCGTCCGATATCGCTAGGCGATCGCCTCATCCGACGTCCGAGCGCCCGAGAACTCTCGCGTGAGACGCCCCGTCGGGGCGGTCAGCATGGCCTTGATCAACGACCACTGAACGTCCGAAAGCAACCGAAAACGAGATGTCTCACCAGCCTCCAGAACAAGACACGCAAGCTCTGTCAGACACGCCCTAGGCGAGTGCCGTGCCCGAGAAGAGCGTCGTCGTGGCGCCACCGACCCAGACGGCCCCGGAGTCGTCGACTGTCACGGTGATGTCACCGGCACGGCCGAGGCGCGTGCCCTGGGAGACTCGCCAGCTCGAACCCGGAGCGGTGCCTGTGCGGTGCATCCACTGGGCCGTCGACGCGTTCATGCTGCCGCAGACCGGATCCTCCTCCACGCCGATGGCGGGCGCGAAGCTGCGCAGCTCGAAGGCGTGCGGCGCCCCTGGAGGGTAGGCGCCGACGGCTCCGACCATGGCATCAGGCAGGAGGGAGAGGTCGGGGTCGAGGTCGAGCACCTCCTGCGCGGATGCGAGCTGCACGATGGCCCACCCCGGTCCGTTGTCGATCCACTGGTGGGCGGTGACCTGGTCTGCGCTGATGCCGTACGCCGTGACGATGCGAGCCAGGAGCTCGGGCTCCAACGGGCCGCTCCGCAGCGTGGGCGGAGCGGCGAACGCCAGGCGTCCCTCGTCGATGCGCACCTCGACGAGGCCGGCGCCGCACTCCTGGACCACACGCCCAGCGTTCTTCGGAGTGCCGCCCCGCTCGAGCCACGCGTGCGCCGAGCCGAGGGTCGGATGGCCGGCGAAGGGGAGCTCCCCGCCCGGGGTGAAGATGCGCAGTCGGTAGTCCGCTCCTGGGTTGGTCGTCGGCAGAACGAAAGTGGTCTCGGAGAGGTTCGTCCACCGTGCGACGTGCAGCATCTCGTCGTCGGTGAGACCTGCGCCATCGAGGATGACGGCGACCGGGTTGCCGAGGTACGGGGACTCCGAGAACACGTCGACTTGGGCGAAGGGGCGCGAGGTGGGCACGAGGTGGGCCTTTCGGAGATGACGTGGCACGGAGGAGGTGCCACGACGGGTGAGGGGGCGAGGAAGGTGCGTGTGCCGCAACCGTACGACGGGTCCACTCGGAGCGCCCGTGCCAATCCGGCCCCGCTGGACTTGCGATCCACGAGCCCCGAGGGAACCCACGCGCCGTCCAGGCGCGGTCGACAGAATCACGGCATGAGCGATGACCAGAGCGTTCCAGGAACCGGTGATGACCCGAGGGAGCGTCGAGGTGCTGAGCACCTTCCGCCCGAGGGCGTCGACGAGGCGACGATCGCGGCCGTCGGGAAGCTCACCGAGGCCCTCGAGATGGTCGACCAGGCGCGTGGGCTTCTCTACGGGTTCCACAGGCTGACCGGCGCCGCCGACCTCGCCCTCGGTGAGGCGTCCGACGCGTTGCGCGACGCCGGACACGCGGAGGTCGCGGATCGCCTCGAAGCCGAGCTGGTGGGCCGGAATGTGATCGAGGGGCGATGGACGTTCCAGATCGTCGAGGATTACGACGACACCTACTGGGAGCCGTTCCGAGCAGCCGAGCGGGCCACCCGCGAGCAGCTCGTGGCTGGCAGGCGGCACCTGGCGGAAGCGGCGATGAAGGAGGACCGCCGGACGCACGGGGCGCGCCACCACGAGGCGAGGCCAAGCGGCGGAGCCTAGCGAAGGGGTTCGCAGAGGGTCCGCGACGACCCCGGCCCCGGCTACGATGCTTGGCGTGGCAGCAGACGGAGCGCGGGGGCAGTACGCGAAGGGTGTCGAGCGGAAGCGCGAGATCCTGGCGCAGGCCTACGAGACCCTCCGCGTGACCGGAGCGAGCGGCGCTTCCCTGCGCGCGATCGGCGAGTCCATCGGCGTCTCTCACGGCATGCTGACCCACTACTTCGGTTCTCGTGAGGGGCTGCTCGTCGCGGTGATCCGCGAGCATGACCACGTCAACGAGGGGCGCATGCCCGCCTCGGTGTCGCTCGTGCAGCGGATGCGGCTCAGCGCCGAGTTCAACGTGCAGTTCCCCGGAATGGTCTCGCTCTTCACGGAGATGCTCGCCAAGTCGGTCGAACCGGGGGATGGGCCTGCGAAGGTCTTCTTCACGGAGCGGTTCGCGCGGGCGAGGACCCGCTTGGCGGGCGAGATCGACGGGCAGCTCGCTGCCCTTCCCGAGGGGCGCCGCGCCGAGGCGTCCATGCTCGTCGACCTGATCATGGCGGCCTCCGACGGGCTCCAGGTGCGGTGGCTCCTCGAGCCCGACGTCGATGTCGCGGCCACGCTCGGGCTGCTCGAGCGTCTCGGTCAGGACCGCTGAGACTGGCCAGGCAGACTCAAAGTTGCCAACTGGCAATTTTCTAGTAGCGTCTCCAGGAGAGCGAACCGCGACGGGGCGGACGCCCACCGACACAGGAGTCACCGTGCCCACCACTCGACCAGAAGCGTCCCCCACTCGAACGGGAGCGCAGCGGCCAGCGACCTCGCTGCAGCTGTACAGCGTCAACTCGCACCTCGAAGCCGACCTCGACGGCACGCTCGCGCGCCTCGGCGAGATCGGCCTGCGCAACGTCGAAGCCTTCGCCTTCGTCGACCGCGCCGACGAGCTCGCGGCGGCCTTCGCCAGGCACGGCATCGCGGCCCCGACGGGGCACGCGATGCTCGTCGCCAAGGAGGTCACTCGCGAGGGCGTGACGACGCCGGTGCCGAGCCACGCCGCCACCTTCGAGGCGGCGAAGAAGCTCGGCATCGAGCTCGTCATCGACCCTGCAGTCTTCGACTGGTCGACCCGCGAAGCCGTTGAGGCGACGGCTTCCGCCCTCAACGAGGCAGCCAGGTCAGCCGCCGAGCACGGCCTCCGCGTTGGCTACCACAATCACGCGTGGGAGCTCAGCACCCTCATCGAGGGCGTCCCCGCACTCGAGTACTTCGCGGGGCTCCTCGACGACGAGGTGGTGCTCGAGGTCGACGTGTACTGGGCGCACATCGGGGGAGTGGACGCGCCAGCCCTGCTCGAACGCCTCGGCGACCGCGTGAGGGCCCTCCACATCAAGGACGGCCCGCAGGTCGAGAACCCGTTCGTCGCGGATGCTCCCTTCGACCCGTCGGGGCTCGGCCAGGTCCCGGCCGGTCAAGGTGCCATCCCGCTCGAGGCTGCCCTCGCGGCCACCCCGTCGGCGGAGTTCGCCGTCATCGAGTTCGACCACTTCGACGGCGACATCTTCGCCGCGATCGCCGCCAGCTTCGACTACCTGGAGAACCGCGCATGAGCAGCGAGCAGCTCGGCAGCGAGCACGTGCGCCGCGAGTCGGCCAGGCGAGGCCCCGTCGGCGTCGGCATCATCGGCACCGGCATGATCAGCAACGCCTACCTCGACAACCTGACGCGCTTCCCCGACGTGCGAGTCGTGGCGCTTGGCGACCTCAACGAGGCCCTCGCCGCGGAGAAGGCCGCGAGCTACGGCGTGCCGTTCTCCGGCTCGCCCGCCTCGGTGCTGGCGAACGACGACGTCGAGATCGTCATCAACCTGACCATCCCGGCCGCCCACGTCCCGGTCGCGCTCGACGCCATCGCGGCGGGCAAGCACGTGTGGATTGAGAAGCCCATCGGCATCGACCGCCAGGAGGCCAAGGCCCTGCTCGAGGCGGCCGACGCGGCCGGCCTGCGCGTGGGAGTCGCACCCGACACGGTGCTGAACCCGGGCATCCAGACCGCCCTCCGACACCTCGCGAGCGGCATCATCGGCACCCCGCTCACGGCCCGCACCATGATGCGCTACTCGGGGCCCGACCTGTTCCACCCCAACCCGGCGTTCCTGTTCGCCCGCGGCGGCGGCCCACTGCTCGACATGGGGCCGTACTACGTGACGACGCTCGTGAGCGCGTTCGGCCCCGTCAGGAAGGTGTACGCGACGGGCTCGACGGCCAAGGAGGCCCGCACCGTGAAGCTCGGCCCGAACGCGGGCCAGTCGTTCCCCGTCGAGGTGCTCACGCACGTGGATGCGCTCGTCACCTTCGAGAGCGGCGCCAGCGCGCAGCTCACCTTCAGCAACGACTCCCCGCTCGCCGAGATGGGCACCGTCGAGATCATCGGCCCGGGCGGCATGCTCATCACCCCCGACCCGAACCACGCCGACGGGGGCACGCGAGTGGCGCGCCACCCGCAGGAGTACTCGGAGACGCTCGAGCCGAGCTGGGAGGAGTACCCGGATGAGGGCACGGTCACTGGGCGCGGGTACGGCACGCTCGACATGGCCCGCGGCATCCGCGAGGGGCTTCCGCACGTCGCGACCGGCGAGCTCGCCCTGCACGTGCTCGACACCATGCTCGCCATCGAGGAGTCGGCGGCGGCCGGCGAGGTCGTCGTCGTCGAGAGCACGCTCGAGCGGGTTCCGCTCGTCGATCACCAGCGAGACCCGTTCGCGGCGACGCTCCGCAGCTAGCGAGCGCCTGACGCTGTCGCGGCGCTCGCGGGTCTCACGGGGCGAGCGGGTGCGCGAGCACCCGCTCGAGTGCCGCGGCCGAGCCCGTGAGCCGGGCGTCCACCGTCGTGAGCTCGCGTCGCTTCCAGAGGAGCAGCAGCGCGTCCTCCGCGCTCAGCTCGAGCGTCGCGTCGGCTGGGGTGGTGGTCTCGGTGGGCCGGGACTCACCGGCCACCACCTCGCCGATCGGGCCGAGCCGCACCGGCAAAGGTGCGCTCGTGCCGAGGTCCCGCAGCTCGAGGTCGACGCGCTCGTCGAGCGACGGCATCCGCCCGAGCGACACCTGCCTCGGGTACATGTCGTGCGCGACCTCGGCGACTCCGGCCGCCGCGATCGTGGCCGGAATGGGCGCCGTGATGCCGAGGCTGTCGGTCGCGTCCCAGAGGTGCAGGGTCGTCTCGAGGGCCTGCCGCCTCGCCCAAGTGGATGCGCGAGCGGGCGGGTAGAGGGCCCAGCAGGGCGCGTCCTCCGGCAGTTCGCGCAGGGTCGCCACGAGCTCGGCGGCGCCCTCGCGGAACCAGGCGACCAGCGCGTCCCGGTCATCGAGCGGCGCCTTTGGGGTCAGCCGCTCGACCTGCTGGCCACCGCCGAGCAGCTGGGCGCGTGCCCATCGGTGCACGCCACCGAGGTGCTCGGTCAGCTCGGCGAGCGACCAGCCAGGGCAGGAGGGGACGGGTGTCGCGAGGTCTGCCGAGTCGAGGAGCGCCGCGAACGCGCTTGCCGCATCCGCGGTCACCTCGATGAACTGTGCGTGGCGCATGCTCAGATCCTAGAGAGTCGACCTCCTGCGCCGGTGCCTCGACCGGTCATCGGCGGCGGATGCGCCCGTAGAGCTTCACGAAGGACGGCACGACGAGGTACACCGCCAGCGGGACGACGACGAGCGTCACGACGCAGGCCCGGGCGATGGGGTGCCAGGACCCGACGAGGGGCTCCGCGAGCATCGACGTGATGGCGACGAGCGGGAAGATCGCCAGCCACGTGAGCACGGCGCGCACGTGGATGGAGGGCGGCGGCGAGGCGGGCGACCCGTTCGGCCCCTGCCCGTCGGGGTCGCCGACGCCTGGGGCAGGTGCGGTCGGCCCCGTCATGCTGCTCTTTCGCGACTCATGGAAGCCGATGGTAGTTGCCTACGCCGGCGCGTTCCGCCCCAGATGGGCACGTGCCCGTTAGGAGCTGGCTCACGTCCGTTAGGCAGGACCCCGTCGCGCAAGGCGCCAGGACTTGCGAGGGTTGACGACGAGGGCCGACCGGCCCGCAACAAGGAGGTTGCCGATGTCAGGATTCGCCCCGATCGAGAGCCAGCTCCCCGCGGCTCCGCTGCCGTATCTGATGGACGCCGCCGAAGGCGACAAGCTCGTGCTCTTCGACCAGCTCTTCACGCTGCTCACGACCTCGCCGCAGACCGCGGGCCAGTTCGACGCGTTCATCACGGAGGGGCGCCCGGGCAGGCCTGTCCCGCCGCACTTCCACGCTGAGACGCACGAGACGTTCTTCGTGCTCGAGGGGGCCATCCGGCTGTGGATCGACGACCGGCAGGGCAACCGCGAGACGCGCGTCCTCGAGGCAGGGGGCTTCGGATTCGTGCCGAAGGACACCATCCACTCGTACCGCATCGAGCGGACGGGGAAGATCTTCGGCGTCACGAGCGCGGGATTCACGGACTTCTTCCGGGCCGTGGCGCGGCCCACGTCGAAGCCCGGCATTCCGGAGGAAGCGGAATTCCACATCCCGGAGCCCGCCGTGTTCGGCGCGCAGGGTGCGAAGCACGACGTGCACTTCGTGCAGGGATATGAGCTGTTCGATTGATCACGGCAGCAGAGTCCGGCGAGCAGCGGACACCGGCGCACGCTCGCGTCGTGCGTGACGTCATCTTCTCCGAGCCTCCCGGGTTCCGGCCGCTCACCCTCGACCTGCACCTGCCGGAGGCGGAACGCCCACCCGTCATCGTGTTCGTGCATGGCGGCGGGTGTCGTAGCCTCCGCAACAGGCTCCCTTGCGGCGTCGGCGATCGCCTCGATGCTGCAGCGGGTTCCGGATGCGCGGCTCGAGATGCGCCGCACCGGCTTCTTCGAGGTCGTCGACGACCTCGTCAGCGACCGGGTCGACGTCGTGCTGGCGCCGTCACCCGTCAGCGCGTCCGACGAGGTCACCTGTGAGCCTCTCTGGTCGGAGGGGCGCATGCTCGTGGTTCCGGCGGGGCACCGTCTGGCGGCCCGCTCGTCGGTCTCGATCCTGGAGACGAACGATGAGGTGTTCGTCGCGGCCTCTGCCGGACCGCAGGAGATCCTCGACTGGTGGGTGGTGAGCCCGCGGGCCGACGGGACGAGGATCGTGCCGGGCGCATCCGCCGACAGCATGGAGGGCCTGCTCGAGCTCGTCGCCGCGGGGGCTGGCGTGAATATCGCCGGGAGCTCCGCCGCCCGCCACTACCAGCGCGACGACGTCGTGTTCGTGCCGATCGACGACATCGAGCCCGTCACCGTGATGATGTGCACGTCGCGCTCGAGCGACAACCCGCTCGTGCCCGTGTTTCGCGAGCTCATGCGAGGCCAGCTCTCGAACTGACCCGGCCCGGCCAGGCCGCGCGACGCCGGCCCTACTCGTCGGCCGTCTCCTGCTTGCCGCGCATCACGAGCAGCGGGTCCGGCTTCGTGACCACGTCGTGGTCCTTGCCCTCGTAGTCGAACTGGCCGAGCCAGAAGCGCATCGCGTTCAGGCGCGCACGCTTCTTGTCGTTGGAGCGGATGATCGTCCACGGCGCGTGCTTCTTGTCGGTGAGGCGGAACGTCTCCTCCTTCGCCGCCGTGTAGTCCTCCCAGCGGTCGAGCGACGCGAGGTCCATGGGGGAGAGCTTCCACCGACGCACGGGGTCGAGCTGGCGGATGGCGAAGCGCGTGCGCTGCTCGGTGCGCGACACCGAGAACCAGAACTTCGTCACGTGGATGCCGGAGTCGACGAGCATCTTCTCGAACGCCGGTGCCTGCTGCATGAACTGCGTGTGCTCGTCATCGCTGCAGAACCCCATGACCCGTTCCACACCGGAGCGGTTGTACCAGGAGCGGTCGAACATGACGAGCTCGCCGTCCGTGGGGAGGTGCTGGATGTAGCGCTGGAAGAACCACTGCCCGCGCTCGCGGTCGCTGGGCTTCGCAAGGGCGACGACGCGCGCCTTGCGCGGGTTGAGGTGCTCCGTGAAGCGCTTGATGGTGCCGCCCTTGCCGGCCGCGTCGCGCCCCTCGAAGAGGATCACGGCGCGCTTGTCGTTGTCCTCCATCCAGTACTGGCACTTCAGCAGCTCCACCTGGAGGCGGTACTTCTCGCTCTCGTACTCGTCGCGGCTGAGGCGCTCCTCGTAGGGGTACCCCTCCTGCCATGTGTAGACGGGGTTGCCCTGCGGGTCGATGAGGTCGGGGTCGTTGGTGTGGCCGTCGCGCACCGAGTAGCCGAGCGAGCGCAGGTGCTCGATGTACTCGCGCAGGTCCTGGGGTTGGTCGATAGCCATGCGTTCCTCCGGGGTCAGGTGCGGCGCGTCCGCCGGCGTGCAGGGGAGCGGATGCGGCGCCATGATGCGCCGCCAATGCGAACGGCATGTGTACGGGCCTGCTGGCGGGAGTCCGCGGTCGACCTCCGGGCGCTGGCCGCTTGAGAATTCCCCGGGTGATCCACATCGAGAACCGGGGAATCTTGGTTCTGAATATCGGATCTGGGGCTTCGGAGACATTTCCGTCAACAGTCGGAATCAAACTGGTCCAACGCGGATATGAGCAAGCTCGATCAGATGAAAAAGCCCGATCAAGTCAATCTTTGACGCGTGGCTCGCGTCGCGGCGGGGGTGCCTTGTTCAGTTGCGCGCCCAGCGGGGCTTCCTATGATCCTGCTCGCGTCGACCGCTTCACTTCCTGCCGAGACGAGTTCGAACAATTTCGTGACGAATCACGGCCCTGATGCGTCATACCCATACAGCCAGGCCGATGCGCCAGCACCGGCCAGAGATCACAAGGAGAACCTCATGTCGAACACCACCCCCGCCACCGGAACCCCGGCCACCAGCCGCAAGGACCTCCAGTCCGCACAGGTCGACGGACACGGCAAGACCACGATCGATGACGGCGTCGTCGCGAAGGTCGCCGGCATCGCCGCCCGAGAAGCACACGGCGTCTACGACCTCGGCGGCGGCGCGGCCCGCGCACTCGGCGCCATCCGCAACGCCCTGAACGCCACCGACCAGGGCCAGGGCATCAGCGTCGAGGTCGGCGAGAAGCAGGTCGCCGTCGACGTGACCATCGTCGCCGACTACCCCGTCGCGCTGCAGGACGTCGCGGACGGCGTGCGCGCCGACGTGATCCGCGCGATCGAGACGATCGTCGGCCTCGAGGTCACCGAGGTCAACGTGACCGTCAACGATGTCCACCTCCCCTCCGACGACAAGAACGAGGAGAAGGATGAGAAGGAAGAGGCGCGAGTCCAGTGAGCACCGCATCTCTCACCCGAACCGGCATCCTCATCGGCGCAGTCCTCGCGCTCACCTGGATCATCCTCGGCTTCTGGGCGTTCTTCTTCGTCGTCATCGCGATGCTGATCGGCGGACTGATCGGTCGGATCCTCGACGGCAAGCTCAACGCCAGTGCACTTGTCGACGTCCTTCGCGGACGGAACACGTCCTCATGAGCATCGCCGCGACGGCTCCGGGCGGCGCGGCGCAGCGAGGCACGACACGGCTCACCGCGAAGGCGCTGAACAGGCTCGTGTCAGCTGTCGCCGGTGACGCCCTCGGGGTCGACGCTGGCAGCGTCAGCGTCGACCACAACGGCAAGCTCGCACTGCGACTCAGCACCCCCATCCGCGTGCCCTCGCTGGGTCGCATCCGCGAACAGCCGAGCTCCATCTCCCGCAGCGGCGGCCCGCTCCTCGAGCGGGTCGAGACTGCGAAGACCACCATCCGTGACCGCGTGCAGAGCCTCAGCGGTTCGAGCATCAGCGCGGTCACCATCCGCCTGACCGGACTCGAGATCAAACCAGAGGAGCGAGTCAGATGAGCAGCCACACGTCGCTCTACTCCCGCGTCTCCCGACGCGAGACGCATTCGCCACGTTCGGCGCTCGCGATCGTCCTGGCCGTGCTGCTGATCATCGTGGCGGCCTGGGTCGGCACCGAGATCGTCCTGGCGCTTCTGGCGCTCCCCGCGCTGCTCGTCGCGCCGGTCGACATGTTCACGTCGACCCTCAGCGTCCTCGAGCAGCCCGCCCAGTACGTCGGCCCCGCCGGCGTCATCGTGGCCATCATCGGGCTGATCCTGCTCATCGCAGGCCTCGCCCCCGGTCGCCGTTCCCGCCACACCCTGCGCTCGTCGCGGACCGCAACCGTCGCGGACAACGCGGTCATCGCGTCCGCGCTCGCCCGGCACGCGGCCCTCGCCGGCAGCGTCAGCCCCGACAACGTCACCGTCTCGGTCTCGCAC
>NZ_PSYA01000017.1:0-53555 GCF_002931395.1 Pseudoclavibacter sp. RFBI5 | reverse complement strand
TGCTGGTGCTGGGGGCGAGGTTCGGAGGTCGGGCTGCGGAGTTCGGAGGTCGGGGCCAGGGGCTTGGCGGGGGTTGTGCGCAGTCCGGGTTCCTGCACCTGGGCTGGCGAATGCCGGTGGCGGAAGCACAGGTCTGCGGCGGGGGCGCGGATGGACCCTGGGCTCGTGCCTGCGGCGTGCAGCTGCGGCGAGACCCACCCAAGCGCATCCACCCCAGCCGCGCGGAAGACGGTGCGCAAATGAACGTGTGCGGAGTCGTCCTCGCGGCCGGCGCCCGTCCGCGACGCAGCGGACGCGCCAACAGACCCACGACCCAAACCCGCGGCGAGACCCACCCAAGCGCATCCGCCCCAGCCGCGCGGAAGACGGTGCGCAAATGAACGTGTGCGGAGTCGTCCTCGCGGCCGGCGCCGGGTCGCGATTCGGCGGGCCGAAGGCCCTGGCATCCCTGCCCGACGGCACACCCTGGGTTGCGCGCGCCGTGGGGACCTTGCTCAAGGCCGGATGCTCTGATGTGCTGGTCGCCCTGGGCGCCGGTCGCTCGGAGGCGGCCGCGCTCGTACCGGCGAGCGCGACGGTTGTGCCCGTGCCGGAGTGGTCTGGAGGGCTCGCCGCCTCGGTCCGCGCCGCGCTGCACGCTGCCGCCATGACCGACGCGGACGCCGTCCTGCTTGTTCCCGTCGACACGCCCGACCTGTCAGTCGCGTCCTGCCGGAGGGTCCTCAGCGCGGGTGGGGTACTCGCCCGGGCGACCTACCGCGGCGAGCCCGGGCATCCGGTGCTCATCGGGCGCACGCACTGGGCCGCCCTCGCATCGACGCTCGACGGTGACCGAGGCGCGGGCCGGTACCTGGCCGAGCAGGGCGCTGTCGTGGTGGAGTGCGGCGACCTGTGGCACGGCCGCGACATCGACGAGCCGGTCGCCCCTCCCGTCGCGGCACGCCCTCCGGGCCAGCCCCTCCGCTGATTAGGTCACTTTCACCCCGTACCGAGCGCCAAAACGGGGCGAAAGTGACCCATCGGCGGTGGATGCGGGGGATGCGACGGCGGAGCGGGATGCAAGCGCCCCATCGACGACGGAGGACCCGGTCGACGAACCCTCCACACCACGACCTCCTCTGAATGGGTCACTTTCACCCCGTATCGGGCGCCAGAACGGGGCGAAAGTGACCCATCCACGGGAGATGCGGCAGCGAAGCGGGGCGAAAGTGACCCATCGACGGGAGATGCGGCAGCGAAGCGGGGCGAGGGCACCCCATCCCGGCGGAGGCGACTGCGGAGCGGGATGCAAGCGCCCCATCGACGACGGAGGACCCGGTCCACAAACCCTCCACGCCACGACCTCCTCCAACTAGGCCATTTTCACGCCGTATCGGGCGCCGAAACGGGGCGAAAGTGACCCATCCATGGGAGACGCGGCGGCGAAGCGGGACGAAAGTGACCCATCGACGGGAGATACGGCAGCGAAGCGGGGCAGGCGCAACCCATCCCGGCGGACGCGACGGCGAAGCGGGGTGCAAGCGCCCCATCGACGGCGGAGGAGCCGGTCGACAAACCCTCCACGCCACACCCTCCGCCAATTAGGTCACTTTCACGCCGTAGCGGGCGGCGGAACGGGGCGAAAGTGACCCATTGGCGGCAGACAGGGCGGCGGAGCGGGGTGAAAGTGACCCATCGGCGATGGATGCAGCGTCGAGTGGGGCGAACGTGACCCATCGCGCGCAACGCGGACGCGACGGCGCCAGCGGCAGCGGCGCCGGCGGCAGCGCCTCGGGGACGGGCCGCTACGCGCCGAGCTGGTCTTCGAGGTTGAAGACCTCGACGAGGGGCGACGCCGCCTGGTCGGCGCGGCCCTCGAGGCCGTCGAAGAACTGCGACATGTCCGCTTCCCAGCGCGCCGCGACCGGCGAGGCTGCGAGGTAGGCGTTCGCGGCCGCCTCGTCGTCGACGTCGTAGCTGCCGAACAGGGTGCCGTCCGGAGCGAGGAACAAGGAGTAGTTGCGGCGGCCGGCCGCGGCGATCTCGGCGAGCATCTCCGGCCACACCTCCGCGTGACGGCGCACGTACTCGTCGATGTGCTGAGGTGCGACCTTCAGCTGGAATCCGATTCTTGGCATGTGGTTCTTCCTATCTGCGTTCGTGTTCCCGGAGTTCGTGACCCCGGACCATGCCGGGCAGGGCCGCGCGGACGCGGACGTGGCCGCGGCCACGACGCGCGCCGGGACTTGGGCCGGGATGCGCGAACGCCGCGCCGGGAGATGGTCCCGGCGCGGCGTCCGCAGTTCAGCTCAGCGGGGCGACTGGCCCCCCGCATCCTGCTTCGAAAAGCTCTTCAGCTCCTAGAAGCTGAAGTCGCCGATGTTGGCCTTGTCGAAGACGAAGGGGTCGCCGAGGAGGACGACGCCGTCGGCGCCGACCGTGTACTCGCCGAGCTTGCCGGCTTCGAAGGTGTCGCCCTCGGCGCCGGTGATGTCACCGGCGATGAGCGCCTGGGCGGCGAACGCCGACAGGTAGCCGAGGTCTTCCGGGTTCCAGAGCGCGAACGAGGTGACGGTGCCGTCCTCGACGAACTCGCGCATCTGGTTCGGCGTGCCGAGACCGGTCACCGCGACCTTGCCCTTGAAGTCAGAGGTCTGGATGTAGCGTGCCGCAGCCGCGATGCCGACCGTCGTGGGCGAGACGATGCCCTTGAGGTTCGGGTGCGTCTGGAGGAGCGCGGCGGTCTTGTCGAACGAGGTCTGGTCGTCGTCGTCGCCGTAGACGGTCTCGACGATGGTGATGTCGGGGTACTCGGTGCCGACGTACGCTTCCATCTTCTCGATCCAGGCGTTCTGGTTCGTGGCGTTGGCCGCGGCGGAGAGGATGGCGATCTCGCCAGATCCGCCGATCTGCTCGGCGATGAGGTCGATCTGCGCCTTCGCGATGCCGTCAGCGTCTGCCTGGTTCACGAACAGGTCGCGGCACTCGGGGTTCGTGTCGGAGTCGAAGGTGACGACCTTCGTGCCGGCTTCGCGTGCCTCGTTGAGGGCGTCGCAGATCGCTTCGGGGTCGTTGGCGGAGATGACGATGCCGCCGACGGCCTGCTGCGTGAGCGTGTTGATGTAGCTGACCTGCGCGTCGGGGGTGGCTTCCGACGGGCCGACCTCGGCGAACGTGCCGCCGAACTCGGTGGCGGCTGCCTGTCCGCCGACGGAGGACGCCTCGAAGTACGGGTTTCCGAGGTTCTTCGGGAGGAAGGTGACGGTGAGGTTGCCGGTGTCTCCGCCGCCTGCGGCGGTGTCGTCGCCGCCGGTGGTGCATCCAGTGAGCACGAGTGCAGCGCTTACTGCGAGTGCGCCTGCTGCGCTCAGCCGCTTCGTTGCGAGCTTCATGGGGGTTCCCTTCGGGTACTGAGCCGCTCGGTGTTCCGGGCGACGGTTGGGGTGTTGCGTGTTGGGTTCGAGGTGGGGCTGCAGTTCTTGGGAGGCGATCAGCCCTTGGGAACTGTCCCGCTGGTCGTGCCGACCAGCGGTTTCTCTGCCCTGGG
Source organism: Pseudoclavibacter sp. RFBI5 (assembly GCF_002931395.1). Taxonomy (NCBI): domain Bacteria; kingdom Bacillati; phylum Actinomycetota; class Actinomycetes; order Micrococcales; family Microbacteriaceae; genus Pseudoclavibacter; species Pseudoclavibacter sp. RFBI5. The sequence continues at coordinate 50,029 of NZ_PSYA01000017.1, read as the reverse complement.
CCGCTTGCGGCGGATCCTGGGCAGGAGGCTTGCTCCGACGACGGAGGCCACGAGGAGCACTCCGGTGATGATGTTGATGACGTCGGAGGTGACGTTCGCGAGGCGCAGGGCGCTAGCGAGGACGCCGATGAGGAGGACTGCCGCGACGACTCCGTAGAGCTTGCCGCGTCCGCCGAAGACGGACACGCCACCGAGGACGACGGCTGCGATGACCTGCAGTTCGAGGCCGGTCGCGTTGTCGCCTCGCGCTGAGCCGTAGCGCAGCGTGAAGTAGATGCCGGCGAGGGCGGCGAGGCCGCCTGCGAGCACGAAGAGGACGAACTTCGTGCGACCGACGGGCACTCCCGAGAAGTGGGCGGCTTCCTTCGAGAGGCCGATGGCGTAGACGCCGCGGCCGAAGGGCGTGTAGTGGAGCACGATGATGAAGATCGCGAGCAGGATGAGGAACGGGATCATGATGGCCGGGATGGGCGTGCCCACGATCTTGGCCTTCGCGATGTCCGTCCAGAACTCGGGGAACGAGGTGACCGCGGCGGTGCCGAGCACGCCGACCGCGATGCCGCGGAAGAGGGCGAGGGTACCGATCGTGACGGCGAGCGACGGCAGGCCGACCTTCGTGACGAGGAAGCCGTTGAAGGCTCCGCCGACGACGCCGACGATGAGGGCGGCGAGGGCGGCGATTTCGAACGGCACACCAGCCTGGTAGAGGGCACCCGTGGTGACGCTCGAGAGGCCGACCATGGAGCCGACCGACAGGTCGATCTCGCCCGTGATCATGATGAGCGTCATCGGCAGGGCGATGATGAGCACCGCGGCGACGTCCATGAGCAGGTACGTGATGGTGATGGGCTGCGAGAAGCCCTTGACCGCGGACATCGAGACGACGCACACCACGACGAGGAGGGCGACGATCGCCATCTCGCGGGTGAACAGCATCCGACGCCAGGCTGGCTGCGAGTAGTTCTCGATGGTGCGCTGCGTTGCAGCGGACGACGTTGGGGTCGTGAGAGCGGTCATGATTCCTCCCTCGCTTCGACGAGCTTGCGGGATTGGCGGATGGCGAGGACGCGGTCGAGCACGATCGCGGCGAGGATGAGCACACCGACGACGGCGCGCTGCCAGAAGTCCGGGATACCGACGAGCGGGAGTACTCGGTTGATGGTCATGAGGAGCATCGCGCCGATGGCGGCGCCCCACAGGGTTCCGACGCCGCCGGTGATGGCGACGCCTCCGATGACGGCAGCGCCCACCGCATCCAGTTCCCAACCGGCACCGGCCTGCGAGCTGACCGTGCCGTAGCGGGCGGCGTAGAAGACACCGGCGAGGCCGGCGAGTGCGCCCGAGAGCACGAACGCGGTGAGCACGCGGCGCACGTCGGGGAGGCCGTAGAGCTTCGCGGCGTCCGGGTCTGAGCCGATGGCGTAGAACTCGCGGCCCGCTCGCGTGTTCTTCATGACCCAGGCGGCGATGGCGAGCACGATGACGGCGATGATCGTGAGGATCGGGATGGTCAGGATCTGACCCGTGCCGAGTGCGAGGAAGTCGCGGGGCATGTCGCTTGCGTTGATGCGGCTCGAGCCGGCCCACATGACGTTGATGCCGCGGTAGGCGTAGAGCGTGCCCAGCGTGATCACCATGGCCGGCACTCGCACGTAGGCGACGAGTGCGCCGTTGACGAAGCCGAGGATCGCGCCGAACAGCACTGCCGCGACGACGACGACGGGGATCGGGATGCCCGGGTAGTCGATGAACAGGCGGCCCGTGAGGAAGGCGGTGAGGCCGATCACGGAGCCGACCGACAGGTCGACGTTGCGGGTGATGAGCACGATCGCCTGGCCGACTGCGACGAGCAGCAGGATGGACGGCGTGAGGAACAGGTCTCTCCAGCCGTCGGGGCTGAAGAGGAAGTTCGGGTTGGCGATGGTCGCGACGATGAGGACGACCGCGAGGGCGAGGAGGATGCCGAGCTCGCGGGCCTTGCCGAAGTTGCCGAAGCGGATGGCCTTCTTGGGCGGCATGGGCGCGCCGGCGGTGGGGTGCGGCCCCTGGGTGGTGGTCGTGGTCATCAGAGCACCACCGTCACTGCGCCGGTCGCGGCGCGCATGACGCTTTCGCTGGTCGCCTGGCTGCGGTCGATTTCCTGGGCGATGCGGCCTTCGTGCATGACGAGCACGCGGTCTGCCATGCCGAGGACCTCTGGGAGCTCCGAGGAGATCATGAGGATTCCCATTCCGGTGCCCGCGAGCTCGGAGAGCAGGCGGTGCACTTCTGACTTGGTGCCGACGTCGATTCCTCGTGTCGGCTCATCGATGATGAGGAGCTTGGGGTTCGTCGCGAGCCACTTGGCGATGACGACCTTCTGCTGGTTGCCGCCCGAGAGGGTGCCGGCGATCGTGTCGAGCGCCTGCGCCTTCACTTCGAGCTTGGTCGCCCAGGTGCGGGCGTCGTCGTGCTGCTTGCGGCCGCTGATGACGCCGAGCTTCGTGAGCTGGTTCAGGATGACGCTCGTGATGTTCTCGCCGACTCCGGAGTCGACGACGAGGCCCTGCTTGCGGCGGTCTTCTGGGATGAGCGCGAGGCCGGCCTGCATGGCGGCGACGGGCGAGCCCGGCTTGACGACCTTGCCCTCGACGCTGACGCGACCCGACTTGTACTTGTCGACCCCGAACACGGCGCGGGCGACCTCGCTGCGGCCTGCGCCGACGAGGCCGGCGAGGCCGACGATCTCGCCGGAGCGGACGGTGAAGTTGATGTCGTGGAAGACGCCGGGGCTCTCGAGGTCCTCGACGACGAGCACTGGCTCGCCGATGACGGCTTCCTGCTTCGGGAACAGCTCGGTGACCTCGCGGCCGACCATCTGCTGCACGAGCGCATCCACGGTCGTCTCGCTGATGAGGTTCGTCGCGATGTAGCTGCCGTCGCGCATGACGGTGACCTTGTCGCAGAGGGCGAAGACCTCGTCGAAGCGGTGGGAGATGAACATGAGCCCTCGGCCCTCGTCGCGGAGGCTGCGGGCGATGGCGAAGAGCCGGTCGACCTCGACGCCGGAGAGGGCTGCGGTCGGCTCGTCCATGATGAGCACCCGCGCGTTGAGCGAGACTGCCTTGGCGATCTCGATGACCTGCTGGTCGGCGATGGAGAGGCCTTCGGCGGGGCGGTCGGGGTCGATGTTCACGCCGAGTCTGGCGAACAGCGCCTTCGCCTCGTCGCGCATCGCCGAGCGGTTGATGCGGCCGAAGCGGTTCGTGGGCTGGCGGCCCATGAAGATGTTCTCGGTGACCGAGAGGTCGGGGAAGAGCGTCGGCTCCTGGTAGATGACCGCGACGCCCGCGGCCTTCGACTGGGCCGTGGATGTGAAGTTGACGTCTTCGCCGCCGAGCTGGAAGGTGCCGGCGTCGCGCTGGTAGAGGCCAGCGACGATCTTGACGAGCGTGGACTTGCCGGCGCCGTTCTCACCCACGAGTGCGTGGATGGAACCGGACTCGACGGCGATCGTGCCGGATCGGAGTGCGACGACGGATCCGAATGACTTCTGCACATCGCGCAGCTCGAGTACGACTTGCGAACTCGTCACGGTGGCTCCGTTCTCTTCGTTGAGTATTGCGGGGGTGTTGAGGGGTGCTCGGTGGTGAGCGGCGTGAGCCTGCCTGCTGTTTCAAGGACTTTGTGAATCGTTTCAAGCGACTGGATGCGACACTACGCGACGCTCGCAGAAAACGTCAAGCGGGGGATGCAGAGTTGTTATCGGAGGGCGTGTCGCGCTCCTCGGAAGCTGACCCCAACAGCCCCTCCAACCCCTGGAAGGCTCGCGCGACGGCAGTGTGGGCAGCCTCATCTGCGCCCGCCTCGGTCGCCCACCAGGAGAGCGCCTCGGCCATGGCGGCCTGCACGGCGGCACTCGCGGCACGCGCAACAAGGCCGTCCGGATGCAGTCCGGCCCTGCGCGCCAGGAACACGGCGACCTCTTGCCGCCAGCCGAGATAGGCATCCGGGCGCGACGACAGCTCTGGAGGCATCGCGGCGATGGCGCGGAGCCGGAGGCGCGCGGTCGGCTCCTCCTCGACCTCGAGGTCGAAGACCCTGCCGACAGCGACGGCGATCGCCTGGAGGGGCGCCAGCCCCTGGTCGACCGCGTCGAGCTCACGCCTGAGCGCTTCGTGCCCACCCTCGGCACCCAACCAGACGATGTCGCCCTTGGCCGGAAAGTACCGATGCAGGGTGCGCAGGCTGATGCCCGCCTCGGCGGCGAGCTGCGCCATGGTGACATGCTCATACCCCTCGCGGAGGATGATCTCCAGCATCTGCACGCGGAGCTGGCGCGGATCTGCAGACGCGGGTCGCCCGGGCCGACGTGTCTCACTCATGTCCACATTGTTGCTCCTTGCCGGGTTCGGAGTATTGACATACTCTGCCAATACTCGCCTGAACTCAACGTGGAGGTCTCATGCCGCATCCGCTCCCCGACGTCTCGAACGCCCCGATCTCGGACCTCGTCTCGCTCAGAGGACGGCGCGCCGTCGTGACCGGAGGCACCCAGGGCCTGGGGCGGGCCATCTGCGAACGACTCGCCGAAGCCGGTGCAGATCTGCTCATCGTCGACCTCGACGCGACTCGCGCGACAGCCGCAGCTGACGAGATCGCCGCCAAGCACGGCACCCGCGCCATGGGCGCCGCCGCAGACGTGAGCGTCGCCGACTCCATCTCCGCCGCAGCCGCCCGCGCCGCCGCTGAGCTCGGCGGAATCGATATCTGGGTCAACAACGCGGGCATCTTCCCGAACGCCCCCGTCCTCGACATGCCGGTCGAGATGTGGGACCAGGTCTTCGCGGTGAACGCCCGTGGCACCTTCCTCGGCTCCCGCGAGGCGGCGAAGCACATGAGCGGGAACACCTCCGGCGGCGTGATCGTCAACGTCATCTCGACAGCGGGGTTCACGGTCGGATTCCCCGGCATGGCCGCCTACGCAAGTTCGAAGCACGCGGCACGCGGACTCACGAAGTCGCTCGCGCTCGATCTCGCTCCCATGGGGATCCGCGTCCTCGGGGTCGCCCCGAGCTACGTGCCGACCGAGGGCAATATCGCCGCTGCCGCCGCCGGCATGGAAGCCGCGAAGGCCGCCGGCGTGGAACTGCCGGAGCTCGACGTCATGAACCACAGCTTGATCGGCCGCACCGGCACTCCGGATGACATCGCGCGCGTCGTGCTGTTCGCCGCCAGTGATCTGTCGATGATCATGACCGGCAGCACGCTCCTCGCCGACGCCGGGGAGACGATCTGATGTCGGCGCAGCACCAGGGGCGCCTGCACGGCAGGGTCGTCATGATGACGGGCGTCAGCAAGGGGCTCGGCAAGCAGAACGCGATCGAGCTGGCGAAGGCCGGAGCGAAGCTCTCGATCTCAGCACGGAGCGAGACCGCACTGCGCGAGACCGTGGCGCTCTGCGAAGCCGAAGGGGCAGAGGTTCTCGGCGTGGTCTGCGACGTGACCGACGTGGAGCACCTCGAGCGCTATGTCGCGCGAACCGTCGAGCGCTTCGGCCGCATCGACGTGCTGGTCAACAACGCCAACTTCGAAGCTGAGCTCACGCCGTTCCTGGAGCAGGACGTGTCGTCGCTTCGCACCGCGTTCGAGGTCGGCGTGGTCGCCGTGTGGCGCCTCATGCAGCTCTGCCATCCGCACATGTCCAGGACGGAGGGGACAGCTTCCATCATCAATCTGGTCTCCGGCGTGTACGAGACCGGGATGGAGGGCTACGCGTCCTACATTCCCGACAAGGCGGCGATCCGAGGCCTCTCCATGGTGGCTGCCCGAGAGCTCGGGGCGAGTGGCATCCGCGTGAACACGCTCGCGCCGGTTGCACTCACTGACACGATCCTGCACGGCCTCGCGCCCGAGTACTCGGAGTTCGTGAAGCAGCAGATGTCGGTGAACCCGCTTGGCAGGTTCGGCGACCCAGCGACGGACATCGCCCCGGTCCTGATCTTCCTCGCCAGCGACGACAGCCGCTGGATCACCGGCCAGAACTTCAACGCCGACGGCGGAGCCGTCATCCAAGCCTGAGTCCGTCACCCCCGCTTCCTCGAGCAGTCGAGGGAGCGGGGTTCTTCCGGCCTAGTTGTGAATCGTTTCACCTTCCGATCGAACCACTCGAATCCTGCCGAGCGCAGGGAGAGGAACACTCCGTGACCCAACCAAGACGAGGTCGAAGGCGGCGCACCGTCGCCATCGCCACGGCAGCGAGCCTGTCCGTCCTCCTCAGCCCACTGCTCGCCACTCCCGCAACGGCCGACCCGACGCCTCCCACGGCCGCGGTCCCCGTCATCGACACCGCCGCCTTCGCTGACCCGCCCTCAGCCGTTCGCCCGATGTTCCGGTGGTGGATGCCATTGGCCTACACGGAGGACAGCGTGCTGCGCGAGCAGCTCGACCAGATCGCCGCCTCCGGCGCCGGCGGTGTCGAGGTCGCTCCCTTCATCGTCGCCGGCGAAGGCAACCAGAGCAACGCGTTCCTGGCCGAGTACGGCTGGGGCACCCCCGCGTGGGCACACAAGATGGAGGTCATCACCGAGAAGGCCGCCGAGCTGGGCCTCATCGTCGACCAGAACCTCGGGCCGCACTACCCGCCGACCGTGCCGACGCTGAACAGCTTCAACCAGCCGGAGGCAGAGCAGCAGCTCATCTTCGGCTGGTCAGCTCACGCAGCAGGCGAGACCGTCACCGGCGCCCTCCCCTCGCCCCTGACAGCACCACCCTCGGTCGCGACGAAGCTCGCCGAGGGAGCGACCGCAGGCCAGACGGCCCTGACCGTCGCGAGTCTCGGTGGCTTCGCGATCGGCGACGTCGTGACGCTCGGGGCAGAGGGAACGTCCGAAACCGTCACCGTCACTGCCGACGGCGACCGCCTCGGCGCAACCGGAACACTCACCGTGACGCCGATCTCCGGCGATCACGCTGTCGACGCGCCCCTCGTGAACGTCGCAGAGACCACGCGCCTCCGCACCGTGATCGCACAGTGCGAAGCCGAATGCGCCCCCGGCAGCGAAGGGCCCGCCGCACTCGTGCCGGGATCGATCGTCAACGTGACCGACAAGGTCGTCGATGGCCAGCTCGACTACACGTTCCCAGCCGACGGCGCACGCTGGGTGATCATCGACTTCCAGCAGACCGCATCCGGTCTGGTCGGACAGCGCGGAGGCTACACGGCGACACAGCCCAACTACGTGGTGGATCACCTCGGCAGGGGCGGCGTCGACATCCAGGCCGACTTCTGGGACGAGAACATCCTCACCGACGCCGTGAAGGCGAACCTCGACAAGGTCGGAGGCGGCGCCATCTTCGAGGACTCCCTCGAGCTCGGCGAGTCGCAGAAGTGGACCTGGAGCTTCCTCGACCAGTTCGAAGAGCGACGCGGCTACGACGCCACGGAGGTGCTGCCCGCACTCGCAGGTATCGGCATCCAGGGCTCGCATGAGGCAGCATTCGAGATCGGAGAGGTCGGCGAGAAGGCCCGCGAGGACTACCGCGAGACCGTCAGCGACCTGTTCGTCGACGAGTACGTGACCCCCATGCAGTCCTGGGCCCAGACGCATGGCCTCGACTTCCGAGTCCAGGCGTACGGCCTGCCCACCTCCACGTCGCACGCGTCCTCCGCATCAGGCATCCCCGAGGGCGAGTCGCTGAACTTCGGCAGCCCGAACCCGCTCGGCGCCGAGCAGAACTACCGCGTCGTCAGCGGCGGCGCCCACCTCGCCGGCAAGGACACCGTCTCGGTCGAGTGCTGCGCCGTGTTCTTCGGCGGCTACCGCTCCGGCATGGCCGGCCCGAACATCGGTGGTCAGTTCTCCGACAGCGGCGAGGGCTCGGTGCTCGGCGGCAAGTACTCGCAGGGTCTCCTCGACAGCGTCTACAAGAGCTACGCGGGTGGTGTGAATCAGCTGGTCTGGCACGGCTTCGCCTACCCGGATGCACCTGCAGGTGTGGGCACAGCGGGCCGCGATGGCGGCACCTGGCCCGGCTACCAGCCGTGGGATATCTTCGGCGCGCTCAACGTGAACGATGTCTTCGGACCCCGCCAGGCCAACTGGGAGGACATGACGGGAGTCAACGACGCCCTCGCCCGCACGCAGTACGTGCTGCGTGAAGGCCAGGCGAAGCTCGACCTCGGCGTTTACTACGAGGACCTGGGCCTCAAGGGCTCGTCGGTGAGCGGACAGCAGGCAGAGCAGCACATGCTCGGCACCGACTCCGCGACCTCATCGGCCGGGTACACCTACGACTACTTCGCGCCCCAGTTCCTCGCGGAAGAAGGACTGGCACCGGATGCGGACGGCGGCCTGTTCGGCGACCGTTCCGGCTACAAGGCGGTTGTCCTCAACGAGCAGCGCACGATCTCCCTCGACGGGGCACGCTCACTGCGTGACCTCGCGAAGCAGGGGCTCCGCGTGTATGTCGTCGGCCAGGCGCCGAGCGAGCTGACGGGCGCTGAGCCGGGAGCTGAGGAGCTGGCGACGGTCGTCTCGGAGCTCCTCGCGCAGCCGAGCGTCACGCAGCTCGGCACCGAGGCGGAGTTGCCCTCTGCCCTCAGCGGCGACTCGATCGCGCCCGCCGTGTCCCCGAGCGACCAGGGCTCAGCACTCGGCTTCGTCCGTCGCGCGGCGGAAGGCGTCACGTACGACTTCGTGTACAACCGGTCCGGTGAGGCTGTCCAGCAGTCGCTGACCCTCGCGGGCACCGGCCGCCCCTACCAGCTCGACCCCTGGTCTGGAGAGGTGACGCCGGTCGGCGAGTTCACGCAGGATGGTGACAGCGTCACGGTCTCCGTCGACGTCGCCGCTCACGACACGGCGATCTTCGCCCTCGTCGACGACGACGGATCCGCCGTGCACGCGGTGTCCAGCGATGCTGATGTGCTGGCACCGGCAGCCGACGGCAGCATCTCGGTGCGCGCGACCGGCGATGGCACGTTCGGGACGGAGTTCAGCGACGGCTCGTCGACGACGACCGACGTGACCGGCCTGGCGGCTCCGCAGGGCCTGAGCACCTGGTCGCTCGCCGCCCAGACGTGGGGCCCGGCGCCCGATGCGACGGGAATGACCGCATCCAAGACCGAGAAGGTCGACCAGCCAGCCATCGACATCACGGCAGACGCCGACGGGAAGCTGCCGTCGTGGCGAGAGGTGACCGGCGAGGTCGACCTGAGCAACGCATCCGGGCTCGGCACGTACTCGACGACGGTCACGCTTCCGGAGGCCTGGGCGGAATCGGATGGCGCCTACCTCAGCCTCGGTGACGTGCTCGATACGGCCCAGGTCTGGGTGAACGGCGTGCAGGTCGTCGTGAACCAGGCCGACCGAGCACGCATCGACCTCGGCCACCACCTGGAGCCGGGCGAGAACCGCATCGAGGTTCGGGTTGCCACGACGATGTTCAATGCCGTCAAAGCGACCGGCGACTCGAACTACCAGACCGCGGAGCAGCAGCGGACCGGCCTCATGGGCCCGGTCACGTTGACGCCGTACCGCGACACGGTCGCGTTCGAGGCACCGACGGCGACGGCCACCCCGCAGCCGACCGGCGAGCCGCAGCCGACGTCGACTGACGGCACCGGGACCACGGCGCCGACCTCGGCACCGGGCAACGGTGGCAACGGTTCGAGCAACGGCGACTCGGATGCTGGTGGCCAGGACGGCGACCTCGCCACGACGGGCGTCGACGGCAGCCTCGCGGGCCTCCTCGCGCTCCTCGGGGTCGTGCTCGCCGGCACCGGAGCCGCGTTCCTCATCAGGAAGCGCCGCGGACGCGTGACGAGCGAGTAGTTCGGCTCAGAATGCGGCCCCTGCTTCCACGATCGTGTGGATGCAGGGGCCGCTTTCGTTGCACGAGCCCGACGATTCTTGGCGCGGTTCCTGCCTTACAGCGGCTCGCTCACGTACGACTGCAGCTGCACGCGGAACGCTGCCGCCGCATCCACTTCGGGCGCCAGGAGCCACTGCTGCGTCAGCCCGGCCCTGAGACCGGCGATCTGGACGGCCGCGAGCTCGACGGGAACGCCAGCGCGAGCGTAGAGCCCCTTCTCCTGCAGATCCGTGAGCGCGTCGAACGCCGTCGACCGCAGGAACTCGTACCACCGCGCGATCGAGGCGTGTGCTGGATGCGTCGGGGCCAACGCCTCCGCGGACACGATGCTGAACATCAGGACCCCGTCCGGCTTCGCAACGTCGCGTTCCGCGAGCGCCAGGAGTCCGCGCAGGTAGGAGAGCCCGGTGGAGAAGTCGAGGCCGACCTCCGCGGCGGCGCGCTGGCCACGACGCTCGAGGAGCGTCTCGAGCAGCACCGCCTTGTCGGGGAAGTGGTGGAGCACTCCTGTGTGGGACATGCCAGCCTCGACGGCGATCTCGCGGATCGACGCCGCGTTGAAACCCTTGACCGTGAAGACCCGCGTGGCCGCATCCAGAATCTGGTCGCGCCTCGGATGCGGAGTGACGTCCCTCTGCGAGAACCGCGGGACGGGATCGGCGGCTGCTCCTGGGGACATGGCGACCATTCTCCCTTGCCGAGATTGTCTAACACGTGTTAGGTTCGCGACTGAATCGATTCAACTCCCCGAATTCGGTCCCACTCGCGCCCTCGGACCCCACGAGCTGGCGCGGCAGTTCACACCCCGTCGTTGGCAAAGATGCCAGAGAGGTCACAAGATGAACGATCCACGAAGACGAGGGCGACGAGCCGTTGCGCTCGGCGCAGCGCTCACCGTCGCCTGCACGCTCGCCGTAGCCGGCCCAGCCGTCGGCGACGAGCACGCCACCACGACCAGCGCCATCGACCCCACCGAGTTCGCAGAACCAGGCGTCGACTTCCGACCAGGCGTGCGCTGGTGGTGGCCCGGCAACGCGGCCAGCCAGGAGGACCTGCTCGCGCAGGTCGACTACCTGCACGAGAACGGCTTCGGCGCCGTCGAGATCGTGGCCTTCTCGAAGGGGTTCCTGACCGAGGAGGGCATCGCGGGCAACGGCGGCAACGGCGGCTCGATCTACGACGCCGCCCCCGGCTACGACACGGAGGCCGTGCTCGGCTACGAGTCACCCGAGTACTTCGCGAAGCTCGACGCGGTCATCGCCCGCGCCAACGAGCTCGGCATCACCGTCGACCTCAACATCGGCAGCGGCTACCTTGCGAGCGACGACTCCATCAACCTCGAGGACAGCCAGAACACGATGGCGCTGGGCCGGGCCACCGTCCGGGTGAATGCGGCTGGCGCGCTCACCCTCGTGTCCGGCGACGTCCCGGTGCCGACCGGCACGGGCAAGCTCTCGCTCGGCATCCCCAAGGCAGAGGTCAGCCCGTTCTTCGCCTCGGAGAAGTTCGGCTTCGACTTCGGCGAGTGGAAACCGGAGAACGCGCACCTGAACTCCGTCATGCTCGCCCCGATCACGGGCCAGGGCGCCGACCTGACGACGGCCAACCAGACCCTCACCTCCGACTTCAGCTCGGTCAAGACCTACGAGCAGCAGTCGGTGCTCGACCTCGATGCAGCGCAGCTGTCCTACCCGAGCGACGGCCAGACGACCTTCGGTGTCGACACCTCGACCCTCGCGGCGGGCGACTACGAGATCGTCGCGCTCTACAGCGCCACGACGGGCGCGTACGGCTTCAACTCGATCATCGAGAACACGACGACCGACAAGCGCAACTACGTCGTCGACCACCTCAACCCGGTCGCGATCACGAAGCTCGTCAACGGATGGCTCGGCGAAGCCGCGCTGAACGACATCGTCGAGTCGCGCGACATCCGCGCCGCCTTCAACGACAGCTACGAGTTCTACACCGACCGCCACTACAACGACCTCATCCAGGCCGCGGCGGAGTCGCAGGAGCTGCTCGGCTACGACATCACGCCCTACCTCCCCTCCCTCTACTCCGTCTACCAGGACTCGTTCCTCATCGACGGAACCCCCACGGTCAAGCCGGAGTACGCAGCACTCGGACTGCAGACACCGGAGGTCAGTCGCTTCGGCGGCGGCAGCGGAGTGCCGCTGCTCGCCAGCAACCTCAGCGAAGAGGAATCGCAGCGCATCGTGCACGACTACGGCGTGCTCCTCAACGACTCGTTCCTGCAGGGCCTCGAGGCGTTCTCGAGCACCCTCGGCGAGTACGGCATCGACTACCGCCAGCAGGCCTACAACCCGCCCATCGACACCCTGAAGTCATCGCAGTACGTCGACATCCCCGAGACCGAGGGCCTCGACGAATACCAGCTGAAGCGCGTCGCATCCGGAGCGCACCTCTACGGCAAGAACCTCGTCACCTCGGAGGTCTTCACGCTGGGCTCGGTACCGTTCCAGATCACGCCGGAGTTCATGAAGCAGGGCTACGACCTCATGGCCACGAGCGGTGTGAACAACTTCTTCTACCACGGGCTGAGCGCCACCTACAGCGGCAACGACGACCCCGCCTTCACGTCCGACGACAACCTCTTCGCCGAGGAGGGCTGGCGCGCCTGGCCCACGATCGGCGTCGAGATGGCCGACACGGCCGGCATCGCCGACTACTACGCGTCGATGAACGACTACGCGTCGCGCGCCAACTACGTCATGCAGTCGGGTACGAACAGCAGCGACGTGGCGATCTACATGCCGCTCTTCGGGGCGCTGGCGAGCGGCGGCGGCTTCGGCGGCGGCTCCACGCCGCTCGCGTCCGTCACCACGGCCCAGGCCAACGGCTGGGCGTGGGATGCCATCAACGACGACACCATCCAGACGGGTCTGAGCTGGGACGGCTCGCGGCTCGTCGCGAACGGCGGCAACGCATCCTTCGACGCCATGCTCGTCGAGAGCGGCACCGTGCCCCTCGAGACGATGCAGGCGCTGCAGAAGCTCAAGGATGCGGGCGCCCCGATCGTCTTCGTCGATTCAGCTCCTGCCGCGCAGCCCGGCTACGCGGGCGGCGAGTACGCGGCACTGGATGCGCAGGTGTCCGACATCGCCGCTGCCATGGGCGGTGCCGTCGAGGCAGCCGCCGTCCCCGCGACGCTCGCGGCCTCGGTCGACGCGCCCATCTCCTACGAGGAGAACGCGGACCTCCGCTTCGGGCGCCGCACACTCCCGACCGGAGGCGAGCTCGCGTACGTGCGCAACACCTCCGCGGAGGCGGCAACGGGTGTCAGCCTGACGGTCGCCGACGGCCTCGACTCCTGCTGGTGGCTCGACCCCGAGACGGGCGAGATCTTCGACGCGGAGGTCGACGGCAACGTCGTCTCGGCGACGCTCGACGCGAGCGGAGCGGTTGTCCTGCTCTGCGAGCCAGCCGGCACCGGCATCGCAGATTCCGCCGTCTCCGACGGGACCCCCTCGTCGATCGACACGACCGAGCGCGGTGTCGGCCACCAGCTCGGTGCCTTCTCACTCGAGGTCTCGGCCGACAACATCGGCACGAACGCCCCAGGTGAGGCGAGCACGTCCGAGTACACGGGCGAGGTCCTCGGCGACTGGAGCGCCGACGGGTTCCTGGGCAACGAGCTGCGGTACGTCACCGACTCGGGAACGTACCGAACCACGGTCGAGATCCCGGATGCGGCCGACCTCCTCGAGGGCGGTGCGGTGCTGAACCTCGGCACCGTGAACAACGCGGCGACGGTTCGCGTGAATCCCGGCACCGAGCACGAGCTCGTGACGCAGTTGTACGCCGCACCGTACGAGGTCGACATCGCGCCGGCGCTCGTGAACGGCTCCAATGTCATCGAGATCGACGTGCAGCCCGTGCAGAGCAACCGCCGCGAGGGCCTCAAGGAGCTGTACAACAGCGACCCGGTCGCCAACGTGAAGTACCAGGCGTACAACAGCGTGCACGGCGGGTCCGGCCTCATCCCGGCCGGCCTCGTCGGCCCGGTCACGCTGAACAGCGCCGTCGAGAGCATCGCGGAGCCGAACCCGACGGGCACGACTGATCCCACACCGCAGCCGACCTCGACGGACGGTACCGGGACCACGGCGCCGACCACGAGCCCCGGGAACGGCGGCGGTGACGGCGGCGGGAACGGGTCCGGGAACGGCGGATCCGACGCCGGCGGCCAGGACGGCGACCTCGCAACGACGGGCGTCGACGGCAGCCTCGCCGGCTTCCTCGCCCTCCTCGGGGCTGTGCTCGCTGGCACCGGAGCGGCGTTCCTCATCAAGAAGCGCCGCGGACGCGTGACGAGCGAGTAAGCGCTCTCGGTCCGAACGAGATCGCCCGGACGGTCGTCACAGCCCCAGCTGACGACCCTCCGGGCGATCCCGTTGACACGAGAGGCACGACGATTGAGGTCGCCTCGAAGGCAATGCGAGCCTGTCGACGGATACTGCAGCCCTCAGCCGCGGCCGCCGATCGTGCTCGCGCGCTCGTGCAGACTGGGCGGCAGGACGATCGTGCGATGCTCGTGCCGATCGCCGAGAGCGATCTCCTCCATGAGCAGCTCCGCGCCCACCCTCCCCATCTCGAGGCCAGGCTGCCCGACACTCGTGATGCGGACCGGGCTGTCGGTCGACATGCGGTTGTTATCGAAGCCGACGACTGCCAGATCCTCCGGCACCGAGACGCCTGCCGCCAGAAGCGGTTGCATGGCCCCGAATGCCAGGGCATCGGACGCGCAGACGAGCGCATCCGGCCGCTCGTGTGGCGGGCGCTCGGCCAGCATCACGCCGAGGCTATGCCCTCCACGAACGGTGATGCGTGGCGTCTCGATGGTCTCGATCTCGACACCTCGACTCTCCTCGCAGGCCCGGAGCACACCTCTTCGACGTGCCGCGACTGCGGAGAGCGAGAACGGACCACCCGCGAAGACGAGCCTGCGACGCCCGAGCGCGATGACGTGCTTCGCCGCCAGGTAACCGCCAAGCTCTTCGTCGGCCACGACCCCACAGGCGTCGCCGCTTCCCGGCCAGTTGACCTGCACGACCGGCATGCCCCTGCCCCGCGCCTGCTGCGCGGCTTCGAGCGGAGCGTCGAGTGGAGCCAACAGGATGCCGGCCACCTGTGTCTCCTCGAAGAGCTCGATGTGCCCTGTCTGCTTGGCGAGGTCGACGTCACTGTTGGCCAGAAGGAGTCGCTTGTGCTTCGTGTCGAAGGCCTCCTCCGCCCCTCGGGCGATGTCGAGGAACAGCGAGTTCGCGAGATCGACGATGACGAAACCGACCGTGTCAGCCCGCCCCATGGCGAGCGACCTCGCCGTCCGATTCCGGACGAAGCCAAGCTCCTCGATGGCGCGCTCGACTCGTTCGCGCGTTCCTGCCGCGACGAGGTTCGGGGTGTTGAGCACGTTGGAGACGGTCCCCAATGACACCCCGGCGAGACGCGCGACGTCAGTCATCACTGGCCGCGGTCGATCCCTGGTCTCATTGGTCGTCGGTGACATGGATCAGAACTCTATACGACAAGAAAGTTATCCGTTCGCTTGCGAATCGTGCAGGTTCGTGGTTGTCTTTGAAGCGCTTCAAGCACGCGAGGTCGACTCGCCCAATCAAGGAGGATTCATGAAGCGAACCCCTCGGGTCGCGCCAACGCGCTTGACCCTGACCGCGCTCGCGGGAGTCTCAGTACTCGCGCTCACGGCCTGCTCTGGTGGAGGTGGCGCATCCGTCAGTGACGATGAGTTCTCCGTCTTCATCAACGTGGAGAACACCGAGGTTCCAGCCGTCCTCGAAACCCTAGCCGGGGACACCTGCTCAGCCGAGGCCGGCGCGCAGCCGCTGAGCGTCGAGACCGTCCCCCAGACGAACCTCGACCAGCAGCTCCAGCTCAAGGCGGGACAGGGGGACCTCCCCGTGCTGTTCTCAGCAGGCAACGCACCTGCCCTGACGCAGACACTCGCGGAGTCGGGCAACATCGCCGACTTCGAAGCGCTGCTGACGGAATCCGGACAGCTCGACAAGATCGAGCCGGCAGCCGTCTCCACGATCGAGAACCTCTACGGCAGCTTCGCCGTGCTCCCATTCGAGTACAACGTCGAGGGCATCTGGTACAACAAGACGATCTTCGACGAGCAGGGCATCGCCGAGCCACAGACGTGGGACGAGCTCACCGCGGCCTCGGAGAAGCTCGACGCTGCCGGCATTCAGCCGTTCTCCGCGAGTGGAGAGCAGGGGTGGCCGATCACGCGCCTGATCTCGAGCTACCTGTTCCGCACCCTCGGCCCCGACGCGATGCAGAAGGTCGCCGACGGCGAGGCCAAGCTCACCGACCCCGAGTACGTCGAAGCCGCGCAGGCGATCGCCGACCTCGGCGCGGCCGGCTACTTCGGTCAGGGCGTCGGATCGATCGACATGGCGACGTCCGAGAACCAGTTCCTCAACGGCAGCGCCGCGATGTTCTACATGGGCAGCTGGTTCCTCAGTGGCCTCAACGACCCAGAGGCGAACCGGATCGGCGTCGAGAACGTCGGGTTCATGCCCTTCCCCGGCGTCGAAGGCGGCGCAGGCGACCGCTCCCAGCTGGCGGCGAACGTGGGCCTCCCACTCACGATGAACGCGAACGCCACGGGAGAGAACTCCAAAGCATGGCTCAGCTGCATCGTCGAGAACTACGGCAGCACCGCGCTCGCACAGGAGAACCGCGTCTCCGGCTTCGCGCTCTCCGAAGAGGTCGCCGACGTACCGCCGCTGACACAGCTGGTCCAGGACCAGATCGCTGAGACCGAGACCACCGTGCTCTGGTTCGAGGCGCTCTTCTCCCCTGAGGCGACGACCACGAGCCAGCGCAATGCCGCCCAGCTCGTCACGGGCAGCATCACCGCCGAGGACTTCATGGCGCAGGTCCAGGCAGACCTGGGCTAAGTCCCCGCGAGGTGCGGGAGCGTCCGCTCCCGCACCTCCACCGGATTCGGAGATACACATGAAAAACGTGCTCGGCGACAAGCGCACGATCGCCATCCTGCTCGGCCCCGCACTCCTCGTCTACTCAGTCGTGATGCTCGTGCCGGTGCTCGTCTCACTCGGGTACACCCTCTTCGAGGGGAACGCGATCGTCGGCTTCACCTTCGTGGGCTTCGACAACTTCGTACGACTGTTCGGCGACTCCGAAGTCCACGCCGCCCTCCTCTTCACCCTGAAGTACGCGGTCGTCGTGACCATCGGCCAGGTGCTCTTCGGGTACGGCCTGGCACTGCTCTACGCCTTCGCGCTGAAGCGGGCCTCGGGCCTCATCCGGACACTCGTCTTCTTCCCGGTCGTCATGCCGACCGTCGCCGTGGCCTTGCTCTTCCAGCAGCTCTTCTCCGTCGCCCCCACGCAGGGTGTCGTGAACTCCTTCATCACCTCATTCGGTGGCGTCCCGCTCGACTGGTTCGGCGACGGCGGCAGCGCCTTCGTCGTGATCGCGATCATGGACATCTGGCGCTCGATGGGCTTCTACGGCGTGCTCCTCTACTCAGGGCTCATCGACATCCCCGAAGACGTCATGGAATCCGCCAGACTCGACGGAGCCAGCGGGTGGAAGCTCATCCGCCACATCGTGCTTCCGCTCTCGCTGCCCGTCCTCATCTCCTCGCTGATCTTCTCGATCAACGGAACGCTCAAGGTGTTCGACAGCGTTCTCGCACTCACGAACGGCGGGCCCGGCAGCACCACGAGCCCCCTGACGATCGCGATGTTCGACCAGTCCTTCACCTACGGCCAGTACGGCTACGGCTCGACGATCGCGATGCTCCTGACGATGGTGTGCCTCGCCGTGACGTTCGTCGTCTTCCGCGGGGCCGCCCGCAACCGACAGAAGGCCGCATCATGACCACGACCAACAGCTTCTCGCCGGCCCGTGTCCGCCGGCTGCTCGGCCGGATCCCGGTCTGGATCGGCGTCGCCTTCCTCCTCGTCATCGTCGGCTACCCGCTGCTCTGGCTCCTCCTCGGCTCCTTCAAGACGCAGCGCGAGTTCCTCGAAGAACCCACCTGGGCGATGCCGGAGCAATGGAACTTCGACAACTACAGCGTCGCGTGGGAGACGGCCGGCCTCGGCCAGACGTTCCTGAACAGCGCCGTCGCCGTCCTGCCCTCGCTCTTCCTGATGCTCCTCCTCGGTACGGCCGCGGCGTTCGCGCTGGAGATCATGGTGTGGAAGGGGCGCAGCAACGTGCTGCTCATCTTCCTCGCCGGCATCATGGTGCCGACCCAGATGATCCTGCTCCCGCTCTTCAGCGCCTATTTCCAGATCGGCCTCACCGGCACCCTCTGGACGCTGATCATCACCTACACCGCGACCGGGCTCCCGCTGACGGTGTTCCTGATGGCGACCTACTTCCAATCCATCCCCAGAGAGATCTTCGAAGCGGCGACCATCGACGGAGCATCCGTCATCAGGCAGTTCTTCTCCATCGGACTCCCGATGATGAAGAACGGCCTGTTCACCGTCGGGCTCGTGCAGTTCTTCTTCTTCTGGAACGACCTGCTCATCGCGCTCACCTTCGCGAACTCCGGCAGCATCCGCACGCTGCAGCTCGGTCTCCTCAACTTCAACGGGAACTTCGGCACGACGCAGTACGGTCCGCTCTTCGCGGCCGTCAGCATCAACGTGTTCGCGCTCCTGATCGTCTACCTCATCCTCAATCAGCGCATCCAGAAGGGCCTCACGGCCGGAGCGGTCAAGGGATGAGCATCAACACTCCGAACAGGAACACCGTGCACGTCACTCCCCCCACGATCGAGCACCTCCGCGAGAACATCGGCATCGGCACCCCCACCCCTCGACTCAGCTGGAAGATCAGCGCCGCTCCCGGGTGGACACAAGATGCCTGGGAGCTCGAAGTGGATCGCGGCGGGCAGCTCAGCCGGTCAGGTGGTCGTGACCACGAGCAGGTTCTCGTGTCGTGGCCGTTCGAGCCGCTTCGCTCGCGTGAGTCAGCAGCCATCCGTGTCCGCGTGCTCGGCGGCGGCGCGTGGTCCGCCTGGAGCGACGCCACAACGGTCGAGGTCGGCCTCCTCGAGGAGGCCGACTGGCAGGCGAGGCCCGTCGGCGCAGCCTGGGAGGAGGAGGCCGGGACCGACCGGAGGCCATCCCTCGTCCGCCGCGAGTTCCACCTCGCGAAGCCCGTCCGAAGCGCCCGCCTGTACGTCACCGCGCACGGTCTCTACGAAGCGGAGATCAACGGGCAGCGCGTGGGCGACCACGAGCTGTCTCCAGGCTGGACGAAGTACGACGACCGCCTCATCTACTGGACCTTCGACGTCACCCAGCACGTCCAGCAAGGCGCGAATGTCATCGGCGCCTGGCTCGGGGACGGCTGGTACCGCGGCCGGCTCGGCTTCAACGGCGGCTACCACGACCTCTACGGCACCGACCAGTCCCTCATCGCTCAGCTCGAGATCGAGCACACCGACGGGTCCCGCCACGTCGTCGCGACCGACGCCGATTGGGTAGCGGCGCCCAGCCCGATGACCAGCGCCGGCCTCTACGACGGCGAGAAGCACGACACCCGCGAGGAACAGGACGGGTGGAGCGCACCCGGCGCCTCCGATGACGGATGGACCCCCGTCGCAGTCCGCTCTCGCGACGCCGCCACTCTCGTCGCGCCGTCGCTCCCGCCGGTGCGATGCACGCAGGAGATCGAGCCTGTCTCGGTCACTCGAACCGCAGAGGACTCCCACCTCGTCGACTTCGGGCAGAACCTCGTCGGTCGACTCCGCGTCGAAGTCGACGGGCCGGCCGGACACCGCATCGAGCTGCGTCACGCCGAGGTGCTCGAGCACGGCGAGCTGGGCGTCCGCCCGCTCCGCCTCGCTGACGCCCACGACATCATCACCCTGGATGGCCGCGGCCCACGCCTCTGGGAGCCGAAGTTCACCTTCCACGGCTTCCGCTACGCGGTCATCATCGGCCTTGCGGACCTGCCCGTCGGAGGTGTGATCGCGCGCGTGCTGCACAACGACATGGAGCGCACGGGAACGCTCACCACCTCATCCGATGACCTGAACCGGCTGCACGAGAACGTCGTCTGGGGCATGCGCGGCAACTTCCTGTCGATCCCCATGGATTGCCCGCAACGCGACGAGCGGCTCGGCTGGACGGGCGACATCCAGGTCTTCGCGCCCACCGCGTCCTTCCTCTACGACTGCGCCGGATTCCTCGAGAGCTGGCTCGCGGACCTCGCCCTCGAGCAGCTGCCCGACGGCACCGTGCCGTGGTTCGTGCCCGTCGTCCCGGGCGGGCCCACCTGGACCCCCATCGAGACCGGCGCGGTGTGGGGCGACGCCTCTGTGCTCACTCCCCTGGTGCTGCACGAGCGATTCGGCGACCGCGGCATCCTCGCGCGTCAGTTCGAAAGCGGGCGAGCTTGGGTCGACCGGATGATCCTCCAGTCGGGCGACTCGCGACTCTGGAAGTCGGCACATCAGCTCGGCGACTGGCTGGACCCTGCTGCTCCGCCTCATGACCCGGCAGACGGGCAGACCGACAAGTACCTTGTCGCCTCTGCGTACTTCGCGTACACGACGAGGCGTCTCGCCGACATCGCCATCACCCTCGGCCGAACCTCGGAAGCGAGCAGGTACGCGACGATCGCGTCCCAGGCGCGCGACGCATTCCGCACCGAGTACGTCGTGGATGGCGGCATGCTCACGAGTGACGCGCAGACCGCATATGCACTCGCCATCCGCTTCGATCTCCTCTCGGCCTCGGAGAAGCAGGTTGCCGGTGCACGGCTGGCCCAGCTCGTGCGAGAGGCGGGCCACCGCATCGCGACGGGTTTCGCCGGAACCCCCGTCATCAGCGACGCCCTCACCGCAACCGGGCACCTCGACGAGGCGTACGCACTGCTCCTCGAGGACTCGTGCCCGTCCTGGCTCTACACCGTGCGCATGGGCGGCACCACGATCTGGGAACGATGGGACTCGATGCTCCCCGACGGCAGCATCAACCCGGGTGAGATGACCAGCTTCAACCACTACGCCCTCGGATCCGTGGCCGACTGGATGCACCGCACCATCGGGGGGCTGGCTCCCGCGCAGCCTGGCTATCGGCGGGTCGTCTGGGCGCCACAGCCCGGCGGCGACCTCACGAGCGCGACGATCGCCTTCGATTCCAGGTACGGGAGGATCACTGGCTCGTGGACGCGAACCCACGAGGGCGTCAGCTACGAGCTGCAGCTTCCGACCGGCGTCACGGGGCAGGTGCGACTTCCCGGGACAGAGGAGCCGTTCGAGCTCGTATCGGGCGCGAAGTTCGAGCACCGCGTCGCGGCCCCCGCACTCGAGACGCGGGTGCGATAGGGAGAGCTGGCACACCGTGTCCGGCACGATCTCCGTCGCACGCGACCCCAGAGCGCAGCTCGTGCTCGGGACGCTCGGTTTCGGCACGAAGCAGAACCGGGATGCTTCGTTCGCCCTCCTCGACGCGTTCGTCGAGGAGGGCGGGCGGACCATCGACACGGCGCACGTGTATGGCAATTGGGAGCCTGCTGCCCCGCCGAGTGCGAGCGAACGCATGGTCGGCGCGTGGCTGTCGTCCAGGGGCATGCGCACAGTTGTCAACGCCACGACCAAGATCGGCCACCCCTCACTGGATGACCCCGAGGTGACGCGCCTCGACCCCGAGTCGCTGCGCCTCGACATCGAGGAGGCACGCGACAACCTCGGGCTCGAGACTATCCCGTTGGTGTACCTGCACCGGGACAGCACCGCGATACCCGTCGAAGAGCTCCTGGCGCCGTTGGAGGAGTTCACCCGAGCAGGTCTCATCAGTGCGTACGGCGCCTCGAACTGGACGACCACGCGTCTTCGGGAGAGCCGTGTGGTCGCGGCGGCTCGCGGGTGGACCGGATTCGTGGTCAATCAGCCCAGCTGGGGACTCGCGCGCCCACTCGAGACGGCACTCCCGACCGGAATGGTGGCGATGGACGGGACGATGCATCGCTTCCACGAGCAGTCGGGCCTTCCCGCCAGCCCCTACTCGTCGCAGTCGAAGGGGTATTTCTCGCGCTGGAGGCGCGGTCCAGCTGACGCGACGGTTCGGCTCTTCCACGACAACCACAACAGGGCGACCGCGCTGCTGCTCGACGAGCTCGCGCCTCTCTACGGCGTACCCGCGACCGAGTTGTCGGTCGCCGTTCTCCTCGCCTCTGCGTTTCCAGTCTCTCCGGTCATCGGCGCTGGCACCGTCGAGCAGCTGCGATCCAGCTTCCGCGCCGCCTCGGTGGGCGTGTCTGCGGCCCACCTCGAGGCCGTTCGCGCGCTTTGCAGATTGCCCGTTGTGTAACGGCATGGCGACTGATAATTTCGTGTCACCCGGATGTTGAAGCGTTTCAACACATCGCTGCGTTCACCGACGAACGCTCCATCCGCGTGCCTCCACTCCCGATGAAGCACCTCAACGAAGAGAACGGAAGATCGCACTTGATATCGAAGACCCCCCACGGCAGAGGCCGATCATTCAAGGCCGCGACAGCCCTGACGCTCGGCACCTGCCTCCTCGCAGGATCCTTCGTGAGCGCGCAGCTCGCCATCGCCGCTCCGACCGACACCACTCCCGTCGCTCTTCAAGTCGACCGCCAGGAGTCCCCCATCCTGGTCGACTCCACACCGAGCTTCAGCTGGCAGATGGATGCGGCGCATCGCGGCGCCGCACAGACCGCCTACCGCCTCGTGGTCGCGACCTCGGCCGAGAAGGCCGCCAACGGCGAGGGTGACGTCTGGGATTCCGGCGTCGTCGAATCCAACGCCAGTTCAGCGGTTGCCTACGCTGGCCCCGCGCTGTCGCCGAAGACCAGCTACTTCTGGGCCGTGCAGGTGACGGATGAGCGCGGGGAGACGCTGCCCACCGCCACGTCGTCCTTCCGAACCGGCCTCAAGGCGACCGACGGGAGCACAGGTTGGAACGGCGCCCAGTGGATCACCCAGCCAGGCGCCGAGCCCTCGCTCGCTGACGATCGCTCGCTCGCAACGACGTTCGATATCTCGACGAGATTCCAGATCCTGCAGGGGTCCGCCGGCCTCACGTTCAACGGGGTCGACGACGACTTCATCCTGCTCAACGTGGCTGAGGTCGACGGTCAGTACCGGCTGAAGCTGCACGAGGGCAACGCACAGGGCATCCGAGACTTCACCCGCGACAACGGCGCGGCCGAGAATCCGGAAAGCCCCCGTGGCTTCGACCCCGTGAATGTCGACGTCGCACTCGACGGCTTCGACCCCGCCGCCGAGCACACGCTCACGGCGAGCCTCGTCGGAGGCGGAGGGGTCTTCCCCTCCGGGTCGACGTGGAAGATCAGCCTCGACGGTGCAGTGCTCGCCGAGTTCGAGCTGCCGGGCAACCGGCAGATGGTGCGAGCGGGTCTTGTCGGCCTGTACAACGACAACGGGACGAGCGCCAAGTACACCGATGTCTCCCTGACGGTGCCCGATGCGGCCGAGAAGCTCGACGAGACCCAAGCGAAGCTCACCGCAGATCCCAGCGCATCCGCCTTCGCTGAAGCCGACGGTGCAAAGATCGCCGACGGCTGGATCACGGTTGCGGACAGTCTCGCTCAGGAGTCCGACACAAGTGCGTCGGATGGCCTCTTCCGCGAGGAGTTCACCACCAGCGGGAAGACAGTCGAGTCGGCCCACCTCTACGCGAGCGCCCTCGGCATCTACGAATTCGAGCTCAACGGCGAGAAGGTCGGTGACTCCTACCTCGCGCCTGGCACCTCCGACTTCTTCAAGACAGCGCTCTACAACGCCTACGACGTGACCGATCAGATCGCGGCCGGCGACAACGCGATCGGCGCACAGGTCAGCGATGGCTGGTACTCGGGGTCCTTCGGCGCGCTGCAGAAGCCCTACGGAGCGCAACCGGCGCTCATGGCGAACCTCGAGATCACCTACACCGACGGCAGCACCGAGTCGGTCGCGACGGGACCCGATTGGTCGTACTTCGGCGAGGGCCCCATCACCGACAGCAACCTCATGGACGGCGAGAACTACGACGCTCGGCTCGAGCCAGCAGTCGCCGGATGGTCGCAGGGCGGCTTCGATGAATCAGGCTGGGCAACACCCGCAACCACCTCGCTGCCCGCAGGACTCAAGGTCGTCGGCGACAGCGCATCCGCGATCAAGAAGGTCGAGGAGCTCTCGCCCGTCTCCCGCACGGTCGATGCAAACGGCAACCTCGTCTTCGACTTCGGCAAGAACATCGTCGGCAACGTCGCGATCAACGTGTCTGGGCCCGCCGGTTCGACCGTCGAGCTCAACTACGGCGAGATGCTGAACGACAACAGCGCAACAGCCGACGGCCCCGCGGGCACGATCTACAACGAGAACTTCCGCTCGGCGAAGGCCAACGACTTCTACACGATCGGCGACTCGGGCTCCGGCTCGTTCGAGCCGACGTTCACCATGCACGGCTTCCGCTACCTCGAGGTCTCCGGCTTCGACGGATTCGACGCGAACTCTGTCGGCACAGGCGACGTCACGGCGCACGTGCTGAGCTCAGCCACCGAGCTGACGATGGACCTCGAGACGTCGAGCGACGGTCTCAACGCCCTGCACGAGAACACGATCAACGGCCTGCGCGGCAACTTCAACTCGATCCCGACCGATACTCCGGCGCGGGACGAGCGGATGGGCTGGCTCGGCGACATCCAGGTGTTCACGTCGACCGCGTCCATGACCGCGGATGTGCGCAACTTCCTGCAGAAGTACACGGAACTCGACCTCGCGGATGCGCAGTTCGCGGACGGTCAGTACCCACGCTTCGCGCCCTATCACTCCGGCTGGGAGTTCGTGCACGGCACGTCCGACCCGTGGACAGACGCCAGCATCATCGTGCCCTACGAGCTGTGGAGGGCGTACGGCGACACCGAGATCCTCGAGGTCAACTACGAGCAGATGAGTGCCTATGCGACGGCGCTCAACGAGGGCCCGCGCGGGTTCGTGCTCGGCGACTGGCTGTCGTTCGCGAAGACCGACACCGAGTTCGTGATGCAGGCGTACAAGGTGCACACGATCGCGCTCATGGCCGAGGCAGCAGAGGCGCTCGGCAAGACCGAGGACGCGCAGAAGTTCCGCGGCTGGCACCAGGCGTGGAAGAACACCTTCGTCGCCACCTACTTCCCGAGCGGTGGCTCTCAGATCGAAGGCGTCGACCTCGAGACGCAGGCCGCCTACGCCATCGTGCTCGACTTCGGCCTCTACCCGGATGGCAGCCAGGCTGGGCTCGCCGAGCGCCTCGCACAGCTGAGTCTCGCGGGCGAGAACGGCGAGCCCGCGCTCACGACGGGCTTCCTCGGCACCCCCGCCATCCTGCCGGCGCTCTCCGGCAGCGGCCAGCTCGACGCCGCCTACGACCTCGTGCTCAGCAACGCCTACCCGAGCTGGCTGTACACGGTCGACCAGGGCGCCACGACCTACTGGGAGCGCTGGAACTCGTACACGCTCGAGGACGGCTTCGGCGACGTGAGCATGAACTCGTACAACCACTACGCCTACGGCGCGGTCAGCGAGTGGATCTACAACACGGTCGCTGGCATCAACCAGGACCCGGCGAACCCCGGTTATCAGCATTCCGTGCTCAAGCCGCAGCCGGATGCCGACGGCCGCGTCACGTGGTCGAACGCCGCGTTCACCACGAACTACGGCACGCTCGTCTCCGACTGGACGACCGAGAACGGCGCGTTCGAGTACCACGTCGAGGTTCCCGCGAACTCGTCCGCGACGGTCTACGTGCCAGTTGGCGACGAGAGCATGACCGTGCTTGAGGGCGGACTCGCCGCGGCCGATGCCGAGGGCGTCACGCTTGTGGGCATCGAGAACGGGACGGCTCAGCTCGAAGTCATCTCCGGCAGCTTCGACTTCACGGTCGGTGTCGCCCCGGAGCCGACAACTGAGCCCACGCCCCAGCCGACCTCCACCGACGGCACCGGGACCACGGCGCCGACGTCGAGCCCCGGGAACGGTGCCGGTGACGGCGGCGACAACGGGTCCGGCAACGGTTCGGGCAACGGCGGATCCGACGCCGGCGGCCAGGACGGCGACCTCGCAACGACGGGCGTCGACGGCAGCCTCGCCGGCTTCCTCGCCCTCCTCGGGGCTATGCTCGCCGGCACCGGGGCGGCGTTCCTCATCAAGAAGCGCCGCGGACGCGTGACGAGCGAGTAGCCGCAAGGGGACTCAGGAAAACGCCCGGGCGGATGGGCTGGCACTCACCAGTTCATCCGCCCGGGCTCTTTCTGCACCTTCAACTGCTCTGCCTACCCAAGAGCGACCTGGAGCGCGACCGCGCCTTCGCCACAGGTCTCGACCGCGCACTTGGCGAACTCCCCCGACGCCAATAGCGTGGCCCGCGACACGAGGTGTTCGCGCTCACCCGAGCACCAAGCCAGCTCGCCCCGCGCAAGGAGTCCCGATGAAGGTCACCACCACGACCCTGGAGATGCTCGAGCAGCCCCGAGACGAGCCTCGGGCGTTTCCCGACGACGTCCGCCTCGACCGTGCGGGTTCGATCTCGCCGGAGTACGCACGGTTCCTCTACGGACTCGTCGGCGGGCCATGGTTCTGGACGGAGCGGCTCGACTGGACGAGGCGCCAGTGGGTGGATGAGCTCGCGGAGCCAGGGACCGAGTTCTGGATCCTCTACGGCGACGGCAATCCGCTCGGGTACGTCCACCTTCAGCCGAAGCCGTCCGACAAGGGAACCGAGGTGGAGATCCGGTACTTCGGCCTCGCCGAGGCGGCCCAGGGTCGCGGACTCGGGGGACGATTGCTCGAGCACGGCGTCCTCGCCGCGTGGACGCTGCCGGAGCGCGCCCAGCTCGCACCCGTCTCACGGCTCTGGGTGCACACCTGCACCCTCGACGGCCCGCTGGCCCTGGCGAACTACCAAGCACGTGGATTCGTGATCACCGGAACCGAGGAGACCTTCGAGGACCTCCCAGATCGACCGCTCGGGTCCTGGGTTTCCACGGGTGGGCGGGCCGCGCAGCCATGATCGCCGAACACAGGGGAGCAGCGGCTAGCGTGAAACGCATGCCGGATGCTCTGCCAGACCAGCCCACGCACGACGCGCCACGCGCCCCTGTGCCCGACCGAACCACTGGGATGCGAGCGGTCGTGAACTCGACGGATGGCGGCCCACGGAGCTTGCAGCTCCGCGAGGTGCCGGTCCCGCACCGAGCTCCCGGTCACGTGCTCGTCGAGGTGCGGGCGGCTGGCGTCGCGTTCCCCGACGTGCTGCAGTCGCGCAGCGAGTACCAGCACCGCATCCCGAATCCGTTTGTGCTCGGCAGCGAGTTCGCGGGAGTTGTCGCCGAGGCCGGCGAAGATTCCGGGTTCGCAGAGGGCGACCGGGTCTTCGGCGTCGCCAGCCATGGCGCCTTCGCCGAGTACGTCGTCGCACCGGCCGACCGGGTGCTGCCGCTGCCCGACTCGATCAGCTTCGTGGATGCCGCGGCCCTGCCCATCAACCTCCTGAGCGCCGACTTCGCCCTCCGCGACCGCGGGCAGGTGCGGGCAGGGGAGACCGTCCTCATCCAGGGGGCCGCTGGCGGGCTCGGCGTCGCGCTCATCCAGCAGGCGAAGCTCATCGGCGCCACCGTCATCGCCGTCGTCTCGACCGAGGAGAAGGCTGCGCTCGCACGCTCGGTCGGCGCAGACCACACGGCCTTCGCCGCAGACTTCCTCACCGAGGTCCGCCAGCTCACCGACCACCGCGGCGTCGACGTCGTCCTCGACCCCGTCGGCGGCGACCGCTTCACCGACTCCCTACGGTGCCTCGCGAAGCGCGGGCGCCTCGTCGTGCTCGGCTTCACCGGCGGCAGCATCCCGACCGTCAAGACCAACCGGCTGCTGCTTGGCAACATCTCCGTCGTCGGCGCGGCTTGGGAAGGGCTCATGCCCGAGTGCCTCGTGTCACTCCCCGAGCAGTGGGCGCGGCTCTCGCCCGCCGTCGAGCGCGGCGAGCTGCGCGCCTCGATCACCGCCGTCGTCCCCCTCCGCGAAGCAGCCGAGGCCGTCGCGAGCCTCGAGGAGCGCCGCGCCCGCGGCAAGGTCGTGATCGACCTCGGCCTGGAGTAGGCGGACGCCGCGAGCTGCACCGCGGCTCACGAGACGACGCGCCCCTCGACTCACTCCCTCGCCCGATGCCAGACTCGGATGATGACCGACCCCACCACCCCCGCGTTCGTCGCCGAACTCCCCGCCCCCATCGCTCGCCTCGCGGAGGGTGTCGAGCTGCTCGATCCGGCGGATGCTCCCCCGCTGCGCTGGGGAATCCTCGGCGCCGGCCACATCGCGCGCAGATTCGCGCACGAGGTGCCGCGTCACACCCGGTCGGCAATTGCGGCGGTCGGGGCGCGCGAGCTGTCGCGCGCCGAAGCCTTCGCCCAGGAGCTCGACGTCGAGCGTGCGTACGGTTCCTACGGCGAGCTCATCGCGGATCCGAGCGTCGACGCGATCTACCTGGCAACCATCAACTCGACACACCACGAGCTCGCGCTCGCGTGCATCCGCGCAGGCAAGCCGGTGCTCGTCGAGAAGCCGTTCACGCTCAATGCCCGCGAGGCCCGCGAGGTCTTCGCAGCTGCCGAACAGCGTGGAGTGCTCGTCGTCGACGGCATGTGGACGCGGTTCCTCCCCCAGTTCACGGTGACGAGGCAGATCGCCGCCAACGGAATGCTCGGTCGCCTCGTCACCGCCCACGCGAACTTCGCCGGGATCATGGATGCCCCCGTCCCGCGCATCGTGGACGTCGAACAAGGCGGTGGCGCGCTGCTCGACATCGGCGTCTACTCGGTCGCCGCGGTCCACGACCTCATGGGCTCGCCCGTCGAGGTCGCCGCGGCAGGCAACCTGATTCCCGGGTACGCCGTCGACGGGTCCGCATCCGTCATAATGCGCACCGCGAGCGCCGTCGGCACGGCTCGGTGCAGTTTCGAGGGACGAGCCGCGTCGAGCGCGGAGTTCGTGTTCGAGCACGGCATCGTCGAACTGCCCGGGGAGTTCTTCATTCCGGGAATGCTCCGCGTGAGCGAGTTCGACCGAGACGGGTCCGGGGAGGCCACGGACGAGTCGACCGATGGCGTCGGCGGCGCCACCGTCAGCGAGTGGGACGCGACGGTGCCAGGCGGCTTCCAGTTCGAGGCCGCCGAGTTCGCGCGTCTCCTCGCAGGCGGGGCCACGCAGTCTCCCGTGATGCCCTGGCAGGCATCCATCGAGATCTTGGAAGTGCTCGACCAGGCCCGGGCCGCGGTTGGCGTTGTCTACCCGGGCGAGACGACCCCGTAGCCCTCCCGCTTGCCATGTCTCGAGGATGTGGTTACAGTGACAGCGGCTTGTCACTGCTTCCGCAGGCAACACCGCAGCTGTTTCGACGACGATTTCAGCAAGCGTGTTCCTAGGAGAGCAAGATGATCATTCGGCGGGTACTCAACAACAACGTTGTTGACGCGTTGGACGACTCCCTGCAGGAGGTCATCGTCTTCGGCAAGGGACTCGGGTTCCGCTCGAAGCCGGGCGAGCGCGTCGACCAGTCGCTCGTCGAGAAGGTCTTCCGGCTCGAGGACGACGCGGCCAGCCGGCATTTCGCCTCCATCGTCGACTCGATCCCGGCCGAGATCCTCACCGCCACCGCCGACCTCGTCGCCCGCGCGCGCGCCGAGTTGAGCGCGAAGATCAGCGACAGCCTCTACGCGAGCCTCGCGGACCACTTCGTGTTCGCCGTGCAGCGTGCCCGCGACGGCGGCGACTTCACCGTGCCGCTCGCCGTCGAGGTGCGCCGCTACTACCCGAGCGAGTACGCCTTCGCGAAGAGCGCCGTCACCGAGCTCAACTCGCGCCTCGACGTCGACCTCCCCGAGGAGGAGGCGACGAGCATCGCCCTCCACGTCATCAACGCCCAGGTCGGCGGCGCCGCCGACAGCGCGGCCCGCCTCATGGAGCTGACCCACTCGATCCTCGACATCGTGCGCCTCCACTTCGGCCTGCACTACGACGACGCCAACTCGTCGTATCTCCGCTTCGTCACCCACGTGCGCTTCTTCGCGCAGCGTGTGCTCCTCGGCGAGACCGTGCAACGCGACGACGCCGAGCTGCTGCGCATCCTCACCGAGCAGAAGCCGGCAGCGTTCTCGAGCGTCGACAAGGTGGATGCGTTCGTGAAGCGCAGCCACGGGCACGCGATGAGCGCCTCCGAGAAGGTCTACCTCGGTCTGCACATCGCGAACTTCCTCTGACACGGCACCGCCGCATCCACCCCACAGTTTTCAACACCCCAAGAATCCACCGCAGCGTGAGGGCAACCGCGTGAAGCCGGGATTCTCCCCGACCAGGAGACACCCCATGAAGTATGAGAAAGACGCCGCAGCGATCATCGCCGCAGTCGGCGGCGAAGAGAACATCTCCTCGCTCTACCACTGCGTCACCCGCCTGCGCTTCGGCCTGAAGGACAACACGAAGGCAGACCAGGCCGCGCTCACCGCGATCGGGCCCGTCGTCGGCGTCAACGACGCCGGCTCGCAGTACCAGGTCATCATCGGCAACGACGTGCCGCTGGTGCACAAAGCGATCGTTGCTGACCTGCCGCGCCTCGCGAGCTCCGAGGAAGGCGCAGCGGATGCATCCGCCGGCACCAAGGGCGGCAAGCAGAAGCTGCACACCCGCTTCTTCGACTTCATCTCCGGCGTGTTCGCCCCCATCCTCCCGGCCATCGCCGGCGCGGGCCTGCTCAAGGGTGTGCTCGCCCTCATCAACGCGTTCGGCTGGGTCGACCCGAGCTCGCAGACGTTCCTCATCTTCTCGGCCATCGCCGACGCGGTCTTCTTCTTCCTGCCGATCGTCGTCGCCGTCTCGGCAGCGCGGAAGCTCAACGCGAACCCCTACGTCGCGGCATCCCTCGGCGCGGTGCTCGTCTACCCGGCGCTCACGACCATGCTCAGCGCCGGCGAGCCGGTCGCGCTCCTCGGGGTCACGGTCACGTCGGTCTCCTACGCGTACTCCGTCATCCCGGTGCTCCTGGGCGTCTACCTCATGTCGTGGGCTGAGCGCCTCTTCACGAAGATCATCCCGTCGTTCCTGAAGCTGACCTTCGTGCCAATGCTCACGCTCGTCACGGTTGTCCCGATCACGCTCGTCGCCCTCGGCCCGCTCGGCACCTTCGTCGGCAACGGCGTCGCGGGCGGCATCAACTGGGCGCTCGACAACGGCGGCGCACCCGCCGGCTTCGTGATCGGCGCGCTGCTCCCGCTCATCATCATGACCGGGATGCACTACGCGCTCGTCCCGTTCATCCTGCAGAACCTCGCCACCCTCGGCTACGACAAGTTCCTGCCCCTCACCTACGTGCAGACCTTCGCGACCGCCGGTGCAGTCTTCGGCGTCTTCCTCCGCGCCAAGAACGCGCAGATCAAGGCACTCTCCCTCTCGACGACCTTCACGGCCCTCATGGGCGTCACCGAGCCAGCCCTCTACGGACTCGCACTCCCGCTGCGCCGCCCCCTCATCGCCTCCATGGCGGGAGCCGGCGTCGGCGGCGCCATCTCGCTCGGCTTCGGCGTGCAGGCCTACGTGCTCGCCGGCAACGGCGGCCTCCCCGGCCTGCCGGGCCTCGTCGGAGCCACCTTCGGGTGGGCGATCCTCGGCATCGTCCTCGCGTTCATCGTCTCGACCGTCGTCTCCGCCATCCTCGGCATCGACGAGTCAATCCTCGCCAAGGCCTCCCAGACCGTCGCGGCGCACGAGAAGCCGGCGGCCGCAGCCACCGCAGCCAGCGCCGCCTCGACGAGGGATGCACCCCTCGCGCCCTCGAGCGGCGAGCTCATCGCCTCCCCCATGGCAGGCGAGCTCATCCCCCTCGACGACGTGCCAGACAAGACGTTCTCGCAGCGTCTCGTCGGCGACGGCGCCGCCATCCGCCCGACCAGCGGTCACGTCACGTCGCCCGTCACGGGAGAAGTCGTCACCGTCTTCCCGACCAAGCACGCCGTCGCCATCCGCAGCGACCAGGGCACCGAAGTGCTCATCCACATCGGCATCGACACGGTCTCCCTGCAGGGCCGCGGCTTCGAGGCGCACGTCGCGGAAGGCGACCGCGTCACCATCGGCGACCCGCTCATCGACGTCGACCTCGACGCTGTCAGCGCCACCAACGACACCGTGACGGTCATCGTCATCACCAACCTCGGCCTGCGCTCGATCGTGCCGGGTACTCCCGGCACGCGCGGGAACGGCGACGCGCTCATGCACGTCCTCTCCACCATCGACGCCGAGGCCAGCCACAAGGAGGCAACCGCATGACCCGCACCACGGAGCAGCGCACCGCAACCGACCCGAGCCCGCACGGAGCCTCCGGCGCCTTCCCCGAGGGATTCCTCTGGGGAACTGCGTTCGCCGCGAACCAGGTCGAGGGTGGCTTCGACCAAGACGGCAAGGGCCTCTCGCAGGCCGACGTCATCCCCTTCCGCAAGACCGGCGACTACGTCGACATCACCTCGCTCATGAAGGCGACGGATGCGCAGATCGCCGAAGCCATCGCCACCCCGGGCGCTGCCGGCTACCCCAAGCGCTCGGCAAGCGACTTCTACAACCGCTGGGAGGGCGACGTCGAGCTCTTCGCGGAGCTCGGCCTGAAGTCGCTGCGCATGTCGATCGCCTGGTCGCGCATCTTCCCCAACGGCGACGACGCCCAGCCCAACGAGGAAGGCCTCCTCTTCTACGAGCGTCTCTTCACGCGCCTCCGCGAGCGCGGCATCGAACCGGTCGTCACGATGTCGCACTACGAGATGCCCCTGCACCTCGTCACCGAGTACGGCGGATGGTCGAACCGCGCCGTCGTCGGCCTCTTCGAGACGTACGCGAGGACCATCCTCACGCGGTACCGGGGACTCGTGCGCTACTGGCTCACGTTCAACGAGATCAACACGACCCTCATCGAGCCGTACACGGGCGGCGGCATCATCGAGCGCGAACCCGAGGACGGCGTCGACCCACGCCAGGTCGGCTACCAGGCGCTGCACCACCAGTTCGTCGCGAGCGCCCTCGCCACGAAGGCCGCCCGCGAGATCGCCCCGGATGCGCAGGTCGGCTGCATGCTCGCCCGCATGGCCCACTACCCGGCCACCTCGGCGCCCGCCGACATCGTGCGGGCCCAGTGGGACAACAACATGAACCTGTTCCACACCGACGTGCAGGTGCGCGGCCGGTACTCGGGAACCGTGCGGCGCTTCTGGCGCGACACGGGCATCCACGTCGCCATGGAGCCGGGCGACGAGGCGCTCCTCGCCGCCAACACGGTCGACTTCATCTCGTTCAGCTACTACATGAGCCTCGTCTCCTCCGTGAGCCCCGAGCAGTACGGCGCAACGGGCGGCAACCTGTTCTCGACGATCAAGAACCCCCACCTGCAGACCACCGAATGGGGCTGGCACCTCGACCCCGAGGGCCTGCGGTTTGTGCTCAACGACCTGTGGGACCGCTACCAGGTGCCGCTGTTCATCGTCGAGAACGGCCTCGGGGCGACGGATGTGCTCGAAGGGTCCGGCGACGACCGGGCCGTGCACGACGAGTACCGGATCGACTACTTCCGCCAGCACCTGCAACAGGTTCGGGAGGCCATCGAGGACGGCGTAGACCTGCTCGGCTACACGTCGTGGGGCGGACTCGACATCGTGAGCGCCTCCACGTCGCAGATGACGAAGCGGTACGGGGTCATCTACGTCGACCTCGACGACGAGGGCGCCGGCAGCGGCGACCGCGTGCGGAAGGACAGCTTCCACTGGTACCGGGAGCTCATCGCCTCGAACGGCGCCACGCTCGAGGCGCTGCCCGCAACCGGCGCGTAGGCAACACTGGCCAGTGACCACGGCCGTTCGTCCCGAGAGGGCCGCCATGCGTGCATGGCGGCCCTCTCCTGCCGCGCGGCGTCGGCCAGCCGGGCGATACGCTCGAAGCCACGCCTTCTCCCCCAATGCGCAGATTCTGTCACGCGAGAGGCCCCCGTCAAGAGCGTTCCGCGTCGCATGCGATGCGGCAAGCCGCGCCCTGGACCGCGGCCTCTCCCAGTGAGGGGCAGCAGGTATTGGGAGGACGGGCATGAAGCGGGCAGGCCGCTTACGCGGAGAGCTGCGTGCCGTCGAGCTTGGCGTCTTCGGCGGCGCGATCGAGCGCACGCGAAACGGACGAGCTGCCGACGCCGAGCACGGTCGCGATGCGCTGGATGCTGTGCCCTTGGGCGCGCATGTTCAGCGCCTGCTCTGTGCGCTCGGGCGTCATCACGGACGGGCGGCCACCGACGCGGCCCTGGGCTCGCGCGTGCGCGAGCCCAGGCTGTGTGTTCTCCCGGATCGTGTCCACGCGGAGCTGCGCGAAAACGGCGAGGATGCCGAACAATGCGCGCCCCATCGGCGTGGTCGTGTCGATGTTGGGCTCAGTGAGACTCTTGATGTTGATGCCGCGATCGTGCAGCTCACTGATGGCCTGAATGGCCATCGTCTCGCTATCCGCGATGCGGTCGAGACGGCGCACGACGAGGGTGTCACCCTCGCGCAGATAGTCGAGGCAGGCGAGCCCCTGCGGCCGCTTGGCGGTGCCCGTTCCGGCGCCGGGTCGAGTGGCCTCCAGACACTGCGGGGCCCAGCGTCGCAGAGTCCGCACCGCAACGCCGGAGTGCTCCGCAAAACGCGTCCACGGCACGCCGTCCTGGTGTTGGCGCACAAGCTCGGCTTTCTGCCGGTCGCTGAGGTGCGCCATGATCCCTTGTCAGGCCCGCTCGACGTGCTCGGCCAAGTGCCGATAGATCGTGGGCCGGGACACCCCGAACGTGTCGGTAATTTCCTGCACGGTGTGGCCGCATTCGAGAATCAGCTTGCCAGGCTCTCGCTATTCATGCTTCACTACTAGCGTGTCTCGTATACAAGCTCGACAGGATGCGCAACTGACGCGCGCAGTGCTCCCGTTGGTAGTTCTGCAACTTATCCAGCAGGAGGAGTCCTACGGGTATGAGTTGGTCGAGCGCTTGACGGCGCTCGACCTCGAAGTCAGTACGGGGTTGGTATATCCCGTCCTGAACCGGCTCGAACGGGACTCTCTCGTCACGACGTTCTCCAGGTCGTCGCCGAGTGGCCCACCTCGTAAGTACTTCGCGCTGACGGATGCAGGCGCAATTGCACTCGCGGTCGCCCGACATCAGTGGGAGCAAACTGCTACGGCCGTGTCCGAAGCCATCGAACTCGAAAGGGAATGAGCATGTCACAATTCACTCAAGCCAAACATTCGACATCCATGCGCGCATCCATGTATTTGCTTCGTCTGGACTGGCACCTCGAGGGAGTCGTCTCTGCCTCCGAGCGTAGGCGCATCCTGAGAACGCTGCGCGACGAAATTGACACGGATGGGCGGCCGGCGCAAGCGGTAATTGCCGACCTGGGTGCCCCGCGAACACTTGCAGCACGCTATGGCGAGGGAGGATGGATGCGGCCGCTCTGGTCAATCGGCACGTTGACTGCCGCGGCAGCGCTCGGCACGTACTGGGTCGTGTTCCTCTCGTTCGCCGGGGGCATGCTGGCAGTGGTGGATAGCGTTGCACCGATGAAGGCGGAGGCAACCTTCTTCTTCGTGCCCGTCAACGCGTTCTCGAATGATCAGGGCTTCGGCATTGGGTGGTCGGGGGGATGGGAATGGCTCGTCGTGCCCATCGTCATCATCGCCATCTTCCTGCTCGTCGGCGCAAGGGTCTGGCGCCTATTCCGTCGCGACAGAACGACCACCGAGTAGATCGAAGGATCAATCGGTGATGGCGGGGACAACCACCACTCCCCAAGGTCGATGACAGAGATCGGCGTCACTGCGCCGCCACGAGGCGAATTGACTCACGCATGAGACAGGACATACATCGCCGTGATCACGGCGACTTCTACGGCTGTGATTCACAGACGTTGACGGCGTCCGGCTCAACCTCTCCCCCACAAACGATCGTTTGCGGGGGAGCAGCTGCCGGGCCACGCTTGTGGGAACGAGCCGAGCGCGACGCCGAGGAGCAAGCTGATGACCGTCCGTCTAGACAGCCCGAAGCGGATGACCACGATCTCGTACCGCCTGCACGACGCGGCCGATTTCGAGAACTCCAAGGGTGGCTATCTCGTGAGGCCAACGTACTGCGAGGTGAAGTGGTTCTCCGGTGCAATCGGCAAGATCGAGGTGACGGGAAACGTCGTCTCTCGCAAGACGGGACTCGTCGGCAACCGGCTCATCAGCGAGACGTTCATCATCCACGCGGCCAGCGAGGGGGAAGACGTGAACCCGAGCCAGGCCTTCGACGGCCCCGGCGTAGTCGTGGAGATCTTTCAAGCCGCAGTCTCGCTCGGCGAACGCGGTTCCATTGACTGACAGCAGGACGGCGGTCACTGACCGGTTCCGGCAGCGGCTCGGGCATCCAGGCTCTGGCGCTGGAGGTCAGCAGCTGACATCACTCGCCCCATAGACCCGAGCCGTCTGGTCGAAGCGGGAGCGGCCCATGGCCTGCGATCTTGGTCCAGTCACCGTCATAAACGATCAGTTTCGAGCGATTGCTGAAATCCACAAGACCGCATCCGCACCACTTTCAGAGACCCAGTTTCAGGGTCGTACTACAACCGGCAACGAGGGCAAGGCAAACGCCACAACCAAGCACTCGTGAACTCTCGCGAGACGACGCTGCGACGTTCTCTGCGCAATACTCCGAGACGGCACCATCTACCAGCCACCTATGGCTCCTGCCGCTTGACAAGACCATAGGGACAACCCCTCATCTGAAACGGACCCCAATTGCCCGCTTCCCCCCAGCGCCGCCGCTTCGCGCTGTTCGTGCTCTTCTTCCTGCCGGGCATCACGATCGCATCCTGGGTGACCCGCACCCCCGACGTCCGGGATGCGCTCGGCGCGTCGACCGCGGAGATGGGGCTGATCCTCTTCGGCCTGTCGGTCGGGTCGATGGTCGGCATCCTCAGCTCGGGCCGGCTCGTCAGCAGGTTCGGCGCGCGCCCGGTCATCGCCGTCGGCATGACCCTCGTCGCGGCGAGCGCGCTGACGATCGGGGCGGGTGCGGCGCTGGCCTCCGGCATCGTCGTGGCCCTCGGGCTCGCCCTCTTCGGCCTCGGCATGGGCGGCGCAGAGGTGGCGCTCAACATCGAGGGGGCTGACGTGGAGCGGCAGCTCGGCAAATCGACGCTGCCCGCCATGCACGGCTTCTTCAGCCTCGGCACCACCATCGGCGCAGTCGGCGGCATCGTCGCGACCGCCACGTCCTTCCCCATCCTGGCGCACCTCAGCATCGCCGCCGTGGTCGTCGCAGTGGGGCTCGTCGCCTCCATCCGCCTCCTTCCCCCGGCTACCGGCAGGGCGGCGCTCGAGGTGAGCACCGTCAAGGCAGATGCGCCAGCCAGCAGCCCGCTCTGGCGCGACAGGACGCTGCTGCTGATCGGCGTCATCGTGCTCGCGCTCGCCATGGCCGAGGGCAGCGCCAACGACTGGCTCCCTCTCGTCATGGTCGACGGGCACGGTTTCGACGCGGCCTGGGGCTCCGGCATCTTCGCGGTCTTCGCCCTGTCGATGACCGTCGGACGGTTCGTAGGCGGCTCGTTCGTCGACCGCTTCGGCCGGCCCGCGGTGCTGTGCGCGAGCGCGCTGATCGGCGCGGCAGGGCTCGCGCTCATCATCTTCGTCGACAACCAGGCGGTCGCTGCCTGCGCCGCGATCCTGTGGGGCCTCGGCACGGCACTCGGCTTCCCCGTGGCCCTCTCGGCCGCTGGCGCCTCGGGCGACCGGCCCGATGCGCGCGTCGCGTTCGCCGCGACGCTCGGGTACATCGCGTTCCTCGTCGGTCCACCCGCGCTCGGCTTCCTCGGCGAGGACTTCGGGCTCAGGTCCGCGCTCATCGCCGTGCTGGCCCTCGTCGCCGTGGCCGCCGTCGCGAGCTGGCTGGTCGGCCGCGGGGCACCGCGGCAGGAGGGCTCCGACGTCGCAGTCGCACCGCGATCGAGCTCCGAGAACTCGACCTCGCAGCGCTGAAGACGCCCGCGCTCGTCAGCTACCCGGTTCGTTGCGACACAGGCGGATTCAAGCCGCCCGCCGGAACGCCTGCGCGTTCGCGACGACCACGCCGACGATGACGATCGCCCCGCCCACAAGCTGCCCGATCGTGAACGGCTGTCCTGCCAGCAGGGTGAACGCGACCGTGAACACGGTGATCAGGTTCAGGAACACCCCTGCTCGGGCCGCCGGGATGACGGCGAGCGCGCGGTTCCAGAGCAGGTAGGACAGCACCGACGGGAACACCGCGATGAGCAGCAGCGACGTGAGCGCTTCCGCTGAGACCGGGAGCTGCGGGCCGCCCGTCGCGAGGGTGACCGGCGCGACGAGGAGCACGGTGATGACCGCCTGGATCGACGTCGAGGTGATCGGGGGCAGCGGCGGCGATCGGCGGCCGATGATCGTGTAGGCCGTCCAGATGCCGACGGCGCCGAACATGAGCAGCTGTCCGATCCCGAACCCCGCCTCCAGGAACGCACCGACGTCGCCGCCGCTCACAACGACGAACACGCCGACGAGGGCGATCACGACACCCCAGACGCCGGTGCTGGTGAGGCGCTGGTTCAGGAAGACCGCGGCGGCAACCGCGATCACCGCCGGGTTGAACGCGTTGATGAGGGATGCGCTGAAGGCATCGCTGTACTGCAGGGCGGCGTAGAGCGTCAGGTTGTAGCCGACGAGCCCCGTGCAGCTGAGGGCGAGCAGCCACGGCCAAGCACCGAGCACCTCCCGCCACTTCGGACGCTCAACGAAGTGCGCGATCGCGAGCAGCGGCACGGCGGCGAGCGTCCAACGCCACAGCACGAGGCTGAGCGGGTCCAAGGTCTTGAGCACTGCCTCGCCGACGATGTAGTTGCTCGCCCAGAACAGGGTCGCCCCGAGCAGCGACAGCACTGCGATCACCAGCGAGCGACGAGCGGATGCGTCCTGCGCCGCACCCAACGAGCCCACACTCACGAGCACCCTCCCTGACCCGGGCAGCGGAACGCGGCTCGACCACGTCAGCCTAGCCAGGCGGCTCGCCCGCTAGCGTTGGCGGCATGAGAACCGTTG
The DNA here is from genome assembly GCF_002931395.1 of Pseudoclavibacter sp. RFBI5. Taxonomy (NCBI): domain Bacteria; kingdom Bacillati; phylum Actinomycetota; class Actinomycetes; order Micrococcales; family Microbacteriaceae; genus Pseudoclavibacter; species Pseudoclavibacter sp. RFBI5. The sequence continues at coordinate 10,992 of NZ_PSYA01000017.1, read as the reverse complement.
GCGTTGACCTGGCCGCCGAGCCCACCCGGACGGCGCTCGCCGCCATCGAGTGGGGAGCGGATACGGCCCGCGTGGCCGAGCTGCGGCTCGGCATCCACGACGCGGACATCGTCGACCTGTCGGTGGATGCGACGAGCATCGGCATCGACTGCGCGTTCGGCTGGCCCATCGAGTTCGTCGAGTTCGTGACGGCGCACGCAGGACGGGCGACGGGGGCGCGCACGCACTCCGGCATCGACCTGCGTCGGCGTCTCGCCTACCGAAACACGGACCGGGTCGTGCGCGAGCGCACGGGGCGGTGGCCGCTGAGCGTATCCACGGACCGGCTCGGCATGACGGCCATCCACTGCGCCGAGCTGCTCGAGGCGTTCGAATCGACCGGCGAGGAGGTCGACCGCTCCGGCGGCGGACGCTTCGCCGAGGTCTACCCCGCCGCAGCCCTGCGCGCCTGGGGGCTGCTCACTCCCGGGTACAAGACCAAGCCGGAGGCGCGCGTCCTGGCGGCGGCGGCACTGCTGGATGCGCTCCCCTGGCTCGAGACGACCGACGAGCAGCGCCTGCTCCTCGGCCGCTCCGACGACGCCCTCGATGCCCTCGCCGCATCCCTCAACGCGCGCGCCCACGCGCTCGGCAAGACGCTGCCCGTCGCACCAGACCTGCTCGACGCAGCGAAGGTGGAAGGCTGGGTCGCCCTGCCGACCTGCTCCATCGCCGAGCTGGCGCCCCACGCCTAACGCCTGACGCCTGACGCCTGACGCCTGACGCCAGCCGGAACCGCCGCCGAGCGCTCAGCCACCGCGCCTAGCATCAGCGCATGACTCGAGCTGCGCGCAACTGGTTCACCGAGGGCGGGCGGGCCTACGCCGACTTCCGCCCGAGCTACCCCTCGACGCTGGCCGCTGAGCTGGCCGAGCTCACGCCGAGCACGGCCCTCGCCCTCGACGTGGGCTGCGGGAACGGCCAGTTCACGACCACCCTCGGCGACGTCTTCGAGGAGGTCGTCGGCCTCGACCCGAGCGAGGAGCAGATCGCCAACGCCGCGCCGCATCCGCGCGTCGAGTACGTGCAGGCGCCCGCCGAATCGCTGCCGAGCAGCATCCACGACGGCTCCGCCAGCCTGGTCAGCGTCGCCCAGGCCGCGCACTGGTTCGACCTGCCCAAGTTCTACGACGAGGTCACCCGAGTGAGCGCCGACGGCGGCATCCTCGCACTCCTCTGCTACGGCATCCTCCACATCGACGATCCGGCAATCGACGAACGCGCCCAGCGCTTCTACGCCGACGACCTCGACGCCTACTGGCCGCCGACACGGCGCCTCGTCGAACGCGAGTACCGCGACCTCCCCTTCCCGTTCGAGGAGCTCGAGTTCCGTGCTCCCAGCATCGAGAAGAACCTCACGCTGGATGCGCTGCTCGGCTACTTCTCGACCTGGTCGGCCGTCCGCGCCGCCCGCGAGGCCGGCCAGGAGCATCTCCTCGAAGCCGTCGGCCGTGACCTCGCCGAACTCTGGGGCGACCCCTCGACCGAGCGGCTGACGACCTGGCCCATCGGCGGTCGGGTCGGGCGAGTGAACCGGTAGCGCAGGCCCCGCATCCGCTCGGCAAAGCTGAGTAGCATGCCGACCATGCCCATCAGACTCGAGAATGTCGGCATCGCCGTCCGTGACCTCGAAGCGACCATCGCCTTCTTCACCGACCTCGGCCTGACCGTGCTCGGTCGCGATGAGGTGAGCGGCGAGTGGGCGTCCACGGCCGTCGGCCTCGACGGGAACCACGCGAAGATCGCCGTGCTGCAGACACCGGACGGACACGGACAACTCGAGCTCTTCGAGTACCTCAACCCAGAGGCCATCGAGACCGAGCCGACGCTGCCCAACGAGATCGGCATGCACCGCGTGGCGTTCTCCGTCGACGACCTCGACGCCTCGCTCGCGATCGCCGCCAGGCACGGCTGCCACCCGCTTCGTGGCGTCGCGAACTACCAGGACGTGTACAGGCTCACCTACCTGCGGGGGCCGAGCGGCATCATCGTGATGCTCGCTCAGGACCTCACGAAGAGCTGAGCAGAAGCCGAAGCGCGGCTACCGGCCGGCCAGGTACTCGGCGAACGAGACGGGGGCCCTGCCCGTGACCCGTTCGACGTCGACCGAGACCCTCGACAGCTCACCGCTCGCGATCGCCGTGTACGTGCTCACCCAGGCATCGTTCTGCCAAGGCGGCGCGCCCCACTTCGCCCGCGACTCGTACGCCTCCTCGAGCGTCTCGTCGTGGAACGTGACGGCGGTGCCGCTGGCGAGCGCGATCGCGTCCGCGATCTCGGCCGCGCTGAGGGCCTCAGGTCCCGTCAGGTCGTACGTCGCACCCTGGTGCGCATCCGGCGCGAGCAGCACGCTCGATGCGACCGCGGCGACGTCGGCGCGGCTCACGATCGACACACGTCCGTCTCCCGCGGGGCCGCGCAGCACGCCGTCGTCGCCAACGAACATGGGCATGACGTCCATGTAGAAATTGTCGCGCAGGAACGTCCACGCCATCCCCGACGCCTTGAGGTGCTCCTCCGTCGCGAAGTGGTCTCGCGCCAGCGTGAAGGTCGAGTCCGGCGATGCCCCGAAGAACGACGTGTAGACGACGTGCTCGACCCCGGCGTCCGCCGCCGCGTCGATGAACGCGCGATGCTCGTCGAGCCGCGTCTCGCTCTCGGACGCCGACACCATGAAGAGCGTGCGCACGCCGCGCAGGGCGGCCGTCGATGCGGCACGATCCGCGTAGCTGAAGGGCGCGACGACGCAGCCGGGCAGCTGGGGCGCCTTCGCCGGCGTGCGCGCGAGGAGGAGCTGCGGTGCTCCCACATCCGCGAGCTGCCTGGCGACGCGTCCGCCGACAGCGCCCGTGCTGCCGGTCACCGCGATGCGATCGACGCGTGATTCGCTCATGCCGCCCTGCTCTCGTCGTACCGGAGCTGGGCATCCCCGACGTCGGACATGTGCTCGGCAGCCCAGTCGGTGAGGATGCGGAGCGGACCGAGCAGGCTGCGGCCGACCTCCGTCAGCTCGTAGTCGACACGGGGCGGCACCTGCGGGAAGACGGTGCGCGTGACGAGGCCATCGCGTTCGAGGCCGCGGAGCGTCTGGGTGAGCATCTTCTGCGAGACGCCATCGACGGCCGCCTGGATCTCCGAGAATCGCTTCGGCCCGTCGTGCAGCGTGCCGACGACCAGCACCGTCCAGCGATCGCCGATCCGATCCAGCAGTCGCCGCGACGGGCAGTCACGGACGTACGGGTCCCACAGCGGCTCGGACATGGTCCACCCTTCCTCGAAGTATCCACAGGTTACCCAGTCACCAGCGGAGACTCAAGAGGTGCGCAAAGGGCACTTCGCGGTAACCGACTCCCCGCAAAGTGCCTTCTTCCCCTCCCCGCAGTCGGTCTCCTACGGTGACCTTCGGCGGCTGAAACGGCCGCCGCGACGAAAGGACCATCATGGCCAAGATCACCATCCTCGGCGGGACCGGATACGCCGGCAGCCACCTCGTCCGGGCGGCAGCCGCCGCTGGCCACGAGGTCACCTCGTTCAGCCGTTCGCGTCCCGCGGAGCCGATCGAGGGCGTCTCATACGTCAACGGCAGCGTGCTCGAGGACGGCACGCTGGAGCACGCGATCGACGGCGCCGAGGTCGTCGTCTCCGCGCTGGCACCCCGCGGCGAACTCGAGGGACGCACCCGGGGACTCCTCGCGAAGGCCGCCGAGCTCGCGGCTTCCAAGGGGGTGCGCTTCGGTGTCATCGGCGGCGCCGGCTCGCTGTTCGTCGCTGAAGGCGGCCCGAGGCTCTTCGACACGGAGGGCTTCCCGGATGCGGTGAAGCCCGAGGCCTCCGAGATGGCGGGCGTGCTCGACGACCTGCGCGCATCCGCCCCCGAACTCGACTGGTTCTACGTGAGCCCTGCTGCCGCGTTCGGGGCCTGGGCGCCGGGCGAGGCGACCGGCGAGTACCGCATCGGCGGCGACGTGCTCCTCACCGACGCGAACGGCGACTCGAACATCTCCGGTGCCGACTTCGCGACGGCGATCGTCGCCGAGATCGACACCCCCACCCACCGCCGCGCCCGCTTCGGCGTCGCGTACTGACTGACGGTACCCCCAGCCTCACCCTGCTTGCAGCACTCCTCATCCAGTCGCAGACCTGGGGGTTGCGCATGCTCGTTGCTCAGCAAGCATGCGCAAACCCCAGGTCTCCGGGAGGTGCGACAGCCAGGCAGGCAGACTGACCGGCGGGCGGGCGGGTGACCGTCAGACGAGGGCTACGGGACGATGACGGCGCGACCGCGGATCTCGCCAGCGTGCAGCTTCTCGTAGGCGGTGGTTGCCTCGTCGAGGGAGAACTGCTCGACGTGGATGTTGATGGCCCCGCGCTTCGCGAGCTCGACGACCTCCATGAGCTCCGTCCTGGAGCCCCAGTTGATGGCGCGGCCGGTGACGTCGAGCGGCACCGTCGTCTGACCGATCGGCACCGCGCCGCTCGCGACGCCGACGACCACGACGGATCCGGCGGCCGCGACCATCTTTGCGGACAGGTCAGCCGTCGGCTGGATGCCGACGAAGTCGAAGACCACCGTCGCGCCCAGACCGCGGGTGAGGTCCTTGACTGCGGGGACGGCATCCGGGTTGGACAGGAACGTGTGGTCCGCGCCGACGGTGCGGGCCAGCTCGAGCTGCGGCTCGCCGACATCGAGCACGACGACCGTCGCCGCGGAGAGCGCCTTGAGCAGCTGGATGGCGACGTGGCCGAGACCGCCGGACCCGATGACCACCGCAGTCGAGCCGGGGACGAGCTTCGGGAGCGCCGACTTCACGGCGCGGTACGGGGTGAGGCCGGCGTCGGTGAGCGACACGTTCTTGACCGGGTCGAGGTCGCCGATCGGCACCAGGTGCCTGGCATCGTCGACGATCATGTACTCGGCCATGCCGCCGTCGCTGAAGATGCCAGGTGCGCGCATCCCCTTCTCGCAGTTCTGCTCGGCTCCGCTTGCGCAGTGGTAGCACCGGCCGCATCCCCACGGCCCGTAGACGATGACCGATTCGCCGATCTCGACGTCGTGGACGCCGCTGCCGATCGCCTCGACGACACCCGCGACCTCGTGGCCGAGCGTGAGCGGGAGCGGCTTGAAGTAGTAGTCCTCGGCCGAGGCGCCCATGATGAACTCGTCCGAGTGGCAGGCTCCAGCGGCCGTCACCTTGAGCAGGATCTCGCCGGCGGCAGGCGTAGGGGTCTCGATCTCGACGAGTTCTGGGCGCGAGCCGATCGCGCGGTACTGCAGTGCTTTCATGGCGCTGCCTCTCTCCGGGCGGAGGGACAGCCCGGCGTCATCGGGCGACGCGAAGCGCCGCGAACCCGGAAGTGGGGTTCCGTCCGATGCTACGCCTCGCTATGTGCCGAGTCAGCGACCGCGCGTGAGTTTCAGACGAAGAACAGCGCGACCGCGAAGCAGCCAGCCGCGAGCGCGAAGTGCAGCGTCGCCATCTTGCGGCTCGCCTTCACCTCCCCGGTCGTGAGACGCGCGTAGACCTCACGGAAGCGCTCCCGGGGGCGATCCTTGAACAGGACTCCGAGCACAAGCGCGATCACGGTCGGCACCGCGTAGATCACCGTGTAGGCCGCGAGCGCCGCAACCGCCGTCGGGGCGGGGACCTCGGCGTCGATGAGGCGCTCCACGGCAAAGAACATCGGGAACGCGTTCGGCAGATCCGCGACCGTCGCGACGACCCCGAGCGGGAACGCGGTGGCCGGATTCACCCAGCGCAGCAGCGGGTAGCCGCGGCGCTCGCGAGTTCGGAAGCGCCGCACCCCGAAGACGACGAACAGGATCCCGAAGCCGAGGAAGATGATGCGGCGCATCCACGTGGCGAGGTCGTCGACGAGCGTCCCGGCGAAGCTCGCCCCGAAGTACACGAGCATCGTCAGCCCGAAGAAGGCGACCGCTGCGCCCGCCGCGTAGACCCAGCCCGTCGGGACGGGTCGCTGAACGGTGAGCAGGATGAGGATGACAACCGCGATCGTCGACAGGTTGAGCGAGTCGATGACGGCGAGGCCGATGAGCGCGGCGACCAGACCGCCGCTCACCCCTCGCTCCCCCGCATGCCGTGGACTCTACCGGGCGGGCCGTCCGCTGACTCGCCTCGCCGGCCGCGATGCCCGCCGCGCCTGACCAACTTCAGTGCTCATTCGGCTGAAAACGCTCCTCAAAGCCGGCCAGGCCCCGGATGAGCACTGAAGTTGGTCAGGCGGCCCGGGGGAGGGCAGATCGGGGGCAGGCAGCGGCGACCGCAGTCCGAGATCGCGCGATCGCGCGCCCTCGCCTCAGCGCACCGGAACGTCCGCGAGCGCCGCGGCGAGCGCATCCGTGAACCGGTCGATGTCGTGCTCCTGGAACGACAGGGGCGGCCGAACCTTGAGCACGTTGTTGCTGGGACCTGCCGTCGAGGTGAGCACGCGGTGCTCGCGCAGCGCGTTGACGAGCGCGAGCGCTGTCACCCCGTCGGCTTCCTTGCTGGATGCGTCGGCGACGATCTCGACGCCCGTGAACTGCCCCGCGCCGCGGACGTCGCCGATGCGCGCATCCCCAACCGAGCGGATCGCGGCGCGCAGCTGGTCGCCGACGCTCGCCGCACGCTCCGGCAGCCCTTCGTCGCGCAGCACATCGAGCACCGCCTGCGCGGCGGAGATCGCGACCGGGTTCCCGCCGAACGTGTTGAAGTACGGGATGTTCGTGGCGAACGGCTCGAGCACCTCAGGGCGCGCGGCCATGCCGGAGACGGGGATGCCGTTGCCCATGGGCTTCCCCATGGTGACGATGTCGGGCACGATGTCGTGCCTCGCGAAGCCCCACATGCGCGGCCCGAGGCGACCGAAGCCCGGCTGCACCTCATCGGCGATCCACACGCCGCCGGCCTCGTGCACGGCGTCGAACGCCGGCTTGAGGAAGCCGCTCGGGTCGGCGGCGACGCCATCGGACGAGAAGACGGAGTCGGCGAGGAAGGCCGAGAACTTCACCCCGTGCCTGGCGAGGTCGGCGATGGCCGCGCGGATGTCGGCGGCGAGCTTCTCGCCGACGAGCTCGGGGGCGGTTCGGTAGGTGTCCGGCCCCGGCACGGTGCGCACCTCGGGCCCGAGCGTCTGCCCGCTGCCGAGCGCCGGGGAGACGCCCGAGGTCAGTCCAGAGGTGCCGTGGTACGCCTCGCTCGTGACGATGACGCCGCTGCCGCCGGTGTACGCGGCGGCGACGCGCAGGGCGAGGTCGTTCGCCTCCGACCCCGTGCACTGGTACATGACCTGGCCGATCTCCGCCGGCATCGTCGAGAGCAGGTCCTCCGTGTAGTCGAGGATCGCCTCGTGCAGGTAGCGGGTGTGGGTGTTGAGGGTGCCAGCCTGCGCCGCCATCGCCGCCACGACCCGCGGATGCGCGTGGCCGAGGCTCGCGACGTTGTTGTACATGTCGAGGTACTCGACGCCGTCGTTGTCGTAGAGGTACGTGCCGCTGCCCCGAACGAGGTGGACGGGGTTCGAGTAGAAGAGCCGGTAGGAGGGTCCGAGGAGCCGTGTTCGCCGCTCGACCATGGCCTCGGTCTCGGCCGCCGCTGAGGACTCCCCCACCCGGTAGCTGTTGCCGTCCATGATCGTCGATCTGCTCACGTGACGTGTCCTCTCCCGCGGGCGCACTTCGCCCGGTCGGCGCTTCGATCCTGTCCGGCCCAGTCGAGCGCACTGTTTCCTCCCGGTAAATCGTGTGTAACGAGTGCCCGTACATCGCTCATCTTCAGCGAATCAGCACCTAGACATGGATCACCCCGCACTCAGCCGGCACACACCAGAGCCGCCGCGAGCCGTGCATCCGCTGCACGAATCGCCCCAGCCCGAGGAGACGACCATGATCGAGGCAACGCTCAAGCAACCCGTCTCGGGGCTGCGCGTCTTCGACGCCCTCGTCAAGGGGGAATCGGCTCCCGCCTGGCTGCACGACGGGATGCTCGCAGCGTTCGGGCTCCCGCCCGAGGCCGCGACGAAGCTCATCTCCGTCTCCGAGAACGCGTCGTACCTCGTCGAGCTGGCAGGCCAGCCGATCGGGGTCGTTCGCCTGCAGCAGCCCGGCTACCAGGAGGGTGAGGGCCAGCTCCGCTCGGAGATGCTGTGGGTCGAGGCGATCCGCGACTCGGGATGCGCGGAGGTCCCGTCTCCCATCCCGGGCGCCGACGGACAGGTGACGCAGAGCATCCCGTCGCCCGACGGGATGGCCCTCAAGGCGGTGTACTTCGAGCATGTTCGCGGCTCGATCCTGCAGGACGTCGAGGACGCGACGCCGTGGTTCACGGAGCTCGGGCAGATCACGGCCCGCCTCCACGACCACGCGCGCAGCTGGCGGCGACCGGCGGGGTTCGACCGGTTCACGTGGGGTCTCCCCGACCTCCTCGGCTCGACCGCGAGGTGGGGCGACTGGCGCCGCGCCTCGCTGACGCCGGCACAGCTCGATCAGCTGGAGCGCGCCGAGATGTCGGCCCTCAGCCTCGTGCAGGCCGCGCCAGCTGGCTGGCAGGACTGGGGGCTCGTGCACTCCGACCTGCGCCCCACGAACGTGATCCGGGACGGCGAGCGGCTGATCGTCATTGACTTCGACGACTCCGGCTTCAGCTGGTTCCTCTACGACTTCGCGTCCGCGCTCACCTTCCAGGAGCACAAGCCCGAGGCACGCGTCATGGCCCGCAACTGGATCGATGGGTATCGATCCGAGGGACGACTGACGGATGCGCAGCTCGAGCTCGGCTGCGCCCTCTCCATGGTGCGCACGCTCACGATGCTCGGCTGGAGCACGACCCACCGCGATGAGGCGCTCCCGCCGGACCTGCAGGGCGGTGGCGTCATCGACGCCGCACTGTTCACCGCCGACCGGTTCCTGGCCTCCCCGACCTGGCTCATCGACTGACCCTCGCGGCTGTGGTCCACTGACCGCCGCCGCGCACCCGAGGCCCAAAGCCCCATCACGAGCGTGGCGCGCCCGCGAGCCGCCCGCTCCCCAGACTGCTCCACCCGTGCATCCCGCACGCCATCTCCCTCCATGACCCCAACACAAGGAGCCATGTATGCCCGCTGCCGATCTCGCCTGGATGCTCGCCGCATTCGGACTCGTCCTCCTGATGTTCCCCGGAATCTCGTTCTTCTACGGAGGAATGCTCAACAGCAAGAACATGCTCAACATGGCCATGATGGTCTTCGGCTCGATGGCCGTGGTCGCCGTCATCTACGTGCTGTTCGTGCACGGGATGGTGCTCGGAAACTCGGTGGGGGGCGCCGGAATCATCGGTGACCCGCTCGCGTTCGTCGGCATGGAGTCGTTCATGACGGACTCGTCCGAGGGCGACATCATCGCCGTCGACGCCTACTGGGGTGCCTTCTACATCCTGTTCGCCGCGATCAGCATCGCGATCGTCGCATCCGGTGCGGCTGGGCGCATGAAGTACTGGGCGTGGCTGGTCTTCGCCGCACTGTGGACGATCCTCGTCTACGCGCCCCTCGCCCACTGGGTCTTCGCGTTCACGAGCGACGACGGCGAGACGGTCGGCGGGTGGATGCGCAACGTCCTCGGCCTGCACGACTACGCGGGTGGCACGGCGGTGCACATGAACGCCGGAGCTTCGGCTGTGGCCCTCGCCCTCGTGCTCGGCCGCCGCAAGAACACGGAGCTCCGCCCGCACAACATGCCGCTCGTCCTTCTCGGCGCCGGCCTCCTCTTCTTCGGCTGGATCGGCTTCAACGGCGGAACGGCCGCAGGCGCGAACTTCCTCGCCGGCTACGTGGTGCTCACGACGACCCTGTCCGCGCTGACCGGCGCGTTGGGCTACCTGCTCATCGAGCGCATCCGCGACAAGCACGCCACGACGCTCGGCATGGCGACGGGCATGATCTCGGGCCTTGTCGGCATCACCCCGGCAGCGGACGCCGTCACCCCGCTCGGCGCGCTGGCCCTCGGCTTCATCACGGGCGCCGTGGTGGCGCTCTGCATCAGCTGGAAGAACCGTGCCAAGGTCGACGACGCGCTCGACGCGTTCTCGGTGCACGGCATCGGCGGCATCGTCGGGGCCCTGTTCGTGGTGTTCCTCGGCGCGGCCGCGGCACCGGCTGGCATCGCGGGCCTCTTCTTCGGCGGAGACCCGAGCCTCCTGTGGCGTGAGCTCGTCGCCATCGTCGTCACGTGCGTCTACGCGTTCGTCGTCACGTACCTGATCGCGTGGGTCATGAACAAGATCGTGCCGATCCGCGTGCCCGACGAGGTGGAGTCTGTCGGTCTCGACCGCGGCATCCACGCCGAGAGCGCCTACGAGTTCGAGGCACGTTGACCATGATGGAGACAGGCCGCATCGGTGTGCTCGGCAGGTCCGAGTTCACCCCGCGCGATCAGAACACGCAGTCGACGCGCGACCCCCACGACCAGAACGCACAGACAACGCCAGCACAGAAGAGGAGCGCACGCCGATGAAGCTCGTGACCGCAGTGATCCAGCCGACGAAGGTCGACGATGTGAAGGATGCTCTGGAGGCCGCAGGCTTCACGGGCCTCACGATTACCGAGGTGGAGGGGCACGGCCACCAGAAAGGCCTCACCGAGTTCTACCGGGGGCAGGCCGTGAAGGTCTCGTTCCGCGCCAAGACGCGTGTCGAGGTGCTCGTCGCCGACGAGACGCTCGAGAAGGCTCTGGACGTCGTGGTCGAGGCGGCCCGCACCGGCAACGTCGGCGACGGGAAGGTGTGGGTGACGGATGTCAGCCACGTCGTCCGCGTGCGCACGGGCGAGTCGGGCCCCGCGGCCGTGTAGTCCGCGCACCGTGTAGCTCACGCCATCGCGGCGCCCCAGATCGTTGTGGCCCGTTGCTGTTCCCGGCACTGGGAGCAGCAACGGGCCACAACGATCTGGGGCGCCGCGATGGCGTGAGCTACACGGTGCGCGGAC
>NZ_PSYA01000026.1:0-1224 GCF_002931395.1 Pseudoclavibacter sp. RFBI5 | reverse complement strand
GCGGTGCCAGATGGCAAGCCTTCCGGACGCGGAGATCGTCGTCGTGCTCCGTGAGCTCGCTGCTCGCCGACGCGTCCTGGACGCCGCGCTCGTTGAGGTAGCTGGCGAACTCTTGCGCCGCGAAGACGAGTCTCCGCGAGCGGAGACGGTCGCTCGGAAGTCCGGGTTTCGGAACCTTGCGGCGATGGTCGAGCAGGTGCTCGCGGTGAAGCCTTTCGAGGCGAAGACCCTCGTGCAGCTTGCAGAGGCGACGAGGGAGCGGATGAGCGCTACAGGCGAGTCGATCCTCCCGAGGTACGCGGAGGTGTCGAAGGCGGTGGGCTCCGGGGTTCTGTCGGTGGCGCAGGCGACCGCGATCACGAAGGGCCTCGACCGCACCGGCAACCGGGTGGACGTCGACGAGCTCGCGCGCGGCGAGATCGAGCTCGTGGCGTCCGCGTGCGGCCTGAATCCGGAAGATGAACAGCCCGCGGTGCCGAAGGTGCTCGAGGTGCAGGCCGCGACCTGGGTTTCCTACCTCGACCCCGACGGCGACGAGCCGCGCGCCGACAAGATCGCCGAAGAGCGCGGCCTCTGGTTTACGCGTCGCGCCGACGGTGCGGTGTCAGGGAAGTTCGTCGCGACGCCCGAGCAGGGCGAGCAGCTGCTCTCAGTCTTCGACGCCCTCCTCTCCCCGCGCCGAGCCGTGGAGTTCCCGTCCGCATCCGAGTGCGGGGAACCACTCGCGCCAGCACTCGGACCAGATGAACTCCCGTCCGGTGCCGGCCGCACCGACGGTGACGACGACGGTGACGTCGGTGAGGACGAGATCGTTGACGTCCCACTGGTTGACCCGCGCTCGATCGAGCAGCAGCGCATCGACGCGCTCACGATGATCCTCCGCGCCTACGCCGAGTCACCCGACGCGCCCCGCACCGGCGGCGAGGCACCAACGGTCATCATCGTCACCACCACCGCCGGACAAGACGGCACAGCCACCCGACCCGAAGACCTGCCCCACCTCGAGCGCACCGGCGAACCAGTCCCACCGTCGGTCGCCGCGCAGATCATGTGCGACGGGCTCATCCGCATCGCGAGCACCGACACCAACGGCGAGATCCTCGACCTCGGCCGCAAGCAACGCCTCTTCACCACAGCCCAACGGCGGGCGATCGCGACCCGCGACCGGCAATGCCGCGCACCCGGATGCAGCGCACCAGTCCGCTGGTGCGAAGTGCACCACGC
>NZ_PSYA01000009.1:0-56917 GCF_002931395.1 Pseudoclavibacter sp. RFBI5 | reverse complement strand
ACCCTGTGGGAGAGTAGGTCACCGCCGGACTTCTTCATAAGCCGGGGTTGGTTGTTGAGTGAGCAGAGATGCTCCTCGATGACCAACCCCGGCTTTTTTCATTCGCCACCAACCGCGACAATACAACGCAGCGCCGAAGCACCCCGATGGCAGCACAGGGCACGTCCCTGAGCTCCGGAGCGCTGTGACGTAGGCTGGGTGGCGACGCAAGCGTCCAAGGTGAGGCGCATTCAGACAAGCACGACAACAATTCGACAGCGCATCCCGAGGAGCTATTCATGGACGCAAACGACAACGAGCGGCGAAACCCGAGCAACGAACGCGGGTCAGGCAACCGCCAGGAACGCAGCGGCCAGGATGGGCGACGGGATGCGAACTCCCGCGGCGGCGACCGCAAGCAGTTCGGCGACCGCAAGCCCTACGCAGGCGGCGGCGACCGCAACCAGGGAGAACGACGCAGCTACAACAACCGTGACGATGCCCAGCGCGGCGAGCGCAAGTCGTACGCGCCCCGCGATGGTGAGCGGAAGTCGTACGCACCGCGTGATGACAACCGCGGTGAGCGCAAGTCGTACGCACCGCGTGATGACAACCGTGGTGAGCGCAAGTCGTACCCACCGCGTGATGACAACCGTGGTGAGCGAAAGTCGTACCCACGGCGTGACGGCGAGCGGAAGTCCTACGCCCCCCGTGATGACAACCGCGGCGAGCGAAAGTCGTACCCTCCCCGCGACGGCGAGCGGAGGTCCTACGCACCACGCGACGACAGCCGTGGCGAGCGCAAGTCGTACCCTCCTCGTGACGGCGAGCGGAAGTCCTACGCACCGCGTGATGACAGCCGTGGTGAGCGCAAGTCGTACCCTCGTGATGGTGAGCGCAAGTCCTACGCGCCACGTGACGACAACCGTGGTGAGCGGAAGTCGTACCCGCCTCGTGACGGTGAGCGTCGTCCCTACAACTCCCGCGATGACCGCGGCGAGCGCAAGTCGTTCCCGCCCCGCGACGGTGAGCGGAAGTCGTACGCACCGCGTGATGACAACCGTGGTGAGCGGAAGTCCTACGCGCCCCGTGATGACAGCCGCGGCGAGCGCAAGTCGTACCCTCCTCGTGACGGCGAGCGGAAGTCCTACGCACCGCGTGATGACAACCGTGGTGAGCGGAAGTCGTACGCGCCTCGTGATGGTGAGCGCAAGTCCTACGCGCCTCGTGATGACAACCGTGGTGAGCGCAAGTCCTACGCGCCACGCGATGACAACCGTGGTGAGCGGAAGTCGTACCCTCCTCGCGATGACAGCCGTGGCGAGCGCAAGTCGTACCCGCCTCGTGACGGGGAGCGTCATCCCTACAACTCCCGCGATGAGCGCGGCGAGCGCAAGTCGTTCCCGCCTCGCGACGGTGAGCGGAAGTCGTACGCACCGCGTGATGACAACCGTGGCGAGCGGAAGTCCTACGCGCCTCGTGATGACAACCGTGGCGAGCGCAAGTCGTACCCGCCTCGTGATGGTGAGCGCAAGACCTACACGCCCCGTGATGACAACCGTGGCGAGCGGAAGTCCTACCCTCCCCGTGACGGCGAGCGTCGTTCATCCGGTCCCCGTGGCGACAGCCGTGGCGGACGCGACGATCGCGGCTTCTCTGGCGGCCGCGGACGTCCGGCGCCTGAGCGTCCGGAACTGACCGAGGAGGAGCTGCTCGCACGTGAGCTCCGCCCGGTTCGGGCAGAGCACATCGACCCCATCGTTCCTGACGAGGTCAGCGAGTCGGATCTCCCCAAGGGCGCCCGCAACGAGCTCAAGACGCTCGAGGCGACCAACCAGGAATTCGTCGCCAGGCACCTCGTGATGGCATCGGTGCTGATCGACAGCGATCCCGAGCTCGCCCATCAGCATGCCGTCTCGGCGGCACGCCGCGGCGGACGTATCGCCATGGTGCGCGAGACCCTCGCCATCACGGCGTACACGATCGGCGACTACGCGCTGGCACTCCGCGAGCTGCGTACCTACCGTCGCATCAGCGGCAAGGAAGACCAGCTGGCGCTCATGATCGACAGCGAGCGCGGCCTCGGCCGCCCGGACCGGGCCCTCGAGCTCGGTCGCGCCGCCGACCGCACGGGGCTCGGCCCGGCCGAACTGGTTCAGGTCGCCATCGCCATGTCCGGTGCGCGTCTCGATCAGGGCGCCGCCGACCTCGCGCTTGCTGAACTCGAGATCCCGCAGCTCGACCCGAAGCGCGCCTACTCGTACAGCCCGGCCTTGTTCGCCGCCTACGCGACCGTGCTCGAGGAACTCGAGCGCACCGCAGAAGCCGAGCGCTGGACGGCCCTCGCCACCAGGGCGCAGGATGCTCTCGACGCCGTCAAGCACGACGAGCACGAGACCATCGAAGTCGTCACCGAAGGCGAGTTCCCCCCTCTCGAGGAGGACGAGATCGACGGGGACGGGATCGCAGCCGAGACCGAGACCGAGATCGCGGGCGAAGGCTCGACGAGCGCTGTCGAAGGCTCGGGAAGCGTCGCAGATGGCGAAGCATCCGAGGCGGCGGAGTACTCGCGTGACGAGGACGACCTCGAAGCCGAGGTAGATGAGCTGCTCGCGGCGGCCGGTGACACGGTTGCAGCTGAGCCCGAATCGGAGGCTGCGGCTGAGGCCGATGTCATCGACGAAGCCGCTGCCGTGCTCGACGACGAACTGGTCGCCGAGGTCGAGGAAGAGGCGGACGAGATCGTCGCCGAAGCCGAGGCGCTGGATGAGGTCCAGGAAGAGGCCGACGAGATCGTCGCTGACGCGGAGACTGCCGACGAGGCGAAGGAAGTCCAGGAAGAGGCTGACGAGATCGTCGCCGCTGCCGAGGATGCCCAGGAACTCGCGATCGACGAGCACGAGAGCGCGCCTGTTGCCGTCGACGTCGAGCTCGATGTCGTCCCGGCACCTGCTGAGGCCGAGGTCGCATCGGAGTCAGACGCTGACGCCGCGCCTGCCGATGCTGCATCGGACGCTGATGACAGCGACGCCGAGAACAGCGACGCCGAGAACAGCGACGCCGAGAACAGCGACGCCGAGAACAGCGACGCCGAGAACGACGACGAAGACGAGGAGAAGAAGCGCAAGGGCGACGAGCCCGAGCCCCTCTTCGACCTGTGATCGGATGCGGGGCGGCGGATCCACTCCGCCGCCCCGCGCCCGCCTGCGGGGCCCGCAGCGCCCGCTGTGCCTGTACCTCGCGCGAAGTGCGCGAATCGGCGTCGATCCTGCCTGGGCCGACGCCAAGATCCCAAAAGTCAGGCTGCCGAAGCCGACGAGCCGAGAGAGACGAGAGATCCTGATGGCTTTGTTCAAGAAGAGCACCGGAACCGGACCTTCCCCGCTCGACGGCGTGGACGTGGTGCTGGCGGACCTGGATGGCGTCGTCTACCGCGGACCGAACCCGGTGCCCTACGCGGTGGAGAGCCTGAATGCGCTCGCCGCGTCCGGTCTCCGCTCTGGGTACATCACGAACAATGCCTCCCGCACGGATGAGCAGGTCGCGCAGCATCTGCGCGAGCTGGGGCTCACGCTGACGGCCGAGGACGTCGTGACGAGTCCGCAGGCGGCGGTGCGTCTCCTGGCTGACCAGGTAGCCCCCGGCGCGCTTGTGCTCGTCGTCGGTGGGGACGGTCTCATCGACGAGCTCGCCAAGGGTGGATTCCGCGTGACGCGATCCGCGGACGACGAACCCGACGCAGTCATCCAGGGCTTCGCGCCGCACGTCGGCTGGGAGCACCTCGCGGAGGCCTCGTTCGCGCTCGCGCGCGACATCCCGTGGGTCGCGACGAATCAGGACTGGACGATCCCTGTCGCTCGCGGCATCGCCCCGGGCAACGGAACGCTGGTGTCGGCCGTGCACACGGCGGTGCAGAAGCTGCCGCTCGTCGCCGGGAAGCCGGAGAAGGCGATCTTCGACGAGGCGGTGCGCCGCTTCGACGCGAAGAAGGCGCTGTTCATCGGCGACCGACTCGACACCGACATCAAGGGTGCCTCGAACGCCGGCATGGCCTCGGCGTTCGTGCTCACGGGCGTCGACCGCCCCAAGCAGCTCATCGCGGCGCCCCCTGGTCAGCGTCCCGACTTCATCTTGAGCGACCTTCGCGAGCTCTCGCAGCCGTACCCGAAGGTCGTCAGCGAGCGTCCACAGGCCGAGGTGGCCGTCGCGCGCGTCGGAGACGCGCAGGTCACAGTGCGTGGCATCGACGTCATCGTCGACCGCGCCGGCTCCTCGCCCATCAACCTCCTGCGTGCTGGCTGCGCAGCGATCGCGGCTTCGGAGAAGCTCATCTACGCGCTCCGGGTGCCGGAGGTGCTGTACTCGGAACTCGCGTCATGAGCATCGACCCAGGCGGGGCCGCCGACGACACGGAGCTCGCCCCCGAGCTCGATCGAATCGCGTCCCTGCCCGTCTCGGAGCGCGCGGCCGAGTTCTCGCAGCTGCACCAGCAGTTGGGGGAGCTCCTGGAGAGCACTCCCGTGGAGCTCTTCGACGGGGACAGCGCGTGAACGGTCCGATTACGACGCCCGAGGGAGGGCCGCTCAAGCGCCTCGACACCGAGCTCACCCACCGTGGACTCGCGCGCAGCCGCACGGCCGCGGCGCGCCTCATCGAGGCCGGGCTGGTGTCCGTGAACGGTGTGCAGGCGAGCAAGACGGGCCTCCGCGTCGCCGACCACGACGAGCTGACGATCGCTGGGGGAGACGACTTCGTATCGCGAGCCGCGCACAAGCTCGTCGCAGGTCTCGACGCGGTGCCGACGCTCGATCCCACTGGTCGAGTGGCGCTTGACGTGGGTGCATCCACCGGCGGCTTCACACAGGTGCTGCTCTCTCGCGGCGCACGTCACGTCGTGGCACTCGACGTCGGGCACGACCAGCTGGCGCCGTCGGTGCGCGAAGATCCTCGCGTCTCGAACCTGGAAGGCGTCAACGCCCGGTTCGTCGACGCCGAGCAGCTCGACGAACTGCTCGTGGCAGCGGAATCGCCCGTGCGCTCCGCCGATATCGACCTCGTCGTGGGCGACCTCTCGTTCATCTCCCTGACCAAGGTCATCGCGCCCATCCTGGCGATGGCGCCCGGGATCGTCGACGCGGTGCTCCTCATCAAGCCGCAGTTCGAGGTCGGGCGGACGGGCGTGAAGGGCGGCATCGTCCACGACCGCAGGCTGGTCGCGCCCGCACTCGAGCGGGTGCTCGTGGAAGCCGCCGACTGCGGGCTCGAGCTCGTCTCCCTGCGGCCGTCTCCCATCGTGGGAACGCACGGGAACTCGGAATTCGTCGCGGTCTTCCGCACGTCGAGAGGCTCGAGTCCAGCGGATGCTGACAGACTCGACACTCTGCGGCGAGCCATCGTCGAAGCGGAGGACTTGGAGGCAGATCGATGAGCGGGAACTCGAAGCGGCGGATCCTCGTCGTCAGCCATGTCGCACGCGAAGACGCCATCGAGGCGGCCATGACGGTTCTGCAGCTGCTCGACGATGCCGGCGTGGTTCCCGTGCTCGAGCCGTCGACGCACCGCGAGCTGCTGCGCCTCGACAGGAACCGGGTGCCCCGGACGACCATGGCGCTCGGCGATCAGCTCGCGGCCGACGAAGTCGAGATCGCCATCGTGCTCGGGGGCGACGGGACCATCTTGCGTGCCGCCGAGCTGGTGCGCGATGCCGGGGTCCCGATTCTGGGGGTCAACCTCGGTCACGTCGGCTTCCTCGCCGAGAGCGAGCGAGACTCGCTCGCGGACGCTGTCGGACGAGCCCTCGATCGCGACTACGAGGTCGAGGAGCGGATGACGCTCGACGTCCGGGTCACGCTCGGCGGCCAGACCGTCTACGAGACCTGGGCCCTCAACGAGGCATCCATCGAGAAGGCCAGCCGTGAGCGGATGCTCGAGCTGGTTCTCGAGGTCGACGGGCAGCCGCTGCTCAGCTTCGGCGCCGACGGCGCGATCTTCTCGACGCCGACCGGCTCCACCGCCTACTCGTTCTCGGCGGGCGGCCCCATTGTGTGGCCGACGGTCGAAGCGCTGCTGCTCGTGCCGATCAGCGCGCACGCCCTCTTCGCGAGGCCCATCGTCGTCGGCCCGAGCTCGACGCTCGCCGTGGAGATCATCCCCCGCACCGGCACGCCGGGTGTGCTGTGGTGCGACGGGCGACGCACGTACGACCTCACGGCGGGCTCCCGCGTGACGGCAACGCGGGGAGGCGCCCCGATCCGTCTGGCGCGACTCCACAGCGCGCCGTTCAGCAAACGACTTGTGGAAAAGTTCCAACTCCCGACTTCAGGATGGCGAGGACCCGCACGCGCATGATTCTTGACATCGATATCTCCGGCCTCGGCGTCATCGAACGCGCCGAGCTTCCCCTCGGCCCCGGCTTCACCGCGATCACGGGTGAGACCGGCGCGGGAAAGACCATGATCGTCACGGCGCTCGGCCTGCTCCGCGGCGGGCGCGCATCCGCGGACGCGGTGCGATCGGGCGCGAGCAAGGCAGTCGTGGAGGGGCGCTGGCAGCTCGACGCCGACAGTGCCGCAGCGCGCCTCGCGGCAGACGCGGGCGCAGAGCTCGACGAGAACGACGAGCTCCTCGTGGCCCGCCAGGTGAGCGCGGAGGGTCGGAGCCGAGCCTGGCTCGGCGGGCGCGGGGTGCCAGCCTCGATCCTCGCCGACCTCGGAGAGCGCCTTGTCGTGGTGCACGGGCAGAGCGACCAGTGGCGGCTTCGCAGCGAGGGAGCGCAGCGTGCCGCGCTGGATGCGTTCGGCGGCGCCGAGCTGCGCAGCGCACGCACCACGGTTCGCGAGGCGCATGTCCGCCGGGGCGAGCTGCGCGCCGAGCTGCAGACGCTGAGCGACGCTGAGGCCGAGCGCGAACTCGAAGCCGCCCGACTGCGCCGGGCACTCGCCGACATCGAGCCAGCCGAGCCGCAGGCTGGGGAGGACGTGACGCTCCTCGCCCGCATCGAGCGGCTCTCCAACCTCGAGGCGCTCCGGCGCGACGTCGGCCAGGCGCACGAGCTCCTCGCCGGTGACAGCTCCGCAGGATTCGGCGGACAGGGCGGCGCGAGCTCCACCGAGCTGGTCTCGCAGGTGCGGGCCCTCATCGACAGCGCGACAGCGAGCGATCCCGCGTTGGGTGAGCTCGGACAGGCGGCGGCCGACATCTCGTTCGCAATCGACGAGCTCGGCCTGCGCCTCGCCGGCTACCTCGACGGACTCGAAGCCGAGGGAAGCGGTGAACTGGCGGAGCTCAACGAGCGGCTCACGCTGCTCACGAGCCTCACGCGCACCTACGGACCGACGCTCGACGACGTGATCGAGCTCGGCTCCCAAGCGGGCATCCAGCTGCTGGAACTCGAGAACGACTCGACGCGCATCCAGCAGCTCGAGGCGCAGATCGCCGAGGCGGAGGAGGCGCTCGCCGCCGCGGCTGCGCGCCTCACGGAACTCCGGACCGCGACGGCTGCGGTGCTCGAGGAGCGGGTCACGGAGGAGCTCCACGCGCTCGCCATGCCGGCAGCCCAGCTCACCGTGGCCATCACCCCGCTCGACGAGATCGCCGCCCACGGCGGCGACCGGGTCGCCTTCATGCTCCGTCCGCATCCGGGAACCGAGCCGGCCCCGCTCGGCAAGGGCGCGTCCGGCGGCGAGCTCTCTCGCGTCATGCTCGCGCTCGAGGTCGTGCTTGCGGACGTGAGCTCGGTGCCGACCCTCGTGTTCGACGAGGTCGACGCCGGCGTCGGCGGGTCCGCGGCGATCGAGATCGGGCGCCGCCTGCAGCGGCTCTCCGCGAACGCTCAGGTCATCGTCGTCACGCACCTGGCGCAGGTCGCTGCGTTCTCGGACAACCACATCAGCATCGAGAAGTCGAGCGACGGACAGTTCACGACCTCCAGCATCCGCCAGATCAGCGGTGCGGACCGGACGCAGGAGATCGCCAGGCTCCTGTCGGGACTCTCCTCCAGCGAGACCGGGAACGCCCACGCAGAGGAGCTGCTGGAGCTCGCCGCGGCGAATCGCACAGCGTCAGGCGCAGACGGATCGCGGTCCGTCGGCTAATATGGAATTCCGTGACTAGCGCAGATATCCCAGTTGCGGGAAACGACCAGGCCGTTGTCAAGCAGATCTATGTGACCGGGGGCGTGGTCTCCTCTCTCGGCAAGGGCCTGACCGCTGCCAGCTTGGGCAACCTCCTCAGGGCCCGAGGCCTGCGCGTCGTCATGCAGAAGCTCGACCCGTACCTCAACGTCGACCCGGGCACCATGAACCCGTTCCAGCACGGCGAGGTGTTCGTCACCAACGATGGGGCTGAGACCGACCTCGACATCGGCCACTATGAGCGCTTCCTCGACGTCGACCTCGCGCAGTCGGCCAACGTCACGACCGGGCAGATCTACTCGAGCGTCATCGCCAAGGAGCGCCGCGGCGAGTACCTGGGCGACACGGTCCAGGTGATCCCGCACATCACCGACGAGATCAAGCGACGCATGCGCCTCCAGGCCAGCGAGGAGCCTCGCCCCGACGTCATCATCACCGAGGTCGGCGGCACGATCGGCGACATCGAGTCGCAGCCCTTCATCGAGTCGGCCCGCCAGCTGCGCCACGAGCTCGGACGCGACAACGTGTTCTTCGTGCACGTCTCGCTCGTCCCGTTCATGGGAGCCTCAGGCGAGCAGAAGACCAAGCCGACCCAGCACTCGGTCGCGGCTCTCCGCTCCGCGGGGATCCAGCCGGACGCGCTCGTGCTGCGCAGCGACCGCCCCGTGACCGAGAGCAACAAGCGCAAGATCGCCCTCATGTGCGACGTGCCGGAGCGCGCCGTCGTGAACACCATCGACCTGCCGTCGATCTACGACATCCCCCGCGTCCTGCGCGATCAGGGGCTCGACGAGTACATCATCGAGCAGCTCAAGCTCCCCGCCGAACCCATCGAGTGGAGCGCCTGGGAGCGCCTGCTCGAGGTCGTCCACCAGCCCAAGCATCAGATCACGGTCGGCCTGGTCGGCAAGTACATCGACCTCCCCGACGCCTACCTGTCCGTGACCGAGGCGCTGCGGGCCGGCGGCTTCGCGAACCAGACGCGCGTCAAGCTGCGCTGGATCCCATCCGACGAGTGCGAGACGGCAGAGGGCTCCGCAGCACAGCTGAGCGACGTCGACGCGATCTGCGTGCCAGGCGGCTTCGGCATCCGCGGCATCGAGGGCAAGCTCGGCGCCCTGCGCTTCGCTCGCGACAACGGCATCCCCACGCTCGGGCTGTGCCTCGGCATGCAGTGCATGGTCATCGAGTACGCGCGCAACGTCGTCGGCATCAGCGACGCGAGCTCGTCCGAGTTCGACCCGGAGACGCCGAACCCCGTCATCGCGACCATGGCCGAGCAGGTCGACATCATCGAGACCGGCGACCTCGGCGGCACGATGCGCCTCGGGTCCTACCCGGCAGCCCTCGACGAGGGCTCCATCATCGCCGAGCTCTACGGCTCGACCCTCGTCGAGGAGCGCCACCGTCACCGCTACGAGGTGAACAACGCGTACCGCGATCAGATCTCGGATGCGGGTCTCCACTTCTCGGGACTCTCACCGGACGGCACGCTCGTCGAGTACGTCGAGCTGCCGCGCGAGGTGCACCCGTTCTACGTGGCCACGCAGGCGCACCCCGAGCTCAAGTCGCGCCCCAACAACGCGCACCCGCTGTTCTCCGGCCTCGTCGCCGCCGGCCTCGAGCGTCAGCGTTCCGGTCGCCTCGTCGACGTCGAGGAGAGCGTGCAGGACGTGGACCAGGTCCAGCAGTGACCTCGTCCGCTGAATCGGGGCTTTTCGCCGACGCGGTCGCGGAAGACACGGTGCTCGAGTCGAGCGTCGTCTTCCGCGGCGCCGTCTGGGACATCGTCCGCGAGCGGTTCCGTTTCGGCGGAGAGGTGCTGACGCGGGAGTTCATGTCGCACACGGGCGCGGTCGCAGTGCTCGTGCTCGACGACGCCGACCGCATCCTCTTCATCCGCCAGTACCGTCACCCGGTCGGGCGGCGCGACTGGGAGCTGCCGGCAGGACTCCTCGACGCGCCCGGCGAGGACCCGCTCGACGCCGCGAAGCGCGAGCTCGGCGAGGAGGTCGACCTGCTCGCGGACCGCTGGGACGTGCTGCTCGACCAGTACACCTCGCCGGGGGGCAGCAGCGAGAACGTGCGCGTCTACCTCGCCCGCGGTCTCTCGGCCACTCCGGAGGCGTTCGATCGCACCGGTGAGGAGGCGGAGCTCGAGCAGCGCTGGGTTGCGCTTCCCGACGCGCTCGAGGCTGTCCTCGACGGCTCCGTGCAGAACCCGTTCGTCGTCTCGGGTGTCATGGCGCTCCACCTCGCGAAGGAACGCTCCTTCTCGACGCTCCGACCCGCGGACGCGGCCTGGCCGACCCGCTCGCCGGGGCGCCCAGAGTAGTCGGCCAGCGCATGGCCGCGGATCCGGGCCAGGCCACGTCGGACGTGGCCCGTCTCGATACCTACCTCAGGCATCTGACGATCGAGCGCGGCCTCTCCGCCAACAGCCTCGGGGCCTACCGGCGAGACCTCGTCAAGTACCTCGACTGGCTCGAGCAGGGTGACCGCGGCCCGGTCGCGGCCGCGAAGCCCGAGGACGTCACCGCCTTCCTCGCGCACCTGCGCGACGGCGAGCAGCTGGCCGCCTCCTCCATCTCGAGGACGCTGTCCTCGGTGCGCGGCTTCCACCGGTTCCTGCTCGACGAGGGCGTGCTCGACGTGGACGCCACCGCGCGGGTGCGCGCGCCGAAGCTGCCGTCCCGGCTCCCGAAGGCGCTCACCGTGGCCGAGGTGGAGCGGCTGCTGCAGGCAGCAGACGGCGAGACGCTCGAGGCGATGCGCGACACCGCGCTCGTCGAGCTCCTCTACGCGAGCGGCGCGCGCATCTCCGAACTCGTCGACCTCAACGTCGATGACCTGCTCGAGCCCGGCATCCTCCGGGTGCGGGGCAAGGGCAACAAGCAGCGCATCGTGCCGGTCGGCAGCTTCGCGCAGCGAGCCCTCGACCGCTACCTCGTCCGAGCGAGACGCGAGCTCTCCTCGCGGGGGAGCGCAACCCCGGCGCTGTTCCTCGGCACGCGCGGTGCGCGGCTCTCCCGGCAGAGCGCCTTCAACCTGCTCGACGCGATCGCAGCGCGGGCGGACCTCGCCGGGCGCGTCTCCCCGCACACCCTCCGCCACTCGTTCGCGACGCACCTGCTCGAGGGTGGGGCGGATGTGCGCGTCGTGCAGGAGCTCCTCGGCCACGCCTCCGTCTCGACGACGCAGATCTACACGCTCGTGACAGCCGACACGCTCCGGGACGTCTACGCGACGAGCCATCCGCGCGCCACCCTCGGCGGAGGCCAGGCCGGGGATAGGATGCAGAGGTCATGAGCGAAGAGACCATCGAATCCACTCCCCGCAGCGCAAGCGCGGTGTCGACGCGACTCTATAACCACTTCGACGTGCCAGAGGAACTCGACGACCACGGCCCTGCGCGCATCATCTCGATGTGCAATCAGAAGGGTGGCGTCGGGAAGACCACGACGAGCATCAACCTCGGCGCCTCGCTCGCGCTCTACGGCCGCCGTGTGCTCGCCGTCGACTTCGACCCGCAGGGGGCGCTGAGCGCCGGCCTCGGCATTCGCACCTACGACGCCCCGACGGTCTACGACCTGCTCATCGGCACGGTCAAGGACCCGCACGAGGTCATCCAGCCGACGGCCTTCCCGGGCCTCGACGTGATGCCCGCGAACATCGACCTCTCGGCGGCGGAGGTGCACCTCGTCACCGAGGTCGCGCGCGAGCAGATCCTCGCGAGTGTACTGCGCAAGGTCTCGAGCGAGTACGACGTCATCATCGTCGACTGCCAGCCCTCCCTCGGACTCCTCACGGTCAACGCGCTTACCGCGAGCCACGGCGTGATCATCCCGCTCGAGTGCGAGTACTTCGCGCTCCGCGGCGTCGCGCTGCTCGTCGAGACCGTCGACAAGGTGCGCGACCGCCTCAACCCCTCGCTCGAGCTCGACGGCATCCTGCCCACCATGTACGACGGCCGCACCCTTCACTCTCGCGAGGTGCTCGACCGCGTCTACGAGGCGTTCGGCGACCGCGTCTTCGACACGGTCATCGGCCGCACGGTGAAGTTCCCCGATGCTTCCGTCGCCGGCGTGCCCATCGTCAGTTTCGCTCCAGAGCACACCGCGGCGAAGGCCTACCACCAGCTCGCGCGCGAGTTGGTCGAACGTGGCGCCGTCGCCTAGCACGCTGACCGCACGGGCCACCCCGGCCAGGCAGGGGAGCTCGGCCGCCGCCGACATCGAGGCGGCCCCGGACGCGGACTTCCGTGTCTCCCTCAGCAACTTCGAAGGCCCGTTCGATCTCCTCCTGACGCTCATCTCGAAGCACGAGATGGACATCACCGAGGTGTCGCTCAGCCGCGTCACGAGCGAGTTCATCGGGTACCTGAACGACCTGTCGACGCCGGAGGAGCTCGATCGGGCGAGCGAGTTCATCGTCGTCGCGGCAACGCTGCTCGACATGAAGATCGTCAGCCTGCTTCCGCAGGGCGAGTACGTGGATGCGGAGGACGTGGCGATCCTCGAGGCACGAGACCTCCTGTTCGCGCGCCTCCTGCAGTACAAGGCGTTCAAGGAGGTCTCCGCATGGTTCGCGGCGGCGCTCGGCGTCGAGGGGCAGCGTACGACTCGTGCCGTGCCCCTGGAGGCGAAGTTCCGAGAGCGCATCCCGGAGCTCGTCTGGACGCTGTCCGCCGCCGACTTCGCTGCGCTCGCGACGCTCGCGCTCGCGCCACGAGAGATCCCGACCGTCGGCCTCACCCACCTCCACGCCCCCAAGGTGAGCATCCGGGAGCAGGCCCGCATCCTCGTCGCGGTCCTCCAGGACGGCGAACCGCGCACCTTCCGGGAGCTCGTCGCTGACGCCAGCGCTCGCGGTGTGGTCATCGCCCGCTTCCTGGCCCTCCTGGAGCTGTACCGCAGGGCCGCGTTGAGCTTCGAGCAGGAGATCCCGCTCGGCGAGCTCATCGTGCAGTGGGACGCGCAGGACTGGGATGCGGCGCAGCTCTCGAGCCTCGGAGACGACGATGACTGACCTCACCGCGATCGAGCAGCCCTCCGATCCGGGTGAGCAGCCAGGCGTCGAGCTCGACCGCGCCGTCGAGGCGATCCTCTTCGTCGCCGACGAGCCGCTGTCGCTCGTGACCATCGCCGGCGCGGTCAGCCGCCCCGTCTCCGACGTCCGAGCATCCATCGGCCGGCTCGTCGCCGACTACAACGGCGACCTCGGCGGGCCGGAGCGCGGCTTCGAGCTGCGCGAGGTGGGCGGGGGATGGCGGCTCTACGTGCGCGAGACGCTCGACGACATCGTCGCCGACTTCGTGCTCACCCGCCAGCCGTCGAGGCTCTCGCAGGCCGCGCTCGAGACGCTCGCCGTCATCGCCTACCGTCAGCCCATCACCCGTTCGCAGGTGGCGCAGGTCCGCGCTGTGAACGTCGACTCGGTGGTGCGTACTCTGGTAGCACGTGGCCTCATCGCAGAAGACGGCCACGACGACGTGACCGGGGCCATTCGCTACGTCACGACCCAGGCGCTTCTGGTGCACCTGGGACTCAACTCGCTCGACGAGCTGCCAAAGATTTCACCTCTGCTCGACGAAGGACAGGACGGATTCCATGAGTGATCAGCGAGGGCGCGCACCGCGCCACAGCGACGCCGACCGCACCGCCGACGAAGCCGCGGCGCTCCGCCAGGCTGCGCAGGCGCGACCTGAAGGCGGCTACTCGATGGACGACTTCGCCGACATCCCGCTGCCCGGCCGCGAGGTCGCTCCGGTGGAAGAGCGCAACGACGGCGTCCGTCTGCAGAAGGCGCTCGCGGCGGCAGGCGTCGCCTCCCGTCGTGTCTGCGAGCAGTACATCACGCAGGGACGCATCGAGGTCAACGGGGTCGTCGTGACCGAGCTCGGCAGCCGCGTCTTCCCGGACCGTGACGAGGTCGCGGTGGATGGCACCCCCATCCAGCTCGACCCGAGCAAGCGCTACGTCCTCCTGAACAAGCCCACCGGGGTCGTCTCGACGATGCGCGACGAGCAGGGCCGCCCTGACCTTCGCGAGTTCACGAGCGAATTCGAGGAGCGGGTCTACAACGTCGGCAGGCTCGACATCGACACGAGCGGCCTGCTGATCCTTACGAACGACGGGGAACTCGCGCACGTGCTCGCGCACCCGTCCTTCGGCGTGGAGAAGACGTACATCGCCCGCGTCGAGGGACGCATGTCCGCGAAGGCCCTGCAGCGCCTTCGCCAGGGATTCGAGCTCGAGGACGGCTTCATCAAGGCCGACAGCGCGAGGCTGCTCGCCGATCAGCCGAGTCACACGGCCTCGCTCGTCGAGATCGTGCTGCACTCCGGCCGCAACCGCATCGTGCGTCGCATGCTCGAAGAGGTCGGGCACCCCGTCAGCGCGCTCGTGCGCCGGAGCTTCGGGCCGTTGAACCTCGGCACGCTGCGCGAAGGGGAGATGCGCGAGTTCACTACACTGGAGCTCGGCCGCATCCTGAAGCTCGCCCGGCGAGCCGGTGAGCAGCGCGAGAGCGGCGCCCCCGCGCAGTCAGCAGCCCCCGAGCGCGGGCCGAAGCAGGGGAGAACCGCGCGGCAGACGCCGTCTGCCAAGTCGAAAGGTCGTCGATGACGCCAACTCGAACCAACTCCCCGGTGCGGGTGGTCGGTGCCGGGCTGCTCGGCACGAGTGTCGGTCACGGGCTCCGGAGGCTCGGCGTCGACGTCCAGCTCGACGACATCTCGCCGTCGGTGCTGCAGCTCGCGGTCGACTACGGCGCGGGAACCCCCGCAGCGGATGCTGCCGGGGGAGAGCCACCCCGCATCGTCGTGGTCTGCGTGCCGCCTGACGTGACGGGGCAGGTCGTCGCGGCCGAGCTCGAGCGCTGGCCGGACGCCATCGTGACCGACGTCGCGAGCGTGAAGTCGGCGCCGCTGGCCGAGCTCATCGCTCGAGGAGCCGACATCAGCCGGTACCTCGGCTCGCACCCCATGGCCGGCCGCGAGACGGGCGGGCCGCTCTCGGGCCGCGCCGATCTCTTCGTCGGACGCCCGTGGGTCATCGCGCACCACGAGCAGACGAGCGTCTTCGCACTGCAGGAGGTCGAGGGCCTCGCGCTCGACCTCGGCGCGACTCCCGTCGCGATGACGGCCCACGACCACGACCGTGCCGTTGCGCTCGTCTCCCACGTCCCCCAGCTGGTCTCCACGCTGCTCGCCTCCCGCCTCGTCGACGACGAGGACGGCGCGACCGCGCTCGCGGGCCAGGGGCTGAGAGACCTCACGAGGATCGCCTCGAGCGACCCCGTCCTGTGGACCCAGATCCTCACCGCGAACGCGGCTCCGACTGCTGTGGTGCTCCGCAAGCTGCAGGCCGATCTCGACAAGGTCGCCGGAGCGCTCGAGCGCAGCCAGGAGCGCGGCTCCGGGCGCATCATCGCGGAACAGCTCGCGACCGGCAACGCCGGCGTCGCGCGCCTGCCAGGCAAGCACGGCTCCTCGCGACGCGAGTTCGACTCCGTCACGGTCATGATCGACGACAAGCCAGGCCAGCTCGCACGCCTCATGGGCGATGTGGGCGACGCGCAGGTTAACGTCGAGGACTTCCGGATGGAACACGCGCAGGCCTCGAACGTGGGTCTCGTCGTCATCTCCGTCGTGCCATCGGCCACGGCGAAGCTCGTCGAAGAGCTCGAGCAGCGAGGGTGGAGGATCGCCGCATGAGCGCGCCCGCCTCTCCGCTCGCCGCCTCCCTCGCGGTCGCCCCCCTTGTCGTCGCCGTCGACGGCCCCGCCGGGTCGGGCAAGTCCAGCGTGTGCCGCGAGAGCGCGAGGCGCCTCCGCTTCGGCTACCTCGACACGGGCGCCGCGTACCGCGCGCTCACCTGGTTCGCCATCGAGCGGGGCTGCGACCTCGACGACGCCGCGACCATCGTCGCCCTGCTTCCCACCTTCATCGCCGAGTACCGCATCTCGCAGAGCCCGGACGAGCGCTGGGTTCGCGTTGGCGAGACCGATGTCTCGGAGCACATCCGCGACACCGCCATCTCCGGCGAGGTCTGGCGAGTATCCCGGGTGCCAGAAGCTCGTTCTGCCCTCACGGCGCTCTTCCGGAGCACCATGGCCGAGACGGCAGCTGCCGGCATCATCGCCGAAGGCCGGGACATCACGACGGTCGTGGCCACGGATGCGCCCGTGCGCATCCTCATGACCGCGGACGAGGCCGTTCGCATCGCACGCAGGGCCGGCGAGAAGGCAGGCGAGGCGGCCTCCGCCGTGGCCGAGTCCGTCTCGGCGCGCGATGCCCGCGACGCCAAGGTCACCAACTTCACCGAGGCCGCCGACGGCGTCACGGTGCTCGACACGACGAGGCTCGATTTCGAGCAGTCGGTCGAGGAATTCCTGCGAATCGTCGCCTCGGCGCCCGGTTCGCACCAGACGACAGCACCGTCGCTGGCAGCCGCCCCGAGCGCGCTGTCAGACACGACAACACGAAGGAGTCACGATGACTGACGACCAAGGGAACAACGACGAGGCCACACAGGCCTCAGACGAGTTCGACGCAGCAGGAGGCGAGGAGCTCGTCTCGCGCCTGGAGGGGCTCGACGAATCCGTCGTCGAGCAGCGCACCAACGCGCTGCGCCAGAGCCTCGACGACTACGAGCTCGAGGAAGACGACCTCGAGGTGCTCCTCGGCGCCTCCGAGGACGGCGACGCCATCACGTACCTGCCAGCGCTTCCCGTGCTCGCGGTCGTCGGCCGACCCAACGTCGGCAAGAGCGCGCTCGTCAACCGCATCATCGGCCGGCGCGAGGCCGTCGTGGAGGACACGCCAGGCGTGACCCGCGACCGCGTCTCGTACAAGGCCGAGTGGAACAACCGCTGGTACACGATCGTCGACACCGGCGGGTGGGAGCCCGACGCGAAGGGCATCGACCTGTCGGTCGCCCAGCAGGCGGAGATCGCCGTCGAGCTCGCTGACGCCGTGCTCTTCGTCGTCGACGCGAATGTCGGCCCCACCGCCACGGACGAGCACGTCGTGAAGCTGCTCCGCAAGACGGACCGGCCCGTCATCCTCGTCGCGAACAAGGTCGACGACGCCGTCCAGGAGCCGAACGCGGCGCAGCTGTGGAGCCTCGGACTCGGCGAGCCGTGGCCGGTCTCGGCAGTCCACGGACGCGGTGTCGCAGACCTCCTCGACAAGGTCATCGAGATCCTCCCCGAGGTCTCCAAGGTCGCGAAGGAGGAGATCGGCGGGCCCCGCCGCGTCGCCATCCTGGGACGACCGAACGTCGGCAAGTCGAGCCTCCTCAACAAGGCCGCTGGCGAAGAGCGTGTCGTCGTCAACTCCCTCGCCGGCACCACTCGCGACCCCGTCGACGAGCAGGTCGAGCTTGGCGGCAAGATCTGGCGCTTCGTCGACACGGCGGGCATCCGCCGTCGGGTGCACCTGCAGCAGGGTGCGGACTTCTACGCCTCGCTGCGCACGACGGCCGCCCTCGAGAAGGCGGAGGTCGCCGTCGTCGTCCTCGACGTGACCGAGGCCGTCAACGTGCAGGACCTGCGCATCATCGACCTGGTGCTCGAATCCGGGCGCGCGCTCGTGCTCGCCTTCAACAAGTGGGACATGCTCGACGACGAACGTCGCTGGCAGCTCGAGCGTGAGGTCGAACGCGACCTCGCTCACGTCGCCTGGGCGCCGCGCGTCAACATCTCCGCGAAGACCGGCCGCCACCTCGAGAAGCTCGTGCCGGCCCTCGAGCTGGCCCTCGACTCGTGGGACACGCGCATCCCCACGGGCAAGTTCAACGCGTTCCTCGCGGAGCTCACGGCGGAGTTCCCGCACCCGCTCCGTGGCGGCAAGCAGCCGCGCATCCTGTTCGGCACACAGGCGCAGACGCGTCCGCCGACATTCGTGCTCTTCACGACCGGCTTCCTCGACCCGGGCTACCGTCGTTTCATCCAGCGTCGACTCCGCGAGGTGTACGGCTTCGAGGGCTCGCCGATCATCACGAACATGCGTGTCCGCGAGAAGCGGGCGAAGCGCAGCTAGCGAGTCCGCCAGCGCCGAGGGGTCCGTTCCGCAGTCGCGGGACGGGCCCCTCGT
Organism: Pseudoclavibacter sp. RFBI5; assembly: GCF_002931395.1. Taxonomy (NCBI): domain Bacteria; kingdom Bacillati; phylum Actinomycetota; class Actinomycetes; order Micrococcales; family Microbacteriaceae; genus Pseudoclavibacter; species Pseudoclavibacter sp. RFBI5. Next base: position 38,707 of record NZ_PSYA01000009.1, on the reverse strand, counting down.
GGCAAATTCGGCCCTTTTTTCCTCATCGTGAATACGGGCGTGCCCCTTGACCCGGATTCCCGCACGTCAGGTAGCGCAGAACCGTAGGATTTTTCGTGAGCCTGGCTGTCAGGCGTGAACTTTCGACGTTGAGGGGTCCCATTCGATGATGGAAAAGTCCGAGAAGACGCAGCACGAGTGGCTGGAGAAAGTCGGCATCGCCGAGCGGATGATCCCGCTCATCGGGAACCTCTACCGCACCCGCAACGTCGTGACCTCCATCTACGGTCACCGGCTCATCAACCTCTCCGCGATCGACATCATCAAGGCGCACCGCTTCGCGCGCCGCATCAACGACGTCGAGCTGTCGCTGGACGCGACGCTGCCCATCCTCGAGCGGCTGCAGGAGTTCGACCTCGGCACCGCCTCGATCGATCTCGGCGAGCTCGCGACCCGATTCGCGGCCCAGGCCGAGGACCTCGACACCTTCCTCGCGAATCAGCTCCTCGAGGTCATCGGCACCGGCTCGCCGGACTCCGGCGCCGACGTCGTCCTCTACGGATTCGGTCGCATCGGCCGCCTGCTCGCCCGCATCATCATCTCGCACGCCGGCACCGGACGCGGGCTGCGCCTCCGGGCCATCGTCGTGCGCAAGGGCAGCGACAACGACCTCGAGAAGCGGGCGAGCCTCCTGCGACGCGACTCCGTGCACGGCGCCTTCGCGGGGTCGATCTCCGTCGACCAAGCAGCCTCGACCATCCAGGCCAACGGCACCGTCATCAAGGTCATCTACTCGAACGACCCGGCCACCGTGGACTACGCCTCGTACGGGATCCGGGACGCCATCGTCGTCGACAACACGGGCCGCTGGCGCGACGCCGAGGGCCTCGCGCAGCACCTGCAGAGCCCCGGCGTGCGTCGGGTGCTGCTGACGGCGCCGGGCAAGGGCAAGCTCAAGAACATCGTCTACGGCATCAACAACGCCGGCATCACGGACGACGACCGAATTCTCTCGGCAGCATCCTGCACGACCAACGCCATCACGCCCGTCCTCAAGGTCATCGACGAGCGATACGGGGTCGTGCACGGACACGTCGAGACGGTGCACTCGTTCACCAACGACCAGAACCTCATCGACAACTTCCACAAGGGGGACCGCCGCGGACGCGCCGCGGGACTCAACATGGTCATCACGGAGACCGGCGCGGCGAAGGCAGTCGCGAAGGCGCTCCCGCACTTCGAGGGCAAGCTCACCGGCAACGCCATCCGCGTCCCTACGCCGGACGTCTCCATGGCCGTGCTCAACCTCACGCTCGAGCGTCCGACGACTCGCGGCGAGGTGAACGACTTCCTCCGACAGATCTCGCTCAGCTCCGTCCTCCGTCAGCAGATCGACTACATCGAGTCGAGCGAGGTCGTCTCCACGGACTTCGTGGGCACGACCCGGGCCGGCATCGTCGATGGGCTCGCGACCATCGCCGAGGGCAAGAACCTCGTGCTCTACGTCTGGTACGACAACGAGTTCGGCTACTCCACCCAGGTGGTGCGCATCATCGAGCAGCTGGGTGGCGTGCAGCCCCCGATCGTGCCGCACCGCAAGGAGCTGTCGCAGATCTAGCTCCACGCCGCATCACACAGCGAGACGGCCCCCGTCCACCGGAAGGTGGACGGGGGCCGTCTCTGCGAGCAGGGGCCGGCTACTTCAGCTCTCCGGAGCCCAGCTTGTCGGCGAGCGAGTGCTGCTCCTTGCCGAGGCGCGAGTTGCGGCGGCTGTAGAGGAAGTAGATCGCGAGGCCGATGACGAGCCAGATGGCGAAGCGCAGCCAGGTGAGCGTCGAGAGGTTGAGCATGAGCCAGAAGCACAGCACCGCCGAGAGGATCGGCAGGAACGGCGACCACGGCATGCGGTAGGCCAGCTCACGGTTCGGGTACTTCTTGCGCAGCACGAGGATGGAGAGGCTCACGAGCACGAACGCGGAGAGCGTGCCGATGTTGATCATCTCCTCGAGCCAGTCGACGTTCGTGAGCCCGGCGAGCAGCGCGACCGCGACGCCGACGCCGATCTGCAGGCGGATCGGCGTCTTGCGCTTCTCGCTCGTGATGCTCCACGAGCGGGGGAGCAGCCCGTCGCGGCTCATCGAGAACAGCACTCGGGCGAGGCCCATGAGGAGCACGAGGATGACGGTCGTGAAGCCGAGGAGGATGCTGATCGAGATGATCTGCGCGGCCCAGTCGGCCCCCACGAGCACGAATGCCGTCGCGAGCGACGGGGTCTCGGACGCCGCGAGGTCGGTGTAGGACACCATGCCCGTGATGACGAGGCTCACCGAGAGGTAGAGCACGGTGACGATGGCGAGGCCGAGGAAGATGCCGCGGGGCAGGTTCTTCTTGGGGTTCTTGACCTCTTCCGCGCTCGTCGCGACGACGTCGAACCCGATGAACGCGAAGAACACGATGGAAGCGCCGGCGAGGAGGCCGAAGACGCCGTACATGCTCGGCTCAGCACCGGACATGAAGGAGAACAGCGACTGGTGCCACGCATCCGCTCCCGAGTCCTGCGCGGGCTGGGACGGCGGGATGAACGGCGTGTAGTTCTTCACGTTGACGAAGAAGGCGCCGACGACGATGACGAAGAGCACGGTCGCGACCTTCAGGATCGTCAGGACCGCGCTGACGCGGGAGGACAGCTTGGTGCCGAGCGCGAGCAGCGTCGTGAGGACGGCGACGATGAAGAACGCGGCCCAGTTCAGCTCGAAGAGCCCGAAGATGCTGAGCTTCGGCGGGATGTCCCAGCCCCAGATGTTGACGACCTCCTGCAGGTACACGCCCCAGTAGCTGGCGATGACGGCGGAGGCGGAGAGCATCTCGAGGATGAGGTCCCAGCCGATGATCCACGCGAGCAGCTCTCCGAGCGTCGCGTACGTGAACGTGTAGGCGGAGCCGGCGACGGGCACCGACGACGCGAACTCGGCGTACGCCATGATCGCGAGACCGCACGTGACCGCAGCCAGGAGGAAGCCGATCGTGATCGAGGGGCCGGCGTTGTTGGCGGCCGCCTTCGCTCCGACGGAGAAGATGCCGGCGCCGACGGCAACGGCGACGCCCATGATGGCGAGGTCCCACACGCCGAGGGAGCGCTTGAGCGACCGTCCCTCGGAGTGCGAGTCCGCAAGTGATGCCTCGATGCTCTTCGTGCGCATCAGGCTTTCGAAAAAGCTCAAGGAGTTCCCCCAGGATTGTTGCAAGCGCGCGTGGGCACGCGCGCGCGAGTGGAGTTTACCTGTTGGAAACACGATGGTCGACGCTCGAATTCGCCGCTTTCGTCGTCGGCCTCCCCGGGTGCCAGGCATTGGCAGGAAGCGGCGAGGATCGGTGTCATAGGGTTGCTCGCGAGTGGAGCCGCCCGGCCCACTGGCTTTCGCGAAGGAGGGGCCATGCCTGACCTCGCCGAGGCGCCGGACGCGTTGCTCGTCGCCCGCGCCAGAGACGGTGACCAGCGCGCGTTCGAGGTGCTCATCCGTCGCCACTGGGGGCTCATGATCGCCACCGCGATCCGACTGCTCTCGTCCCGCGCCGACGCCGAAGATGCGGTGCAGGACGCCTGCATCGTCGCCTGGAAGCGACTCGACCTCCTCCGCGAGCCCAGTGCCGTGCGCGCCTGGCTCGTGCAGATCGCGGCTCGCAAGGCGACCGACCTGCTCAGGAAGAGGAAGTTCGAGCAGGACATCGACGACGTCGTGGCACCCGCCGCGAAGGAGCTCGGGCCGTCGGCCCAGCTCGAGCTGAACGCAAAGCTCGATACCGCATCCCGAATTCTCGGCACGCTCCCCGAGCTCCAGCGGCAGTGCTGGGTCCTGAAGGAGACGGCGGGTTTCACCTACGCCGAGATCGCCGAACAGCTCGAAACGAACACCTCGACGGTGCGAGGGGCCCTGTCGCGGGCCAGGCTCGCGCTGCTGCGGGGAATGGAGGAATGGGCATGAGCGAAGACGACGAACCGACCATCGGCGCGGCGGGGTACACCCTCACGCAGCTCTCCGAGTATCTGGAAGCCGGTCGCGTGCCCTACAACGCCGACATCGAGAGCGACCCGGAGTGCGAGCGAGCGCTCGAAGCCCTCGAACGCGTCACACGCGCCTCCCACGACCTCATCGAAGCCGAGTCGGCAGCGACACCAGGGCCGAGCGGAGCGTGGCTGCAGTCGATGCTGCGTGGCATCGCGATGGATGCTCGTGCAGGCCGCGAGATTCCGCTCACCTCGGTCGAGCCCGAGTACGAGTTCTCGCAGAGCGAGGGCGTCGTGCGCGAGATCGTCCGACGCACGGGGGATGCCATGGACGGCGTCCTGATCGGTCGCTGCGTGCTCGACGGCGAGGTGACGGAGCCAGGTGCGCCCGTGCACCTCACGGTCTCCGTCACGGTCCTGGGCTTGAGACCGCTGCATCCGCTGGCCGACCGCGTGCGGGAGGCGATCGCCGAGGCGCTCGCCGTCCACACGACCCTGCAGGTCACCGGCATCGACATCGTCATCGCCGACGTGAGGGGCGCCGAATGATCGACCGCGAGCGTATCGCCGAAGCCGTCGAGGCTGCGACCATCGGTGCTCCTGGGGTGGTGGAGCTGCTGCCCATCACGAGCATCCATCTCGGATCGCTGCACGTGGAGGTCGGCACGTCGGGCGACGCCACGACCGTGGCCGTCCGGGTGCGGGTCGAGGCGTCTGCGCCGCAGGCGCAGATCCTGGAAGGTCTCGCCGAGCGCATCAAGGCGGCTGCGCTCACCGTGCTCCCGCCCGGATCTCTGGTGCGGGTGCGGATCAGGGTGCACGCGCTCGCGGGTCGAAGCTGAGCCACAGCTTCGCCATAGGAAGGCCATAGCCCCGGGTTGGATGCTCAGTGGTGTCGAAAGGAACCACACATGTCCACCCCCTCCTTCCCGGAAACGAACCCGCAGGACGGCGCCAAGCCGCACCTCGAGTCCTCCGCTCAGCAGCCCTCCTCGTCCTCGCAGTCGCACGCCTTCGCGCCGCAGTACTCCTCCGGCCCGTACCAGCCCGGCCAGTACGCGCCGGCCGGCTACCAGGCGCCCCAGTACCAGGACTACTCGGCGCCCCAGTACTCGACCCCGGACTATGCGGGCGCCGAGTACCCGTCGAACAGCTTCGGCCCGGCAGGTTCGCCGGCAACGGCGCAGGTGCCGAAGCCCCGCAAGCGCCGCTTCGGCACGGTCGCGCTCCTCACCGCGGGCCTCCTTGTCGGTGGCGTCGTCGGTGGCGGCGTTGGCGGAGCCGTCGTCGGCGGCTTCGGCTCGTCCCAGGTGGCCGCGGGCTCGTCCAGCTCGCAGTCGATCACGGTCAACAACCCGCAGGACGCGACGCTCGTGACGAGCATCGCCGCGGTGGCCTCCCCGAGCGTCGTCACGATCTCCGCATCCTCCGGTCAGACGGGGGCGAGCGGCTCCGGTGTCGTCGTCGACGGTTCCGGGTACATCGTCACGAACAACCACGTCGCGACGATCGACGGCGCAACGGGCAACGCCGAGCTCTCGGTCCAGACGAGCGACGGCCGCCTGCTGCCTGCGACCCTCGTCGCCGGCGACCCTGTGCTCGATCTCGCGATCATCAAGGTCGAGGACACGTCGCTGACCCCCATCACGTTCGCCGACTCCGACTCGCTCAATGTGGGCGATGTCGCCGTGGCCATCGGCGCTCCGCTCGGGCTCTCCGACTCGGTGACCGAGGGCGTCGTGAGCGCGCTCGACCGTGGCATCCTCGTCAGCTCCTCCGCGGTTCCGGAGGAGGTCCAGTCTGACGGCACCCAGGAGGACAGCCCGTACAACTTCTGGCGCGGCGACCCGAACTCGTCCGAGGGGCAGACGAGCACCCAGGGCTCGTCCTCCGTCGCCCTCCCGGTCATCCAGACCGATGCCGCCATCAACCCGGGCAACTCGGGTGGCGCGCTGGTCAACCAGGACGGTGCCCTCATCGGCATCAACGTGGCGATCGCTGGTGCCGGCAGCAGCAGCGGTGGCGCGTCGGGCAACATCGGCGTCGGCTTCTCGCTGCCGTCCAACCTCGTGAAGCGGGTGGCGGAGCAGCTCATCTCGAGCGGCGCCGTCTCGCACGGATTCCTCGGAGCGAGCGTCAGCGACCCTACGGCGGCAGACTCGAGCATGGCCGGGGCCTACGTGACTCAGCTCACCGCAGGGGGCCCCGCGGCGCAGGCCGGCGTCCAGGCCGGTGACGTGATCACCTCGTTCGGTGGGCACCGAGTCTCCAGCTCGACGGACCTGACGGCCCAGATCCGTGCCCTCGAGCCGGGAACGCAGGTCGAAGCCGTGCTCATGCGCGGCGGCCAGGAGCAGACGGTCCGGGTCACGGTGGGCAAGCTCGGGCAGTAGCGGCAGGAACGGCGACGCCTCCTTTCGGCGCCAGCGGGCACGCACCTATCCTTGGTGCGTGCCCGCTTCTGTGTTGACTGTCGCCGCCATCTGCTTCGAGGATTCCGAGGGGCAGGTGCTCACGGTCCGCAAACGCGGGACGACGAAGTTCATGCTCCCCGGCGGGAAGCTCGAGCCGGGGGAGTCGCCGAAGGCGGCGGCTCTTCGCGAGATCGAGGAGGAGGTGGGGATCGTGCTCGACGACGCCGACGTGACGCTCCTCGGGGAGTGGACGACTGCGGCCGCGAACGAGGCGGCGACCGGCCTCATCGGCACGGTGTACTTGGCAGAGCTGAGCGGGACGCCACGGGCTCGCGCCGAGATCGCGGAGCTGCGCTGGGTGGATGCGTATCCGGCCCCTGGAGCTGACCTGGCCGATCTCGCGCCGTTGCTCAGCGAGTGCGTCATGCCCGAGCTCCGGAGGCGCCGCGACGCGCGTGCCTGAGCGCTTCCCGAACCTCTCGAACATTCTCCGATATATCGCTTGACAGCAACTCTTCTCCGATATATCGTCGAGCTATCGGGGTTGCACGGTGCAGCTCCAGCAGAAAGGTTCACCATGCGAAAGCACTTCACCCACAACCACCACCCGCTTGACGCAGACCGAGGCCGCTCCCACGAGCAGGGCCACGGGTTCGGCCACGAGGCCGCACAGGACGAGCGCGTCCGTCGCTTCTCGCACGGATTCGGCCCTGGACGAGGATTCGGCCCAGGATTCGGTCCGGGGGCCGGCCACGGTCCAGGCTTCGGCCCGAAGTTCGGCCCACGCGGCCACCGCCGGGCAGGCAAGGGCGACGTCCGCGCCGCCATCCTCTCCCTTCTCGCGGAAGGCCCCTCCAACGGCTACGGCCTCATCAAGGGCATCGCGGAGAAGACCGACGGCGTCTGGCGCCCAAGCCCCGGTTCCGTCTACCCGACGCTGCAGCAGCTCGTCGACGAAGACCTCATCGAGCAGGGCGGCACTGAGAAGAAGCCGGTCTTCGAGCTGAGCGATTCGGGCCGCACCTACGTGGCCGAGCACGCCGAGGAGCTCGAGCAGGGCTGGCGCGGTGTCGCCGGGATGTCAGAGTCCGCGAGCGGCCTGCGCGAATCCGCCATGCAGTTCATGGGCGTCATGCAGCAGTTCCGCCTCGGTGCGACCGAGGAGCAGCAGCAGGAGGCCACCAAGGTCCTGGACGACGCCCGCAAGGCGCTCTACACGATCCTCGCCAAGTAGCGGCGTGCGGACGCCGACGGCCGAGAGCGTCTGCCCGCAGCGCCGGGGGAGCAAGGTCAGGAGCGGTCGCGCTGCTTGGACTCGCGTCGCTCCTGAATCTTCGCCTCGCGCGCGAGCTTCCGCAGCTCCTTCTCGAGGTCGTCGAAGCGATCGGCGCGTTCCGGGTCGTCCTCTGGCGAGGTCGGCAGCTGCATCCGCGGGCTGCCCTTCGACCACGGGTCGAGCAGCTCGTGCTCGATGTGCGCTGAGATCTCGGTCCACGCGTCAGCTCGCGCCTGCTCGATGAGCCCGTCGATGAACGCCTCGTCCTCGCGGTCCGCTTCGATGCGCTCGCTCACCGCCTGCGAGGCCCGCTCGCGGAAGCTCAGCGTCTCGATGTCCGCGTGCCGGTAGTCGTGGGCGCTCAGCGACCGACCTGGTCGCGCGCGGTCCCGAACCCCGGCCACACGCTCCGCCGAGTACCGCAGCTCCTTGAGCACCCGGTCGAGCGAGGCGTTCGCCGCCTCGCGATAGTCTGCGGCAGCGAACGGCACCTTCTCGCCGACGGTCCGCTTGATGATCGAGTTCTTCACGTCGAGTCGCACGATGCGCATCGCCAGCAGCAGGCCGTCGTCGATGGCCTCGGAGAGCTCAGGGAAGATGACCGGAGGCAGCCCCGTCTTCTTCTTGGGCTTCGTCTGCTGACTCGTGGAAGCTGTCCGAGCTCTGCGACGCCAGCGGAACATCATCCCTGGCCCTTGGGGGCCTGAGACTCCTGGTGCGGGAGTCCAGCCGCGCCGAGCTTCGTGGCTCCGCGTGAGCGGGCCCGCTGCTCCTCGAGGGCTTCCAGGAACTCCGCCTCCCAGGCCACATCGACGTCGATGCCCTGTCGTCTGGCTTCCTCGACGCTCAGCTCACGCGGGAACCCGTGCGTGTCGGAGAGCAGGAACACGTCGGCGCCGGTGAGCGTCGACCCCTTGTACGCGGCGAGCGCCTTGAGGCCGCCCTTGAGGGTGCGGCGGAACGAGCGCTCCTCCTTGACGAGCACCGCGACGACGTCCTCGCGACGCTCGCGCACCTCCGGGTAGTCATCCACGTAGAGGTCGGCGATCGTCGGCACGAGCTCCGCGAAGAAGTTCTCGGAGATCCCGAGGATGAGGGCCTCGCGGATCGCGCGACGCACGAGGCGGCGCATGACGTACCCCTGCTCCTTGTTCGACGGCACGACCCCGTCGACCGCCAGGAACGTCGCCCCGCGCAGGTGGTCGGCGATGATGCGCATCGAGAGCGTGTGCTCTTCGTAGCTCTTGCCGCTCAGCTGCTCGATCTGCTCGACGATCGGGCGCAGGAGCGAGATCCGGAACACGTCGGGGGAGTGGATCGCGGCCGCGGCGATGCGCTCGAGCCCACCGCCGAAGTCGACGTTGCGTCGTTCGAGCTCGACGAAGGAGCCGTCTTCGACGCGCCGGTACTGCATGAAGACCTGATTGCCGATCTCCATGAACTGGCCGCTGTCGCTCGCCGGGTGCGCGCGACCGTAGGAGGGGTCGTGGTTCTCCGGTCCGAAGTCGTAGAAGACCTCGCTGTCGGGGCCGCAGGGGTCTCCGATGGGGGTCGCCTCGAGCGATCCGCCACGCGACCACCAGTTCTCGCCGCCGTCGTAGAAGAAGATGCGCTCGCCGGGGTTCACGCCGCGAGCGTCGCCGTCCGCCTGGCTCCCCATCTCGACGATGCCGGCTTCGATGCCGCGCTCCGCGAAGGCCGCCTGCCAGATGCGGGCGGCCTCGTCGTCTCGGGGGATGCCCGCGGCCTCGTCGCCGATGAACGCGGTCACGTAGAGACGGTTCGGGTCGATGCCGACCTCGTCGACGAGGAACGACAGGAACGCGGGGATCTGCTCGGACTTGAAGTAGTCGCCGAGGCTCCAGTTGCCGAGCATCTCGAAGAACGTCGTGTGGCGGTTGTCGCCGACGTCCTCGATGTCCTGCGCGCGCACGCAGGGCTGGCTGTCGGTGAGGCGCGTTCCGGCGGGGTGGTCTTCGCCGAGAAGGTAGGGGAGAAGGGCCTGCATGCCACTCCCGGTGAAGAGCGTCGACCCGTCGCCGCGGGGGATCAGCGGGGCTCTGTCGATCCTGACGTGCCCGAGTCGCTCCTGGTAGTCGAGGTAGGCATTGCGAATCTCATGCGCGTCCATGTGGAGAGTGTTTCACAACTCCGGATGTCGTATCGTGATCTCGCCGAACGTGGGGGCGTTCAGGCACTCGGCGACGAGTGCTCGAGTGAGGTTCAGGGGAGTCGTCTGTGCAGGAGATCGCGCAATTGTGGACCGGTGCGACGGGGCTTTCGACCGCGCACGTCGCCGACGGGAGCGTGCGGGCCGGGGTAGCCGCGCGCTGCGGGCCCGCAGCGGTGAGGCCCGTGTCGGAGGGCGCGCCGCGGCTCGCGGGACGCTGCCTTCCCGTTCGCCACTTCGGCAGCGTCGACGTCCTCCTCGAGGCCATGGATCGGGCGCACCCCGGCGACGTGCTGGTCGTCGACAACCAGGGCCGCACCGACGAGAGCTGCGTCGGCGGCCTCATCGTGCTCGAGGCGAAGGCGGCAGGGCTCGCGGGCATCGCCATCTGGGGACTGCATCGGGACACGCGCGAGGTTCGCCGCGCAGGGTTCCCGGTGTTCAGCCTGGGTTCGCTGCCCGCAGGTCCCGCGCGCCTCGACGAGCGTCGGCGCAGCACGTTCTCGTCCGCGGAGTTCGGGGAGCACACCGTGCGCACGCGCGACGTCGTCTTCGGCGACGAGGACGGGGTCGTGTTCGTGCCTGGGGACCGAGCCAACGAGGTGCTCATGCATGCCCTGCAGCTCAGGGACGCCGAGCGCTCGCGGGCCACGAGCATCCGCCTCGGCACGACCCTCCGCCAACAGGTGCAGTTCTCCGCCTACCAGCGGGCGCGCCGGAGCGAGCCGGAGCTCACGCTGCGCGAGCACCTCGCCCGGACCGGCGACGCCATGATCGTGTGACCTGTCGTGCGCTTCTTGGCGAACGTCCCGCTCAGGCCGAGGTGACCGCCTCGCTCAGGCTCAGGCGACCGTCTCGCTCAGGCGAAACGTCGCTGAGGTCGATTCCTCGCTCAGCTGCCACAGGCGCTCGGCCCGCTCGCGGTCGCGCTGCGTGGTCGGCTTGTCCAGCTTCACGGGGGCGCCGCGCACGGTGCGCGCCGGGCCGAGGTAGTCGCCACCGGCGACCGTGTCGCTCGTCAGCGCGTGCACGGCGATAGCCGCAGTGCGATGCTTCCCGTGCGCGAATGGTCCGGCGAGGCGCGACGCGAAGCGCTGCCAGGCGGTCGGCTCGTTCACGCCCGTGCGCACTGGGGTCGCCCCGTTGACGGGGATGCCCGGGTCGACGACCAGCGCCTCCGCGGGGGCGCCGGCTGCTCGCAGGCGACGGTCGAGCTCGAACGTGAACATCTCGAGCGCGTGCTTCGACGCGGCGTAGGCGCGGCGCGGCTCGTACAGGTGCGTGCTCTGCCAGTCCTCGAGGTCGAACGGGTAGATGCGGGTGGCGAGGCTGCCGACGGCCACAACCCGGCTGGTCTCCGCCGCATCGCCGTGGGCTGCGGGCTTCGGGGCGACCAGCGCATCCATGAGCTGAGCCGTGAACTCGAAGTGGCCGAGGTGGTTGGTCGACATCGTGAGCTCGCGACCGGCCGCATCGTGCTCGCGCTGCGTTCCCGGAGCCATGTGCGCGGCGTTCAGCAGCACCCCGTCGAGGCGCTCGCGGGAGCTCAGCGAAGCGGCCGCGCTCGCGATCGACTCGCTCGACGTGAGGTCGAGGACGATGCGGCTCGTGCTCGCATCCGGCACCTGCTCGGTGATGGAGATCAGGGCCGTGTTGAGTTTCTCGATGCTGCGCCCGAGCAGCACGACGTGGTGGCCGCGGCGTGCGAGCTCTTCCGCGGCGAAGTAGCCGACACCCTGCGTGGCACCGGTGATGGCGAAGGTCTTCATCGTCACACTCCTTCAAGCCTCGAACGTTTCGAGACTCAGAGTACAACGCTTCGATTGCTGAAATATTTCCGTGGCGTAAGGTACTGAATATGGATTCGCTGGAACGGGCGATGCGTGCCGTCTACGAAACCGCGCAGAGCACCAATGTGGCTGCTGAGCGGGAACTCGAAGCGCTCGGGCTCACCTTCCCGACCGCGCAGGCGCTCTGGGCGATCGATCCGGACGCGCAGCCCCCCGCGATGAAAGAGCTCGCGACCAAGCTGCACTGCAACGCCTCGAACCTCACCTTCGTCTCCGACCGCCTCGTCGATCGCGGCCTCGTCGAGCGCCGGGAGAGCGAGCACGACCGACGCTCGCGGGTGCTGACGCTGACCACCGAGGGCAAGCGGGTGCGCAAGCTCGCGATCGCAGCGCTCAAGCGCGCATCGCCGCTCGCCGGCTGCAGCAGCACCGAGCTGAAGGCCATCGCGAAGAGCCTGACCTCTCACGACGCGTGACCTTTTCAGCAGCCCCCGAGCGGGGGAGTGACTGATGGAGACGTGGACCGCCGCCTCCATCGATGACCTCGTGTGCGTCGAGCTCCCACGCAGCTCACGCCTGCTCGCCCTGGCCATGGGGGCCGCGAACGTCATCATGCAGCTCTCCAACCCCGCCGTCGGTCAGGGGGTCGCGCACAGCCGCGTCACGAGTGGGCGCCTCGACGTGCACCCCATCAAGCGCACCAGGACGACCCTCGGCTACCTCGCCGTGGCCGTCCTCGGCACCGTGGAGGAGCGCCGCGCGTACCGCAGGGCGGTCACGCGGCAGCACGCGAAGGTGCGCTCCGACCGTGACCCGCGAGCCACCGAGGAGTACTCGGCCCTCCGCGTCGACCTGCAGCGCTGGGTCGCGGCATGCCTGTTCGTGGGCTCCCGCGACGTGCTCGAGCTCGTCGAAGGCTCGCAGGCAGGCGCGTCCGCGGAGCGCTTCCTGCTCGAAGGGCGCGTCTTCGGGACCACCCTGCAGATGCCGCCGAGCGCGTGGCCGGGCAGCACCGCCGCTTTCGAGGAGTACTGGCGCGGCGAGCTCACGAAGCTGCGCATCGATGACGAGGTGCGCAGCTACCTGCTCGACATCGCCAGGCTCGAATTCGCCGCGGCGGTGCTTCCCGAGCGGATGCGGGCGTGGCATCAGCGGCTCACGGTCGGCTTCCTGCCGCCCGAGTTCCGGCGCGCGCTCCGCGTCAGGTGGACGCGGGCCGACGAGACGTGGTTCCGGAGGCAGCGCGCCGCCTTCGTGCGAATCGAGCGCGTGCTCCCGCTCGCCGCCTCCGGCCTCGTGTACCGGCTGCTGCTGGCCGACGTGCGCTGGCGCATCCGCTGCGACCGCCCGCTGGTGTGAGGGACGCGCGCGCCGTCGCCGTGCCCGCGCGCGCCCCGCGAGCTCGCGTGCGCGACCCAGGGCGTGCACAGTCTCCCGACGCGTGAACGTAACGTGACGTCCACACTCCCGTAGCAGGGCCCGTCCAGGCTCACAGCATGACCACCCGCGTAGACCCGTTCATCGGCACAGAGCCCACCGCGCTGCCGACGCAGACGGGCCTCGCCGCGACCTGGTGGTGGCCGAAGCCGCAGATCGGCAACACGCATCCGGGCGCCACCTACCCACTCGGGATGGTCTCGGCCTGCGCCTACTCTGGCGCGTACCCGACCGGCTACGGCCGTTACGACCTCAGCCTCGAGGGCATCCCCGAGACGATCTACGACGGCACGCTCGCCTCGGGATTCACGCACTTCCAGCAATCGGGCACCGGGGCGATCCGCAAGTACTACAACTACTTCCGCGTCACGCCCATGATCGAGCCGCTCGACGTGCTCGGGCGCACCTGGTCGCTCGACGACGAGGACGCCTCACCCGGCTACTACGCGGCGACGCTCGGCAACGGCATCCGCGCCGAGATCACCGTGGGTCCCAAGAGCGCCGTGCACCGATACACGTTCCCGAAGCACTCGAGCGCCAGGGTCGTCGTCGACTTCTCGCTCGGCGGCCTCGCCATCCCCTACGGGGCCACCGTTCCGCTGCGGGCCCACCTCGAGACCGTCAGGCCCGGCGTCGCGACGGGTGAGATCGTGGCGGAGGGCGCCCCGCTCGCCGTGCACATCGAGTGCGACACTCCCCAGTGGCGCCAGATGCTGTGGCACGATCGGCGCCTCATGCCGGGCGGCACGCGCCTCGACTTCGACCACATCCGCCCAACGACGCTGCGGCCGTTCGGCCTCATGTGGGCGGGCCCGAGCGAGGAGGGCCAGGTCGTCGAGGTGCGCATCGGCTTCTCCCTGCGCGGGGTCGAGCAGGCCGAGCAGAACCTCAGGGACGACTGCGGCGACGGGGAGGGCAGGTTCTCGGACCGACTCGCCGAAACCGGGCGCGCCTGGCAGGAGCTGCTCGACGAGGTCCAGGTCGAGACGGGCTCGACCGAGCGCGAGACGGTCTTCTCGACAGCCATGTACCACTCGTTCGTCAAGCCCTCCTTCGCGCTCAACGAGAGCCCCTTCTGGCCAAGCGACGGACCCTTCGTCTTCGACCTGTCGACGATGTGGGACATCTACCGCACCCAGCTTCCCCTGCTCACCGCGCTGCGTCCGGACAAGGCCGTCGAGCTCGCCAACGCCCTCCTCACCATCTGCGAGGAGGAAGGCAACTTCCCGATCGGCTACCGCATGGCCAAGGGCAGCGACCGCTTCTCCCGACAGGGCAGCGCGCTCGCGCACACCTTCCTCGCCGACCTCTGCCAGCTCGGACTGCCCGGCATCGACTGGGACTGGGCGCTTGTGCACATGGCCGATGACCTGCGGCGCACGTACGGCGAGGAGTTCCTGCTGCGCGGCGTCGCGCATCCCATCACGCACACCCTCGACCTCGCGTTCGGGTACTGGTGCACGGCCCGCGTCGCGGCTCGCGTCGGCGACCTCCAGCTCGTCCAGCAGCTCGAGAAGCGCGCAGGACAGTGGCGGGGCGCGTTCGACCCGGCCACGGGCCTGCTCGTCGACTCCAACTTCTACGAGGGCTCCAAGCACAACTACTCGTTCCGGATCCTCCACGACATGGCAGGGCGGATGCAGCTGAGCGGCGGGCCGGAGGGCTTCGTCGCGCAACTCGACGAGTTCTTCGGCTACGGCGCCCAGCCGGTTGTGCAGCCCGGCCGCTCGCCCGGCATCGAGGAACTCGCGGCCGGCTACGCCCTCGGACGCTTCGAAGGCCTCAACAACGAACCGGACATGGAGGCGCCATGGGCGTACCACTACGCCGGACGACCGGACCGGACCGCGGAGATCGTGCACGCCATCATCACCCAGCAATACGCGACGGGACGAGGCGGCCTGCCAGGCAACGACGACTCGGGCGGCCTCAGCTCCTGGTACGTCTGGGCCTCGCTCGGGCTGTTCCCCGTGGCTGGACAGGCGAGCTTCCTCATCAACGCGCCCGCCTTCGCCGAGTCGTCGCTCGCGGTCTACGGGGAGCGCTTCCGCATCACGACGACAGGGTTCCGCGAACCCGCGCACGGCGGCCCAGTCCAGTACGTGCAGAGCGCCCACCTCGACGGCAGGCCGCTCAGCAGGAGCTGGCTGTCGCCCAGCGAGCTCATGGCGGCGCAGGAACTGCATCTGGAGCTCGGGCCCGAGCCGAGCGACTGGGGCACCCGCGAACAGGACCTGCCGTCGTCGTTCCCTGCCCCAGCATCCGCCCCACCAGCCGCACCCACCTCACCCGCAGCATCCATCCCCGCCACCCCACCCCTCGTCGACGGCCAGCCGGCGACACCAAACCCGGGAGGACCCTCATGAACAAGATCCAGAACCGCCTCGTGATCGTCGTCCGCGCCGATCCAGTCATCTGCGGGCACTCCGTCGAGGCCCGCAACCTGGCGGAGGCCGCACGCCTGCGCGGCTTCGACGAGGTGCGCATCGTCACGTGGCCCATCGAGCGCCTGCAAGCGGCAGGGCTGCCGCTCAAGCCCCTCGAGACGGTCATGCCCTACAGCGACGGCATCTTCGTCGACCGCCCCGCGCCCGTCGGCGACTACAAGGTCCCAGACGGCCGCTACCTCGCGGGGCTCGTCGGGCGCCTCGTCGAGCTCTTCACGGACGGGGTGCCGACCGTCTGCATGTCGCTCTACCTCAGCCCGCACACGCTCGCCGTCGCGGAGGCGCTCACCGTCGCCCGTTCGACGGGCCTGCCCGTCAACGTCACCACCATCGCCGAGGCCGTCGGCTCCGACGTCACCAACGTCGTCAAGCACGCCGTCGAGGACGGCCGCCTCGGCGCGGCAGCCCACATCCTCTCGGCGTACCTGTCCCAGGACGTGTGCGTCGCCGTCTCCGAGTACACGCGCGACCTCATCGTGGGGGAGGCCGCCAAGGTGGACGCGCAGCACGGCACCCGCTACGCGCCCCAGTGCCAGGAGCGCATCGACATCTCCTACCCGGCCATCGACTCGAGCGCGTACGTCGACCTCGCCGACGCCGACATCACCGCCGCCGTAGAAGCTCGCGGGCTCAAGCGCGACGGCTACGTCATGTTCCTGTCGAGGCTGACCGAGGCGAAGGGCGTCGAGGACCTCATCGCGGGCTTCGAGCAGTCCCGCGTCGCCGACGACCCCGAGATCCAGCTCGTCATCGCGGGACGAGGGCCGCAGGCTGAGGAGCTGAAGGCGATCGGTGCCGCGTCACCGCTGGCCGACCGCATCCACTTCCTCGAGGACGTGGGAGACGCCGAGAAGCCCTTCCTGATGGCCGGATGCGCGGCGTTCGTGCTGCCCACGAAGCCGCGCCCCGAGTTCATCGAGACCTTCGGCATCGCGCTCGCCGAGAAGATGCTCGCAGGCGGCGGGCCGGTCATCACGACCGTCACCGGCGGCGTCGGGGAGGCTGTGGGGGACCACGCGCTCATCGTGCCCGTCAACAGCCCATCGTTGATCGCGGACGCGCTCAACACGGCGGTGCTCGAGACCAGCGCCGCCGAGCGGCGGCTGCTCGCCGTCCAGGCGCGTGACTACGCGCTCCAGTTCGACCGGCTGGCGGTCTTCGACAAGCTCTTCGACCGGCTGCCTCGAGTCGCGATGGCGGCCTGACCCGCGCGGCCGCTCAGCGCCCCATCCGTTCGCCTGACCACTCGCGTGACGAACGTCCCGGGATTCGGTGCTCGTTGCCGGGTTTCGGGGTTTTCGTCACGGGAGTTGGCCATGGACGGCGCGCGCTCAGCTGCATGTCGGATCGGTTCGCCAGTTGTTTGCCTGACCAACTCGCGTGACGAACGCCCCGGGATTCGGTGCTCGTTGCCGGGTTTCGGGGTTTTCGTCACGGGAGTTGGCCACAGATGGCGTGGCGTGGCGGGGCGGGGTCCGCAGTGTGGAGCGTCGGCGAAGCGGGGCGGCTCAGAGCGCGAGGAGGGCGTCGAGCTTCTCGTACCCCTCTCGCACGCCGTGCTCCATGCCGCTCGCGACGAGCCCGTCGCGCATCTCGAACGACTCGAGCAGACTCGTGCTCGTCACTCGCGTGCGGCCTCCCTCGAGTGCCTCGAACACGATGGTCTCGAGGAGCACGCCGTCCGGGATCATCTCGAAGGTCTGCGTCTGCACGATGCGCTCGTTCTCCCGGACCTCGTGGAACGAGCCGTAGAAGGTCGCGATCTCCTCGCCGTCCTTGAGATTCACCCACCGGTAGGCGCCTCCCGTGGCCGCGTTCCAGTGGTCGATGTTCGTCGACACCTCGTGCGGGCCGACCCACTTCGTGAAGAGGTCGGGGTCGACGAATGCGCGGAACACGCGATCCGGGGTGGCCTCGAACTCGCGGACGACGGAGACGTTCGGCACGTCTTCGCCAACCGTGACGGCGGTGTCGTTGGCTGATGTGGTGCTCATGATGTGGTTCCTTTCGCTGGTTCTGGTTCTGGTTCTGGTGCTTGGTGCTGCGTGGTGTCGTCCGGCAGGGTCTCGAGCAGCGCGTCGAGTCGGCGGAACCGCGCCTCCGCGGCGGCCTGGTAGCGCTCGATCCACGCGGTCATGAGGCTGAGGACCTCCGCTTCGAGGTGCCGGGGTGCGCGGACCGCGCTGCTCGTACGGGTGACGAGGCCCGAGTCCTCCAGGACGCGCAGGTGCTTCGAGATCGCCTGCACCGAGACGTCGTAGGGAGCTGCGAGCTCTCCAACGGTCGCGTCGCCGCTGGCGAGCCTCGCGACGATGTCGCGTCTCGTCGGGTCGGCGAGCGCCGCGAAGATGGGGGAGAGCGCGTCGGTGGTCATAGCTCCTCGATTGGGTTTGTCAACCGTGTGGTTGATGAACCCAGTGTGCGACGCGCGAGAGCACTTGTCAACCTTTCGATTGATGAAACTCAGGCTCGAAGGAGCTGGCGAGCAGCCTCGAGTGCGTTGCGTGCGGCATCGCCATCGACGCGCGCGATCGTCAGGGCGCCGACGACGGCCGCGGTCACGAGTGTGGCCGTGTGCTCAGTGAGGCCGAGCGCGCGGGTGCCCCGCGAGATCGCGCGCTCGAGCGTCGCTCGGTAGTCGGTGATCGAGGCGCGAATCTCCCGGTCTTCGGAGAGTGAGCTGGAGGCCGTCGCGAGCAGGAGGCAGCCTCGGACGTCGTCGCGGCGCCCTTGGGCTGCGACGGCAGCTGAGAGGCGAGCGAGGTAGTCATCGAGCGCGGATGCTGGTGTCGGGTCCGCGAGCAGCGGCGCGAGCAGCGGGTGCACGACGTCGTCCAGGTAGCTCTGCACGGAGGCGTCGAAGAGGCCGCGCTTGCTGCCGAAGGTGTTGTAGATGCTCGATCGGCTCAGGCCGGTGGCGGCCTCGATGTCGCTCGTCGACGCGGAGTCGTAGCCCTGGCGCCAGAAGAGGGTGCGTGCGCCGGCGATGACGTCCTGGCGGTCGAAGCTCATCGTGCGTGCCATGTGGCCTCCGATACTGTAACGTTCGTTGCAGAATACACCGATCCTGGAGCTGACATGTTTATCGCCGCCCTCGTCTTCGCCGCCCTCGCGGCGCTTGTCCACGTCTACATCTTCATCCTCGAGTCCGTCCGCTGGACGGCGGAATCGACGAGGAAGACGTTCGGCATCCCCTCCCTCGAGGTCGCCGAGACGACCAAGTCGATGGCCTACAACCAGGGCTTCTACAACCTCTTCCTCGCGATCATCGCCGGCCTCGGCGTCATCCTCGCGATCGCGGGCAACAGCGTGGTCGGCGCGACGCTGATCTTCGCCGGAGCGGGCTCCATGCTGCTCGCCGCGCTTGTCCTCGTCACGAGCGACCGCACGAAGCTGCGCGCCGGCGCCGTCCAGGGCAGCTTCCCGCTGCTCGCCGTGGTGCTGCTCGGCATCGCAGCCGCCACGGGAGCACTCGCCGCCTGAGCCGAGCTGGGCTGACGGGCAAGACAAGCGGGTACGCTCGATCCATGCAGGAAGCGTCCCCAGCACAGCAGGCCACGATCGCCGTCATCACGGTCTCGGATCGGTCTTCGCGGGGCGAGCGCGAGGACCTCTCGGGTCCGGCGGCGCTCGAGGCGCTCGCCAGGCACGGCTACACGGCGGTGACGCTCAGCGTCGTCCCCGACGGAGCCACGGTCGTCCGTGACGCCATCGCCTACGCGGCGGATTCGGACGCGCACATCATCCTCACCCTCGGCGGCACGGGCCTCTCGCCGCGCGACGAGACGCCGGAGGCCACCTGGCCCCTCATCACCCGCGAGCTTCCCGGCATCGCCGAAGCGCTGCGAGCGACAGCGCGCGACCGGGTCCCGACGGCCGTGCTGTCGCGCGGGCTCGCAGGCATCATCGACCGACCGGGGCGCGGAGCGCCGAGCCTCGTCGTCAACCTCGCCGGCTCACCTGGCGCGGCACGGGACGGCGTCGCGCTGCTGGCCCCGCTCATCCCGCACATCCTGGACCAGCTCCGCGGCGGAGACCACGCTCCGTGAGTGCCAGCCCCCTCGCCCGAGTCACGAGCGACGAGCTGCTCCTCGCCGAGCACCTCGCCGCCGTCGAGGATCCCCACGCGGGCGCCGTCGTGACCTTCATCGGCCAGATCCGGGACCACGACCCCGAAGCGAGCGGACGAGTCGTCTCGCTCGACTACACCGCGCATCCCGACGCCGAGCGCGTGCTCCAGAGCCTCGTCGCGCACCACGGCCGCGACGGCGTTCGGGTGGCCGTGAGCCACCGCATCGGACACCTCCGAGTGGGCGACATCGCCCTCATCGCCTGCGTAGCCAGCGCGCACCGCGGCGACGCCTACGAGGTGAGCCGGGCTCTCGTCGAGGCGGTCAAGGCCGAGGTGCCGATCTGGAAGCAGCAGCACGAGGTCGACGGCGCAACCTCCTGGGTGGGTCTGCCATGACCGGCGTCCCCGTCACGATCGCTCGCCGCCCGAGGCTCGTGGAGCCGCAGCTCGAGCCGTCTCCCGGAGACCCGATCGTCGACAAGCACGGCAGAGTCCACCGCGACCTGCGTATCTCCCTCACCGACAAGTGCTCGCTGCGCTGCACATACTGCATGCCGGCCGAGGGTGTCGAATGGCTGGCCAAGGCGAGCATCCTCTCCACCGAGCAGATCGTGCGCATCGCCCGGATCGCGGCGGCCTCCGGCATCACCACGTTCCGGCTGACGGGCGGTGAGCCGCTCCTGCGTCCCGACGTCGTGGAGGTCGTGCGGCGCATCTCCGAGCTGCATGGCCCGGATGGCCCAGTCCAGGTCGCGATGACCACCAACGGCATCCGCCTCCCGCAGATGCTTCCCGACCTCATCGACGCCGGCCTCGACAGGCTCAACATCTCGATCGACACGATCAGACGCGAGCGCTTCACCGCGCTCACGAGGCGAGACAAGCTCGATGAGGTGCTCATCGGCATCCGCGCCGCCCAGAACTCCTCCCTTCGGCCCCTCAAGCTCAACGCCGTCGCGATGCGCGGCGTGAACGACGACGAGATCGTCGAGCTCGTGGAGTTCGCCATGGAGCACGACGCGCAGCTGCGCTTCATCGAGCAGATGCCGCTCGACGCCGGACACACCTGGGACCGCGCGCAGATGGTGACGCGCGAGGAGATCCTCGAGTCGCTCAGCGCGAGGTTCACGCTCGAGCCGGTGCCCGGCCGCGGCGGCGCCCCCGCCGAACGGTGGACGCTCGACGGCGGCCCGCACACGGTCGGCGTCATCGCCTCCGTCACGGCGCCCTTCTGCGGCAACTGCGATCGCCTGCGCCTCACCGCCGACGGTCAGCTGCGCAACTGCCTGTTTTCGACGAGCGAGTACGACCTCATGCCGATCCTCCGAGCCGAGGCCGCCAGCTCAGGAGACTCCAATGCTGCGGCCGACACCACGGCGAGCGCCACCGCGACGGACCTCGCGATCGATGGCCTGCTGCGCTCGTGCATCCACAACAAGCTGCCGGGGCACGCCATCAACGACCCGAGCTTCCTGCAGCCAGCACGAGGGATGAACGCCATCGGCGGCTGACGACCCGGCGGTCGCTTCAGCCTCCAGCGAAGGGCGGCAGCACGTCGACGGATGCACCGGGTGCGATCGGTGCGTCGGCGTCGGAGGTGCGCACGCCGTCGATCAGGAACGAGCACCGGGAGAGCACCTCCGCGACGTGGACGTCGCCCGAGGGGTTGAGCGTGCGGACGAGCGCGGCCACCGTCGCCGCTTCGAGCGTGAAGTCGCTGCCGCCCACGGCCTCCGCCGCTCCGGCGAAGACGCGGACGCGGCTCGGGGTGCTCACGACTCCTGCTCCCAGGAGAGGGCGCGAGCCGTCACGAGCTCAGCGAGTCGGCTGAAGGCCTCGGGGGAGTCGGAGGCGGAACTCTGCCGGCCGAGGGCGAGCCCCAGCGCGAAGGTCGTGAGCGGCGCCGCTGGCCTGGCGACGTTGTGCGCGACGTCCTTCGCGACGTCGAGGAGCGCTGCGATGTCGATCTCGTCGTCGATCTCGAGCACGCGCTTGGCCTCGGCGAGCCAGGCGTCGAGTGCTTCCGGTGGCAGGTGCTTGGGAGTCTCGGTCATGGTCTCTGGGTCCTTCCGTGAGCGGTGATGGTCTGCTGTGCTGCGCGAGCACGGTCGGCCGCGAGCTGCTCTGGGGTGTCGATGTCGGCGCTGGCGCCACACCGGTCCGGCACTCGGGTCAGTGCGAGGGACTCCAGGACGTGGCGGAGGGCCAGGCCATGGGCACCGGACGCTGCGGCCGCACGCTCGAGGGCGCGCTTGAGGGCCGTCGTGCGGTAGATGCCGGCAAGCCACTGCGGGCGTCCATCGCGATCGACGACCACGAATCCGTCGGGGCCGCTCACGGTTGCGCCATCCGCCGAGGCAGCCCCCTCTGCCAGGGCAGGTGGGGAGCCTTCCCCGTCAGCGTCAGCTTCCCCGTCAGTTCCACCGTCGGACGCCGCCGTGCCGCGGCCGCTCGCCTCCGTGAGGAGCTCGACGAGCGCAGGAGCTCGGGGCAGGTCGCAGGCGAGCAGGAGCAGCCACGGTGCCGAGACGCTGGGGAGCGCGGCCGCGAGGCCAGCTGCCGGTCCGCCGAACGGGGGGTCCTCGCGGATCAGCTCGGCGGGTGCCTGCACGGCGACCGCACCGACCACGATGGTGCGGCTCGCACCGGCGTCGTGAGCCGCGCCGAGCGCCACGTCGATGAGGCGCCTGCCCCCGACCTCGAGGTCGCCCTTGCTGACGCCACCGAGACGGGAGCCGCGGCCACCCGCGAGGATGACCGCATCGAGCCCCGGGGTCGGGCGGCGGCGGCTCCGCGGCACCTGCGCTACTGCTCGCGCTTCCACGGCCCCGACTTCCCGCCCGTCTTCGCGATGAGCTTGATGTCTCCGATCGTGACCGACTTGTCGATGCCCTTGACCATGTCGACCAGCGCGAGCGCTGCGACCGAGACGGCAGTGAAGGCCTCCATCTCGACGCCGGTGCGGTCGGCGGTGCGCACCGTCGCCGTGATGAGCACGCCGTCGCCACGCAGCTCGAGATCGACGGTGGCGCCGTGCACGCCGATGATGTGGGCGAGCGGCAGGAGCTCCGCGCACTTCTTCGCGCCCTGGATGCCGGCGATGCGCGCCACGGCGAACGCGTCTCCCTTCGGCACTGCATCGTTGGTGAGGGCCTCGAGCACGTCGGTGCCGCAGTAGACCATGCCGGATGCCGTCGCGGCCCGTACCGTCGGCTGCTTCTCGGTGACGTCGACCATCCGTGCGTGGCCGGCTGCGTCGAGGTGCGTGAAGTTCGTCATGGTCAGAGTCTGGCACCCACGTCCGACATCAGGCGGACCACCTGCACGACGTCGCCCTCTTCGACCCGCTCGACACGCGCATCCACGATGGCGTAGCCGTTCGCGTCGGCGAGGCTGCCCACGAGGTGCGAACCCGAGCCCCGCGCGGCGGCTGGCGAGACCACGACCCCCGACTCGGTGGTGCGGATGCGCGCGGGCAGGTACTGGCGGCGCCCGGGCGGCGTGCGCCAGCCCGTCTCGGCGCGCGCGCTCAGACGCGGGTCCTCGACGACGGAGGCTCCTTGCAGGGCGCGCAGGCACGGCCGCACGAAGACGAGGAACGACACCCAGGCGCTGACGGGGTTGCCGGGGAGGCCGAAGACGAGCGGGCCGAGCTCGCCCTCGCCGACCCACGGCTCGGCGAGGCGGCCGAAGCCCTGTGGCTTGCCCGGCTGCATCGCGACCTTCTCGAAGCGCACCTGGCCGCCGGGGGAGAGGAGCTCCTTGACGGGGTCGTAGGCGCCCATGCTCACGCCGCCCGTCAGTACGATCACGTCGCAGCGGCCCGCGAGTGCCTGCAGTGCGGCCTCCAGTTCGGCGACCTCGTCGGAGACTCGGACGACGTTGACGAGCTCGCTCCCGTGCTCGATGGCCAGGGAGGAGATGAGGAGTGAGTTCGAGTCGGGGATCTGCCCGCGCTCGAGCGCCTCGCCTGGTGCGACGAGCTCGCTTCCTGTGGCGATCACGGCGACGCGTGGGCGTCGCGCGACGGAGACCGTGCCGTACCCGGCCGAGGCCAGTGCGGAGAGGGCCTCGGCGCTCCCGCGCGACCCCGCGGTGACGAGCGGGTCTCCTGGCTGGCGGTCCTCGCCGGCCGAGCGGATGTGCACGCCGCGCTTCGCCGGGGCGGTGATGCGCACCCGCCGCTCGCCGCCGTCGGTCGCCTCGACGGGCACGATCGCGTCGGCGTCCGCCGGGACGGGGGCGCCCGTCATGATGCGGGCGGCCTGCCCGCTCGCGAGCGAGGGGTCGGAGGCGGTGCCCGCCGGAAGATCCGCGACGACGTCGAGGATCACCGGTGTCTCGGGGCTCGCTGCGGCCACGTCGTCGGAGCGGACCGCGTAGCCGTCCATGGCCGAGTTCGTCCAGGGTGGCAGCGCGTATCGCGACACGAGGCTCTCCGCCAGGTACCTGCCGTGGGCTGCCGCCAGCGGAACGGTGTCGCTCGGAAGCTGGCGGGACTCGCCCAGCACGCGTGCAAGCTGCGTCTCGACCTCGATCATGCCCGTGCCCCCGTCTGAGGCGCATCCGCGCCGAGTATGCCACTGGACGCTCGCATCGCCTGCAGCTGAGGTGTCTGCACCACTCGCACGTCGAAGCCGTGCTGTGCGAGGAGCAGCGCCGCCCGCCTGGCCCTCGCAGCGGAGACGCAGTAGAGGTTGAACGGGGCATCCGGCGTGTCCGCGTGCACCCCCTCGGGCCCGAGGAGTCGCGTTCTCAGCACGTCCGGCTCGCGTTCCAGCTGGAGCAGCTCGCTGAGCGGCAGCGAGTAGGCACCTGGCAGCGCATCGACGGCGTACTCGTCCGGCTCGCGCACGTCGATCAGCTGGCCGTGCGAGTCCCGAACCGGATCGAAGTCAAGCAGGGCCGGCCTCGACTGCGGGGATGTTCGGTCCTCCTCCGGTGCGGGGGATGCTGTCTGCGACGACAAGCCTGCCGCCGACGGGGCCGATGCTCCCGCCGCGCGGTCACGGGCGGCGTGATCGGCTGCCCGGAGCGGGACCTCGGAGACGCGCATCATGAGCGCCTCGACGACGAGGAGCCTGCCGAGGAGCACATCGCCGATCCCGGTGATGATCTTGATCGCCTCGGTCGCCATCATCGAGCCTACGACGCCGCAGAGCGCGCCGAGCACACCCGCCTCGGCACACGACGGCACCGCGCCCTCGGGCGGTGGCTCGGGGAACACATCGCGCAGCGTGACGCCCTCCGCCGGCGCCGGCGGCGTCGACCAGAACACGGTGAGCTGCGCGTCGAAGCGCAGCACGGACCCCCACACGAGCGGCAGGCCGAGGCTCGTGCACGCGTCGGCCACGGCGTAGCGCGTGGGGAAGTTGTCGGCGCCGTCGAGAACGAGGTCGTAGCCGCCGAGGATGCGCTCGGCGTTCGAGCCGTCGAGGCGCTCATCGTGCTCCACGACCGTCACCTCTGGCGCGAGGCGCCGGAGGCTGCGGGCGGCGCTCGCGGTCTTGCGAGCGCCGACGTCGTCGATGCCGTGGATGACCTGCCGGTGCAGGTTGCTCGGCTCGACCGCATCCGCGTCGATGACCCCGATCGTGCCGACTCCCGCGGCCGCGAGGTACTGCAGGGCCGGAGCGCCGAGGCCCCCGGCTCCCAGGACCGCGACCCGGCTGGCTGCGAGGCGGCGCTGCCCGATCTCGCCGAGCTCGGGCAGGCGGCGCTGTCGAGCGGTTCGGGCGAGCTCGTCACCCCGGAGTGCTGGGGACGGTTCGACAAGCGGTGCGAGGCGCATGGCGTCACCCTACCGCCGCATCCCGCGCAGCCAACCGGCAGGCGAGCCTGCTCGGGGTTCGCCTCGCGCCCTCGCGCCCGCGACGCTCGCCGCGCTCGCCGCGCAGGGCTGACTTGTGGTCGCTACCCGCGAGGAATGACGACCAGAAGTGCGCTTTCGGCAGGAATGGTGGGCGGGCGCGGATGCGCGCGGCGAGCTAGCATGATCGCGTGGGTCGGATCACGGTGCGACGGAGCGTCACACGCCTGAGCCTCGGGAAGCCCCCGAGCAGGAAGGCCGACTTCCTCGCGGCCGAAGAGCCCCTCGAGATCCGCGTCGGCGGACAGCAGCTGGCGATCACGATGCGCACCCCGGGCAACGACTTCGAGCTCGCGGCGGGCTTCCTCGTCTCCGAGGGCGTCATCTCGCGCGGCGAGCAGTTCCGCTCGGCGATGTACTGCGCCGGTGCCGACGGGAGCGCGGATGGTCTCAACACCTACAACGTGCTCGACGTCCGCCTCTCCGCTGAGACCCCGCCGCCTGACCCCGACCTCGCGCGCAACTTCTACACCACGAGCTCCTGCGGACTCTGCGGCAAGGCGAGCATCGACGCCGTCGAGCTGACCTCGAGCTACGACGTGGCCCTCGACCCCGTCACACTTCAGGCGGCTCGGCTCGTGACGTTCCCCGACAGGCTCAGGGAACAGCAGGAGGTGTTCGAGAAGACCGGCGGCCTGCATGCTGCGGCGCTCTTCGACGCCGCGACCGGCGATCTCCTCGTGCTGCGCGAGGACGTCGGACGGCACAACGCCGTCGACAAGGTCGTCGGCTGGGCGGTGCAGAACGACCGGCTCCCGCTGACCGGGACGGTGCTGCAGGTGTCGGGCCGATCGAGCTTCGAGCTCGTCCAGAAAGCGAAGATGGCGGGCATCCCTATCCTCGCGGCCGTCTCAGCCCCCTCATCGCTCGCCGCAGACCTCGCCGAGGCCAGCGGCATGACCCTCATCGGGTTCCTCCGCGGGGAGTCGATGGTCATCTACTCGCGCCCTGACCGCATCCTCGACGCCGAGGAGATCGAGCTGGGAACGGAGACCGAGACAAATACTGAGACCGAGGCGGGGGAACGGAGCTAGCGCGCATCAGCGGCTCGGCAAGCGCAGCTGCGGTTCCCAACAGAGCACGGGCCACGCACATGCGGGAGCGCGTGAGAAGATGCCCGCATGGCAGAACAGCGATACCGGGTCAGCGAGGCCGCATCGCTCCTCGGGGTCAGCGACGACACCGTTCGTCGCTGGGGTGCGAGCGGCCGCCTCGACCTGCAGGGAGACGCCGGCGCGAAGACCGTCGCGGGCGTTCAGCTCGCGGCTCTCGCCAAGGAGCTCGCCGACGGCGACGCCAGAGCCGACTCGGGCGAGCTGCCGCCCGCATCCGCCCGCAACCGGATGCGAGGCATCGTCACCAAGCTGACGCTCGACACCGTCATGGCCCAGGTCGAGGTGCAGGCTGGCCCGTTCAGGATCGTGTCGCTCGTGTCACGCGAGGCCGTCGACGAGCTCGGCCTCGAGGTGGGGAGCCTCGTCGTGGCCAGCGTGAAGGCGACGAACGTGGGAATCGAAGGAGTGCACAGTGCCTAGGAAGCGGAGACCAGGAACGCTCCGGTCCGTCGCCGCCGCCCTCGGGATCCTCGTCCTGGGCGCGCTCGCAGGATGTGCTCCGATGACAGCCCCGACTGGGCCTACCGGCGAGGCGTCCGTGTCTCCGTCACCCAGCGAGACCGGCCCGACCGGCAACGTCACCGTGTACGCCGCGTCCTCGCTCACCGAGACCTTCACGCAGCTTGCGGGGGAGTTCGAAGCGGAGCACCCCGGCGTCACCGTGACCCTGAACTTCGGGGGCAGCTCGACGCTCGCGGACGAGATCGTGGCGGGCAGCACTCCCGTCGACGTGTTCGCCTCCGCCGACGACGCGACGATGAAGACGGTCGTGGATGCGGGACTCGTCGAATGGACCCCCGCGACGTTCACGCGCAACGCGCTGGTCATCGTGACGCCAAAGGGCAACCCGGCCGGTGTCACGGGCCTCAAGGACTTCGCCGACCCCACGCTGAAGATCGCCGTCTGCGCCGCGAAGGTTCCCTGCGGCGCCGCGAGCGCCAAGCTGTTCGAGCAGAACGACATCGTTCCGAAGCCCGATACCAAGGAGAGCGACGTCAAGGCGGTGCTCACGAAGGTGCGCCTCGGCGAGGCCGATGCCGGACTCGTCTACGCGAGCGACGCGAAGGCCGCGGCGAGCGAGGTCACGGCCATCGAGTTCCCCGAGGCGCTCGACGCGGTCAACAACTACGGCATCGTCCCGCTCAAGGCCGCGCCCAATCCGGAGGCGGCCGCCGCCTTCACCGAGTTCATCCTCACGGCGCGAGGCGTCGAGGTGTTCGATGAAGCCGGCTTCCTCAGCCTGACGTGAGCGACGCGCCGGGGAATGCGGAGGGCGGTCGCCGCGTTAACCCCGACCGTGCGGGCATGCCCGCACGCCAAGATCTGAACCTCTCAAGGAGTACTGTGACCGACTCGCGCACCGCGACCCGCGACGCCGAACCGACCCCAGCTGAGTCCGCATCCGCGGGCGCAGCCGCCTCCACGAGCGAGCTCGGCGCGGACCCGCGCACTCGCTTCGTGATCCCACTCCTGCTCGTCTCCGCGTTCGTCGTCATCCTCAACGAGACGATCATGGGCGTGGCCCTGCCCGCCCTCAACGCCGACCTCGGTATCCCGCTGGCGACCGGCCAGTGGCTCACGACCGCCTTCATGCTGGTCATGGCCGTCGTCATCCCCATCACGGGCTTCCTGCTGCAGCGATTCCACGTGCGCCAGGTGTTCATGGCGGCGATGATCCTCTTCTCGCTCGGAACGCTGCTCTGCTTCCTCGCGCCCGGCTTCGAGGTCCTGCTCCTCGGCCGCATCGTGCAGGCCTCCGGTACCGCCATCATGATGCCGCTGCTCATGACGACCGTGCTCAATATGGTCCCGCCGGAGCGTCGTGGCCGCACGATGGGCAACATCTCCATCGTCATCTCCGTGGCACCCGCAATCGGACCGACGGTCTCCGGCCTCATCCTTCAGGTCTTCGAGTGGCGCTGGATGTTCGGCTTCGTCCTCCCGATCGCCATCGTCGCGCTCGTGCTCGGAGCCCTGTTCATCAAGAACGTCACCGAGCCGCGCCAGGCGAAGATCGACGTTCTCTCCGTCATCCTCTCCGCCTTCGCGTTCGGCGGCCTCGTCTACGGCTTCTCCGGGCTCGGCGAGAGCTCGGCGACGGCCGTCGTCCCCGCGTTCGTCCCGATCCTCGTCGGCGTGCTCGCGCTCGGCGCGTTCATCTGGCGCCAGATCGCGCGCCAGAAGACGGACTCCGCGCTCCTCGACCTGCGCGTCTTCACGAGCCGCCAGTTCACGGTGTCGCTCATCCTCCTCGCGGTGAGCTTCATGTCGCTGTTCGGCACGATCATCCTGCTGCCCATCTACATGCAGGAGGTGCTCGGCTACGACACCCTCCGCGCTGGCCTCACCCTGCTGCCGGGTGGCCTCACGATGGGTCTGCTCGCGCCGTTCGTCGGTCGTCTCTTCGACCGGTTCGGCACCAAGCCGCTCATCATCCCCGGCTCGCTCGTCGTGAGCACGGCGATCTGGGGCATGACGATGCTCGGCGAGAACTCCGAGCAGTGGATGGTCATCGCCGCCCACGTCACCCTCTCGATCGGCCTCGCGCTCATGTTCACGCCGCTCATGACCAGCGCGCTCGGCGACCTGCCCAAGTCGAGGTACTCGCACGGCTCCGCCGTCGTGACGACGGCGCAGCAGCTGGCCGGCGCCGCAGGCACGGCGATGTTCGTCGTCGTCATGGCCAACTCGACGCTCGCGGCGGCCGGTGAGGGCCTCGCGCCCATCTCGGCGGAGGCGCAGGGCATCCACTCTGCCTTTCTCGTGGGCGCGTGCATCTCGCTCGTCACCATCGTCGGCACGTTCTTCGTGAAGTCGACGCCGAAGCGCGCCGACGCGGAGATCCCGATGGGTCACTGAGCCTGCTCAGCAGACGGAGGGCCCGGCACCAGAGACTTCTGGTGCCGGGCCCTCCGTTCGTCTGGCCTCGGACGCTCTTCCTGCCGAGATTTGCGAAGATGGGGAGTCGAACATCCACCGAGCTGAGGAGCGACCATGGCTGACGCGCCCGAGATCGTCGAGAAGTCCATCACCTTCGAGGCCGCACCGGAGCGGCTCTGGAGCATGCTCACGGAGCAGGAGTCGTTTGCGAGCTGGTACGCGTTCGGTGGCGCGACGATCGAGGCCGAGCCCGGGGGAGTGCTCGCCGTCCACTGGCCGGAGCACGGCACGTTCCGCGGCGAGGTCACGCTCGTGGAGTCGCCGCGTCGCTTCGGCTACCGCCTCGCCGCGGTGCCGGAGGAGGACCCGCAGCCGCAGAACAGCACCGTCGTCGAGTTCACGATCGAGCCGGCAGACGGCGGGTCGGCGCTGACCGTGCGCCATTCGGGTTTCGAGGAGCTCGAAGGCCTCGCTGCGGACTCGACGTCGGCCGAGATCGAGACGATGGCCTGGACGGCGGCGCTGCCGTTGCTGCGAGAGGCGCTCGGCGAGGCCCCTGCGGAGGAGATCCCACTGCTCTGATCCAGCTGCTTGCTCTGATCCCGCTGGTGGGTGACGGGCGCCGCATCGTGCCTGGATTCGGCAGAAGTTACGGGCTCGAAACATGGGCGTCACGTGCTCGGAAACGAGCAACCGTAGTTTCGCACTAGACAACGCATGATGTCGTGAGCGAAACTTCTCGGAGTCGCAACGACGCGACCACGAAAGGTTTTCACATGACCGACGTCGACCCCACCCTCGAGATGTCAGACGGCGCCTTCCACCGCCTCCTCGGCCCTGAGGCCGAACCCGGCTTCCTCGCCGACTCCGAGCTGCCCGCCTACTGGGGCCGCAAGTGGGGTGCGCAGGACGAGGTCGGACGCCTCCGCACCATCATGATGCGACGCCCCAGCGCCGGCCTCGAAGCCGTCGAGAAGGCGGGGGAGTCGACCTGGATGCCCGAGATCGGCGCCTACGTCGACCCGGACCGCCGCTGGTACTGGTCTGGCCGCGAGTTCCCCGACCTCGAGAAGCTGCACAGCGAGTTCGACAGCTTCGTGCAGGTGCTCGAGGACAACGAGGTCGAGGTCGTCATGGCCCCCGACCTCGCCCCCAGCTTCACGAAGTCGGTCTTCACCCGCGACCCGCTCGTCACGATCCCCGGCGGCGCGATCATCGGCCGCCTCGCACCGCGCATGCGGCGAGGCGAGGAGCAGTCGATCACGCAGACCGTTGCGGCCCAGGGCATGCCGATCCTCGGCACGATCACGGGCACGGGACTCGTGGAGGGCGGCAGCTTCATCAAGGTGCGCCCCGACCTCGCGTTCTTCGGCACCTCCGTGCGCTGCAACGTCGAAGGCTACCGTCAGCTCAGGAACATCCTCGAGGAGCAGGGCATCGAGCTCGTCCACTCGCAGATGCCCGGCTACCAGATCCACCTCGACCTGTGCTGCGCCATGCTCGACGACGACCTCGCGCTCGTGAACTCGCGCATCGCGCCATATGACTTCCTCGACGCGCTCTGGAAGCTCGGCATCGAGACCGTCGACGTCGCACCCCAGGAGGACTGGGCTTGCAACCTCCTCACACTCGACCGCCGCAAGCTGCTCTTCCCCTCGCACCTGCCCCGCACGGCGGAGCTCCTCAACTCGAAGTACGGCGTGGAGATCATCCCCGTCACCTACCGCGAGATCAACAAGAACGGCGGCGGGCTGCACTGCTCGACCATGGAACTCCAGAGGGACTGGTAAGCGATGTCAGAGAACGTCACCGGCGGGGAGCTCGTCATCCGAACGCTCGAGGCGCTCGGCGCTGAGCGAGTGGTCGGACTGCCCGGCCAGCACGCGCTGCCCATGTTCGACGCGCTCGGCGACTCGTCGCTCGACTACCTCGGTGCGCGGGTCGAGAACAACGCGGCGTTCATGGCGGATGGGCACGCACGCGTCACCGGAACGGTCACCCCGCTGCTGCTCTCGGCCGGCCCCGGAGCGCTGACGGCGCTCCCCGGTCTGCAGGAGGCGGCGACGGCGAGCTCGCCCGTGCTGCTCATCTCGGCGCAGGTGCCGACCCCCGGTATCGGCGGCCAGGCCCACGGCTACCTGCACGAGCTGCGCGACCAGGAGTCGCACTTCCGCGGCATCGCCAAGGGTACGTGGAGCATCCGCTCGGTCGACCAGATCGTGCCGACCCTCGTCGAGGCGTGGCGCACGGCGCAGAGCGCCCCCGCTGGCCCCGTCTACGTCGAGGTGCCGCACGACGTGCAGCAGGCGAGCGTCGAGCTCGCGGACGGGCAGCTCGGCGGCCTCGCGGCGGAGGCGTACGCGCTCGCTCCAGAGGCCACGGGTGCGCAGCTCGACGCCGTCGCGAGGCTCCTCGCCGAGTCCTCGACGCCGCGCATCTACGCGGGCGGCGGCGTCGTCCGCTCCGGCGCCGGGGAACTGCTCGAGCAGCTCGCCGAGCAGCTGCAGGCCCCCGTCGTCACGACCTACGGCGGCCGCAGCGCCTTCCCGTGGGCGCATCCGCTCTCGGCCGAGGGGTGGATCGAGGACATCGCGACCACCGAGTTCCTCGAAGCCGCCGACGTGCTGCTCGTCGTGGGCACCGGCCTGAGCGAACTCTCGTCGAACTACTTCCGACTCGCCCCGACGGGCACCGTCATCCACATCGACGCCGACGCGCGTGTGCTCGGCGCGAACCACGAGGGCACGATCACGCTCCGCTCCGACGCCGGCCTGGCGCTGCAGGGAGTCCTCGACCGCCTCCGCGCGAGCGAGCTCGGAGAGCGAGCGGATGCGCGCCCCGCCATCGACGAGCTCCTCGCGACCGTGCGCGGCAGGCTGGACGCGCAGCCCCTCGCCACGGAGCGGGAGATCATGGACACCCTGCGCTCGGCCATCCCCGACGAGGTCGCGACTTTCTGGGACATGACGATCAGCGCCTACTGGGCCTGGTCGGCGTGGGATGCGCGCGGCGGCGTGTACGAGAACGGGCAGTGCGGCGGCCTCGGGTTCGGGCTGCCGGCGGCCATCGGCGCCTCCTTCGCCTCCCGCTCGCGCGAGACGCCGAACGGCGCCCCCGTCGTCGCGATCTCCGGCGACGGCGGAGGGCTCTACGGTGTCGCCGAGCTGTCCACACTCGCGCAGTCGCAGCTCAGCGTGACCTGGCTCGTCGTCGACGACGGCGGCTACGGCGTGCTGCGCGGCTACATGAACGAGGCCTACGGGCGGGCCACGGCGACCGAGCTCACGGGCCCCGACTACCTGGCGGTGGCGCGTGCGTTCGGCATCGAGTCGAGGGCTGTGGAGCTGGACACGCTCGCCGACGAGCTCGCCGCGAGCATCCGCACCCCCGGACCCCGCGTGCTCGTGCTGCCCGCCACCCTCGAGCTGTTCGAGGCGACCCACACGCACCGGCCGGCGGTCCACCGATGAGAGCCCTGCCCGTCGTGCCGCGCAACGAGCCCGCCGCCATCGGCGGCAGGCTCCGGTCGGTGCGCCAGCTTCGCCAGATGACGATCGAGCAGCTCGCCAGCGCGACGGGGCTCAGCAAGAGCTTCCTCAGCCGTGTCGAGCGCGACCAGACGTCGCCGAGCGTCTCCACGCTCGTGCTGCTCTGCGACGTGCTCAACATCGAGGTCGGCGAGCTCTTCAGCGCACCGGATGCGCAGCTCGTCCGCTTCGACGACGCACCGCAGATCAACCTCGGCGGCACCAACGTGTACGAGCGCCTGCTCAGCCCCCGCAACGACCCGCGCTTCCAGGTCGTGCGCTCCCGCGTCGACGCCGGCATGTCCGGAACCGGCGGGGAGGAGCTGTACTCCGTGAACTGCGAGGTCGATTTCCTGCACGTGCTGCGCGGGTCGATCACGGTGGTGCTCGCCTCCGAGACGTGGGAACTCGAATCCGGGGACTCGATAACGCTCGACGGTCGCGAGCCGCACACGTGGCACACGCGCGACTCGACAGAGGGGGTCGAACTCCTCTGGGTGCTCGCCCCTGCCGCGTGGGGAGGCACGACCTGACCTTGCCCGACCCACTACTGTCGTTCACCGGCACAGACCGAGCGATCGCTCGGCACGTAACGCCCTTGTAAACCCTGCGTGACTTGGCGCCTCCGGCGGCAAGTTGCCTCCTAGATTACGCATGTTGCCTACAGATGATCACTGCTGGTGATCAAGAGAAGGAGAAATTCACATGGCATCCAAGAAGCTCATGAAGGCGGGCCTGGCTGGCGCCTCGTTCGTCGCCCTCACCGCACTGCTCGCCGGATGCTCGTCCGGTGACGCGCCGGAGGCCGACGTCTCCGAGGTCGCCGTCGACGAGGCGGCCGTCGCGCTCCTCCCGCAGGAGATCGCCGACGCCGGCACCCTCACGGTCGGCACCGAGGCGTACTACCCGCCCTACGAGTACCTCGACGCCGACGGCGCCACCGTCATCGGCCTCGACATGGACCTCATCAAGGCCGTCGGGCAGAAGCTCGGCCTCGAGGTCCAGATCGAGAACGTCGCATTCGACACGCTCCTCCCGTCGCTGGACACGGCACGCTACGACGTCGTCGTCGCCGCCATGACCGACACCCCCGAGCGCCAGGAGAACTACGACTTCGTCGACTACTTCAACGCCGGCCAGGGCATCGTCGTCGCAGAAGGCAACCCGGAGGGCATCACCGCCGAGGCCGACCTCTGCGGCAAGGCCGTCTCCGTGCTCCGCGACTCCGCGCAGCAGGGCATCCTCGAAGCCTTCAACACCGACATCTGCGCATCGAGCCCCATCGAGATCTCCGCGCAGGCCACCGACAACGACGCCCTCATCCAGGTGCAGTCCGGCCGCGCAGCAGCGTCGGTCAGCCAGTACCCGGTCGCGAGCTACAACGTCGAGCAGGCAAGCGGCTTCGAGCTCGCCAACGAGGAGCCCTTCCAGCCAGAGCCCCTCGGCATGGCAGTCGCGAAGGACAACCAGCTGAGCGCAGCCATCCAGGCGGCGGTCCAGTCCCTCATCGACGACGGCACCTACACCGAGATCCTGACCTCCCACGGTCAGGAAGGCGGAGCCGTCGAGGAAGTCACGATCAACGGCGCCGAATAGGCCCCGCGGAGACTGACGAACAACAACGGAGCTGAAGAACAGTGAACACCTCGACCGGCCCCTCCACGGGCGCGACGGGAGCGGTCACCACCGCCCCCGCCGCGCCCGCGGCCGACGCCCCCAAAATCGTCCCGCTGCGGCACTACGGCCAATGGATCTTCGCCGCGATCGTGCTCCTCTTCCTCGCGAAGCTCGTCTACGACGTCGCGACGGGATCGAGCATCCGCTGGGAGAAGGTCGGCTCGAGAGTCTTCGCAGAGGCCATCATGCAGGGCCTCCTCATCACCATCATGCTGACCGTGGTGAGCATGATCCTCGGCATCATCGGCGGCATCACCCTCGCCGTCATGCGCATCTCCAGCAACGGAGTGCTTCGCGCCATCTCGAGCGGATTCGTGTGGATCTTCCGCGGGACGCCGATCCTGGTGCAGATCCTGATCTGGTTCAACCTCGCGCTGTTCTTCCCGCAGATCGACCTGATCTTCATCCAGCTCGACACCAACGCCCTCATCCTGCCGCTCACCGCGGCCGTCCTCGGCCTCGCGGCCAACGAATCCGCCTACATGTCGGAGATCATCCGCGGTGGCATCATCTCCATCGACCCTGGCCAGAAGGAGGCGGCCGAGGCGCTCGGCATGACGCAGGGCAAGATCATGTTCCGCATCATCCTCCCGCAGGCGCTGCGCTCCATCGTGCCGCCCATGGGCAACGAGCTCGTCACGCTCCTCAAGGAGACGTCGCTCGTGTCGGTGATCGGCGCTGGAGACCTCCTCACGCGAGCCCAGCAGATCGGCGCCGCCGACTTCAGCCGCATGGAGATGCTGCTCGTCGCGAGCATCTGGTACCTGATCCTCACCTCGATCGCGAGCATCGGCCAGGGCTTCCTCGAGCGCAAGCTCGGCAAGTCCCGAGGCTTCACGACCCCGGAACCCGTGTGGAAGCGAGTGCTCACCTCGATTCTGCCCAACCGCAGGTCTGCAGGAACAAGCAGAGAGGCAATCCGCTGATGCCCGCATCCGCACCCACCGCACCCATGATCGAGCTGCGCAACGTCGCGAAGTCGTTCGGCAGCGTCGAAGTACTCAAGGACATCTCGCTCGACGTGCACGCCGGCGAGGTCGTCAGCATCCTCGGTCCGTCAGGCTCCGGGAAGTCGACGCTCCTGCGCTGCCTCAACCACCTCGAGACCGCCGACCGCGGCGTCATCAGGGTGGCGGGGGAGCCCGTCGGCTACAAGGAGAAGAACGGCAAGCTCTACGAGCTGCGGCCGAACGAGATCGCGAAGCGCCGTCGGGACATCGGCATGGTCTTCCAGCGCTTCAACCTGTTCCCGCATATGACGGCGATCGAGAACATCATCGAATCGCCCGTGCAGATCCTCGGACACAAGAAGTCGGCGGCCATCGCTGCCGCCAAGGAGCTGCTCGAGCAGGTCGGCCTCGCCGACAAGGGCGACAACTACCCGTCGCAGCTGTCCGGCGGGCAGCAGCAGCGGGTCGCGATCGCCCGTGCGCTCGCCATGAAGCCCAGCGTGCTGCTCTTCGACGAGCCCACCTCGGCACTCGACCCGGAGCTCGTCGGCGAGGTGCTGCAGGTCATGACGAAGCTCGCCAAGGAGGGCATGACCATGGTCGTCGTCACGCACGAGATCGGCTTCGCGCGCGACGTCTGCGACCGTGTCGTGTTCATGGACGGCGGCGTCATCGTCGAGGAGGGCGCCCCGGAGGACGTCATCCAGAACCCCAGGCACGAACGCACGAAGCGCTTCCTGGCGCGCGTGCTCAAGTAGGCGGGCTGACATGACACGTCCACTGGTGATCTTCACCGACACGACCGACCTCTCGCAGGAGCCCGCCTCGAGGCTCCTGCGGGAAGCGGGCTACGCGACCGCCCACCTCGAGCTGCCGACCGCACCGGGACCCGACGCGGTCGTGCCCCGCGAGCACCTCGCCGCCGTCGCCGCGGTCGTCGGCTACGCCCGCATCACGGCGGACGTGCTCGCGCAGCTCCCATCGCTCCGGCTCCTCGCGACGAGCTCCGTCGGCACCGACATGATCGACGCGGATGCGGCCGCCGCCAGAGGCGTGAAGATCGTGACCCTTGCTGGGGTCGCGACGGAGGAGGTCGCGGCGCACGCGCTCACGCTGCTGCTCGCCGCCGAGCGCTCCCTGCTGCGGAGCCTGCAGCTCGTGCGGAGCGGAGAGTGGACGGACGAGGCCACCGAGCGCCTCCGCGTGCCGCGACGCCTCAGCACGCTCACGCTCGGTCTTGTCGGGCTCGGCCGCATCGGCGGCAGGCTCGCCGAGATCGCGCGCCCCAGCTTCGGTCGCATCCTCGCCTTCGACCCCTACGCGCAGGCGGCACCGGACGGCGTCGAGCTCGTCGGCTCCCTCGAGGAGCTCCTGCGCTCCTCCGACTCGTTGAGCCTCCACCTGCCGCTCACTCCAGAGTCGAGGGGCATCATCGGCGCCGAGGCACTCGCCCTCCTGCCGGACGGCGCCGTCGTCGTCAACGTCTCGCGGGCCGGCCTCGTCGACGAGGCCGCCGTTCAGGCCGCCCTGGCTGACGGCTCCCTGCGTACCTACGCCGCCGACGTCCTCGACGGGGAGCCCCCGCACCCGAGTGACGCCATGCGCACCGACCCCGGCACGCTCATCACTCCGCACACGGCCTGGTGGTCGGACGCGGCACTCGCCGGCTACGAATCGCAGCCAGCGCTCAACATCATCGCCGAGCTCGGCGCACCAGCCGACCCCACCGGGAGCACTTCATGACAGACAAGCCCGGCCTGCCGCACGCGCAGGCAGACGCAACAGCATCCACCCCCGCCGCCGCGCACGAGAGCTTCCTGCGCGACTTCGACACGATGGGCGAGTTCGGGGCGACGGGGCACGGCGGCGTCGACCGCCAGGCCGCGAGCGATGCCGACAACGCGCAGCGCCGCTGGTTCCAGGCGCTGCTCGAAGGGCGCGGCTTCACCGTCGAGTACGACCGGATCGGCAACCAGTTCGGCCTCCTCGAGCTCGTCCCCGGCGCGCCGTTCGTGCTCATCGGCTCGCACATGGACTCGCAGCCGACCGCCGGCAAGTACGACGGCGCCTACGGCGTGCTCGCCGCGGCGCACGCGGCGTTCCGCATCGCCGACGAGGCAGCCGCCGGCGGCATCGACGGCGTGAAGTACAACGTCGCCGTCGTCAACTGGTTCAACGAGGAGGGCTCGCGTTTCGTGCCCTCCATGATGGGATCCTCCGTCTACACCGGCGTGCTGCCGCTCGAGAAGGCCCTCGCCGTCCGCGACAAGGCCGGCATCAGCGTCGAGGAGGCGCTGCGGCCCACCGGCTTCCTCGGCGAGGGCACCGGCCCCGTCGCGGCGCTGTGCGCTGAGATCCACATCGAGCAGGGCCGCCTGCTCGAGAACGCCGGCACGACCATCGGACTCGTCACCGCGACCTGGGCCGCCAGCAAGTACCGGGTCGTCGTCAAGGGCGAGCAGGCCCACTCGGGGGCGACCGTCATGGAAGACCGCAAGGATGCGCTCTACGGCGCCTCCCTGCTCGTCGTCTTCGCGCGCGAGCTCACCGACCGCTTCCCCGGCAAGCTGCACACGGCCGTCGGGCAGCTCGACGTCTACCCGAACTCGCCCGTCGTCGTCGCGAGCGAGGTGACGCTGCTGCTCGACCTGCGCAGCGACGACGAAGCCCTGCTCGCCGAGGCCAACGCCCTCCTGGACGCGCGCTTCGCGGAGATCGAGGCGAAGGCCCACGTCGAGATCGAGCGCACCCTGTCGCACTCGTGGGACGTCAACCCGTACCAGCCAGCCGGCGTCGACCTGGCCCGCTCCGTCGCCGAGGAACTCGGCCTCTCGAACGACGAGATCATGACCGTCGCCGGCCACGACTCGACGAACATGAAGGAGCTCGTGCCGACGGTCATGCTGTTCGTGCCCTCCGTCGACGGCATCTCGCACAACGAGGGGGAGTACACGGAGCCCGCCGACCTCGTCGCCGGCCTCGATGTCCTCACCGGAGTCGTGCGGCGCCTCGTCACCGGCCACCTCTCCTGACCCTGCCCCGCCCTGTCCTGTCCTGTCCTTGCCTGTCCCCGCCCCGCCTGCCCATTTCTGACCCCC
>NZ_PSYA01000014.1:0-57496 GCF_002931395.1 Pseudoclavibacter sp. RFBI5 | reverse complement strand
GAGCTTGGGGCGGGGCCTGGGGCGTGGGGGCAGGAGCAGGCACAGGAACAGGAACAGGCGGCACCGCGATGCCCGCGGCGGCGTCGATGACCCTGGCGCCGAGGCGCAGCATCCGCACGCCGTCGAGACCGCGCGCCGCGCCCGCTCCCAGCGCCCGGTCGTGCCGCACGAGCACCGCGGGGAACGGCAGCCTGGTGACGAGCCTCTCGGTGGCGAGGCCGGCCCTCCGATGCACGTCGACGGCGACGAGCACGACGCGTGTGCGCTCGCCGATGGCGGCGGCGATGTCCAGGGCCTGCTGGATGCTCGCGCGCTCGGCGGTCGTCACGAGGCAGAGCACGTGAGAATGCTCGGCGAGGTCGCGGATGCGTGCGAGCGGGGAGGTACCCCAGTCGGTGACGGTGAGGTCGTACCGGTCGCTCGAGGCGCGGTGCAGCCGCCACCACGCCTCGACGTCCGCCGGCCACTCGGTCGGGGCGAGCTCGAGGGCCTCGACGCTCGTGCCCTCGAGGCCGCGCTCCGGTCGTGGGCTGGGACCCTGCGCGCTGACGAAGCGGACCCGGTCGTTTCTCGCGGAGGAGAGGAAGCGCGCGAGCTCGACGGCGACGGTCGTGCATCCCGAGCCCGGCACCAGCGAGGCGACGCCGACACGTCGCCGGAGCGCGAGGGGCACGGCTGCCCGCTCGCGCAGGTCCTGCAGCTCGGCCGCGCCGCGAGCCGTGAGCGCCTGCCTGAACCCGTCGAGGCGACTCAACGGAAGGCCTCGAGGAGGTCGGCGAAGACGCCGAACGAGCCAAGCGCGAGGGGCACGACCGTGAGCACGACAAGCAGCTCGAGGATGTCCGCCCATCTCCTGAGCTTCGCGGCGACGACCTCGCTGGGCTCCCACGCCGCGACGACTACCGCGACGAGCGCAGCGACGCCCGCGATGAGCGCCTTCCCCTCGTCGCTGACGAGCGTCGTCGAGAGCAGCCACAGCGCGGTCGGCACCGCGGCCGCCAGCAGGAGTGCGATCCGCGGCGGCGCGAGGGGGAACGTCCGCATGCGGAGCAGCGCGATGACGGCGAGGGACGCGGCGAGTCCCTGCCGCCACGGGTCCTGCGAGAGCAGCAGCTCGGAGAGCGAGAGGAGCGCGACGGCCGACACCGCGATGACGGTCCAGGTGAGCTGCGCGAACGACTCCGCGATCGCCGCCCGGACATCCGACGTCGTGGCGCGCGCGCCGCGCATGATGCGGTCGTCGTAGGCGGTGAGCCCGCTCAGCGAGAGCGCCGCGCCGGGGAGGAGACCGAGCACAGCGATGCTCAGCACGGAGGCGATGACGGCCACGCCACCGCGGTCGAAGCCCGCCAGGTCGACGAAGAACAGCCCGGCGCTGAGCAGCAGCCCGACCCCAGCCCCGTACCTCGCGGAGGTCCGCTGGAAGCCGACACCCCAGACGAGGCCGAGCACGAACCATGCCGCCATCGCCGCGACGAGCACGACGGTCGGCAGCGCGTCCCAGCCGCCCTCGCGGCCACTCGCCGCACCGATCTCGGCGGCAAGGCCGAAGGCGGCGGGCACGGCGAGGCCGAGCGCAGCGCTCGCCACCCCAGCCACCGCGGCCCGCTGGCCGGACCGCGCCAGACCCGCACCAGCGGCGGCGAGCAACGCGACCGCGGCGAGCATCCACTCGGCGGGCAGCGCGAACGCGCTCATGACCCAGAGACCGGCTCCAGCGGCGGCGAGACCGGCGGCCACCGCGAGCACGGAACGTGTGTGCGCCTGCGTCCAGGCGTCCCGCCTCGCAGCGCCAGCCTCGGTGATGGCGTCCGTGATGTCGATGACCTCCGGCGCCTGCGGAGCATCATCCACGG
This sequence comes from Pseudoclavibacter sp. RFBI5, assembly GCF_002931395.1. Taxonomy (NCBI): domain Bacteria; kingdom Bacillati; phylum Actinomycetota; class Actinomycetes; order Micrococcales; family Microbacteriaceae; genus Pseudoclavibacter; species Pseudoclavibacter sp. RFBI5. Next base: position 55,640 of record NZ_PSYA01000014.1, on the reverse strand, counting down.
TCGTGACCCGCAGCAGTGCGCCAGGCCGCACGCCCTGCTCTTCGAGGGTCGCGTCGAAGTCGAGGGATGCACCCGTCAACGTCGTCAGCGTCAGCACGGCGCCCCCGCTCGGGGTCTCCTCGAGGAGCTCGAGCACGTGCGGCAGGAGCACCCCCACGGGCTCGCTGTTCGGGAGTGCGAGCTCGGCCTTGCGCTCGCTGCCGATGACGGTGAGTCGCGTGTACGACACTCAGTGCTCCTCAGGGGTCGTGCGACGGGTGATCATCCGGAGGCCGCTCACTCGACGACCGTCAGCGTCTGCGGGTCGATCGTGATGCCGCTCGTCGGGTTCGTGTAGTAGCCCGTCGCGGGGTCGATGTACCAGCCGATCCTCGTGTCGATGAGCTTGCCCTCCGGGTCGGTGGCGTAGCCGGTCACGGGATCGACGACGAACCCCGTCCGTGGGTCCGTGTACTCGCCCGTCGCCTGGTCGAGGAGGAAGCCCGTGGCCTCATCCTTCACGACCGTGCCGCCGGGCAGAACGGGGTTCGCGGCGGCCGCGGCCTGGAACGCGGAGATCGCCTCCTGCTGCTTCCGGTCCTCGAGGAGGTTCACGACGAAGCTCGTGCCGAGGCACGCGCAGCAGATGACGGCTCCGAGGATGACCGAGCCGAGGAGTCGCCCCACGTTGGTGTTGACCGACCGCCGCGTCGCCTGCGGTCCGTGCGCGAGCGCGCCCAGCATCCGCTCGCGGTGGGCGCGAGTCGTGTCGATGAGGGTGCGGTCGGTGTCGCTCATGCCGCCACCCCCGATCCTGCGATGCTCGCGCCGGGCCGTCCGAGACGCACGCGCCGCGACCCGAGGGCGAGCACGGTGCCGAAGGGAACCGTGATGGCGGTCTCCGGCTGGAGCCGCCTCGGGTCGCCGCCGGCGAAGGCCCACGTGCCGCCGATACTGCCGAGGTCGGTGACCAGCACGCCGTCGAAGTTCGGCTCGAGGCGCACGTGCGTCGGCGCGAGACTCCGCGAGAAGTCGGGGACCGCGACGGGCCGCTGCCCCCTCGAGGTGACCTGCGGCGCACGACCCACGATGATGACGCCGCGCACGACGTGACGCGAGCCGTCGTCGAAGTGCAGCTCCAGGTCCGGGCTCGAGAAGCGCTGGGGAACACGCGTGGGCGGTGCGAGCTCGATGGGAGCCGGCATCAGCTCGAGCGGGTCGAGGCCTCCGCGGATGTCGAGCGTCATACGCGCGCCGGCAAGCGGCCGCGCTGGCATCCCCGTCGAGCGCGCGACGGTGCGCAGACCGAGCAGCGTGTGGCCAGGGCTCGTGCCGAGGGCCGACCGCAGCCACCACCAGAGGCCGAGCATCAGAAGAGCCGCGGATGCTCCGACAACCGCGGCGAACGCGCCGCTGATCCGCGCGGCCAAGAGCGACAGGCCAGCCACGACGACGAGTCCGAGCGCGACATCGACCACGACCGACCAGGCGCGCTGGCGGGTCGCCGCTGGGAGATCGGCCTGTTTCCACACGAGTGGCAAGGCTAGTCGGACGAACCTGACCCCGGGAGGGGAGAACTCCCCTCGAAAAAGTTGGACGAGGGCGGTGCGATCATGCTGAACTGACGTCTCCGGAGGACAACGCGCGCCGACCGCGGTGCTGGAGAGGATGCCATGAAGTTCGCAATGGAAGACCAGACACTGGTCACGCTCGGGAACAAGTCGCAGACCGAATCGGACGACCTCGGCGAGCTCGTCAAGCAGCTCTTCGATGCTGCGGAGCCGCTCGCGTCCACCTTCAACGGACCGGCGAAGGCCAGCTTCAACAACTTCAAGGCCAAGACGGACGACATCTCGAACGCCCTCAACTCGGCGCTCGCCGGCATCGTCACGTCGATCAGCGGCCAGAACAAGGCGTTCGTCGCTGCCGCCGATGACGGCGCGGCAACCCACGAGGCGTCGTCGAACTCGACCGACTTCAGCTCCGAATCCTTCCTGTCGCGCATCCGCCCGCAGGCCTAGCCTTCCCGAGAACCGGAGAACACGCATGTTCACGAACCAGATGGATCGCAACGACTACAACATCGGCTCCTCCGAGGCGACGCAGGCGAACTTCGAGCAGGTCGCCGCGCGCCTCGAGTCGGCGCTCGACCGCCGCGACGCCGACGTCAAGCAGGCCATGGCCGACTACCAGGCAGACGGCGTCTCCGAGGAGTACGCGCACCTCGAGCAGCAGTGGAACTCCGCAGGCCAGCAGGTGCGCGACGTGATCGCCGCCATCCGCAACTCGCTCGTCGAGAACGACGACGTCGCACGCCGCGCCCTGTCGGCTGCGCGCGCCTCGATCCCAAGCTAGGCCGCGCCTCCCGTGCTCGGCCGAGTTTCCGCTCGGCAGAGCACGGGACGCCCGCACCCAAGACGGCGGCACGCTTCACGCGTGCCGCCGTCTTCTGTCGTCCCGTGTCGCTGCGCAGTGCGCAGCGGGCTGCTACCGGTTGTCGTCGGCGGTGCCCGGATTGCGGCTCGGGTCGATGCCGAGACGCTCCTCGACGCGTTCGATGTCGGCGAAGCGCTGGTCCTGGACCACGAGGAGCACCTTCTTCGGCACCGACTTCAGCCAGATGCGTCCGCCGTTGCCCAGCTCCCAGTAGGGGTCTCCCTGCTGCTGGCCCGACGGGGCCCCGAGCTGCGAGTGCACCGCGTCGCGAAGGGCGCTCGCCGCCTGAGAGAGGGCCGCCGAGTCGTCGCTCTTGTCACTCGCGGCGATCGTGATCTGCGAGACCGCCTCGTCGGCGACCAGCGACCGCACGGTCGGGAGGCTCACGGGGTAGCCGGAGCGGTGCTGGATGCCGCTCGACGTCTCAAGCTTCGGCTGCCAGCCGAGTTCCTCAGCCAGCGCCGCGTAGCCGTCGCGACCGAGCGGCCACTCGACCGCGTCGAAGGCCGCGCAGACCGCACGCACCTGTTCGTCTGTCGCGCGCGAGAGTGCATCCATGGGCTGATCCTATCGAGGCAGGCCGAGGTTCAGCTCGGCAGGGTTGAGGCCGAGCCTCTGGACGGAGATGCTGCCACCCGGGCTCGCCTTGACGAGCTGGTAGTCGACCCTGACCGAGCCGTCGGCCAGGCCCGCGGCGAGGGCCGGATTGTCGCGGAGGTACGCGGCGAGGTTGGCGTCGTTGCGGAACACATCGTTGAAGTACAGCGTGGACCCCTGAGCCGCGCGGCTGCCGTTCGGCAGCACGGTGCCGTCGGACAGCGTCGTGCCGTCTGGGAGGATCCGGCCCGTCGTGCTGAGGCGCGCGCTGCCGCCCTTCGCCTCGGCGACGATGAGCGTCTGCGTTCCGTCCTCGCCGACGCGCAGACCGATCTGATCGAACGTCCCGGGGCCAGCCCCGTCGCCGTCGACCACAACCGTTCCGCCCTGCGTGGCGATCGCGTCGCGTGCCGCCTGGTCGCCCATCTGCTCGGATGCGCCCACCTGCGCCCCGAAGGCCTCGCGCTCGGCGCTGGCCGCGACCTCGAGGTCGGCGATCGCCTGCGCCGCGGCGGCGTGCTCCTCCGGCGGCAGGTCCAGCTCATCGAGCTGGTCGTTGAGCTCGTCGATGGTCGCCATGATGTTCTTCTTGTTGAGCGCCCCGCCGTCGACATCGACCGTGAGATCGAGGTCGTTCAGGGCTTCGAGCTGCTCGTTGCGGGTCTCGAGCGCCTCATGCCGGATCGCCTCCTGCTCGGAGCGCGTGCTGTGGTGCCCGTCGAAGTCCGCCGAGCGGTCGACGCCGATGTCCGTCGGAGTGCGGTGCGCGGAGTGCGGGTCGATGCTCGAGGGCTCCACGCCGGGCGAGTTGACCGGAGCGCCCGTCCGCGGGGACTCGCCGCCAGGCGCATCGCCGCCAGGCACAGCCGAACCCGGCCCATCCGGTGCGTGCGCAGGCGGTGGGTCGAAAGTGGGCGCGGTCGGCGACCCCGGGCCGGAGCCCGGGAGGGTTCCGGTGCCAGGCGCGGTCCCTGTTCCCGGGACAGTTCCGGTTCCCGGGGCAGTTCCGGTTCCCGGGACAGCTCCCGTTCCCGGGACAGTTCCAGTTCCCGGGAGGGTTCCAGTTCCCGGCACAGCTCCCGTTCCCGGGAGGGTTGTCGAGCCGGGCGCCTCGAGGCCGAACGCGTTCGACACGGGAGGAACCCCTCCCGTGGGAGCGAGCGCATCCACGACCCCGGTCGCCCCGACGTACGGCGTGATGCGCAGGCCGTCCGGCGAGAACCGGATGCCCCGCGTCGCGAGACCGACGGCAAGCGAGCCGCCGGGGATGGCGAAGTCGGCGGCGAAGGCACCGGCACGCGTCACGATCGAGCCGACACGGCCCGCCGTCGAGACGCCCTTGGCGATGTTCGCCCCTGGGATGAAGAACGTGCCGATGTTCGCGAGCGTCTCGGTGCCCGTCGCGACGGCGTCCTCCTCCCAGGCGTGGAAGCCGTTCTCTCCTGCCAGCGCAGCCTGGTGGTCCCAGCCGATGAGGCTCCCCCAGCCGGTCGCGGCGACGTTCACGCGATCGTCGAACCACTGATCGGCCTCCGATCCCGGAGCGACGAGCTTCACGGCCCAGGTCGTCGGCGACAGCACGACGGCCGTCGAGAGGGCGAAGTTGCCGAGCCCTCCCCAGGCCGCGCCCGCCTTGTCCCAGCCCCACTCGCCGGAGACGGGGTCGCGGCCGATGAGCGACGCCGCGCCCGTCCACGTGCCGTGCCAGAAATTGCCGGCGCCGTGCGCGACCGACTCGGAGCAGTTGCGGTCCTCGTCGGCCGGGTAGCCCCAGGGCAGCTCTGTCGACGCCATGATCGCCTCGGCGGTGATGGCCTCGTCTTCCGTGACGTAGCTGCCCGTGCTGAGCGTCTCGAGCCCGGCCGCGCAGGTCGTCGCGGCGGCGGAGACGGTCTCGATGATCGCGGCGTACTCGGCGAGCAGCTCCTCGTTCTTGTCCCGCGCGGGGCCGTGCTCGGTCCACGAGATGTGCTCGGTCTTGTCGCCCAGCTTCGTGATGTCGGTCGTCGCCCACTCCCACGACAGCCCGTGCGCATCCCACACCGTGACGTTGTAGCCCCGGAGCGCCTCCTGCCGGAAGGCGGCGGCTCGATCCTCGAGGTCCTTGAGCGTCGTCTTGACGCCCTCGAGCTCCTCGGCGTAGGTGCGCAGGTAGCCGGCCGCGCTCGAGAAGCTCGTCTCGACGTCGGAGGCCGCGTTGGTCGCCGGCGAGATCGCCGCGTACACGGACTCCTGCTCTGGGGCCTGGTACGAGGCGCCGATGCCCGCCCAGGTCGTGCTGATCGTCGACACCTTCTCGACGAGGCCGCTCCCCATGCCCTCGAGCGAGGTCGCCGAACCCTCGATGACCGAGGTGTCGAGGTCCGCGCTCTTGCAGACGAACGCAGACGGGTCGATGAGGCCGTCCCCGGTGCAGACTTCGATCGTCATGCGTCCCCCTGGTATCCGTGCTGCTCGAAGAAGCTGAAGTCGCCGTTCGAGCCGTCGGCGATGGCACCCTGGAACTCGAGCGCCATCTGCTCCTGCCCGTTGTTGTAGGCGTAGACGGCGTTGGCGACACCCGCGACGCTCGCGTTCACGGTGTTGCCGACCGCGGTGACATTCGACTGCTGCTCCGTGAGCAGCCCGGCGAGTGCCTCGGAGACTCCGGCGGTGATGCCGCCGCCCCACGCGACCCCGGCCATGACGCCGTTCATGCCGGCCTCCGTGATGACGGTCGCGAGCTCACCCTGCGTGGCCTGCACGCTCGTGAGCACGCCCTGCACGCCGGTCGGATCGATCTTCCAGTCGGACACGTCACACCCTCTCTGTCACTGAGCCGCCGATAGCCGAGGCGAGCCGCTCGGCGAGCTCACGCCCTTGCTGCGCCGCGCCCCTCGGCACGGTCACCTCCGTCCAGAGCCCGAACGCGGCAGGCGGATGCGCCAGCGCCGCGGCCGCGCTCGTCGCGTCCACGATCGGCTGGCTCTCGAAGAGCGTGAGCAGCGACGCGCCGTCACCGTCGACGGCGTGGCGGACCGCGCCTCCCTCGAACGAGATGAGCTGCCCTTCCGGGTGCGTCTCCGCGATGGCGCGCGCGACGGCCTCGTCGCTCGGCGCCACCTCACTCAACAGGACCAGTTCGATCGGCATGCTCAGCTCCTCCCGACCTTGGTGTCGCCCGTGGCGAACTCGAGGGCGAGTGCGGACGCGAGGCGCTCCTGGTCGAGGTCGGAGGCGAACGCGCGCAGCTGGTGCCACAGCGGGTCGCCGCCGGAGAGGCGGACGACGAGCGCAGGAGCCCTGCGGAGGCCGACGGTCGTGACGTCGTGTCGCTCGGCGAGCGCCTCGACGTCGACCGCGAGGTCGCGGACGGCGCGGGCGCCGAGAAGGACGGCCAATGGCTGCTCTGGCCTGCGTACGCCTGGGAGCCGCCCGGAGGAGCCAGCTCGCTCTTCGACCTCGCCGCAGGACAGGAGCGCGACGTTCACGCGTGCCCGCTCTGCCAGCGCCTGGAGGGTGTCGAGGACTCGCGGATGCGCGGCGAGCGCACCGCCCGGCACGTTGGCGAGCGGGGAGAGCTCCGCGTCGCGGATCGGCACGGTGCCCCGCACGTGCTCGAGCAGTCCCGTCTTGGTCCGGGACGCTGCGAGGCTCACGACCGCGCCGTCGTCACCGGATGCGTAGTGGCGCTCGGTGACGGGCATCTGCCGCCGCATCGACTCGGTGACGGCAGCATGAGACCAGCGCCCGGCGAGCGGTTCGACCACACCCCACCGTTCGAGCCCGGTCCCGCCGAGACCCGCGACGAGCTGGTCGGCGACACCACCGATCAGGGTGCGCTCGTCGGCCCGGTCTCGCACGTACACGTCGAAGACGAACGAGGGGACGGTGTGCTCGCGAAGGCGAGAGAGCGTCGGGTGCGCTTCTGGCACTCGGTCGGCCCTTGGCGCCCAGAAGTCGCCGAAGCTGGAGATGCGTGTTCCCCGGAAGGCGTCGAACATCGCTCCCCCGAAGGAGACGGCCCAGTAGCCTCCTGCCGCCTGGAACGCATCCGCGACGAAGGTGGACACGTGCGCGTGGTCGGTGGTGACGAGAACGGGCCGGAGTCGTGCGGCGTGAGCGTCCATGAGGAAGCGCTGCAACGGCCTGGAGAGCGTCACGCGCTCCGCCGACGCCCAGTAGACCGTGTAGCCGCCGCCGGCTCCGTCAGCACCTCGCTCGTCGGAGAGCGGGTCGATGAACGCGGTCACGCGGTCACCTCCTGGCAGGCTCTCGCCTTGCTGAGCTGGCACGGCACGTGGGACTGGTGCGGCACTTGGGAACCTCCGGGGCACTCGGATGAAGCGCCAGATTATCTGCAGAACGGCGACACCCGAAGGGCAGTTCTCCCCTGCCGATCGACCGCCCCACGCGAACACCGCCACCGCCGCTCCGCTGCCCCGCACAGCGCGGCCTCCTCCACAGCCACGAAGCCGGGTTTGTTACTCGAGATTCTTCCTGCTACTGTCCAAAGTGCTACTTAAACGTAGCTTCCTGGGCGGCGGACAAGAAGGAATCCATCATGGCGAACACTGACCTCGAGCGCGACATCATCGCGGCGATCGTTGCCCGGCTGGGCTTGGAGATCGAAACGGTCGACGTCGACGTCGACGCGCCGATCTTCGCCGCCCTGGCCGAGGGAACCGAGTTCGAGGAGAGCTCACTTAACCTCGATTCCATCGACATCCTCGAGGTCGTCCTCGCCCTCGGCAGCGCATTCGACGTGGAGCTGCCGGACGACCAGCCTGAGATCTTCGGCTCCGTGCGGGCCATCGCCGCCTATATCCGCGAGCCGCGTCCCCTCGACGCGAGCACGTCCTAGCCTGCGTCGCCCGACGACTGGTCCGGCAGTGCGCATCCTCATCACCGGCGTCGGGCTGCTCAGCCCGATCGGCAACAGCTTCACGGAATTCAGCGACTCGCTTCGGACCGGCGACTCAGGTTTCGCGCCGATCGCGGCCTTCGACACCACCGAGTTCCCCTACGACCGAGGCGCGACCATCAGAGAGCTGCCCGACGCGTTCGCGGCATTCGTCGCGGACCGACCAGGATGGGAGACGGCCCAGCACTACGGAGCATTCTGCGCGAGCCGCGCCCTCGCAGACGCCGGCCTGTCCTCTGAAGATCTCGACCCGTTCCGCACTGCGGTGGTCGTCGCATCGTCGAACGCCGGCGTCGAGACCAACCAGGCATACGCGGAGCAGTCGCTGGCGGGAACTCTCGAGACGGGGGCGACCATCGTGCGGACGCCGGGGACCGTCGCGGCGTCGATACGATCCGAGTTCGGGCTCCGCGGCCCCCAGGCATCCGTGTCGACAGCCTGTGCCGCAGGAAGCAACTCCGTCGGACTCGCCTGCGACCTCATCGCATCTGGCCACGCCGAACTGGCTCTCGCCGGCGGTGCCGAGCCGTTCTCGATGCTCTCCTACTCCGGTTTCACGCTGCTCAAGTCGTTGACGCACGACGCGCTCCGGCCGTTCGATGAGCTCCGGGACGGCACCGGGCTCGGCGAGGCCGCCTGCATGTTCGTGCTCGAGTCCGAGGCGTCGGCCCTCGCACGAGGCGCGAGCGTCTACGGCGAGGTCGCAGGGTACGGGCTCTCCGACGACGCGCACCACGCGACGGCTCCCGACCCGAGCGGACGAGGGGCGGAGCTCGCGATCCGACAGTGCCTCGAGCAGGCGGGCGTGCTGCCCGCCGACGTCGACTACGTCAACGCGCACGGCACAGGCACGCGGTACAACGACGTCATGGAGCTGACCGCGCTGCGGAGCGTCTTCGGCGACGGGCTCCGCGCCATCCCCGTGAGCTCGACGAAGCCGCTGCACGGCCACACGCTCAGCTGCGCGGGCAGCATCGAGCTGCTCGCCTGCCTCGCCGCGATGAAAGGCGACTTCGTACCGGGGAACTTCGGCCTCCGAGAGGCCATGAGCGGCTTCGAAGACCTCGAGCTGCCGACGCACACCCTCGAGGATCACCGCGTGGACGTGGCCATCTCCACCTCGTTCGGCTTCGGCGGCAACAACACCTGCATCGCCGTGCGCAGCTTCCGGCCGCCGGCATGATGGTCCACGTTCAGCCGGTGGGCTCCGCCGTCGCGGCCTCCGAGATCAGCGCCTCCGAGATCAGGGCCTCCGAGATCGCAGAGGTCGCGCACCCCGTCATCGCACCAGCACAGCTCGTCTTCGGCCACCTCGGCATCGAGATCGAGCCAGTGGCGGTCTGCGCCATGGCCTCCACGTTCCGCTACGTCCGGCCCATCGCCGACGGTCGAGACGAGTTCGGTGGGCTGGAGGCCGCCTTCGACCTGTTCGAAGCCGCGGGGTTCAACTGCGAGCAGTTCCGCACCGCAGACAGCGCGCAGTTCCTCGAAGCCGCACGGCGCGAGCATGCGCTGACGGAGCGACGCTGGCGAGCGGCGCCCATGTACGCCATCCACCCGGAGACGGATCCCGCGACGGGTTCGAGGGTCCTCCTCCCCGTCGCACTCAGCGAGTTCGACGCCGCGTCGGTCCGCGTCACGTCGATCTACGCCGACCGCTCGCTCAGCTACCGCGAGCTGAGCAGCGCGTCCCTGACGTCCTGGGGGTACGCCGCGCCGGTCCCCTCCCTCAGGGCGATCATCGCGCCGAGCCGATTCTCGTTCGCACGGCGGGCCGCGCGTTCCCTCGGCCTCGCACTCCAGCGCATGCGGGTCGCGGAGGACGGGCTGTCCATGCTGTCGGACTGGCTGGCCACGCGCCCCAGCCGGGGCGACGTCGCCGCCTACCGCCACCGACTCCGCGCGGTCTCCTGCGGAGACAGCACCTACGGGCGCGCACGCCTTGTCGACGCCCTCGTCGCCTACGGCGGTGCCAACGCGCACGACGCCACGAGGCTGGGTTTCCTTCGGTCCGCTGGACTGCACCGGGCATTCCTCGACGGCGACGACACCGCGCTCACCGCGATCGTCGCGGTCGAACGAGCCGCCCTCGAGACGGTCCGCGTCTGGCGAGCAGCGGAGCCCGAGTCGTGAACCTCACCGCGCGCACGACGTGGCCCGAGACCTACCGCCGCGGGTCGCACTGCTTCTCCACCATGCTCTCGAACGTCTTCCAGGGCACCGGGTTCGACCTCGACGAGGGGCTCTGCTTCGTCATCGGCGGCGGTTTCGGGTTCCTCTTCCACCGTGAGGAGAGCACCGTCTACGTCAACGCGCGCATGCACGACCTCGAGCACTTCTTCGCGCGGCGCACGGGCTCGCGCATCGAATTCCTCTCGCATCCGGACGCGCACACGATGACCGAGCGCGCACGGGAATGGTCGGAGCAGGGACTCCTGCCCTACCTGTACTGCGAGGCGCGCGAGCTCCCGAGCTTCGCGGGCGTCCTCCCCTGGGACGAGGTGCATGCGTTCGGCGAGCACGCGCTTCCCGTCAGGGCCGTCCTGCCGAACGGCGACCTGATCTGCAACGACTACCTGTGGTCGACACCGGTCGAGGTGTCCGCCGCGAGCGCGGCGACCGCGGCCTCGATGCCGAGCGATGGGTCCCTGCTCATGGCGGCGCCGGCGCGGAAGTTCGCCGTCGGGCGAATCGTTCCGCCGAGGCTCGTCCCCGACCTCGACGAGGTGCTGATCGTCTCCCTCGCGGAGAGCGCCGAGCTGTTCCTCAACCCCGCCAACAACACGCAGGGAGAACGGGCGCTGAAGGCACTCGAACGCGAGCTGTCCTCCATGCCCGACGTGCTCACGACCCAGCAGATGCGGGGAGAGCTGCTGTCGATCTCGACCATGCTCGAGAAGATCGGGACCGGCGGCGGCGCCGGTCGGCACCTCTTCTCACGTGGGCTGCGCGCAAGCGCGCGGCACCTCGGACACGGCGACCTCGACCCGATCGCCGACAAGTACGCGAGCCTCGGACGAGGGTGGCGTGCGTTCGCGAGGGCACTCCGCGCACATGCCGGGGCCGAAGACCCGAGAGACGGCTGGGGTGACCTCGTCTCTCGGATGCGCGAACTGCGCCGCGCGGAACTCGAGGCCGTCTCCCGGCTCTCATCGCTCGCCGACTGCCTCCTCCGAGGCACCTCGTGATCGCGGTCAGCTGGCTGGACCGGGCGGAGATGCGACGCGCAGCGGCGCCGACCGGTGGCTGGCAGCTGCGCCGAGCCGCGGGCCGTGCACTCCTGACCGAGACCCTCGCGGAGTTCGGCGTGCACGATGCGCGGGTGACCAGGCGGTCTCCCGAGAAGCCCCGGCTCGAGACGAGCGGGCTCCACTTCTCGACGTCGCATTCGGGCGAGCTGTCCGTCTGCGCGGTCGCCCGCGAGCCCATCGGCATCGACCTCGAAGCCGTCGGCTCACCCAGAGAGCACCGGCTGACCTGTGAGCTGCCGTCGCTGCGGTCGGGGTTCTTCACCCCCGCAGAACGCCGAGAGCTCGCGACGTCACCGGCTCGGCTGCTCGAGATCTTCGTCCTCAAGGAGTCCTGGGGCAAGCGCGCAGGGCGCGGGCTCGGCATCGGGTTCGGCGCTTTCGACGAAGCCGCACTGCGCGCGTCTCACCCGGATGTCGAGTTCACGCGCCTCACCGTCCCTGGTGCCGTCTGCATCCTGGCCCACCCCGTGGGCAGCGAGATCACGGTCCTCCGGCGCACCCCGACCGCTATCCAGCTCGCCGCCGCGGCAGCCACCGATCGAAAGGAACGAGCCGCATGATCAGACTGGCGCTGCACGACGTCGTCCACTACCGGCGCGAAGCAGCGGGCGTGGTGAGCCAGGTGGCCATCGGCATCGCGCTCTTCGTCATCGCGCTGTCCTTCGTCGGCTCCATCGGTCAGAACGCCGACCGGCTCGTCTTCGGGAGCGTCGGGGCGACGTGGCTCGTCGAGCCGAGCGCCGACAGCGGCGGCGCCCTCAGCTTCGACGCAGCGACCGCGGAGCGCTTCTCGTCCGCGAGCGACGCGAAATCCGTGCGGCCCCGGCTGCAGCTCACCGCGAACGTCTCGAACCCGAACGGCTCGAGCGCACGCCCCGAGAGCGCATCGGTGAGCCTCATCGGCGCCGATCTCTCCACGGAACCGCAGCTCGCCGAGAACCTCGGACTCCCACCGGAGCGCATCGGCACGCAGCACATCGAACTCCATGAGAAGACCGCGAGCCGCCTCGGGGTCATGGCGGGAGACGAGGTCAGCATCTCCGTTGCCGGCACCGAGATCACCTACACCGTCGACGACGTCGTCACCCCAGACACCCCGAGCTTCGTCATGGAGAGCTGGGCGATCGTCGACCGAGACAGCCTCGCCGAGCGTGTGCACGGCGACCCGGACAGCGTCAACGCGATCCTCGTCGACGCCGCTGACGACGAGTCGGCGCGAGTCGGGATCACAACCGCCGCCGCCGCGCTGGGCACCCCGACCACGGTGTCCTCCTGGTCGGAGACGAGCTGGTCGGCTCTCATGCTCGGCCCGAAGATCTGGGGCATCCTCCTGGTGTCCGTCTTCACGTTCACCTACGTCGTCATCTGCATCGGCCTCACCTCGCTCATCTACTCGGCCATGCTCTCCCGCGTCGGCGATCTCGCCGTGCTGAAAGCCGTCGGAGCGCGCGGCGGGACGCTGCGGCGGATGTACCTCGCGGAGGTGGTCGCCCAGTTCATCGTCGGATACGCCATCGGCGCCCTCATCGCCACCGCCACGGTCGCCGTCGTGAACCTCCTGGAGGTCTCCTCCACCGACTCGGCCTTCGCATTCGCCGTCGGCTCGACGAAGCTCCACCTCGACCCGAGCTGGTGGGCATTCGCCGCCCCCTTCGCCATCGGCCTCACGTTGACCGTGGCAGTGCTCTGGTTCCCGGTCCATGGGGTGTCGAAGCAGCCCGCGCTCACCTTGCTGGAGCTCCGATGAGCGGCCGCAGCGTGAACGAGACCCGGTTCTCCGTGCGCTTCAGCGAGACCGACATGGCCGGCGTCTTCCACCACAGCAACCTGTTCACCTGGTTCGAGGTCGGACGCTTCGCGCTCATCGACGAGCTCACCCGCGGCGGGAGCCTGCTCGAACTCGAGGGGGACACGCTCTTCGTCCCCGTCACCAAGACGCGAGTCTCGTTCCTCGGCCTCGGACGCTTCGGCGACGAGCTCCGCCTCGAGACCTTCCTGAAGCCGCAGGCGACCACGAAGCTCGTCTTCTACTACCGCCTCACTCAGGTGCGCGACGGCAGCCCCGTGGCGATCGGCCTGACCGAGCACGTCGTGCTCCGCGGCAACAACCGGTTCCTCTTCAGGTGGCCGGAGTCGACGAGGCACCGCATGGACAGCTTCTTCGCGGAGCACCCGCACGCGGTCACCGACGGAAAGGAATTCGATGCCAGGCTCTGAATGCATCGTCGTCGGCAGCGGCATGGCCGGCCTCGTCGCGGCGGCCCGCCTCACGGCGCACGGTCACCACGTCACCGTCCTCGAGCAGCGCGAACAGGCCGGCGGCTACTTCGGGGGGTTCCGGAACGACGCCGGCGACCATTTCGACCTCGCCGTCTCGCACCTGCTCGGCGGCCACCCCGGAGGGGCACTCCACACCCTGCTCCACGAGCTCGACCTCGAGCACGCCGTGCACCTCGAACCCGTCGACATCGCCGACGTCATGGTCATCGGCGATCGACGCGTCACCCTGCCGACCGGCCTCGACCGGCTCCAGACGAGCCTCGGAGTCCAGTTCCCGGAGTCCACGGACGACCTGGCGGCGTTCTTCGGCTTCATGCGCCAGTTCCTCGGCGACGACGGCGGCTCCGAGGACAAAGGCCGGTTCATGATGCGGAACTACCGGCGGGGCTTCGAGGAGTTCTGCACGGCCACCATCGCCGACCCGCTGCTGCGCACAGCGCTTGCCATGCGCATCCAGTGCGACGAGTCGTCGCTCATGATCATGGCCGGGTTCTTCACCGAGTGCTACGCGAAGGGGATGGTCTCCCTCCGAGGAGGCATGCGCACGCTCGTCGACGCCCTGGTCGGGTACATCACCGAGTCGGGCGGCGAGGTGCTGCTCGGCGCGGAGGTCACCGCCATCCTTGCCGCCGACGGCATCGCGCATGGCGTGCGGCTCGCGGACGGCTCGACGAGAGCAGGGGACGTCGTCCTCTACAACGGCGACGTCTTCGCGCTCGAGACGATGCTGGCCGAACACGGAGGCACGGGCATCGCCGTCGAGGGGCGACGACGTGGGCACTCCTCGCTGAGCCTGTTCCTCACGCTCGAGGGCGCCGACCTCTCACGGTTCGCCGGCGCCGCCCGCCACTACCTCACGGACACCGACGACGTGTTCGAGACCTATCGGGTGCTCGAGACCGGCAGGCTGCCGCACCACCCGGTGATCAAGCTGCACTTCCCGAGCCGGATCGACCCCTCCCTGGCGGCACCGGGCCGAGACCTCCTGCGCGTGGAGGTCGACATGTACCACGACGACGACGCCCACGACGAGGCCTTCTACGCCGAGTACGCGCGGGTTATCGAAGCTCTCGTCGCGAGGCGCCTGGTGCCAGAGCTGCGCGAGCACTGCGTCTACCGCAGGGTCGCGACCCCGCTCGACTACCTGCGCTGGTTCGGGCACCGAGGCGGATCGGCGACGGGCTGGGCTCACGACGTCGACAACTACCTGGTGCGCCGGATCAGCCAGCGCACCGGCCTGCAGAACACCTTCATCACCGGCCAGTGGGGCGAGTACGGATCGGGCCTCCCGCAGCTGATCGCATCCGCAGCGAGATCCATCTCCCTCGCAGAGAACTGGCTGAGAAAGCGAGCACAGCAATGACAGCACCCACGCTCATCACCGGCTTCGGGGCGATCTCGCCGCTCGGCCTGCGCCTCGAGGACCACGCGGCGTCCGCCGGCGCGCTCGACCGATTCGGCTGGGCCTTCGCCGACATCGACGAAGCCGAGCGCCTCGCGTCCCGCTCGACGACGCAGCACGGACACGAGACCCGGCCGATTCCGGAGGGCTTCAGCGTCACGGACTACGTGAAGCCCGTTGGGCTCCGCCGCAAGAAGCGCTTCAGCCAGATCGCCATGGCGGCCGCCACCGACGCCTTCACCTCGGCCCGCCTCGGCGAACGGCCAGCCGACCTCGAGCGAGTCGGCGTGGTCACCGGCACCGAGTACGGGCCGCAGCGAGTCGTCAGCGAGTACCTCAACGGTCTCCTCGGCGGCGGGCTCCAGCAGGCGAGTCCCGGGCTCTTCACGCAGACCGTCTACAACGTGGCCAACGGCCAGGCGAGCCTCGCCCTCGGCCTCAAGGGGGCCAACTCGACCCTCGTCGGCGGGTCAGCGCTTGCCTACGCCGAGCTGCTGCTCGCCTCCGGCAAGGCGGATGCGCTGCTCGCCATCTCCCTCGACGAGACCAACCAGATCATGACCGAGTACTTCGACCGCGTCTTCGAGTACCCCAGAGGGGTCGCCTTCACCTTCGCCACGGGGGAAGCGGCAGCCGTCGTCGTCCTGGAGTCGGCCCGGTCGGCCGAGGCACGCGGTGCGACGCCGCTCGCGACGCTCCTGAGCACAGCCTCGGCTTCGGCGGCAGGCGCAGGCGTCAGCTACCTGGACTGGCAGCCAGACGACACGACCATCGAGCATTCGATGCGGCAGGCGCTCGAACGCGCGAACCTCACCATCGACGAGGTCGACACGGTCGTCGGCACCGCGAACGGCCTCGAGGGCCTCACGCGGAGCGAGCTCTCGGCCATCCGCGCCATCGGCCACCGCGGCAGCGTGCTGCTGCCGCGACTCGCGACCGGCGAGTGCTTCGGCGGCAACGAGGCCCTCGCCCACGTCATCGGCTTGCAGGCATCCGCGCCTGGCTCGAGCATCCTCACGACCGTGGCAACCGTCAACGGCGGCGTGACCTCGACGATCACCCGGAAGGCGGCAGCATGAACGCCCATCGTCACCCCGAAGGCACGACCCGCGTCTGCGTCACCGGCGCGACCCGCGGAATCGGCCTCGCCATCGCGGAGCGCTTCCTGCACAGCGGGGCTCGCGTCGCCGTGAACTACCGCAGCGCTCGGAACGAGACCATGTCGGTGCTCGAGCGCCTCGAGCACCGCTACCCCGGCCAGGTGCTGCCGGTCAAGGCGGATGTCTCCTCCTTCGCCGAGGTGAAGGCCATGTTCGCCGAGATCAAGACCGCGTGGGGTGGGCTCGACGTGCAGGTCAACAACGCTGGCCACGCGAAGGACGGGTACGCGCTCATGATGAGCGAGGAGTCCTGGCGATCGGTGGTCGACACCGACCTGTCCGGGACCTTCTCCTGCTCGAGGCAGGCAGCCTGGCTGATGGCCGCCGCCAAGCGCGGGACCATCGTGAACATCGCCTCCGTGAGCGCCCTCACGAGCCCCATCGGGCAGGCCAACTACGCGGCCGCGAAAGCCGGCGTCATCGCCCTCACCAAGACCCTCGCGAAGGAACTCGCGACGTTCGGCATCCGGGTGAACGCAGTCGCCCCCGGCTTCATCGACACCGACATGCTCGACTCGCTGCCGCAGCCGACGCGCGACGACTACCTGAAGCTCATCCCCCAGGCCCGCTTCGGGCGGGCGGAGGAGATCGCGGACGTCGTCCAGTTCCTCGCGGGGCCGAGTGCCTCCTACATCAACGGGCACTGCCTGGTCGCCGATGGCGGGCTCACGGCATGAGTGGCGCCGCGACCACGCGCGACCTCATGGCGCGGCTCCCCCACCGGTACCCGTTCCTCCTGCTCGACAGGATCGAGGAGCTCGATCCCGGAACCTCGGTTCGCGCGATCAAGAACGTCACGGTCAACGAGCCGCACTTCGCGGGCCACTTCCCAGGGAACCCGATCATGCCCGGAGTCCTGATCCTCGAGGCGATGGCCCAGGCAGGAGGCCAGCTGTTCGACATCGGGGATCGACTCTGCGTCCTCGCCCGGATCGACACCGTCCGCTTCCGGAACGCCGTGGTCCCCGGCGACCGACTCATTCTCGACGCACGGGCGATCGCGACGCTCGCCTCCATGGGGAAGGTCGAGGCGACCGCGACCGTCGACGACCGCATCGTCGCGAGCGCCGACATCACCTACAGCTTCCTCGAAGGACGTACCGCATGATCACGACGCATGACCTGACCAAGACCTACGGCGAGGGCACGAGCGAGGTGCGCGCGAACCGCGGCATCTCCCTCGAGATCGCGGCCGGCGAGTTCGTCGTGCTCGCGGGCCCCTCCGGATCGGGCAAGACCACCCTGCTCAACCTCATCGGGGGACTCGACACGGCGACCTCGGGCTCGGTCACGGTCAACGGCGCTGAGCT
Source organism: Pseudoclavibacter sp. RFBI5 (assembly GCF_002931395.1). Taxonomy (NCBI): domain Bacteria; kingdom Bacillati; phylum Actinomycetota; class Actinomycetes; order Micrococcales; family Microbacteriaceae; genus Pseudoclavibacter; species Pseudoclavibacter sp. RFBI5. The sequence goes on along the minus strand of NZ_PSYA01000014.1, from coordinate 38,322 downwards.
GACCCGCCTCTCGCCTCGCGAGCTCTCCGACTTCCGCCGCGATCAGATCGGCTACGTGTTCCAGAAGTCGAACCTCGTCGGCTCCCTCTCCGTCTACGAGAACGCCGTCCTGCAGCTCCGGGTCCAGGGCCGGCTCACGCGAGGAGCGGCGGCCAGGACCCGCGAGCTGCTCGCCGCAGTCGGCCTCGGCGACAAGCTCACGGCGCTTCCACGGCAGCTGTCGGGAGGCCAGCAGCAGCGCGCGGCGATCATCCGCGCCGTCACGAGCGGAACCGCGGTGGTCGTCGCGGACGAGCCGACGGCGAGCCTCGACGGGCGCAACGCTGACGGGGTCCTCGACCTCCTGCGCCTGCTCAACGAACGGGACGGCACGACGATCGTCGTCTCATCCCATGACGACCGAGTCCTGGCAGCGGGGAGACGCATCGTGCACCTCGTCGATGGGCGGCTCGCGGCGTGAAGATCCTCGCCATCCACTCCAGCCCGCGGCCGAGGAACCTCAGCCACACGGCGGTGATGCTCGGAGCCTCCCGCGCCTACCTCGCCGAGCGGCGCCCTGCCTGGCGGTACGAGGAGACCGCGCTGTGGAACCTGGACATCACGACTTGCGACGGCAACGGCCGCTGCTTCCGTCGAGATGGCTGCACGTTCGTCGACGACGCGGAGAGCCTGATCGACGCGATGCTCGCCGCGGACGGCGTCATCCTCGCGAGCCCGAACTACTGCGCGAACGTCAACTCGACGATGATGCGCTTCATCGAGCGGACGACGCGCCTAAGCCACCGGCAGCTCCTGGCGGGCAAGGGGGCGCTCGCGATGTCGACGTCCGCGAGTCCGTTCGATGCCCCGTACGCGGCCGAGTACCTCAGGCGAGTACTCGGGAGCTACGGTGCCAGCGTCGTCGACGTCTGCAACATCGGCAGCCCCATGATCGTGTTCGACTACGGCGACACCGCGGCCGGCAAGGCCATGCGGACATCCCTCGACGCCTTCATCTCGGCCGTCGAATCGCCGAGCGAGCACGTGCCAGAAGAGACCTTCGGCGTCGACATCCGGAGATCGCTTCGCGAGCACCCGGAGGTCGCGAAGCGGCTCTTCCGCAGCGACGAGCGGTACTTCGCGGAGCAGGACCGAACGATGAAGGAGAGGCCGACAGATGACGCGAGCCACTGACCCAGAGCCTGCCGAGCGCCCCGGATCGCCGGCGAGGCGCGAGACGCGAGGGCAGGGCGCGAGCCTCGACCTGCGCTACAAACTCCACATGGCGGTGTCCATGATCCGCGCGAACCCCCGCAACGCCCGGACGTTCACGAGCGTCTCCGTCGCGACCTTCGGACTGCTGCTCTCGTTCGCGGCGATCACCGCGATGGGCACCATGATGACGCAGTCAGCCAGCGACATCATCAGCGGCGACGTCTCCGCATTCGCAGACGGGTACGAGTACTCGATGCTCAACCCCGAGTCCGACGTCGTCACCTACATCCCGGACGCCGAGTCCGCGGTGCAACGCGTCGCGGGAGCCGAGGGCGTCGAGCAGGTGCGGCCGCGCCTGACGGCCGGCGCGAGCATGACGGCCGAGGCGCAGGATGCCGGGGTCGTCCTCGTGGGCTCGGACGTCGCCGCGGAGGGCTACGAGATCGTCGCAGGGCAGGCGCCCGCGGGCGCCGCGCAGGTCTGCATCAACATCGCGCAGCGGGACGAGCTCGGCATCGACATCGGCACGAGCGTGCTCCTCGCGGTCGCCGGCGCGCCCGTCGATGCCGGTCCCGTCACCGCCGACGTCGTCTGCGTGTACGACAACAGCCGATTCGGGCTCTTCCGCTCCAGCTCCGTGGTCATGGACATCGCCGGCATACAGGAGATCCTGGACCGGCCAGACGCCATCACGCAGATGCTCATCACCCTCGACCCTGGTGTGGACCCCGCGACAGCGGCGGCCTCCCTCGGCGCTGACGCTCCTGGGCTGCAGTTCCTCACGTCGAAGGAGACGGCCGGGCTGATCTTCACGGTCCTCGCCGCGCAGCAGGCGATCATGTGGGCGCTCGTGACCGTCGCGGCGCTCATCTGCGCGGTCCTCATCGGCAACGTCGTCGGGTTCTCCCTGCGTCGCGACCGACGCGAACTCGCGACGATGCGGACGATGGGCTTCAGCGCGAGGGACCTCGAGACGGTGTACGCCATGCAGGTCCTGCTCATCGGGCTCGGGATGGTGATCATCGGCACTGTCGCGGCCATCGTCGCCGTCGCGATCGCAGGCGCCGTCGGCATCCCGATCGGGGAGGGGCAGCAGCTGTTCGGGGGCGACACGCTCCGACCCTCACTGAAGGCCTCGGACGTCCTGCTCACCGGAGCACTCATGATCGCCGCGCAGCAGGCGGCGAACGCGCTCGCCGCCCGGAAGCTGCTCTCCCGCTCACCGGTGCAGATGGCGGAAGCCGCATGAGGAACACGGGTGCTCGCTCCCCGTTCCGGAAGGGCGCGTTCGCCCCGGTCGCCGAGGAGGTGACCGCCTTCGATCTGGCGGTGACCGGATCCATCCCCACCGACCTCGACGGCCGGTACCTCCGCAACGGGCCCAATCCGATCGGCGTCGAGCACGCGAGGTTCCACTACTTCCTCGGCGCCGGCATGATCCACGGCGTGCGCCTCAGGGACGGCCGCGCCGAGTGGTACCGCAACCGCTGGGTCCGGCAGAGCCCCGTCACGCGAACGCTCGGCGAACCCCGACGCGCGTACGCGGTGCTCGGCGGCGTCGACACTGCCTCGAACATCAACGTCGTCGGGCACGCTGGCAGGGTCCTGTCCCTCGGCGAAGGCGGGACGCTCCCGTTCGAGCTCGACGCGAGCCTCGAGACGGTGGGCCCGTACGACTTCGACGGCACGCTGCGGGCCGGCCTGTCCGCGCATCCCAAGACGGACCCGGAAACCGGTGACCTCCATACGGTCGGCTACTTCTCCGGGTCGCCCTCCGTCGAGTACTGCGTCGTGTCCGCGCGCGGTCAGCTGGTCCGCTCGCAGTCGATCGAGCTGCCCACGGCCACGATGATGCACGACTTCGCGCTCACGAGCGAGCACGTGATCCTCTTCGACCTGCCCGCCAAGTTCAGCGCGCTGGCCGCCGCCGCCGGAGACCCCTTCCCGTTCAGATGGAGCTCGGCGGCGAAGGCGCGCCTCGGCGTCCTGTCCCGAGGCGACGAGCGCGCAGACGTGACGTGGTTCGACATCGACCCCGTCTGGATCTACCACACGGTCAACGCCTTCGAGGCGGACAACGTCATCACCCTCGACGCCATCACGCACCCCTCCATGTTCGCCACGCGTCGCGGTTCCATCGAAGGCCACGGCACCCCGTCGCTGGAGCGATTCACGCTCGACCTCACCCGCGGAACCGTGGTTCGGCGTCGACTCGACGACACCCCGCAGGAGTTCCCGCGCATCGACGACCGCCGCTCCGGCCGCCGGAACCGCTTCGCCTACACGTCAAGCGCCGGCGAGCTCGTCGCGACCTGGCGGACCGGGCCGAGAGAGCTCGACGACGTCCCAGACTCGCAGTTCGACAACGTGCTGTTCAAGCACGACCTGGACCGCGGCTCCGCGCAGGCGCGGCGGCTCGGCACGGATGCGGCAGCCGGCGAGGCGATCTTCGTCGCGCGAGCCGGGAGTACCGAGGAGGACGACGGCTACCTGCTCTGCTACGTCCACAACCCGCAGCGGAACGCCAGCGACCTCCTGATCCTGAGCGCTCAGGACTTCGGCGGCGACGAGCTCGCGCGCATCCACCTCCCCGCGCGGATCCCGCTGGGGCTGCACGGCAGCTGGATCGCCGCCCACGACGACGGCCCGCAGGCGGGGCCGGACCGCCGCGAGCATCACACGGCCATGGCGCGAAGCACGAAGGAGAACTGGTGTCGGTAGAGGTCGAGAGACTCAGCAAGACGTACGGCGAGCTCGTCGCAGTGGACGAGCTGTCGCTCTCCGTCCCCGGAGGCTCGGTCTTCGCCTTCCTCGGGGAGAACGGCGCAGGCAAGTCCACGACCATCGGGTGCATCACGACGACGCTCACGCCCACCTCGGGCACGATCACCGTCAACGGCTTCGACGTGCAGACGGAAGCGCAGCAGGTGAAGCGCACCATCGGAGCCGTCTTCCAGTCGTCCCTGCTCGACCCCCTCCTGACCGTGCGGGAGAACCTCGAGATCCGGGCGGGCTTCTACGGTCTCAGCAAAAAGGAGACCAGAACCCGCACGGCCGAGCTCGCAGGCCTCGTCGGCATCGAGCCCATCCTGGACCGACGGTACGGCCCCCTCTCCGGCGGGCAGCGGCGCCGGGCGGACATCGCGCGGGCACTCATGCACCGACCGACCGTGCTGTTCCTCGACGAACCCACCGCCGGACTCGACCCGCAGTCGCGAGAGCTCATCTGGTCGACGATCCACGACATCCGCCGAGACCAGGGCACCACCATCTTCCTCACCACCCACTACATGGAGGAGACGGAGAACGCCGACGAGGTGTGCGTCATCGACAAGGGGCGGATCGTCGCCGCAGGCACACCGGCTCAGCTTCGCGCCCAGTTCAGCTCGAGCGTGCTGACGCTCCGCCTCGACGACCCCGCGGAAGCCCTCCGCCTCTGCGCGGCCTCCGGCATCGACGTGCGCCGAGAGGGCGACGACCTCCGGGTCACCGTCTCGTCATCGACGGAGGCGCTCGACCTCCTGCGTCGCCTCCGAGTCCGAGACTTCGAGTTCCGACACGGCACCATGGACGACGTCTTCCTCGCCCTCCTCAAGGGGGTCGCCGCATGAGCAGCATCTGGCTCCTCACGGGACGCAACCTCCGTCTGTTCTTCCGAGACCGGATCGGCGTCTTCTTCTCGCTGCTGTCCGCGATCATCCTGATCGCGCTCTACGCGCTCTTCCTCGGCGGACTGCAGGTCGACATCCTCCGCACCACGTTCCCGCAGGCCGCCGACGCCGACGTGCGCTGGTTCGTCGACTCGTGGGTCTTCGCGGGCATCACGATGATCACCACCCTCACGACCGCCATCGCCGGACTCGGCGTCTTCGTCGACGACAACGTCACCGGTCGCTTCCGGGACTTCATGGTGTCGCCCCTCCGACGCTCCCAGGTGGTGCTGGGCTACCTCATCGCAGGATTCATCATCTCCGTGATCATGACCACGGTCATCATCGTGATCGGCCAGCTCTACCTGCTCACGCAGGGGCACCCGCCCCTGACACCGGGCAACCTCGGGACGACCTTCGCCTTCGTCCTCCTCTCGAGCGCGACCTTCTCAGGTCTCGGCGCCTTCATCGTCACCTTCCTGAAGACGGCCGGCGCCTTCACCGCGGTGTCCACCGTCATCGGGTCGCTCATCGGGTTCTTCTCCGGCGCGTACGTGCCAGCCGGCACGCTCCCGGCCGGAGTCGTCACGATGATCAACACGCTGCCGTTCGCCCAGGCCGCCATGCTCATCCGGCGTCCGTACACCGAGCAGGCAGCCAGCGCCCTGGCCGGCGGCGACCAAGCCGCGCTCGACGGGCTCCGGGACTTCTACGGGATGACCGCGAGCGTCGGCACGCTCGAGCTGACCGCGAGCATCGCGAGCCTCGCCCTCGCCGCCGTCTTCGCGCTCTTCCTGGGCCTCGGCGTGTGGCGCCTCTCCGCGAAGATCCGATGACCACCAGGATCAGACCCTTCGACGCCGCGACGGACGCGGAGCGGGTCGCCCGCTTCATCAACGACCACGGGAGCGGGCCCGTCGTGACGGGATTGCCGCTGGACGGCGCATCCCTGCTCGCGAGCATCCAGGAGACCGGGGTGCGCCTCCTCCTCGTCGCGGAGAGCCGAGACACGATCGTCGGCACCCTCGGCTACGCGCGCATGTCCGGACGCCGGGTGGCGCCAGAAGGCCACCTCTTCGCCGTCATGTTCGTCGTCGAGCGCACCCTGCGAGGCGGCTTCCTCGTCGGCGAGCTGTTCACCGAGTCCTTCCGCCGCTTCCCCTCGCTCGGCCTGCGCACACTGCGGCTCGAGGTCGACCCCGCCAACCAGCGAGCGTTCCCGCTCTACGTGCGCGTCGGCTTCCGCAACGTCTCCTCCCCGAGGCCGGACGAAGACGGCTACCTGGAACTCGTGAACCACCTCCCGGGGATCTCGTCGGCCCTGGTCCCCGGAGAGGCCGGCCTCGTGGGCCCGAGCGCGCCGGGCTCCGAGACACGATCGCTGCGGGAGGCTCGGGCGGAGTCGCTCACCGGCGGTGTCCGCATCGACCGAGCCGGGCGGACCGTCATCGACTACAGACTGCGCATCGGCACGAGCCGGATCGAGGCGGTCGTGGACGGCCAGACGGGCGAACTCGTCTCCGGGAGCGTCGACGGCGACCCAGCCGAGATTCCGGATGCGGAACTCGCCCCTCCCTCCCGAGCCGCGCATCCGCCGCTGCGCCACGAGCTCGGCGGGTTCAGCGCCGAGCTGGACGTCGAGACGGGCGCCCTGACCGTTCGACACAGGGACCGGCTCGGCCCGCTGCTCGTCGATGCGTTCCCCGTCTGCGGCGACACCCCGGCAGGCGTGCGGCGGCCCGCGGCCACGCGGGTGAGCGTCAGCCAGCACGGCGGCACGTGGACCACCACCTCGGAGCACCTCACCCGCGTCGTCAGCTTCCGGCGCGGGAGCATCGAGCTCACCGTCACGCAGAGCTGCGGCCACCTCCTCACCGCCTCCCCCTGGAGCGGGTTCCGCGACGCCGAGCTGACCATCGCTGCGCGCGGACGCGACGAGCGCTCGGCCCACGTCGTGCGCGGGATCTGGCCTCCCGAGGCCACCGACTTCGAACCCGCCGTCGGCGCTGCCCACACGTACGAAGCGCTCGGCATGCGGGCGAGCTGGCACGACAAGCACAGCGGAATCGGCATCGACGTGACCGGGCTCACCTCGGGCGCCTGGCGAGTCGAAGGACCGCACCTGGCTCGAATCAGCGGTAGCGGCACCATCGCCTACCGCATCGAGTTCCGCGACGGGCAGCAGACGCGGATGCCCGTGGCGGCGCAGACGCCGACGCCGACGCCGACGCCTCTGTCTCTGCCTCGGCCTCGGCGGCTATGGACGCGAGCCGCACACGAGGCCGGCGTCCTCACTCCCGCGAGCGGCCTCGACGTGTCAGCCGCGACGGGCCTCCACGCCTGGCGGCACCGCGGCATCCACGTGCTGGAATCCTCCCAGCCACGCAGTCGCTCCATCGGGCCCCTCTACCGCCTGCCAGCAGCAGCCTGGGTCGCGAGCCTCCGCGACCGGACGACGCCAGACCACGGCGTCGAGTGGGCGCCGCACGACGCCAGCTTCACCCTCGACGGCGCCAGCGCAGGCGAACGACGCTGGGGCGTTCAGCCGAACGCCGACTTCTCAGCGATCGACATCTCCCTGAGCGATTCGACAGGAGCATCCGGCACCGACGAGCTCGCAGTCTTCGTCTTCGTGCCGGCGACCGCCCAGCACATCGACCTCGGCGACGGGCCGGACGCGAAGCGCCTGAGCATCGCGGGAGCGCCATGGCGCACCTGGACGCGGGCGTTCCGGTTCCCGACCCCCGCCGGCGACGTGCTGGTCGAGCCCAGAGACGGGGACCACGCGGAGGTGCTCCTCCGGGCCGGACCGGCCGGTGTGCTCGCGACATGCCTCGCGCGCCCAGCCGGCGAGGAACGTCACGCCCGCTGGCGCCTCACCCTCCTCTGACGAGGCACGCGCCCGCAGGCTACGGAACCCGGTGCGTCCACTCCCGCGAAGCGAACTTCGACTGCGCCAGCTCGCGCGCACGCGCCAGCTCGTCCTCGGTGAGCTCACCCGGCGTGCCGCCGTAATGCTCCACGAACGTCTGCTTGAAATGGTCGATGATCGCCGAACGCTCGAGTCCCGTCTGCGAGCGGAGCGGGCTCACCCGCTTGTTCGCGGACTGCGTGCCCTTGTCGCTCAGCTTCTCCCGACCGATGCGCAGCACCTCCGTCATGCGGTCGCCGTCGATGTCGTAGCTGAGCGTCGCGTGGTGCAGCACCGCACCTGAGCCGAGCCGCTTCTGCGCCGCCCCGCCGATCTTCCCCGACGGGCTCGCGATGTCGTTGAGCGGCTCGTACCTCGCGTTGATGCCCAGGCCGTGCAGCGCATCCAGCACCCACGAGTCAAGGAACGCGTACGACTCCGCGAACGACATGCCATGCACCAGATCGCTCGGCACGTACAGCGAGTACGTCACCACCGAACCGGCCTCCATGAACATGGCCCCGCCGCCCGTGATGCGCCGCACCAGCTGCACCCCGTACTTGTCGAGGTTCTTCTGGTCGACCTCGTTCTTCACCGACTGGAACGAGCCGAGCACGACCGCCGTCTCATCCCACTCCCACAGCCGCAGCGTCGCCGGCCGACGACCGGCGCCGACCTCCTCCGTCAGCACCTGGTCGAGCGCGACGTGCTCGCGGGGCGACAGGGGGCCCGGATGCAGGATCTGCCAGTCGTACGCGCGCCAGTCCCTGGCGCCGAGGACGGCACGACGCACGACCACGCCGACCGCCTCCGGCGTGACGCCGAGCAGTGTCGCGTCCTCCCGCAGGCCGTCCCGAACCGCCGCCGAGATGTCCTCCGCCGACGAATCGGCGGCGAGCCCCCGCAGTGCGCTGTTGATGTCGTCGAGCGCCTCATCGGGCTCGAGGAAGAAATCGCCGGCGAGGTGCGGATCGACGATGCGACCGCCCTCCACCTCGAGGTCGACTGTGACGAGCTTCCCGCCAGGAACCTTGTACTCACCGTGCATGAGAGCACTCTACGGCGCTCCGCTCGCACCTGCCCTCCGCCCGCCTCCGCCACCGTCGTCGCCACCGCCGAGTAGGTCGGTTTCACCCCATCGCAGCCCCGAAAACGGGGCGAAAACGCCCCATCCGCGCACACCCGGCCGCCGCCTGCCTCCTCCCGCCTCCGCCCTCGCCTCCGCCACCTCCTCCGCCATCTCCCGCCTCCGCCACACCGAATAGGTCGGTTTAACCCCTTCGCAGCCCTGAAAACGGGGCGATAACGCCCCATCCGCGCACACACCAACCACCGCCTGCCCCCTCCCGCCTCCGCCACACCGAATAGGTCAGTCTCACCCCATCGAAGCCCCGAAAACGGGGCGAAAACGCCCCATCCGCGCACACCCGGCCGCCGCATGCCTCCTCCCGCCACCGCCATCGCGCCATCTCCGCACCACCACCAAATGGGTCGGTTTAGCCCCTCCGCGGCCCGGAAGACGGGGCGAAAACGCCCCATTTGGCGGTGGGGCGGGCGGGCGGATGCGCAGGCGCGCGCGAGCAAGCGCGCGCGAGCAGGCGGGCAGGCGGAGGTGCCGGTGCGCGGGCAGGTCGGCACGCAGGCGGGCGGGCGGATGCGCCGGCGCGCCGGCAGGCCGCTCGGGGTCAGGCGGGGAGCGGGATGCGGGTGTCGAGCCACGCGAGGATGTCGGCGATGACGTCGTCGCGGTTCAGCTCGTTGAGGAGCTCGTGGCGCGCCTCCGGGTAGATCCTCAGCGTCACATCGCTCAGCTTCGACCGCTTCCGGTACAGCCGCGCGAGCGCGCGTGGCCCCCGCTCGCCGTATCCGATCGAATCCTCCGACCCGGCCATGATCAGCACCGGCACGTCGTCGAGCTTGCCGGAGGCGGCCCGAGGCGGGATGTGCGCCAGCTGCAGCGCACCCCGCGCCGACCACACGGGCATCTTCGCGATGTCGAAGCACAGCTCGTCGTACGCGAACGCGCGGCGAGCATCCGGGTTGCGGCTCAACCAGAGCAGGCCGGTCTCGTCCGGCTCGAAGCGCTTGTTCAGATTCCCGGCGTTGATGAAGCCCGGCACCGCGAGCGTCGTCCCGGTCAGGATGCACGCGGAGAAGAACGCCGAGTCGTGGGCGAGCAGCTGCTGCGCGAGCAGCGAACCCCACGAATGCCCCTGCAGGATGAGCGGCAGCTTCGGGTACCGGTCCCGCACCCACGCAGAGATGTCCTCGAGCGCCTCGAGCGCGGCCCGATTCTCGGTCGTGGGAAGCACCGACAGCCCGTGCGCGCCGAGGCCCGTCTGCCCGTGGCCGAGGTGATCGTGCGCGACGACCGCGTAGCCGGCCGCGACCAGATCGCGCGCGTACGCGTCGTAGCGCATCGCGTGCTCGCCCGAGCCGTGCGACAGGTGGATGACGCCTCGCGGCGACTCGCAGGCCCACTCGTAGACGTGCACGTCGATGCCATGACCGACCGGCACGACGAACGAGGCCGGCGCGCCGGACGGGTCGGGCTTCGGGGAGGCTGGGCCGCGCGCATCCGCCCGCCCCTGCGAGCCGCCGTGCGACCCGCCGGCGGAACCGCCCTGCGAACCCGTGCCCGACCCCGTCATTGCTACGCCTCTCGAGTGATGTCGACCTTCACGAACAGCTGCGAGGAGAACGGGCCCGCGTACACGCCGCGCAGCGGAGGCACGTCGTTGTAGTCGCGGCCACGGCCCACGAGCACGTGGCGCTCGCCGATCGGGATGTCGTTGGTGGGGTCCCAGCCGCGCCACTCGCCGTCCCAGTACTCGATCCACGCGTGGGACTCGCCGCTGACCGTCTCGCCGATCTCGGCGTTCGGCCGCGGGTGCAGGTAGCCGGAGACATAGATGGCCGGGATTCCCGCCGCACGGAGCGCACCGAGTGCGATGTGCGAGATGTCCTGGCAGACGCCGCGCTTGTGCTCCCACGCCTCGGCCGCCGTCGTGCGGACACCCGTCACGCCGCCCTCGTAGGCGACAGCCTCGTACACGAGGTGGAGGATCTCCATCGCGGTGGACGCGGGTCCGGCGTTGGCACCCTTCACCTCAGCGGCGAGCGCCTTCACGTCGTCGGGCGGCATCGTGAGGCGCGTCTGCGCGGTCTGCTCCACGAGCTCGACGCTGCGCAGCCGCTCGCGGGCGAGCTCATCCCAGCTGAGCGACAGCTGACCCGCCTCGGGCCGCTGGCGCACCTCGACGAGGCTCGACGCGGTCAGCGACAGCTCCGAGTGCGGGTTGAGCACCTCGAACGCCGTCACCTTCGTGCCCCAGTAGTCGGAGTAGTTGTGCGTCGACGAATGCGGCGTGACGTCGAGGTGCCCGAACAGCACGAACTGGCCGTTGTTGGCCATCGGCAGCATGCGGGCCTCGTTGTACGAGGTCGTGACGTCGCCCTCGTACCGGAAACCGGTGGAGTGGCGGATGCGGATGCGGCTCATGAGTTGTCTCCCACCCAGCTCGGTGCCGTGATCGACGGGAAGTAGCGCTGACGGATCGCCTCGGAAGCCCGGGAGACCGCGTCCTGCACACCATCCATGTAGCGGGGCAGGTCGGCCAGCGTGTCGTGGATGGGGCGGTACTCGAGGTCAGAGGAGATCTGCCCGAGGAGCCGCTGGGCCTGGTCGGTGACGCCGACGCGGCCACCGCGCTCGTGGCGCGGCTGGATGTCGTAGAGGCTCGAGAGGGCCGTCGACACCGAGTACTGGATCGACCGCGGGAACAGGCGGTCGAGCAGCAGGAACTCCGCGGCGTTGGCCGCCGACGGCATGCCGTGGTACGTGCGCAGGTACGACTCGTACGCACCGCACGAGCGCAGGATCGTCGTCCACGACGCCCCGGAGGCCTCGGTGAGCGAACGCGTCGCAAGCAGCCGCGCCGTCATGTCGGCACGCTCCAGGGAACGCCCCAGCATCATGAACTGGTATGCGTCGTCACGGCTCGCCGCCGAGTTCACGACACCGACCGCGAGCGCCGAACGCTCGCGAACCCACGCGAACAGGTCGTGCACCTTCTCCTGCCGCACGCTGAACGGCATGCGCGAGTAGGTGGCGTTGAGGCACTCCCACAGCTCCGTCGACACGATCTCGCGAGCACGGCGAGCGTTCTCGCGGGCCGCGTTCACCGAGTAGGCGATGGATGCGGGCTGCGAGCGGTCGACCGCGAGGAGGTTCAGGACGTCCGAGCGGGTGAGCTCCGTGTCGGGGTGCACATCCGCCGCCCCCATGACGCTGAGGAGCGAGCGGCAGGCCGTCGCCTCATCGACCCACGGGTCTTCGAGGAGCAGCTGCAGGTGCACGTCCAGGATGCGGGCGGTGCCGTCGGCACGCTCCACATAGCGGCCGATCCAGAAGAGCGACTCGGCGATACGGCTCAGCATGCGTCCGTTCCCTTCGGGTTCTTGCCGGCGGATGCGGCTGCCGGCGACGCTTCAGCGCGCGCCTGCTGCTGTTGCTGCACCTGCTCTGACTGTGAATGCGAGTGCGACTGGGCTTGCGGCTGACGGCCCTGCGTCTGCTGCTGCACCTGCTGCTGGTCGCCGCGCTTCGGGGCGTCCTGCGGCATGTGGTCCTGGCGGTGCGGGATGACGCGCAGCACGCCCGTCACGGGGTGCGGCGTCTCCGACACGTCGGCCTGGTCGTCGAGGAGCTCCTCGACGCCGTGCGGCTGCGGCTTGGAGAAGCTCCGCTCGGCGCCGACCACCCACGTGTCCTTCGACCCGCCGCCCTGGCTGGAGTTCACGACCAGCTGTCCCTCCGGGAGGGCGACGCGAGTGAGGCCACCCGGCAGCACCCACACGTCGTGGCCGTCGTTGATGGCGAACGGGCGCAGGTCCGCGTGGCGCGGCCGCATCCCGTCGTCGACGAGCGTCGGGATGGTCGAGAGCTGCACGACGGGCTGCGCGATCCAGCCGCGCGGGTCGGCGAGCAGCCGCACCCGCATCTCGTCGAGCTCCGTCTTCGAGGCGCTCGGCCCGATCATGAGGCCCTTGCCGCCCGAGCCGTCGACCGGCTTCACGACGAGTTCGTCGAGGCGGTCGAGCACCTCCTCGAGCGCGTCCGGCTCCTCGAGGCGCCACGTGTCGACGTTCGGCAGGATCGCCTCCTCCGACAGGTAGTAGCGGATGAGGTCGGGCATGTACGTGTACACGAGCTTGTCGTCCGCGACGCCGTTGCCGACCGCGTTCGCGATCGTGACGTTGCCGAGGCGCGCCGCCATCATGAGGCCGGGCGAGCCGAGCATCGAGTCGCGGCGGAACTGCAGCGGGTCGAGGTAGTCGTCGTCGACGCGGCGATAGATGACGTCGACGCGCTGCGGGCCGGCCGTGGTGCGCATCCACACCCGACCGCCCGAGCAGAACAGGTCGCGGCCCTCGACGAGCTCGACGCCCATGAGGCGCGCGAGCAGCGTGTGCTCGAAGTACGCGGAGTTGTAGACGCCGGGGGTGAGGACGACGACCGTCGGGTCCTCGATGCCGTCTGGGGCGGAGGCCCGAAGCGCCCCGAGGAGGCGGTTCGGGTAGTCGCCGACTGGGCGGACGCGCATGCGCGAGAACAGCTCAGGGAGCGTCTGCGCCATGGCACGGCGGTTCGAGATGACGTAGGAGACGCCGGACGGGACGCGCACGTTGTCTTCGAGCACGCGCATCTCGCCGTGCTCGTCGCGGATCAGGTCGATGCCCGACACGTGGATGCGCACGCCGTTGGCCGTGCGGATGCCCTTCGCGACCCGGTGGTAGTGCACCGAGGAGGCGATGAGGCTCGCGGGGATGACGCCGTCCGCGATGGCCCGCTGGTCGCCGTACACGTCGTCGAGGAACGCCTCGAGGGCACGGACGCGCTGCTTGATGCCGGCTTCCGTCTTCTGCCACTCGGCGCGCTCGATGACGCGCGGGACCACGTCGAGCGGGAACGGGCGCTCCTCGCCGGCGAAGTCGAACGTGACGCCCTGGGCGAGGTACGAATCGGCGAGCGAGTCGGAGCGGTGCCGGATCTGCTCCTGCGTCATCCCCGAGAGGACGTCGTAGAGATCTCGGTATGTGCGCCGCGGATCGAGCTCGCCCTCTGGCGCCTCCCCCATGAACATCTCGTCGAATGGCGGCGACAGCGCCGCTTGGGATTGCCTGGTCAGAGCCTGGCTGTAGCCGTCGAAGAGGTCACCCATGCCCCGAGACTAGTGGACGCAATGTGACGCGCTTGTTTCGCGGAGGGCTCGCCTGGACGGCACGCCCGGGGTCCCGCAGAATTTCCCGTCAATCGAGCAGTTTCCTGGGGCGGCGCGCGTCCGACTTGCGTGATCGTTTCGTCCGAGCTCGCCTCCCGAGCCGGCGAAGCGGCCAATCATCACGGATGTTGGCCAGGGCAAGGCGGGCCGGGCGCGGACGGGTGGCGTCCGCCTGCCGCACGCATCCTCCCGTCCGACGCGCCGTTTCAGGGTGGGTTCCACGCCTGCAGATGGCTTGCATCCCATCCCGAAGCGTGGAACTCATCTCGAAACCTGACCGTGTGGGCTGCGGAGCCGCAGACGTGCGCGGCCGGACGGCGCGCTGCCCGGCTACTCGGCGAAGACCTTGCCCGGGTTCAGGAGCCCCTTCGGGTCGAAGAGGCCCTTGATGCCGCGCTGCAGCTCATACTGACGCTCGCCGAGCTCCGCACCGAGCCACTGCCGCTTGAGCACACCGACCCCGTGCTCGCCCGTGAGGGTTCCGCCGATCGAGATGGCGTAGGTGAACAGCTCGTCGGCCGCATCCCACACCGCCTGCGGGACGACAGGCTCCGCCCGGTCGTAGATGAACGTCGGATGCAGGTTCCCGTCGCCCGCATGCGCGACCGTGACGATCGTCGTCCCGGTGCGGGCGGCGACCTCGTCGATCTTCGCGAACATGTCTGGCAGCCGGTCTCTCGGCACGGAGACGTCCTCCACGAGCACCTGCCCGAGCGCCTCCTTCGCGGCGTACGCCTGCCGCCGCACATCCACGAGCGTGAGCGCCGACTGCGGGTCCGTCGTCATCTCCGCCGCTCCGCCGTTGGCGCGCAGCACCTCGACGATGCCCTCCGCCTCCGCCACCGCGTTCGCCCCATCCGTCTGGATGAGCAGGTACGAGTCGCCGTGAGACGCGAGGTCGACACCCGTGTACGCCGAGACAGCGCGAAGCACGCCCCCGTCCATGAGCTCCATGATGGCCGGCTGGATACCAGACGCGGTGACCGCCGCGGAGGCGCGGGCCGCGCTCCCCACGTCGGGGAAGTACGCGCCGATCGTCGGGACGACCCCATCGACCAGCGGACGCAGCTTGAGCGTGCACTCGACGATCACGCCGAGCGTGCCCTCCGAACCGACCATGAGCGCGCACAGGTCGAGGCCCGTGACCCCCTTGACCGTGCGGTGGCCGACGTCGATGACCGAGCCGTCGATGAGCACGACCTTGAGACCGAGTACCGCCTCGCGAGTCACCCCGTACTTCGCGCACAGCAGCCCGCCAGCGTTCGTCGCGATGTTGCCGCCGACCGACGAGATGTGCTTCGACGCCGGGTCCGGCGCCCACCAGAAGCCGTGCCCCTCGAGCACCTCGTTGAGAGCGCCGTTGAGGATGCCCGGCTGCACGACGGCCAGCTGGTTCGCCGCCGAGATCTCCAGGACCCGGTTCATGCGCAGCGTCGACAGCACGATCTCGCCAGCGCCGCCCGCGCCCCCGCCAGCGAGGCCGGTTCCGGCCCCGCGCGTGACGATCGGCACCCCGAACTCGCTCGCGATGCGGCACACGGCCTGTACATCCGCGACGGACTCCGCCTCGACCAGCGCCACCGGCACGCCAGCGGCGACCACACCGGAACGATCGACGCGCAGCGGCTCGAGCGCCGCCGGGTCCGTCACCACCCGTCCCGGCAGCTCACGGTGCAGAGATTCGAGTGCGTGAAGGGTGTTTGGCGCTCCGGCGACATCGGCAGACATGCGCCCGATCGTAGGCGAAGCGGATGCGCCCTCGCGAGCCGCGCATCCCGCCGCCACGCGCAGCAGCTACCCCGCGCAGCGTCGCCTCCGCTGACCAACGTCAGTGCAAAAACAGCGCCCCACCCCCTCCAACTGGCCTCAAACGCCGAAATCGCACTCATGTTGGACAGCGGCGGCGCCGACGGTCGAGCAGGACCAACAGCAGAGCCACGCGGATAGCGGCACGGCGAAGGCCGACTGTCGGCGCATCTCCGGCTCCCTCGCCGGCGCCACGGACCAACGTCAGTGCAAAAACAGCGCCCCACCCCCTCCAACTGGCCTCAAGCGCCGAAATCGCACTCATGTTGGACAGCAGCGGCGCCGACGGTCGAGCAGGACCAACAGCGAAGCCCCGCGGACCGGAGCACCCACGCCCCGGAGTCCGCTGCGTCGCTGGGCAGCTGACCCCTGCATCGCTGCCCGCTGCGTCAGCGCGCCTACCCGCGGGACTTCGTGGGGCCCTGCGTGATGGGCGCGTCCGGATCGAACGTCTGCTCGTACGGGAAGAGCTGCTGCATGCGCGGGTCCGGATGCCCACCGCGGTGCGCCGTGATGGAGATCGCCTGCTCGCGGAGGAACGGGAGCGCCTCGATACGACCAGCCGGCGTGACCTCATCCGACCAGATCGAGATGTCCGGATCGCCTTCGAGCGCGTCGCAGAACTCACGCCGCTTGCCGCCGACGAGGCGCACGCGCAGCGTCTCGATGCCGCCGGCCCTCGCCCGCTCGGCGAACTCCGCGTCCGTCTCTCGCCGCACCGTCAGGTTCTGGGCCTGCAGTTCGGCGAGCACCGCGTCCGGCACCTCGATGCCGGACGTGATGAGCGGCTTCGAACGCACGATGCGAGCCGCGACGACGATGCGGATGAGGTCGGCGAGCGTCGCGTCCTCGGCGGCGCGGATCGTCGCCTGCACCGGGATGTACCGCATGAGGTTGCGCTCGAACCCCAGATTCGAGACATCGGAGACCTCCCCGAACTCCTCGTTGAACGCGATCTGGTCGCTCAGCGAGGCTCGACGCAGCCGGTCGAAGGTCTCGTAGTCCATGAAGGGAGCCGCCGACTCGATGAGGGCCGTCGCCTGCTCGTCGATGCCCCTCAGGTGCAGCGTCTGCGACTGCTCGCCGTGGTTCGGACGCCACGTGCCGAGGGAGAGCAGCGAGTTGGGGCCGCCGAACTTCGTCGCCGTGCCGACCATGGAGCGCAGCCAGCCGCCGAACGGCTGACGCTGGGGAGTGTTGCCGAGGATGTCGCGGTTCACGTAGAGGTTGCCGGCCTCCACTCGCCGCAGCCACTCGGCGATCTCCGTCCGGTCGAGCGAATGGATGCCCGCCGTCAGCCCGTACTGGGT
This sequence comes from Pseudoclavibacter sp. RFBI5, assembly GCF_002931395.1. Lineage (NCBI taxonomy): Bacteria > Bacillati > Actinomycetota > Actinomycetes > Micrococcales > Microbacteriaceae > Pseudoclavibacter > Pseudoclavibacter sp. RFBI5. Next base: position 21,167 of record NZ_PSYA01000014.1, on the reverse strand, counting down.
CGAATTCTGCAGGCGGATCGCCTCGTCGAGCGTGAGCGTGTGCATGACGCTCAGGACAGGACCGAAGAACTCGGTGACGTGCTGGTAGCTCCCTGGCTTCACGCCGGCGCGGATGCCGGGCGACCACAGGCGCCCGGTGTCGTCGAGCTGCCTCGGCTCGACGAGCCACGACTCTCCTTCGCCGAGGGAGCTGAGCGCGAAGCGCAGCTGCGAGTCCGGCGGGGACACGAGGGGGCCGACGACGGCGCCGGGGTCGCTCGGGTAGCCGATGCGCAGGGAGGCGACGGCGTCGGCGAGCTGCTCGTGGAAGCGCTTCGAGCGGGCCACGGAGCCGACGAGGATGACGGTGCCCGCATGCCCCGGGCGCTGTCCCGCGCTGAGGAACGCGCTGCGTGCGACGTCGAGCGCGGCCCGGTCGAGGTCGGCGCTCGGCGTGATGATCATGGAGTTCTTGCCGCTCGTCGCGGCGATGAGCGGCAGGTCGGGACGCCAGCGCAGGAACGAGCGAGCCGTCTCCCAGTTGCCGCTGAGCAGCACACGCTGCACGCGGTCGTCGGTGATGAGCATCTGCCCGAGCTGCTCGTCGGAGAGGAGGCTCTCGTCGCAGATCGCGAGCTGCACGAGGTCGCGCGGGATGTCCGCGTCCCACAGCACCTCCGCGAAGACCGCCGCCGTGCGGCGCGTTCGAGGCGACGGCTTCAGCACGACCGCGCTGCCGGCGGCGAGCGCCTGCGCCGTGTGGCCTGCGCTGCCTGCGACTGCCGGGACCCAGGAGGGCGTGACGACGGTCACCGCGACGGGTTCGAAGTCGGCCCCCTGCATGCGGTCGAGCTGGCGTGCGAGGTGCGCGTAGTAGTTCGCGAGGTCGACGCAGCGGCTCACGTCGGCGTCGACGTCGGGCAGCGGGGTCCCCGTCTCGGAGACGGCCACCTCGATGAGTCGCGCCCGGTTCGCTTCGAGGGCCTTCGCCACCTTCTCGAGCACCGCTGCCCGCTCCCAGCCCGGCTTCTGTGCCCACGGCTCGGCCGCACGCTCTGCCCGCGAGAGCAGCGCATCCACGTCGCCCGGCTCGTGCAGCAGGTGCCGTTCGACCTCGTCGATGCCGAGTTCGCTGCGCGGCACGCGGCGCTGGATGGAGAGGAGCCACTCGCGGTTGCTGGCGAGCGAAGGGTCGGTGCCCGGCGCGTTCCTGAACGTGTTGCGCAGCAGCCTGCCGCGCTTCAGGCCGAGCACCACCTCGGTGAGGCGGGGGCTCGGCCCGGTGTCGGCAGGGTTCTCGGTGACTTCTTCCTCGTCGTCGATGACGGGCTTCGAGGCGGGCTTCAGCTTCTTCACTCGCGCGGGCCGTTCGGCCGCTGGCTCCTCGTCCTCGAAGAGGCCCTCGGGGAAGAGCTCGAGCTGGATGCTGGCCGTGACGGTCGCGGCGTCGTCCGCGAGCACGCGGTCCTGCTCGCGGTTGGGCCCGGAATCGATCTGCCGCATGCGCGCCGTCGCGCTGAGCAGGCGTTCGTCGTCGGGATGCACGGCGTCGGCCGGGAGGCCGGCAGGGGCAGCGGGTGCGCCCTCGGCTGGGTCCGCCCCGAGCTGCCTGGCCCGCACGTCCACCCGGTGCTGCAGATAGCTGGCCGCGTGGCGCTGCGTGCTGCCCGTGATGACGGGCGTTCGCTCGACGACCTCCACCCCTGCCGAGCGGATGCGACCGAGCGTCGCCTCGTCGCTCGATCGCGGCACGACGACGCGCACCGGCCTCGGCAGGCCTCGCGCCTTCGCGATGGCAGCGGCGAGCGCGACGTCGCGGAGTGCATCCGCCTCGACCTCGACCCTGAACGCCGCGGCGTGGTCGATGGCGAGAGCCTCGTCGAGGAGGCGCGCGAAGTTGGCGTCGACGTCGGCCTCGGACGCGTAGGTCGCGAGGCGCCAGCCGTTGATCACGGCGTCGGCGCGTTCGAGCTCGTGGTTCGCGTCTCTGGTGATGGCGACCGTGATGTCGGAGCCGAGGTCCTCGCGTCGCATGTGCGCCCACCCGCCGATGCGGCGCAGCAGGCCGGTCGTCTCGGGGAACTGCGCCGGCAGGGAGATGCCGACGTGCAGGCCGCGCAGCTCCTCCTGCTCGAAGGCGCGCATGAACGCCTGCACGGTCAGCTCGAGGTCGGCCGAGGACTGCGTGCGCAGCATGATCAGCGGCGGGGTCGGGGCAGTGAGCGCCGCGCGTCCGAGCGCGGCGAGCTTGAAGACGACCCGTTCGAGGGTGCCGTCGAAGTCCCAGAGGGCCGGCTGCGCCTCGATGTCCGCGACGCGCAGCTCGAGCTCGCGAACCTGACCAGCGGCGAGCAGCTGCGTGTAGGTCTCGAGGCTCGCGTTCGAGCCGCGCTCGCCGAGCACAGCGTCACCGAGGAGGCGGATGCGCGGCACCGCTCCCCTGGAGGCTGCGCGCTCGGTGGCGACGGAGATCTCGGCGGGCACGTTGCGGACGGTGTCGTCGCCGAAGAACGCCGACGTGGCGCGGCGCATGAGCGGGACTGCGAGCCACGGCACGCCGGGACCCGCGAAGGCGCCGAGCTGGAACGCGCGCTTCGTGCCAGGCGAGAGGCTCGCGGGGAGCTTCGGCGCGAGGTCGCCGAGGCCGTTGCCGGCTGCGATGGCGTCGTCGGGTCGGATGACGTCGTCGATGAGGGAGCGCAGGAAGTCTGCTCCGTCTGGTCCGCTGAGCACGCGGTCCAGCTCGGAGGTCGTGTCGGCGCGGCGTCTCGCCCGGGCACTCGAGGCGGCCTCGACTGCGGCCGCGCGCTGCGCGTCGGAGGCGGCGAGCTGCTCGCGCCAGCCGCGCAGCGTCGCGAGGGCCGCGGGCAGGGCCTCCGAGACGGGCACGTCGCGGAGCTGCGTCACGACGGGCATCGCCGCGGTGGGCGGGGCGGCGTCGACCGGAGCCTTGCGCGCTGGGGCGGCTGGTTCTGCCGAGGTGGGCGGGGTCCCCGGCGCTGCGGGGCCCGCTCCTCGCGCTGCGGCTCGGGACGCGTCGCTCGCGTCGCGGTCGCCCGTCGCCGTGCGCCCCTCGGCTCGCAGGGCTGCGACGATCGAGTCGTCGACGGCGACGGTGCGCTCTGCGACGGGACCCGCGGCATCGGCGGGCCCAGCGGTGCCGGCGACACCCACGCCATCGGCACCGTCACTCGCGGCGTCCCGGTCGCTCGAGGCCGTCCGGCCCTCGGCCCGCAGTGCACGCACGATCGAGTCATCCACCGTCACGGTCTCGTCCGGCGAGAGCTGCCCGGCGGGCGAACCGGCCCCCGGGAGCGCCGACTCGCTCGAGGCGGACACGGACGACTCGGGGTCTGCATCCGCTCCGCCGTCGCGCTTCGCGAGCACCTGCTTCACGAAATCGGCGCGCTGCACCCGCCTGGCGTCGACCTCCTCGAGTCCGCGAGCGCGGCGGTCGCCATCGCCGCGGTCGTTCGTACCGGTGCCACGGTCGTTCGCACCGGTATTCGGGGAAGTCGCGCCGTCGTGCCGTGATTCTTCACTGGGGTCCGACGGGATGCGCATGCGAACGAGCGTAACCAGCGCACCTTCGGGCCAACCCGAGCCGCGCCGCGACACGCCGCAGTGCGCCGGGCCGCGCCCATACGATCAGAGCGTTGCCGACCGAAGCGACGGTCGACGCCGCGTTGCTCAGCGTTCGTCTGCCCGTGACGGTCTCCTCAGTCAGCGTCTCCGTCGCGGAGGCTTCGTGGAAGGAAGCACCATGCCAGTGCAGAAGCAGTCCAAGGTCGCCATCGTCGGAGCCGGCAGCGTCGGCACCTCGCTCGCGTACGCCTGCCTCATCCGCGGTGTCGCGCGTGAGATCACGCTCTACGACATCGACACGAAGAAGGTCGAGGCGGAGGTGCTCGACCTCGCCCACGGCACCCAGTTCACGGGCTCGAGCGTCATGACCGGCTCGAGCGACATCACGACCGTGGCCGGCGCCGACGTCGTCATCATCACTGCCGGTGCCAAGCAGAAGCCGGGGCAGACGAGGCTCGACCTCGTCGGCGTGAACGTCGGCATCCTCGAGTCGCTCATGCCGCGACTCGTGGAGCTCGCCCCCGATGCCGTGTTCGTGCTCGTCACGAACCCCTGCGACGTGCTCACGGTCGTCGCCCAGCGCATCTCCGGCCTGCCGCCGGGGCGCGTCATCTCCTCCGGAACCGTGCTCGACACCTCCCGCCTCCGCTGGATCATCGCGAAGCTCGCCGGTGGCCTCGCCCCCACGAGCGTGCACGCCACCATCGTCGGCGAGCACGGCGACAGCGAGTTCGCCCTGTGGTCCCAGGCAACGATCGGGCCCGTGCCGATCCTCGACTGGGAGCGCGACGGCGAGCGCCCCTTCACCGAGGAGACGCTCGAGAGCATCACGAACGACGTGCGCACCGCCGCCTACAAGGTCATCGAGGGCAAGGGCGCCACGAACTACGCCATCGGCCTCTCCGGGGCGCGCATCGCCGAGGCGATCGTCAACGACGAGCACGCCATCATGCCCGTCTCCACGCTCCTGCAGGGGCAGTGGGGCATCGACGACGTCGCCATCTCCACCCCCGTCATCGTCAGTGCGCGAGGCGTTGAGCGCATCCTCGACACCCCCATGTCGCCGAGCGAGCTCGAGAAGTTCCTCGCCTCGGCTGAGGAGATCCGCTCGACGGTGCGCTCCGTCAGCTAGGTGCGCGCCGTCAGCTAGGCCGGACGCGGGCAGGAGCACCCACCTATCCACTCTTCCGGAGTGGACCGCGATACCCGCGCGCGCTGAGGCTTAGATACACGGATGCGCTCCATCGTCCGCCTGCCCCGCCGCGCCACGCAGCTCACCGTCGGCCTCTTCCTCTACGGCTTCGCGATCGCCATGATCGTGCGCGGCGAGCTGGGCGTCTCGCCCTGGGACGTGCTGACGCTCGGCGTCCAGGTGCAGTCCGGGCTGCCGTTCGGGCTCATCACGGTGCTCATCAGCGTCGTCGTGCTGTGCCTGTGGATCCCGCTCCGGCAGCGGCCCGGCTTCGGGACCCTCGCGAACGCGCTGCTCGTCGGCCCCTTCGCCGACCTGGGGCTGTGGATCATCCCACCCGGCCTCGACCTGTGGTGGCGCATCCTGCTGCTCGCCGGCGGCATCCTGACCCTGGGCCTCGCGACGGGCCTCTACATCGGCGCCCTCTTCGGCCCGGGGCCGCGCGACGGCCTCATGACGGGCCTGCACCGGGTGACCGGATGGCGCATCTGGATCGTGCGCACGAGCATCGAGGTCGTCGTGCTCGCCATCGGGTGGATGCTCGGCGGAGACGTGGGCATCGGCACCGTCGCGTTCGCGCTGCTCATCGGACCCATCTGCGGCGTCACGATCCGCTGGTTCACGGTCGACGTGGGAGACGCGGCCAAGTCGGAGACTCCACTGGAGCGTGACGTGCGCGGCAGCGTCGCGCCGAGCGACCCCGAGATGCTGCCGGGCGACTCGCCCGCGAGCTGACGCGCACCGCCATCCCGGACGGGCCCAGTCCCACCCCGCCGCGTCACTTATGAACACAAGGTGAACGGGACACGCGCAGGGCCCTACCCTTGCTCGGTACCGACCTCGAGGCGCCCGCCGCGCTCCTCCCCCACGTGCTGAGTCCTCAGCGAGCACGTGACGCCCGGGGCCCCCTTCACCAGGAGAAACGTGATCCATGACGTCCCCAAGCGCTGACGGCAAGATTCCCGAAGGCGCAGCAGCGCCTCACACCGAGGCCGTCTTCACCGAGAAGGGCCGCGATCTCAGCGAACGCGGCCACCAGCGCGGCAACGGCCGCCCCGTCGAGCAGGGCGAGGCCCTCGCGAACACGCTCAAACCGCGCCACCTGTCGATGATCGCGCTCGGCGGCGTCATCGGCGCTGGCCTGCTGGTCGCCTCCAGCACGGCGATCCTCGCCGCCGGACCCGCCGTGATCCTCGCCTACGCACTCGCCGGCGTCGTCGTCGTCCTCGTCATGCGGATGCTCGGCGAGATGGCATCCATCTCCCCCGAGACGGGCTCCTTCTCCGCCTACGCGACGCGATTCATCGGCCCGTGGGCCGGCCTCTCCATCGGCTGGCTCTACTGGTGGTTCTGGGTGGTCGTCGTCGGCATCGAGGCGACCGCGGCCGCCGTCATCATCAGCGGCTGGCTGCCCGAGGTCCCCCAGTGGATCCCAGCGCTCATCATCACGCTCGTGTTCCTCATCGCGAACCTCATCAGCGTGAAGTCGTTCGGCGAGTTCGAGTTCTGGTTCGCGTCGATCAAGATCGTCTCGATCATTATCTTCATCATCGTCGGCGCGCTCCTCATCGCGCACGTCATCCCCAACAACACGGCCACGTTCGGCAACCTCGCACCAGCAGACGGCGGATTCGCGCCGTTCGGCGTCGCGGGCATCCTGGCTGCCCTCCTCCCCGTCATCTTCTCGATGTTCGGCGCCGAGGTCGCGACGATTGCCGCCGGCGAATCCGAGCAGCCGGCGCAGGCCGTCCGCAAGGCCGTCAACTCGGTCGTCTGGCGCATCCTGCTCTTCTACATCGGGTCGATCCTCGTGGTGCTCATCGTGCTGCCCTGGGACCAGATCACGGCAGGCGTGAGCCCCTTCGTGACCATGCTGAACGCGGCGGGCATCGGCTGGGCGGCCCTCGCGATGGACATCATCGTGCTCTCCGCGCTGCTCTCCACCCTCAACGCCTCCCTCTACACGGCATCCCGCATGGCGTTCTCCCTCTCCCGCCGCGGGGAAGCCCCAAAGGCGTTCCGGAAGGTCTCGAAGCGCGGCACCCCGTACGTCGCGATCCTCGCCTCCGCCGTCGTCGGCCTCCTCTCGGTCGTCCTCAACTACACGACCCCCGAGTACGTCTTCTCGTTCCTCGTGAACTCGACGGGCGCCGTCGCGATCTTCGTGTGGATCGTCATCGCCGTCTCCCAGCTCCGCTCGCGCCGGATCCTCGCGGAAGACGCCGTCGCGGCCGGCGAGGACCCGAACGAAGCGGCGAAGGGCAGCATCCGCATGTGGGGCTTCCCGTGGCTCACCTGGGTGGTCATCATCGCCCTGTCGGCGCTGCTCATCTACATGTTCTTCGCGGGAGAGACGCGCCTCATCGAGGTGACCACGAGCTTCGTCATCGCCGGCATCTCGATCGTCGCGGGCGTCTACGTGCAGCGAAAGCAGAAGCGCGAGCGCACGGCGGCGGCCGTGGCTGCGGGTTCCGCGGCTTCGGGCTCGGGCTCGGGCTCGGCGGGTTCTGCGGAGTAGCTCGTCCCCCGCAGCGATCTCTCTCCAAGGTGCGCTCTCTCGGGGTCGAGCGATGCACTCGGGGCCGGGTTCCTGCGGCGGTAGCCCTCTCGGGGTCGGTTGTCTCGGGCGCGGACTCTCTCGGGATGGGTTCCACGCATGCGGATGGGTTGCAACCCATCCGCAGACGTGAAAGCCATCCCGAAACGGCGGGCAGGGAGACGGGCGCGGCGGCAGCGGCGGCGGCAGCGGCCTACGCGTCCGCGGCGGGCGGCAGGTCGTCGTCGGCCGCGAGGAAGCTGCCCGTGACGCGGACCGTCGCGGCGGCTACCGTCATGGCGCGCTGCAGGATGCGCCGCGCATCCGCCACATCTTTCGGGATGCCGCCCTGCGCGATCGACGCGACAGCGGTCGCGAACACCGCGTCGCCCGCGCCCATGGTGTCGACGATGTCACCGGGCAGGTCGACGATCGGCTCGGCGACGTCGATGCCGGCCCGGTTCACCCAGCGGCCGCCGCGCGTGCCCTCGGTCGCGAGGACGTGGGTCGCGCCGAGGTCGAGCATGTCGCTGGTCGCCTCGTCGAGGGGCGCGTCGAAGAGCAGGTCGGCGTCGTTGTCGGACAGGTGCGCGAAGAGAGCACTCGACACGTGCCGTTCGAAGTTGTCGAGGAACGCGCCCGCGTCCTCCACGAGCCCGAGCCGCGGGTTGGGGTCGAGAAGCAGCCGCTCCTGCGGTCGGATGACCGCCTCGAGCAGGCGCCGGTGCTGCTTCTTGTCGTCGAACGCGAAGCCGGAGATCGCGACGAACGGCGCGGCCCGGATGAGAGCGACCTGCTCGTCGTCGAAGCGGATGCGCCGCGCCCTCGCGGCGTCGTCGAACGTGTACAGGGGCTCCCCGTCGGCGGACTCGCCGACGGCTCGCCCGGTTCCGGCGAGCGAGACGGACGGCGCGAACTGGATGCCGCACCTGTGGAGGTGGTCGCGGATGCGCAGCCCGTCCGGGTCATCGCCGATGCTGGCGATGAGCGCGATGGGCACGCCGAGGCGAGCGAGCGCCATCGCCACGTTGAGCGCCGAGCCGCTCACGTAGCTGCGGCTCGTGAGCCCGCCGCGCGCCTCGGTCTCCCGCAGCTCGGTCACGATGGCATCGCCGACGACGACGACTGGCGCGTCCGAGGTCGGCCGGGTCTTCGCTGTGGGTTTGCTGCTCATGCCCCCGATTGTGCCTTGCATGGATGGACCCTGACTGTCTGCGCGAAGTGCACGCCTATCCTCGTTGCATGTCCACTCCAGCAACCAGTCGAGAAGCAGCGCATGTGCTGCTCGACGCCGTCTCCGTCACGGAGGTCTCTCCGGACGCGGCGGCGCTCGCGTACGAGCGCCTCGTCGAGGTCGGCGCGTTCGTCGTGAAGGTCGAGCAGGGGCAGGGACTCGACGCCGACACGGACCCGGATGCGGAGCAGCCCGTCGACGGCGGCCCCAACCAGGTCAAGGTCAACATCGAGCTCTCGAACCTGCTCCACGCGAACTACATGACCCTCGACTGGCTCATCGAGGAGCTCGCACATGCGCGCAACGCGACGCGCGACGACATCATCATCGCGCTGCGCGAGCACCTTGACAGCGTCGCCGCGAAGTAGCCGCGCTTCCCGCGTTCCCGGCGCATCCGCGAGCGAAAACGGGCGGGTCGGATAGGCCGGGCCGGGAACGGACGCGCAGCCCGCTCACGATGACGGCCGCTCTCCGCGCAGGAACATCCCCGTTCGAGGTCATGCTCGAATCCTACGAGCGGACTCCGACATCCCAAGCGCCTCGCGGGCCTATGCTTGCTCCGCCATGGCACAGTCCCGCGTCGCCCGCGTCGCCCCCATCATCGCCACCGCCGTGCTCGTCGTCGCGGCGGTCGTCGTCGCGGCCTTCGGAGTGCTCCCGGCCCCTGAGCTGCTGGAGCTGGGCGAGCGTGTGGTCCCCGTCCTCGCCTTTGTCGTCGGCATCACGATCGTCGCAGAGCTCGCGAGCGACGCCGGGGTCTTCTCTGTGCTCGCCGATCGGCTCGCGAAGCTCGGGCGAGGGCGCCTGTGGCTGCTGTGGACGCTCGTCCTGCTGCTCGCCACCGTCAGCACCGCCTTCCTCTCGCTCGACACGACCGCCGTGCTCGTGACGCCCGTCGTCGTGCTGCTCGCCGTGCACGTCGGCGTCTCGCCGATCCCGTTCGCGCTCGCGACGGTGTGGCTCGCGAATACCGCCTCCCTCTTCCTCCCGGTCTCGAACCTCACGAGCCTGCTCGCTGCCCGCTCCTTCGAGGGTGGGCCCTTGCAGTTCCTTGCGATCACGTGGGCCCCTGCACTCGTGGGCGTGCTCGCGAGCGCAGCCATCCTGTCGTTCGTCTTCCGGAGGGAACTCGACCGCCGCTACCGGATGCCGACCCCGACGAGCATCCAGGACCGCCCGCTTCTGATCTTCGCCGCCGTGGTCACCGCCCTGCTCCTCCCGGCGCTCGTCACCGGCGTCGAGGTGGCGATCCCGGCTGGAGTCGCCGCGCTGCTGCTCATCGTCGCCTTCGCCGTCCGCCGCCGCGGGGCGCTGCGCTTCGGGCTCGTGCCGTGGCAGGCGCTGGGCATCGCAGGCTCGCTGTTCGTGCTGGTGGAGGCGGCCCACGCGCACGGCCTGAGCGAGCTGCTCGCCGCGGTCTCGGGAAGCGGCGACGACCCGCTGAGTCTCCTGCAGCTCTCCGCGATCGGTGCCGCGAGCGCCAACGGCATCAACAACCTGCCCGCCTATCTGGCACTCGAGCCGGTGGCCGACAGCCCGGCTCGCCTCGTGGCGCTGCTCATCGGGGTCAACCTCGGCCCGCTCGTCACCCCGTGGGCGTCGCTCGCGACGCTGCTCTGGCACGAGCGTCTCGTGGCGCTCGGCGTGACGATCTCGTGGCTCCGCTTCGTGGCCCTCGGGCTGGTCGGCGTCGCGATCATCGTCCCGCTCGCGACGCTGGCCCTCGCGGCCACGATCTGACGCCTACTTCTTCTTGCGCGCCAGGTCGTCGAACGCGGCTTGCAGGGCGATCGCGAAGCCGACGCCGATCGCGACGCCCATGAAGAGGAACGCGATCGTGAACCCGGCGCTCATCGAGAGGATGACGGAGATCACGGCGCCGATCGCAGCACCGATCGCGATGCCGAGGGCCCACGGCACGAGGCGGGGACGGTAGCTGCTGACGGGGTCTTCGCCTTGCTTCGGTGCGGTCACGGTCGCCTCCGGTCCTCGTCGAGAGCTGTGCGCCAAGTCTGGCGGGTCGATCGCCCTGCCCACGAGCGGTGGCGGCGAACCGTCAGGTTCCCCTCGGCCGTTGCACAGGCGCGCGTGACGGCCAGCGCCCGAGCAGGAGGATGGCGGCGCTCAGCAGCACCGTGCCGGTCGCGGCGAGGGGCAGGTCCATGAGGAACTGCAGCACGAGGAACGACGGCGTGAAGGCGCAGGCCACGGCCAGTGCGACCACCAACCCCGGCGGAGTGCGCCCCACCTCCCGCGGCGTCTCCCACCGCCCCACGATGAACGACAGCCCGTAGACCGAGATGAGCACGACGAGGAAGTACGGGATGCGGCTCCACCACCACGCCGTGGAGCCAGGCTCGGGTGCCGCGCCCGGGATGAGGAGCGCGAGACCTGAGACGAGCAGGATCACGGGCAGGTGCCAGAGGTAGATCGTCATGAGCCGAGACCCGACGAGGAACACGACCGCGCGCGCTCCCGACGTCTCCATGAGCCTCGCCAGTGCGGGCCTCAGGAGACGCAGGATGCACGCCTGTGCGACGGCGAGCACCACGAGCGGGAACGTCGCCGGGTTGAGGTTGAAGAGCATGTCCGGCGAGTAGGGGCCGAGCGTCGTGAGCGGTGCGAGCGACGCGTACGCCAGGACGGCGATGGCCAGGAGCGTGAGCGGGTGCCGCCGGTCGAGCCACCCGTCGGCGAACCAGAATCCCAGCTGCTGCACGAGCACCCACACGAAGAACAGATTGAGGAGGCCCACCTCGGCAACGCCAGTCGCGAAACGGGCCGCGTCGACCGCGATCACGCCGGCGAGCAGGACGCCCAGGGTACTCCGCGGGGCGCGGGCGTGCCAGCCAGCCATCCACGGCACGACTGCCTGGCACAGCGTGTACGCGGCGAGGAACCACAGGGGTGTGCCGGCGCCGGATGCGGCCAGGTCGACGAGCGCCGGGTCGAGTCCGGCGAGCGTGGCCGCGCCGATGCCGACGAGGAAGAAGGCGTACAGGGGCAGCGCCGGCTGAGCCAGCCTGAGCACCCGCGAGCGCACGTAGTCCGCCGGCGTCGAGCCGCGACGCACGGCACTGCGCCAGGCCGTGATCGACGCGAAGCCTCCGACGACGAAGAACAGCGGCATGATCTGCCCGGCCCAGGTGGCGAGCGCGAACCAGGGCTGGGCCTCGAGCGGACGGGACGCGACCAGCTGCCCGCTCGCATCCGCACCGATGCCGACCATAAGGAGGTGGATGAGGACCACGAGCAGCACGCAGAACACGCGCGCGAGGTCGAGCGTCAGGTCGCGCTTGGCGAGGTCGACGGCGACCACCTGCTGTCTCGGCTCGGCCACGTCACCGCCCCTTCCCTGACTCCCATCGGGGCGCCTGCCCCTGCACCGCTGCATCCAGAACCTACCGCCAAACACGACGCTCACGGTCGGGCTGTGGATGGGTGCGAGCCTGCTCCGGTAGTTTCGCGTCATGCAGAAGACCAGGTGGGCGATCCTCGGACCGGGTGCGATCGCGGAGTCGTTCGCGACGTGGCTGCCCAGCTCCGAGCACGGCGAGCTGCGGGCGGTCGCGAGCCGCGACCCGGATCGCGCGGCGGCCTTCGCTGCGCGCTACGGCGCGGAGGTCTCCGGCAGCTACGCGGACATCCTGGCGCGCGACGATGTCGATGCCGTGTACGTCGCCACGGTGCACACGACCCACGCCGAGCTCGCGATCGCGGCGCTCGAGGCGGGCAAGGCCGTGCTCTGCGAGAAGCCGCTCGCGCCGAGCGCCGCCGAGACCGAGCGTGTCCTCGCCGCCGCCGAGCGCGCGGGCCTGCCCGTCGTCGAGGCGTACAAGCACCGCTTCAGTCCGCTCGCTCGCGCGATCGACCAGCGTCTGCAACGGCGCCAGGTCGCCGCCCCGATGCAGGTGCGCGCAGAGTTCGGCTTCGCAGCGGGCGGCAGTGACGGCCGGCTCTTCGACCCCGCACTTGCCGGTGGGGCGATCTTCGACGTCGGCGGCTACCCCGTCTCCTTCGCGGTCGCGGCGGCCGCTGCAGCTGGCGTCGCGCTCGAGGGCCTAACCCTCGAGGCCGCGCACGGGCGAGTCGAGAGGGGCGTCGACGTGGACGCCTCCGCACGGCTGGCGGCGGTGGGCTTCACCGCCCACGTCGACTGCTCCATCGGCACCCAGCTGTCCAAGCGGGCCGACATCGTCGGGGATGGGGGCTGGATCACGCTCGAGAACGCGTTCGGCGACCGGAACCACTCGCCGAAGACCCTCGACCACTTCCACGACGGGCAGCGGGACACGATCGAGGTGGCGCAGGTCCACCCGTTCGCGGCCGAGGCTGACGCGGTCTCCCGCGCCCTCAGGGACGGGCGGCTCGAGTCGCGCGCCATGCCGTGGGAGCAGACCCGCACGGTCGCGCGCCTCCTGGATGCCTGGCACGCGACCGTGATGGCCGGGGCCAGATAGCCGAGCCCTGGCCGATCCTCAGCCGTTGAGATCGAGCTCGATCCCGACCCCCCGCACGCGGGCCTCACGCACGAGGAGGTCCGCGATGGCGAGGTCCTGAGCGCCGATGCCGACGGAGTCGAACAACGTGATCTCGTCGGCGCTCGTCCGCCCGGGCCGCAGCCCGGCCAGCACCTCGCCGAGGGTTCCGACGAGGTCGTCGAGGCTGAGCGCACCCTCCGCGACCGCGAGCATCAGATCGCCCGATTTCGTGCGCGCCGTCGCCAGGTCGTCGACCCACACGGACGATCGCGACATGGTCAGCGCATCCACCTCGCGCTCGTCGGCTCGTGGCCTGGCGCCGACGACGTTGAGATGCTGTCCGGGGCGCAGCCACTCGCCTCGCACGATCGGGCTGACCGATGGGGTGAGCGTGCACACCGTGTCCGCCACCCCGAAGACGCGCTCGCACGAGTCGACGACCTCGATGGCCCCCGACCAGTCGAGCGACTCCGCGAGCGCGACCGCCCGCGCTCCGGTGCGCGACCAGATGACGAGGCGATCCCAGTCGCGCACGCCTCGCAGCGCCTCGACGTGCTCCCGCGCGAGCCCGCCAGCGCCGACCAGGCCGAGGACGCGGCTGTCGTCGCGGGCCAGGGCCCGCGTGGCGACGGCACTCGCGGCTGCCGTGCGCACCCGGGTCGGCACCCCACCGTGCAGCAGGGCGACCGGGGCTCCCAGCTCGCGGTCGAGCACGGTGATCATGGAACGCTGCGTCGGCAGCCCCCGCGCCGCGTTGTCGGGGACGTCGGCGAGCAGCTTGACCGCGGCGGTGCCGGTGGCCTCCGAGAGTGCCGACATGAGCACGTAGCGGCCGGTGCCAGCCTCCGTCTTCATGGAGGTGGGCGGCGGCTGGTCGGCGCTGCCTCGCGCGATCTCGGAGAAGATCCTCGCCACGGCACGCTCGGTGGCCGGTCGGTCGACCAGCGGCTCCAGCTGCGAGGCGGTGAGCACGATCACGCGGTGCCCACGAGTTCGAGCGCGTCTGCCACGACCACGCCGCCGAAGAGCACGGTGCGATCGGGGAGGCGGTCCATGATCGCGCTGGTCACGGTCTCCCCCTCGATGAGCTGCAGGTCGGCGGGGTCGCCGACGTCCACACCCGGCCTGTCGAGCGCGCCCTGCAGCGCTGGCGCGGTGCCGAGCACGGAGCGGCCGCCGATGGTGGCGATGGCGATGCAGTGCTCGATGTCGGCGTCGCGGCGGAAGCCGTTCGTGAAGGCCAGCTGCCAGGTGCGGTCCAGCATGTCGGCGTTGCCGTACGGCGACCAGTAGTCCCGCTGCCCGTCCTGGCCGAGGCCGAGACGGATGCCGTGCTCCGCCAGCAGGAGCGTCGGCAGGGGCTTGGCCGGTGCGATGGTCGCCCAGGAGATGTCGAGCTCTGCGAACTGCTCGACGAGGGGGACGAGCTGCTCGCGCGGCAGCTCGCCGAGGCCGTAGCCGTGGGAGATGGTCACTCGTCCGGTCATGCCGAGCGCGCGGGTGCGCTCCACGATGAGCTCGGCGGAGAAGCGAGCCAGCTGATCGGGCTCGTGCAGGTGGATGTCGATGGGGGCGTCGTAGCGCTCGGCGAGTCCGAAGACCAGGTCGAGGTGCTTGGCGGGGTCGCGGTCGAGCTGGCACGGGTCGATGCCGCCGACCACGTCGGCCCCGGAGCGCATGGCCTCCTCGAGCAGCTCGAAGGAGCCTTCCTCGCGGAGCAGACCGGCCTGGGGGAAGGCGATCACCTCCACGGTGGCGCGGTCGCGGTGCTGCTGCTTGGCGGCGAGCACCGCCTCGAGCCGCTCGAGTCCCGCATCCACGTCGACCTGCGCGTAGCTGCGGGCGCTCGTCGTGCCGTGGGCGATCATGCGCGCCAGCGTTCCGCTCGTCCGCTCTTCCATGGAGACCTCGGCCTCGCGCCAGTTGACGCGGTCGTTGAGCATCATTCCCCAGACGCCGGGGCTGCCGGTGTGCGGGCGGAACGGCAGGCCGATGCGCGTGGAGTCCAGGTGCACGTGCACGTCGGCGAAGGAGGGCAGCAGGATGCGGCCGCGACCCTCGATCACCGTCTCGCCCGGCTCCGGTGCTGTGCCGGGCGGCAGGATGGCGGCGATCCTGCCGTCCTGCAGCCGGACGTCGGCCGACTCGCCGCCCCAGGGGCGGGCGTCGCGGATCAGCGCGGCGCTCAACGGAAGCTCGTCTGGGTGAAGTCGAACAGTCCATCCGCGCGGGGCGTCCAGTCGAGGTCGGGGTCTGCTGCGTAGTTGTTCATGGGCACGTAGAGCGGCACGAAGTATCCCTGTTCGTTGCTGTAGTTGAGGAGCTCGGCGAAGACGTCGAGGCGTTCCTCGCCGGTGACGGCCCGCTGTTCGGCCGCGAGCTCGGCGGTGCGCGGGTCCTGCGCGTAGTTGTTGTTGCCTGCGGTCTCGTAGAAGTCGGTCAGCGGGAGGTCGCCGTCGACCGTCGAGGGCGCCCAGGTGTTGAGGTAGATGCCCTGCATCTCCTTGCTGCGGACCTTCAGCGTGTGGGCCTGCTGGTCTGCGCCGCGGAGCTCGACGGTGATGCCGACCTCGGCGAGCGACGCCTGGATGGTCTGCGCGACCTCCGAGGAGAGGGGGATGCGTCCGTCGGTCGCGTAGTCGAAGGGAATCGACTCACCCGCGTAGCCGGCTTCCGCGAGGAGCTCGCGAGCCCGCTCCTGGTTGTAGCCGGGGTCAGTCACGTCGTCACTGTAGCCTTCGACGGCTGGCGCGAGCATGGCGCTGGCGGGTTCGGCGAGGCCGCCGAGCAGCCCGCCGGTGATGGCTTCCTTGTCGATGGCCAGGGCGATGGCCTCGCGGATGCGCACGTCGGTGAGCACTCCGCTGGTGGAGTTGACGCCGAGGAAGACGACGCCGTTCGACAGGGCGGAGAACACCTGCGCGGAGCCCTGCCCGTCGACCGAGGAGACCTGCGTGGGTCCGATCGGCGCGACATCGAGGCTGCCGGAGAGCACCCCGTTGACGCGCGACTCGTCGGAGGAGACGGGCTGCAGCGAGATCTGCTCGATGGCGGGGGCCTCGCCCCAGTAGTCGTCGTTGCGAGCGAGGTCGTAGGAGACACCGGTCTGGATGCTGTCGAAGACGTAGGGGCCGGATCCGATGGGGTCCTGGGCGAAGGCGTCGGCGCCCGCCTCCTGGTAGGTGTCGGCGGGCACGATCGAGATGAGCGAGGTGTTGCGCGGGAACGCCGAGAACGGCGAGTTGAGGGTGAAGCGCACGGTGAGCTCGTCGACAGCCTCGACCGACGCGACGGAGCTGAGGTAGGCGAAGTTCTCGCCGGTCGGGTCGTCGAGGATCGTCTGGTACGAGAAGGCGACGTCTTCGGCGGTGATGGCCTCGCCGTTGCTGGCGGTGACACCCTCGCGCAGCGTGAAGTCCCACTGCGTGAGGTCGTCGTTGGAGGTCCACTCGGTGGCGAGCTTCGGTGCGAGCTCGCCCTCGGCGGTGATCGCGACGAGCTGGTCGAAGGTGTGGAAGAACACCGACAGCACGACGAGAGCTCCCGAGCGGATCGGGTCCATGGAGCTCGGGTCGGTGGGGATGGCGGCGACGATCTTGGTGGGCGTCTCGCCTTCGGCGCTGGTGGGTTCGAAGCCACCTGCGCAGCTGGTGAGCAGGAGGGTGCCGGTGGCGGCGAATGCACCGGTCGCGAGGAGGCGACGTCGGAGGGCGTGCTTGGGCATGGAGTTCCTCAGTTCGGTGGGGGGGGTCGGTGGGTCAGGAGACGGGAAGCGGATGCGCTCCGCGGCGCGCCCCGTCGAGGCGGGGCACGGCGTCGAGGAGCTGTCGGGTGAACGGGTGCTTCGGGGAGGTGAAGATCTCAGCAGTCGGGGCCTCCTCGACGATTCGCCCCTCCTGCATCACGACGACGCGGTCGGCGATGCTGCGCACGACGCCGAGGTCGTGTGAGATGAAGAGGTAGCCGAGCCCGTGCTCGCGCTGGAGTGCGTCGAGCAGCTCGAGCACCTGCGCCTGGATCGACACGTCGAGGGCCGAGACGGGCTCGTCGAGCACGAGCAGCCGTGGGCGAAGCGCCAGGGCGCGCGCGATGCCCACACGCTGGCGCTGACCCCCGGAGAGCTGAGCAGGGAGGCGGGCGCCGTGCTGCTCGTCGAGGCCGACATCGGCGAGCAGGCGGGTCACGGTCCCTCGGTCGTAGGCGTGCCGGATGCGCAGGGGCTCGGCCACGAGGTCGTGCACGGTCAGTCGCGGGTCGAGCGCCGAGTACGGGTCCTGGAAGACGATCTGCGCGCGTTCCCGCTCCGCCGCGCTGCGCGCCGCGAGCTCGTTGTGCACTGCGACCCCGCCGAGCTCGATGCTGCCTGCGGCGGCGGGTTGCACGCCGAGCACGGCCTTGGCCAGCGACGACTTGCCGCATCCCGATTCCCCGACGACGGCGACCGTCTCACCTGCCGCGATCCGCAGCGAGACGCCGTCCACAGCCCGCACCGGCTGCCGGCGGCCGTGTACTCGGTACTCGACCACGACGCCGTCGGCGACCAGCGCGTCCGGCTCTCCGGGGCGCACGGCGCTCGCGGAGCGCTCGCTCTCGGCGGGGATGGCCGCCATGAGGCGCTTGGTGTAGTCCTCGGCGGGGTTGTCGAGCACGGCGCGTGTCACGCCGGTCTCCACGACCCGGCCGTGGTGCATGACGGCGAGCCGGTCGCTGTTCTCGGCGACCAGGCCGAGGTCGTGGGTGATGAGCACGAGCGCCGAACCGGTGCGCTCGCGCACTTCGGCGAGCAGGTCCATGACCTGCGCCTGCACCGTCACGTCGAGGGCGGTGGTGGGCTCGTCGGCGATGAGCAGGAGCGGGTCGTGGGCGATCGCCATCGCGATCATGGCTCGCTGGCGCATGCCGCCGGACCACTGGTGGGGTCGGGCGGCGGCACGCTCGGCAGCATCCCGCACGCCGACCGCGGTCAGCAGCTCAACGGCGCGCTCGCGCGCCGCGCGTCGGCTCATGGGCTGGTGCACCCGCACCGCGGCGGCGACCTGCGCGCCGACCGCGCGGAGCGGGTCGAGCGAGGACATCGGGTCCTGGAACACCATCGCGGCGGTGCGTCCGCGCAGACCGCGCAGCTCGCGCTCGCGCATCCAGATGTCGGCCTCCGTGTCGACGAGCACCGTTTCGTCGAGCAGGATGCGGCCGGCGGCGATGCGGGTGCCAGCGGGCAGCAGGCCGAGCGCGGCGAGCACGGTCAGGCTCTTGCCCGAACCGGACTCCCCGACCACTCCGAGCGATTCGCCGCGGTCGACCTGGAGCGTGACGCCGTCGACGAGCGTGCGTGGCGCCTCGCCTGTCGTCTCGATACGCAGGTCCTCGATGCGCAGTACCGGATTCATCGCATGCCTCCCTTCCGCAGCAGCGAGCCGCGGGTCTCTGCTGTGAACTGCTGGCTCAGGAACTGCACTCCGCCGACGGCGAGGAGCATGACGATTCCTGGGAGGAGCGACAGCCAGGGGTCGCTGCCGAGGTGGCGCTGGCCGTCGAAGATCATGCCGCCCCAGCTCGGCACCGGGGGCTGCACGCCGAGACCGAGGTACTCGAGCGAGGAGGTGATGAGCACGATCGTGGCGAGGTCGGTGGCGGCGATGATGAGCGTGTGCGGCCAGATGTTGGGCACGATGTGGCGGGTGAGCACCCAGATGGTGTCGCCGCCCTGGGTCAGTGGCGAGACGACGAAGTCCTGGCGTCGCAGCGAGGCAGCGACGTTGCGCGTGACCCGTGCGTAGCCGACCCACCAGGTGCAGCCGAGCACCAGGATCGTGAGCCCAGCGCTCGGACGCAGGACGGCGCAGATGGCGATGAGCAGCAGGACGACGGGCATGGCCAGCGTCACGTTGCTGAGCAGCGTCACGAGCGCTTCGAGTCGCCCGCCGAAGTAGCCGGCGAGGATTCCGACGGTGCTGCCGATGAGGGCGTTCATCACCACGATGAGCACGGTCATGCCGAGCGTGACCGCCGAGGCGAGCGCAATGCGGTCGAGGAGGTCTCGGCCGAGAGCGTCGGTGCCGAGCGGATGCGCCGGATCGGTGAACGGGGGCAGCATCGCGGCGCGCAGGTCCTGCCCCATCGGGTCGAAGCCGGGCAGCATCGGCACGACGGCCGTGAGGAGCAGCACGGCGCCGACCATGACCGCGCCGACGATGGCGCCTGGGCGCAGGCGCCGCGGCACGGGTGTGACCGGCGTGACCGGGCTGACGGGGGTGACGGGGGTGATCTGAGCGGTCATGCTGCGGCCGTCCTCGTGTCGATTCGGCGGACGAGCACGTCCACCGCGGTGTTGACGATGACAAAGGCAAGCGCGACGAAGACGAGGCCGGCTTGGACGATCGGGAAGTCACGCTGGCTCACTGCCGTGGTGAGGAGCTGGCCGAGTCCCGGCCAGGCGAACACGACCTCGACCACCACGGTGCCGCCGAGCAGTCCACCGAGGTTGAGACCCGCCATGCCGAGCACGGGCAGCGCCGCGTTCGGCAGCATGCGTGTGAACAGCACCGTCGAGCGCCGCTGTCCCTGCGCGATGGCGGTGCGCACGTAGTCCTGACCGGCCTGCTCGCTGAGGGACGAGTCGAGCAGGCGCAGGTACATGACGAACTGGCCAGTGGCGAGCGTGAGCACGGGCAGCACGAGGCTGGCGTAGCTGTTCCGCCCGAGCGAGGGCAGCGCGCCGAGCAGCACCGAGAAGACGAGCACCAGGAGCAGCGCGAAGAAGAAGTCCGGCACCGACTGGCGCATGGCGCCGGCCCACCCCACCACGGCGCGCAGGGTCCGGCTGCCGGTGAGCTGGATGGCAAGCGCTGCGGCGACGGCGAGCACGAGTCCGATGACGAAGGCCCAGAAGGCCAGCTCGAGCGTCGCGGGGACCCGCTCGAGGACCAGTCCGAGCGCTGACTCGTGCAGCCGGTACGAGCTGCCGAAGTCGCCGGTGACAAGACCGGCGAGGGTGTCGAGGTATTGCACGATGAGGGGGCGGTCGAAGCCGAGCGCGGTGTTGAGCGCATCGACCTCGGCCTGCGTCGCGTTGTCGGGCAGGAGCAGCGCACCGGGCTCACCGGTGGCGCGGCCGAGCGCGAAAGCGATGGTCACCACGGCGAGCACGGTGGCGACGGCGAGGGCCAGTCGGCGGGCGATAAACGGGAGCACGTCGGCGACGCTATGCGACCACCTGCGCGCTTCGGCACGAAGTAACACGCTCGTCACACAGTTCTTACCCTGGCGTCACCTTTGCATACCAAAACGTCAATTCAGCGCTTCCAGGGTCGCCTTAAGTGGGCATTGGCATTCCAAAAGTGACATCGCGACCGTGCCAGAATGGTCCCCATGAGCCTCGAGCCGACCCCAGCACGCATCGCGCACGCCCTCCGCGAGCAGATCATCACGGGCGAGCTCGCGATGGGGTCGAAGCTCAACGAGCGCGAGATCGCGGAGCGACTCGAGGTATCGCGCATCCCCGTGCGGGAGGCGCTGCCGATCCTCGAGTCCGAGGGGTTCATCACCTCGCAGCCGCGTCGCGGCGCCGTCGTGCACATCCTCACCGTCACCGATGCGATGGAGGTGTTCGACCTGCGCCGACAGCTCGAGCCGATGGCCTCCGCCTTCGCCGCCAGGCGGGCGCAGGCCGGCGCCGACGTGGGCCCGATGCTGGCGGCCCTGCAGTCGGCACACGGCGGGTCGATCTCCGACGCCCAGTCGGACGCACCGCCTTCGACGCGCAACTCCGACCTGCACGAGGAGATCATCGCGCTCGCCGACCACGCGCTCCTGCGCCGGGTCACGAAGCTGATGAGCGGACGCGTGCGCTGGCTCTTCCGCCTCACGCCGCAGCGCGACACCGCGGCGATGTGGGTCGAGCACCGCGAGATCGTCGACGCGATCGTGGCGGGCCAAGCCGACGTGGCAGAGCTGCTGACGGCCGCTCATGTCGAACGCGGCCGCATCGAGTCCATGCCGCTCCTCGAGGCGCGGCTGCCGAGCGAGGCCCCGGCGACGAAGGTGCGCCGTCGACGCGCCACCCCCGCCCCTGCCCCCGCCGCCGAAAGCTGAGTTGTGGTCGTCAACACCGCCCGGAAGCGACCACAAGTCAGCCCTCGGCGGCGGAGGCAGGGGCGGGGA
>NZ_PSYA01000012.1:0-99931 GCF_002931395.1 Pseudoclavibacter sp. RFBI5 | reverse complement strand
ATCACGGACCGGGCGGGGTAGGACGGGCCGGAATAGGGCAGCTTCACCCCATCCCCGCGCCCGAAACGGGAGGAAACTGCCCTACCTGCGGACCGCCGGTCCGCCGGTCCGCAGGTAGGGCAGTTTCCTCTCGTTTCGGGCGCGGGGATGGGGTGAAGCTGCCCTATTCCGGCCCGTCCTACCCCGCCCGGTCCGTGATTGGGGCAGTTTCCTCCAGTCGCGGTGTCATGGATGGGGGGGAGCTGCCCTATCCCGCGCCGCGCCGCGCCGCGCCGCGCCTCCCGCCGTCCGGCCCCGCGCCGGTCCGCGGGTCGTCGGGTCCGCGAATGGGGCAGTTTCCTCCCGTTTCGGGCGCGGGGATGGGATGAAGCTGCCCTATTCCGGCCCGTCCTACCCCGCCCGGTCCGTGATTAGGGCAGTTTCCTCCAGCCGCGGTGTCATGGATGGGGGGTGGAGCTGCCCGGCCCCGCGCCGCGCCGCGCCTCCCGCCGTCCGGCCCCGCGCCGCGCCGGTCCGCGGGTCGTCGGGTCCGCGAATGGGGCAGTTTCCTCCCGTTTCGGGCGCGGGGATGGGGCGAAGTTGCCCTATCCCGCCCCGTCCTGCCCCGCCCGGTCCGTGAGTAGGGCGGTTTCCTCCCGTCCTGGGGGCGTGGGTGGGAGGAAGCTGCCCTATCCGCGCCCCGCCCCGCCCCGCCGCGCCCCGCCCCGCCCGGTCCGCGAATGGGGCAGTTTCCTCCCGTTTCGGCCGCGGGGATGGGAGAAAACTGCCCTATCGCGGCGAAGGTCTTTGTCGGCGGGGTGCGTGAGAATGGCACGCATGTCAGAAGTTCGAGGCGCAGACGCCTTCCGCAGCGCACGTGACCAGCTGCTCGCCCTCCGCACAGACGCTGGGCGCGCGAGCCGGGAGTTCGAATGGCCCGAAGTCGGAGACAGCTTCAACTGGGCGCTCGACTGGTTCGACCAGATCGCCGAGGGCAACGACCGCACCGCGCTCTGGATCGTGGAGGACGACGGCAGCGAGGCGAAGTACAGCTTCGACGACCTGCGCCGGCGATCCAACCGGGTCGCGAACTGGCTCGAGGCGCAGGGCATCCGCCGCGGTGACGTCGTCATGCTCATGCTCGGCAATCGCCGCGAGCTCTGGGAGGCGATGCTCGGCGCGCTCAAACTCGGCGCCGTCATTCTCCCCACGTCCGTGGTGCTCGGCCCGCACGACCTGGACGATCGCGTCGAACGTGCCAGGGTGCGTCTCGTCATCGCCGAGGAGGCCGACGCGGTGAAGTTCGACAACGTCCTCGGCAGCTACCGCATCGCGCAGGTGGGTGCTGGCCTCGAGGGGGCCGCGCGGGAGGCGTGGCTCGACTTCAACGACATCTACGACACGTCGGATGCGCCGATCGAGAAGCGGACGGCAAGCGACGACGCCGCCCTCATCTACTTCACCTCCGGTACGACGAGCCACCCGAAGATCGTGGTCCATTCGCACCGCTCCTACCCCGTCGGGCACCTCTCGACGATGTACTGGATCGGCGTCGAGCCGGGCGGCGTGCACCTCGCGATCAGCGCGGCGGGCTGGGGCAAGCACGCATGGAGCAGCTTCTTCGCGCCCTGGAACGCCGAGGCGACGGTCTTCGTCGTCAACTACCAGCGCTTCGACGCGGCCCTCCTGCTCGACCAGCTCGACAAGGCGGGCGCGACCTCGTTCTGTGCCCCGCCGACGGTGTGGCGCATCCTGGTGCAGCACGGCAGGTCAGCGAAGCCCCGGGCGATGCGGGAGCTGCTCTCAGCCGGTGAGCCACTGAACCCCGAGGTCATCGCGCGCATCCACGCCTGGTGGGGGCTCGAGATCCGCGACGGCTACGGCCAGACCGAGACGACCGCCCTCATCGCGAATGCGCCGGGCGATGTCATCAAGCCGGGTGCCATGGGGCATCCGCTGCCTGGCATGAACGTGGTGCTCCTCGACCCGGTGACAGGCCTCGAAGGCGACGAGGGGGAGATCTGCCTCGACATGCGTGGTGAGCGCCCCGTGAACCTCATGACCGAGTACCTCGGCTCACCCGCGGCGACCGACAACGCGGTGCGCGACGGCTTCTTCCACACCGGTGATGTCGCGGTGCGCGATGAGAACGGATGCATCACCTTCGTCGGGCGCACCGACGACGTGTTCAAGTCGTCCGACTTCAAGGTGTCGCCGTTCGAGGTCGAGAGCCTCCTCCTGGAGCACGATGCCGTCGCGGAGGCGGGTGTCGTCGGGGCGCCGGACGCGACGAAGCTCAACATCACGAAGGCCTACGTGACGCTCGCGGCTGGCTGGGAGTCGAACCGGCAGACCGCGCTCGAGGTGCTCCGGCACGCCCGCGCGGTCATGCCGCCGTACATGCGGGTTCGGCGTCTCGAGTTCTTCGAGCTGCCGAAGACGGCGTCCGGCAAGATCCGTCGCGTCGAACTCCGCAATCGCGAGATCGAGGCCGATGGCACCCGCCTCGCCGACGAGTGGCGCGACGACGACTTCCCGGAGATCAAGCGGCGCTGAGTGGTCTCCGTCGCTGCTGGGGCAACGCCACCGCTTGGGCCCATCAAGCGCCGATACGGGCATCGATCCGGTCCAGAACGGCCACGAACCGGTGAATTCCGTGGCAAGACGCGGCGTGTCAGGCGAATCTGCAAGCGAGAGGCCCTGGTTTTGGTAGGTTGACGAAGGTCCTGCCGCGGAATCCCGCGGAACTGCAGGACTTCTGAACCCAACATGCTGCACTCGCAAGGGCGGGGCTGCGTCCTAAGGAGGACATATGGCAGACAAGACTGTGAACAAGACCGAACTCGTTGCCGCGATCGCGACCGAGACCGGCCAGAGCCAGGCTGTTGTTGGAAGCGTCCTCGACGCACTCTTCAGCGAACTCGCCTCGAACGTTGCCAAGGGCACGAAGGTCACGATCCCGGGCTGGCTCTCCGTTGAGCAGACCGCTCGTGCCGCGCGCACCGGCCGCAACCCTCAGACGGGTGAAGCCATCCAGATCGCCGCCTCGAAGGGCGTCAAGATCTCGGCTGGCTCGAAGCTCAAGGCCGCAGCTAAGTAGTCTTCGCGCCTGAATGCACGCGGGGTCGCTTCCACTCGGAAGCGGCCCCGCGTTCTTGTCCCAGCCGGTCGCTTCCCCTGTGGATGACAAGCCCGAGCGCCAGCGACGATCTACACTTGATGATCATGCCTACGCCCCTCGATTCCGGTTCCACGATCGAGGCGGCGGCAACTGCGGATAGGGGCGGCAGCAAGGCCGAGCGCAATCGCGCGAGCGCCGACTCCTGGTCGCTGCACACGAAGCGCATGATCGTGCTCGGGCCGGCGATCTTCCTCCTCGCGGCCCTCGTGGCGGTCATCTGGGGGCTCGCCTACGGTGGCGGAGCGACCCCGCTCATCGTCTCCGACCCTGGACCCATCGTCATGTGGGGTGTGCCGGTCGCGCGTCTCGCGCTGAACCTGTCGGCCTCGGTCACAATCGGCGCCCTGGTGCTGGCGGCGTGGGCGGCGAGTCGCAAGCAGCCCGAGTTCGAGCGGGCCATGACGATCGCCTCGTCCGGTGCCGCGGCCTGGGTGGTGTCCACGGCGGCTGCGGCCTTCCTCACCTACCTGCAGATCTCCAACGCCGCGTTCTCGCTCGACGCCGCCTTCGGGCAGGGACTCCTCTTCTTCTTCACCTCGCTCGAGCTCGGCCAGGCGTGGGTGCTGGCGCTCGGCATGGTGCTGCTGCTGTCGGTTGTGGTGTTCGCGAGCCGCAGCCCGTGGATGGTCGGGCTCTCGGCCGCGTTCTCGCTCTTCTGCCTGTGGCCGCTCGGGGCGCAGGGCCACGCCGCGGGCGCCGCGAACCACGAGACCGTCGTGGGTGGCATCACCCTGCACTACATGGGCGCCGCGCTCTGGCTCGGTGGCCTCCTCGTCGTCGCGATCCTCGCGCCGCGCATGCCGGACGTCCGCCGCCTCGCAGTGATCGAGCGCTACTCGTCGCTCGCCCTCGTCGCGTTCATCGTGGTCGCCGCATCCGGTGTCGTCGCGAGCGTCGCCAACATCGGCTCGTTCGCCGAGCTCGCCTCGCCATACGGGGTCATCGTCATCGTGAAGGCGGTTGTGCTCGTGGTGCTCGGCTTCATCGGCTGGGCGCAGCGGCGGGGACTCATCAACCGGATGCGCGCTGCCGTCGAGCAGGGAGCATCCACTCGCAAGCCCATGGTGTGGCTCATCTCGCTCGAACTCGCCTTCATGGGCATCGCGTCCGGTGCCGCCGCGGCGCTCGGTCGCACCCCGTCGCCCGTCACGGAGGTCACGGCCGACCAGCTCGCGGCCCCGACGCCGGCGCAGCTGCTCACGGGCGAGCTGCTGCCTCCTGAGTTCGAGCCGTTCCGTCTGCTCACCGAGTGGCGTCTCGACCCGATGTGGACAACGCTGTGCCTCTTCGGCCTGTTCTTCTACATCGCCGGGGTCCTGCGCCTGCGTCGCCGCGGCGACGAGTGGCCGCTTGGTCGCACGATCTCGTTTGTCCTCGGCATCGTGATTCTGCTCTACCTCGTCAACGGCTCGCTCATCGTCTACGGAAAGTTCGTCTTCAGCTTCCACATGACGCAGCACATGTTCCTCACCATGCTGGTTCCGATCATGTTCGTGCTGTCGGCCCCCATGACGCTCCTCCTGCGCAGCGTGCACGCGCGCCACGACGGCAGCCTCGGCACGCGCGAGTGGGCGCTCAAGTTCGTGCACTCGAGGTGGGCGAAGTTCTTCTCGCACCCCATCGTGTCCGCCGTCGTCTTCGCGGGCTCGCTGCTCGTCTTCTACTACACGCCGCTGTTCCGCTGGGCGGTGACCGACCACGTCGGGCACATGTGGATGATCGCCGACTTCCTCATCGTCGGCTACCTCTTCGCCAACGCGCTCATCGGCATCGACCCGATCGGCACGCGCGCCCCCTACCCGATGCGCCTCATCGCCCTCGTGCTGGTCATGACGTTCCACGCCTTCTTCGGCCTCAGCATCATGAGTGGCACGGGCCTGCTGCTCGCCGACTGGTATGGCGCGATGGGCAGGCCGTGGGGAGCGGATGCCATCACCGACCAGCAGATCGGCGGTGCCATAGCCTGGGGTGTCGGCGAGGTGCCGACGGTGCTCCTCGCGATGCTCGTCGCCTACTCGTGGTCCCGGTCCGACGACCGGGAGGCGAAGCGGCGCGACCGGAAGGCCGACCGTGACGGCGACGCGGAGCTCGAGGCGTACAACGCGCAGCTCAAGGTGATGGCCGACCGCACGGAGGCGCTGGAGAAGCGCAAGCAGGAGCGGCTCCAGCGCGAGCAGCAGCAGGAGTCCACCAAGTGACGATCGTCCTCACCCCGGAGCAGCAGGGTGTGTTCGACGCCATCGAGCACACGCGCGAGCACCTGTTCGTGACGGGGCGCGCCGGCACGGGCAAGTCGACGCTCCTCAACCACCTCGCGTGGCACACGTCGAAGCAGCTCGTCATCGCGGCACCTACGGGAGTCGCGGCCCTCAACGTGGGCGGGCAGACCATCCACTCGCTCTTCAAGCTGCCGATCGGCGTCATCGGGGATGCGCCCATCGAGCAGAACGGGGATGTGCGGAAGCTGCTCAACAAGATCGACACGCTCGTCATCGACGAGGTGTCGATGGTGAGCGCCGACCTCATGGACGCCATCGACCGCTCGCTGCGGCAGGCGCGCCAGCGGAAGAACGAGGCGTTCGGCGGCGTGCAGCTCGTCATGTTCGGCGACCCATTCCAGCTGGCGCCGGTGCCGCCGTCGGACCCCGATGAGCGCGCGTACTTCCGCGACCACTACCGTTCGCTGTGGTTCTTCGACGCGAGGGTGTGGCAGGAGGCGGAGCTGCGCATCCACGCCCTGCGCGAGATCCACCGGCAGCACGAGGACGAGTTCAAGAACATCCTCACGGCCGTCAGGTACGGGCAGGTCACGGCCGACATGGCGAACCGCCTCAATACGGTGGGCGCGAGGCCCGCCCCGGCCGACGGCACGATCACGCTCGCGTCGCGCAACGCGCAGGTGTCTCGCATCAACGCGCAGAACCTCGAGCGCCTGCCCGGGGCGTCGATGACCGCGAACGCCGACATCTCGGGGGAGTTCGGCGGCCGCAACTTCCCCGCGGATGAGCGCCTCGATCTGAAGGTCGGCGCGCAGGTCATGTTCCTGCGCAACGACTCTGACGGGCGCTGGGTGAACGGCTCGATCGGCGAGGTCACGCGCATCGACAAGACCGTCTACGTCGAGATCGATGGCGACGAGCACGAGGTGGAGCCCCTCGTGTGGGAGAAGCTGAAGTACTCGTACTCGCCGGATACGCGGGAGCTGTCGCGCGACGTGGTGGGGGAGTTCACGCAGTTCCCGCTGCGGCTCGCGTGGGCGGTGACCATCCACAAGTCGCAGGGGAAGACCTACGATCGCGCCGTCGTCGACCTCGGGGCGAGGGCCTTCTCGCCCGGGCAGACCTACGTGGCCCTGTCGCGCATCCGGGCGCTCGATGGGCTGCATCTGTCGCGGCCGCTGCAGCCGAACGACATCTTCGTGGATGACAATGTGCTGCGGTTCATGAAGTCGGTCAGCGACGCCGCGAAGCAGCAGCAGGGCTAGCTCGGACGGCTGGCCGCCGAGGCTATCGTCTCGTTTCCCAAAGATTTCCCTGGGCGTCGGAATACCGTCACAGTTCTATGCGTTTGAATAACTTGTATCCGCAACAATGTGTTACGTTGTCCAGGACTTGACCGAGACAGCACCCAACGACCCTTCAGGAGAAGACATGAGCATCAGCGCAGCAGACATCAACGGCTGGACCGCCGGCACCTGGAACATCGACCCCACGCACACCGAGGTCGGCTTCGTCGTTCGCCACCTCGCGATCAGCAAGGTCCGTGGCGGCTTCGAGACCTTCTCGGGCACCATCACGACGGGTGAGACGATCGAGGAGTCCACGGTCAACGCCGAGGTCGAGGTCGCATCGGTCAACACGAAGCAGCCTGCTCGTGACCAGCACCTCGCGACCTCCGACTTCTTCCTTGCCGAGGAGTTCCCGACCTTCACGTTCGCCTCCTCCGCCACGCGCGTCGAGGGCGACTCGGTCAAGGTCGACGGCGAGCTCACGCTCCGCGGCGTCACCAAGCCCGTCACGTTCGATGTCGAGTTCGGTGGCATCACGACCGACGGCTACGGCCAGAAGAAGCTCGGCTTCGAGGCTGTCACGAAGATCAACCGCAAGGACTTCGGCGTCAACTGGAACGCACCGACCGAGGCCGGCGGCCTCACGCTCGGTGACACCGTCACGATCAACCTCGACGTGCAGGCGACGCTCGCCGTCTAATGACGAACCAGGTCGCTTCGGCGGCCGAGGCGCGATCCCCCGATCGTGCTGCGCGTCTCCCCTGAGCGCGCACAAGATGGCCGGACACCCTGTGTCCGGCCATCTTCGTGTCTCCGCCGCCGACCGCCCCGGGCGAGCTCGAGCGGCACCCGGCCAGCGAGTGCCGGAAGGCGACCGTAGGGTTGCAGAGTGTCAGCTCCTGCAGGATCCCCGGAATCCGCCCCTCGGCGTGTGCTGATCGCGGGTGCCGCCGGCGTCGGGAAGACGGCGGTTGCGCGCCGGGTGGAGCGCACGGCGAACCTCCCGCACACGGAGATCGACGCCCTGTTCCATGGCCCGGGATGGACGGTGCAGCGCGGGTTCCTCGAGTCCGTCGACGCGTTCACCAGCGAGGAGCGCTGGGTCACGGAGTGGCAGTACGCGACTCAGCTCGGTGACCTGCTCACGAGCCGGGCTGACACGCTCGTATTCCTCGACTACTCGGTCTGGACGCACATGTCGCGGCTCGTGCGGCGCACGCTCCGCAGAAGGCTGCGGCGCGTCGAACTGTGGAACGGCAACGTCGAGCCTCCCCTGCACACGATCCTCGTCGATCCGGAGCACATCGTCCGGTGGGGGTGGAAGGGGCGCGCCAAGATTCGCCGGAGAGTGGACTCGGCCGAGCGGGCCCGGCCGAACCTCCGCGTGGTCCGTCTCCGGTCGCAGGCCGAGGCCGACGACTGGCTTCGGAGCCTGCGCCCGCATCGCTGACGTGACGAGCCCCGCGTGTTGCGATGCACGCCCCGTAGGCTCTGCCCATGGGAACGACGAACTACGCGAGCACGTTCATCCAGATCGCCGACGACTGCCCCGTCGACGAGGCTGAGGCGCCGCCCGAGTCGGCGAAGGGGCCGACCATCGCGAGCCTCCAGCACGCCCTCATCGCCGCGCACCCGTATGAGTACACGTCCGACGATGTGCTCTTCGAGACCTACGCCGTGCGCAACGCGGTACCGGCTGAGGAGCGGGACGCGGCCAGGGCCGCCTTCTTCGCCAAGGACCAGGCGTGCCTTCGCGCGTCTCCCCTCGGGAAGCGCTGGGGGTGGGGCATCCACTCCGACGATGAGGCGCGAGTCGCGCTCGTGCCGCTCGGCTCGGACGAGTACGAGGAGAAGGCGGGCGACGCGTCGCTCACGCAGCTCAAGGCGATGCGCTCGAAGCGCGCATGAGCGGCACGAACCGAAGCGGCGTGCTTGTCGTCGGGAGCGTCTCCGCCGACCTCACCGCCTTCTCCGCCCGGCCGCCGGAACCCGGCGAGACGCTGCGGGGCGACAGCTTCAGCCTGGCCCTCGGGGGGAAAGGGGCGAACCAGGCCGTCGCGGCCGCCCGCGCTGGCGCATCCACCTCGTTCATCGCGTGCGTCGGCGACGACACGTTCGGCACGATGGTCACGCGCGAGCTCGTCGACGCCGGCGTGGGTGTCGACAGGCTGCGGACGGTGTCAGGGGAGACGGGTATCGCGCACATCCGCGTGGATGCGAGCGGCGAGAACTCCATCGTCATCGTGCCGGGAGCGAACGACGCGCTCGATGAGGCGACCGTCGTGCAGGGCATCCGCGACTCCGCGGCCACGAGCTCGGTGCTGCTCACCCAGCTCGAGACGCCCGCGCGGCTGACCGCGAGCATCCTGCGCACGGCACGGGATGCCGGGATCACGACGATCCTCGACCCGGCGCCCGCCGCACCTCTCGACGAGGAGGTGTGGGGCCTCGTCGACCTCGTCACCCCCAACGAAACGGAGGCGCGGATGCTCACGGGCATCGTCGTCGACTCGGAGGCGAGCGCCGTCGAGGCCGGACGGTGGTTCCTCGACCGCGGCGTCGGGGCGGTGCTCGTCACGCGCGGCGGTGACGGGACGACGCTCGTGACGCCCGAACGCGCGGAGACGTTCCCCGTGATCGAGGTCGAGGCCGTCGATACGACGGCGGCCGGCGACGCCTTCGCCGGTGCGCTCGGGGCTGCGCTCGCTGGCGGGCGATCGCTGGAAGCGTCGATCCGGTTCGGGGCGGCCGCTGGTGCTCTCGCCGTCTCGAAGCGCGGGGCCTCGCCGAGCATCCCGACGGCCGCCGAGATCGAGGAGTTGCTCGCCAGCTGATGCGGCCAACTTGCGTGATGGATCGGCGCTCGCCGCGTTGAGAGTAGCGTCTTGGCCTCGTTGATCACGGAATTTGGCCGCCGGGCGGCGGGCGCGGCAGGGTGTGGAGCGGAGCCCACCGGCTGCCGTCGAGCGCCCCGGCTGCGCAGTCGCTGTCCAACTTCAGTGCAATATCGGGCCGAGCGGCGTCAAAACAGCGCTTTCGGCCCGAAATCGCACTGAAGTTGGTCAGCGGACCCCTGCGCTTACGCGGACAGCGCCGCGCTGCGGTCCTGCACGTGCCACGGCGAACCGTAGCCGGCGGGCTCCGCCGAGCCGAGCAGCTCCAGGAACGGCTTCGCGTCGAACGCCTCGGGCGCGAGCACGCCGGCACCAGACCAGACGCCCGTCGCGAGCAGCTCGAGGGCGATGACCGGGTTGATAGCGGTCTGCCAGACGACGGCCTGCGAATTGTCCTTCGCCATCGTCTGCTCGTTGTCGGCCACGTGGTACAGGTACACCTGCTTCGGCTCGCCGTCCTTGCCCTTGCCGGTCACGAGGAGGCCCGCGCAGGTCTTGCCGCGCATCCGGTCGCCCAGCTTCGCGGGGTCCGGCAGCACCGCGGCGACGACATCGCGAGGCGACACCTGCTGGCCCTTGACGCTGACCGGGTCGGTGCTGTCGAGGCCGAGCATGTGCAGCGTCTTGAGCACGTCGATGAACTCCTGGCCGAGTCCGTACTTGAACGTGACGCGCTTCGCGTCGGTCCACCGCGGCATGAGGAGCACCTCCTCGTGCTCGACGTTGACGCACTCGACGGGGCCGATGCCCTCGGGGAAGTCGAACACCTCAGCTTCGCTGAAGGGCGGCGTCGTGTACCAGCCGCGCTCGCGCTCGAAGATGACGGGCGGGTTGAGGCATTCCTCGATGGTCGTCCAGATCGAGAAGGACGGGGCGAAGTCGTAGCCCTCGACGGTGAGGTTGGCGCCGTCGCGCACGCCGAGCTCGTCGATCTCCGAGAACAGCTCATCTTCCGCATAGCGGGCGAACACGTCCGAGAGGCCTGGCTCGACGCCGATGCCGCACAGCGCCAGGACGCCGCGCTCCTTCAGTGCCGCATCGTGCTCGAACTGCTCGTCGCCGAGCTTCACGCCGGTCTGCTCGTGCGGATGCTCGGGGTGCGGCTTCGAGAGGCTCATCGCCATGTCGAGGTAGGTCGCGCCGGCACCGGTGACGCCGGTGAAGATGGGCATCACGAAGCGGGGGTCGACGGCGTTGAGGACGTGGGTGATGCCGTTGTCGCGCACGAGCGCCTCGACGGCACCGGGGTCGGACGCATCCACCTGGGCCGCGCGGAATCGGTCGTCGCCGAGTTCGGCGACGAGATCCTGCGGGCGGGAGGGGTCGTAGTCGGCGATGAGGCAGGAGTCGAAGAAGCTGCGTCGCTTCGCGATGCGGGCAGCGGCTGCGCCGACGCCTCCGGCACCGATGATGAGGATATGCACGAAAGGCCTTTCTCTGATCACGTGCGGTGGATGTGCTGCCCGGTCCACGGTGTGAACCTTGCGGTTGGTAGGTCATGCGGTGCGGCTCGAGTGCCCAGCCGAGAGGCGGGACGCCCTGGCCGCGGGTCAGTCTTCCGGGGCGAGGATCGCCGAGTGGCGGTTGATGGTGCGCTTCTCGAAGTAGTCCTTCGAGCCGGGCATTGCGGCCCAGACGAACATGAGGATGAAGCCGATGACAAACGAGCCGATGCCGATGACGAACGCGCTGCCGAGGCCGAAGAAGGTCGTGTATCCGTATTCGGGGTTGGCCATGTCGATCGCCGACTGGAAGAACGCCCACACCATGAACACGCCGCCGAGCAGCGGGAACAGGAACCGGTAGAGGAAGTTGCGGGTCGACGTGAAGAGGCTCGTGCGGAAGTACCAGATGCAGGCGAAGCTCGCGATGCCGTAGAAGAACGCGATGGCGAGGCCGATCGAGAGGATCGAGTCCTGCAGCACGCTGTTCGACACGAAGCTCATGCCGACGTAGTAGACGATCGCGACGATGCCCATGAGGAGCGTCGAGAACGTCGGGGTCTTCGACTTCTCGCTCACCACGGCGAAGCGCTTCGGGAGCGCCTTGTACACGCCCATCGCGAAGGTGCCGCGGGCGGTGGGCAGGATCGTGGTCTGCGATGACGACAGCGAAGAGACGGCGACGGCGAGCACGAGGAACCAGCCCCACGGGCCCATCGCGAGGTCGGTGAGCACCGAGAAGACGTCGTCCGCGTTCTCCTCGTTGGCGAGGCCCGTGCCGGTCTCGCCGAGGCCGGCGTACATCATGACGACGATCGTGATGCCGACGTACGTGATGAGCAGCAGCACGGTCGAGAGCACGGCTGCGCGGCCCGGGGTCTTCTTCGGGTCCTTCGTCTCCTCGGTCAGGGCGAGGCAGGTGTCCCAGCCCCAGTAGATGAAGAGAGCGAGGATGATCGCCTGCACCATGCCGGTGCCGTCCGCGAGGAACGGGTTGAACCAGTCGATGCTGACGGGCGTCGGGTCGGGCGCCGTGCCGTTGAAGTAGCCGACGAGGCAGCCGACGACAAACGCCGCCATGGCCGCGTACTGGATGACGAGCAGGACGACCTGCATCTTCTCGCCCAGCTCGATGCCGCGCATGGAGATCCACGTCATGACGGCGATGATGACGGCGCCGAAGAGCGTCACGACGACCCGGTTCTCGGCGAGCGATCCGTCTCCGACGAGCAGCAGGATGTAGACGGAGGCGATCTCCGCGAGGTTCGCCATGACCAGGATCCCGGCGACCGCGAGGGCCCAGCCCGACATCCAGCCGGTGCGAGGGCCGAAGGCCTTGGCCGCCCAGGTGAAGACGGTGCCGCAGTCGTTGAGCTCGTTGTTGAGCTCGCGGTACGCGAAGGCCGTGAACATCATCGGGATGAACGCGAGGATGAACGCGATGGGAGCCTGCTCGCCGACGGCGATCACGACGAAGCCGAGGGTCGCGGCGAGGGAGAAGAGGGGCGCCGTCGAGGCGAGGCCGATGACAGTCGACCCCCAGATGCCGAGTCGTGCTGGGGCGAGCCCCTTGCCGATGGGCGTCTGGGTGGCGAGGGCCTCGGTAATGGGGCCAGGCTGTGCGTTGGTCATCGTTGTCTCCCGCATCAAAGGGCCTGCCGCGTTCGCGGAGTGAGCACGAACTTACCATTTGGTCGGTGATGCGCCGAGAGTTTTCCCGCATCCCGTCGTAACGGTTGTGTTTCCGCGCAGGCGCTGCAGTCGGCGTGAGCGAGGGACCCGACCCGCCCCGCAGGCTGCGCTGCTGCTGGCCCTAGGCGCGCAGCTGCGCGATCGCGTCCATGATCTCGGCTGTCGACTCCGCGTTGATGAACTTCTCGTTCTCCGAGCCCACGCTGAGCAGCGCGTTGTGGTTCATGCCGTCACCGACGAACAGCACGAGCCGAGCGACCGAGGCGTCGCCGATAGCCCGAACCAGGGCGTCGAACCAGCCCGCGCGGCACTGGCGGAGCACGTCGAGCGCGTCCTTGTCACCGGTCTGCGCGAGGCGGTACACCGCTTCCACGAGCCGTTCGAGGAGGCTGTCCCGATCCTGCGACGAGACGATGTAGTACGAGACGGCGTTGTCGAGGTCGGCGAGCATGTTGTCGGCGTCGACGCGTGCCTGCCCCCGCAGCTCTTCGAGGAGCGCATCCCCGAGCGCCTGCTTCGACGAGAAATGGTGCAGCACCCCGGCCTTGGAGAGCTTGCAGGTGGTGCCAACGGCCTCGAGAGTCGTCCCGCGCACGCCGGAGTCGACGAGCAGGTTCATATACGCGGTGAGGATCTTCTCCCGCTGACCGGAGACGGTGAGCATTCCGCCATGGTACCGAGGAAAGCGCCCGAGTTGAGTGCGGGTAGCGTGGGGTCATGACTGACGTTGACGTGCTCATCATCGGCGGCGGCGCGATGGGCCTGTCGACCGCGTGGCAGCTGGCGAGGCGCGGCAGGCGCGTGCGCCTACTCGAGCAGTTCCAGCCCGGTCACCACATGGGCGCATCCCACGGGGCGACCCGCAACTTCAACACGTCGTACACGCAGCCGGATCTCGTCGCGATGCTGCACGAGTCTCGGGCGCTGTGGGGCGAGCTCGGGCTCGACTCGGGCCGCCAGATCCTCGACCTCGTTGGTCTCGTGAACCACGGACCGGGGGCGGCGAGCCCCGAGGTGCACGGCGCGATCTCCGCGAGCGGCGAACCGGCCGAGCTGCTCTCGACGCAGGATGCGGGCGAACGGTGGCCTGGCATCCGCTTCGACACCGAGGTGCTGCACCTCCCGAGGGCGGGACGCGTGCGGGCAGCGGATGCGCTCACGAGCATGGCCGAGCTGGCCGCTGCGAGCGGCGCGGAGCTGAGCTGGGGCATGCGAGCAGTGAACGTCGTCGAGCAGGCCGAACACGTGGTCGTCGAGGCGCACTCCTGGGGTGAGGAGGCAGAGCATCGCGGTCACGCGCGCGAGACGATCACGGCGAAGGTCGTCGTCTCTGCGGTGAACGCGTGGACCCGCACGCTGCTCGGCGGGGCCGTCGAGCTGCCGCGCCTGCGCGTCACGCAGGAGGCGCCCGTGCACTTCCGCGAGTTCAACGGGTACGTCGACTGGCCGAGCTTCAACCACCTGCCGGCGCTCGGGAGGCCCGGCTACGAGGGGTGGCTCTCGCCCGTGTACGGGATGCTCACCCCCGGCGAGGGGATCAAGGCGGGATGGCACGGGGTCGGGCCCGTCGTCGATCCGGACTCGCGGGACTTCCTGCCGGTGTCCGCGCAGCTCGACGGCATCAGGCAGTACGCGCGGGACTGGCTGCCCGGCGTCGACGCGGACAGCGCCGACCCGATCAGCTGCACCTACACGACGACCGACGACGCCAGGTTCGTGATCGACCGGGTCGGCCGCATCGTGGTGCTCGCTGGCTTCGCGGGGGAGGGGTTCAAGTTCGTTCCCTCGATCGGCCGCCTCGGGGCCGACCTCGCCGAGAACGGTGCCGGTGCAGCTCCCGAGCTGTTCTCGATCAGCCGACCGCGCTCGCTCGCCCCGCAGCCGCTCCGGTAGCAACCGCGCGCATCCGTCGCGGGGCCGTCGGACCCGCAACCCATGACCGTCTCCGGGTGGGTTTCGGGCCTGCGGATGCTCTGCAAGCCATCCGCAGGCGCGAAACCCATCCCGAAAGCGAGGGTCGTCGTGGCGTGAGCCGGACCGTCGGTCAGACCGTCGGCCATGCCGCGGGTGAAGCTGCTCAGGTGGCGCCGCCTACGCGGTGAGGGTGCGGAGCGTCTCGGCGAGCGTCGTCGTGGGGCGTCCGGAAACTCGGGAGAGGTCGCCGGTGGTCAGGGCCAGCCCTCCGTCGCGGATGTTCGCGTCGAGGCCCGTGATGAAGCCGATGGTGCCTTCGTCGAGCCCGTTCGAGGTGAGGGCGGCCTTGTGCTCCTCCGTGGTGAGGGCGCGGTACTCGACGTCGCGGCCGATCGCGTCGGCGAGGGTCTTCGCGAACTCCTCGAAGTCCCAGGCCTTGTCGCCGGAGAACTCGTAGACCTTGCCTTCGTGGCCGTCTTCGAGGGCGATCGCGGCGATGCCGGCGGCGTAGTCGGCGCGGGAGGCGCTGGCGACGCGGCCCTTGCCTGCGCTGTTGACGATGACCCCCGTCGTCTCGCCCTGGGCGATGTCGGCGACGTAGTTCTCCGTGTACCAGCCGTTGCGCGCGATGGTGGAGGGAAGGCCGGATTCGCGGATGAGCGACTCGGTCGCGACGTGCTCCGGCGCGAGGATGAGGGCATCCGGGTCGCCGCCGAGGACGCTCGTGTAGACGATGCGGGCCGCGCCCTTGGCCTTCGCCGCGTCGATGACCGCTTCGTGCTGCGCGACGCGGGTGCCCACTTCACTGCTGGAGATGAGCACGACGGTGTCGCCTTCGTTGATGGCGGCGGTCGCGGTGTCGGGCTGCGAGTAGTCGATGGTGGCGGTGCGAACGCCCTTCGCTGCGAGCTGCGCGAGTCGCTCGGCGTTGCGGCCGCCGGCGACGATCTCGGTGGGGGTCGCGCCGCGCTCGAGGAGGCTGTCGATGACGAGGGTTCCGAGCTGTCCGGTCGCGCCGGTGATGACGATTGCCATGCTTGCTGTTCCTTCCGAGAAGTGGATGCTTGCAGCTACAACAACCGATGGGGTATCCGGCGTATTCCGAACGCGCTGGGAAGTCGACGGAGCAGATCACCCGGGCCTGAGTCTGTGCATCCGCTGGTCATCTGCCCCGAATCCTGGCGTGCCCTGAGGGCGGCCAATAGCCTCGAAACACTGCGTAACAGAGACGTTCGCAGGGTTGCACCGTCGTGTGCACCGCATGCAGAACCCGCTCAACTCAAAGGAGAGATCATGGCGAGTAACAGAGCCGTCGCGTACAAGGGGCCGAACGAGGTCGAGGTCATCGACATCCCGTATCCCGAGTTCGAGCTGAAGGATGGACCGGGCGTGAACCCGGCGAACGTGGGTCGCCAGGTGCGGCACGGGGCCATCCTGCGCACCGTGACGACGAACATCTGCGGGTCCGACCAGCACATGGTGCGCGGTCGCACGACCGCTCCGGTCGACCTCGTGCTCGGTCACGAGATCACGGGTGAGGTTATCGAGGTCGGCCCGGACGTCGAGTTCATCAAGGTCGGCGACATCGTGTCGGTTCCGTTCAACATCGCGTGCGGGCGGTGTCGCAACTGCAAGTCGGGCAAGACGGGCATCTGCCTCAACGTGAACCCGGACCGCCCCGGCAGCGCGTACGGCTACGTCGACATGGGCGGCTGGGTCGGCGGGCAGGCGGAGTACGTGCTGGTGCCGTACGCCGACTGGAACCTCCTGAAGTTCCCGGACCGTGACCAGGCACTCGAGAAGATCCTCGATCTGACGATGCTCTCCGACATCTTCCCGACGGGCTTCCACGGTGCCTACACCGCAGGGGTCGGCCCAGGGTCGACGGTCTACATCGCCGGCGCCGGTCCGGTGGGACTCGCTGCGGCAGTCAGCGCGCAGCTGCTCGGCGCCGCGTGCGTCATCGTCGGCGACCTCAACGAAGAGCGCCTCGCGCAGGCGCGGTCGTTCGGCTGCGAGACGGTGGATGTCTCGAAGGGCGACCCCGGTGAGCAGATCGAGCAGATCCTCGGCGTGCCGGAGGTCGAATGCGGTGTGGACGCTGTGGGCTTCGAGGCTCGCGGGCACGGTTCCGATGCGGGGCACGAGGCGCCGGCGACGGTGCTGAACTCGCTCATGACGGTGACGGAGGCTGGTGGTGCCCTCGGTATTCCCGGCCTGTATGTGACGGGTGACCCGGGCGGAGTGGACGAGGCGGCGAAGGTCGGCTCGCTGTCGATCCGGCTCGGCCTCGGCTGGGCCAAGTCGCTGTCGTTCACGACCGGACAGTGCCCGGTCATGAAGTACAACCGGCAGCTCATGCAGGCGATCCTCTTCGACAAGGTGAAGATCGCCGACGCCGTGCAGGCGACGCCGATCACGCTCGACGAGGCTCCGAAGGGCTACGCCGACTTCGATGCGGGCGCGCCGAAGAAGTACGTGCTCAACCCCAACGGCTACGTGAAGTAGCCCGGCGCGGGGGTACATCAGACCGCGACAGAGCGTGGAGGGCGGCGGGCCCCATGCTGCAGGGAGGACTGCAGCGTGGGGCCCGCCGTGTGCGTGGGGTTGCCAGCACACGAGATCGGTCAGATCGCCGTGTACCCGCCGTCGATGACGATCTGCTGCGCGGTGAGGTAGCTCGAAGCGTCCGAGGCAAGGAAGCGAACGAGGCCGGTGAGGTCTGCGGGGGTGGCCATGCGGCCGAGCGGGATGCGGGAGACCCAGTCCTCGAGGAGTTCCGGCTCGCGGTCGATGATCTGCTGGGTGAGGTCGGTGAGGACGTAGCCGGGCGCGATCGAGTTGACGCGGATGCCTGCACTGGCCCATTCGACAGCCAGGGATTTTCCGAGATGGGCGACTGCTGCCTTCGACGAGTTGTAGGAGGCGGCCCACTGCGGCACGTTGACGATGGAGCCCGACATGGATGCGATGAGGACGGCGCTCCCCGGAAGCCCTGACTTCAGGAGACCCGCGCCGAAGGCCTGCGCGGAGAAGAACGTCCCCGTCAGGTTCACATCGATGACCTTCCGCCACTGGGCTGCGGTGACGTCGATCGAGTCGCCGTTGATCTCGATGCCGGCCGCTGTGAGGAGGATCTGCGGGGTGCCCAGCAGTTCCGTGATCTCCGCGAAGACGGCCGCTGTCGCGTCCTGATCGACGACATCGAGTCTCCGCCCGACGGCCTTGACACCGAACTCGTCTGCGAGCTGTGCTGCGGTGTCCTCGACGCTGTCGAGAAGATCGAGGAGCGCGACGTCGGCGCCGTTCTCGGCAAGTGAACGGGCGACGGTGAGCCCGATCCCTCGGCCGCCACCCGTGACGACTGCGGTCCTGCCTGCAAGTTCTCTGCTCATGTTCTGTCTCCTTCGTTGTGGTGGACGTGCTGGGGAGAGGCGAGTGCCTCGTCGAACCCCTGTCTGGTGGATGCGATGAACGTGCGAGCTGCGTCCGACCGGTCGTGCGCACCGAGCACGCCACTCGTCGATCCCGTGCCGTCCGCGCCGGCGGCCATGATGTGCCTGGCGATGGTGGGGGAGGCGACGCCTCCCGCGTGCATCATGAGAACTGCCCCGCCGGTGTCGCGGACCGCCGTATTCGCTTCGGGGATCCAGGAGCGGCTGACAGCACCCGAGGTCCCGATGAGTGCGGGCGGTTCGAAGAGGATCGCCGTCGGGTTCAGGAGCGACAAGCGAACGGCATCGCCGATCGTGCCAGCGCAGACGATGGTGAGCAGCCCAACCTCGTGAGCGCGGGACACGGTTTCGGCGAGTGTTCCTGGGTCGAGTTGGCGGCTCTCGTGATTGAGCATGACGCCGTCGGCGCCCGCGTCGACGAGCGCCTCCGCGGTCGTGGAACCGAAGGTGGCGCCGATCGTGTCCGCGTCCATGGCCTGCGCGAAGACGAGCACGCCTGAATCGAGCTCTGCGGTTCGCGTGACGAGTGCGTTCGGGACGGTCAGGACGACGTCGACTTCGTGTTCGGCCCCCGCTGCTCCCGCTGCGACGGCCAGCGCCTCGATCTCGGTCTGACGCAGCAGGTTCTTCGGTCCGATCTCGAAGAACGGCGGAGTGAGGAGCCTGTTCATGCGTCGATCAGTGCCCGCAGGAAGCGGGCTGTCTCCGGCAGGCTCCGCTCAGGATCGCCGTGAGTGGAGCATTCGAGATTCAGCGAGCCCGTGTAGCCGATGTCTCGGAGGGCTCCGATGATCGAGGGCCAGTCGAGCGAGCCATGACCTGGAAGGAGTCGGTTGTTCTCCCCGAGGTGCACCTGCTTGACGTGGCCACCGCACTGACGCAGCGTCGCGGCGATGTCCGCTTCCTCGATCGACATGTGGAACGTGTCCGGGAGGAGGCCGGCGCTCGGATGGTCGATCATCTCGAGGAGGTGGACGTTGTCAGAGGCGCGGTTGAGGTACCGGCTCTCGTACCGGTTGAGCGGTTCGAGGAGCACGCGCCCGGCGGTCCCGTCAACGACGTCGAGCATCTGGGCGTAGAAGTTCAGGAAGCCCTCCTGCTGGCGGGAGTCGAGCTGCAGGAACGGGTCGAAGAGGGGCAAGGGATTCTGGGCGCCGTACTCGAACTCGATCTCGGTGACGAGGCCAAGCTCAGCGCAAACCGATGCCGCTTCCAGGTACATCCCTCGGCATCGGTCCCGGAGATCCGCGTCGGGGGACATGGCGTTGCCGTAGACGTCGTCGGTCAGTACGAACTCGACTGGACGCACCCCGGTCTGCGACTCGAGCTCGCCGAGCTCCGATCGGATGTCGTCGTTCCAATCGGCGAACGGCTGGAAGATCGCGATCGTGTCGTACCCCCAGGCCGAGAGGCGTTCCGCCTTCTCCGTGAGAGTCGCGCCGGGAACCATCGGCGACGAGCAGCACAGTTTCATCTTCACTCCATTTTTCTCGACCTCGTGTGAGGTGGTTTTCAGGTCGTCGTCTGCACGCTGGTGCAGGTGTCAGGTCGCGTAGAGGCGCTGCAGGGAGTCTTCGAACAGCGCGTAGCGCTCGGCACGGTTGACGAGTTCGGTCCTGGACCGCCCGTGAGACGGCTGGTAGCGCGCGGTCAGCGGTGGGTTGAGTTTCGCCGCGTCGTGGATGCTCGCGAGCTCTCCTGCCGCGACGAGGGCGAGAACCGCGGCGCCTCTGCAGGTCGCCTCCCGCTCGTTGGGGACGACGACGTCCACCTCGCAGACGTCCGCCTTGAGCTGGTTCCTGAAGGTCGATGCAGTGCCACCGCCGGTGGACACGATCTGCTGCGCACGCGCTCCAGTGAAAGAGTCGATGTTGCGTTTCAACAGGTGGGCGAGGCCTTCTTCGACCGCGTAGGCGAGGTCGAAGCGGTCATGGCTGAGAGAGATGCCCACGAAAGCTCCGCGAGCATCCGGAAGGTAATCGGGCGGATTCAGGCCTGTCAGGTAGGGCAGGAAGACGGGCACGCCCAACGCCGATCGGGAGGTGAGCTCGCGTTCGAGCTCTGCATGGGAGAGGTTCTGGAGACCTTCCCTTCTGAACCACTCGAGAACAACCCCTCCGCTGTCTGCGCCGTTGAAGAGGACGATGTCGTCGGGGTGGAGTCCGGTGTGGAACGAGATCCTGCGGCTGGGATCGAAGCGCCAGTCGCTCGCGAGCATCGAGAGCGAGAGCACCGTTCCGGCGGATTCGCTGATGATGCCAGCCCGGTAGGAGCCGGTTCCTGCCATCGCACAGAAGTGGTCGAGCGCCCCCACGTTCACCCGATACGCGACAGCTTCCGGCAGCTGAGCGACGACATCCGGCATGACTGGGCCGACATCGGAGCCGGCAGCGGCGACCTCAGGCAGCTGGTCCGAGGTGATGCCGCAGAACTCGAGCATCTCTGCCCAGTACTCGGATCGTCGGACATCCCACAGGTACGTGAAACCACGTGTCGAGACCTCGCCAACGCTGCGACCAGTGAAGCAGCGGATGAGATAGTCCTTCACCATCAGCACCTCGTGGGTTCCCGCCATCGTCTCCGGCTCGTGCGCTCGCAGCCAGCGCAGTTTGGCGGCGGGCCAGGCAGCTGACGCGAATGGCTGCCCGCTGGTCTCGAACGCGGCGTCAGCTGAGAACGACGCAGCCATGAGCTCGGCCTCGACACCGGCTCTGTTATCCAGCCAGGAGAGGGCTGGACGTACGGGACGACCGGAGGCATCCACGAGAACCAGCGACTCCGCCTGTCCCGTGAACGCGAGTACTGCGTCGTGCTCTCGAGTTGTCACCGCCGCGCGCCGCGCGCAATCGGCCACGAGCGCCAGGATGGTCTGGAACAGCGCTTCGGCATCGAACTCGACGCGGTCGCCTGACCTTTCGTAGCTCACGGGCCCGGATGCGCTCGCAAGAACCGCGAGCCGCTCGTCATAGAGCACGACCTTGAGGTTGGTGGTGCCGACGTCGATGGCGTAGACGAGCATCATCATTCACCCATGAACTGGAAGTGCACGACGCGTGTGCGCGGGCGCACACCGTCGAGATCGCCGAAGTAGATGCGTCCGAACTCACCGAGTACGGCCGCGCCATCGACGACGGGAATGACCTCGGAACGGCCGAGGATCGACGAGATGATGTGACCGTCGGTGTTGAGGCCCCATTCGGGCAGCTCATCGCGCAGCGCGGCGGCGTTCTCGATGTGGATCGGCCCCGGATGCAGGTACTGGCCCTCATGGCGAGTAGGGGGAGCGATCTTCGCGAGGACGTTGAGTGTGTCCTGCAGAATCAGCTGCGTGCCGTAATACGTCACGTCTTCGGATTCCTCCTGGAGGAAGACCGTGCAGCTCGTATGCGCCGTGTAGGCGGTGAGGAGTCCATTTCTGGCACCGAGCTCGGCGAGGAACGTCTGCGCCTCGTCGGTGATGTCGAAGAACTCCTGCCGCGCGGGTGTGTCGATCGAATGCGACCCGCTGTGAACGCCCATGTTCTGCTCCTCAAATGAAGTCGTGTGAGTGACTTCATCCTGATCTCGAATCTCTCCGAGCGGAAAGACGAAGCTACGATGAGTTCATAAGCTGCATCTATCACTGACTCTTGGAGGAGCGATGACCGGAGACGTGACCCTGCGGCAGCTTCGCTACGTCAACGCGGTCGCAGCGGACCTGAACTATCGGCGAGCTGCCGAGAAGCTCTTCATCACCCAGCCCGCCCTCTCCTCCGCCATCCGTCAACTGGAGGAGCAGCTGGGTGCGAAGGTCTTCGACCGCGACACCCGGTCCGTCACGCTGACCGCATTCGGACGCGAGTGGCTCCCCCATGTGCGTGCGGCGCTGCGCGCTGTGGACGAGACCCTCGACATCGCCTCGACGCTCATCGATCACGCCGAAGTGCGCATCGGGTATCTCATCGGGACGGGAGCGGATCTCCTCTTCACCCTGCTCGAGGACGTGGAGCGGGACCTGCCGGGCATCACGATCGAGATGACGGAATACGACTTCGCCGACCCGACGGCCGGGCTCGCGAGTGGGAAGTCCGACATCGCGCTCATCCGCCCTCCTGTCGGGGCGTTCGGGCTGGAGATCGCAGTGGTGGAGGAGGAGACCTGGGTGGCCTGTCTGCCGAGGGCGCACCGGCTCGCGGGCAAGAGCGAGCTGCGGATCGAGGAGCTCCTCGACGAGCCGCTGATCGTCGCCCCCGAATCGGCAGGAGCCTGGCGAGACTACTGGATGGCTGCCGACGCGCGACACGGCAAGCCAGCGTTGATCGCCGGTGAGGCTGCGACCTACGAGACTGAGACGACGATGGTCTCGCGCGGCATCGGCGTGAGCTTCACGACCTCGTCGATGACCAGGCTCTACGACCGGCCGGGCATCACGTTCGTCCCCATCGTGGACAGGCCCGTCAGCTACTCCGCGCTCGCTTGGCACCCCGACCGGGTGTCACCCTCCGCGCGAAGACTCGTCCAGCGCATGCTCGACCGGGCGCAGGTGCGGCAATCGGACTCGGACCGATAGACCAGAGTTATCAATCCATAAGAGGACCGGACTTCCAGAGTGCTGGGCCACTGGGTTCACTGTCTCCAAGGACACGGCCGGATCATGGTCGTTCCACGCAAAGAGGCGAGGAGATGCAGTGATAAATCCACTGAAAAGGTCCAGGCGTGATCCTCTGCCTGAACCATCGAGTTCAGGTACGGACGAGGATGCCCGGCTCGCGGAATTCGGGTATGACCAGAAACTCGATAGATCCGTCGGGAAGATCGCGTCTTTCGCCATCGGATTCTCGACGATCAGCGCGACCACGGCGGTCTTCTCCGGATTCGCGGCCGGCTATTCGAATGCGGGAGCTCCATTCATCTGGACCCTGTTCATCGCGATCCCGGTATTCCTGCTCTGGACGCTCATCGCGGCTGACATCTCGGCCAAGATCCCCCTCGCCGGGTACGCCTACCAGTGGACAAGCCGACTGAACGGGCCGGTCTTCGGCTGGTTCACCGGCTTCGCGGCGCTCATCGGCTGGACCAGCGGCATGACCAGCCTCGGATACGTGTTTGCCGGCTACCTCGGCAGCGTCTTCGGCTGGGAGCTCTCGCAGCCCAACCAGATCTTCCTCGCCATCGCGGTCGTCGTCGTCTGCGTGCTCATCAACGCCTACCGAGTCCGGCTCGCGACGCTCATCAACAACATCGGGGTGGGCCTGGAGTTCGTCGTCACCATCGGCGTCACACTCGTGATCGCGTTC
This sequence comes from Pseudoclavibacter sp. RFBI5, assembly GCF_002931395.1. Taxonomy (NCBI): domain Bacteria; kingdom Bacillati; phylum Actinomycetota; class Actinomycetes; order Micrococcales; family Microbacteriaceae; genus Pseudoclavibacter; species Pseudoclavibacter sp. RFBI5. The sequence continues at coordinate 76,590 of NZ_PSYA01000012.1, read as the reverse complement.
GTGGCCTTCGTCATCCCTGGCAACGCGCAGCCGTTCTCGTCGCTGTTCGAGGGCAACAGTCCTGATGACGCGACTCCGTACCTGCTGGCATGGCTCGCCGCATCCCTCGGGCCGTTCTTCGGACTCGTCGGGGTGGAAGCGGTCGCCGACGTGGCGGAGGAGACGAAGGACGCGCGCCGTGTCATCCCCCGCACCATGTTCTACGCGTTCGCGGCGTCCTGCATCATCGAGTTCGCCATGTACCTCGTGTACACGCTTGCGATCAAGGACCCTGCGGGAGTGCTCGCCTCCTCGGCGCCCATCGACGAGATCATCTCGCAGCAGCTCGGCCCCGTCGTCTCGAAGATCGTCATCGCCATCGCGCTCACCAACATCCTCGTGTGCCTGCTCGCCAACGTCTTGGTCGGCACCCGGCTGCTCTACTCGATGTCGCGAGACAACATGATGCCCTTCTCGAAAGCGCTCCGCCACGTCAGCCCCACCCGCAAGACCCCATCCACAGCAGTGCTCACGCTCGGGGTGGTCTCGGTGCTCCTGCTCCTGTCTGCGCTCGTCAGTCCCGCCGCCTTCAACTACTTCCTCGGCATCGCGACGCTTGCGTTCTTCAGCACCTACGTCCTGCAGACGATCGGTCTGCTGATCGCGTCGTACAAGGGCCGTATCCCGGCGCCAGAACCGGGCACCTTCGATCTCGGGCGCGCCAGGCGACCGCTGCTCATCATCAGTCTCGTGGTGTTCCTGATCGTCGAGATCGCACTGCTGTTCCTCCCCGCGTTCGCTGGCAACGGCTTCGTGTTCGCAGGAGCTCTCGGGCTGGCATTCCTCTGGTGGCTGCTGGTGCTCAGGAAGCGGTTGAGCACGGGCCACGCTGGTTCCAACTACGCGCGTGAGCACCCAGACGAGGAACTGGCTGCCGCTCGGTAACGAGGCGAGGAGGAAACGCCTCAGACGGGCCGCGAGGGTGCAGACTTGCCTCGCGGCCCGCATTCGCTGGAGGGCCGACGGCAGCGCTCAAGGGTGAGGGAGCAGGAACATGGTCGCAGCAGAAGAGCCGGGCACGGGCGGGGTTCGCGTCGATCGCGAGACGGTCCTGTCGGCGGATGGAACGCGCATCGCCTACGAGATCCGCGGCTCGGGGCCCGTGGTGCTCATCGTGAACGGTGCGTTCTCGACGGCGCGAGACGTGACGGAGTTCGCGCTGGCACTCGTCAGGGCCGGTTTCGCGGCCGTCGCCTATGATCGCCGCGCCCGCGGCGACAGCGGTGATACGAAGCCGTCGGCGCCAGAGCGTGAAGCAGAAGACCTGGCGGCCGTCATCGGCGCGGTCGGCGGCCAGGTGAGCGTCGTCGGGCATTCCTCCGGGGCCGTGCTCGCGCTCTTCGCCGCCTCCCTCGGCGTTCCCGTGCAGCAGCTGTTCCTGTCGGAGCCTCCGTTCCGGTTCGGGCAGCACGAGCCGGCGCCCGACCTCGCCGAGCGCCTACAGCAGCTCGTCGATGAGGGTGAGGCGGCTACCGCGGTCTCGACGTTCCAGCTCGAGGGGGTTGGGCTCGACCCTGCCCTCGTCGAGCAGATTCGGCAGAGCCCGATCTTCCCCGGCCTCATGCCGCTCGCGCAGTCGACGGTCTACGACGCGCAGCTCGTGCGGCAGGTGTCGACGCCGACGGCGGCGATGGTCGACGTGCAGGTGCCCGTGACGATCGTCGTGGGCGGCGACACGTTCCCGTTCCTCGCGAGCGCCGCGAGGCGGCTGGCTGAGACGCTGCCGGGGTCGGAGCTCGTCGAGGTCGCCGAGTCGGTCGGGCACCGCGTGCATCCCGAGGCGACGGCGAAGGTCCTCGCGGAGCGGCTGCTATGACCCCGGCCTCGCAGCGCGATCAGCAGCTCGAGCGTGTGATCCTCGAGCTGCTCGCCAAGCGGGCCGAAGGGGCCACCATCTGTCCGTCCGAGGCGGCGCGAGCCGTCGGGGGAGACGAGTGGCGCGGCGAGATGGACGCGGCGAGGGCAGCCGCGCTGCGCCTCGTGGCGGCCGGCGACGTCGACATCACCCAGGGCGGCGAAGTCGTCGACGGCGCCTCGGCGAAGGGGCCGATCCGCATCCGTCGCCGAGCCTGAGGCCCTCACCGCCCAGGGTGGAAGTGGCCACGATGCGGTGGCATTCCCTCGTGCTGTTGGTACCCGTTCGGGGATAATCGGCACAATTTCGGCCAGGTGTCGCGCAATCTCAGCCAGGACGACATGAGCGACTGACCGGAACAGCATGATGTGAAGGTGAAATCTCTCCCTAAGAACACGTCCGATAAGCATGGCCAGTCGATTTCCCGCGGCGGTGCGGGCGAAAGCGACCGTGTCTCCCGGCGGAGGATCGTGCAAGGTGCCGCCTGGACGGTGCCGGTGCTCGCACTCGCGGTACAGGCTCCCAGTGCGAGCGCGTCGGTGAACTGCAGCCAAGTGCGCGGTGGAAGCACGGGAATCCGCCTGCAGCAGACAAGCAATCCTCGAAGGTACACGGTGAGTGCCACCAACACCCAGACCGGAGGAGTAAGTGGAGGTGGCGTCACGCCCGGCGACGTCAAGAGCTTCTCGATCATCTACTGGTGGACCGTGCCGGGTCTGACCTTCACGAACACCGGCAGTTCCAGCTGGACCAACCTCCAGCCGACGGGCGAGACTCGGGTCATCGGGGGGCAGCTCTACTACGCCTTCAAAACCACCTTCACCGGGACTTTTGTGTCGTCCGGCGGTCGGATCTACCCGAGTCAGGGGCATGAGTTCCAGGTGAACAACTACCAGCAGTACAACGGCGTCCAGATCTGCTGGGCAGGTGAGAACGACTTCGTCGCCGGTCAGTGCGCACAGCGAAGCGGTGTCTTCGCCACCTCGTGCACCACCATGACAACGAACTAGCGCTGGGGGCGAGCCTCGAGGGTCGTTCGCAGACGCAGACGCGGACGCGGACTCGGACTCGGACTCGGACTCGGAAAGGCTATGAAGGGCGTGGGTTGGTCCTGGCGTGCCCACGGCAGGCTCGATGAGGTTGTTCCTCTGGGTCGTCTGAGCAGTCCTGCAGCCGAGTGGCGGCAACCCTGTTCGCTCTCTGTCGAGCGGTCAGTTCACCGCCGACTCTGGTCGGAGCGAGATGGTGGGTCGAGGGTTTCCACGGCTCTCTTCATGTGAGTAAAGATTCGGTGACCGTGAACGTCAATTCCTCTCGACGAGACGCACGCCAGGACGTGGAACATCCGTCAGGGTACAAGAGGAGCGTCCTTCGGTTCAGGGGTTCGCCGCAGACGTGGGGCCTCGAGTCGATCGGTGTGGAAATCGTTCGGTACTCGGCCCCTCTGATCTCTGACGTGCAGCTTCTGACCATGGAGAACTTCTTCGCTGCAGAGGTCACCACGACTGCATTCGCTGTCTCCTGGACAAGGGCGCGGGCGTCTGCTCGGAGGCGAGTGCTGATGATCTTCCCTCGATCGGGCGTGCTGAACGTGGAATCGGGCCCCTCGAACACGCTGAAGATACAAGATCGAGTCTGGCTCGTGCTCCCGGGCAGCACTCCAGTGCTCATGAGCAGCGACAACCACTTCGAGGGAATCTTCTTCGCCTTCGATGCTCGCGAGGTGCTGCCCTCTCTGGCGGCCTCCATCCGGCCGGGGAAGAGGGAGCTTGGGTCGCCGATCCTCGACATGATGCGGCCGATGCTCGAGTCCTTCGTTCGGTACCCGCGCGTGGACGATGTCCTGACGATCCACAACATGCGGAGTCTCCTCCGATCGATGGCGCGGTCGCTCGTGTTGGAGCTCCTCGAGACTGGCAACCACGTCTCCAGGGACCTGGCTGGCGAGATTCGTGCGATCGTGCGTCTCCGGCATCAGGATCCCGCGCTCACTCCACACTCGATAGCCCTGGGGTTGAGCATTTCGCGGAGAACGGCTGACCGGGTGATGTCGGACTCCGGCGATGTGAGCCTTGCGCAGCTGATCCGTTCGGAGCGTGCGCACACGGCGAAGACTCTCCTGCAGACGCAACGCCAGCTGTCGATCGAAGAGGTCTGGGTGACCAGTGGCTTCCCGTCGAAGGAGACGATGAGACGCGCCCTCCGCGACATCTTCAACCGCTCGCCTCGGGAAATCCGCACTGCGCCCAGGGTCAAGCGCTGAGAGCCAGTTTCCTCAGCGCGTTTCGACCGCAGCTCGCTCCAGTCGAACGACGATCGACTTCGAGGTCGGCGTGTTGCTGACATCGGCGGTCGAGTCGAGCGGCACGAGCACGTTCGTCTCCGGGTAGTACGCGGCGACGCAGCCGCGCGGGGTGGAGTAGACGACGATGCGGTGGCGTTCGCTGCGGCGCTCTTCGAGCGAGCCGTCGCGGCCGGGCCACTCCGACACGATGTCGACGTGGTCGCCGTCGGCGAGGCCGCGGTCCCGTGCATCCGCCTCGTTGACGAAGACGACCCTCCTGGCGCTCTTCACGCCCCGGTACCGGTCGTCTTTGCCGTAGATGGTGGTGTTGAACTGGTCGTGCGAGCGCAGCGTCTGCAGCAGCAGGCGCCCCTCGGGGACCTTCGGGTACTCGAGCTCGTTGGCTGTGAACTTCGCAGTGCCGCCGATGCTCGAGAAGTCGCGGCCGTCGCGCGGCCCGTTCGGCAGGACGAACCCGCCGGGCTCGTCGATCTTTGCCTCGAAGTCCTCGAACCCGGGAATGACCCGGGAGATGGATGCGCGCACGTTCGCGTAGTCGGCGCGCAGCTCGGCCCAGTTCACCTGCGGCACGTTCGGGCGCGAACGGGTGAGGACCCGCTCGGCGAGCATCGTGACGATGGCGACCTCGCTGAGCAGTTCATCGCTTGCCGGCTCGAGCCGCCCGTGGGAGGCATGCACGGCGCTCATGGAGTCCTCGACGGTCACGCGCTGCGTGCCGCCCGCCTGCCGGTCGCGTTCCGTGCGGCCGAGGGTGGGGAGGATGAGCGCTCGGCGCCCCGTTGCGACGTGCGAGCGGTTCAGTTTCGTCGATACCTGCACCGTGAGGGCAAGCGACTCCATGGCTGCCTCCGTCACTGCCGTGTCGGGTGTCGCCCTGGAGAAGTTGCCGCCCATGGCCATGAAGACGCGGGCCTTGCCGTCGCGCATGGCGCGGATCGCCTCGACCGTGTCGTAGCCGTGCTCGCGGGGAGACGCGAACGAGAACTCGGCGTCGAGCTTGTCGTGGAACGACTCCGGCATCCGCTCGAAGATGCCCATCGTGCGGTCGCCCTGCACGTTCGAGTGCCCGCGCACGGGGCAGACGCCCGCGCCGGGCTTGCCGATGTTGCCCTGCAGGAGCAGCAGGTTGACGCAGTCGCGCAGTGTCGGCACGGAGTGCTTGTGCTGGGTGAGGCCCATCGCCCAGCAGACGATCGTCGATTTCGAAGCGAGCAGCAGCTCACCGGCCTCGCGGATCTCCGCCTCGCTCAGGCCGGTCGCGGTCTCGACCTCGGCCCAGTCGAGCGTGCGGAGGGACTCGAGGTACGCATCCACGCCCGACGTCTTCGCGGCGATGAAGTCGTGGTCGAAGACGGTGCCGGGGTTCGCCTCCTCGGCGTCGAGCAGGATGCGGCCGAGCGCCTGAAACAGAGCCTGGTCGCCGCCCAGCTTGATCTGCAGGAACAGGTCGTTGAGGGCGGTGCCGCCGAGCACCATGCCGCGCACGGTCTGCGGGTTCTCGTACCGCATGAGCGCCGCCTCGGGCAGCGGGTTCACGGCGATGATCTTGCCGCCGTTGAGCTTCGCCTTCTCGAGGGCGGTGAGCATGCGCGGGTGGTTGGTGCCGGGGTTCTGGCCGGCGATGATGATGAGGTCGGCCTCGTGGAGGTCCTCGAGGCTCACCGAGCCCTTGCCGATGCCGAGCGTCTCGCCGAGTGCGGAGCCGCTCGACTCGTGGCACATGTTGGAGCAGTCGGGGAGGTTGTTCGTGCCGAGGCCGCGCACGAACAGCTGGTACACGAACGCCGCCTCGTTCGAGGTGCGGCCTGAGGTGTAGAAGATCGCCTCGTCTGGGCTCGACATCTGCGCGAACTCGTGGGCGATGATGTCGAACGCGTCGTCCCAGCTCACGGCCCGGTAGTGCGTGCCGCCCTCCTCGAGGAGCATCGGGTGTGTGAGGCGGCCCTGCTGGCCGAGCGAGTAGTCGTCCCAGGTGCGCAGCTCCTCGATGGAGTGCTCGGCGAAGAAGCTCGGGGGAACGCGCCGTTTCGTGGCCTCCTCGGCGACGGCCTTCGCGCCGTTCTCGCAGAACTCGGCCGGGCTGCGGTGCTTGCCCTCCGGCCACGCGCATCCGGGGCAGTCGAAGCCGTCCTTCTGGTTGATACGCAGCAGGGTGCGGGCCGTGCGGGCTGGGCCCATCTGCGCGGTTGTCACCTTGAGCGAGTTGAGGACGGCGGGGATGCCGACGGCAGTGATCTTCGGCTCGGAGAACATCGCGGCGGTCTCGTCGATGTTCTCGACGATGCGCGTCACGCCGGCTTCGGGCTTCGCGCGCTTCTCTGGATGCTTCGGTTCGGGCATCGTTGCTCCTCCCGGGGAATCCGCCCAGTCTACGCATGCAGCCGGGGGCCAGGGCCGGGCGACCTTGACAGTTAGAACTCTAACTGTCATAGTTCTAACTATGTCGAATACAGCGCCAGCCCCACGCACGCCCCTCGAGTTCGTCCGATGGATCAGCTGGGCGCAGATGAAGGCCGGAGAGGACTGGACACGTGAGCGCGAGCTCACCCGGCCGCAGAGCTTCGTGCTCGGCTACCTCGTGCAGAATCCCGGGGCGAGCCAATCGGAGCTCGCTCGAATGAGCCGCACGACCCCCGCAAGCGTCTCGAGTCTGCTCCGCGGCCTCGAGGGGCGAGGGCTCATCGAACGCCGAACCGAGGGCGGCGACGAGCGCACCAAGCGCGTCTACGCCACTCCTGCGGGAGCTGAGCTCATCGCGGGCTTCGAGGAGGCCATGATCGCCGCAGACGAGACGATCCTCGCGCCGCTCGATGCCGATGAACGAGTCGCGTTCCAGGCGCTCCTCGCCAAGATCACGGCTCAGCTCCCGCAGCCAGTGCGCGACTAGCCCTCCGAGGCGCGCGACCGAGTCGCGCATCCCCTCACGTGCCGACGAGTGTCGGCGCGCGCTCCGTCCTGCCCAGAAGGAAGCAACCATGAGCACACCACCAGAAACACAAGCCACGGCCGATCTGTCGACAGCCCGTGAGGCCGCCCCGGATGCGGTGCACACGAACCGCTGGTACCTCTCGTCGGCACCGATCGTCAGTGCACTCCTGCACCTCTGCGTGCCCATGGCGGCCGCGATGATCGTCGGAGCGATCTACAACCTCACCAATGCGGGGTTCATCGGCTCGCTCGGGGACACGGCCCTGCTGGCCGCCATCACCCTGGGCTCGCCGGTCCTCATCCTCGTCATGGGGGTCGGGAACGTCTTCGGGGTCGGGGGAGGGGCGCTCGTGTCGCGCCTCCTCGGCGGGGCCGAACGCGACCCCTCGAAGGCGGCGACCATCAAGCGGGTCGCGTCCTACTCGCTCTGGGGCTCGGTGGTCGTGGGGGCCGTGGTCGCCGCCATCGGGCTCGTGTTCCTCTCGCCGCTCGTCTCGCTGCTCGGCGCCGACGCATCCGTCGCGGCGCCTACGGCTGCCTTCGTCGGGGTACTGCTCGGCTTCGTGCCCGTCCTCGCCGCGGCGGTCTGCCTCGAGCAGCTCGTCCGGGCGGAAGGCGCGGCGAAGCAGGTCATGGTCGCGCTCGTGCTCTCCGCCGTCGTGAACCTGGCTCTCGACGCCCTGTTCATCCTGGTGCTCAACTGGGGCGTGGCGGGGGCGGCCGTGGCGACGGGGCTCGCGAACCTCGTCGTCGTCGCGTACTTCGTTCTCTGGCTCACGCGCAACAGCGAGCACGTGAGTCTCTCTCCTCGCTGGTTCACCCTCGCGGGCTCCGTGCAGAAGCCGGTCCTCGGCGTCGGCATCGGCACGCTGCTGCAGTCGGCGTTCCTCATCGTCACGGCGCTGGTGCTCAACAACCTCGCCGCAGCCTACGGTGAGGGGCCGCTCGCGGCGATGGGCGTCGCCGTGCGTATCGCCCAGGTGCCCGAGTTCCTCATCATGGGTGTCACCCTCGGCGTGCTGCCGCTCCTGGCCTACTCGTACGGCAAGGGCGACGGCGCACGCTTCGGGTCGGCGCTGCGCGCATCCGCCATCACGGTCGGCGGGGTCGCCGCGCTCGCGGCCATCCTCCTGCTGTGCTTCCGAGAGCAGGTGTTCGCGCTCTTCGTGGCCGACGCATCCGTGCTCGCGATCGGCGTCGTGGTGCTCGCGGCGCAGCTCATCGCGATGATCGCGAACGGCTTCACCGGCCTCATCACGTCGCTGTTCCAGGCAACCGGCCGTGCCCTTCCCGCGACCATCATGTCGGCCGCCCAAGGGGTGCTGTTCATCCCCGTGGTGATCGCGGGGAGCATCTGGTTCGGCCTGCCCGGCATCATCTGGGCGCTCACCGTGACCGAGGTCGCGGTGCTCGCTGTCGGGGTGGTCCTGTGTGTCGCGTTGGCTCCGGCCCTCAAGCGCGGCCTCGCGGAGGGCAGCGCGGAGCGTGCGGAGGAGGCGCTCGAGATGGCGGCGGCCTGATCGGGCCTCGCGCCTCGAGGCGCATGCCGGCGAGCTCGAGGCGTCTGGTCCAGCCGGGCAGGTCTGCGGAGTGCCCCGCTTGACTCTCCTCCTACGGGAGGCGGCAGGCTTGAGGCATGCTCACCATCGGGGAATTCGCGAACACGACCGGCATCAGCGTGAAGGCGCTGCGTCACTACGACGAGACGAAGGCGCTCGTCCCGTACGAGGTGGATGCGGTGACCGGGTACCGCAGGTACGCCGAGTCGCAGGTGCGCGACGGCGCCCTCCTGCAGGCGCTGCGGGCGGCCGGCGTGCCGCTGCCCTCCGCCGCGAGGGCGCTCCGAGACGGAGACGCAGCCGACGTGCTGCGTCATCATCGTGCCGAAGTGGTGCGGAAACGTGACGTCGAGGATGCAGCCATGACGGCTGCGGACGCCGTGCTCACCGCATTCGCGCGCCCGGTTCTCGTCGAGGAGCGGCGACTCGGGGCCACGCCGTTCGTCGCGCGCGTCATCCCGCTGCCCGCTGACCTCGATGCGGCCGGTGGGGGCGTCGCCCGCGGGGACGGTGCCGGTGCGGCGCCGAGCGATGAGGACGCGAACCGGGAATTCGCCGAACTGCATCGGCGCGGCGTCGAGGCTGGGCTCGAGCCGGGGCCCGGGTTCTGGACGTCCTTCCGGGAGGCCCCCGGCAGCACGGCACGAGCATCCGAGCTGCAGATGCTCTTCTGCTGGCCGGTCGCGCGCCTCCCGGAAGCCGACGACGAGTCGTGGCACGACGGGCGCATCCTCGCGGATGAGCTGCCGCCGCGAACCGACCTCGTGGCCGTGTGGCGCTCGCACGGTGCCGATCTGCCGGAGGGGTCCGTGCATCCGGCCGTCGTGGCCCTCTTCGACGCGCTCGCGGAGCGCGGGGTGGCGCTCACATCGCCCGAGGTGCGCCAGCGTGTCATCGGAGAGGATGCGAACGACGTCGTTGTGGAGGTCGCCGTCACGCTGCGGTGACGCTCGCGTGAGCCGGTGTCCGGACGCGCCCACTAGCATTGCGAGTTCGGAGGTCACCATGGCGAGAGCGTCGCTTGTTCAGTCGGTCAGCGACCGGCTCCTCGATGACATCATCTCGGGGGCGCTGCCCCAGGGGGCGCCGCTGCCGCGTGAGATCGACCTCGCCGAGCGGCTCGGCGTGAACCGCCTCACGCTGCGCGAGGCCCTCAAGACGCTGCAGGCGCAGGGAGTCGTTCAGCCGGTTCCCGGGACTCGCGGTCGCGTGCTTCCCATGGAGGACTGGACCGGCATCGAGCCGCTCCTGCGCGCCGCGACGTCGACCGGCGGCAAGGCGCAGGCCTCGGTGCAGCTCGTCCAGCTTCGACGAATGATCGAGACGGGTGCCTGCGAGCTCGCTGCCCCGCTGCGCACCGCCGACGACCTCGAGAAGCTCGAGGGGTACCTCGAGGAGATGCGCGCGGCGAGCGCCGCGAACGACGTGCACACCTTCGTCACCGCCGACATCGCGTTCCACGATGTCGTGCTGCGGGCGAGCGGCAACCCGTTCCTGCGCGTGCTGCTCGAGCCGCTCGGGAAGTTCATGTACGAGCGCCGCTACGAGACCTCCGCGGTGCCGCAGGTGCAGGTGAATGCCATCCGCGAGCATGCGGGGATCCTCGAGGCGCTGCGCTCCGGCGATGGCCCAGCCGCGCGCGCGGCGATGGAGTCGCACATGCAGCAGACGGCGGACGACCTGCAGGAGTACGTGCTCACGCCTCGAGTCTGATCGCTCGGCCCCGGTTCCCTCCCTCGGGATATCAGATATCTCCTTGACAACATTCTTTGGCGGGCGCAAGATATCTGATATCCGATTACAAGGGAGTTCTCTGATGGATGAAAGCCGACTGCTCGAGCAGTACCCCGCCCCGGTGCGCGTCGACGCTGCGGAGGTCGCCGACCGGGTCCGCGAATCCGGAGTGACCCTCATCGTGCTCGACGACGATCCCACCGGGACGCAGTCCGTCGCCGATCTTCCCGTCCTCACCCGCTGGGAGCAGGACGACCTCGTCTGGGCCCTCGAACAGGGCCGCGACGCCGTGTACGTCCTCACGAACACGCGCAGCCTCGACGCCGAATCCGCCGCCGCACGCAACCGCGAGATCGTGACGGCAGCCCTCGCCGCGGCGGAGCGCCTCGAGCGCCGAATCGCCTTCGTGAGCCGCGGCGACAGCACGCTGCGCGGCCACTTCCCCCTCGAGACCGACGTCATCGCGGCAACGCTCGCCGAGCTCGGCGGCCCGGTGCCGGACGGCGTCCTCATCGTTCCCGCATTTCCCGACGCTGGCAGGGTCACGATCGGGGGCATCCACTACTACCGGCAGAACGGCGAGCTCGTGCCGGTCGCCGAGACGGAGTTCGCGAAGGATGCGACGTTCGGCTTCCGCAGCTCCGCGCTCCCCGAATGGGTCGAGGAGAAGACGAAGGGTCGCTGGGCCGCCGCAGATGTGACGGTGCTCTCGCTCGGCATCATCCGTCGCGGCCCAGAAGCGGTCGCGAGCGTGCTGCAGGATGCGCGCGACGGTCAGCCGATCGTCGTCGACGTGGTCATCGAGGACGACATCCGCATCGTCGCCCTCGGGCTCGAGCTCGCGGAGGCCGACGGCAAGCAGTTCCTCTACCGCGTCGGGCCGCCGTTCGTGCGAGCCCGCATCGGGCAGGAGATCGCCTCCCCACTCGCCCCGGCGCAGCTGGCGCGCGACGGGGTGGCCCAGTCCGCTGCCGGCGGCCTGATCGTCGTCGGCTCGCACGTCGACCTCACGACACGGCAGCTCGCAGCCCTCCGGACCGAGCATCCCCACCTGCCGACCGTCGAGCTCTCCGTCTCGGCGATCATCGACGCGGACGCCCGAGACGCGCACATCGGCGAGGCGAAGGCTCGCGTCGTCGAAGCGCTCGCGAGCGGCGACGTTATCCTCCACACGAGCCGCGAGCTCGTGAAGACCGACGACGCGGACGCTTCCCTCGCGATCTCCAGAGACGTCTCTGCCGCCGTCTGCGAGGTCGTCGCGCACGCGCTCCGCGTGACGCCGCCGAGCTTCGTCATCGCCAAGGGCGGGATCACCTCGAGCGACGTCGCCACGAACGGCCTCGAGATCCGTCACGCCGTCGTCCGCGGCCCCATGCTGCCCGGCATCGTCTCCCTCTGGCAGGCGGTCGGGGGACCGGCCGACGGCATCCCCTACGTCGTGTTCGCCGGCAACGTCGGCGACGAGGACTCGCTCGCGCGGGTCGTCGAGAAGTTCCACGCGAGCGCCGCTGTCGGTGTCGACGCACCTGCATCCGCACCCATTCCCGCATCCAACTGATCAGCAACAGCGCTGAGATCTCCACACGCACCGAGAAACGAGCAACCATGACCTCCTCCACCTACTCCGTCGCCGTCCTCGGGCTCGGCGCGATGGGCCTGCCGATGGCGACCCGCCTCAGCAGCCAGCTCACGGTCAACGGCTTCGACATCGCGCAGCCGCGCCTCGACCTCGCGGCCGCCGCGGGCATCGTGCCGCACGCCTCCGCGGCCAGCGCGGTCGCCGGCGTCGACGCGGTCCTCCTCGCCGTCCGCAACGGCGAGCAGCTGCATGAAGTGCTGTTCGGAGAGAACGGCATCGCCGACAAGCTCGACGAGGGCGCAGTCGTGATCCTCACGAGCACCGTCGGAACCGACGGCATCGCCGACGTCGTCGCTCGCCTCGAGCAGCACTCGGTCGAGCTCGTGGATGCGCCCCTCTCCGGCGGCCCCGTCCGCGCGGGCGAGGGCGACCTGCTCATCGTCGTCGGTGCGACGCCGGCAGCGCGAGAGAAGGCGCAGCCCGTGCTCGGCCTCCTCGCATCCACCCTCACCGTGGTCGGCGACCGCCCCGGCGACGGTCAGGCGCTGAAGACCGTCAACCAGCTGCTCTGCGGCGTGCACATCGCGGCCGCAGCGGAAGCGCTTGCACTCGCCGAGCGTCTCGGGCTCGACCCGGCCAAGACCCTCGAGACGCTCGGCGCCGGAGCAGCGGGCTCATTCATGCTCGCGAACCGCGGCCCCCGCATCCTCGAGGCCTACGACGAGGACGGCGCCGAAGTGCTCAGCCGCCTCGATATCTTCGTGAAGGACATGGGCATCGTCGGCAAGGCGAGCCGCGCCGTCGGGCTCCCGACGCCGGTCGCCGCCGCCGCCGAGCAGCTGTACCTCCTTGGCCAGGCACAGGGACTCGGTGCGTCCGACGACTCAGCCGTCATCCTCGCCCTCGCCCCGAAGACCACCGACTCGTAAGCAAGAGCCCCCGCTCTCACCCAAACAACGCGCTCGTCAGCGTCCTCGTCAGCGCTCTCGTCGGCGCCCTCGTCAAAGGAGACGGACTTGTCCACATTCCTACTGCTCGCGATCGCAGCCGGAGGTATCGGCCTCCTCCTGCTGCTGATCATCAAACTCAAGGTGCACGCCTTCCTCGCGCTGCTCATCGTGAGCGTCCTCGTCGGCCTCGCGACGGGATTGCCGCTCGTGACCGTTCCCGAGACGGAACTCGAACCGGCACGCGTCGGCATCATCGAGTCGATCATCGCCGGAATGGGCGGTGTGCTCGGGTCGGTCGCGATCCTCGTCGCGCTCGGCGCGATGCTCGGGAAGATCATCGAGATCTCCGGCGGTGCCTCCAGCCTCGCCGGGCGCTTCACGAAGCTGCTCGGGCCGAAGCGCGTCGCCGGTGCCCTCACAGCCGCCGCCCTCGTGCTCGCGATCCCCGTGTTCTTCGACGTCGGGTTCATCATCCTCGTGCCAATCATCTACGGCTTCTGCAAGGCGGCAGGCGTCGACCCCGTGAAGTTCGGGCTGCCCGTCGGCGGCATCATGCTCGCCGTGCACGTCGCGATGCCCCCGCACCCCGGAATCGTAGGAGGCGCCGGAATCCTCGGCGCCGACCTCGGCTGGGTGACCATGATCGGCCTCCCCGTCTGCCTCGTCCTCGCCGTCGTCTCGCACTTCTTCTCGAAGTGGCTCAACCGCAAGAACTTCACGATGCTCTCGACCACGGCGAAGTCGTTCGCCGAGTTCGGCACGGAGAAGGCGGATGCGATCGTCGCCGACGCCGACGCCGACGCCGAAGGCGCGTCCGGCTCGGAGGGCGGCGCGTCCGGCACCGCCACCAAGGCGCGCACGGTCGCGCCGCCGAGCGCAGGCATGGTCATGACGCTCATCGTCACGCCGCTCATCATGATCGCCCTCGGCACGGTCGGCGCCACGCTGCTGCCGGCCGGCGACCCCATCCGCAACGTGCTCGCGTTCATCGGCGCCCCGCTGTTCGCGCTCCTCGTGACGGTCCTCCTCGCGAGCTTCTTCCTCGGCATCCGCCGCGGCTGGAGCGCATCGCAGCTCGGCGACGTCGTCGAAGCGGCGCTCCCACCGGTCGCGGTCGTCATCCTCGTCACGGGCGGAGGCGGCGCGTTCGCCCGCGTCCTCACCGAGAGCGGAATCGGCGCGGCACTCAGCGAGACGCTGCTCGCCACCGGCATGCCGCTCATGATCATGGCGTACCTCATCTCGCTCGCCCTCCGCGCGGCGCAGGGGTCGGCCACGGTCGCGATCCTCACGACGGCTGGCCTCCTCAGCGCGTCGATCCTCGGCGGCGGGTACTCGACGATCCAGGTCGCGCTGCTCGCCCTCGCCATCGCGTTTGGCGCACTCGGCCTGTCACACGTCAACGACTCCGGCTTCTGGGTCGTCACCCGGTACCTCGGCCTCGGCGTCGCGGACGGCCTCCGCACGTGGACCGTCCTCACGACGGTGCTTGGCCTCGTCGGCTTCCTGCTCTGCTTCGTCGTCTGGCTGCTCGTGGGCGTCGCCTAGCGACGGCTTCCGCAGCCCCACCGCGATCGCTGCCAGCCGATGTGCCCTTTCACCGAGTTCGGGAAGGGGCACATCGGCTGGCAGCGTTTGGCGTCCGCGCTGAGGTCTCTCGCGTCAGTAGCTCGAGTTGTTGCCGTGATCGAAGCGGATGCTCGTCGGCGCCGGACCCGGGTTCTCGGCTCGTCGGCGCCGTTCGTCTGGGGAGAGCTCGGAGTCGCGCGGTGGGCGAGGGGCCGCGCGCAGCATCCACACCAGGAGGAACGTGACCGCCGCGAAGCCCAGCGCGATGACGGCAACCACCAGGGCGGGGTTCTCGGTCATGGGATGCTCCGCTCGCTCAGGCGCCGCACGCGCGTCTTCCGGGGAGTCTCCCACGCCGGCCGGGGAAGCGCTCGCTGCTCGCTCCTCGCTCATCCTCGCTGGCCCGTGGCGGCCAAGCGGTCGTCAGGGCCTGAGTGCCAACGCTGCCAGCCAAGTGCCCCTTCCACCGGGCGTGTTGCTGGCCACTTGGCTGGCAGCGTTTGCCTGCGCGGACGTGGCATCGGACTCGCCTCAGGTGGCGGCGGTTGGCCTGCTGGCCCGCGCTACGGCGCCTGCGGGCCCTTCTGCACGGGGATGATGCCCGTGCGCGCCGGCGGGTTCGGGAAGAACCAGAGGATGGAGCCGGAGAGGATCCAGATGATGGCCATCCCGGTGATCAGCCAGCCTGCGTCGAAGCCCGCGATGAGCCCGGCGATGGCCGCGCCGACGGCGGCCGCCGTGACCCGCAGGCCGGCGCCGATCGTGAAGACCTGCGAGCGCACGTTCGGCTTGCTCTCCTTGTCGCGGAGCAGCATCATGGCGGCGTTTGCCGGTGCCGCGAAGAGACCCGAGATGAGGACAGCGGCGAACGCGAACCCGATCGGGAGAGCCGGCACCGCGATGAGCAGGAAGACGCCCGTCGCGACGAAGCCCATCCCCATGACCCAGACCGGGCCTCGGGTGGTCCAGGTCCTGACCGCCATGAAGAGGGCGCCGGCGAGGCCGCCGATCGCGTAGGCGGTGACGAGCCAGGCGGCGGACGCCTCGGAGCCGGTCCGCTCCAGGGAGATGGCGATGGCGGCGATGCCGAGCGCGCCACCGGCGACCTGGCTGACGGTGCCGGCGATCGTGACGATCGCGATCGGCTTGTGCTTGACGAGGTACGTCATGCCGCGAGCGATCGTCCGCCCGAGGCCTTCCACCGGGCCGTTCTTCGCGTGCATCCGGATGCCGAACCCGGCCACCGCCCCGATGAGGGCGAGGCTCGCGAGGAGCACCATCGCGAGTCGTGCTGAGCCCGCCAGTGGGATCGCGAGCGCCGCCAGCGCCGGACCACCCACCGAGGCGATCGTGTAGGAGAGCGCGTCCTGCGCGTAGGCCTTCCTGGCCGGCTCGATGTTGTCGGTCGCGAAACTCGAGAGGCCGCCCATGTAGGCGGGAGTCACGAACCCGGCGACCGCGAGGATGACGGCGATGACGCCGATCGGCAGTGTGCCCAGCTGTGAGGCGAAGAGGTAGGCGGCCGCCGTGATCGTCCCCCCGATGATGAGGAGCAGCTTCGGGCGGCGCATCCGGTCGAGGAGGGCGCCAACGAGCGGTGCCGCGATGACGCTCGGGAAGAGGGCGACGGCGACGAGGAAACCGCCGACGGCGACGTCCCCGAGCTGCTCGACGGCAAGCAGGGGAAGGGCGACAACTGCTCCGGCGTTCGCCAGTCGGAGGGGGATCGAGGTCGACTGGTACCGCCAGATGCCGCTCATCCGTGAACCGAACTCCTCACTGCAACGCCGTCGAGAGACGCGGCAGAGCATGCCGCGCAGGCAAGCCTACGTCGCGTTCGAGGCGCCCGTCAGCGCCCGGAATCGAGTCTCGCGGGAGGGTGGCATGCCTTGTTACCGGCGGTTCGCGGGGCGGCGGAGTCCACACTGCGCCGGGGCAGCTGGCGCCGCGATCCCGACGCTCAGTCGCCGAGCTTCTGGTCGAAGTCCTTCGGTGCAAGCGAGAGGTTCTTCGCTTCATCGCGGCTGCGCTGCTCCGCCTCGCGGCGGGACTTCCGCGAGTTCAGGAGGTAGTGGATGCTCGTGGGCACCACGGTCGCGAGCACCGCGACGATCAGGATCACGTCGATGTACTCGCGGATGAAGTCGCCGAGTACCGGCACATAGCCGAGGAGGTAGCCGGCGAAGGTGAGGCCGGCGCCCCAGATGAGCGCGCCGATGAGGTTGTAGATCGTGTACTTGCGGTAGTCCATCTTGCCGACGCCCGCGGCCACCGGAGCGAAGGTGCGCACGACAGGAACGAAGCGGGCGATGATGACCGCGAGGCCGCCGAAGCGCTCGAAGAACGCGTTGGTCCGTTCGACGTTCTTCACGCTGAAGAGGCCGCTCTCCTTGCGCTCGAAGATCCTCGGCCCCGCTTTTCGCCCTATCAGGTAGCCGACCTCGCCGCCGAGGAACGCGGCGAATCCGATGGCGAGGCACACCCACCAGATGTCGAAGCCGATGCCCGGGTAGAAGGCGAGCAGGCCCGTGATGAGCAACAGTGTGTCGCCGGGCAGCAGGAAGCCGACGAGGAGGCCGGTCTCCGAGAACACGATGAGGCACACGACGAGAAGCGCCCAGGGGCCCGCACCGTGAATGATCGTTTCAGGGTCGAGCCAGGGGAAGAGTGTGGGAGCCACGGAAGGATGCGTCCAGTCGCTGAGATGCAGGGGCGGTAAGTGAAGCAGAGGTGATCGAAAGAGTATCCCGCGCGCGCCCTGGGAGGAACACAGCTTGGACGGGGTACCCGCGGGGTGCTCTCGCCCGCCGAATGTCGGCGGCCAGAAGTAGCGTCGAAGGTGTGCTGGGAGGCGCGCGGGCTCGCCTGCGTGGCTGGTGATTCCAGCGTCCGGTTACTGTTCTGTGACGTGGGATTTCTCCACAGAGCACGAATATACGTTCGATGCACGATAGGCTGGGACTGGCTTCGGGGGAAGCCAGCTCGGCACGTGAATCCGCAGGCAGAAATGCCTTGGGTGGAGGGTGCCGGGACAATGAGGGGGGATTCGATGGGCGACGACGAACACGCATTGGGTGGAGTAGCTGGTGCTGGTGCTGGTGCTGGAGTCCTCGCGGGTCTACCGGCGAGCGTTGCTGCTGTCGAGCGAGAGTCCGGCATCGCAGCCACGGCCGTCGTCACGGCGCTGGTCGACGGGCGACAGCCCGTCTCGTCGGTGCTCGACGCCGAGTTCTTCGCCGCGTTCGAAGAGCTGGCCGCTCGCAAGCGGATGCTCGACGCGACGATCTTGGAGATGACGGCCGAGCTGCTCGGGCGAGACGAGATCACGCCGGTGGCCTTCTCTGGTTCTCTGGTGCGTCGGGGTGGGTACCGGTCCGTGCACGAGGCCGTGCGGCAGACCTTCGGCCTTCGCCGAGCCGAGGCGGCCAAGCTTCGCGAGGTCGCCGAGGCGACGCGCGAGCGCATCAGCATGACGGGCGAGGCGCTTCGGCCCACACGGAGCCAGGTCGCGGTCGCGGTCGCGGAAGGGCGGGTGACGCTCTCGCAGGCGTCGGCGATCGTCGCAGGGCTGCGCGAAGCGGGCGGCAGCGTCGATATCGGCGACCTCGATCGCGCAGAGTACGAGCTCGTCCAGGCCGCGTGCGGGCTCACCCAGGAGGACGACGAGCCGGCGTCGCCGGAGCGTCTGGCCAAGCAGGCCGCCGTGTGGGTGGCCTTCCTCGACCCAGACGGCGCGGAGCCCAACGCGGAACGTCAAGCCGCGAAGCGAGGACTCTCCTTCACCCGTCACGCTGACGGCATGGTGCAGGGCAGGCTCCTCGCGACCCCGGAGCAGGGCGAGACCATCATGCGCGTCCTCGACGCGTATCTCTCGCCGCGGCGCGACCACGCGTGCGAAGCAGGCGACGAGCCCAGCGGCACCCTCGCTCCTCAGGAGGAGCCGCAGATCCGGGACGATCGCAGCTTCTCTCAGCGACGCATCGACGCGCTCGTCTCGGTCTTCGCTCAGCATGCCGAGTCCCCACGCGCGCCCCGGACCGGCGGCGAAGCGCCCACCCTGGTCATGACCGTCACGCGGGCCGGTCTCGCGGGAGCCGCCGAGACGCTGGCGGACATCTCGCGGCTCGAGCACAGCGGCGAGGCTGTCCCGGTCGAGGCGGCCCTGCGCATCCTCTGCGATGGCATCATCCGGGTTGCGCTCGTCGACGACGACGGCGAAGTCCTCAAGCTCGGCCGCAAGCGAAGACTCTTCAGCCCGGCTCAACGGAGAGCGGTCTTCGCCCGGGACGGTGGGTGCAGAGCGCCCGCGTGCGAGCTCCCTTTCGACACCGTCGAGATCCACCATGTCATCCCGTGGTCGAGAGGCGGACGCACCGACACGAGCAACGGCATCGCGCTCTGCACCTTCCATCACCACGAAGTGCACCTGGGTCGGCTCACCATCTCGCCCGCGCAGAGCCGGACGTGGAAGGTCGAACCCGCAACCGGACCCAGGGTGGCTCGCATGCGCATCCGCGAGACACCGCGCGCGGTCCAGTTCCAAGCAACACCCAGCAGTGCCGAGGAGGTGCTTGGAAAGATGAGCGCATGACAGCATTCCGAACTCGGCAGTTCCCCACCATCGAGGTAATCAGGGGGCGTTGGGCGCTCGCTGCGGCCATCGAGACCGCGATCCTCGGCGAGGGTGGCGACAACTCCCGCGCCGACGAGCACGGCTGGTTCTACTCCGACGGGGGTGGCAGCTGGGCTCGGCTCACCCCGCTCCCCGACGGCCGGGCCGTCCTTGCTGGCATCGACCGGGACCACTCCGAGACGTACAGGCGGGGCTTCGACCTCATCACCGGCATGCCCGAGTGGGGAGTGGCGCACGCCGAAGCCGCCGTCACCTCAGAATCGGGACGCCGCTGGGTGGCAGGCGGGGAGCAGCCCTGGCTCGGATTCGTCTACTGGCGCGAGAACGCGGGGGACGCCTGGCGCGCCGTTGACCACGGCGTCGCCGACGGACTCGACCGGCATCTGCTCCCCGTGCTCAGTGAGGAGCAGATGCTCGCCGCCGCCGCCGACTGGTTCGAGGGTGCCGTCATGGACCTCGACGACCCGGAATCAGCCCCCGAGCAGGTCGACGCGGAAGCCGTCCGGCGAGGCGCCGAGCTGGGCCCGGACCTCACCGCAGAGGCGCTCACTGCGGTCCTCCCCTTCGAGGGGATGCACGTCGAGGCGGCCCTCCGCGCGGCGCGCGCGTTCTCGACGGCACCCCGCTAGTCGCGGCTCCTCGGCCCGTTTGAGTTGAGCCGGGTCGAATCCACGCTCGGGGTGGCACCATCGCCCGCCTCGTGGCTCTCCCGACTCTCCCGAGCCGCCGCGTCGAGCTGTTCCGCCTCTTCCCCGCCGACCGCCTCGCCACGAGCCACAAGCCCGGCAACATCAGAGAGGGGGATCTGCTTCAGGAAGAGCGAGAGCAGGAACGCGAGTGCGATGAACGGCACCAGGTACCAGAAGACGGGAGCCAGAGCGTCGGCGTAGGCCGTGACGATCCCGTCCCGTACCTCGTCCGGCAGCTGCGAGAGCGTCTGCGGGTCGATCGTCGAGGTCGCCGTCGCCGCGTCAGCCGGGCTGGCGCCGCTCGCCGTGAAGACCGAGGTGAGGTTCTCCGTCAGTCGCGTCGTGAAGATCGCGCCGAACACCGCCGTGCCGAGTGCTGCCCCAACCTCACGGAAGTAGTTGTTCGTACTCGTCGCCGTGCCGATCTCGGCCGCTGGTACCGCGTTCTGAACGACCAAGACGACAACCTGCATGATGAGCCCGAGCCCAGCCCCGAAGAAGAACAGGAACACGCAGATGAGCCAGATGGGCGTATCCGCCGTCAACGTGGTCATCGCAACCATCGCGAGACCGGTCAGCACCGTGCCCACGATCGGGTAGATG
This sequence comes from Pseudoclavibacter sp. RFBI5, assembly GCF_002931395.1. Lineage (NCBI taxonomy): Bacteria > Bacillati > Actinomycetota > Actinomycetes > Micrococcales > Microbacteriaceae > Pseudoclavibacter > Pseudoclavibacter sp. RFBI5. Next base: position 56,147 of record NZ_PSYA01000012.1, on the reverse strand, counting down.
CGGTACCGCCCCGTCTTCGAGATGAGGATTCCCGAAGCGATGGACGTGCCCATGAGGCCCGCCATCATCGGCAGCATGAGCAGTCCAGAGGCTGCGGCCGACGTGCCAGACGACATCTGCAAGAACGTCGGGACGAAGCCGATCGCCGCGAACATGCCGATGCCGAGCGTCAGGCCGATGGCCGTCGCGTTCACGAAGATCGGGTTCTTGAAGAGACCCAGCGGGATGATCGGATCCTCCGCGCGCGACTCGACGAAGACGAACATCGCCGCCGCCACGAGGAGGCCGAGGCCCCACGCCCACGTGACCATCGACGCCCACCCGTGCTGCGCATCCGCACCGAAGTCGGTGAAGAAGATGAGACAGGTCGTCGCAGCAGACAAGAAGAGCACGCCGAGGTAGTCGATGCGCTTCGTCGCCTTCTTGCTCGGCAGCTTCAGCGCCACCACGGCGATGACAAACGCCGCGATGCCGACCGGGATGTTGATGTAGAAGGCCCACTGCCACGTCAGGTGGTCGACGAAGTAGCCACCCAGCAGTGGGCCACCGACGGCCGAGAGCCCGAAGACCGCGCCGAGCGGGCCCAGGTACTTGCCGCGTTCGCTGGCCGGCACGATGTCGGCGATGATCGCCTGCGACAGGATGATGAGCCCGCCGCCGCCGAGGCCTTGGATGGCGCGGAACACCACGAACGCCCAGAAGCTGTCCGCGAAGGCGCAGCCCACCGACGCGAGCGTGAAGATCGCGATCGCGATGAGGAAGAGGTTCCGTCGCCCGAGCACGTCACCGAACTTGCCGTAGATCGGCATGACGATGGTCGTTGCGAGGAGGTAGGCAGTCGTTATCCACACCTGGTGGTCGACCCCGCCGAGCTCGCCCACGATCGTCGGCATCGCCGTCGAGACGATCGTCTGGTCGAGGCTCGAGAGGAGCATGCCGGCGATGAGGGCGCCGAAGATGGTCCAGATCCTGCGCTTCGTGAGCAGGAACTGCGGCGCAGCTGGCGCCGGTGCACTGGTGGTCATGCGTGGGTCCGTTCGAGGAGTGCGGTGCGGGAAGAAGAGGGGAGGGAGAGAAGGGTGGGGGAGAGAGGAAGGCTGGGGAGCGGGAGGAGGCGTGGCCGAGACGAGGGGGCAGGCGCCGCCCTCAGCGCTGCACTACGGCGCGCATGGCGGCGACGCGTCTGGAGACGACCGTCTCCATGTCGTCGGTGTTGTCCGTCGTGAAGAACTCGAAGGCACTCGCCCGCATGATGGACATGAGGAGCTGCACGGCTGCGGAGGCGCGAAGGTCCCCGGTCGGGAGCCCCTCTCGACGCTCGACGAGGGCGACGTCTCGCTTCTCGTCGCTCGACATGTGCTCGAGCACCCGCTTGAAGAGCTTCGGCTCCTGGTCGATGACGGCCATGACTTCGCGGATGTCGCCCGAGTTCGGCTCCGGGTCGGACTCGCGCCACCGCTCGAGTGCCAGGTGTGTCAGCGCTTCGAGGAGGTCAGGGCTCAGCTGCTCGCTCCCGGGGTCGCCGCCGGCCACGAAGCGCTCGTCGAGGTGGGTCGTGTCTCGTCGGGCCGAGATGCCGAGAACGGCGTCTTCCTTCGAGGCGAAGTAGTTGAAGAACGTCCTTCGGGAGATGCCGACCTGCTCGCAGAGCTCCTCGATCGTGAAGCCGGGAAGGCCGACATCGAGGGCGCGGCGTCGGGCCATCGACGAGATGTCGCGGCTCGTCCGCGCCATTTTGCGAGCCCGTAGATTCATTGCACTATCAGTCACTAGTGCAGTATTGCACTAATCGCGGAAAGTGCAACAAGTTCTGGGCGTGGATGCACGTCCCGCTCACGCGCATCCCTTGGCCTACGCTGTCCCCTAGTACCCCGAGGAGACCCGATGGCCGAGATCCCGCACATCACGATCAGCGCTGGCTTCATCTTCGCGATCATCGACCTGATCATCCGAGTCATCGCGATCATCGTCGTGCCACGCAATCGGAAGCCGAGCGTCGGCATCGCCTGGCTCATGGCGATCTTCCTCATCCCGTACGTCGGCGTCATCGCGTTCCTGCTCCTCGGCAGCTTCCGTCTCCCCACGAAGCGCATGGAGCGCCAGCAGGAGGTCACGACCTTCATCAACATGGCCGTCGGGAGCGTCGAGGTCGAGCCGACCAAGCACAGCGACCCGGCCTGGTTCGACTCCGTCGTCGCCCTCAACCGCACGTACACGGCCATCCCCCTCATCAGCGACAACGAGGTCGTCCTGCAGGGCGACTACGAGGAGACCATCGTCGCGATGGCCGCCGAGATCGATACGGCAGAGAAGTGGGTGCATGTCGAGTTCTACATCCTCGCCTGCGACCACACCACGCTGCCGATCTTCGATGCTCTCGACCGAGCGGTCGCCCGAGGCGTGAGCGTTCGCATCCTGCTCGACCACATCGCCTCCATCCGCGTGCCCGGCTACCGCAAGCACACGCTGTCGCGGCTCAAGGCCCTCGAGCGGGCCGGCGCCGAGTGGCACTACATGCTCCCCGTCCGCCCCTGGCGCGGCGAGTACCAGCGGCCAGACCTGCGAAACCACCGCAAGCTCCTCATCGTCGACGGCAACTCCGCCTACCTCGGCTCGCAGAATGTCGTCGACTCGACGTACAACAAACGCGGCAACATCCGCCGCGGCCTCCACTGGCACGACCTCATGGTCCGCCTCGAGGGGCCGGCCGTGCACGCCGTCAGCGCCGTCTTCATCACCGACTGGTACTCGGAGTCGGGAACGATCATCCCGGAAGACCTCACCGACGTCGAGACGATGCCGCAGGAAGCGCGGATGGACTGCCAGATCGTGCCGAGCGGCCCCGGGTATCCCAGCGAGAACAACCTCCGCCTCTTCCTCAACCTCCTCTACGTCGCCCAGAAGTCGATCATCATCACGAGCCCCTACTTCGTTCCGGACGAGTCGATGCTGTATGCCATCACGACCGCGACGGCACGAGGGGTGGTCGTCGAGCTGTTCGTCTCGGAGATCGGCGACCAGGCCATGGTCTACCACGCGCAGCGCTCCTACTACGAGGCCCTGCTGCTCGCGGGGGTGCGCATCTGGATGTACAAGTCGCCGACCATCCTGCACGCCAAGCACTTCACGATCGACGACGAGGTTGCCGTCATCGGGTCGTCCAATATGGACATGCGCTCCTTCTCGCTGAACTTCGAGGTGTCGCTCATGGTGCGCAGCTCGGACTTCGTGGAGGACCTCCGAGAGGTGCAGCAGGACTACCGCGAGCAGTCACGAGAGCTGACGATGTTCGAGTGGCGGAAGCAGCCGCTGCGCTCGACCGTCCTCGACAATCTTGCGAGACTCACCGCGGGTCTGCAGTAGCCGAACCCTGGGTGTTCGCTCCCACTCGAGCACGAGGCTCGCCGCCGTTGTCGGGGGTCGGGAGTAATTTTGCGAGTGGGCCCGACCGGGCTCAGATCGACCGACGCGTGCAGGAGCAGCGAGTCATGCAGAAGATCATCCCGAACCTTTGGTTCAACAAGAATGCCGAAGAGGCCGGCGAGTTCTACGCTTCCAGCTTCCCCAAGACGACGACGTCCGTGGAAGCCCGATACCCCGAGACCGACCTCCTCGACTTCCAGAAGGACTTCGCGGGCCTGCCGCTCGTCGTGGGCGTGGAGATCGACGAGTACCGGTTCACGCTCATCAACGCCGGCGACCAGTTCAGGCCGAACCCGTCGGTCTCGTTCATGCTCAACTTCGACCCGCGCGTGCTCGGCGGCGACGCGGCGTCGGTGCGAGCGAGCCTCGACAAGCTCTGGACTGCGCTCAGCGATGGCGGCAAGGTGCTCATGCCGCTGCAGGAGTACCCCTTCAGCCCGCACTACGGCTGGGTCGAGGACCGCTACGGCGTGAGCTGGCAGCTCATGTTCGTCGATCCCGCCGGGCTGAGCACGGCCGACGAGGCCCGGCCGTTCATCGTGCCGAGTCTGCTCTTCGGCGGAGCGGCGCAGAACAGGGCGCGCGAGGCCATCGACTTCTACGTCTCCCTGTTCCCGGATGCGCGCATCGGCACGATCGCCGAGTACCCGGCGCCTTCGGGTCCCGCTCCGGCGGGTGCCGTCATGTACGCCGACTTCCAGCTCGCCGGGCAGTGGTTCGTCGCGATGGACAACGGGGCCGGCCAGGAGTTCGGCTTCGACTGCGGCGTCTCACTCGAGGTCGACTGCGCCGACCAGGCGGAGATCGACCACTACTGGAGCGCGATGAGCGCCGTCCCGGAAGCCGAGCAATGCGGCTGGCTGGTGGACAGGTTCGGAGTGAGCTGGCAGATCGTGCCCACGAACATGGGGGAGCTCATGGCGAAACCGGATGGCTACGAGCACATGATGCAGATGAAGAAGCTGGTCATCGCCGACTTCTGATACCTACCACCGTGTGGCATCGAGGGCGCTCGGGTTCGAACACATCTTCCCAGGATTCGTCGGGTCGCCAGCCAGGCGAGCCGCATACTCTCGCCGGTATGGCAGAGACACACGAAGGTGAAATGCTCGGAGCAACCGAGCCCGATGAGAACGGCACGGAGAAGGACCCCTCGAACTGGGTCACCGGCGACGAGCCGATGACCGGCGCGCAGCGCAGCTACCTCGACACGCTTGCCCGCGAGGCTGGCGAAGAGATCCCTGCGGACATCACAAAAGCCGAGGCGTCGGAGCATATCGACCGCCTCCAGCAGAAGACGGGTCGCGGCGAGAGCTGACCGCGGCAAGAGAAAGGGCCAGGCCAGGTCGCGTCCAGCGACCGGCCTGGCCTTTTTCGTGGAGCGGATGACGGGAATCGAACCCGCGCTATCAGCTTGGGAAGCTGAAGTTCTGCCATTGAACTACATCCGCGTATTCAGCACCCCGGGGCGATGAACTCCACCATCGTACAACGAAGCCACCTGGGGGTGGTGGCGGCGCGGCCGTGAGGGCTCGCCTCGGGTACCTGTCGGACTCGCCGAAATGTTGCGGTCCAATTCCAGATCTGTCATTGTGGACCGCACGCTGCAGTGGGACCGACGTGGGGGAATCTCGGTTCACTGCTTGACACTTCCAGGGGGAAACATGAGCGATATTCTGCGCGCCGAAAAACAGGGGCCGAGTCGACGGGCGGTCGCATCCGCGGCGGCGTGGGCGCTGCCGACGATCGCCATCGCGGTCTCCGCTCCAGCCCAGGCGAGCTCAGAGATACCGGCGCAGCCGCCGGGTCTGAACGGGTGGATCGCCTTCGGCCTACCGGGCTCCGGTATAGAGCAATACACCATCACGGGAAACCCTGGTAGGGATCACGAGTACGGGGCGTACGGGCTCTGGGTGACGCACACAACAAGCAGTTCTGTCATCACGGGCACGCGAATCGTGGTGCACTATCTTCCCGGTCCGAGCTCATGGTCGCCGGGCATCTCCTCATCCTGGAGCAATCTCGACCCGATCGGCACACACGACTTCCCTGAGGGCAGGCACGTGAGCTACCAGATGACCTACCTGCGCACCATCGTGCCGACGGAGGGTGTCACGAACCTCGTCAGCGACATGTACTTCAGCGGCTTCGCTCAGCTCGACGGCCGGGCGCCCTCCCTCTACGTCGACAGATACGTGACGGTGGATGGCGTCGAGCTCGCGTTCCGGCGGAAGATCGGCACGAACGTGTACACGCCGCTCAACGACAACACCCCACCGAACATGCCGAACACTCCCACCAATCCTCGCGAGCGTCGCGCGTTCACCGCGCCTGACGGGGCGGCCGAGGAGCTCGAGGCGAACGTCATCCCAGCCTGAGGCTGCGCTCCCGAGCGCGCGGGTCTGCGCTGACACTCTGAACCCGACCGGCACCGCGCCGGTCGGGTTCAGTCGCGTTTGGCGACGAGCGCGCGGATGACGAAGAACACGATGACGGCAACCACGGCGACGATGCTCAGTCGAGCCACCATCCAGGCCAAGTGGAAGAGCACGTCGACGAGCCACCACGCGATCACGACGGCCACGATGACGCCGATGACGGTCCACACGTTTCTGCTCACGTCATCAGCCTAGCCTCGCGCATCCGCCGACCAACTAGGCTGACGACGTGCTTCTCAGCGATCGCGACATCAAGCAGGGCGTCGAAGCGGGCCGTATCGGCCTCGAGCCGTACGAGCCCGGGCTCGTGCAGCCCTCGAGCATCGACGTGCGCCTCGACAGGTACTTCCGGCTGTTCGACAACCACAGGTACCCGTTCATCGACCCGGCAGAGGAGCAGCCGGAGCTGACGAGGCTGGTCACGTCGAAGCCAGACGAGCCGTTCGTGCTGCACCCAGGCGAGTTCGTGCTCGCCTCCACGTTCGAACGCGTCACCCTCGGCGACGATGTCGCTGCTCGGCTCGAAGGCAAGAGCTCGCTCGGCAGGCTCGGGCTGCTCACGCACTCGACAGCCGGATTCATCGACCCCGGCTTCACGGGGCACGTCACGTTGGAGCTGTCGAACGTCGCGACGCTCCCCATCAAGCTCTGGCCCGGCATGAAGATCGGCCAGCTCTGCTTCTTCCAGCTCTCGAGTGCCGCGGAGCACCCCTACGGCTCCGCGATCTACAGCTCCCGCTACCTCGGGCAGCGCGGCCCGACCGCTTCGAGGTCGTTCATGAACTTCACCCGTGCCGACGTCTCGGTCACCGAGGCGGGCGCGGCCGGCGAGTAGCTCGAGAAAGGCGGCGAGGCGCTCCGCTCCGGTGCGCCGAACTTCTCTGCGAGGTTGCGGAAACCGGGGCGTGCGCACGTAGCGTTGGGGCAACGTTGTCAACGATGCCCGTGCTCCATTCGGGCTCGAGGCGTCCCCACGAAGGATGCATGGCCCATGCCGCAGACACCACCCCCGCAGCCGCAGCGCGGGCCCGGAACCGGGGATCTCTCCCGCGAGCCGAGCGCTGCCGACATTCGCCGCTGGCGCCGCTACCTCGCCGATGAGCGCGCCGAAGGGTCCGTGTACCGAGACCTCGCGGCGAAGCGCGAGGGCGAGGAGCGTGAGATCCTGCTGGGTCTCGCGAGCGCCGAGGTGCGGCACGAGGAGCACTGGCTGAGCCTCCTCGGCCCGGCGGGCGACGGCGGGGTGCGCGCACAACTCGGCACGCGCCTCTTCGGCTGGTTCGCGCGCCGCTTCGGCTCTCTCTTCGTGCTGGCGCTCATCCAGCGAGCAGAGTCACGTTCGCCGTACGAGCGCGAAGCGGACGCGACCCCCGAGATGGCGGCAGACGAGCGCATCCACGAGGAGGTCGTGCGGGGCCTGGCAATGCGCAGCCGCTCCCGCATGTCTGGCGGTTTCCGGGCGGCGGTGTTCGGCGCCAACGACGGGCTCGTCTCGAACCTCGCCCTCGTGCTCGGCATCGGCGCGACCGGTGCGCCCACGGTGATCATCCTCGCGACGGGCCTCTCCGGGCTCCTCGCCGGAGCGTTGTCGATGGCGGCGGGCGAGTACGTGTCCGTCCGCTCGCAGCGTGAGCTCCTTGAGGCGTCGACGCCAAGCCCGGATACTCCCCAGACCATCCAGCGGCTCGACGTGAACGCGAACGAGCTGGAGCTCGTCTACCGTGCCCGCGGCATGGGCGAGGACGAGGCTCGCAGCTACGCGCACCGCGTGTTCGCGCTGCAGGGCGCCGACCCGGAATCCGGCCCGATCTCGCTGCAGTCCGCCGAGGAAGAGCACGAGGAGCTCGGTACCGCATGGACCGCGGCCCTCTCCAGCTTCTGCTTCTTCGCCGGCGGCGCGCTCCTCCCGGTGCTTCCCTACATCTTCGGAATGAGCGGGATCTCCGCCGTGGTGGTGTCCGCGGCGGTCGTCGGAGTCGCGCTTCTCTCGACGGGCGCCATCGTCGGCGTGCTGTCTGGCGGTCCGCCGTGGCGTCGCGCCGGACGCCAGCTGCTCATCGGCTTCGGGGCCGCGGCCGTGACGTACGTGCTCGGCCTCGTCTTCGGAGTTGCGGTTGGATAGGGCCCATGCCCATTCCTGAGTTCGTCGCCGAGCTGCGCGCCAAGATCGGGCCGGAGCATCCGCTCTGGCTTGCTGGTTCGACTGCCGTCATCATCCGCCCCGCGATGGCACCCGCTGGTGTGTCCGCTGCCAGCGGTGAGGAGGTGCTGCTCGTGCGGCGTTCCGACAATGGGGTCTGGAGCCCGGTGACGGGCATCGTCGACCCGGGCGAGCATCCGGCGACGGCTGCCGTGCGGGAGAGCCTCGAGGAGGCGATGGTCGAAGTCCGCGTCGAGCGGCTCGTGCGCCTCAGCGTCTCGCCGAAGATCGTGCACGCGACGGGTGACCGCGCCCAGTACTGCGACCTGGTCTTCCGCTGCTCCTGGGTGTCCGGGGAGGCGGCGGTCGGCGACGACGAGTCGGTGGATGTCGCCTGGTTCCCCGTGGATGCCCTGCCCGAGATGCCCGAGCATCTCGCCTCCCGTGTGGCCGTCGCCGTCGCGGACCGGCCCGAGTGCGAGCTGCTCGTGAATGGGGTGCCGCTGCCGATCGTCGGACCCGGAGGCTCTCGGTAGGCGTTCTGGCGCCGGTCGCCGGTGCTCGTGCTGGCGCGCGCGCCCGTGTGAGTGCGGGGTGCGGGTGGAGTTTCCCCTGCCGGGCTACTCCGGGGCGCCGACGACGACCTGGCCGTCGGCTGACGAGACGGTGACGGTCACGGACTGCTCCTGCTCGGCGTACGTGAACGTGCATTGGAACTCGGCGCCTTGATCGGCCTTGACCTGCTCTGGGCAGACGACGTCGGTCACCTCGACGAGGCCGAAGTCGTCTTGCAGCACGCGCGTGACCTCAGCCTGCAGCGGCTCCGCGGCGAGCACGCTGCCGTTGCTCTGTCCGATGAAGTAGCCACCGAGACCTGCGATGAGCGCCGCCACGGGAATCGCGAGGATCAGGAGCAGACGAGAGTTGCGCTTCGGCTTGCCTGCCGGAGCCAGCCCTGGCCCTGGCCCGAACTGCTGGCCTTGGACGCCGGGCCCTTGGGTGCCTGGTCCTTGGGTGACTGAGCCTGGGTAGCCAACCGGCGGCTGCTGGTAGCCGAAGCCCTGCTGTGTCGAGGATGCGGGAGCTGGCGCCCCGTAGGTGGCGCTCGGAACACCGTAGGCGGCGTTCGGGGTCGCATACCCGGAGCCATACCCGGAGCCGTACCCGGAGTCGGCTCCAGGCCCGAAGCCGGACGCCGATGCCGCGTGAGCGCCGGGACCGTACGCGCTGGGGGTTGACCTCGCGCCTGACGCCGTCCCGAACTGGCCGGTCTGGCTGGTCTGGCCGACCTGACCGGCGTTGCTCGCACCTGGCGTCGCCGATGCGGCCGGGTACCCGGGCTGGGGGTACGGCTGGCCGTACTGGGAAGGCTGCTGATGCTGTGCCGGCTGCTGGCCCTGACCCTGCTGGCCCGGCGCATATTGCTGGTTCTGGCCCTGGCCCTGGTTCTGGTTCTGGTTCTGGTTCTGACCGTAATGCTGTTCCGGCCCCGACCCCTGGCCGGGCCCGTGCGGTCGATGAGCCTGCTGCCCCTGCTGCGGGTCGCGCGGATCGTTGGGGTCGCGCGGCCTCTGCGGGCCGCCCTGCGGTGGGAAGGTCATCGTGGTTCCTCCAGCTTGCTTGCTGCGACGTGCATGAGCGGGCCCGGCCTAGCCGGTTCTCGCGTTCCCGATCGCATCCCAGAACGCGCTCGCCTGATCTGCAGTCACATTGGTCACGTACTGGGGCGCGAGCGACGCGGGGTCATCCGGCAGATCGTCGGCAGTCGGCGTGCCCGTGATCTCGAATCCGAACTGCACCTCGACGTCGAGCGATGCCGCATCCATCGTGCCGTTCACCTCGATCTTCTGCACGATGCCATCCGTGCCGACCCACACGTGCAGGGGGAGCAGCGTGCCGAGCTCGTCGTCGCTGAGCTGCGAGCGGAGGTCGTCGCCCAGCGTGTACAGCCCGGCCTCCTCGAGCGAGTCGAACGTGACCGCCGACGTGAAGTGCTTGCTGCCATCTGCCGAGACCTCGAGCTTCTCGGGAAGCTCCTCGCCGTTGCTCTCCTTCGACAGCTGCCATGCCTTCACCAGATTGCACATGTAGATGACGGTGCCGAGGATGCACGTGCGCTGCGGGTCGTTCGCGCGGTCGAGGTCGCCCATCGGCAGGCGTGCCCACGGGGTCGAGACGACCGTCGTGTACGCGCTGCCGAAGAGGTAGTAGGTGTAGTCGCTGCCAGCGATGTGGACCTCGTCGATGGAGGTTCCCGCCTCGGCGGTCGACTCCTTCGTGACGTAGGACGCGCCGACCACGCTCGTCTCGTGCTGTGTGCTGAGCGTCGCCCCGGTCGAGGCCTTGCCGTGCGTGTAGGCGGTGGCGGAGAAATTCTCGACCTTGGCGAGGCCCTCGACGAGGGAGTCGCCGAGCAGCTCCGCGCCGGTGTCGGCGTGGTACTCGAGCTTCGCCTCGTGGTTCGCGACCGCTGTCGGGGTTGTCGTCGCGCACCCGGAGAGCACGAGCCCGACGAGCAGCGCGGTCGCACCTGCGATGAGGCGTTGGGTGCGCATCAGGACCCCCCGAGCTCGTTGTACAGCGACAGCGCGGTCTGGCCGAGCACCGAGCCCTCCCACCGGAACGGCGGGTTCGCCGACGAGAGGACGGTCGACGAGGTTGCGGCGACGTAGCCGGCCCCGATCGCCGTGTCGTAGTAGACGAGCCAGGCCCCACCCGAGCCTCCCGGCGTCATGCTGCACATGTGGGTGTATCCGCCTGCTGAGCCCTCCCGCCACTGGCTGGAGGCGCACATGTACTCCTCAGAGCCGTCGTAGGGGCTCGCACTCGGATAGCCGACCTGCGTGATCGCCTTGGCCGGGACCCCGAAGGCGATGCCCTGCCCGCCCGTCACGTCCTGGATGCGCTTGCCGTCTTTCTCCTCCATCACGAGGAACGCGAAGTCGTTGTTCCAGCCCTCCCCGTACACGCCCTGGTCGCCGTAGTTGGCGTTGTCGAGGAAGTGCTGCGGGATGCTGTAGTCGGTGGCTGCCCAGCGACCGTACGGCTGCTCGGCCCCGTCGCCGCGGTCGCCGGGGATGAAGACGACGTTGCTCGCGATGGCCTTGTTGCTCTCGAAGTCGACGAGGCAGTGCGCCGCCGTGACGACGATGTTGCGCTCGCCGGAGTTCACGACCGTCGCCGAGCACACCGCGAGACCGCTCGCGAACGACATGTACAGGCGACCGAAGGTGGATGCGCCGAGCCCGGCACGGTCGTAGGGCACCGCCTCCGAGACATCTCCGTAGCCGTTCGCCGACTCGGCAGCGGGCACCGGGGTGGTCGGCGGGACGAACGCGCCGGTCGCCGGGTCGCCGACGCCGACCGTGATGCCGTTGTCTGGTGCCGTGTAGTCGAAGCCCTCGGCGTTCTTGAACATGTCGGGGTCTGACCAGAAGTCGTGCGATTCCTGCGCCGAGGACTCGAACGAGTCGCGCAGGCTGACCGTGCCGCCCTCGATGGGCGCGTCGACGGCGTCGTACCCGTTTGCCGAGGGAGTCGCCGTCGCGCTCACCGAGCACCCCGCGAGCAAGGCGACCGCAGCGAGCGCGCCGATGCTCGCGAGCAGAGCCCGTGGTCGGCGACGGTGTCGGGTCATGGGGTCTCCTTCGGCACGCTGGGTATGCCGTTCGTTGTCATGCTACGCAGAGCCACCGACACTCAGGCCGCGAACCTGCCGAAAACCCCGGTGGTGGGGACTTCTCCCCGTGAGGCTGCCGAGGCCATCCAGGAATAGCGGCCGGATGGTGCGCGTTGCCCCGACCATGCCAGGAACGCCCACGCTCTCCGTGCTCGACCTCATCCCCGTCGCCGAAGGGCAGTCGAGTGCCGACGCCGTGGCCGCATCCGCCCGCCTGGTGCGGCGAGCCGACGAGCTCGGGTACCACCGCTACTGGGTCGCCGAGCACCACAACACCGAACTCGTCGCCTCGACGACACCGCCCGTGCTGCTCGCGGCCCTCGGCGCGGGCACGCAGCGTATCCGCCTCGGCTCGGGCGGCGTCATGCTGCCGAACCACGCACCCTTCGTCATCGCCGAGCAGTTCGCGACCCTCGAGTCGCTCTACCCCGGGCGCATCGACCTCGGACTGGGCCGCGCGCCCGGCACCGACCCGTTCACCGCCGCCGCGATGCGTCGCGATCTCTCCCGTGATCGCGTCGACGAGTTCCCCAACGACGTGCTCGAGCTCATGGGCTATCTGGGCGACGTGAGGGCGGAGCACGACCGTGAGGTGCTCAATCGCCTCCGAGTCAGCCCGGGCGCGGTGACGAACCCCCAGATCTGGCTCCTCGGCTCGAGCCTCTACGGGGCAGAGCTGGCCGCCGCCTTCGGCCTGCCGTACACCTTCGCGCACCACTTCGCGATGCACGCAGACCCCAAGGCCGCCGCCGACCACTACCGCGACCACTTCGTGCCGTCGCCCGTGCTCGCCGAACCGCACTTCATGGTGTCGGTCTCCGCGATCGCCGCGGAGACGGTCGAGGAGGCCACCCGCCTCGCGCTCCCCAGCAGGGCGGCCATGCATCAGATCCGGTTCGGCCGCCCTACGAGGGTCCTCTCGCCAGAGGGCGCCGCCGCGTACGCGGACCGGATGCAGGACCGCTCCCTCTACGACGCGACGACCGGCACGCAGCTTGTCGGGACCCCCGAGATGGTCGCCGACGGCATCGACCGCCTCATCGAGCGCACGGGGGCCGACGAGGTGATCCTCGCCGCCACGACGCACGACGTGGAAGTGCGGATCCGCACGATCGAGGCGATCGCGGAGCTGCGCGACCCGGCAGCCTGGGAGCCGCGCGCGGCTGTCGGTGCACATCCGCATAATTGACGGGTGACTTCCCACGCGCGCCATGCCTCTTCCGCCTCCACTCCTGACGACTTCACGTTCGACGACCCGAGCGACGCCCCCGACAGCACCGACGAGGCGCTGCTCCGCGCGCTCGCGGTGACGTTCGCCGGCGCTGGCTTCACCGTCGACGGGGTCGAGTCGCGTCTGGGGGCCGAAGCGGCGGATGCGCTGCACCGTGACCTGCTCGAGCCTGCGTCGTTCGCCCTCTCGCGTGAGCCGGACGACGCGCTCTCCGCGCTCATCCGCCTGTTCGTGCTCGCGGAGACCGTCGAGGCGGGCGACGTCCCGGCACTCGACGAGTTGCTCGCGGCCCGCCTCGTTGCTCGCGTCCCGCGCCGGAGCCCCACGGAGTCGGCTCAGGAGGCCAGCGCCGAGGAGCTCGCGGACGAGCTCGTGGTCGCACTCGTCGACGTGCGCCCGTACGCGAGCGAGGGCGTCAACGGCAGCGTCGAGATGTGGGTCGCCTCCGACCTCGGCGGTGTGCAGCTCGGCCGCGACCAGCCGCTGCGCCGCGACCACGTCGTCGGCATCGGGCCGGCGACGACGCTGCTCGCCCAGCTCACCCCGCGGGAACCCGTCGCCCGCGCGCTTGACCTCGGGGTCGGCATGGGCGTGCAGACCATGCACCTGCTCGCTCACACCAGGCACGTCGTCGCGACCGACATCTCGGAGCGCGCCCTCGCGTTCGCGAAGTTCAACCTGCTGCTCAACGCCGAGGCGCTCGGCATCGCCGCCGGTGGCCTCGAGGACCGCGTGAGCCTGCGCCTCGGAAACATGCTCGAGCCCGTCGCCGGCGAGCACTTCGACCTGTTCGTGTCGAATCCGCCGTTTGTCATCACGCCCCGACGCGAGGGCGAAGGCGGAAGCGACCAGTACACGTACCGTGACGGTGGCAAGCCGGGTGACAGCATCGTCGAGGGGCTCGTGCGCGACCTCGGCACGGTGCTCGCTCCGGGCGGCGTCGCCTGCATGCTCGGCAACTGGGAGGTGCGGGAGGGCGACGCCAACTGGCACTCGCGCCTCGAGACGTGGCCCGCGAACGATGTCGACCTGTGGGTCGTGCAGCGCGAGGACGCGACACCGGTGGAGTACGCCGACATGTGGTTGAAGGATGCGGCTGAGAACGCCGAGCTCTCGAGCTGGCAGCACGCCTTCCGCCGCTACCTGCAGGACTTCGCGAGCCGCGATGTCGAGCGCATCGGCATGGGCATGTTCTTCCTCCGCCGCACCCACGAGGGCGCCGTCGGCGGTCCGCTGCGCCGCTTCGAGCACCTCACGCACGCGCTCGGCCACCCGCTCGCCGCGCACATCCGCGACGGCTTCGAGGCCATCACCTGGCTGCGCGGGGTCGACGACGACGAGCTCTTCGACGAGCCGCTCGTCGTGGCCGCCGACGTGACCGAGGAGCGCCACTCGCGGCCAGGCGACGAGGACCCGAGCATCATCATGCTCCGCCAGGGCGCGGGGTTCCGCCGCACCATGTCGATGTCGACGGAACTCACCGGCTTCGTGTCGGTGTGCGACGGGGAGCTCGTCGGGTCGCAGATCGTCACCGCCATCGCATCGCTCGTCGATGTCGAGGAAGAGGCCCTGCGCGCGAGCCTCGTGCCCGACGTGCGCGAGCTCGTGGCGCTCGGCTTCCTCGAGCCGCGCTGGCGATAGGAGGTCAGCCGGGCCGGCGACGCCGAGCGTGCTCGCTTCCCGCCGTCATGGGTGCGCCACGACGTTCTCCGGCGCCTCGCCGGCCAGAAGCGCGCGCAGCTGGCGGTCGATGAGTGCGACCATGCGCGCATGCATCGCCGAGGAAGCGCCCCCGACGTGCGGGGTGATGAGTGCGCCGTCGAGATCCCAGAGCCGGTGCCCCGGCGGCAGCGGCTCGGGGTCGGTGACGTCGAGGGCGGCCCGGATGCGGCCGGCCTCGAGCGCGGCGATGAGCGCCTCCGTGTCGATGACTGGTCCGCGCGCGACGTTCACGAGGAGCGACCCCTGTCGCATCGCGGCGAGGAAGCTCGCATCGACGAGGTGTCTGGTCTCGTCGGTCAGCGGCACCGTGAGGATCACCACGTCTACCCCGGGGAGCAGCGCCTCGAGGCTCGAGATGGGGTGCACGCGGTCGGGCCCGCCATCGGCTCCGCGGGCGGAGCGCGCGAACCGGAGCACGTTCGCCTCGAAGCCGCTCAGTCGATGCTCGATGGCCTTGCCGACGCCGCCGTGTCCGACGATGGCCACCGTGCGGTCGGCGAGGCTCTGGCCGGGCTGCTGGTGCCACACGTGCCGCTGCCCCGCCGTCGTGTACTCGGGGATGCGGCGGAGCGACGCGAGCGTGAGCCCGAGTGCGAGCTCGGCCGTCGAGGCCTCGTGCACGGAGCGCGCGTTGGCAACCGTGTGACCAGCGGGCAGGTGGGCGAGCACGTCCTCGTACCCGATCGTCTGGGCCTGGACGAGTCGCGTCGTCGTGCGCCCGAGGCTCGCGGTGAGGCTCGGGTCCTGCTGATAGGGGAGCACGACGAGGTCGATGTGCGGGGCGGGTGACGGCGTCGTCAGATCCCAGGTGATGCACTCGAGGCTGGCGGCGATCTCGAGCTGCGTGATCGAGGCCGCGAGGGCGGGGGTCGGCACCGAGACGAGGAGCTGTTCGCTGCGGGTCACGATACGGGCTCTTGCTTACATAATGAGTTCATGCACATAATGTAAGCCAGACGCGGTCCCAGGCCAAGCAACTCCTGTTCTCCCCCAGCGAGGCCGAGACCGCGCGAGACCCCACCTCGATTGGACGACAATGACGTCAGAGATCATCACGATCATCCACACGGCGATCGCCATCCTCGGCGTCGTCGTGCTCATCACGCGCTTCCGGCTGAACCCCGCCGTCGCCCTCGTGATCGGCTCCCTCTACCTGGGACTAGCCACGGGGCATCCGCCGACCGAGACCATCGGCACGATCACCGGCGGCTTCGGGGAGATCATGGCCGAGGTCGGCCTCCTCATCACCTTCGGCGTGCTGCTCGGCTCGATGCTCAGCGAGATGAACGCCATCCAGCGACTCGTCTCGCATCTGCTGCGCATCTTCGGCCCCAAGGGGCTGCCGTATGCGATGGGGCTCACGATCGGCACCGTGCTCCAGTCGATCTTCCTCGACGTGCTCCTCGTGATCTCCGCGCCGCTCGCTCGCAAGATGGCGCCGCTCATCGGCAAGCACGGCACGCCACGCATCGCGACGGCCCTCGCCATCGGCCTCGAATGCGGGATCGTCTTCATGGTGCCCGGCGTCGCAGCCCTCGCGCTCGCGGGCGTGCTCGGTGTTCCCCTCGGACAGATGCTGCTCTTCGGCCTCATCGTGATCGTGCCGACCATCGTCATCTCGATCTTCATCATGACGCTGCTGTTCCGCATCGGCTTCTGGAAGGAGAAGCTGGACGAGACGCAGCCCGTCGAAGGTGAGGACGGAGCGGACGACAGCATCGACGCCTCCCCAGAGCCCGTCGCGCCCCTCAAGACCGAGAGCATCCCAGTCGGCGACCGACTCAGCAAGGTCGGCGGCGTCCCCCGCGGCGTCGCCGTCGCCGAGCGCACCACGACCTCCGAGCCGAAGCTCATCCTGCTCTTCGCGCCGCTCCTGCTCTGCCTCGGCCTCATCGCGACGGGCGCGATCCTGCAGATCGTCGGCGTCGAGATCGACGCGCTTGTCCTCGTGACCGACCCCGTCTTCGCGCTGCTCCTCGCCGTGCTCGGCACGAGCATCATCGGCAGGCTCACGGTCGGCGGCAAGGCGGTCGAGAAGTCGGTTGTCGCGGGCTTCCGCGAAAGCGGTCAGATCCTCATCCTCACGGGTGTGGGCGGTTCGCTCGCGGCGACCGTCGCGGCGACCGGCCTCGGCGACATCCTCGGGCAGGCGTTCAGCGCCAACAGCTTCGCGCCGCTCCTCATCGTCTGGGCCATCGCGGCCGTGCTGCACATCGCCGTCGGCTCGGTGACGATCTCGGCGATCACCGCCGCAGGCATCCTCGCGCCCATCGCGTCCGTCATCGGCCTCGACCCGATCCTCATCGCCCTCGCGGCGGGAGCCGGCTCGCTCTTCGCGGTGCACGTCACCAGCAACACGTTCTGGCTCCTGCAGTCGTTGCTCGGACAGACGACACGGGGCACGCTCAAGACATGCACCGTCGGTGTGTCCGTCGCCTCGGTGGTCGCGTTGCTCGTGACCCTTGTCCTCAGCATCTTCATCTGACCCGCACGCACCGACCGATCACGTCCGGAAAGGACCGACATGCACACCAACGCCAAGATCGCCCCGCTCGCGGGAGTCCGCGTGCTCGAGCTCGGGAACTTCATCGCAGCCCCGACGGCAGGGCGGATGCTCGCCGACTTCGGCGCCGAGGTCATCAAGGTCGAGCGGCCCGGAACGGGAGACGAGTTGCGCTCGTGGCGCCTGCATCCCGGTGCGACGACGTCCATGCTGTTCCACACCATCAACCGCAACAAGAAGTCGATCACCCTCGATCTCCGGACCGAGGAGGGGCGGGATGCGGTGCGCGCGCTTGCCGCCGACTGCGACGTGGTCCTCGAGAACTTCCGTCCGGGCACCATCGAGCGGTGGGGGATCGGGCCGGACGTGCTCAACGAGATTAACCCGGAAATCGTCATCGGCCGTATCTCCGCTTTCGGGCAGACGGGGCCCCTCTCGAGCCGGCCGGGGTTCGCCGCCGTCGCGGAGGCCATGGGCGGGTTCAGGAACCTCGTCGGCGACCCGGACCGCGCCCCGGTCCGCGTCGGCGTCTCGATCGGCGACTCCATCGCGGGCGTGTACGCCGCCTACGGCGTGATGATGGCGATGTTCCAGCGCGAGCAGCGCCGCGGCGCCGGCCTCGGTCCCGCGCCGCTCGAGGAGCGGGTCATCGACGTCGCCCTCAACGAGGCCATGTTCTCGATGATGGAGTCGCTCATCCCCGACTACCAGGCGCACGGGGTGGTCCGTGAGCGGGTCGGCGGGCGGATGGAGGGCATCGCCCCCACCAACGCGTACGTGTGCGGGGATGCGAAGAGCGTCGTGATCGCGGGCAACGCCGACGCGATCTTCGTGCGCTTCATGGGCATCATCGGGAGAGACGACCTCGCCCGCGACCCGGGCCTCGCGACCAACAATCTCCGCTGGGACCGGCGCGACGAGCTCGACGCCGCGATCGGCGCGTGGACGGCGACGCTCCCCGCCGAGGAGGTGCTCGACATCCTCGACGACGCCGGCGTCCCCTCTGGTCCGATCTACACCGCCGAGGACATCAGCGCGAGCCCGCAGTACGCGGCCCGCGACATGATCCAGAAGTTCGACGTGACCGACGGAGACACCACCGTCGAGGGTGTCGGCTTCCCCGGCATCGTCCCGGTCCTCGGCGGCGCCTCCCTGCCGATTCGCACGCTCGCGCCCGGGCTCGGCCAGGACACCGAGGCGGTGCTCGCGGCCTACGCGGGCCGCAGCGGGCAGACTCAGACCGACGACAACAGCAAGGTGGACGCACGATGAGCCAGAACCCGATCACCTCCGCGCGTCTGCGCGACGTCACCCTGCGCGACGGCCTGCAGCTCACCGGCAAGCTGCTGTCGACCCAGCGCAAGGTCGAGCTCGCGCGCGAGCTCTTCTCGGCCGGGGTGCCAGAGCTCGAGATCGGCTCGATGGCGCGCGGCGACCTCGTCCCGCCCATGGCCAACACGCTCGAGGTCATCGAGGCGCTCACCCCGGAGGAGCTCGAGCACAGCTGGGTGTGGGTCGCGACCCCGCGGCACATCGAGAAGGCCGCGGCCGCCGGGGCGAAGAACTTCCAGTACTGCCTCTCGGTCTCCGACGCCCACAACCAGGCGAACATCGGGCGGACCACCGACACGAGCCTCGCGGCCATGCCGGACGCCGTCGCCCTGACCCATCAGGCCGGCGGGCGCATCCAGCTGTGCCTCGCGACCTCCTTCACGTGCCCCTTCGACGGGCAGGTCGACCCGGACCGGGTCATCCGGATCGCCAACGACCCCAGGGCCGAGGGCGCTGAGGACATCGTCATCTGCGACACCCTGGGCCAAGCGCACCCCGGACAGGTGTCCTCGCTCATCTCCAGGGTCGTCGCCGAGTCGCCGAAGCGGGAGATCGTGTTCCACGGCCACGACACCTGGGGTGCGGGCGTCACGAACTCGATCGCGGCGGTCCTCGCGGGTGCGAGCGTCGTCGACGGCGCGCTCGGAGGGCTCGGCGGATGCCCGTTCGCTCCGGGGGCCAGCGGCAACACGGCCACGGAGGACCTGCTCTTCGCGATGCGCCCCGAGTGGCTCACCCCGGCGGCGTTCGCCCAGATCGTCCGCGAATCGGAGGCGCTGCTCGTCGACCTCGAAGAGCCGAACCGATCGAAGGCCCGCCAGGGCGCTCGCTCCAAGGCCCCCGCGTTCGAATGGGTCGTGCCGGCGTAGGCTGCGCCGCTACTCGGCGGGAGCGCGACCGCCGATGAGGCGCGTCGCGCGTTCGGCCGTCTCGACGAGCATCGGAGCCCAGTCCTCGAGCATCTTCGGCTGGATGCGGGCGGCCGGCCCGCTCACTCCCAGCGCCATCCGCACCCGTCCGCTCGGCTCGAACACCGGGGCTGCCACCCCGACGAGGCCGTCGATGCGCTCGTTGCGGGTGATCGCGAACCCGTCTTCCCTGGTCTGCTCGAGCACGGCTCGCAGCTCGACCGGGTCGGTGATGGTGCTCGCCGCGAGGTCGGGGATCGGCCCGGCGAGGATGCTCTCGCGGAGGTCAGCGTTCCAGGCGAGCAGGACCCGCCCCGCGGAACCGACCGTGAGCGGCGCGACCTTGCCGACGTGGACATCCTGCTTCAGCTCATGCCGCGTCTCGTCGACGGCGATGCAGACGCGGTAATCGTCGTCGGCGCGGAAGAGAGTCGCGCTCTCGCCGGTCGCCTGACGCAGCTCGCGCAGGAGCGGCGCGAGCAGGTCGATCGCCTTGATGCCGCGAACGGCTGGCGCAGACCAGTACGCCATCCGCAGCCCGATCCGGAACCGGTCGTCGTCGCGGTCGAGGAAGCCCTGCGCGACGAGGTTCGTCACGAGGCGCTGCGTCGTGGAGGTGGGGAGACCGGTCTTCGTGCGGATCTCCGCGAGCGACAGTGAGGGCGACTCAAGCGTGAAGCTGTCGAGGATGTCCGTGATCTTGCCGAGCACCAGCAGCGGGGCGACGCCCGAGTTTCCGGTGGCTGGCGGGGCTGCGCTGCCGGAATCAGTCATACATGGAATCTAGAGCATCGGCTCGCTCGATCGCCCACGACGGCGTGGTTCAGCGCTGGCCCTGAGCGTCGCCGCGCCGGAACGGGGCGAGCAGCTCGCGTCGGTCGCGCCACGCGGCGGTCGACCAGAGCGCCAGCGCGATGAGCAGCACCTGGAACGGCAGGCGGATGAGCCGGGCCGCGTCGGTATCCAGGCCGAACGCATCCGTCCCCGTGACGTACTGGGAGATGTTCCCGGGGAAGACCGCCAGGAAGAACGCGGCGACGACGAAGCCGACGGCGACCCGCCAGCGGCCCGCCGCGATGAGCGCCAGCCCCAGCAGCACCTCGACGACGCCGGAGGCGAGCACGACGAAGTCCGCGTCGAGCGGCAGCCACGTCGGCACCTGCGCCTGAAACTCGGCGCGTGCGAACGACAGGTGCGCGGCCCCCGCCAACAGCAGGAATCCGCCGAGCACCACGCGCGCGATCGTCCGCGCCACCGAGGTCCGGGGCGTGCGCCCCGCGTGCGCCGTGCGCGCGTCCTGTGGCGCGCTGGAGCCGGCCGGTCGGTGGTCTGCTGGCGGTGAAGTCTGCATCCGCCAAGTCTGCGCCCTCCGCTACGGGTGCACCTGCGGGTTGCCTTGGTGCAGCTGCGGCGCCACCTGCGTCGGCGCGGGCTTGGACGGCGCGAACTGCTTCGTCGCGAGGAGCACGGCCACGAAGATGAGCGGCACGATCCATCCGGTCCAGCCGAGGATCGTGGCCTGCGTCGTGTCGACCCGCTCGCCGGCCGCGGCGAACAGCAGGTACGAGCCCGCTGCGGCGTTGAAGGCACCGTGTGCGAGCGCGGCCGGCCACACCGATTCCGAGCGGATGCGCAGCCACGCGAACACGGCCCCGACGAGGATGCACATCCCCGTCATCATGGTCAGCCCGAGCCATCCTGGCGCATCCACGTAGTTGTAGCCGAGGAGGATCAGCGGTGCGTGCCAGAGGCCCCAGATGACGCCCGAGATGAGCAGCGCGGGGACGGTGCCGAGCCTCAGGAGCTTCGGGAGCAGCCAGCCGCGCCACCCCAGTTCCTCGCCGAGGGCGGGGATGAGGTTGAGGAACGCGCCGACGGGGATGCTCACGAGCTGCAGCAGCACGAGCACGACAACCGGGAGGGGGAGCTCGAGGTTGCCGACGCCTTCGGCGGCGAGCTGCTCGTCCAGCATCGCCTGGAAGCCGGAGAAGTTCACGAGGTCCATGGAGTAGACGCCGAAGAGGACGCCGATGGGCAGGGCGGCGAAGATGAGGGCGACCGGGACGACGACGGCGAGCGCCAGGTACGCGATGAGTCTGCCCGCCGGCTTCAGCGGCACGAGGCCGAGCGCGCGCCACGGCCGTGCAGGGCGCTCGAAGGCGAACACCGTGACCAGGGCGGCGACTGCCGGGGTCAGCATCATGGCGATCGAGATGACGGGGAACCAGGGGTTGGCGAGCCCATCGCCGAGCCAGAGGGGAAGCGCGACCAGCCAGGAGAGGCCGAACGCCAACGCCAGGAAGACGCAGACGGAGAGCTTGTCACGGGTGGACGGGGTGGTCGGCGTTGTCGTCTGCACCGTTCCAGCCTGGCGTCACCGAACGCGTCCTGTCAAAGAAACGCGAGCAACGCGGCGAGAAGCGGCGGTGGATGCGGCAGCGGATGCGGAAAAGGGATGCTCCCGCCCGTTTCCGAGCGGGAGCATCCCTTCTGCGGGATCGAAGCGGCGGGCTACGCGGCCGCGGAGGTCGCGTTCACCTCGCCGACGAGCACCTCGAGGACGTCCTCGAGGAACAGGAGACCCGTCACCCTGCCGTCGGTGTCGAGCGCCTTGGCGACGTGCGCGCCGCGGTCGCGGAGCACCGCCATGGCGTCCTCGAGTTCCGCGTCGCGCGACACGGAGACGAGGCTCCGCAGTCGCTTCTGGGGGATGGGCGACGTGAAGGCGTCAGCACCCATGAGGTCCATGACGTCCTTCATGTGGATGTAGCTCGTCGGTTCTCCTCGCTCGTCGGTGACGACGTAGCGGGAGAAGCCGTGCTCGGCGACGGCCTTCTGCACGTCGATGGGGCGCGCGCCTGCCGGCAGGAGCACCATCTCGGCGATGGGCACATCCACGTCGCTGACCTTCTTCTCGGTGAACTCGAACGCGCCAGCGAGCGTGCCGGACGTGTCGCTCAGTGTTCCCTCTCGGGTCGACTGCTCGACGATTCCGGCCACCTCCTCGAGCGTGTACGTGCTCGTCGCCTCGTCCTTCGGCTCGACCTTGAAGAGGCGCAGCACGCCGTTCGCGATCGTGTTGAGGCTCCAGATGATCGGGTTGAAGATCTTGGAGACCACGACGAGCGGCGGGGCGAGAAGGAGCGACGCGCGGTCAGGCACCGAGAACGCGAGGTTCTTGGGGATCATCTCGCCGAACACGACGTGCAGGAACGTGACCAGCACGAGCGCGACCGCGAACGCGATCACGCTGATGGCCTCGGCCGACAGCGCGGTGAGCCCGAGCGGGATCTCGAGCAGGTGGTGGATGGCCGGCTCGGAGACGTTCAGGATGAGCAGCGAGCAGACGGTGATGCCCAGCTGGCTCGTCGCCAGCATGAGCGTCGCGTGCTCCATCGCCCACAGGGTGGTCTTCGCGGCGCGGCTGCCACGCTCGGCGAGGGGCTCGATCTGGGATCGCTTCGCCGAGATGACGGCGAACTCGGCGCCGACGAAGAAGGCGTTGCCGATGAGGAGGACGAACAGCCACAGGATTCCTGGCAGGTACTCACTCATTGGTCATCACCTCCTTGACTCGGTCGTGGGCTCTGTCGAACGCGAGCTCCTGGTTCGTCATGAGACTCTGGTCGCCGTCCGGTTCGTTGGGCAGGTACCGCACCCTTACGATGCGGGTGCCGTCGATGCGCTCGACGCGCAGCATGCCCGCCTCGATGGCGACCTCGTCGCCCAGCTCGGGGAGACGCTCGAGGGTGTCGGTGATGAATCCGCCGACGGTGTCGTAGTCGCCGTCCTCCGGCACCTCGATGGCGAGGCGGTCGAGGACTTCGTCCGGGCGCCAGGAGGCGTCGAACGTGACGGAGCGGCCGCGCCGGATGAACCCGGTCTGGTGTCGGTCGTGTTCGTCCTCGAGTTCCCCGACGATCTCCTCGACGAGGTCTTCGAGCGTGACGATGCCTGCGGTGCCGCCGTGCTCATCCACGACGACGGCGACCTGGTGGCGTTCGGCGCGCAGGAGGGTCAGCAGGGCGGATGCGCCCATCGACTCCGGCACGCGGAGCGCCTCGGTCTGGAGCTCGTCGGCGGTGACCTCGGTCTGGCGCTCCACGGCGACCGCGAACGCCTGCTTGGCGTGCACGAACCCCGTGATGTTGTCCGGGGTGCCGTCGACGACCGGGAACCGGGAGTAGCCGGTCTCGATGGCGAGGGCGATGATCGCCTGCGCCGTGTCGTCGACCTCCACGCTCGCCATGCGCACGCGGGGCGTCATGACGTCGGACGCGTCGTGCTCGGCGAACTTGAGGGTGCGCCGCAGCAGGGCCGCGTCGTCTTCCTCGAGCAGGCCGGAGAGCGCGGAGTGGCGGATGAGGTACGACAGCTCGTCGGCGCTTCTGGCACCGGAGAGCTCCTCCTTGGGCTCGATGCCCATGGAGCGGATGATGGCGTTCGCGGTGTTGTTCAGGAGCAGGATCACGGGCTTGAACACCGTCGTGAAGAGCGCCTGGAACGGAATGACGACCTTCGCGGTCGCCCTGGGGAGGGCGAGTGCGAAGTTCTTCGGGACGAGCTCGCCGATGATCATCGAGAACAGCGTCGCGAGGATGATGCCGACGATGGCTCCCGCGACGGGCACGAGGCCCGCGGGAACGCCGACTCCGGTGAGGGGTTCCTCGAGGAGGGAGCTGACGGCCGGCTCGAACGTGTATCCCGTGAGCAGGGTCGTGAGCGTGATCCCGAGCTGCGCGCTGGAGAGGTGCGTCGACGTGATCTTCAGGGCCTTGATGGTGGGCCCGAGTCGCTTCTCTCCGCGGCTTTGCCGTTTTTCGAGTTCGTTTCGGTCGAGGTTGACGAGCGCGAATTCACTCGCGACGAACAACCCGGTTCCTACTGTGAGAACGAGGCCGATGCCGAGCATCACCCATTCGTTCATGCGTGGTGCCTCCAGACTGTGGCGGCCGAGGGTTCGGCCGGAACGTCGAGAGGCTTGGGACTATGACTGGGAGGGTCTTCCATGAGGAGAGATTCTAGTTGCCCTTCGTTTGCCCGCAACTCGGGAAGCTGGGGATCCGCCTGGTCAGGATCGGGCGAGCTGGGCCTCTTCGCGGCCCTGGGAGGTCCAGGCGGGGTCGGCGGAGCGGTGGCCGACGACTCGGTCGGCGAGCGCGTCCAGCTGCTGCAGCTGCTCGACGTTCAGCTCGAGGCCGATGGCACGCAGGTTCTCGTCGATGCGCTGCGGGCTGCGGGTTCCGGGAATAGGGGAGACGCCCACGCCGAATTCCGCCGACTTCGCGTAGACCCAGGCGAGGGCGACCTCGGCGACCGAGACGTGGCGGTCGTGCACTTCGCTGAGCTGCTGGGCGACGGCGGCGACCTCGCCGGCAAGCGCGCGGTTCACAGGCAGGTTCTCGGGGAAGAAGCGGGGGAAGTTGGCGCGCACATTGGGGGAGACGGCGTCGAGCTCCGCCCACGAGTCGGTGAGCAGGCCGCGGCTGACGGGCGAGTAGGGCACGAACCCGGCTCCGACCTCGCGGATGGCGGGGATGACGTGCGCCTCCAGGTCGCGGCTGAAGATGCTGTACTCGCTCTGCACCGCGGCGATCGGGTGGATGGCGGCCGCGCGGATGATCTCGGCGCCCGTCGGCTCGCTCAGCCCGATGTGGCGGACCTTGCCTTCGGCGACGAGCTCGGAGACGAACCCGACCATGTCCTCGATCGGCACGTTCGGGTCGACGCGGTGCTGGTAGTAGAGGTCGATGTGGTCGGTGCCGAGGCGCGTGAGGGAGAGCTCGACCTGCTCGCGGACGTGCTCGCGGTCGCCGCGCACTCCGCGCTTGCCGACGCCGTCGCCCTTCGTGATGCCGAACTTCGTGGCGAGCTGGATGCGCTCCCGCTGCGCCGGGAAGATCTTCGCGATGGTGCGCTCGCTGCGGCCGTCGCCGTAGATGTTGGCGGTGTCGAGGAACGTGATGCCCGCATCCACCGAATGCTGCAGCGTGCGCAGCGCCTGCGCGTCGTCGATGGACCCGTAGGCATCGCTGAGGCTCATCGCGCCGTAGCCCTGCACGGTCGTCACGAGGCCGTCGCCGAGGAGTGTCGTGGGGAGCTGGCCTGCCGAGCTGTTCGTCATGGCGTCAAGTCTTGTGCTGACCACCGACATTTCGCCAGCGAGCCGCGCCCCGGGGGTAACACTCGGGGCGCGGCTCGCTACCTCGCCACGTTGAAGGCGACGAGCCGAGCCGAGCCGTCGTGCTGCACGTCGATCGCCGTGAGGCTCGGTGCGGCGACGGGCTCGATGAGGTCCGCGGTGAGTCCGATGTAGCGCGCGAGGACCGCGCGGATCGTGCCACCGTGGGTGACGACCAGCACGGGTCCTGGGCGCCTGGCGGCGTCGGCGACGGCGCCCTCGATGCGGGCTCGAAGCGCTGGCGCCGACTCTCCGCCGGGCGGCACGAGCCGCCCCGCACGCCACTCGGCGTAGTCCGGCCCGATCTCCGCCGGCACGCGCCCCTCCCATTCGCCGAGCGTCGCCTCCGCCCAGCGCTCGTCGATCGACGGCTCGAGATCGCTGAGCGCCGACGCTGTGGAGCGAGCACGGAGCAGCGGCGAGGCGACCACGCTGGAAGGGGCCCACACCGAGACGGCATCCCGCAGCGCCGCGGCATCCGACCGGCCCTTCGCGGTCAGGTCGATGTCGGTGCGCCCCTGCAGGCGGCGCTCGGCGGTCCACGAGGTCGCGCCGTGGCGAACCAGCAGCAGCGCGGTCATCGGGCCGCCCCCGCGAGCTCGGTCCCCGCCGCGTCCCCGGCGGCCGCGAGCCGCGAGCCGTCCGCCGAGAAGATCGCGTCCGGATGCTCCGGCGGCTGCAGGCGCGTCGCCTCGCCAGGCTGGTGGGCCCGGTCGGTGACGATCGAGAGGCGGTCTGCGCCCGCGAGGCCCGTCGTGATCCATCGTCCCGCGACCGGGGTCGACTCGAGTACCTCGAACTCGAGGAGCCCGCCGGCCCCGACCGAGATCGACTCCGGCGCGTACATGGCGTGCAGCGTCGTCCCGTCCGGGACGTCGGGCACCTCGGCGAGCGGTGCCACGCCTCGGAAGAGGCGCCCCCGCCCGACCTCCCCGCGGAGCATGACCTTCGCGGGGCTCCCTAGGAAGGAGGCGACGAACGCGGTCGCGGGTCGATCGAGCAGCTCCTGCGGCGTGCCGAACTGCTCGATCGCCCCGTCGCGCATCACCGCGATGTGGGTCGCCATGGCAAGCGCCTCCACCTGGTCGTGCGTGACGTACACGCTCGTCGCACCGCTCAGCCGGTGCACCTTCACGAGCTCGGCCCGCGTGTCGAGCCGCAGGCGCGCGTCCAGATTGGAGAGGGGCTCGTCGAAGAGGAGCACGCCGGGCTTCGGCGCGACGGTGCGGGCGATGGCGACGCGCTGCTGCTGGCCGCCGGAGAGCTCGGCGGGGAAGCGATCGGCGAGGCCGTCGAGCTCGAGCATGCCGAGTACCTCGGCGACTCGAGCGTCACGCTCGGCGGACCCCCAACCGGCGACCTTGAGCGGCCAGCCGATGTTGTCGCGCACGCGCATGTGCGGCCACAGCGCGTAGCTCTGGAACACCATGCCGAGCCCGCGCTTGCTCGCCGGCACGGACGCGCCCGTGTTGCCGTCGGCGACGACCCGGTCGCCGAAGCGGATGCGCCCCGCCGTCGGCTCCTCGAGCCCCGCGAGCATGCGCAGCGTCGTGGTCTTCCCGCATCCGGAGGGTCCGAGCAGCACGACGAAGGCGCCGTCCGGGATATCGAGATCGATGTCGCGCACCGCGCTCTGGCGGCCGAACGCCTTCGCGAGGCGGTCGAGGGTGATGGCGGTCACGTGGTGCTCCCGGCGTTTCGGTCGCCCTGCAGTCTGCGGGCGAGGAGGGTGGCGGCCACCGAGATGGCGGCGATGATGAGGGTGATGGCGTTGGCGTGCTGGGTGAACCCCTCGGAGGCGTACCGGAAGGTCATGGTCGAGAGCAGCGGGGTGGCTGGCGTGACGAGCAGCACGACAAGCGACAGGTCGCGCACCATGGTCACGAAGACGAGCACGCCTCCGCCCACCACGCCCCTGGCCGAGAGGGGCAGCAGGATGCGCGCCAGCCGTCGCGGTCCACGGGCCCCGGCGACGGTCGCTGCCTCCTCGAGCTCGCTCGAGACCTGGCCGAGTGCGGCCCGTGAGGTCTGGAACGCGAACGGGACGCTCGCCGCGACGCCGGCGAGGATCAGGATCCAGAAGGTGCCGTAGAGCGAGGGGAGCGGGCCGATCGGCGTTCCGAACTGCGCGATGAACGCGGCCCCGAACGCGACGCCTGGGATGAGGAAGGGCACGTACGACAGGAACGAGATCGTCCCGGACGTGACGCGCGCTCGCGGGAGGCGACGCAGCACGTAGGCGCCGAGCACGCCGAGGATGATCGCCCCGACCGCGACGGAGGCCCCGAGCGCGAGGGTGCCGCCGAGCGCGGTGATGACGGTCGGGTCGGTGAGGATGCCCCGCACACCCTGCGCGATGCCGGGGTCGGACCCGCCGGTCCAGAAGTGCAGCGTGAAGCCGCCGTCGACGCGCCCCGTGCGCCGCAGTACGGTGCTCACGGCGAGCACGATGCCGGGGACGATCGCCGTGACCAGCACCAGCGTGGATGCGGCGACGAGCAGCGGGATGCGCCAGACGCCGGTCCGCACGGCTCGGGCCCGCGTCGCCTTGCCGGTGAGCGTCGCGAACGAGCCGCGCCCCGTGGCCTTCGTGCCGAGGAAGAGCACGGCCGCCGCGATGACGACGAGGAGGATCGAGAGCACGTAGCCACGCTCGACGTCGCCCGTCGAGATGGACCCGTAGAGGCGGGTGCTCAGGGTCTGGAAGCGGACGGGCAGGCCGAGCAGGGCGGGCACGGCGAAGTTGCTGACCCCTTCGGCGAAGGCCAGCAGGAACCCGGAGAGGAGCGCGGGGGCGACCGAGGGCAGCGTCACGCGCAGGGCGATGCGCAGCCTGGAGGCCCCGGTCAGCTCGGCGGCCGCGAGCAGGTCCCCGCCGACGTTCGCGAGGGCTGCGGCGACGACGAGGAAGGACAGCGAGAAGTAGTGCGCGACGAGCGTGAGCGTGATCGGCACGGCTCCCCAGGACAGCGCATCCGGAACCGCGATGCCGAACGACTGGAGCAGGCCGGGGGAGCCGCCGATGCGGTCGTTGCGGAAGACCGTCTCCCAGGCGAGCGCGATGGCGAAGCTCGGCAGGGCGAAGGGCACGGCGGCGAGCGCGCCGATGATCTTCCGGCCGGGCACGTCGCTCATGACGACGACCCAGGCGAGGAACGCGCCGATCACGGTCGAGAGGAGCCCCGTTCCGAGGCCGACGAGCAGCGAGTTCCCGAGCGGCTGCCAGAAGAGGTTGCCCGCGATGCGCCCGACGAACACGTCGCCCCACGCGCCGGCACCCCGTTCGCCGACGGTTGCAGCGACGAGGCCGCCGAGGGGGAGCGCCACGAGGACCACGAGGATGGCGATGACGACCGCCGCGAGCACGCCGATGCGGCCTCGCGATGCGACCGTCCGCCAGCCGCGGCCCCGCGCAGGGGTGGGGCCGCGGCCGACGGACGTGGCGAGGAGCGTCACTGGATGCTGAGGAGGAAGTCGGCGATCTCGTCGCGGCGCTCGGCGGACGACTCCGGCTCGATGCGCCACGCGCCGAGCTCGTCGAGCGAGACGGCGTCGGCTGGCGCCACCACGTCGCTGCGCGTCGGGTAGTCGCCTGCGACGTAGAACGGCTCGAAGCCCTCTCCGCCCGTCTCGGTGTCATCGCCCATCATGTAGTCGATGAGGAGTCGCGCGGCTGCCGGGTTCTGGGCGTTCGCGGTGACGCCGAGCATCGCGGGGAACGCGATGCCGGGCGACGGGGCGACGTTCGCGGCCACCTGCAGCGCCCATCCCTCGTCCTCGTTGTCGCGGCGGTCGGAGTACGAGGTGAAGCCGACGGGAGGGTTCGCCTGGCCGGTGGCGCCGATCGCGGCGTTGACCGTGTCGGTGTCGTCGACGAGCACGACGTCGTTCGCGTAGAGCTCGGAGATGAACTGCAGGCCCGCGTCGTCCACGCCCTCGTCGAGCACGACCGGCGTGCCGAAGTGCTCCTCGTAGGCGGCGGCCATCTCGTCGGCGCGCAGCGACATCTCGGTCACGAGGTCGAGGTAGTCTCCGCGCACGTTCGGGTCGACCATGACGACCTTGCCCGCCCACGCCGGCTCGGTCAGCTCCCACAGGTTGTCGACCGGGGCGCCATCCGGATGCGCCTCCTCGTTGTACATGAGCACCTTCGTCGAGAGGCGGTTCGCGACGAGGGGCGCCTGGAACTCGGCGGGCAGCGACTCGGCGACGCGCGGCGGCACGTAGGGAGTCAGCACGCCGTCGGCGAGCAGCTCGGTGACGACGACCGGGGCGTCGCTCACGTAGGCGACATCCGCGGTCGTGCTGCCCGCGGTGTGCTCGCTCGCGAGTCGCTGGATGAGCTCGGTCGAGGAGAGGTCGCTCGAGACGACGTCGATGCCGGGGTAAGCGGCCTCGAAGCTCTCCTCGATGCTCGCGACGCGACTCGTGAAGGCGTACACGGAGACCGTGCCCTCCTCTTCGGCCATCGCGACGAGCTCGTCGTGGCTGAGGGAGTCCCAGTCGACTGCGGATGCCGCGTCGTCGCCGGTGGTCGGGGTGGTGGAGCATCCGGCGAGGAGCGCGAGGGCGGTGAGCGCCGCGGCGGACGTCACGAGAGGGCGGGCGGGGAAGCGCATGGGTGTTCCTTCGTTGTCTGTGGAGCGCAGAGCGGTGAGGGGTGGATGCGTCGAGGCGCATCCGGGTGCGAGGTGAAGCTGGTCGTGGTGCAGGTCAGGAGTCGAGGCGGTCGAGGAGCGTGCCGAGGCGGTCGAGGGAGCGCAGGGAGGGCTCGGCACGGCGGGCGATGGTGAGGATGAGTGCGTTGCTGATCGCCATCGGCACGGTCAGGGAGAGGTAGTCGTTGCTGCCGCCGCGGGGCGCGGCGATGATGGTCGACGGGCGCGGGGCGGGCCACACGACGGTGTCGGTGATGAGGGCGCTGTGCGCGCCCGCCTCCGCCGCCACGTCGAGCAGCGGCCCGAGCACGGCGGGTGCCCGGCGGAAGGCGAAGGCGAGGAGGAGGTCGCCCGCCGAGAGCCGCGCGATCCGCTCGGCGATGTCGCGGCGCGACCCCGTGAGCTGCACGGTGCGCATCCCGAACCGCTGCAGGCGGCGGCTCATGAGGTCGACGAGCACGGTCGCGTTGCCCTGCGCGAAGAGGTGCACCTCGCCGGCGCGCAGCACCTGCTCGGCGAGCGCATCCAGCTCGCCCTGCTGCACGTGTCGGGGGAGGTCGGAGAGCGCAGCGAGCTCGTCGTCGACGAATCCACCGAGCACGTCGCTCGCCTGATGCCGCTCGAGGCGACCCCTGATGCGCTGCGAGGGGCCGTCGCCGCCGTGGTAGTCGGCGCGCAGCGCATCCCGAAGCTGCGGGTAGCCCTCGAATCCGAGGCGCTGCGCGAGCCGGGTCGCCGCGGACTGGTGCAGCTGCAGCGGGCCGGTCAGCTCGGCCGCGCTCCAGAAGGTGGCCTCGAGCGGCTGCGACTGCAGGGCCGAGACGAGCCGACGGTCGGTCGGCGTGAGCAGGTGACCCTGCTGCTTGGCGAGGCTGATGATGAGCACGCGAGGAACGCTAAGTGCAAAAGAACTTGCAATGGGTGCAAGTCCTGCACGTTCACGTGCCGTTCATCGAGTGTCCGATTCGGCGTTCCCTGAGGCGCCGCCGGAGCGCCGCCGGAGTTCGCTGCTACGCGCTCGCCTGCTTCACCTTGCTCGGCACGGGCAGCATCATGAGGAAGCCGACGGCGAGCACGATGCCGATGCCGATGATGCCCATCTTCGGGTTGCCGGAGAGGAACACGAAGAGGCTGAACAGGGCGGGGGTGATGAAGCTCGCGACGCGGTTCGTGGTCGCGTAGAGGCCGAACAGCTCGCCCTCGCGCCCGGGAGGCGTCGCGCGGGACAGGTAGGAGCGACTCGCCGCCTGCGCGGGACCCACGAAGAGGCACAGGGCGAGGCCGAAGATCCAGAACACGGTCTGCTCGGACGGCAGGAAGAGGAGCACCACGGAGAACGCGGTGAGCGACACGAGCGACGCCATGATGACGAGCTTCGGGCCGAAGCGGTCGTCGAACCAGCCGGCCGCGAGCGTCCCGAGGCCGGCGACGAGGTTCGCGGCGACCGCGAAGTAGATGACCTCGCTCGGCGCGAAGCCGTACACCTGCGCCGCGAGGATCGCCCCGAACGCGAAGATCGCCTGCAGGCCGTCGCGGAAGACGGCGCTCGCGGCGAGGAACAGGAGCAGCTTCGGGTCGCTCTTCGCGAGCTTCCCGATCACGCGGAAGAGAACGCCGTAGGAGGCCAGGAAGCCCACCTTCGGGCGGTTCTCGTCCTTCGCGATCTCCGGCACCTTGAACATGACGGGGAGCGCGAAGACGACGTACCAGACGGCCGCGAGCACGATGGCGAAGCGGATGTCGAGCGCGCCCCCATCCACCCCGCTCGGCACCCCGAGCACCCCGTTCCTGCCCTCCGCGCCGAACGACTGGATGAACAGCACGAGCAGCAGCACGAGCAGCACGATGCTGCCCAGGTAGCCGAGGCCCCAGCCGATGCCAGAGATGCGGCCCACGTTCTTGGGCGTCGAGACCTGCGAGAGCATGGCGTTGTAGTTGACGCCGCTCAGCTCGGCGAAGATCGTGCCGACCGCGAGCAGCAGTGCGCCCCAGAAGAGGTACTCCTCGCCCGGCTGGATGAAGAACATGGCGAGCATGATGAGCACCGTGATGCCCGTGAAGATGCCGAGCCACAGCTTGCGCTTGCCGGAGCCGTCCGAGCGCTGGCCGAGGACCGGCGCGATGAGCGCGACGAGCAGTCCAGCGACGGTGCTCAGGTTCGCGATGACGTTCGTGGATGCGGCCTGAGCCGCCAGGTACTGCGGGTCGAGCGGGTTCGCGTCGCCCAGCGCCGCGACCTGCGGGTCGATGAAGAGGTCGCTCGCGAGGTAGGTCGCGAAGACGAACGTGACGACAACGGCCTGGAAGGCGGAATTGCCGACGTCCCACAGCGCCCAGGCGGTTGCACGCTTCTTGAGCTCCTTCGGCGTCACCGCCGCCCCGCCGTCGACGGTCTCGACCCGCCCGCTCGGGGTCGCATCGCTGGGGGAGGTGGCGCCGTCGTCGGCGCGGCCGGGGAGTGCCATGCGCGGAGTCTATGCGCGGGAGGCGGCGCGCAGGCGAACGCGCGGACGGTGGGGTCCGCGTGGACGTCGGCCCGGGCCGGCCCGGCCCGGCCCGGCCCGGCCCGGCCCGGCCCAGTCCGGTCCGGCCAACTTCCGTGATGGTTCGGGGCTGCCCGCCCGGATGGACGTCAGCCGGGCCGAAGCATCACGGAAGTTGGCCAGTGCAGTGCCTGCGTGCAGGCGCGCCGCCGGCGGAGTTCGCCCGGAGTTCGTCTGCAGTGAACCGGCCCGTGACCTGCGCGTGGCACCGTTGGGAGAAAGGGAGAGGTTGGCGCATGCGGATCACAACGAGAGTGTCGCTGGCCGCCGTCGTGCTCGTCCTGATCAGCATCGCGCTCGGTGCCGCGACGCTGTTCAGCTGGATGGTGAACGAGACCCACTTCGATCGCCCGACCGCGCAGTTCGACGAGTTCGCAGACCGCGTCGAAGCGCTGCCGGGCGTCAGCGACGTCCAGCACGAGCGCTGGGTCGAGGCGCCGCTCTTCGTCGACCCGATCTCGTGGGTCGGGGTGGACGTCGAACAGGAGCACCTGCCCGGCCTCCTGGCCGAGCTCTGCGCATCGGCCCATCCCGAGGCGATCAGCTGGTCGATCGACGTCGCGGCGGCCGCTGGGGGCGAAACGTCACTGCACAGCCAGACCGACTCATCGAGACGATCGCTGTCCGGAGGTGTCTGTCCGAGCTTCGGGTTCGACGCCGTGCCGCTTGTCGACGCGCTCGACGCAGTCGTGCCCGGCCTTGCCGTGCAGCCGTCGATCTGGGAGAACGGCCGCTTCGCCCTGGTGTCGATAGCGGAGGCGCCGAACGGGTACCTCCATCTCCTGCCGCTCGTCGAGAACACCGAGGCGCTGCTCGCCGCGGCGGGCCTGGAGCAAGACCAGGAGCTCGAGATCAACTCCACGACGCTCGGCGCCTCGATCCTTCCCGGTCAGCAGGAGCCCTACCTCGTGCTGCTCACCGAGCTCGCCGAGCGTCACGAGGTCAGCTTCTTCTGGGCAGACGGCGGCGGCACGCCCATCGACGGCGTCGAGCGCGTCAACATCACCGCACCCGCCTCGCAGCACTCGGCGATCGAGTCCGCGATCGGCGCATCCGGTCTGCACATCGCCGACTTCCCGGTGGAGTTCCAGGAGCCGTGAGGTGGCCGGCCGCCGAACCACGGCGGCACCTGCGCCCCACGTTCCGCGGTCGCGCAGACATCGTCCGCTGGCGCCGAGAGGTCTCGAACGCCTTCACGTTCGAACGGCTGGTCATCCGAGTCGCCTGACGGTGCTGGCCTGTGTGCACAGACTTGAGTCGTTCCCACTCAACTCTCAGCCGCCCAGCTTGACGCGTGCACCGTGCTGAGTAAACTTGAGCGCAGACGGCTCAGGTCTTCACGCCTCCGATTCGGAGCGCAGGACCCGGGCCGACGAAGACTCAGAACAGACAAGCACTACAAAAGGAGAACCACACATGTCACGTGCTGTTGGAATCGACCTCGGAACCACGAACTCCTGCGTCGCAGTCCTCGAAGGTGGCGAGCCGAAGGTCATCGCGAACGCCGAGGGCTTCCGCACCACCCCGTCGATCGTCGCATTCACGAAGGATGGCGACGTCCTCGTCGGCGAGACCGCCAAGCGCCAGGCCGTCACGAACGTCGACCGCACCATCGGATCCGTCAAGCGCCACATGGGCACTACCTGGACCCAGGCCATCGACGACAAGAAGTACACCGCGCAGGAGATCTCCGCGCGCATCCTCGGCAAGCTCAAGCGCGACGCTGAGCAGTACCTCGGCGACAAGGTGACCGACGCTGTCATCACCGTCCCCGCGTACTTCAACGACGCCGAGCGCCAGGCCACGAAGGAAGCCGGCGAGATCGCCGGCCTCAACGTGCTCCGCATCATCAACGAGCCCACCGCCGCCGCACTCGCGTACGGCCTCGACAAGGGCAAGGAAGACGAGCTCATCCTCGTCTTCGACCTCGGTGGCGGAACATTCGACGTCTCCCTCCTCGAGGTGGGCAAGGACGACGACTTCTCCACCATCCAGGTGCGCTCCACCGCAGGTGACAACCGCCTCGGCGGCGACGACTGGGACGACCGTCTCGTCAAGTACCTCATCACCGAGTTCAAGTCGCAGACCGGCGTCGACGTCGCGAACGACAAGATCGCGCTCCAGCGCCTCAAGGAAGCCGCTGAGCAGGCGAAGAAGGAGCTCTCCAGCTCCACCAGCGCCAGCATCCAGCTGCCCTACCTCTCCCTCACGGAGAACGGCCCCGCGAACCTCGACACGAGCATCACGCGTGCGAAGTTCGAGGACCTCACGAAGGACCTCCTCGAGCGCACCCGCAAGCCGTTCGAAGACGTCATCCGCGAAGCCGGCATCAAGGTCGACGAGATCGACCACGTCGTCCTCGTCGGTGGCTCCACCCGCATGCCCGCCGTCGCCGAGCTCGTCAAGAAGCTCAGCGGCAAGGAGGCCAACAAGGGTGTCAACCCGGATGAGGTCGTCGCAGTCGGCGCCGCACTCCAGGCTGGTGTGCTGAAGGGC
Source organism: Pseudoclavibacter sp. RFBI5 (assembly GCF_002931395.1). NCBI lineage: Bacteria > Bacillati > Actinomycetota > Actinomycetes > Micrococcales > Microbacteriaceae > Pseudoclavibacter > Pseudoclavibacter sp. RFBI5. The sequence goes on along the minus strand of NZ_PSYA01000012.1, from coordinate 20,893 downwards.
GAGCGCAAGGACGTCCTCCTCATCGACGTCACGCCCCTCTCCCTCGGCATCGAGACCAAGGGCGGCATCATGACCAAGCTCATCGAGCGCAACACGGCCATCCCGACCAAGCGCAGCGAGACCTTCACGACGGCCGACGACAACCAGCCGTCCGTGCAGATCCAGGTCTTCCAGGGCGAGCGCGAGTTCACCCGCGACAACAAGAACCTCGGCACCTTCGAGCTCACCGGCATCGCACCGGCCCCCCGTGGCATGCCGCAGATCGAGGTCACGTTCGACATCGACGCCAACGGCATCGTGCACGTCTCCGCAAAGGACAAGGGCACGGGCAAGGAGCAGTCGATGACGATCACCGGCGGCTCCAGCCTCGGCAAGGAAGACATCGAGCGCATGGTCCGCGAGGCTGAAGAGCACGCGGAAGAAGACAAGAAGCGCCGCGAAGGCGCCGAGCAGCGCAACATCGCCGAGACCACGGTCTACCAGGTCGAGAAGGTGCTCACCGAGAACGACGACAAGCTCCCCGCCGACGTCAAGAACGAGGTCCAGGGCGATGTCGACGCGCTCAAGACGGCCCTCGCAGGCGACGACGACGCGGCCGTGAAGTCGGCGCTCGACAAGCTCAACACCAGCCAGACGAAGCTCGGCGAGGCTATCTACGCCGCAGCCCAGGCTGAGCAGGCAGCAGAGGCCCCCGCGGCCGACGCACCCGCCGGAGACCAGGCAGCCGACGATGACATCGTCGACGCCGAGGTCGTGGACGACGAGGACGACAAGGACAAGAAGTAACCATGGCTGAAGAGCGAAACGAGTCAGAAGCACGCGGCCCCGAGAACTCGGGAGAAGCAAACGAGCCGATCATCAACGACAAGCGTCGGATCGACCCGGAGACTGGCGAAGTTCGCGACCTCGGCACGGCTGCTGGGGCCGAGTCGGCGGAGTCCACACCGGACGACGCCGACCCGGCCGCCGGCCAGGCTGCTGAAGCCGCGGCTGAAGGCCTGAGCGTCGAGGATCTCGAGAAGCTCCTCAGCGGCGAAGGTGCAGAGGACGCGCCAACGGAAGGCACCCCCGGCGAGAGCGATCTCGCAGTGGAGCGCCTCCACGACCTGCAGCGCGTCCAGGCGGAGTACGCCAACTACCGCCGCCGCACCGACCGCGAGAAGGCCGAGGCCTACGACGCCACCAAGGCGGAAGTGCTCCGGTCCCTCCTCCCCGTCCTCGACGACCTCGACCGTGCCCAGAAGCACGGCGACCTCATCGAAGACACCCCGGTCGCCGTCATCGCGAACAAGCTGCGCACCGCAGTCGAGCGCCTCGGCCTCACCGCCTACGGTGAAGCCGGAGAGGCCTTCGACCCCCAGCGGTACGAGGCCATCGCACAGCTGCCGAACCCCGAGGTCACGAGCGACACGATCGCTGACGTCGTCGAACGCGGCTACACCATCGGCGAGCGCGTCGTCCGCGTCGCGAAGGCAGCCGTCTTCGTACCCGCTTCATAAGCACCGCGATCGGCGCATCCGCCCGATCGAACACGGGAGGGGGCACCGCAGCTGCGGGCCCCCTCTTGTCTTCATCCGGAAGACACGTGCTCATCCCTAGGAACAGAAGGACCATATGGCCAGTCAGGATTGGTTTGACAAGGACTTCTACGCGGTGCTCGGCGTATCGAAGGACGTAGACGAAAAAGACCTCAAGAAGCAGTACCGGAAGCTCGCGCGTCAGTATCACCCTGACTCGCACCCGGGGGACACTGCCGCAGAGGCGAAGTTCAAGGAGATCTCCGAGGCCTACTCGGTCATCTCCGACCCAGAGCACCGCGCCGAGTACGACCAGATGCGCGCCATGGGCTCGGGTGCCCGCTTCCAGCAGGGGCCAGGCGGTCCAGGTGGCGCGGGCTTCGAGGACGTCTTCGGCGGCATGTTCAACGGCGGCGGCGGACGCCGCGGCGCGTCGAACGCCGACTTCGAGGACCTCCTCGGCTCCATGTTCGGCGGCGGGGGCGGCGGCTTCGGGGCAGGCAGCTTCGGCGGCGGCGCCGGTGGGCCCGCCGGGTTCCAGACCGGACCGCAGAAGGGTCGCGACCAGAGCGCATCCACGACGCTCAGCTTCATGACCGCGATCCACGGCGACACGGTCGAGCTGCAGGGGCAGGATGGGCGGGTCGTGAAGGTCCGCGTTCCCGCCGGCGTCGAGGACGGGCAGAAGATCCGCCTCCGCGGCAAGGGCGGGCAGAGCCCGAACGGCGGCGAAGCCGGAGACCTCATCCTCACGGTCGCCGTGCGACCCGACCCCGTCTTCACGCGCTCGGGCCTCAACCTCGAGGTGACCGTGCCGGTCTCCTTCGCTGAGGCGGTCCTCGGCGCCACCATCGAGGTGCCGACCGTCGACGGCAAGACCGTGCGCGTCAAGGTCGCGCCGGGCACGCCGAACGGGAAGACGCTCCGCGTGAAGGGCAGGGGTATCGAGTCGAAGAAGGGCAAGGGCGACCTGCTCGTGCACCTCGAGGTGGCCGTGCCGAATCACCTGTCGAGCGCGCAGGAGAAGGCGCTCGCCGACTTCGTCGCCGCATCCGGAGACGAGAGCCCCCGCGAGGACCTGCTGCGTCTCGCGCGCCAAGGCAGGTAGGGGACGCCCATGGCATTCCCCTCCGACCTCGACGAGGACGCCCCGATCTTCGCGATCGCCATGGCGGCGGAGCTCGCGAACATGCACCCGCAGACGCTTCGCCAGTACGACCGGATGGGCCTCGTCACGCCTCGGCGCACGGCCGGGCGCGTGCGGCGGTATTCGCTTCGCGACGTCGCGCAGCTGCGTGAGATCGCGGTGCTGTCGAACGAGGGCGTGAGCCTCGAGGGCATCGCCCGCGTGCTCGAGCTGCAGCGCGAGGTGCTGGGACTGCGCCGCCGCGTCCGGGCGCTCGAGGCGGAACTCGCCGACGAGCGCCTCACGAGGCTCGGTGGTCGCATCTTCGCGGCCGGGGAGCGCGGCGATGTCGTGCCCCTCGCCCACGGTCGCCGCACGGCCCGCCGCACCGAGGTCGTCGTGTGGCGGCCGGCGCGCATCCACGATGCCGAGGACGAAGCCGACGCCGACGCCGACGAGCGGCGCCCGAAGCGAACCCGCGCGAAAGCCTCGGCACCGCGTACGCGCGCTTCCCGCGCCAAGCGCCCGCCTGACGCGTAAGCCCGCGCCGCCTCCCGCCTCCCGCCCCCCGCGCCGCGCCTTCCGCCGAACCACCCGCGTCTCGAGCGCCGAAAAGGTCAGTTTGGCCCCATCCTGAGGCCCAGGAGGGGGCGAAACTGACCTCTTCGCGTCGGGCTGGGTGCGGGTGCGGCGCGCGGGGTGGGAGCGCGGGGTTAGCGGGCTCCGTTGCCGCCGTCGACGCGCCACTGCGCGCCGGTCACGAACGACGCCTCGTCGGAGCCCAGGAACACGACGACTCGAGCGATGTCCAGCGGCTCGGCGTAGCGGCCCATCGGGATAGCGGCCTGGAACCCGGCCTTCGCGGCCTCCGTGTCGCCGCCGCCGAAGCCCTCCTCCAGCCGCCGAACCATCTGCGTGTTCACGCCGGACGGGTGGATGCTGTTGACTCGCACCCCGGTCGGGGCGACCTCGAGCGCGGCGGACTTCGTGAAGCCGACCACGGCGTGCTTCGACGCGACGTAGGCGGAGACGCCGGGCGCCCCGTCGAGGCCCGCCTCCGAGGACGTATTGATGATGCTGCCGCTGCCGCGCTCGGTCATGACCTTGAGGACATGCTTCATGCCGAGGAAGACGCCGCGCACGTTGACGGCGAAGACCTTCTCGTAGTTGTCGACGCTCGCTTCCGTGAGCGGGCCGACGGCGCCTTCGATGCCCGCGTTGTTGAAGAACACGTCGATCGTCCCGAACGCCTCGACGGTCTCGGCGACGTAGCGCTCGACGTCGGCCTCGTCGGTGACATCCGCGGCGATCGCGATGACCTCGCCGTGCGCCGAGAGGCGTTCGCGCGCGGCCTCGAGGGGCTCCGGGAAGAGGTCGACCAGGGCCACGCGTGCGCCCAGCTTGAGGAATTCCTCAGCTGTCGCCGCGCCGATGCCGCCCGCGCCGCCGGTGATGACCACTGAGCGTCCGGTGAAATCTGTCATGTCGCAACTCCTTTGTCGTCTGGTTGTCCGCGTGACGTCGCTCGCCCGCGGCAGTCGTCGGCCGCCGGAGCTGTATCTCCGACGGCGCCGCCAGGCTAGGTGCCGCGCATGCGCATCCACTGTGTACCGACACAGCGAATGCGCCGAAAGCATGCGCCCCGCCCCGCCCCGCCCCGAGCAGGGTCACGGCCACCGCAGAGTTGTGGCGTGACGTCGTGGCGACGTCGCGCAGCAGCAACAAGCCACAACTCCACGGCCTGGGCGCGCGCGTTCGGGTGCAGGGTGCCGGGTGCGGGACGCGGGATGCGGGACGCCGGACGTTCGGGTGCCGGGCGCCGGACGCCGGGCGTTCGGACGCCGGGTGCCGGACGCCGGGCGCCTGAGTCAGGCGTCGGCGGTGAGGCGCTGCGTTCCGATGACCGAGAGCAGCTGCAGCCGGTCGTAGCTCTCCGTGCCAGGCGTGGCCGTCAGCACGAGCAGCGTCTGGTGCTGCGCGGGGTCGATGAGGAACTGGCAGTGCACCTTCATGACCCCGAGCTCGGGATGCTGCACTCGCTTCTCGAGCTCGTGCGTCGCGTTGATCTCGTGGTCGGCCCAGATTGCGGCGAACTCCGGGCTCTCGGCGAGGAGCGCATCCACGACCCGCTGCGCTCGAGAGCCTGGACCCTGCTGGGCGGCGAAGCTGCGAGCATCCGCGGCGAACGCTCGAGACAGCTTCTCGTGGTCGGTCGACGGGTAGACGTCGCGGGCGCTGGGCGCCGTGAACCAGCGGTAGACGACGCTGCGGGCGTTGCCGACGAAGCGGGTCTCGTCGCCGAAGAGGGCACGCGCGGCCGGTGTCTGCACGAGCGTCTCGCCCATGGCCGTCATGACCTGCGCCGGGGTGTCGGCCAGGCGGTCGAGGATGCGCATGAGGCCGGGGGCCACGTGCTCGCCGCTGATGGCGCGCCGCGGTGCCTGGTGGCCGGCGAGGTGGAAGAGGTGGTCGCGTTCCGCGGCCGTCAGCCGCAGGCCACGGGCCATGGCGGCGAGCATCTGCTCCGACGGCTGGGGGCCGCGGCTCTGCTCGAGGCGACTGTAGTAGTCGACCGACATGTCGCTGAGTGCTGCGACCTCCTCGCGCCGCAGCCCCTGCGTGCGTCGGCGGGGTCCCTTCGTCAGGCCGACGTCCTCGGGTTGGAGCGCCTCGCGGCGGCTGCGGAGGAAGTCGGCGAGCTGGGCTCTGTCCATGAGGCGAGGCTAGCGGGCGACGTGCTCGGCGACGAGCTGTTCGGAGAGCTCCCACAGGCGGCGTGCATCCGCTTCGCTCGCGACGCGCGAGTAGAGCGTCTGCTCGGCCGGGCGGCCGCCGATGTGGCCTGGGCCCTTCGGGCCGTAGAGGCGGCCACCCTTCGCGTCGGGGCTCGTGGCAGCGAGGACGGCGGGGAGGGCGGCGCTCTGCGGGGTGCCGGTGATGCCGACCCGCGAGAGGAGGCGGATGATCTTGACCTCGGTGGTGTCGCTGGCTCGCCCCATGCCCGGCTGCGCGGCGAGGAGATTCGTGGGTGAGACGCCAGGGTGCGAGAGGTTGCTCTGGATGCCCCAGTCGTTCGCCTCGCTGAGGCGGTGCAGGTGCATCCCGAGCAGGCCGGTCGCGATCTTCGACGAGCTGTACGAGCCCATGCTGCTGTAGCTGCGCTCCCAGTTCAGGTCGTCCCAGTGCACGGCGCCCTGGTTGGCGGCGATGCTGATCTGCGTCGTGACGTGCGCCTTGCCCTCCTTGAGGAGGGGGAGCAGGCCCGTCGTGAGGGCGAAGTGGCCGAGGTGGTTGGTGCCGAACTGCAGCTCGAAGCCGTCGCTCGTGGTGCGTCGCTCGGGTGGTGTCATCACCCCGGCGTTGTTGATCAGGATGTTGATGGGGCGCCCGTCTTCGACGAGCTCATCGGTGAGGGTCGAGACCGATGCCAGCGATGAGAGGTCCAGCTGGTGCAGCTCGAGCTTCGCGTCCGGGTTCGCGCCTCGGATGCGCGCGGCTGCCTTCTCGCCCTTGGCTTGGTTGCGGACCGGCATGATGACCGTCGCGCCGGCACGGGCGAGCCTGGCGGCGATGTTGATGCCGATGCCGTCGCTCGCACCTGTGACGAGGGCGAGTTGGCCGGTGAGGGAGGGGACTGGGATGTCGCGGTTCTTGGGCACGGGATGCTCCTGAGTGGTGTCGATGTCGAGATCGCTCCGCCGGTGAGGCGAAGGTGCAGTCTGGCTGCTGGAACCACTCTGCTGGGTCGATCTTCTTCGATTCAGGGCTCGCTCATCCAGGGATCGGTGATCCCTGGATGAGGCTGGTTGACACACTTACTGAGTTAACTCAGAATTGAGTACGCTCGGCAAAATGCGGGGCGATTCACCAACGCGATCCCGAATCCGGAGTCCCACCCATGCGAGCGTTCACCTTCTCCACCTACAAGACGCCCCTGCGAGAGGCCGATATCCCGGAGCCGATCATGGGAGAGCACGACGTGCTTGTCCAGGTGCAGGCCGCCGGCGTGAACCAGCTCGACGAAAAGATCCGCATCGGCGAGTTCAAGCAGATCCTGCCGTACAAGCTGCCGCTGACCCTCGGGCACGATGTCGCCGGTACGGTGCTTCGGGTCGGCGCCGCGGTTCGCGGGTTCCGTCCGGGAGACGAGGTCTACGCGAGGCCTCGCGACCACCGCATCGGCACGTTCGCCGAGCGCATCGCGATCGACGAAGCGGATGTGGCGCCCAAACCGTCCTCCATCTCCATGGAAGAGGCGGGCTCGCTCCCGCTCGTCGCCCTCACCGCCTGGCAGGCGCTCGTCGAGATCGGCAACGTGCAGCGTGGGCAGAAGGTCCTCATCCACGCCGGCTCGGGCGGAGTCGGATCCATCGCGATCCAGCTCGCGAAGCACCTCGGAGCTGAGGTCGCCACCACCGTCAGCGCATCCAACGCGGCGTTCGCTCGCGAGCTCGGCGCCGACCACACGATCGACTACCGCAACGAGGACTTCGAGCAGCTCCTCAGCGGCTACGACTTCGTGCTCGACAGCCTCGGCGGCGAGAACCTCGAGAAGTCGCTCCGCATCCTGGGGCCCGGCGGAATCGCCGTCGGCATCTCCGGTCCCCCCACCCCCGACTTCGCCCGGAGTGCCGGCCTGAACCCCGTGCTGCGCCTTGCGATCGCCGGGCTCAGCGGCAAGGTCCGCAAGCAGGCGAAACGCCTCGGCGTCGACTACCGCTTCCTCTTCATGCGCGCGAGCGGCGAGCAGCTGCGTGAGATCTCCGCGCTCGTCGAGCGTGGAGCGATCAAGCCCACAGTGGGACGAGTCTTCCCCTTCGACGAGACCGTGCACGCGCTCGAGTCGCTGAGGGGCGGCGGCATTCGCGGCAAGGCAGTCATCAGCAGCCGCTGACCATCGGCGGCCACACCCCACCAACCCCCTCAAAGTTCCAAGAGAGAACATCATGAGCACTGCATCCAATGAGCCCGTCGTCACCTCCTACACGCTCGCCCCGGCGAAGAGCATCACCGTGGGCGGCATCAGCTACGCCTACCGGGAGCTGGGCCCGAAGGAGGAAATCCCCGTCATCTTCTTCGTGCACCTCGCGGCCACGCTCGACAACTGGGACCCCCGCATCGTCGACCCCATCGCCGAGAAGCGCCACGTCATCACCTTCGACCAGCGCGGCGTCGGCGCCTCGACGGGCGTCGTCCCCGGCACCATCGAGGAAGCCGCCGACCACGCGTACGAGTTCATCACCGCGCTCGGCTACGACAAGGTCGACATCTTCTCGTTCTCCATGGGCGGGATGATCGCGCAGGACCTCGTCGTCAAGCACCCGGACCTCGTGCGCCGGCTCGTGCTCACGGGCACCGGTCCGCGCGGCGGCAAGGACATGGACAAGGTCGTCGGCGTCACCTACCTCGACCTCGTGCGCTCCATCCTCACCCGCTCCGACATCAAGGAGTTCCTCTTCTTCAATCGTGACGACCGTGGCAAGCGGGCCGCGAAGGCGTTCGTCGCCCGGTTGTCCGAGCGCACGGTCGACCGCGACAAGTCAATCAGCACGAAGGCGTTCCAGACGCAGCTGGGGGCCATCCAGCGCTACGGACGCTCCGCGCCCTCCGACCTCTCGACCCTCACGCAGCCGACCCTCATCGCCAACGGCGACAACGACCGCATGGTGCCGTCGGTGCTCTCCAACGACCTGCACAGGCGCATCGCCGGCTCCGAGCTCGTCATGTACTCCGACTCGGGCCACGGAGGCATCTTCCAGTACCACCACCAGTTCGCCCCGGTCGCCGTCGAGTTCCTCACCCGCTGATTGCAGCGGGTGGACAGTCCTAGACCCACAGAACAACAGCACGCGAACCCTCGACCGTCCCGATGCGGGGAACATTGGACGCGAGGCATTTATAGGTAGGTGCCGGATCTTGCGGCCGAGGCCTGCGGCTAGTGGACCTGCTAGTCGTCGAGACGCCTTCGAGTCGTCTGCTTCGTTGCGCGCGGCTCAAGCGAGGGGCGTTCTCGCTCATCGAGAGGGGAGTAAGGATGGCGGTGGCTTCCAACGAGTGCGTTGTCGGAAGCCACCGCGGGACACCTCACCGAGCTGGACGTTGCGCGCACTTTGTCCCCTGACGCGTGTGCCGCATGCGACGGTCCGCACGAGGTTCCCCAACCGGTGCCGCTGAGTGAGGTGGGCCGTGGCCAGCATTCCGCGTTGGTGCGGCGCTGGTTGAAGGGTGGTTAGCCGTTGAAGATGTTGTAGTACCAGAGCGGGGTGCCGGAGCCCTGGGTCGCGGAGGAGCTCTGCGAGCGTCCGTTGACGACGAGGCGGGAGCTGAGTGATGTGCCGCTGCACGAGTTGGGGAGGGTGACTCGTGCGAGCGGGTAGTCCGCGTTGCCGTTGATGGAGTTCGCAGATCGAGCGAAGCTCGTGATCGTGATCGTGGTGTTCGCCGGAATCGGCTGCGTCGTCGTGTAGACCATCGAGGGAGAGGTCGCAGTCTGCGAAGCGGGTGCCGTGAGGCTTCCGGCGGGAGCTCCGCTGATGGATGTCTGGCCGAGGGTGATCTGGCGCGCGCCATCCGCGTAGCTCACGGTGATTCGTGATCCGACCGGGAGTGGCTGCGGGCCGGTGTACGAGAAGGTGGTCGTGATGGCGATGTTGGTGTTGGTGGGAACGCGGTAGTACTCACCTGAGCCGAGGCCGTTGTCGCGAGGGAAGTTGCGAGCACCGGTGCTGGAGATCGTGTAGGCGTACTGGCCAGCATTCGCCGCCGGGATGCAGTTCGACGCGGCGTACGCAGGTGCGGCGACCGCCGTCGCGATCACTGGGAGGGACCAGGCAGCGCCTTGGACGATTGATCGGCGGGTGACGGTGGATTGCTGTTCGGGGGAAGGCATGGAGGACTACTTTCTTCAGTGCGGGGGCAAGGCAGTTGACGTGCGGCGCACATGTTGAAGTGAACTCACAGCCGCGGAGTGAGCATAGGCATAGACCGCTTTCTCGGTGCAGTGTGAGGGTCGGTCCTTCTCATTGAATGGGCCGGTCAATAAATGCCTTTTGATCAGGTTTTTTGATGTTCAACTGTGGCCAGTTGGTGCTCAATGCCATTTCCGTTCTGAGCGTTGACCGAAATCATTCTGTCGGGTGCTTCGATCTGTTGTGATCCGCTATTTCCAGGGCCGAAGCAGGATTTATCCGGGTGTTTCGTGGCATTGGCACTGGCCGATGTCCCATAACGTGACGAATGAGCCCGCACGTTCGTCTCATCTTTGAGCCGAGCAACCGCCACGAACGCTGCTGCCCGATGCGTCGCTTTCAGTTGTGAGCTCTTCCTTTGACGTCCGACGGATGGAGTGTTTGTGTCTCGACAGCCCAACAGCCCCGGATTCGACGCGCACCAGGGTGCAGGGTGCGCAGGGCTCGCGCGGACGATGTCCCTCTCCGTCGATGAGGTTGGTCAGGCTGCGGTGGAGACGGCGCGAGCCTGGGGTTGGCACATTCAATCGCCCGGTGAGGGCTTCGAACTGCATGGTGACGTGGTGAAGAGTGAGACCTTCGCGCTGAGTCGATATCGACACACGGCAGCGTCGTTCCGCTACGTGGTCCCGCGGGTGTTTGCGGGGGGAGCCGCTCGGTTGCTCCTGGCATGTCTCGAGGGTGAGGTCGAGGTCGAGGTTGCGGGGGTCAAGGAGAGACTCACGCCCGGTCGCGTGCTCTTCGCGAACCCCGAAGACCTCGTCGGCAAGAGTGCCGACGTGCCGGTCAGTAATCTGCTCGTGATCTTCCCTCGCCCCCAACCGGTCACGGACAATTATGTGAGCGCTGCCGCTGCATCGGCGACGTACCTGCAGATCTTGATCGATGCCTCCGCTTCCATTCTCAGCAGTCGAGCGAGCGTGCAGGACGCCGCCTTCAAGCGGGTTGGGCTGGCCGTTGAGGCGTTGATTTGGGCGCTCGCTACCCATACCGAACTTCGAACGATGTCGAGCGCGAGCAGTGAACTCGCTCGTGTCTACAACGAGGCCGTGAAGTATGTGGCCCTGTTCGCGGGAGATGCGGCGACCACGGTGTATTCGATGGCGACCGCGCTCGGGGTCTCGCAGCCGCACCTCTATCGCGCTTTCGCGGCAACTGGCGAGACCCCGTCGGTCTATCTTCGACGCGCAAGAGTGCGCCTCGCTGAGCGGTTGATCGCAGATGGCGTCGCCGCTGAGATGGCTGCTAGAGGGTCCGGTTTCGGAACCGTCAGGCGCATGCGAAACGCACTCGCCGGAAAATCACCCCCCGATCCCGAGGTGTGACCGCCGCTCGTGGATCAGGCCTTTTCGGGCGGAGCCTGCGCGAACGACTCCTCCTTCCGGCGCCTGCTACGGCCAGTGCTCCACTGAATCTTGGAGATTGGCATGTCCGCTGGGCTCGAACGTCACACCACTCTGCGGTTCTGCCGCTAGCTGGTCGCGCGGCTGAGCTGCGGGTAGACCGCTTCGAGCGGGGCACTGAGGCCTGCCCTCAGCTGCACCGACGTCTCGTCGGCGAGCACCTCGTACTCGCCTGCCTCGGTCGCGTCGAAGACCTTCGAGACGAGCACGGCCGGGTCGGTCTTCGGGTCATCGGTGTGCGCGGCCATGGCCGTGTCGACCCAGCCGACGTGGACGCCCACGACGTGCACGCCTGCTGGCTGGAGTTCGAGGCGCAGCGAGTTCGTCGCCGACCAGAGTGCGGCCTTCGCGGCGCTGTAGATGCCGTTGACCGCGTACCAGCTGAGTGCCGAGTGCACGTCGATGATGGCTGCGCCCTCACGGTTCGAGAGGAGCGGCGCGTAGGCGCGCGCGAGGAAGACGGGTCCGAGGAAGTTGGTCGCGACGTTCGCCCGGATCTCCTCGTCGCTGTGCGACAGGATGCCCGGGGAGGAGACCGAGGCTCCGGCGTTGTTGATGAGCACGGTCACGTCGGGCGCCGCCTCGACGACGGCGGCGATGGATGCCGAGTCGGTGACGTCGAGGGCGAGGGGCACGACCCGCTCGTCGTCCCAGGTTCGTGGCGTGCGGGCCGTGGCGTAGACCTTGGCGGCGCCGCGGGCGAGGGCCTCGCGGACGAAGTTCGTGCCGATGCCCCCGTTCGCGCCGGTGACGAGGACAGCTGCTCCGTTGAGTGAAGGCATGTGGGGCTCTTTCTAGTCGGTGGGTTGTCGCGGACCTCCGGGCAGCGGATGGGAGCTGCGGCGGCGTGGAAGAATCGGCACGGGTACCGAACCCACACCTTAGCGACTAAACTCATAACTGAGCATGCTCACGAATTATTCCCGGAGGAGATCTGGATGACCACCGACGTCCGTCCGATGGGTCGCCGCGAGCGAAACAAGCTCGACAAGCTCGAGCGCATCACGGCGGCTGCTGGCGAGCTCTTCGCCGAGCGCGGGGTCGATGACGTCACCACGCAGGAGATCGCGGACCGCGCCGACATCGGCACCGGAACGCTGTTCCTCTACGCCAAGACCAAGGGCGAGCTGCTGCTGCTCGTGCAGAACTCCATGTACGAGGCTGCGCTCGAGGAGGGTCGGGCGGCTGTGGCCGAGACGACCGGCGCGCTCGACGGCGTGCTTGCCGTGCTTCGCCCCGTCGTCGCGTGCAACCGCAAGCAGATCGAGAACGGGCGAACCTACCTGCGGGAGATGGTCTTCGGCGACCCGGAAGAGCCTCGGCATGCAGAGGCGCTGGCACTGACGAGCCAGACCCAGGACCTGGTCGCCGACGTCATCGAGCGGGAGACCGCCGCCACGAACGACACCGCGCGCACGCTTGCGCAGGTCGTCTCCGCCATCATGTTCACGACCATGGCCGCGTCGATCAACGCCTCGTTGTCCGACGACGACCTCGTCGAGCAGGTGCGCGCGCAGGTCCGGGCGGTGCTGCCCGCCTGAATCGATGTGCCGGTCCGGGATCCCCGAACCGGCACGTCGCCGGCGCTCCGCTCGCCCTTTGCGCTCTCTGTTACCCCTTCGCGTTCTGCACGAGCCCGCCGAGCGCCGCCTCATCGAGTGGGCTGCCGGGGAACGCAGCTACTCGCCCGAGCGGCATGGAGCCGAGCATCTTGAGCATCTCCGGGTCGGCCAGCATTCCGGCCAGGCCGCTGTCGCCCTCGAGCAGTGCGGTGCGCAGCAGTGGGCCACCCCGCTCGTCGTCGAGCCACTCGGCGATCGTCGAGGTCTCGTCGAGGGGGAGCGCGAGCTCGTCACCCGCGACCGCTACCTGCGTCGAGGCGCGGAGGTCGCGGCTCGAGGCACCAACCTCGACGAGGTACTCGCCGCCCTCGACCGTCCACTGCCCGGCGATCGGGTGGAAGTAGGCGAGCTCGGAGCGCGGCACCTCGATGGTGACGGGGACCGTCGAGCCGGCAGCCACCTCGACGACAGCGAACGCAGCGAGCGAGCGCGTCGCGCGCGGCACGGCGGAGCCGGGGAGGCCCGTGTAGACCTGCACGACCTCGCGGCCGTCCCTGCTCCCCGTGTTGGTGAGATCCACCTGGATGCGCAAACCGCTGTCGTCGACCTCGACGGCGAGGTTCTCGTAGGCGAAGCTCGTGTACGACAGGCCGTGGCCGAACGGGAACGAGACCTCGCTTGCACGCGCGTCGTAGCCGCGGTAGCCGACGAAGATGTCCTCGCCGTAGCGCACGTGGCCGAACGCGCCGGGGAACCCGACGTGCGCCGGGGAATCCTCGAGGCGCACGGGAACCGTCTCGGCGAGGCGTCCGGACGGGTTGACGACGCCGAAGAGCACGTCGGCGATCGCGCCGCCGCCTGCCTGCCCGAGGAGCCAGCCCTCGACGATCGACGGGGCGAGGTGCTGCCACGTCGAGGTGCGGACGACGCCGCCGTTGGAGAGCACGACGACGACGTGCTCGTTCGCCGCGTGCACGGCCTCGAGCAGCTCGAGCTGGTCGGCGGGGAGGTCGATGTGCGCGCGGTCGAAGCCCTCGGACTCCTCGTGCGCGGGCAGGCCGAGGAAGAGGAGCGCGACGGATGCGCTCGCGGCGGCCTCGACCGCATCCGCTCGCAGCGCGTCGGCGTCGCCGGAGTCGTCGAGCGTGAAGCCGGGCGCGAATCGGACCCGGTCGCCGGCAACCCGGCTCAGCTCCGTGAGGGCGTCGTCGAGCCGGGTCGGGTTGATGAGCGAGCTGCCGGCGCCCTGGTAGCGGGGAGTGCGCGCGAACTCGCCGATCACCGCGATGCTCTCGCTCGAAGCGGGCTCGAGTGGCAGCAGCTCGCCCTCGTTCTTCAGCAGCACGATGCTGCGCCCGGCGGCCTCGCGGGCAAGCGCGTGGTGTGCCTCCGCGTCGTAGCTGGCGGATGCGTCTGCGCCCGCGACGATCTTGTCGACGAGCTCCAGCGCGCGGCGGGCGGCGGTGGTCACGTGCTGCTCGTCGAGGTCGCCGGAGCGCACCGCATCCACCAGCTGAGCGTCCGTGCGCCCGCCGCTGGCCGGCATCTCGAGGTCGAGCCCGGCCGCGATGCCGGTGACGCGGTCGTCGACGGCGCCCCAGTCGGAGACGACGAGGCCCTCGTAGCCCCACTCCTCGCGGAGGACGGTGGTGAGCAGCCAGTGATTCTCGGACGCGTAGACGCCGTTGATCTTGTTGTAGGAGCACATGACGGTCCACGGCTGCTGCTCGGTGACGACGCGCTGGAAGGCGCGCAGGTAGATCTCGCGGAGGGGGCGCTCGTCGACGTCGGCGCTGATCCGCAGCCGGTCGGTCTCCTGGTTGTTCGCGGCGAAGTGCTTGAGCGACGACCCGACGCCCTGGCTCTGCAGGCCGCCGACGAGGGCAGAGCCCATGACGCCGCTCACGAGCGGGTCCTCGGAGAAGTACTCGAAGTTGCGCCCGCACAGCGGGGACCGCTTGATGTTGATGCCGGGGCCGAGCAGCACGCCGACACCCTCCGCCTTGGCCTCCTCGCCGAGCGCGACACCCACGCGGCGGACGAGGTCCGCGTCCCAGCTCGAGCCGAGCGCGACGGCGGGCGGGAAGCACGTCGCAGGGACGCTGTCGGCGAGGCCGAGGTGGTCGCCGCCCTCCCGCTGCAGGCGCACCCCGTGCGGCCCATCCGTCAGCGTCACGGCCGGGATGCCGACCCGCTCGACCGCCTTCGTCGACCAGAAGCTCCCGCCGCTCGTCAGGGACGCCTTCTCTTCGAGGGTGAGGTCGTCGAGGTGCTCAGCGTGGGTCATCGTCGTGCTCCGATCTGTCGTGCGGGGGAGTGCTCGCGGCCCGGAGATCAGGGCGCGTGGCGTTCCAGATAAGCGTAGATCTCGCTGTCGTCGACGCCTGGGAACCGGCCAGCGGGGAGGGATGCGAGGATCTGCGCGTGCAGGCGGGCGCTCGGCCAGGCGCGCCCGGACCAGCGTGCCGCGAGGGTCGGGTCGGGCCGCCGGCAGCAGGTCTCGTCGGGGCAGCGCGACACCTGGCGGTTCTCGGTGTCGCGGCCGCGGAAGTACTTCGCGTCGTCGAAGGGCACCCCGAAGGTGATCGAGAAGGCGCCCTCGGCGGACCTGCCCGTCTGGATGGTGCTCCAGAACGTGCCGGCGGGCGTGTCCGTGTACTGCCAGAACTCGGTCGTGCGGTGCTCGATCTCCGTCGCACGCCTCGCCCCCCAGCGGCGGCAGACGATCTGCCCCTCGACGGCGCCGGTCACGTCGAGCGGCAGGGGGAGATCGTCGTTCTCGTAGGCCTTGTAGACCTCCCCGACGGCGCCGACGCGCAGGAAGTGCACGCGCATCCCGAGGTGCTCGGTCATGAGGTTCGTCATGCGCAGGGCGGCCGCCTCGTGGGTGACGCCGAAGGCATCGCGGAAGTCCTCCACGGCGAGGTCGCGGTCCTTCTTGCGGGCGCTCAGGAAGTCGACGGCCTGCGTGCGCGGGATGAGGCAGGCGGCCGCGAAGTAGTTGATCTCGAGCCGCTGGCGCAGGAAGTCGGCGTACGAATCGGGGGGCGTATGGCCAAGGATGCGGTGGGCGACGGCCTGGAGAGCGATGGATCGCAGCCCGTGGCCGCCCGGGATCGACTCCGGCGGCAGGTAGATGCGCCCGTTCTCGAGGTCGGTGATGCTGCGCGTGGAACGGGGGAGGTCGTCGGCGTAGACGATCTCGAGGCCGAGCTGCTCGACCATGAGGTGCACCTCGCGGTGCGTGAGCGCCCCCGCGACGTGCCCGACCTGGCGGAGGCGCTCCTCGGCGACCGCCTCGATCTCCGGCAGGTAGTTGTTGCGCTCCCGCATCCACGCCCGCTGCTGTGTGTTGCGGATGCGCGCCTCCTCGGGCGTCGCAGAGGCGGCCTGTGCGCGTCGCTCGAGTTCCCGGTGCAGGCCGACGAGTGTCTCGAGGGTGTCGTCTGGCATGCCCTTGCCCCCGCGCAGCTTGGGGAGACCGAGCCCCGCGAACAGCGGGGACGACTGGGCGCGCTTCAGCTCGAGCTCGAGCGCGGCGCGGCTGTTCGGCGCCTCGGCGCGCACGAGGTCCTCGACCGTCACCCCGAGGGCCCTCGCGAAGGAGGGCAGCTCCGAGGGCTTCGGCTCGCGGCGTCCGTTCTCGATGAGCGAGATGCGGCTGGGGCTCGTCTCGAGCTGTGCCGCGAGGTCGTCGAGGGTGAGCTTCGCGAGCGAGCGGTAGTGGCGGATGCGGGCTCCGAGCACGGAGGCGGTGTACACGTCGGCGGGCATGGCATGACGCTAGCGCAAGAACAGCACTTCTTTACACGTATTTCCACGAAAGAGTGCTTAGTTCGCGACGAATACTGAGTTCATCCCGTCAACAACCGTCAACGACGACACTCAAGGACTCACCATGACGCTGCTCCACGAACCCCCGACCTCCGCAGACGCATCCGCGAGCAACGAGGCGTACGTCCTCCCCTTCAGCGCGGTGCGCCTCTCGGACATCCCCGAGGTTGGCGGCAAGAACGCCTCGCTCGGCGAGCTCATCGCGAACCTCACGGACGCCGGAGTGCGTGTGCCGGACGGCTTCGCCACGACGGCGAGCGCCTTCAACCGGCACCTGCGTGAGACGGGCATCGACGCGTGGATCCGCGGTGAGATCGTGGGCCTCGACGTCGACGACGTGGCGCGCCTCGCGATCGTCGGCGCCCGCATCCGCGCTCGCATCGAGGCCGCCCCGCTCGCCGCGGAGCTCGAAGCAGCTATGCGCGAAGCCTTCGCCCGTCTGGACGCCGAGACCGACGGCCAGCTGCTCGTCGCGGTGCGCTCGAGCGCCACCGCGGAGGACCTGCCGGACGCGTCGTTCGCGGGGCAGCAGGAGACGTTCCTCAACATCGCGGGCATCGAGAACGTGCTCGCCGCCACCCGCAAGGTCTTCGCGTCGCTGTTCACCGACCGCGCCATCGCCTACCGCGTGCACCAAGGCTTCGCGCACACCGGCATCGCGATCTCCGTCGGCGTGCAGCGCATGGTGCGCTCCGACGAGGGCGCAGCCGGGGTCATGTTCAGCGTCGACACCGAGTCGGGTTACGACGGCGCGGTGTTCGTGACGAGCGCCTACGGGCTGGGCGAGGGGGTCGTGCAGGGCGCGGTCAACCCCGACGAGTTCACGGTGCACAAGCGCACGCTCCGCGAGGGGCGGCCCGCCGTGCTGTCGCGTCGAGTCGGCAGCAAGGCGACCCGCATGGTCTTCACGGAGGACACCCGCGTCGGGCGCACCACCGAGTTCGTCGAGACGGCACCGGATGCGCAGCGCCAGTTCTCCGTCACCGACGCCGAGGTCACCGAGCTCGCCGAGGCGGCGCTCGCGATCGAGGAGCACTACGGGCGGCCCATGGACATCGAGTGGGGCAAGGACGGTATCGACGGACGCATCTACATCCTGCAGGCCCGCCCGGAGACCGTCGTCTCGCGGCGATCTGCCGGCACGCTCGAGCGGCACAGCCTGCTGGAGCGCAGCGCGACGCTCGTCGAAGGCCGGGCGATCGGGCAGCGCATCGGCGCTGGCGTCGTGCGCCTGCTCACCTCCCCCTCGCAGATGAGCGAGTTCCGCCCGGGGGACGTGCTGGTCGCCGACATGACCGACCCCGACTGGGAGCCGATCATGAAGCGCGCATCCGCGATCGTCACGAACCGCGGCGGCCGCACCTGTCACGCCGCGATCATCGCCCGCGAGCTCGGCGTGCCCGCCGTGGTCGGGGCGGGAGATGCGACCGAGCGCCTCGCTGACGGCGACGAGGTCACCGTGACGTGCGCCGAAGGCGAGACGGGCGCCGTGCTCGCCGGCATCCTCCCCATCGAGGTCGAGCGCATCGAACTCGACTCCTTCCCGGAGCTGCCGGGCAAGATCATGCTCAACGTCGGCAACCCGGACGCCGCGTTCACGCTCGCCGCCCTGCCGAACGACGGCGTGGGGCTCGCGCGCATGGAGTTCGTCATCTCGCGCCAGATCGGCGTGCACCCTCGTGCGCTGCTCGAGCTCGACGACCAGGAGGCGAGCATCCGCGCCGCCATCGACGAGCGCATCGCCGCCTACGACTCTCCCGCCGACTTCTTCGTGCGCCGCCTCGCCGAGGGCGTCGCGACGCTCGCCGCCGCGTTCGACGGGAAGCCCGTCATCGTGCGGCTCTCCGACTTCAAGTCGAACGAGTACGCGGGGCTGCTCGGGGGTGCCCGCTACGAGCCCGTCGAGGAGAACCCGATGCTCGGCTTCCGCGGTGCCGCGAGGTACATCTCCGACGACTTCGCCGAGGCGTTCGCGCTCGAGTGCGAGGCGATCAGGGTCGTCCGGGACGACATGGGGCTCACGAACGTGAAGGTCATGATCCCATTCGTGCGCACGGTCGAGGAGGCCCGCGCGGTTGTCGAGCGCCTCGCGGAGAACGGGCTGCGCCGCGGCCAGAACGGCCTCGAGGTGATCATGATGTGCGAGGTGCCCTCCAACGCGCTCCTCGCGGAGCAGTTCCTGGAGCTCGTCGACGGCTTCTCCATCGGCTCGAACGACCTCACGCAGCTGACGCTCGGCATCGACCGCGACTCCGGCCTCATCTCCGACAGCTTCGACGAGCGCAACCCCGCGGTGCTTCGCCTCATCGACCTCGCGATCGACGCCTGCACGAAGCACGGACGCTACGTCGGCATCTGCGGGCAGGCGCCGAGCGACCATCCCGAACTCGCCCAGTACCTGTTCGACCGTGGCATCTCCTCGCTGTCGCTCAACCCGGACAGCGTCGTGGAGACGTGGACGAGGCTCGCCGCGAACCTCTGAGGCGGAGGGCTGGCGTGCCGCCTTCGAGCGGGACGCCAGCTCGCCGTCACAACCGGGGCCGCTCGCGCGGCTGACACAATCGTTGGATGATGAGCGACGAGAGCCTGCCCAACGTGTTCTCCTGGCGCGGGAGGACCGTGCGCTGGGACAGCTTCGGGGAAGGGCCAGCCCTCGTCTTCCTGCACGGCACCCCGTGGTCGTCGGCGCTGTGGCGGCCGATCGCGGAGGCCCTCTCCGCGCAGTTCACCGTCTACCTGTGGGACATGCCCGGCTACGGCTCCTCGTCGAAGGACCCGTCGCATGCCGTCGACCTCGGCGTGCAGGGCGAGCTGTTCGCCGAGCTGCTCGAATCCTGGGGCCTCGACCGGCCGCACGTCGTCGCCCACGACTTCGGCGGCGCGGTGGCACTGCGTGCTCGACTGCTCCACGGGGCCGCGTACGCGTCGCTGGCACTCGTCGACGTCGTCGCCCTCTC
Source organism: Pseudoclavibacter sp. RFBI5 (assembly GCF_002931395.1). Lineage (NCBI taxonomy): Bacteria > Bacillati > Actinomycetota > Actinomycetes > Micrococcales > Microbacteriaceae > Pseudoclavibacter > Pseudoclavibacter sp. RFBI5. The sequence goes on along the minus strand of NZ_PSYA01000012.1, from coordinate 1,526 downwards.
GCCGTGGGGTTCGCCGTTCTTCAACCTCGTGAAAGAGCACGCCGCGGTGTTCGAGCAGCTGCCGCCCGCGGTGCATCGCGGCGCCGTGGAGGCGTACATCCGCGGAGCCAGCCACAAGGGCCTGAGCGCGGATGACCTCGCCATGCTCGTGGATCCGTGGGCGGATGCGGAGGGGCAGGCGGCGTTCTACCGGCAGATCGCGCAGGCCGACGAGCGCTTCACGGCGGAGGTCGAACCGCGCTACGGCACCCTCACGGAACCCGTGCACATCGTGTGGGGGCGCGAGGACACCTGGATCCCGAGCGACCGGGCGCAGCGGCTCGGCGCGCTCATCCCGAACGCCTCGGTCACCCTCATCGACGGCGCAGGCCACCTGATCCAGCTGGACGCTCCCGCAGCGCTCGCGGCTGAGCTCACGCGGTGGACAAGTGCTGTACGGCGCTGACCTCGCGCCCTCTGATTGAGGGAACTCTCACGCTGGCGGTGAAGGCTGGGGCAGGTCGTGTGGACCAGCCCGCTTGTCGTGGATCTGGTCCACGGGGTCATCACAGGTCCACCGAGGAGAGGAAGAAGTCATGAGACTGCGCCAGAAGCTCGCGTCCGCCGTGATCGCGTTCGGACTCGTCGGGGGTGCGGGGGTTGCCCTCGCGCCCGCTGCAAGTGCCGCCACGCACCGACAGATGATCTACGGCAGCACGCTGCAGAATTGCCAGATCACCTTGAACAACGCAGCCAACACCTACGCGGCTGCCGGCAAGAAGATCACCGCCGTCGACAGCTGTGTGCGAAACACCCTGACACCAGGCGGGTTCAACAACTACTACGGATCCGTCAGCTGGGACATCTGACTTGACGCGGGGCACGCAGAAGCGGCAGCCGACTCGGTCGGCTGCCGCTTCTGCGTCATGATGAGCTCTACTTCTTGAAGGCGTCCTTGACGTCTTCGCCCGCCTGCTTCACGTTGGCCTTGGCCTGGTCGGCCTGGCCCTCTGCGACGAGCTTGTCGTTATCGGTGGCCTTGCCGAGGGCTTCCTTGGCCTTGCCGCCGAACTCTTCTGCTGCGTTCTTGATCTTGTCTCCTGCGCTCATGGCAGTTCCTTTCTGTTGGGGGTGCGGTTCCTCGGAATCGGGGTGCCGCGGTGGGGAGTCGTGGTTACTGGAGGCGCGTCGACTGCTGCACCTTGGCGCGGAATCCGCCGCTCAGCTGCAGCAGGACCGGCACCTCCTGGCCCAGGAGCGAATCCAGCGCCTCGAGGTTCTGCTCGACGATCGCCGTCGCGTCCCTGGGCGAGACACCACGTCGGCAGGTCGCCGAGACCTTGAGCATGGGGGCCCGCTTCACCGAGTACGCCGAGACGCTGGTCGAGAGGAACTCATCACGTTCGCCGAGTGCGTCAGCGAGGGCATCGCGTGCGACGGACACGTCCACGACGGTGCGTCCCGTGTCCGAGCTGCGGTCGTGGATGAGTGTTCCCGTCCGCCCCTGCCCCTGTCGAAGGCTGAAGGCGAGGAGCAGGATGATGCCC
>NZ_PSYA01000015.1:0-100542 GCF_002931395.1 Pseudoclavibacter sp. RFBI5 | reverse complement strand
CCTCGCAGGCCGCGCTCGACGCCGGCGAACAGGGCAAGGCCTACAAGGTCGACAAGGCGAACGCCGGTGAGCGGCACCTGGTTGGTGCGCTCTCCGGCGTTCGCCTTGTCGACCTTGTAGGCCTTGCCCTGTTCGCCGGCGTCGAGCGCGGCCTGCGAGGTGACCTGGCCGTCGAGCGTGAACGTGTCGAAGACGAACGGCAGTCCGTTGGAGGCGAGGGGGTTCGGGGAGTCCATGACATGGAAGTGGAGGTGCGGGGCGTCGCTGTTCCCGCTGTTGCCGAGCAGCCCGAGGCGGTCGCCGCGGGCGAGCTGCTGACCGACCCGGAGCTCGAAGGGGTTGCCGGTCTTGAGGTGGGCGTAGAACGCGTAGTTGCCGCCGCCGATGTCCTGCACGACGTAGTTGCCGCCGTATTCGTCGAGGGTGAGGGTCGGGCCGGGGGCTGTGCCTGCATCCTGCTCGGGGCGGTCGCTCGTGATGGCGACGATGGGGCCGTCGGCGACGGCGATGACGTTCTCGCCGAAGCCGGGGTAGCTGCGCGCGTTGTCGCGGGAGTCTTCGTAGAGCCGCATGGTGGGGGTGAGCTTGACGTAGTCGATGGCCCAGCGTTCCGGCGCCCAGTAGGCGCCGTTGATGGGGCTGACGGCGCCGCGGTGGGCGGTGAGGCCGCAGCAGCCGTTGGCGTCGAGCCATCCGCTGCCGGTGAGGGGCGGGCCGATGACGGCGACCTCGCGTCTGTCGACGGCGACGGCCTGCGTGGTCTCGGCGATGGTCTTCTCGTACAGCGGCGGTTGCGCCTTGGGCATCTCGACGGTGACGGTGTGGTCGATGAGGTCGGGCACGTCGGTGCCGGACGCGACGGTCGCGTCCATCCACACCGTCGCGTTCTGCCCAGGCCCGAGCTCGAGCCCTCCACCATCGGTGGCACCGGCGACGCGCATCACGTCGTCGAGGTCGTCGCCCTCGAGCTCCTGCAGCACCGTTCCGCCGCTGCTCGCCTCGACCGCGTGGATCTTCACCTTCGACGGCGACCCGTTGGTGAGCTGCAGCTCGTAGGCGAGGTGGATGCGCTCATCAGTGCCGAGCACGGGGATGGGCGCGGCGAGGGCGGAGACGACGACGGGCGTGAACTGCTCGCCGCTCGCCGCCGGAGGTGCGGCGGCTGATGGAGTCTCGGTGACCGCGGGAGGCGCATCCGCACCGATCGTGAGGGCCGGGCTCGCCGAGCAGGCGCTCAGCGACGCGAGCGCAGCCGCCGCGAGGACCGCCACGCAGACGCGCGCGCCCCTTGCGGTGATGCCGGTCATGGGCTGAGTTTAGGCTCGCGCAGGGAGGCTCGCCAGGCACAGCGCCCGCCGCTATTGCGTTCGTCGCTTCCGGGAGGTGACGGCCCGCTGCAGCAGCACGAACACGAGCAGGATGCCGCCGGTGATGATCGTCGTCGCCTCGGGAGGGATGCTGCCGTCGCGGGTGATGAGGACGTTCATGAGACCCAGCACGAGGGCGCCGACCACTGAGCCGAGCACGAACCCACCGCCGCCGGTCAGCAGCGTGCCGCCGATGATGACCGCCGCGATCGCGTCAAGTTCCCATCCGACGCCCGTGATGTTCTGCGCGATCCCGAGCTTCGAGGTGTAGAGCACTGCCGCGATGCCCGCGAGGGTGCCGCTGATGACGTAGATCATGATCTTCGTTCGAGCGACGGGGAGCCCCATGAGCAGCGCGGACTGCTCCGAGCCTCCCATGGCGTAGACGGTCCGCCCGAAGCGGGTGCGGTGCAGGATGAAGAAGGCGACACCGACGAGGAGAACCGCGATGACGACGGCGGGGGTGACGACGAGGTCGTTGATCTTCGGCCCGTCGATGATCTTGATCTCGGTGGAGAGGCCGCGGATGGGCGAGTCGTCCGCGAGTCGCTGGGGCTCGGTGCTGAGCATCGAGGCGAGCCCGCGGGCGAGGAACATCATCGCGAGGGTCGCGATGAACGGCTGCACTCGGAAGGAGTGGATGAGGATTCCGGAGGCGAGGCCGAAGAGCGAGCCGACGCCGATCATCAGCACGATCACGAGGATCGCGGGGAGCCCTGCGCTGGAGAGCATGACCCCGATCAGGCTGCTGACGGCGATGACCGCGCCGACGGAGAGGTCGATGCCGCCCGTCAGGATGACGAAGGTCAGTCCGATGGCGAGGACGATCAGGTAGGCGTTGTTGATGAGGAGGTTGGAGAGGGTGCTGAACTGCAGGATCCCGCCGTACGCGAGTTCCCCGTATGCGAGCATCCCGACGAAGATGACCACGGCGGCGAGCGTCGGGAGGGAGTCGAGGTTCGGCTTGAACTTCGCGAGCCTGGTGACCTCGCTGGTCTGTTCGACGATGGTGGTCATGCGGCAACCGCCTTCTGGGCTGGTGCGAAACTCGCGGGTCCGGTGGGGGTCTTGGCTCGTCGCCGTTTGAAGAAGTCGCGGACGCGCTGCGACTGCAGGAGGCAGACGAGGACGATCACGATCGCCTTGAACGCGGGCGTGGCTGAGGATGGGATGGAGAGGAACACGACGGTCTTGTCCAGCGTCGCGATGAGCAGGGCGCCGATGACGCTGCCCGTGAGCGAGAACTTGCCCCCGGCGAGCGACGTGCCGCCGATGACGACGGCGAGGATCGCATCCATCTCCGACGCCGATCCTGTCTTGGCGACTTCGACCGTCATGACGGTGGCGGTGCTGAGGATTCCCGCGACGCCAGCGAGGATCGCGCTCGAGATGTAGACGAAGAAGAGCAGCCCGATGGGGCGGATGCCCGCCATGCGGGAGGCCTTGGGGTTGATGCCGATGGACTCGATCATGAGGCCGAGCGCGGTGCGTCGCACGAGCAGCGCGACGAGGACGACGATGCCGACGGCCAGCAGGAAGATCACGGGGAACCCGCCGATCGTGCCGTTGGCAATCCAGCGGAACGAGTCGTTGCTCGCCGACGTGTTCTGGCCGGCGGTGATGACCTTCGCGAGCCCGCGACCGGCGAGCATCATGATGAGCGTGGTGATGAAGGGCTGCAGGCCGACCACGGAGACGAGGAGTCCGTTGACGGTGCCGAGGAGCGCGCTGATGAGCAGCGCAAGGCCGATGGCGGTCAGTGCAGAGCCGAAGGAGTTCTGCGCGGACGCCATGAATTCCATCGAGACGGCACCCGCCACGGCCATGACGGAGCCGACGGACAGGTCGATGCCGCGCGTAGCGATCACGAGGGTCATGCCGACGGCGATCATCATGACGGGTGCGCTTGCGCGGAGGATGTCGATGATGTTGCCGTTGAGGTCGCCGGTCGCCTGGTTGACCGAGATGCCCAGGTAGCCCGGGTCCTTGAGCAGGTTGATGATGATGAGCAGCACGAGTGCGACGACCGCCCAGATGTAGGGCTGCCGGAGCGCGCCGCGCACCGGGTGGTCGGTGTCTCGTCGGCGTCGGGGCGGTTCGGCGGGGCTGTCGGTGGTCGGTGTGCCGAGCGGGGCCGTGGTCTGGCTCATGCGTGGGCTCCCTCGACGTCAGTGGATGCGGGTGGGGTGGACGGGGTGTCCGGCAGCTGCGCGTCGACTCCGTCGGCGGCGATGGTCTGGACAATGAGGTCCGCGGTGACGTCGGGGCCGTTGGCGATCTCCGCGATCTTCCTGTGGTCCTTGAGGACGACGATCCGCTCGCTGAGCCTGACCACCTCGTCGAGCTCCGACGAGATGAAGATGACCGACATGCCGTCTTCGGCGAGCTGCGCGATGGTCTCCTGGATCTCGGCCTTGGCTCCCACGTCGATGCCGCGGGTCGGCTCGTCCAGGATGAGCAGCTCGGGCTTCGTGGCGAGCCAGCGCCCGAGGAGCACCTTCTGCTGGTTGCCTCCGGAGAGGTTGCGGATGGCGCGCTCCGGGTCGGCGGGGCGGACGTTGAGCTCGGTCAGGTACTTGGCGCAGAGCTCGTTCTGCTCTCTTCTGGACAGCGGGCGGGCCCAGCCTCGTCTGGCCTGGACGGCGAGGATCAGGTTCTCGCGAACGGTGAGGTCGCCCACGATGCCCTCGTCTCGACGGTTCTCGGTCGAGAAGGCGATGTGCTTGCCGAGCGCGGCGGCGGGCGAATGCACCTCGACAGGCGCTCCGTTCAGGTGTGCCGTTCCGGCGTCTGGCTTGTCTGCCCCGTAGATCAGGCGCCCGAGCTCGGTGCGCCCCGATCCGAGCAGTCCGGCGAGACCGACGACCTCTCCGCGGTGGACCTCGATGTCGACGGGATCGATGGAGCCTTTTCGGCCGATGCCCTGAGCGCGGTAGAGGGGGACGTCGTCGCCGTCGCGAGCGTCGACCCGTCGGTTGGCGCCCAGCGACTCGAGGGTCGAGAACTCCTTGCCGATCATCTTCGAGATGAGATCGCTTCTGCTGAGCTCGGCGGTGGCGTACTCGCCGACGAACTGGCCGTTGCGGAGCACGGTCAGCCGGTCGCTGATCGCGTACACCTGGTCGAGGAAGTGGGAGACGAACAGGATCGCGACCCCCTGCTCGCGAAGCTGGCGGATGACGGCGAAGAGCCCATCCACTTCCTGCGCGTCGAGGCTCGACGTCGGCTCGTCGAGGATGAGGACCTTCGATCTGATGACCATCGCTCGGCTGATCGCGACGAGCTGCTGCATCGCGAGCGAGATGCTCGAGAGGGAGCGCTTCGGGTCGAGGTGGTCGAGTCCGAGTGCCGCGAGTGCGTCGCGCGCTGCCGCGTTCGTCTTGCGCCAGTTGATTCCGAGGGGCCCACGCACTTCGTGCCCGAGCATCACGTTCTCCCCGATGGAGAGGTTGTCGCAGAGGTTCACCTCTTGATAGACCGTGGAGATGCCAGCGGCTTGGGCGTCTGCCGTGCCCCTGAGCTGCCGCTCCTCGCCGCCGATCAGGATGGCGCCTGCATCGATCTTGTAGACGCCGGTGAGTGCCTTGATGAGGGTGGACTTCCCCGCGCCGTTCTCGCCCATGAGGGTGTGCACTTCGCCGGGGAAGAGCCGGAAGTTCACGTCTTGGAGTGCTTTCACTCCGGGGAACTCGATTGAGATGCCGCTCATCTCAACGATTGGCTGGTTCGCTGCCATGATCGCCTAGCGTTCTGCCGGTGGGCCGGCGTCGAGTGTGTGGGGTGGGTGCGCCCGGTGCGCCGCCGAGAGAGCGGCGGCGCGCCGGGGCACGAGCGCTGTCAGTACTTGCGGTCGGGGAGGGCGGTGGTCGCGGCCTCCGGCGAGTCGAAGGTCACGCTCTCGACGACGATGTTCTTCTCGACGCTCTCGCCGGCGACCGCGGACTTCACGACGTCGACGGCGACGTCACCGAACAGCGGGTTGTATTCGGCGACGAAGGACAGGCGGCCAGCTGCGAGCGCTTCGAGGGCGGCCTTGGTGCCGTCGATCGTGATGATCTTCACGTCGGTGCCCGGCTTGAGTCCGGCTTCCTCGACGGCGAGGGCTGCGCCGAGTCCCATCTCGTCGTTCTGCGCGAAGACGAGCTGCACGTCGTTGCTGTTCGACTTGAGGATCGTCTCGAAGACGCTCTTGGCCTCTTCAGTCGACCAGTTCGCCGACTGGCTCTCGAGCTTCGTCAGCTTCGAGTCGATGCTCTCGTCCCACCCCTTGTTGCGGTCGTTGACGACGGAGAGTCCGGGGGGACCTTCGAGCACGACGTAGTTGCCTCCGTCTGCGAACTGCCCGTTCGCCCACTCGGCTGCGGCTGAGCTGATCCCCACGTTGTCGGGGGCGATGTGGCTCGTGTAGAGGGCTTCGTCGTTCGGCTCGATGCCGCGGTCCAGGAGGATGACGGGGATCTCGGCTTCCTGGGCTCGTTCGAGGACGCTCTCCCAGCCGGTGGCTTCGGTGGCGGAGAGCAGGATGGCGTCGACGCCCTCGTCGATGAACGAGGTGAATGCGGTGATCTGCGAGTTCTGGTCCCCGTTGGTCGCGGGTGCGTACTTGAGCTCGAAGCCGTTCTCGGTGGAGAACGAGTCCTGGATGTTCTGCTCGTTCGCGGTGCGCCAGCCGCCTTCTGGTCCGACGGCGACGAAGCCGACGGTGATGAGCTCTCCGTCGCTGCCTGCGGCCGTGTCTCCTGAACCTCCGGAGCAGGCCGCCATGCTCAGAGTGAGTGCTCCTGCCATCGCGATCCCGGCGATGGTCTTGATCGTTGACTTGTTCACGCTTGTCTCTCCTCGTTGAGAGCAGTTCACTCGTGCCTGGGCCGTCGTGATGCTGCGCCGTGGGATGCTTCCTCGCATCTGCCGAAATGTTATCGATCACATCCGGGGAGCGCAACCGCCAATCTCAATCGTTATTCGGGCACCGCCACTCGCTGGCTGCGGGCATAATTGCGGAATGACGAACGGACCTGTGGATGCGATGAAGCCCAAGCGGGCCGCAAGCGTGTTCGACGTCGCGCGTGCCGCCGGGGTTTCCCACCAGACCGTCTCGAGGGTCCTCAACGACCATTCGAGCGTCCGCCCGGCCACTCGGCAGAAGGTGCTGGATGCGATGGGCGAGCTCGACTACCGCCCGAACCTCGCCGCGAGGGCACTCTCCTCGAAGCGGAGCCGAACACTGGGGGTCCTCTCGACCGCGAACGGCGAGTACGGCCCGTCGTCGAGCATCATCGCCATCACGGAAGCCGCGCGCGCACGGGGCTACACGACGATCGTCGAACAGACGGACGGCTTCGATGTCGCGTCGATCGAGCAGGCCCTCGGGAACCTGGCGAGCCTCAACGTCGAGGGCATCGTCGCGGTCGCGCCGCAGACCCCCCTCCTCGAGGCGCTGAGCAGCATGAAGTCGGGCATCCCGTTCGTGACGCTGCAGGCATGGGCCACCGAGGGAGGGGCCGACCTTGCTCAGGATCAGCTCGAGGGCGCCCGCGTGGCGACGGCCCACCTGCTCGACCTGGGGCACATCAACGTGGTGCACCTCGCCGGCCCCAGCGATTGGATCGACGCCACCTCCCGCCTCCGGGGCTTCCGTCTCGAGATGGAGTCGCGGGGCCTTGACGCGCGACACATCGACGCCAGGGACTGGTCCCCCGGCGCTGGCTATCTGGCCGCGGCCCAGATCTTCGAGTCGAACGCGACGGCTGTGTTCTGCGCGAACGACCAGACCGCCCTCGGCGTGCTCCACGCGGCGCATGATGCCGGCGTCTCCGTGCCGGACGACCTGAGTGTCGTGGGCTTCGACGACATCCCGGAGGCCGCGCACTTCTGGCCGCCACTGACCACCGTTCGGCAGCATTTCGCCGCCGCGGGGGCCCAGTGCGTCGCGCGACTCCTCGACGGCGACGAGGGCATCCCGAACGTGCTGCCGAAGCTGATCAGCCGCGCCTCGACTCGTCGGATGACCCTCGAGAGCTAGCCGGGTCGCGTCCACAACTCTGGGCTTGCGCTCACGGCGTCTGCGTGGTGTGATCGATCACATTACATCCGGTCGAGCCAAAGGAGACCGCCAGGATGAGTCATTCGACGAACTCGGAATCGCGCATGCAGGACGCTGATCGCGAGAGCGCAGACACCGCGGATCGCTACGTCATCGGCGTCGACTACGGCACCCTCTCCGGCCGGGCGGTCGTCGTCCGGGTGCGTGACGGCGCCGAGCTCGGCGTCGGCGAGCTGGCATACCCGCACGCCGTGGTCGACGAGCGGCTCCCGGCGACGGGTGAGCAGCTCCCGCCCGAGTGGGCGTTGCAGGTGCCGAGCGACTACGTCGACGTCCTCAAGGTCGCCGTGCCCGCCGCCATCGCAGACGCTGGCATCGACGCGGCGGATGTCATCGGCATCGGCACCGACTTCACGGCCTGCACCATGGTGCCGACGCTCGCCGACGGCACCCCGCTCAACGAGGTCGCCGGCTTCGAGACGCGCCCCCACGCCTACGTGAAGCTCTGGAAGCACCACGCAGCGCAGCCGCACGCCGACCGCATCAACGACCTCGCCGAGCTGAGAGGTGAGAATTGGCTGCCCCGGTACGGCGGCCTCATCTCGAGCGAATGGGAGTTCGCGAAGGGCCTCCAGCTCCTCGAGGAGGACCCCGAGGTGTACGCCGCGATGGACCACTGGGTGGAGGCGGCCGACTGGATCGTCTGGCAGCTCACGGGCACGTACATCCGCAACGCCTGCACCGCCGGCTACAAGGGCATCCTGCAGGACGGCGAGTACCCCAGCCGCGAGTTCCTCGCCGCCCTCAACCCCGAGTTCGCCGACTTCGCGGAGACCAAGCTGGCGCACGAGATCGGCCAGCTCGGCGACGCCGCCGGCACGCTCTCGGCGGAAGCCGCGGCGTGGACAGGACTGCCAGAGGGCATCGCGGTCGCGGTCGGCAACGTCGACGCGCACGTCACCGCCCCTGCTGCAGCCGCGACCGAGCCGGGCCAGATGGTCGCCATCATGGGCACCTCCACCTGCCACGTCATGAGCTCCGGCACCCTCGCCGAGGTGCCGGGGATGTGCGGGGTCGTGGACGGCGGCATCGTCGCGGGCCTCTACGGCTACGAGGCCGGGCAGTCTGGCGTCGGCGACATCTTCGCCTGGTACGTCGAGAACCAGGTGCCCGCCCGCTACGAGCGCGCCGCGGCCGAACTCGGCATCTCCGTGCACGAGCACCTCACCAACCTCGCGGCAGCGCAGCCCGTCGGCGCGCACGGCCTCATCGCGCTCGACTGGCACAGCGGCAACCGCTCCGTGCTCGTCGACCACGAGCTCTCCGGCCTGCTCGTCGGCGCGACGCTCGCGACGAAGGCGGAGGACGTCTACCGTGCGCTGCTCGAGTCGACGGCCTTCGGCACGCGCAAGATCGTCGAGACGTTCAACGCCTCCGGGGTTCCCGTGACGGAGTTCATAGCAGCCGGCGGACTGCTCAAGAACGCGTTCCTCATGCAGACCTACAGCGACATCCTCGGCCTCCCGATCTCCACGATCGACAGCGCGCAGGGTCCGGCGCTCGGCTCCGCCATCCACGCGGCGATCGCCGCAGGAGCGTACCCGGATGCGCGCGCCGCGGCCGCCGCCATGGGGCGCGTGACCCGAGCCAAGTACGTGCCGAATCCCGAGGCGGTCGCCGCGTACGACGAGCTCTACGCCGAGTACGACGAGCTCCACGACCACTTCGGGCGGGGCGCGAACCAGGTCATGAAGCGCCTCAAGCGTCGCCGCCGCGAGGCGCTCGCCGGCGCATCCGCTGCCCCGGCCCCGGCAACCCGCGAGGAGGTCAACGCGTGAGCATCCAGACCTCCGGCACCACGCCCGTCATCACGCCTGAAACTCAGGCGAGCATCGACAGGGTCCGCGCCGAGGTCGCCTCGCTCCACGACGAGCTCGTCCGCTACGGGCTCGTCGTCTGGACGGGCGGCAACATCTCCGGCCGCGTGCCGGGCTCGGAGCTGTTCGTCATCAAGCCGTCCGGCGTCAGCTACGACGAGCTGAGCGCCGACAACATGATCCTCTGCACCCTCGACGGCGAGGTCGTGCCCGGCACTCCAGGCTCAGATCGCTCGCCCTCGAGCGACACCGCGGCGCACGCCTACGTGTACCGCAACATGCCAGAGGTGGGCGGGGTCGTGCACACGCACTCCGACTACGCCGTGGCGTGGGCGGCGCGGGGCGAACCCATCCCGTGCGTCATCACGGCGATGGCGGATGAGTTCGGCGGGGAGATCCCCGTCGGCCCATTCGCGATCATCGGCGACGACTCGATCGGCCGCGGCATCGTCGAGACGCTGCGCGGGCACCGCTCGCGGGCCGTGCTCATGAAGAACCACGGGCCGTTCACGATCGGCAAGGACGCCCGCGACGCCGTGAAGGCGGCCGTCATGGTCGAGGACGTCGCCCGCACCGTGCACATCTCCCGACAGCTCGGCACTCCGAACGCCATCCCCCAGCAGGCCGTCGACTCGCTGTTCGACCGCTATCAGAACGTCTACGGACAAGACCCGACAGGAGCCCTCAGTTGAGCGCACTCACCACTTCCTTCGACGCCGCCGAGATCTGGTTCTTCACCGGCAGCCAGGGCCTCTACGGCGAGGAGACGCTGCGCCAGGTCGCCGAGCAGTCGCAGGCCATCGTCGACACCCTCAACAAGTCGCCGAAGACGCCCGTGAAGATCGTCTGGAAGCCGGTGCTCACCGATTCCGACGCCATCCGCCGCGCTGCCCTCGAGGTCAACTCGAACGACAACGTCATCGGCATCGTCGCGTGGATGCACACCTTCAGCCCCGCGAAGATGTGGATCCAGGGCCTCGATACGCTCGCGAAGCCGCTCCTGCACCTGCACACGCAGGCCAACGTGGAGCTGCCGTGGGCGGACATCGACTTCGACTTCATGAACCTCAACCAGGCGGCGCACGGCGACCGCGAGTTCGGGTACATCCAGACCCGCCTCGGCATCCCCCGCAAGACGGTTGTCGGCCACGCGTCGAGCGCGAGCGTGACGCGGCAGATCGACAGCTGGTCGCGCGCCGCGGCCGCCTGGCAGGCCGTGCGCACCATGAAGCTCGCACGCTTCGGCGACAACATGCGCTTCGTCGCCGTCACCGAGGGCGATAAGACGGAGGCCGAGCTGCGCTTCGGCGTGCAGGTCAACACGTGGGGCGTCAACGAGCTCGCCGACGCCGTCGCCGCGGTCGACGACGCGGCGGTGGATGCGCTGGTCGCCGAGTACGAGGAGCTGTACGACGTCGCCCCCGAGCTGCGGCGCGGCGCCGAGCGCCACCAGTCGCTGCGCGACGGCGCGGCCATCGAGCTCGGCCTGCGCTCCTTCCTCGAGGCCGGCGGCTTCAGCGCGTTCACGACGAGCTTCGAGGACCTCGGGGCGCTCAAGCAGCTCCCGGGGCTCGCCGTGCAGCGCCTCATGGCCGAGGGCTACGGCTTCGGCGCCGAGGGCGACTGGAAGACGGCCATCCTCGTGCGGGCCGCGAACGTCATGGGCGCCGGCCTGCCCGGCGGGGCGAGCCTCATGGAGGACTACACGTACGACCTCACCGAGGGCAGCGAGCTCATCCTGGGCGCGCACATGCTCGAGGTGAGCCCCTCCCTCACCACCGCCAAGCCGAGCCTCGAGGTGCACCCGCTCGGCATCGGCGGCAAGGAGGACCCCGTGCGCCTCGTCTTCACCGCCGACCCGGGCCCCGCGGTCGTCGTCGCACTCAGCGACATGCGCGACCGGTTCCGCCTCGTCGCGAACGTCGTCGAGGTCGTGGAGCCCACCGCTCCCCTGCCGAAGCTGCCCGTCGGCCGCGCCGTCTGGAAGCCGGAGCCCTCGTTCGAGGTGTCGGCCGCAGCCTGGCTCACCGCCGGCGCCGCGCACCACACGGTCATGTCGACCGCCGTCGGCATCGACGTGTTCGAGGACTTCGCGACCATCGCGAAGACCGAGCTGCTGCGCATCGACGCCGACACCACCCTGCGCGAGTTCAGCAAGGAAGTGCGCTGGAACCAGGCCTACTACCGCCTCGCGCAGGGGCTGTAGACCCGGCGGTTCTCGACCGACCTCGGTGCCGCCGCGGCTCTTCGCGGCGGCACCGAACGACGACCACGAGGTGGCGCCGCTCTTGTTCGGAGAGGGCCAACGGCGCCACCCCGTGGCACCTCTCCTCGGCATGCCGCGCCGCGGTCACACCCGTTGGGCCTGGCCCCGCTGCGCGATACTCCGCGCCGCGTCGTGGATCGCCCGCGAGATGGCGTACATCGCCGGCGTGTACTGCCGCCGCGCGAGCGACGCGATCGTGATGGAACGGGACGGCACCTCGTCGCGACCGGCGAAGCGGACCATCCGCACGTCCGGCCGGTGGTGCGCGATCGCGAGCTCCGGCACCATCGCGATCCCCACACCGGCCGCCACCATCGCCTCGATCTCCTGATAGTCGTGCGCCTCGTAGACGACTCGCGGCTCGAACCTCGCCGTCGCGCAGGCTCGGAACAGCACCTCCGAGGCAGGATGCCGGTCGTTGCGGATGATCCACTGGGCGGAACGCAGGGACCTCACGGTCACGTTGTCCTCGATCTCGGAGTCGGCCGCGACCAGGAGCACCGTCCGATCCGTGGCGACCGGCACGAGCGACAGCGACTGCTCGGCCGCCTCCGTCCAGGCGTAGCTCCACATGAGCGCGAGCTCCACCTCGCTGCTGTGCAGCATCTCGACGAGCCGCGGCCGAAGCGCCGACCGCACCTGCACGGTGATGCTCGGCTGCGAGTGATGAAAGCTCTTGAGCGCGTCGGAGAGCAGTGACGCGCTTACGGTGGGGAACGAGCCGAGGCGGACGGTGCCGCGCTCGAGGCCTCGAAGCGCCTCGAGGTCGCCCCTCGCGGCCCGCATCTCTCGCCGGAAGAGTCTCGCGCGCTCGACCAGCACGGCCCCCGCCTCCGTCACCTGCACACCCCGGGGGAGGCGGACGAGGACGGGCTGGCCGATCGACTTCTCGAGCTTGGTGATGCGCTGCGAGGCGGCGGACACCGTCATGTTCGCGCGCTCGGCTCCCGAGGTGATGCTGCCAGCATCCACGACGTCCAAGAGCAGGGACAGCGTTGCGGCGTCGAAGAGGTCCGACATGACTCACCTTTCAGTTTGGCTAAAGCCGAGCGTAGCAACATTCAATTTACGTGAAGCCTTTCGCTTCCTAGCTTGGAGGGAGTCAGACGAAAGGCTCCACGATGCAAACCCCAGCAACCCTCATGCGAGGCGGCACCAGCAAGTGCTGGATCTTCGATTCCCGAGATGTCCCTGCGGACCGAGCGGCGCTCACCGCACTGCTCGTCGACACGTTCGGCGCAGAGGACCCTCGGCAGCTCGACGGCGTCGGCGGCGGCACCTCCGTCACCTCGAAGGCCGCCATCGTGTCGAGGAGCGCCGACCCCGCCTTCGACATCGACTACCTCTTCGCGCAGGTCGCCGTCGGCGAATCCGTCGTCGAGTGGGGCAGCAACTGCGGGAACTGCGCCACCGCGGTCGCGCTCTGGGCCGTCGACACCTTCGACCTCGCACACGGGGCGCCGAGCACGGAGGTGCGGATGCGCAACCTCAACACGGGCGCAGAGGTGACCGCTCGGGTGGACACCGAGGAGCACGAGGCGACCGTGAGCGTCCCCGGCGTCCGGGGAGCCGGCACCGCCGTCGACCTCGCCTTCATCAACCCGGTCGGCTCGACCACGGGAAGCCTCTGGCCCACAGGCAACCACCGAGACGAGCTCACCGTCGACGGACTCACCGTGGCGGTCTCGATGGCGGATGCCGGAGCCCCGGTCGCGCTTGTCGAGGCAGACTCGCTCGGCGTCTCGGCCGCCGCGACCGAGGAGCAGGTGCGCCAGTACGTTCCCATGCTGCGCAAGATCCGCGCCCGCACCGCCGTGGCGATGGGCATCGCACCCTCCATCGACGAGGCCTTCGACGCGATCCCGAAGGTCGGCATCGTCGGCCCGCCCGTCGACTACGTGACGTCGCTCGGGGAGCCGGTCAGCGCCAACGACTACGACGTCTCGGTCCGCATGCTCTCGATGAACAACCCGCATCCGACCATCGGCCTGACCAGCGCGGTGGCCATCGCCCTCGCGACGACCGCCACCGACTCGGTCCTCGGACCAGTCGGCCAGCCGGCGGATGCTGCGTCCTCCACTTCGGCCCTCGACGTCCGGGTGATCACCATCGGCACGCTCGGCGGCACCCTCCGCTGCGAGGTCGAGATCTCCGCGGACGGCTCACGCGTCCTCCTGCGACGCGCTGCCCGCCGGCTCGCCGACTCGCAGCTCTACGTGCGGTGAGCACGCCCCCACTGGCATATTCTCCATCCTGATCCGAAAGCGTGACAATGTCGTCCACTGAAATCCTCCCTCTCATCGCACTGATCGCGATGTTCGTGATCGCCACGATCTTCCCCATCAACATCGGCTTCCTCGGGTTCGTCGGAGCCTTCGCCGTCGGAGCCATCTACCTCGGCTTCGACGACAAGGAGATCCTGTCCGCGTTCCCCGGCTCGATCGTGCTCACGATCGTGGGCGTCACGTACTTCTTCGGCATGGCCAAGAAGAACGGCACGATCGACCTCTTGGTCAACGTGTGCATCCGCGCAGTGCGGGGCCGCGTCTCCCTCATCCCCTGGGTCTTCTTCGCGGTCGCATCGTTCCTGACCGCGCTCGGCACGTTCAGCCCGGCCGCCGTGGCCCTGATCGCACCCGCCGCGATGACGTTCGCAGCCCGCAGCCGCATGAGCCCGCTGGTGATGGGCATCATGACCATCAACGGCGCCCACGCCGGGGCGTTCTCGCCGATCTCGGTCTCCGGGATCATCGTGCGCGACCTCGTCGAGGGCAACGGACTCGCCATCGAGCCCTGGTCGCTCTTCTTCGCCAGCTACGGCATCAACACCCTCCTGTCGATCCTGACCGTCGTGGTCTACGCCGTCGCGAGCCGAGTGCGCACACTCGAGTACACGGCGACCGGCTCCATCACCACCGCCGGCGCCCACGACATCGACGACGAAGGCCCTTCGAAGGCGAACCGCGTCCAGGCGCTCACGCTCGCGCTGATCGCCGTGATCCTGGTCCTTGTCCTGGTCTTCCACCTGCCGATCAGCTTCATCGCCATCGCGGCGGGCGTCGTGCTGGCCTTCACCGATCTGAAGAAGCAGAGCGACGCGATCGCCGGCATCAGCTGGTCCACCGTGCTCCTGGTCTCCGGCATGATCACCTACGTGTCGATCCTCCAGGAGCTCGGCACGATCGACCACCTCGCCGACATGGCCCTCCTCATCGGAGCTCCGATCGTGGTCGCGCTGGTGCTCTGCTACGTGATCGGCCTGACGTCCGCCTTCGCCTCCTCAACTGCCCTCCTGACGGCGATCATCCCCCTGGCGATGCCGCTGCTCGAGATGGGCGCGCTCCCCATCGTGGGAGTCGTCGCGGCCCTCTCCATCTCGGCCACCGTCGTCGACGTCTCACCGTTCTCCACGAACGGCGCGCTGGTGCTCGCGAACGCGCAGGGCATCGACCGCCGCGTCTTCTACAAGCACCTGCTGCTCAACGCGGTGGCCGTCGTCGCGATCGCCCCGCTGCTCTGCTGGCTGATCCTCGTCATCATCCCCAACGCGGTCGGGTAGCTCTGCCCACAGAAGAACACGGCCCGCAACAGAGCACGGCCCGCTGCCGCATCCCGAGACGGGAGCGCCAGCGGGCCGTTGCCTCACGGGTGCAGCGAGTCGTCCGCCCGCGTCGTCCGCCACGCGGTGAAGTGCACCACCAGGCCGCTCCGCGACGGCGCGCAGCAGAACGGGCCGGCCGCGACGCGCGCATCGGCAGCCAGCGGTGCCACTCGAACGAGGCGCCACGGCTCGGCGTCCACCCGGGCGCGAATGGTGACGGCGTTGCCCTCCCGGCTCGCGCGCACCGCGACACGGCGGCCACCCCACTCGGGCACTGGAGCCAGCGACCAATCCGACTCGGATCTGGTGACCACCGCCCCCAGCTGCTCCTGCCCGTCGCTCAGCTCGATGCCGGCCTTGATCCAGGTCTCGTCGTCGACCTTGAGGAAGATCCCCGCCTGGTCGAACTGCTCGGTGAAGTCCACGACGAACTCCACCTCGACGGCGGAATCCTGCTCGAACGGACGCAGCAGCGCGTGCTCGGTGTCGTGGATGAACCCGTAGGACGTGGTGCGCCACGCGTCGCTGCCCTCGACGGCGGTGACGCGGAGCCCGTCCTCGCTCGCCTCCGCGGCAACCGGCTCGTTGGTCCAGTGACCGTCACCCCACGGGATGCTCGTCGCATTCAGTTCCGTCATCATCGACTCCGTTCGGCTCGGCTCGGCTCGGTTCGGGGCGGCACGCGCAGCCCAGGTCGAGCGTGCGCGCCATCAGGTCGTTCCGCAGTCCATCATCGCTGTCGAGCGCACTGCCCTGCCAGACCGCTCCCGTTACTCCGTCCACACCCCTTCGCGCGGAATCACGAGCGGCGTGCCGGTCTCCGGGTCGTCGATGATGCGGCAGGGCAGCGAGAAGACGTCCTCGACGAGCTCTGCGGTGAGCACCTCGCCCGGCTTGCCCTGGGCGACGATGTCGCCGTCGCGCATGACCACGAGGTGCGTCGCGAAACGGGCCGCCTGGTTGAGGTCGTGCAGCACGGCGACCAGCGTGCGCCCCTCGCCGCGGAGCCGCCGGAACAGTTCGAGCAGCTCGTACTGGTGGGAGATGTCGAGGAACGTCGTGGGCTCGTCGAGCAGCAGCACGGGTGCTTCCTGCGCGAGCGCCATCGCGACCCACACGCGCTGCCGCTGACCGCCGGACAGCTCGTCCACGAACCGCGACGACAGCGCATCCACCCGCGTCGCGGCCATCGCGTCGGTGACGGCGCGCTCGTCGGCCTCCGACCAGCGGTCGAACATGCCCTGGTGCGGGAACCGGCCCCGCGCGACGAGGTCGGCGACCCGGATGCCCTCAGGGGCGAGCGACGTCTGTGGCAGCAAGCCGAGGCGCTTCGCGACGTCCTTCGTCTTGAGTGTGAAGATGTCGCTGCCATCGAGCAGCACACTGCCGTCGCTCGGTTTGAGGAGCCGGGCGAGGGCTTTCAGCAGCGTCGACTTGCCGCACGCGTTCGGCCCGATGATGACGGTGAACGAATGCGCCGGCACCTCGAAGTCGAGGCCCTCGATGATGGGCTGCGCGTCGTAGCCGACGTGCACGGAGGTGGCCTTGAGCTCAGCCGCGACCAGGCCCGTCGCAGGGCCTGCCAGGCTCGCTGTATCCGCTTCGATCGTCATCACTGACGTCCCTTCTTCGTGGTCTGCTCGTGCACGAGCAGCCAGGCGAGGTAGATGCCGCCGACGCAGACGGTGAGCACGCCGACGGGGAGGTCGACGAGCTGCGCGACGAGGTCGGCGGAGACGAGGAGGAGCGCGCCCACGATCGCCGACGGCAGGAGCTGCAGGCTTGCACCCTTGGTCAGCCGGCGCGCGATCTGCGGGGCGGCGAGCGAGATGAACGAGATGGGTCCGGCCGCTGCCGTGACGAGCGCCGTCAGCGCGACCCCGACGAGGGTCGAGAAGGCGCGCGTGCGGTTCGCGTGCACACCGAGCGACAGGGCCGCGTCGTCACCCACCTCGAGCGCCGCGAGCGGACGACCCAGGAACCCGCATCCGACGACCAGCGCGGCGAAGATGAGCGTCGCCGGCAGCAGCTGCGCGTAGCCGAGCGCGCTCAGCGAGCCGGAGCCCCAGACGGCGGCGAGCATCGCCTGCTCCTGGCTGACCCGCATCATCATGAGCGCGTTGAGAGACGCGAGCATGGCGCTCGCGCCGATGCCCACGATGATGAGCCGGAACGGACGGAGCCCCTTCCGGTAGGCGAGCAGGTAGACGGCCGCCGCGACGACGGCCCCGCCGAGCAGGGCCCCCGCTCCGATGGCGTAGTACGAGGTCGAGCCGATCCAGAGCATCACGATGATCGCGCCCGTGTAGGAGCCCGTCGAGAAGCCGATGATGTCGGGGGATCCGAGGGGGTTGCGGGTGATCGACTGGAAGATCGCGCCGCTTGCGCCGAGCGCGAGGCCGGCCAGCACGGCGAACAGGAACCGCGGGAGGCGCCACTCGAACACGACGAGCCGATGCGCCCTCGATGCATCCGAATCGAAGAGCGCCGTCAGCACCTCCCAGGGCGAGAGGGCGAGCGTGCCGTAGCCGAGCGAGACGACGCCGAGCGCCAGCACGGCGACGACGATCGCGCCGCACACGGCGACCGCGCGGCGGCGGTGGAAGTTGGAGAAGCGGCCGAAGCGCACGGCGTAGGTGCGGTCGCCGAAGTCGATGCCCCGGGAAGCAGTTGCGGCGACGGCGGTTCTCTCACGTGTCGCGGTCATAGTCCGCTCACCTTCTTGCGACGCACGAGGCCGATGAGCACGGGGGCTCCGATGATCGCGGTCACGAGCCCCACCCGCAGCTCTCCGGACGGCAGCACGATGCGTCCGAGAATGTCGGCGGCCAGCAGCAGGATGGGCGACATGACGATCGACATGACGATGATCCAGCGCTGGTCGGGCCCGACGAACCAGCGCACGACGTGCGGCACCATGAGGCCGACGAAGCCGATCGGGCCGGCGATCGCGACGGCGGTGCCAGCGAGCAGCGTCACGGCGATGACCACGAGCACTCGGGTCGAGCGGATGCGCACCCCGAGCGAGGCTGCGAGCTCGTCACCCAGCGACAGCGCGTTGAGGGAGCGGGCGCAGAACAGCGCGAGCACCACCCCGACGATGATGAGGGGCAGGCACGTGAGCACCACGTCCATCGACCTCCCGCCGATGGACCCGACCCCCCAGAACCGGGTCACGTTGAGGGCGTCGATGTTCTTCAGCACGATGGCCGAGGTGAAGCCGCCGAGCACGGCGCTGATCGCAACGCCCGCGAGCGTGAGGGTGAGGGGCGTCGCCTTGCCGCCGCCGACCGAGCCCATGGCGTAGACGAGCATGGTCGCGAGGAACGCCCCGATGAGCGCGAACCACACGTACTGGCCGGGGGCGGTGAAGCCGAAGAGGCCGACCGCGAGCGTCACGACGAAGCTCGCGCCGGCATTGACGCCGAGGATGCCGGGGTCGGCGAGCGGGTTGCGGGTGAACGCCTGGATGAGGGCGCCGCACAGCCCGAGCGCGGGCCCGACGACAAGCCCCACGAGGGTCCGCGGGATACGCAGGTCGAGCACCATGACGTGCTCTTCGGTGGCGCGCGAGCCGAGCAGGCCCTCCCAGACCACCTCGGGCGAGATGGCTCGCGCGCCGACGAAGATGCTCAGCACGACCGTGCCGACGAGCACCGCGAGGGCGATGACAAGCGCGAGGGTGCGCTTGGCGTTGTTGCTCGCCAGGCCGCTCCCGCTCGGGTCCCGGGGGTTCGAGCGAGCCGCCCCGACGCTCGGACCCGCCGTGCTGATCGTCGCCACGGCGCTGCTAGAGGCCGACCGAGGCGTAGATGCGGAAGACCTCGTCCATGCGGGTCTCCTCATCCATCTCCGGTTCGCCGTCGCCGGTCTCGCCGTAGAGGTCCATGATCTGCTGCTTGATCGACTCGTCGAGCGCCTCCCACTTGGCCGACCAGGCCTCGACCTCGTAGGTCCAGTAGCCGACGACCTTGTACGCGGAGCCGGGGAGGCCGAGGGTGTGGCGGAGGTGGCTGCGCACCTCTCGTGTGACGCGCGTCTCGCCGGCCACCCACACGTAGACGCTGCCGTCGTTCGGGATGTCGAGGCGGCGCACGGCCTCGACGAGGCGGCTCGGCCGGTGGCCGTTGCCGGAGCCGCGCACCCAGTGCGTCGCCTTGAGCTCGACCGACGGGAGCAGCTCGTAGCCAGCATCCCGGATCTCGCAGACGATCTCCGTCTCGACGTGTGGCGTCAGCTCGGCGATGCGCAGCGCGGCAGGCAGGGCAGGCTCGTCGCAGATGAGCACCTGCTTGGCGACGCCCTCGGGCAGCGCGTACAGGTCGCGCGGCGGGTTGATCCCGAGCACGTAACCGGGCTTCGCGCCGAGCACCCACGTGCTCGCGATCCCGCCCTCGTGCACGACGAAGTCGATGTCGATCTCACCAGGCCGGTGGTCGCGGATCGTGTACGTGCGCATCTGCGACGGCTCGACACCCTCCTCGTAGTCCCAGCCGCGCCCGGAGACGAACGGCAGGCGCGGCTCGAGGTGCGCCTCGTCGGGGAAGAAGAGGCGCACGTACTCGTCGCCGATCCCCGTCGTGGGGTAGTCGAGCAGGTCGTCGCCGCCGAACGTGACCCGGAGCATCCCGGGACCGAGCTGCCGCACGCCCGTCACGACGGCGCGGTGGATGCGCTCGGCGTAGACGCTCGCGGTTGTTCCAGTTCCGGTTCCGGGTTCGGTTCCCGACTCGGTTCCGGCTTCGGTGAGGGCGGTCATTCCGCGCCTCCGACCCCGTTGCCGTCGATGGCGGAGTTCAGCATGGGAACGAACTCGTCGATGGCCCACGGGATGGAGAGGGGCGTGGGTGCGTTGGTCGCCATGGCGAGCGGCTCGCTCTCGAGGAACAGGTAGTGGCCGGTGGCAATGGGCTCCCACAGCTTGAACGTGGGGTGGTTGAGCGTGTAGTCGAGCTCTTCCTTGCTGTTCGACCAGGCGACGAAGATGTCAGCGGGGATGGTGTCGAGCTCCTCGAGGCTCACGGCGCCGTACCAGTTGTCGCCCTCGACGGTGCCGAGCACCGTGTCCATGGCCGGGGTGTTCTTCAGGCCGAGGTCGGTGAGGAACTGCACCCGCAGGTCGCTCGGGATGTAGATGCCGGCCTCCGTCGCCCCATCGCTGAGGGTGAGCCCGTACGCGAACGTCGTGTCGGCGAACCGCGGGTTCTCCTCCTTGACGGTGTCGAGCTGGCTCTGCGTCTCGGCGATGATCTCGTCGGCCTTCGCGGGCTGGCCGAGGCTGTCGCCGACGATCTCGACGAGCGACTGCCACGACTCGGAGGCCCACGGCTTCTCGGGGTACGCGACCGTCGGGGCGATCTCGGTGAGGCGGTTGTACTCGACCTCGGTGAGCCCGGAGTGCGGGGCCAGGATCACGTCGGGCTCGAGCGTGAGGATCTGCTCGAAGTCGAGCTCGTTCGCGTCGTTGTAGTTGAGGATCTCCGGCATGGTGCCGCCCAGCTCCTCGACCTCCGCGCGGAACCACGGCGAATAGCCTTCCTCGTCGCCGCCCCACGTCTCGGGAATGCCGACCGGCACGGTGCCGAACGCGGCGACGACGTCCTGGGTCGCCCAGCCGATCGTCACGACCCGCTCTGGTGCTTCCGAGATCGTGGTCTCGCCGAAGGCGTGCGTCATCGTGACGGGCAGGGCGCCCTCCTCGGCTGCCGTCGCCGTCACTCCGTCAGCCGCTGCGGCGTCACCGGATGCGCAGCCCGCGAGCGCGAGGACCGCGACGGTGGCCGCGGCGAGCGCTCCGGTCCAGCGGCGATGCGTCGAGCGTCGCGGGGTGGGACGGGATGAGGTGGACAAGCGACGGGTGACAGCCGAGGTCAAGGTGGCTCCATTCGACAGAAGTGCAGACGCTAGAGGTAAGGCTTACCTCAGAACACACCGAGCTTACGGAGGCGGCGTATCGCTTCGCGGTCACTCGGCATCGCATTCCTGCCACCTCGGGCGTCGCGCGGGTGCCCTCTCGCCGCGCTACTCTTCGAAGGTGAATCAAGACGAGCTGTTCGGGGGGCTGCTCGCCATCTTCGTGCTCGCGGTCATCGCGATCGGTGCGATCGTCGTCTTCGGCGACCTCAGCATCCGCCCCCGCCCGAGGCGCCTCCCGCTGTGGCAGTACACGCACCGCGTCATCGGCAGGGACCAGCCGTTCGTCACCTCGAGCGGGTCGTTCCCGGCGAACGAGCAGCGCCTCTGGGAACTGTGGGTCGAGAGCCACAAGCCCGGGAAGCTCGTCGCCGTTCCGGTCGAGGAGCAGGCGCCCACCCCGGTCGCCGTGCCCGCCGAGGGCGACACCGGTAGCGGAGACGAGACCGGGGCCAGGGACGAGACCGGGGACGACGGTTCGTCAGCCAAGCCGGCAGAACCAGCGGAGACGCGTCAGCTGCGGGTCTCCAGGGTCTCCCGTGAGCTTCGCTCCGTGTATCCGCTGGCCCTGGTGGGCTTCAACGCCTACTTCGAGGACTACGAGAAGAGCGAGTTCCCCGTCGGCCTCATCGTGCGCGGCAGCGATGGCGTCGCGATGATGACCCTCACCGCGGACGACGTCGTCGCGTTCGACGAGCGGGGGCGCAGGCTCTGGTCGAGCCGCTGGGAGCGCCTCATCTTCTCCAACGCCCACGACCTGCTCCTGTACAACGGGCACACGCAGATCCGCATCGACGACGAAGACCAGCGCGACCTCGTCGAGGCGCTTGTCGTCAAGTACGGCCGACTCGAGCAGATGCACTTCCTGCCGGGCCCCCTGCGCCGCGACACCGAAGACTGACGTCGAGCCGGGCCACTCCTGGCGCTCGCCTCGCCCCGCGGCACATCCGCCCCGCCCCGCCCCGCCAGCAGTCCGCCCAGCCCCGGCGCACCAGTCGTCGCCTCCCCCGCCAATAGTCAGTTTCGGGATGGCTTCCACGCCTGCGGATGGGTTGCAACCCATCCCGAGGCGTGGAACCCATCCCGAGACCTGGAGCTTGGGCGAGATACCGCGCAGAATCGAGCGGAAACCTGGGGCTAGAGCGAAACGCAGAGCAGCGCAGCAGCGCCGGAACGCAGGAACGCCGGAACGCCGCTGCGCCGCGTCTCCGAACCTGGGGTCCGTTTCGAGATGGCTTCCACGCCTGCGGATGGGTTGCACTCCATCCCGAGGCGAGCAACCCATCCCGAGGCGTGGAACCCATCCCGAGACCTGGAGCTTGGGCGAGACGCAGTGCCCGGACGGGCCGGGCGAGCTACGGCCGCCAGTCGCTGGGCTTCGACCCCATGGCGCGCCGGAAGGCTGCGCTGAACGCGCTGGTCGTGGCGTAGCCGACGCGCCCGGCGACGGTGCCGACGGGCAGGTCGTCGGCGAGCATCCGCGCCGCCGCCGCCATGCGCACCATGGTGCGCCAGTGCGAGAACGTCATGCCGACCTCTGCCGCGAAGATGCGGGCGATCGTGCGCACGCTGAGCGACAGCTGCCACGCCCACGCTTCGACGCCTCGATCGTCGGCGGGGTCGCTGAGGACTCGGCGCACGAGCGGCTCGAGGCGCCCATCGCGGGGCACGGGAACGGTCTCGACGTAGCTCGTCGCCGCGGGCAGGAGCTCGATGACGACGGCCTGCGCGCGGAGACGCTGATCGGTCTCCATGGGTGACTCGGCGAGGTGCAGCAGCAGCTCGCGGAACGCGGCGCCCAGCTGCACAGTGCCGACGGCGTGCCAGTCGGGGGCGACCTCGCTCGTGAAGTACGTGCAGCACCCGACCGACGACGCGTCGACCTCCATGGTGTGGGGCGTGAAGGGCGGCACCCAGATGCCCTGGCCGACGGCGAGCGTGCGCAGGGCACCCTCGACGAGCACCACCACGCTCCCCCGCGATGGCCACATGATCATGCCCTCTGGATGCACGTGCGGCACCCGGTCTCCGAGGTTCGGGCCGTCGAGCACGGCCGTGGTGAGGAGGAAGGGTGCGGGAATGCCGACCGGACGAACCTCGAGGGTCGATGGTGCGGGGCTGAGCTCGAGCGCCTGGAACACGGTGCATCTCCTGGTTGTCCGGAACGCAACAGAAGTTGGCCGAACGCATCACTAACGGGACTTAGGTGAACCTTACTATCGACTGATGCCCCGTGAGAACCCCAGAACCCCGACCCCCGCATCCGTCATGCGGGACGCGCTCTTCGCGTCAGGGCGCAGCTGGAAGCTCACCCTCGCGACGCTCGGCTACATCGTGCACGAGGCCGCGGAAGCGCTTGTCCCCGTCCTCGTGGGCGTCATCATCGACCGGGCCATCGTCACGAACGACGCCGCCCAGCTCGCACTCTGGCTGGGCATCCTCCTCGCGAACTTCCTCGTGCTCTCCTTCTCGTACCGCTGGGCGGCGAGGCTCATGGTGCGCGTCTACGGGCACGGCGAGCTCGAGCTGCGGCGCTCGCTCCTGACCCGCGTCCTGCACCCGAACGGCGTGACGAGCCGCCGCAGTCCCGGCGAGCTGCTGCAGATCACGACCTCGGACAGCTATCGGGTCGCGGGCGTCTCCTGGTCGGTCGTGCAGCAGGGCGCGAGCACCGCCGCGATCCTCGTCTCGTCGGCGGCGCTGCTCGCGATCTCGGTGCCTCTGGGCGTCGGCGTCCTCGCGGCCTCCGTGCTGATCCTCGTCGGGATGCACGCGGCCTCGAAGCCCATCGAGGCCCGCGGCGCCCGCGAGCAGGCGTCCGCGAGCGCGGCAAGCGACGTGGCGACCGACCTCGTCGCGGGACTGCGCATCATCCGCGGCATCCGCGCCCAGCCGCAAGCCACCCGCCGGTACCTCGACGCGAGCGCCGAAGCGAAGACCGGTGCGATCGCGTCCAACCGCGGCATCCAGCGCTACCTCGCCGTGAGCGGCATCGCGTCTGGCGCGTTCCTGGCCGCTCTCGCCTTCTCGGCCGCATCTCTCGCCGCCCTCGGGCAGATCACGCTCGGCGAGCTCGTCGCCGTCGTCGGCCTCGGCCAGTACCTGCAGGGCTCCCTCGCGCACGTCGGCACGTTCGCGTCGAACTGGCTGCACAAGCGCGCATCCGCGGTACGCATCGTCGCGGTGCTCAGCGAGGAGCACGCGGTGCCCGTCGAGGACACGCACGTCGGCGGCGTGGGCCTGGCCGAGGCCGTCCGTTCCACCCACGATGCCCCCGCGGCCTTCACGTGGCGGGCACCCGACGGCACCAACATCGACGTGGCCCCCGGCTCGCTCGTCGGCCTCCGCCCGGCAACCCCGGCAGCCGCCCGCGCGCTCGCCGCCACGCTCGCCTACCGGGTTCCCCTCGAGGCCGGCGAGGTGACCGTGGCCGGGCTGGACGCCCACACCATCGGACCGGACGCCTACCGACACCTCGTCTTCGCGCCTCCCCACGACGCGACGGTCTTCTCGGCGACGCTCCACGAGAACCTGCTCGTGGATTCGGATGCGGATGGCGTCGACGTAGCGGGTGCGGGTGTGGGTGCGGATACCGGAGCTGGCGCCGGAGCAGGCCCCGGAATCGACCCGGATCTCGAGTCGGCCGCGGAACGCGCCGCCCTCACCGAGGTCACCGCGCTGGGCTGGCACCGCCAGCTCGGCGAGGGCGGCAGGCGTCTCTCCGGCGGACAGCGTCAGCGTGTCCTCCTGGCCCGCGCGTTCGCAAGCGAGGCACGGGTCCTGGTACTCGACGAGCCGGCCTCCGCGCTCGACCCGGCAACCGAGGCGCGCATCGCGGACTCCCTCCGCGCGCACCCCACGACTACCGTGCTCGTCACTCGCAGCCCCCTCCTGCTCGCTGCCTGCGACCGCGTCATCGACGTCGAGGCGCACTCGCCCTGCGGCACGGGCGACGCTCGACCGGCCGAAACTCGACGGCCCGAAACGCCGAACGCATCCACCGCCGCAGGTGCGGTCACGCAGACCCGGCCCGAGACCCAGAACGAGACACAGGCCCAGCGCGACACCGACCCCGACACCCCGGCCACGAGCCCCGACGAGGAGCTGGCACGCCGATGAGCCACAACGCACCGCAAGCAGCAACAGCAACAGCAACAGCAACAGCAACAGCAACAGCAACAGCAACAGCAACGCTCCTCCCCATCGCGTCCGGCCGCGAGACGGCGCGCGCCACCGCTGACCGGCTGCGTGCATCCCGCCCTCGGATCTTCGCCGTGGTCGTCCTGCTCCTCGGTGGTTCCTCGTCGACGCTCCTCGTCCCGCGGCTCCTGGGCTGGCTCGTCGACCTCGTGACCGGCAGCGCGGGTGTCCAGGCGCTGGTGCTGCCCGGAGTCCTGCTGCTCGTCGTGACGTCAGTCTCTGCCCTGCTCGCTTACGCGGGCATCCGCCTCCTCGTGGCGCTCGTGCAGGAGCTCGTGAGCGGGCTTCGCGAGGACGCGATGAGCGTCGTCCTTGGCATGCGGGCCGGTCAGGCCGAGAGCTCCGACTCGTCGGACATCGTCTCGCGCGTGACCGGCGACGTCGAGTCGGTCACCGAGGCTGCCTCCGGCGTGCTGCCGGCGGTGACGCAGTCGTCGTTCATGATCGTGCTGTCGCTCGCCGGGATCGCCGCCATCAACCCGTGGCTCGGCCTCGCGTCGCTCATCGCCGTGCCCGTGCAGGTGCTCGCGACGAGGTCGTTCATCCGCCGCTCTCGCCCCGTCTACACGGAGATGCGGGTCGCCGAGGCGGAGCGCGGGCAGGTCATCATCGAGGGGGTCAGCGGGGCGGACACGATCCGCGCCCACCGCAGGCAACGCCGCCAGCTCGCCGAGGTGGATGCGCGCAGCCTGCGTTCCATCGACCTGCAGTACGAGGCGGCGCGCATCCGCACGACGTTCTTCGCCCACCTCAACACGGGCGAGTACCTGGGCGTCGCGGCGATCCTCACCGTGAGCTTCTGGCTCGTGCACGCGGGCGTGGTGTCCATCGGCGGCGCGACGGCGGCGGCCCTCTACTTCCTCGCCCTGTTCGGCCCCATCGGCTCGCTGCTCTCCAGCATCGACGAGCTGCAGCTCGCCGGGGTCGGCCTCGCGAGGCTCGTCGGTGTCGTCGGCGCGCGCGACCACGACGGACGGGGCGAATCGGGGGCGCTCCGCGGAGGCGGAGACGAAGCGGGTGAAGACGGGGCGGCTGAAGACGAAGACGGCGCGGGCGTCGCCGCGGACTCCCCCGCGATCGTCGTCGAATCGGTCGATTTCAGCTACGACGGGCAGCGGATGCAGCTCGCTGACGTGAGCCTGCGGGTCGCGCCGGGCGAACGGGTGGCGCTGGTCGGCGAGAGCGGATCGGGGAAGAGCACCCTCGCGCAGCTCATCGTCGGGGCGTTCGATCCGACGGGCGGCAGCGTGACGGTGCATGGGCGGCCCGCGGCGTCACGCGAGCGGGACACGAACGTCGTGCTCGTCACGCAGGAGATCCACGTGTTCGCGGCGACGGTCGCCGAGAACCTGCGGCTCGGGGCACCGTCCGCAAGCGCCGAGGACCTCGCGGCGGCGGTGCGGGCGGTGGGGGCAGACTGGCTGCTCGAGTTGGATGCGGGGCTCGACACGCGGGTGGGCGCATCCGGTCTCGCCCTCGATGGCGCCGCCGCGCAGCAGCTCGCGCTCGCGCGGGTGCTGCTGCGCGACCCGGCCATCGTCGTGCTCGACGAGGCGACGGCTGAGGGCGGAGGCGACGACCCGCTCGGCCTCGACGCGGCCCTGACGGCCGCGACGCGCGGGCGCACCTCGGTGGTCGTCGCGCATCGGCTGTCGCAGGCCCGCGTCGCCGACCGCATCGTCGTCATGCAGCGTGGACGCATCGTCGAGCAGGGCAGTCACGGCGAACTGCTCCGCCTCCGCGGCGAGTACGCCCGCCTGTGGGGCGCATGGGAGGGCGCAGCGGCGGAAGCCTCTGCCCCAGCTGCCCTCCCTGCTCCCGCACGGCAAGAGTGACCGGACGCAGCAAGAATGAGCAAGAAGCAGGTTCCCGGCGCCGCGCGCCTGCATCTCGGTGACCTCTGCGCCACGGGTTCACGCCCGTCGCGCCGGCTCCGTCCCGCACAGCTCCCGCTGATCGCCGCTCGCCATCCATCCGCTCCCCGCCGCTTCCCTATCCTTCCTTCCCAACCCATCCGCCCGTCCCCCGCCAGCAACTCCACAAGAATGAGCAAGAAGCAGGCTCCCGGCGCCGCGCGCCTGCATCTCGGTGACCTCTGCGCGAGAGCTGGCACTGCTCCCGCTGCCCGACCACCCCCTGCCTCACCACCCCAACCACCACCAGCTACTCCCCGCTGATCTCCGCGCATCCGGGCTGCGACGCGCCCGTCCGAAACGCGACGGTGCGAGAATGCCTGCATGACGGATGGCACCCTCGGCACCCCGCTCACCCCCGCTTCGACGCGCGCGCTCCTCCTCGGCGCGGGCGAGCTCGGCAAGGAGGTCGCGCTCGAGCTGCAGCGCCTCGGCGTCGAGGTCATCGCCGTCGACCGCTACGCGAACGCCCCGGCGATGCAGCTCGCGCACCGCAGTCACGTGGTCGACATGCTCGACCCGGTGGCCCTGCGCGCCGTGCTGGCGCAGGAGCAGCCCGACATCGTGATCCCGGAGGTGGAGGCGATCGCGACGCAGGTGCTCGCCGAGATCGAAGCGGAGGGACGCACCCGCGTCGTGCCGACCGCCCGGGCGACGCAGCTCACGATGGACCGTGAGGGCATCCGCCGGCTTGCCGCCGAGGAGCTCGGCCTGTCGACCTCCCCGTACCGATTCGCGGACACGTTCTCCGAGTTCGCGGCGGCCATCGAGGCGGTGGGCCTGCCCTGCGTGGTGAAGCCGGTCATGTCCTCGTCGGGGAAGGGGCAGTCGGTGATCCGGGAGCCGGACGATGTCCAGGCCTCGTGGGACTACGCGCAGGAGGGTGGGCGCACGGGCCGCGGCCGCGTCATCGTCGAGGGCTTCGTGCCGTTCGATTCGGAGATCACGCTGCTGACGGTGCGTCACGTCGGCGGCACCGTCTTCTGCGAGCCGGTCGGGCACACGCAGGTCGACGGCGACTACCGCGAGTCGTGGCAGCCGGCGGCGCTCCCCGCGGCGGCGCTGGAGAAGGCGAAGGTCGTCGCGAAGACGGTGACGGATGCGCTCGGCGGCTTCGGCCTGTTCGGTGTGGAGCTGTTCATCGTCGGCGACGACGTGCTCTTCTCCGAGGTGTCTCCGCGCCCACACGACACGGGCCTCGTCACGCTGGTGTCGCAGGATGTGTCGGAGTTCGCGCTGCACGCACGAGCCGTCCTCGGCCTGCCGGTGTCGGAGCCGCTGCGGATCGGGGCTGGTTCCGGGGAGTCGGCTGCCGCATCGTGCGCGGTGCTCGCCGAGGGCACCGGTGTGCCGACGATCTCTGGCGTGGATGCTGCGCTCGCGGTCCCGACATCGCAGCTGCGCCTCTTCGGGAAGCCGAACGTCGCGGGCCAGCGCCGGGTGGCGGTCGCTCTCGCACGCGGCGCCGACGTCGACCAGGCCCGAGAGCGGGCTCGGGAAGCCGCGGCGGCACTGAGGATCACGCTGAGCTGAGCTGAGCTGAGCGCTCAGCTCAGCGCCGGCGACTCAGCAGCGACGCCTGCACCGCGAGGGCCGCGGCGATGATCACGAGCTGCACGCCACCCCAGAGCACGTAGCCGGTGGGGATGCCGACGAGTGACGTCCAGGCCGTCGAGCAGCTGCCGAGCTGCACGCCGAAGCCGATGAGCGAACCGAGGTCGAAGCTGCCGTCGGACTCGGAGCCTGACAACATGCAGATGCTGGTCCATGAGTGCGGCACGAGCAGGACGGTCGTCACGACGAGCAGGACGACACTCGCACCGATCACGGCGACCGCTTGACGAATGCCTTTTCGCTCTCCCAGATTCTGCATCCGCTCACTCTGGCGGATCCAGGCCCAGGCCTGACTGCGCCCGCGCACGCGCGCTCCGCACTGCCTAGCCGTCGAGCCCCAGCTCGCGCACGCACTCGCGCAGGAACGCTGCCCCGGCGTCGTCGTGGATGAGGTCGCCGAACGTCACGACGTCGTACTCCTTCTCGAGGATCCCGTCAGCGGGCCGGACATCGACGTGCGCCGTGTCGTAGCCCGTCGCATGCAGCTCGTCGGCCATCTTGTAGTCGCTGCGGGAGTCGCCGACCGAACGCCAGCGCTTGGGCAGCGCACCGGCCGCCGCAAACTCGGCGAGCGCTCGCCGCGCACCGTGGTCCTTGTCGAGGTTCACGGACTCGATGTCGGTGGAGATGATCGTCGGGTCGATGCGGAACGGAACGAGGCCCTGCGCATCCGGCGCCTCGCGGTCGCCGTGGCGCATGCCGACACCCTGCTGCACGGCGAGCTCGAACGCGGCATCGTCGAAGGCCTTCTGCCGCTCGAGGTACGCGGCCGAGCTGACATCGGTGCGCTGCTCGACAGAGATCATGGCCTTCTTCGTCTCGTCGAAGAAGAGGACATCGCTGAACTCGCCCTCGCCGAGTTCGCGGATCGCGGCGATGTACGCGGAGGGCGGCACGACCGACTCATCGATCTGCAGCTCGCTCATCCCTTCGGGTGAAATCGCCGACCATGTTCCGCCCTTCTCGTAGACCCCGAACATGCGGGCTCCCGGCTGACGCAGCGCGTCGGCGAGGCCGTTCTCGAAGAGCGGCTCGATGACGCGTTCGCGGATGAACTCCTCGGAGCGTCCCGTGATGAACGCGATGGGAACCCCCGCCGCGGCGAGGGTGACGAGGTCGTCGAGGATGCTCTGGATCGCGATCGTGCGGGTCACGGGGCTCGCGATGGGGCCGTCCACGTCGAGGAGCAGGCCGAGGTCTTGGGGTGAAGTGGTCACGTCTCATTGTGGCAGGGGGGCCGGGTCCGGGTCCAGGACGGGGGCGGGCGATGTCGTTGGCTCCTGCTACGTTGTGCGCTGGGGCGGCCATGGGAAAGGCAACCCTTATCTCGGAGAACTCGTCGCGACTCGGTGGCGTGGACAGAATGGGGATCGGCGTGCGCGTGTGGAAGTCATGGATCTGGCCCGGCATCAAGATCGCTCTCGTGGCTGTGATCGCCGTCGCACTCGTCAAGATCGCGTTCTTCAGCTCGGCCCCCGAGGAGTCGGCAGCGCTGCCCACGGGTCAGGTCGTCGAACCCGTCATCAGTCCCGTGCTCGGCACGATCACGAACGACGTCACGTTGACGGCGAACGTGCAGGAGTCGCCGGCCGTCGACGCGAAGGTGCCCATGATGGGCACGATCGACACGGTGTACGTGACGCAGGGCGCGCGAGTCGAGGCGGGCGATGTGATCGCCGCCATCCGCAACGAGAAGACCCCGACGGCAGCAGCACCGTCGTCACCGGAGGCGAGCGGCGAGCCGCAGGCGGCTCCCGCGGTCGAGCCCGAGTACGAGTGGAACGAGATCGTCGCCCCGACGGCCGGCACCATCACGAAGCTCAACCTCATCGAGCAGCAGCAGGTGACGGTGGGCGAGGCTCCCGTCTCGATCACCCCGGCGAGCTTCATCGTGAAGGGCACCATCCCACCGGCCCAGCTGTACCGTCTGGCGACGACGCCAGCGGATGCGCAGGTCACGATCACGGCGGGCCCAGCCCCCTTCACGTGCACCGAGCTCCGCATCGCCTCTGGTGCCGCGGCGAAGAGCAGCAGCGCCGCGGAGGACCCGAGCGGCGCATCCGGTGCAGCTGAGACGACCGACACGACGACGGTCACGTGCAAGGTTCCCGCCGAGGTCACGGTGTTCCCCGGCCTGGAGGCGAACGTCGTGCTGCACGGAGGCGTCGCCGAGAACGTGCTCACCCTGCCGATCACGGCGGTGAAGGGGCAGGCGGAGACCGGGGTCGTCTTCGTGCAGGGCGCTGACGGTGCGATCGAGGAGCGGCCCGTGAAGCTCGGCCTCACCGACGGCACGCTCGTGCAGATCGCTGAAGGCGTCACCGAGACCGACATCGTGCTCGAGTTCGTGCCCGGCGCCGACCAGGCGAGCCCGGAAGAGTGCTACATCGACCCGATGAGCGGCGCAGAGATCTGCGGGATGCTGGGCGGCTGACGTGGCGTTCATCGAGCTCCGCGAAATCTCGAAGTCGGTGCGGGCCGCCGACGACAGCGAACTCCACATCCTGCGCGGCGTGAACCTGCAGATCGAGGAGGGCGAGCACCTCTCGATCGTCGGGCGGTCCGGGTCGGGCAAGTCGACGCTGCTGAACATCCTGGGCCTGCTGGACGCGCCGACGAGCGGGGAGCTCCTCTTCGACGGCAAACCCACCGCCGCCCTGCGCCTGCGGGCGCGCGACCGGATGCGGGGTGCTCAGATCGGCTTCGTGTTCCAGCAGTTCAACCTGCTCGAGGGGCGCACGGCGACGGAGAACGTGGCCATGCCGCTCCTCTACGCCCGCGACAGCTCCTTCTGGCGGCGTGACGCTCTCGCCAGGGAAGCGCTCACCGATGTGGGACTCGACCATCGTCTCGACTCGCTGCCGACTCGACTGTCCGGCGGGGAGCAGCAGCGCGTCGCGATCGCGCGCGCAATCGTCCGGCGCCCGCGGGTGATCCTCGCCGACGAGCCGACCGGTGCGCTCGACGTCGAGACCGGCGCCCGCGTCATGACGTTGCTCGCCGACATCTCGAAGGAGACCGGGGCCGCGCTCGTCACGATCACGCACGATGAGAGCGTCGCGGCCAGGGCCGACCGGATGCTGCGCCTCGACGCTGGCCTGCTCGCACCCTCGAAACCGGCCGTCGTGCCCGCCGAAGGAGCACCCGCATGAGCTGGTTCACGCAGATCGCCGGCGCCTTCATCGAAGCGTGGGACGAGCTGCGAGTGCACCGCGTTCGGGTGACGCTCGCGCTGGTCGGCATCGGCATCGCCGTGTTCGCGATCGTCGCGGTCACAGGGCTCGGGTCGATCACACGGCAGTCGTCGATCGAGATCTCCGAACGATCCAGCGGGCGCCCCGCGAGCTACCAGCTGATGGTGAGCAGTGCGGCGACCGACGACAAGGTCGCTATCTACGAGGCGGCCTACAAGGCTGCGA
This sequence comes from Pseudoclavibacter sp. RFBI5, assembly GCF_002931395.1. NCBI lineage: Bacteria > Bacillati > Actinomycetota > Actinomycetes > Micrococcales > Microbacteriaceae > Pseudoclavibacter > Pseudoclavibacter sp. RFBI5. The sequence goes on along the minus strand of NZ_PSYA01000015.1, from coordinate 68,329 downwards.
TCGAGCGGTACGGCATCACCTACCAGTCGACGTCGGGGTCCGCCATGACGCGCATCCAGTTCGTCGACGGTGTCGCGGACGTCGAGTCCACGATCGTCGATCCGGCGTACGGCGAGATGCATCGGGTGAAGCTCATCGAGGGGTCGTGGCTGACGTCGGACGACGCTGACCGATTGGCTCCCGCGGTCGTCATCAACGAGACCATGTGGAACCGGTTGGGCAACCCGTCTGTGGCCGAGCATCCGACGCTGCAGGTCGCGGGAGCTGCGCCGACGACGGCTGTGGTCGTCGGCGTCTCCGCCAACATCTACCCGGACTACCCAGAGCAGATGTACGTGCTGAGCGACGCCCAGCATCTCCTCGGGGCCAGCGCGGGCGGCGGCATGATGGGCGGGATGATGATGGGCGGCGCCTACGGTCCGCCGTCGATGGACGGCGACGAGGGGGCCACTGCGACGTTCCCGACCTACGAGCTGTGGCTGCCGCTCGAGAACCACGAGGAGCTATCGAGCCAGATCGTGCGCGACCTGAAGGCGGCGCTTGGAGAGGGAGGCGCGGTCGACGCGCAGCGCACCGACTACCTGGCCTGGGGTGAGGACCCGTTCCTTGCCGTGCAGATCCTCGTGACCGCGGTCGGCGGCATCGTGCTGCTTGTCGGCACGATCGGCTTCGTGAACCTGTCGATCGTGACGGTGAAGCAGCGGGTGCGGGAGATCGGCATCCGGCGGTCGTTCGGCGCCACCGGTGGCCGAGTGTTCTTCTCGATCCTGCTGGAGAGCGTCGTGGGCACGCTGCTCGCAGGGATCGTGGGCATCGGGTGCGCGATCGTGACGTTGCAGAACCCGCTTGTGCAGGGGGCGATCACGGGCGGGCTGGGTCTCACCGATTCGGTGCCGTTCCCGGTGGATGCGGCGGTGCTCGGCATCGTCGTGAGCGTCGGAGTCGGCCTGCTCGCCGGGTTCATCCCGGCGGTCATCGCGACGCGCAGCAACGTGATCGACGCGATCCGGTCGTAGGGCGCTGCGTCGGGCCCTCGTGTCGTGGGCCCTTGCTGCAGCTCTGACCTGGCGTCGGGCTTGGGGTGAAGTGCCGGCAGACGCTAGACCAGCTGCGCGTCGCCTGGCACGGCTGCGGGCGTCCCGAAGCGGAGCGCGGCGACGACGGCCCAGATGAGGAGGAGCGGCAGCGCGACGTAGGCAGCGGTCATGAGCGGTGCGCTCAGGGTGAGGAAGCCGGCGGCTGAGGCGAGGAGCGCGACGATGGTCGCTCCGCTGACGAGCGTCGCCCAGACGGGGCGGCGGACCTGGCCGAGCAGGACAACCAGCACGAGCGCGGCGAGAGCGAGCATCTTGATGCCGTCGACGACCTGGATGGTGGCCCAGACCTGCCCGGAGTCGAGCCCCAGCAGCGGTGAGGAGGCGTCGGAGGCGAGCCCGAAGGTGAGGAGTGCTTCGCCGGCGAGCTGGATGAGCGAGAGCACGAGGGTCGCGAGGCCCGCGCCTCGCGTGGCCCTGCGCAGCCGCTGGCTGCCGAGCAGCGTGGACATGCCGTAGAGGGCGACGGCTGCTAGGCCGTGCACGAGGGCGGCGTTGACGAGCACGCTCGGCGAGGTCGCGTAGGCCTCGGCGACGGCGGCTGAGCTGTCGGCCGGGGTGATGTCTGGGGCGCCGACGAGCAACCCGCTGATCCAGGCGGACACGTAGACGCCGCACCACACCCAGAGCGTCCGCTGGATCTCGAGCGTCGGGGCCGTCGCCGGTGTTGTCATGCGGCAACGCTAACCGGAGCGAGCGTACGGAGGCTGTGTTCGGCGCCGCGGCGGGCCGGCTCTGGCCGCGGCTCGTCGCGGACGGCGCCGCGGGATGCGCAGTGAGCGCTGCGGTGCGCTGCGGTGCGCGGCGAAAGAAGTGACACGCCAATCACAGAATGTCGGTGGTTCGGGAGACGATGCAGGTATGCAGAACGAACCGATCGACAACGAGGCTCCGCGGGCCGCAGCGCCTGGTCGCGCGGCTCGGCTTCGTGAGATGCGCCGGCGTCTCGCGGCCGGGCTCGGTGTCGAGCAGGGCGTCGTCGACGACGCCTGCCAGCGCGCCGAAGATCGCACGCGCGGCGCGCGGCGAGCGCTGCTTGTGCTCGCCCTCGCCGACAACCAGCGGCACCTGAATCGGCTCCACGGCGAGCAAACAGAGCTGCATGCTCGGGCGCTCGAGCTGGGGCTCCGGGGCGACGAGCTCGCTGGCACCTCGAGTCCCGCCCTGGAGGTGCGGTCGCTCGCGTCCGAGATCGCGGCAGTGTCGGGCAGGTCGCAGCGGTCGGTGCAGATCGAATTCGGTCGAGCGGATGCGATCGCCAATCGTTTCGAGCCCGTTCAGGAGGCGATGAAGGCCGGGGTCATCAGCCGCGCGCATGCACTGGTGATCGTCGACGCGGGTCTGCGCATCACGCATCCCGACCCTGCTGAGCTCGAGCGTCGCCGAGAGCACTTTGCGCGCGTGGTGCTCGAGAAGGCCGTCTCGACGACCCCCGGTCGAATCAAGTCCTTCGCGGAGCGGGTCGCCGAGGAATTGACCGAGGAGTCACTCGATGAGCGCTTCGAGAGGGCCCGCCGTACCCGACGGGTGACGCTCTCGCAGCTCGAGGACGGCCTCGGCGAGCTGTCGGTCATCGACTCCTACGCGAAGCTCGTGGCGATCTTCGACCGGACGACAAGGCAGGCGCTCGTCATCAGCGACGGCGAGCGACGGGCCGCAAAGGAACGCGCCGACGCGCACCCGACCGGCAACGACGCCGACGCCGACGGTCAAGGCGAGGCACGAGCCGACGGTCAAGGCGAGGCACGAGCCAACGGAGACCCCCAAGGTCCTGCCAACGGCCACGCCGATGGTTGCGACAGTGAGCCAGCCAGTGCGCTGGACGCCGGGAGCAGAGGCGACGATCCGCATTCTGAGCCCCGTTCGCTGGACGAGGTGCGCGCGGATGTGCTCTCCGACAGCTTCCTTCGCGCGACGCCGGAGGAGTTGCGGGGCAGGGCTCCGATCAAGGCGAAGATCTCGATCGTCATTCCGGCTGAGACGCTGCTCGCACCCACCGGGTACAGAGTCGGTAGAGACGCAGCAGCCAGCACGGACGGCGCAGACGGCACGGTCGGCACCGATGGCACAGCCGGCACCGATGGCACAGCCGGCGCAGCCCGGACAGGCAGCCCAGGCAGCCCCGACCGCACAGACCGCGGAGACCGCGGAGATGCTGCACGCCGGGGGAACCCCGGTCCTGCCCTTCTGAACGGCTACACCCCTGTTCCGACTGCGGAGGTGCGGCGCCTCACCGACGCGGCGCCCGAGTTCGAGCGCATCTTCACGGATCCCCTCAAGGGCACGCTGGTCGAGGTCGATACGTACCGGCCGACGAGTGCGATGCGCCGCCGAATCGCTGTCCGCGATGGTCGCTGCCGTTTCGTGGGATGCATGATGCCGGCGAGCCGCTGTGACATCGACCACACGAAGGCTTGGGAGGAGGGCGGCCCGACGAGTCTTGCGAACCTCGGCCACCTCTGTGGAGGCCACCACACGGGCAAGCACCACGGTGATTGGGAGGTACGACAGCTGCCCGATGGCGTCTACGAGTGGCGATCTCCCAGCGGTTTCGTCTTCCGCGACGCCCCAGTGCAGTTCGGCCGGCTCACCGCACTTCCGAACCCTGACCGCGGCGAGCAGTCGAGCGCCACCCAACCCAGTACCGACAGCGGCGGCCAAGTCGCCCTCCCGTCGACCGCTCCGGGCCTCGGCGACTCACGCAGCTCTGGCCGCGCCGACGACACCGCCGCTGCTCAGCGCGCGGTCGGTGGCGGCGACCTTGAGGAGGTTGGTGGCGGTGGCGGCGACCTTGAGGACGCGGGCGACGCAGCACAAGTGGGCGACGTCAGCGACGTTCGCGACCCGATCCGCGCTCGCCACGAGCACTGCCCAGGGGAACACGAGTGCGAGCGCGAAGACAGGGACGAGGACAGGCACGAGGACGAGGACAAGGCCAGGCACGAGGACGAGGACAAGGCCAGGCGCGAGGACGAGGACGACCTGCGGTCGCGGTTCCCGAAGCTTGGCTTCCTCGAGGAGTTCAGGAGGGAGCGCGCGGCGAAGAAGGCGGCCATCGAGTCGGGGGCAACGAGTCGGTGGCAACCTGAATTTCGTCCAACCGGGCAACGGGGCGACGAGGGAGGTGGCGACCAGCTGCGCGCCGAGACCTCTCGGGGAGAACGTTCGGACTCGCCGGACGATCCGCCGCCCTTCTGAGTCCGGCTGGCTCGCCTGAGACCCGACGATCCCTCGTGACCGAGCCAGGCGCCCATCCCATCTGTTGTCCCTGAGCGCCCCTCGGATTCCCACCTGGCTCGCATGGAGGAGCTTTGGAGCTCGTCGTACATTGAGGGAGAAACGAGCGCGATGACACCCGCGGCTTCTCCAACGTCCGCAAGATCGAGCAGGCCGACGACGTTGACGAAGGAGACGGCTCAGTCAACTCACTGAGCTCAGTCAACTCACTGGGCTGAGTCAACTCACTGGGCTGAGCCAACTCAACGGCTTCAGCGAATTCAGGACGACCACACCTGCGATCAAAGGAGACGCCATGGCCGGTCAGATCATCATCGACCTCTTCACGACCCTGGATGGGGTGCAGCAGGCGCCGGGTGGGCCGGAGGAGGATCCGGAGGGTGGGTTCAGGTTCGGGGGTTGGCAGGCGCCGCTCATGGACGAGGCGGAGGGCGAGCAGGTCGAGAGTGGTGTGCGGACCATGGATGCGCTGCTGCTGGGCCGCAAGACGTACGACATCTTCGCGGCGTACTGGCCGCACTACGCGGATGGCCCGTCCGATGGCATCGCCGCGGTCTTCAACAGGATCCCGAAGTACGTGGCGTCCCGCGGCACCCCCGACTTGCCCTGGGCGGCATCGCATCGTGTGGGCGCCGATCTTGCGGCGGAGGTGTCCGCCCTCCGGGACCGCCACAACAGCATCCACGTGATCGGGAGCGTCGACTTCGCCCAGACGCTGGTGCGGGAGGGGCTCTTCGACGTGCTGAACCTGTGGGTGTATCCGGTGGTCCTGGGCGCAGGAAAGCGACTCTTCCCGGACGATGGACCACCTCTCGGGCTGAGCCTCCTCGAACCGCCCGTCGCATCGGGGCGCGGATGCGTGCTGCTCAAGTACGGCCCGGGCAGCCCCGTTGAGACGGCCGACATGGACGAGGCACTGCGCGAGCGCTGAAGCCCACGCCCATAGCCACAACCACAACCACGACCACGCCATCGACAGCTGCCTCACGCAACGCCGCGACCCCGCAACGCCGACGTTTTCAACGTCAGCGTGCGGGGTAGCAGCTCGGTGCGTGAACCTGTCCCGCTAGTGCGCGGGGTGCTTGCGTTCCAGCGCGGCGCCTTCGACATCGACGTTCGGCATGATCTTGTCGAGCCACTTCGGCAGCCACCAGGCTGACTTCCCGAGGAGGTGCATGAGCGACGGCATGATGAGCATGCGCACGATGAACGCGTCGAGGAGCACACCGAACGCGAGCCCGAACCCGATGGACCGGATCATTGTCGATTCGGCGAACACGAACCCGCCGAACACGGACACCATGATGAGCGCCGCGGCGACCACGACGGCTCGGCCGGCCCGGAAGCCCTGCACGACAGCGACCCGTGCCTCCGCCCCGTGCACGTACGCCTCACGCATCCCGGAGGCGAGGAACAGCTGGTAGTCCATGGCGAGTCCGAAGAGGATGCCGACGAGGATGACCGGCAGGAAGCTCAGGATCGGGCCTGTCGCGTGCAAGCCGATGAGGTCCGCGAACCACCCCCACTGGAAGACCGCGACCACGGCCCCGTAGGTCGCGAACAGCGACAGGATGAACCCGCCCGTCGCGATGAGCGGCACGAGGATCGACCGGAACACGAGAATCATGATGAGCAGCGACAGGCCCACGACGAGCGCGATGTAGAGGGGCAGCACCGAGTTGAGCCCCTCGGAGATGTCGATGTTGATGGCCGCCTGCCCGGCGACGCCGAGCGTGATGCCGTCTTCGATCTCGGGCAGAGCGCGGAGCTCGCCGACGAGCTGCTCGGTGGAGACGCTGTTCGGCCCCTCCGCCGGGATCACCTGGAACGCCGTGAGGCTCTTGTTGTCCGAGACGCCGATCGGGGCGACCGCGGTGACGTCGTCGAGCGAAGCGAGCTTCTCGCCGACGAGCACCTGCTTGTCGAGCACGCCAGCATCGTCGAGCCCCTCGGGAAGCGTGGCCGTGACCAGCAGCGGACCGGTCGCGCCGGCCCCGAACTGCTCCTCGGTGATCGTGAACGCCTGGTACGACGCCGACTCCTCAGGCTCCGACGAACCGTCGGGCAGGCCGACCCGCATCGACAGCGCGGGAATCGCGACCGTCAGCAGCACCGCAACCCCGGCGAGCACCGTCACGATGGCCCGCCACGTCGGCATGGCCTTCAACGGTTGAGCGTGGGCTGCCCGCACCTGACCCGTCACGACGCCGACACCTCCGCTCGCCGCCCCTTCCGGGCCGGTGCCGTGCAGCTTGCGGATGTGCGCCCGCCTGCGCTTGTTCAGCACTCGCATCCCGAGCTTTCCCAGCAGCGCCGGCGTGAGGGTGACGGCGATGAGCACCGCGATCAGGACGCACACCGCGCCGGCCGTGCCCATGAGTCCGAGGAAGGGGATGCCCGTCACGTTCAAGGCGAGGAGGGCCACGATGACCGTCGCACCGGCGAACACGACCGCGTTGCCGGCGGTGCCGTTCGCGAGCCCGATCGACTCGCGCACGTCCATGCCCTGCATGAGCTGCTTGCGGTGCCGGTTCACGATGAACAGCGAGTAGTCGATGCCGACCGCGAGCCCCAGCATGATGCCGAGGACAGGGGTGACCGACGCCATCTGCACGACGCCGGAGAACGCGAGCACGCTGACGACGCCGATCGCGACGCCCACGAGCGCCGTCAGGATCGGCAGGGATGCGGCGAGCGCCGACCCGAGCAGCACGAGCAGCACGATGGCCGCGAACACGAGGCCGATCGCCTCGCCGATGCCGAAGATCTGCGGGACGCTCTGCGCGATATCCGTCGAGAACGCCACGTTCACCCCGTCGACGGGGTGCGCTTCGAAGTACTCGATGACGCCCTGCTTCGCGTCCTCGCTCAACTCGAGGCGAGGCTCCGTGAACGAGACGTTGACGATCGCCGTCGAGCCATCCTCCGAGACGAGGCTGATGCCATCCGAGAGATCGACGAGCTTCGCGCCGTTCTCCAGCTGCTGCAGCTGCGTGTCGATCTCAGCCTGCGACGCATCCAGAGTGGCCTGCTGATCGGCGATCGCCTGCACCTGCGTGTCGAGCTGCGCCTGCTGAGCCTCGAGCGCCTCGAGCTGCGCCGCCGGGTTCCCGGCCGCCTCGAGCTGCTGCTTCGCCGCATCCAGCTGCGCCTGCGCCGCGTCGAGCTGCGCCTTGCCGCCGTCCAGCTGCGCCTGGCCCGCGTCGAGCTGCGCCTGCCCGTCGGCGATCTGCGTGCGGCCGCTCTCGACCTGCGCCGCCTGGCCCTCCAGCTCGGCCGTCGCCGAGAACGGGTCGATGACATCGGCCACGTCGGTGAGGTCGCCACGGTCGGCGATCACGGAGCTGATGTCAGCCCGCTGCGCCTCCGTCAGCGCCGACCCGTCCTCCGTGGAATACACGACGGTGCCGGATGCGCCTGCGAACGCCGGCAGCTGCTCCTCGAGTTCCGAGATGACCTCGCCCGAGGCCGTGCCAGGCACGTCGAAGCTCGACGAGAGCCCCTTGAAGCCGATGAGGAACCCGCCGACGGCGAGCCCCAAGATCACCAGCCACGCCCCCACGACAACCCACACTCGGCGGGTCGCGAAGGTCCCCAGGCGGTACAGCAGTTCGGCCATCAGCATCCTCTCGACGCGCAGGATCATGCGCGCACACTCGTTGCGGCGCCCGAACCGACCCGACTGCTCGAGGGGCGCCGCCCTAGATCATACGCAACGTCTCGTCTACTCAGTTTGTGAATATGATGGCCGTCATGTCAGAGCGAGACGCCGGTGTCGAGGAACGCGCGACCACCGGCCACAAGCAGGGCCCGGTGCGCAGCGAGGCCGCCCGCGTCGCGGTACTCGAAGCCACGTCGAAGCTCTTCGCCGAACGCGGCTACGAGCGCCTCACCATGGAGGGAGTCGCCTCGGAGGCCGGCGTCTCGAAGCAGACCATCTACCGCTGGTGGCCCTCCAAGGGAGCCCTCGTCTCCGACTGCCTCCTCCAGGGGCAGCTCTTCCCCAACCGCTTCACCGTGCCCAACACGGGCGAGCTTCGGGACGACCTCACGGCCTGGCTCGGCGCAGTCCTCGCGCTCCTCGGCCAACCACAGGGCGAGCTGCTCGTGCGCTCGCTCATCGCCGCATCCGTCGAGAACGAGGACATCGGCAGGCGACTCCACGAGAGCCTCGGCGCCAGCCGATCCCTCACGGAACGCTTCCAGATCGCCATCGCGCACGGCCAGCTGGCACCGGATGCGCGCCTCGAGGAGATCGGCGAAGCCATCATCGGCGCGCTCCTGCTCCGAGCCCTGAGCAGGACCGAGTCGAGCGAGGCCAGCATCCAGCGACTCCTGGACGCCGTGCTCGGACCCGCCCAGCCGACGGGGCGCACCGGGGCCTGACGCTGGCGTAGCCCCCGGCCCAGACCCAGCCCCAGGCCTGAACCCAGCCCCAGGCCCGGCGCCGGCCGGAACGCGGGTCAACGCGTCGGCTGGCCAGTCTCGCGCTCGTCGCGCACCTCGCGCAGCTCGGCGTCGCGGAACGCTTCCACCTGCGCCCGGAAGTGCTCGGTCTTGGCTTCCGCGATGTCCCGCGGGCGGTTGTCCGCGCTCGCGAAGAACTCGTTCCACCGCGAGCGCAGCACCTGCAGCACGAGGCGCGGGGTGACGTGCACTCGACGGTTGCGGGCATCCTCGTCGGCGAGCTGCACGAGTTCGCCGGCGGCCGCTGCTGCGGCGGCCTCGGCGTCGACGACGGAACCGGCGTCACCCTCACCGGCGGGCGCAGCCGTCCCGCTTCGCCCCGCCCCATCGGCTCCGCGGGTGTCGAAGGGGTCCCTGGCATGGTCGACGCAGAGCTCAGCGACGCCCTTCGCGTGGTCGTACATGACGGAGTGCGCGGCACCCTCGATCTCCCACGTGGAGGCGTGAGGCAGGAGGCGTTCCATGTCGCGCAGCCACTGGCGCGGCACGAGCGAGTCGTGCTCGCCCCGGATGAGCAGCGTGTGGGCTTGGATGCGCGGCAGGACGTCCTCGATCCGGTAGCGCATCATCCGCGGCAGCACGGCGGAGAACCAGCGGAACCCGCACAGCAGGTACGCGCCCGTGGCGAGCATCGCCACACGGAACGGCTCGCGCGCGGACGACTCGAGGAAGCGGAACGCGAGCTTGGGGAGCGACCGCTCGCGCGGGTTCGTGACGGGCCCGATGAGCACGACCGTGCTCAGCTCGGGCCGCTGCGAGGCCAGCTCGGACACCACCTGCGTTCCCATCGAGTGGCCGACGAGCACGGGGTCCTCGAGTCCGAGCTCGTCGATGACGGTGCCGACCACGGCCGCGTACCGCTGGATGCTCATGGGCCGCTTCGGGTACGGGACGCCCGCGAACCCCGGCAGGTCGAGGGCGTGGACTGGCCCGAACTCGCCGAGGCCGGGAGCGAGGTTCTCGTAGTAGTTCGAGGCGACGCCGATGCCCGCGATGAGCACGAAGGCGCGGTCGCCGTCGGCGCCGATCGTCGAGACGCGCGCGCGGACCTCGCCGTGGCGGATGTACCGGACATCGACGCGCTTCCGCATGTGATCGCGGGCGGAGGTCGCTGCAGAGTCGTGGGCCACGGAATCCACTGTAACCAGGGCGCCGCGACCCGATCGTCAGGGCGGTGGGGGCGAGCGGTCGCCGAGGTTCGAGCTATTCCCCGAGGAAGCGCGCCGTCGGCCGACCGGCCGCCGGCTCGAGCAGCACCACCTGCCCGTTCAGGATGCGCGGGCACGTCGCCCCGGTGACAGCTTCGATCCCTGCCCGGAGGAAGACGCCGTGGCTCACGACAACCGCCGTGCCGGGAGCCCCGAGCAGGGCGGTGAGGGCCGCGCCCGCCCGTTCCGCGAGCTGTGCCGCCGTCTCCGAACCGGGGTAGTCCCCGCCCGGCCAGCGCTCGGCGGCCTCAGCCACCTGCATCCCCTCAGCCCGACCGAAGTCGCGCTCGAGCAGTCCGGGCTCGACCGCGGGTTCGGGAACGCCGAGGTGCGAGCCGACGATCGCCGCCGTCTGCGCCGCGCGCGTCAGCGGAGACGTGATCACGCTCCCCCACCGCGCCCGCGCCAGGAGCCGACCGGCGGCGTGCGCCTGCAGTTCGCCATGCGCGTCGAGCTCGATGTCGCTGCGCCCCTGCAGCCGACGCTCCAGGTTCCAGGCGGTGCGGCCATGCCGCACGAGGGCGAGCGTCACGCTGAGGTCCGCGCGAACGTGCCGGCGAGCGTGCCGTCGGCGGAAGTTCGAGCATCCGAGCGAGCGTCCGTGCTGGCGCCGGGGTCGGCGGCAGCAGGCTCCGGGGCTACGCCGTAGACGCGGGCCCGCGCGATACGCACGACGACCAGGTCGCCGACCCTGGGGCGAACTCCGCGCGTCCGCGCACGCAGCCGCAGGCCGGCCCAGTCGAGCACGAGGTCGCTGCCTTCCGTGGTGAAGAGCGCCGACCTGACCGTCGCGAGGGCAGCATCGTCTCGGCCGGCCTCGGCCCCCTGGACCTCGACCTGCACCTCGACATCGCTCGGGAGGATGGCCGCCTGCACCGCACTCTCACTGCCCCGCTCCCCGAAGTCGAGCCGAGCCTGTTCCACGCGCAGCGGGTGTGCATCCGCTGCGAACCCGGCCGCACCAGAGACCATCGCGCCGTCGACGATCGTCGCGTCGGAGAGGAACTTCGCGATGAACGGCGAGGCGGGCCGCGTGACGAGCTCCTCCGGCGTGCCGAGCTGCTGGATGCGCCCACCGTCGAGCACGGCCACCCGGTCGGCGAGGGCGAGGGCCTCGGAGCGGTCGTGGGTGACGTGCACCACCGTCAGGCCGAGCTCACGCGTGAGGGTGTGCAGCTCGAGCCGGAGACTGTCCCGCAGCGGCTCGTCCAGCGCGGACAGCGCCTCGTCGAGCAGCAGCACCCGCGGTCGCGCCACGAGTGCGCGCGCGATCGCCACACGCTGCCGCTGCCCGCCGGAGAGCGTCGCCGGGTTGCGCTTCGCGAACCCCGTGAGCCCCACCATGTCGAGCACCTCGTCGACGCGGCGGATGCGCTCCGCCTTCTCGACTCGCGCGCGGCGCAGCGGATAGTCGACGTTGCGTCCGACGTTACAGTGCGGCCAAACGGCGTGCTGCTGGAACACCATGCCGAGCTCGCGGGCCTCCGGCGGCACCGTCGCCCCGGACCCCGCAACCACCCGATCGCCGATGCTCACCTGCCCCGTGGTGGGCGCCTGGAACCCCGCGATCGTGCGCAGGAGCGTTGTCTTGCCCGACCCCGAGGGCCCGACGAGCGCGAGGAACTCGCCGTCACGCAGCGCGAGGTCGATGTCGTCGAGGCCGACGGTGCCGCTCGGGAAGCGGACGGAGACTGAGTCGAGGGTGACGGATGCCACGGGGTGCCCTTCTGGGAGATCGAACGGGACGGGAGAGCGGCTGGCGCTGGGAGCGCAGCCGGCACGGACTGGAGCGAGGGATGAGCGAGGCAGGGGTCAGCGAGTCAGGCGCGATCGAGGCAGGAGTCAGCGAGACCGAGCGGTGCTACTTCGGCGCCCGCGTGGCGATGCCGATGACGGCGACGCCGAGGAGCGCCACGATGAGCGACAACGCAGCCGCCGTGTTGAATGCCCCCGCCTGCTGCAGGTTGAAGATCGCGACGCCGAGGGTCTGCGACCCCGGTGAGAGGAGCAGCACGGAGAGCGTCAGCTCGCGCACCGCGGTGACGGCGACGAGCACCGCCCCGGAGATCGCGGCGGGCGCCGCCATGCGGCTCGAGATGTCGAAGAGGGCGCGCATCCGCCCGGCTCCGCCGATCCTCGCGGCCTCCTCGGCACTCGCCGGGGTGCTCGCGAGCGGCGCCGCCACGGCCTGCACGACCAGCGCCGTGAACGACGTGATGTAGGCGCACAGGATGAGCCACGGCGTGTTGAACAGGCCGATGTGCGGTGCGAGGACAAGCCACGCGACGGCGATGACGATGCCGGGAACCGCCTGCGGCAGCATGGCGAGCGCCCGAAGCGGGCCGCTGCCGCGCATCCGCGTTCGGGTGGCGAGCACCGCGATGCCGAGGCCGAGGAGCCCGCAGACGAGGCCCGCGAGCACCGCCAGCATCACCGAGTTCGTGGCCCCCTTGACCGCGTTGGCCGAAGTCACAGCCTTCACGACGTTGTCGAGCGTCAGGTTCTCCGGGGTGAAGGCGAGGCCGGGCGCTCGGAGCAGCGACTGCTGCAGCAGGGCGAGCAGTGGCAGCACCGTGACGGTGAGCACAAGCACCCACGTCACCACGGAAGTGGGGACGCGCCCCCGCCCGAGCGGCAGGAGCTGCGGCGCCGACGACGACGAGTCGAGCTCCCAGCGACTCCTGCCGATGACGAAGTCGACGACAAGCGCCGCGAGGGCGAGCACCAGCAGGACGACCCCGATGGTCGCGACGACCGCGAGCGGCTCATCCACGGTGCCCGACTGCAGGTAGCGGTAGACGAGCGTCGCGAGGGTCGTGTACTGCTCGGGGAGGCCGATGATGGAGGGGATCCCGAAGTCGGCGAGGTTGCCGACGGCGATGAGCACGAACGACGACAGCAGTGCGGGCCGCAGGAGCGGCACCGTGATCGTGAAGACGCTGCGTGCCGGGCTGGCCCCGGCGATGCGCGCCGCCTGCTCGAGGTCGGACGGCACCCGGCGCAGGGCAGCCGAGACGATGAGCATCGCGATCGGGTAGCTGTGCACCGTGAGGAGCAGGATCACTCCGTCGGCGCCGTAGATCGACCAGAGCGGGCCGCCGAACGCCTGCGTCCACCACAGGTTCACGGGGCTCGTCGGGCCCGCGATGCCGAGCCACGCGATCGCGCCCACGAACGGCGGCACGAGCAGCGGCGTGAGCGCGAGGAGACGCAGGCCGCGACGGCCGGCGAGGTCGGTGCGATCGAGCAGCACCGCGAGCGCCGTGCCGACCGCGACGGCACCGAGCGCGGATGCGCCCGCCGAGACGAGGCTGTTCGTCGCGGCCTCGACGACGTCGGCCTGCCAGAGAACGTGCAGCTGGGAACCGCCGGCCGCGAGCACGAGGATCGCGCCGATGGGCACGAGGACAACCGCGGCGACGGCGACCCAGAGCGCCAGCGACAGCCCGTGCACCCCGTCGAGCGTGGCCCGGCCCGAGCTGCGGGGCGCCGCGGAGGCGGTGCCGCTGCTGACAGCGGCACCGCTCCCGGGTGTTGTTGCGAGTGTGCTCATGAGAGAGACAGCGTGCTCGCTACAGGAACAGCGTGCGGAACTTCTCGACCGCGGCGTCCTGGCTGGCGCGGATGGTCTCGAGCTCCGGGGAGAGGATCGTGATCTCATCCATCGCCGGGGCACCCTCCGGGGTTCCGACGTCGGCGCGCACCGGCAGGTACGACTGGCTGACGGCGAGCTCCTGGCCCTCCGCGCTCACGAGGAAGTCGACGAACGCCTTCGAGGCGGCCTCCTCCTCGGTGTTCGCGAAGATGCCGACGGGCTGCGACACGTACGGCACGCCCTCCGTCGGGTAGGAGACGGCGATGGGCGACCCCTGGGCGGCGAGCTCGCGGGCCAGGTAGTCGACGACGATCCCGACGGGCTGCGCGCCCGTCGCGATGGCCTGGGAGACGGGGCCGTTGCTGTCGGCGATCACGGGCTCGTTCGCGGCGAGGTCCGTCAGCCACTGCTCGCCGAGCGCCGGCTCGTCGAGCCACACGGCGGCGTTGTACGCGGCCGCGCCCGACACGTCGGGGTTCGGCATGACGAGCTTGTTCGCGTACTCGGCGTCGGTGAGCTCAGCCCACGACGTCGGCGGCTCGGTGACGAGGCCCGTGTTGTAGGCGATGACGGTCGGGATGATGCGCGTGCCCGTGTAGTAGCCCTCGGGGTCGACGACGTCCTGGTTGAGCGACTCGACGTCGGTCGGCGAGTACTGCAGCAGCAGCTCGTCGGCGGCGTAGTCCTCGAAGGTGCCCGCGTCGGCGGCGAGGAACACGTCGGCCTGCACGCCACCCGAGGCCTGCTCGGTCGCGACGCGCGTCGTGAGGTCGCCCGTGCCGGCACGGAACACCTCCACCGTGACCTCCGGGTGGATCTCGGTGAACGCCGCGACGAGCGCATCCGCCTTCTCCTGCGGCTCGGACGTGTAGAGGGTGATGGTGGCGGCTTCGAGCGCGGATGCCGCCGAGGGGCTGGCGTCGCCGCTCGCCGCGGTGCTCGGGGAGCTCGCGCAGCCGGCGAGGAGGACGCCGGCGAGGCCGAAGGCCGCGAGCGCGGCTGGGGTGCGGAGGGAGTTCATGATGACCTAACTGTTCGAGGGGAGAGCGGGTCTGCGGGGGAAGGGCTGAGGGTGAAGAGCGGGGAGGGATGCTCGACGGTGACGCTGGAGGCGCTGACGCCGTCCGGCGTGAGGTGCACGAGCGAGAACATCGAGCGGTCGAAGCCGCTGACCGTGCCGGGTTCTGCGTCCATCACCTGGTGGTAGGCGAGCGCAGGCCCGACGGAGACGTGCACGCCCCGCATCGTGGCGGCGAGCGGATGGTGGAAGTGACCGGACAGGATCATCCGGACGTCGGTGCCCTCGACGATGTCGAGGAAGTCTGCTGCGTCGCCGAGCCCGGCGCGGGCGAGCATCGGCAGCGGGGACCCGAGCGGCGGGTGGTGCATGACGATGATCGAGCCGGAGCCGAACGGCTGCGCGAGCTCCGCGTCGAGCCACGCGAGCTGCTCCGAGCCCAGGCGCCCGGGAGACGAGTCGAGCAGCACGAAGCGCCACGCGCCGACGTGCACGGCCCGCGGCACGGCAGTTGTGGGCAGGGTGCCGTCGGGCAGGGTGTCGTCGGCCAGGGTATGCCCGGGCAGGATGCGCGCCGCGTCCCGGTCGTCGTGGTTGCCGAGCACCGTGAGCACAGGCACGCCCCACGCCGCTTCGAGCTCGAGGAGCGCCTCGCGAAGCGCCGGGTAGGCGCCCTCGTTGCGCCGTTCGATGAGGTCCCCGCTGATCACGATGACCTCCGGGGTGACGCCTGCCGCTTGCGCGTAATCGCTGGCCGCGTGCATCCGTCGAATGCCGTCGACCGCCCCGTAGAGGGGTGCGCCGACCGTGGCGTGGACGTCGCTCAGGTGGAGCACAGTGGTGCGGTTCGGTGCCGCGCCGGTCGATTCGGCACCTGCGCCTGCGTTCGTCGCGGTGCCTGCGTTCACGTCGGTGTTCGCGTTCGCCGCAGTGCTCGCGTGCACGTCAGCGCTCACGACCGAACCGAGGCTGCCTGGGCTGCCTTGCTGCGCAGGGCGAGCACCTGCTCGTCGGTGAGTCCGTGGCGGCGCAGGTACGCTTCGGCGCCACCGAGCTCGCGGATGATGGTGAGCGCATGCTCGAGGGCTTCCGGCGGGCTGTCGAGGTGCAGGCGGAGGATCTCGTCCCGCTGGGCTACGGGGTAGGCGGCGGCGACGGCGAGCGCGTACGGCTCGCGCACGGAGCGAACCTCGACACCGGAGAGCACGTAGTCGGCCACCACGTCGGCCTCGCTCGCACCGCCCACGAGCTGGGCCAGGGCGACGACGAGCCCGGTGCGGTCCTTGCCGGCAGTGCAGTGGACGAGCACACCGCGTTCCGCGTTGGCGAGCACCGCGACGGCCTCAGCGAGCGCACCTCCCCGCCCCCGGAGGAGCGTCTCGTAGATGTCCTCGAGGCGTCCCGCGACGGGCGGCTCGCTGCCGTACAGCGGCACTTGGCGCACCGGGACGCCGTGCTCGCGCTCGCCGGACTCGGCGCGCTCGCGGAGGTCGAGGATGAGCGAGACGCCCAGGGCACGCAGCGCGGCCTCGCCGTCGGCGGCGAGCGCGTCCGGTGATCCGGCGCGCACGATCCAGGGTGACGTCGTGCTGGCTGCGCGGGCGTTGAACAGCCCGTCGATCTCGATTGCCCTCACGAGCACCTCCCGTTGCGTGGAATCCGGCCCGTTACATTGATTCCGCAGGGCCTGGAACGTTGTTACATCGGGAGTGTGACGAGCGAGAGTGAACGCGCGGTGACGAGCGTCGAGCGCGCGGATGAACTCCGGGAGACGAGTGCGCGCAAGGGACTGAGGGGCGGAGGACGACCAGCCAGATCGACGCGCGCGCAGGTGCTGGACTGCGGAAGCGTGGGAGAACGGTCAGGTTGCGCGCGGTTCGGTGCGGTGCGGTGCGGGACGGCGCGATGCGGGCGCGGCGCGATGCGGGCGCGGCGCGATGCGGGCGCGGCGCGATGCGGGCGCGGCGCGATGCGGCGTGGCGTGGCGTGGCGTGGTTCCACAGCTTCAGGCGGCGCGGCGTGGGCTGCTCCCCGCCTAGGTCCATGTCCGCGTCCCCGCTTCCGTCTGCGCCTACGTCCACGTCCACGTCCACGTCCACGTCCACAACCAATGGGATGTGCGGGCTTTTCGCAACCGTGATGGGTTTTTACCCATCACCGGTCACCGAAACCCCGCACGCACCTCCGCAGAACCCATCACGGTGGCGAAAACCCCGCACGCCTTGACTCCACGCATCCGCTCCACCCCTCGGGACCCAGCCGCCATGACCCAGCCGGCGCGACCCGGCGCGGCGCAGCCTGATCCCCGTCCCGTCCCGCTCTCCGGCCAGTCCCCGCCTGCGTCCTCGTCCCCGCCACCCGGGCCGTGCGGGCTTTTCGCATCCGTGATGGGTTTTTACCCATCACCAGTCACTGAAACCCCGCACGCGCCTCCGCAGAACCCATCACGGTTGTGAAAACCCCGCACGAAGCGACTCCACGCTTCGACTCCACCCCTTGGGCCCCAGCCGGCACGACCCGGCCGCCACGACCCAGCCGGCACGACGCGGCGCGGGAGACGGCGACGCGAACGGGCTGGCATGCGCTGGGATTGCGGGTGCGAGCGCACTTCGGAGGTCAGTCCTCGCGGGCCAACCCTCGCAGGTCACTCGTCGCAGACCAGTCTCCGGAGATCAGTCCCAGGAGGCCAGTCCCAGGAGGCCAGTCGTCGCAGATCAGGCCTCACAGGCCAGGCCTCGGAGGCCACACCTCGGAGGTCAGTCTTCCGAGAGCGCGTCGGCCACGACGTGCCGCATGCCGACGACCTCGTCGCCGCCGATGAGCTCCGACAGGGCGGAATGGAACGCGTGGAGCACGATCGTGTGGCCGAGCCGCGCGAGGAACGGATCGATGTCGTGGGCGGTGCCCGCGGGTCCGGTCGTCACGACCACGTCGGCGACCCGTCCGAGCGGCGAGCGCGCGTAGCTCGTGACCAGCACCACGGTGGCGCCCTGCGCACTCGCAGCCTCGGCTGCCCGCAGCGACTGCACGTTCGCACCGGAGTAGCTGAGGGCGAGGCACACGTCGCCGCTCGAGAGCGAGCGCACCGCGAACTGCTGCGCGAGCGCATCCACAGGAGCCTCGACGGAGTGACCGAGCGTGCTCAGGCGCATCGCGAAGTCCTGCAGCGGGGGCCCCGAGAAGCCGCTGCCGACGAGCACGACGCGGCGGGCGCCCCGGAGCGCCGCGACAGCCGCGACGATGCGCTCAGGGTCGACGCTCTCCTGCGCGAGCCGGACCGCGTCGATCGCATCGTCGAACGTGCTCGCCTCTCGCACGGTCCCCTGCTCCCGCGGGGCGAGCGGCGCCGATCGGGCGAGGTCGAGGCGGAGGTGCTGGAAGCCGCGGAACCCGAGGCTCTGGCAGGCGCGGATGACCGTGGCCGTCGACGTGCCCGCGGCGTCCGCGAGCTCCGCAGTCGACCACTCCACGATCTCATCCGGCCTGGCGAGCACCATCTGCGCGACCTTGCGCTCACTCGGGCCGAGGGCGGCGGATGCGGCGCGCACGCGAGCGAGCACGCTCAGCTCCGGGCGCGTCACGCCCCGCAGCCGCTCTGGATCGTGCACTGGCCCTGACATGAGACGGAGGGTACACGTCCGCGTGAAACACTGACCAGCATGCGTGCAATCACGGTTCCTACCCCCGGCGGGCCAGACGCCCTCGTCCTCTCCGACGTCGACGAGCCGACCCCAGGGCCGTTCGAGGTCATCATCGATGTCGCGGCTGCCGGCGTGAATCGCGCCGATGTCGCGCAACGCGAAGGCAAGTACCCCTCCCCCGATGGCGCCCCGGCCTGGCCAGGTCTCGAGGTGAGCGGAACCGTCGTCGAGATCGGAGCATCCGTGGCCGCCTGGAAGGTCGGAGACTACGTCGTCGCGCTCCTCCCCGGCGGCGGCTACGCCGACCGGGTCGCGGTCGACGAGGGCCTCGTGCTCCCCAAGCCGCGGCGAGTCGACCTCGTCGAAGCCGCCGGGCTCCCGGAAGCCGTCGCGACCGTCTGGTCGAACCTCTTCATGAGCGCTGGCCTCGAAGCTGGCGAGACGCTCCTCGTGCACGGCGGCACGAGCGGGGTCGGCACGATCGCCATCCAGCTCGCGACCGCCCTCGGAGTGACCGTCTACGCCACCGCCGGCACGCCAGAGAAGGTCGCCATGACGGAGCAGCTCGGCGCGACCCGAGGCATCAACTACCGCGACGAGGACTTCGTCGACGTCATCGCGCAAGCCACGGGAGGCCGCGGCGTCGACGTCGTGCTCGACATGATCGGCGGCGACTACCTCGCCCGAGACGTCAACGCGCTCGCCACCGGCGGCCGGATCATGGTCATCGCGGCGCAGGGCGGCAACGAAGCGACCATCAACGTCGGCCGCCTCATGCAGAAGCGCGGCCGCATCTGGGGCACGACCCTGCGCGCCCGCCCCCTGGAAGAGCGGCGTGCGATCATCGCGCAGGTGCGCGAGCACGTGTGGCCGCTCGTCGAGGCCGGCAAGGTGCGCCCCCTCCTCGACACCGTCGAGACCCTCGACTTCACGCATCGAGCACACCAGCGCATGGAGTCCGGCGAGCACATCGGCAAAATCCTCCTCGCCGTGCGCTGACCGGCGCGCAGGACCCGAGGCTGGTCCGCCCGTGCGCACCGGCCGGCCCTCATCGACCGATGCAAAGCGGCAGACGCGCACTGCCGGACACCCGCCGGCCGACGCTCATCCACCGGCGCGCGCCGACCGACGCTCATCCACCGGCGCGCACCGCCTGCCCCTCAGAGCAGCTGCGCGTCGATGCCCTTCCGACGGAGCCCCTCGATGACCTCGTCGTCGACCCCGAGCAGGGTCATCGACGTGAGGTTCGGGAAGTGGCGCGTGTCGGTGAAGTCGGCGATATCGAAGGTGGAGTCGTCGCCGCCCCACTGCGGGGCGATCTCCAGGTAGATGTCGTTCCCGCCATCCTGGAAGAGTTCCTCGACGCTCGGCGCATATTCACTGGGCACGGGCAGCGAGCGGAAGTACTCGAGCACCTCGGGGATCGGCTCGGTGATCTCCTGCGAGAGGTCGATCTCGCGGTCGACGTGCTCTTCGAGGAAATCCGCGAGCACGAACTGCGGGGTCAGCAGCTCCTGCTCGTACATCAGCTCCTGGATGACGGCGAGCTTGAAGTTGAGGTCGGCGAAGTCGATCGCCTCGCTGGGCAGGTCGCCGGCGGGCTGGGTCTTGGTGGAATCGCTCATGCGGGCAATGCTGGCGGAAGCAGTTGAGCGTCCGCCGAGATGCCCAGGGCCGACTTGTGGTCGCTCAGGCCATCGCTTGACGACCACAACTCACTTCTCGACTCGGCGAGCGGGGCGTGGAGGCGACTCGGCGAGCGGGGCGTGGAGGGGGAGGCACGCGGGCACCGGGCCTGGCCGCTTTCGCGTTGTTGCGCAGGCTATGCGGGAGAGACCCGGCAGCACGTTCCGGAAGGCTCGCGAGGAGCATAGAGTCCACGGCATCGACATCGATTCCGGGGGGTCCCATGTGCCGAGTTGCAGGCGGAAGCCGCACATCCGAAGCCGACTACGACCACATCGTGGAGGCCGACTCTCTGCCGAGGCCGAGGTGCGGAGACACGTGGACGCGTGAGCGCGGGTACGCGGTGAAGGTGGCCGGCGACGACTGGCTGTTCTTCGCGAACCTCGCGGCCGCGTACACGTTCGGCCGCGCGGGCCACATGTCGGCGCGGTCCACGAGCTGGTCCGTGCGGGAAGCGGTCGACGAGATCAAGTTCGACGAGCAGACGGGACGCGAGGTGCGCACCCTGCATCTGCTCTTCGGGGCGGACCACGCGAATCGCAGCGCGGCGAGCGACCGCGAGCTGCTCACCAGCTTCGTCGCGAGTGTCAGCGAAAGCCCAGCGTCACCGCTCTTCTCGTAGACGAACCTGCTCCTAGACGACCCTGCTCAGAGGAGTCCACGTTCGGAGGCCCCGTCTCGGAGATATCCCGACTCGGGCATTTCCCTCGCAGGCGGCTCGTCACAGGGCAACCATCGCCGAACGCCGCAATCCAGCGCAGAACGATCGTCCTCCTGCGAGAATGCGGACATGCCTGAAGCGAAGCGTCGCATCTCCGTTGTCCTGTTCGAGGGGTTCGAGCTCCTCGACGTGTTCGGCCCGGTGGAGCTGTTCCGGCTCGACCCGTCGCTCTTCGACGTCGAGCTGATCGCACCGCACGCTGGGCCGGTGCGCAGCTCGCAGGGACCCGAGGTCATCGCGACCAGCGGCTTCGCCGACGCCACGCAGCCCGACATCGTGCTCGTCCCCGGTGGGCAGGGCACGCGCGCCCTCGCCGTCGACGCCGGGTTCCTCGGCTGGCTCGCTGAGTGGGCGGCGGATGCGCGCCTCGTGACGTCCGTCTGCACGGGTTCCGCGCTGCTCGCGGCGGCCGGTCTGCTCGACGGGTTCCGGGCCACCTCCAACAAGCGGGCGTTCGCCTGGGCGGCGTCGCACGGCACCTCGGTCGAGTGGATCCCGCAGGCGCGTTGGGTCGAGGACGGAAACCGGTGGACATCCTCCGGGGTGGCCGCGGGGATGGACATGACCGCCGCCATCATCGCCTCGATCCACGGCGCTGACGTCGCGGCGAGGGTCAGCGACGCCGCCGAACTCGACGTGCACACGGACGCGCGCTGGGACCCGTTCGCCGGAAAGAACGGACTCGCCTGATGGCCCTCGAGCTGCGCCCGAACTGCGAACGCTGCGACATCGACCTGCCCCCGCACGCTGAGGCCTACATCTGCACCTTCGAGTGCACGTGGTGCGGCGACTGCGCGGCCACGTTCGAGGGTCGGGCGTGCCCGAACTGCGGCGGCAACCTCGAGCGTCGCCCCGTGCGCCCGGCCTCGAAGCTCGCCGCGAACCCGCCGAGCACCGTTCGGGTGCACGGCGGGTAGCGACGCGGTTCCCGGCGCTCCGGCCAGGCCAACACGCAGATCAGGCCCGCACGAACGCTAAGCCCGCACGAGCACCTTCATGCCCTTGCCCGCGCGGAGGCTCTCGATCGCCCCGACCACGTCGTCGACGGCGACGTCGTCGACCCAGCCGTCAGCCGTGTATCCGCCAGCCGCCATCGCGGCGATGACCGCGTCGAAGTCGCTCTGCAGGTAGGCGAGGGTGCCCACGATCGCCGTCTCGCCCATGACGAGCTGCGTCGGCAGGAAATCCATGGGCCGCTCGTGGATGGCGACGACCACGACGCGCCCACCGGGAGTCAGGTTCGCGAGCGAGGCCGCGACAGCTGGCCCGACTCCGGCAGCGTCGAAGGCGACATCCACGCCGTCCCCGCCTGTGAGCTCAGCAACCCGAGCCGAGAGGTCCTCAGTCGTCGGGTCGACGAGGTTCGCCGCTCCGACCCCGGCGATCGCAGACCGGCGACCCTCGCTCGGCTCGGACACGATGACCGTCTCGACGCCCTTGGCGCGCAATGCGAACCACACGCCGATGCCGATCGGGCCGGCACCCGAGATGAGCGCCGTCTGCCCAGCCTGCACGCCGCTCTGCTCGACCGCGTGCCATGCGACCGCCATCGGCTCGACGAGCGCCCCGAGGCGCAGGTCGACGTTCTCGGGCAGCACGTGCAGCTTGCTCGCATCCACCGTCGTGAATTCGGCCATGCCCCCACCGTGGGAGGAGAGGCCGTGGAAGCCGATCTTCGTGCACACGTTCGGCTTGCCGCGACGGCAGGCCGCGCACTCGCCGCACGCGTAGATCGGCCACACCGCGACGCGGTGGCCGAGCTGCACCGAGTCGACGCCGTCGCCGAGCTCGACGACGGTTCCGGAGAACTCGTGGCCCAGGATCTGCGGCGGCAGCGAACCCGTGACGGGGTGCGGATGCTCGAAGTCGAGGCCCGAGCTCTCCGGCGCGTAGTAGACGTGCAGATCGGAGCCGCAGATGCCGGCGTACGCGTTGCGCAGCTTCACCTGGCCCGGACCCGGCGTGGGGTCGGCGACCTCCTCGACGCGCACGTCCTCCTTGCCGTGGAACACCGCGGCCTTCATGCGAGGAACTTCCGCAGGTCGGGGTAGCCGGTCGTCGACCAGGCACCGTCGACGACCAGGTTGTCGCCGGAGATGTAGGAGGCGTCATCGCTCGCGAGGAACAGCGCGGCCGACGCGATCTCCTCCGGCTGCGCCGCGCGGCGGAAGGGGATGCGCTCGTCGTACGCCTCCTGCACGCCGGGAATGTCGGTGAGGCCCTTCGTGAGCGGGGTCGCGACGAGTCCGGGCGAGACGGCGTTCACGCGGATGCCGTGCTCGCCGAGCTCGAGCGCCGCCTGCTTCGTGAGCATGACGGCCGCGGCCTTGGAAGCCGTGTAGCCGACACCGAAGTGCATCGGCACGAGCGAGTTGAGGGAGGCGACGTTGACGATCGCCCCAGGCTTGCCCTCGGCGAGGAACTGGCGGGCCGCGAGGCGGGTGCCGTTGAAGGCGCTGTAGAGGTTGAGGCGGACCGTGAAGTCCCAGTCGGCGAACGAGATGTCGGTGAGCGTGCCCGAGCGGGAGCCTCCCGCGACGTTGAAGAGCGCGTCCAGCGTGCCGAACTTCTCGACCGTCTCGGCGATCAGACCTGCGAAGTCGTCCTCGTCGGTCACGTCGGTGCGGCGGCCGATGACATCGCCGCCGAAGGTCTCGCCTGCTGCGGCGACGAGCTCGGCGTTGATGTCGGCGACGACGACGCTGGCGCCTTCGGCGACGAGGCGCTCCGTGATCTTCGCCCCGATGCCCGAGACACCTCCCGTGACGATCGCGACCTTGCCGGCGAATCGGCCCGCGCCGGTTGCCGTCCTGTCTGCTGCTTGCGACATTGCTCACTCCGTTCTGCCCGCCGTCGTTGGCGTGCGTTTCGAGCGTACGCCGGTTATCAGGCACCTGTCAGATAGTTTGCTGTGGACCCACCCTTCAGCCCATAGGGTGGGCGGATGGATCCGCGTCAGGCACGAACACGCGCCGCCCTCCGCGCGGCGATCTACGAGCTCGCGGCCGCGCAGCCCATCGCCGATGTCACCGTGGCGCAAGTCGCCAGAGCCGCCAGCATCACCCGCGACACCTTCTACCGGCACGCGGCGACGCCAGAGCACCTCCTCGCGGCGTTCCTTGGCGAGGAGATCGACACCCTCATGGCACCCCTCGAATCACTGCCGGCCAGCAGCGGCAGCGAGCTCAGCGTCTTCGACGAACCGGAGCGCGAGCTCCTGCGGCACGTCGCTCGCCACGCGAAGATCTACCGCAACGCCATGTCGCCGCGACTCACCGGGGCCGTCCGCGACACCCTCGTCGACCGCATCGAGACCGGCCTCCGCACGCACCTCGACCGCCACCCCGAGATCGCGCCGACAGCGCAGCCCGGCATCGACCGCGAACGCCACGCGCGCCTCCTCATCGCCTACGCCGGCGGAGGCACCGTCAGCGCCATCGAGGAGTGGCTCCGGTCCGGGGAGGTCGACGACGTGGATGCGGCAGCCCGCACGATCATCGCTGCCTCCCCCGATTGGTGGCTCGGCCGGGCGTAGGCCTGGAGTGGGCTGGGGTGGGCCGGCGGCCGGCGCCCGGCAGCGACCCGCATGTTTTGACGATGCTGTTTCCTGAGCGTGGCAGCAGGCTGGGAGTTGCGTGACCATGCCCCGGTCACGGGTCCGCGACACCGTCCGGCGGCTAGCGTCGCTCTGATGACCACCACCTCGAACGGCGACGCCCAGCCAACGAAGCAGCCTGCGCAGCAGGCAGCGCAGCAGGCAGCGCAGCAGGCTGCGCAGCAGGCAGCGAAACAGGCTGCGCAGCAGCCGACACAGCAGCCCACGCTCACCACGTACCGCGTGCTCGTCGTCGGCGGCGGAAACGCGGGCCTCTCCGTCGCGGGCCGGCTGCAGCGAGCCGGCATCCCCGACATCACCGTCATCGAGCCGCGCGTCAACCACGTCTACCAGCCCATGCTCTCGCACGTCGCCGGCGGCACCGCGAAGGCGAGCCAGGCGACTCGACCGCAGGCCGACGTCATGCCGACGGGAGTGACGCTCCTCCGCGACGCCGTCGCCTCCGTCGACCCCGAGACCTCATCGCTGGTCCTCGAATCCGGCCGACGAGTCGGCTACGAGCATCTCATCGTCTGCCCGGGCATCGTGCAGGACTGGGATGCGATCCCCGGCCTGCGCGCAGCCCTGCAGTCGCCGCGCGTCGCATCCAGCTATGAGATCGGGCTCGCCGACAAGACCTCGCACCTTCTCCGCGACCTGCGGGAAGGAACCGCCGTGTTCGTGCAGGCCCCCGAGCCTGCCTCGTTCGCCGGCGCCATCCAGAAGCCCATGTACCTGGCGTGCGACTACTGGCGCGCACGAGGCGTGCTCGACCGCATTCGGGTCGTGCTGGTGCTGCCGGACGCGACGCCGCTCGGCGTGCCGGAGATCGACGCGGAACTCGAGCGCAAGGTCGCCGAATACGGCATCGAGGTGCGCCGCGAATCGCGGCTCAACGAGGTGATCGCCGACAGCAGCACCGCGGTCATCGGCAGGGCGACTCTCGGCACCACGGCCGGCGTCGAAGGCGAGTCCGAGCGCATCCACTACGACGCCCTCGTCGTGGAACCCCCGCAGCGGGCCCCCGCCTGGATCGCCGAGGCGGGTCTCGCCGCGGCGGCGCGCCTGACCGACAGCGAGGCTGGATTCGTCGATGTGGACGGGCGCACCCTGCAGCACCGGCGCTACCCGAACGTGTGGTCGCTCGGCGACGCCGCCGTCTCGGGGAGCCAGCGCTCCGGCGGGGCACTGCGGAAGCAGACGAAGGCCCTCGCCGAGAACCTCGTCGGCGTGCTCGGCGGAAACGGCGCGCGGAGCGAGTACGACGGCTACACCGTCGCCCCGTTCACCGTCTCGCGCTCGAGCGTGGTCTTCGCGGAGTTCGACGCCGACGGGCAGCCGCGCCCGAGTATCCCCTTCTGGAAGGGACTCGCGCGCGAGCGTCGGCTCACCTGGGTCTTCGACCGACGCGTGCTGCCGTGGGTCTACTGGAACCTCATCCTCAAGGGCCGCGCGTAGCGTGAGGCGATTCGCGAGAGGTGCTGGCCGGGTTTCACTCAGGCTCAGGCTCAGGCTCAGGCTCAGGCGATGACGACGGCCGTGCCGTAGGCGACGATCTCCTGGTAGTTCTGGTCGATCTCGTTCGAGTCGTAGCGCATCGCGACGACGGCGTTCGCTCCGGCCGCCTCCGCTGCCGCCTTGAGGCGAGCGACGGCTTCCGCCCGGGCCTGCTCGAGCTGCGTCGTGAGGCCCTTCAGCTCACCGCCGCCGA
The DNA here is from genome assembly GCF_002931395.1 of Pseudoclavibacter sp. RFBI5. Taxonomy (NCBI): domain Bacteria; kingdom Bacillati; phylum Actinomycetota; class Actinomycetes; order Micrococcales; family Microbacteriaceae; genus Pseudoclavibacter; species Pseudoclavibacter sp. RFBI5. The sequence continues at coordinate 42,356 of NZ_PSYA01000015.1, read as the reverse complement.
GCGACTTGAAACCGGCCGCGAACTGCGCACCAATGTTCCGCGAGCGCACAGTGAGGCCCGAGACCTCGCCGATGACGCTCGAGATGGATGTGCCGGGAACGTCATTGGTCGTCACGATGATCATGAGGGAACGCTACCGAATCCGGGGCACCACGGGAAGTCCTCGGACACCTCCTCCGGCTCGAGCGGAAGGCTCGCTTGGGAGGCTCGCTTGGGAGGCTCGAGGCGCTCGGCCGCTCGCTCGGGACGCTCGTGTGGGAGGCTCGAGAGCATGAAGCGTGCGCTCGCCATCGTCACCGTCGTGCTGGGGCTCAGCCTCGCCGCCCTCGCGGCTGCCGCCGCCTTCGGTCCTGCCGGCGCCCTCGCGGCTGCCCACCCGGACACGGCCGGCCCGGCCACTGCCGAGTTCCTCGTGGGCCTCGGCTACGCCGGCCTCATGCTGGTGCCCGCGAGCGCTCTCGTGCTGCTTGTCCTTGGCCTGATCGCCCTCGTGCGCATCGCACGCACGGACGCGTCAGCCAACCGGGCCGCACGACGCTCTCCGTCCTCGAGCGACTGAGACGGCCCCACGACCGCAAACAAAAAAGGCCCGCTTTCGCGAGCCTTTCCTGCATCTGTCTCAACACAGAGCTTCGTACTCGAGCCCTGAAGCTCTGGTACCGTGCGCCCGAAGGGATTCGAACCCCTAACCTTCTGATCCGTAGTCAGATGCTCTATCCGTTGAGCTACGGGCGCCCAGTCTTTCGCTTGCGCGATTGACCAGGGGATAGCTTACACACGACCCTGGCGCACCGCAAACCCGGCGGGTCGCCCGTCATTTCGGGCAAGACCACGAACGATCCGCGCGCACCCATGCAGACGCACAATGCTCGGACGAAACCCCCGGAGTACCCTCGAACGAGTGACCCCTGACCGCGCCAGCACCCCGAAGCCCCCATCCACCGGCAACCCCTGGCTCGGACACCTCGGCGGGTCCCGCGACTACCGACGCATTCAACTCGCGATGCTCTGCGCGGGGTTCGCGACGTTCGCGCAGCTCTACGCCCCACAGGCGCTGCTGCCCGAGATCTCGACGACCTTCGCGATCGACCCCGCGACGGCGGCACTCATGGTGTCGATGGGCACCCTCGGCGTCGCCATCTCCGTCCTGCCCTGGTCGATAGCAGCCGACCGGATGGGGCGCGTTCGCGCCATCACGATCTCCATCTCGAGCGCCACCGTGCTCGGTCTGCTCATGATCCTCATGCCGAGCTTCGAGCTGGCGCTCGCGCTGCGCCTCCTCGAGGGGCTCGCGCTCGGCGGCGTCCCCGCCTGCGCCATCGCCTACCTCAACGAGGAGCTGCACCCCACGGCCGCTGCAGGAGCAGCCGGCACCTTCGTCGCCGGCAACACCCTCGGTGGACTCGGTGGCCGCATCGTGCCGACCCCCGTCGCCGAGCTCCTCGACTGGCGGCTGGGCCTCCTCACCGTGTCCCTCATCTCCGTCGCCATGGCGGTGCTCTTCATCTGGCTCATCCCCAAGCCGCGCGGGTTCGCCCCGCTCGCCAAGCACGCGGGTGGAACCCTCGGCGCGAGCATCGGCCGAGCATGGAAGGCCATCGCCGCGCACCTCTCCAGCACCAGGATGCTCGGCCTCTTCGCGCAGGGCTTCTTCCTCATGGGCGGATTCGTCGCCGTCTACAACTTCCTCGGCTTCCACCTCACACAGTCGCCCTACTTTCTCCCCGTCTGGCTCGTGTCGCTCGTCTTCGTCACCTACCTCGCCGGCTCGTTCTCCTCGCCCTTCATCGCGCGCCTCGCCGGCCGTCACGGACGCAAGGTCGTGCTCCTCGCATCCACGGCCGTCTCCCTCGGCGGCCTCGCGCTCACCCTCGCGCCGCAGCTGTGGCTCGTCATCACCGGCCTCGCGATCTTCACGGCCGCCTTCTTCGGCGCGCACTCCGTCGCCGTCGGCTGGGCAGGCGCCTACCCGACCCGCGGCCGCGCCCAAGCAACCGCGCTCTACAACCTCGGCTACTACGGCGGTTCAAGCCTCTTCGGGTTCCTCGGCGGCGTCTTCTTCCAGCACTTCGACTGGCCGGGCGTCATCTGGATGGTCGGTGGCCTCACCATCATCGCCGGGCTCCTCGCCCTCTTCCTGCTCCCCTGGAAGGGTGAGACCGCCGCCACCCAGGCGGTTCGCGTCCCCTGACCCGCCAACGCGCAGCGTCGTCGCACGTCCGCAACCGCAACTTCACGTAATCGTCACAGGCAACCCCGCGCGGGGCCTGCCAAGGTGAACGCCGAAGTGCGACGCTAGGAACGCGCGCACACGCCGCCCCACGCACGCGGCACCGGCACGCTGCCCCAGCACCGCATCCCAACCCAGCACCGACACAGAAGGAGGGCACATGACGAAGGCGCCCACCTCTACCAGCACATCGACCTTCGACAGCGCCACCCAGCTGGCCGCCGTCACCCGTTCGGTGCGGATGCAGGAACTCGACGGCCACGACGGCTTCGTCATCACCCTCACGCAGACGTTCGCCGCGAAGCGCAGCTCGCTGTGGTCGTCGGCCACCGAGATCGCCCGCCTCGCCCAGTGGTTCGCGCCCGTCGACGGCAGCCTGCGCCAGGGCGGCACCTACCAGATCCAGGACAACGCGCACGGGCACATCACCGGCTGCCACGCCCCGGACTCGTTCACGCTGACCTGGGAGTACGACGGCGAGCACACGCACATCGAGGCCCACTTCACGAAGGTCGACGAGGCCCACGCCACGCTCACCCTCGAACACCACTCCCCGACCGACGAGGAGACGTGGCCCAAGTTCGGTGTCGGCGCGACCGGAGTCGGCTGGGATCTGAGCTTCGCGAGCCTCGCCCACCACCTCGAGGCTGGCGCGACCGTTCCCCTCGAGACAACCTCGTGGGTGCGGGGCGACGACGCGCGGAGCTTCCTCATGCTGAGCGCCGAATCGTGGGCGGATGCCTCCATCGCTGCCGGCTCGGACGAGGCAGACGCTCGCGCCGCGCAGAAACGCACCACCGACGCCTACCTCGACGGCCTCGACGCGGCAGACGCCTGATCTTCCGCGCAGCAGACGCCTGAGCTTCGGCGCGGCTGACGCCGGAGCTTCGACGGCCCGACCGCCTGCGTCCACGGCCATACCGCTGCAGCCTCCCGAGTCCCGACCCGCGATCCCGAGTCCCGGCTCGCGAACCCCGAGTTCGGAACCCCGATCCCGATTCCGATTCCCAGCTAGCGAACCCCGAATCCGACCTCCCGACCCGCGCCTCTCGACTCGCGCCTCTCGACCCGCGGCTCTCAACTCCCGCCTCTCGACTCGCGCCTCTCGACCCGCGACCGACTCGACGCCTCAGCCGCCGCCCTGCCTCCAGCCCCCTCGCCCTCGCGCTCGCCCTCGCCCTCGCGCTGGCCCTCGCTGCCCCCTCCGGCGCCCAGGGCTGACTTGTGGTCGTCATTCCGGGCCCGAAACAACCACAAGTCAGCCCTGGGCAGCGGAGGGGGTGCGCCAGATCGGGAAGGTGGATGGGCGGGCCCGCGCGGCGGGCGCGGGCGGGCCGGCGCTGCGGGCGCGCGCGGGCGGCGCTCAGTCGAGGCGGCGAGGGCCGGCTCCTCCGCCGGCGAGGGCATCGTCGGGGTTGAGGAGCCCGCAGGCCTTCATCGACAGGCACCCGCAGCCGATGCATCCCATGAGCTCGTGCTCGAGGCGCTCGATGCCGCGCCGCCGTTCCTCGAGCGTCCGCTTCCACCGCCGCGAAGCGCGCTGCCAGTCCTCCTGGCTGGGCGTCGCATCGCTCGGCAGGTCGGCAAACGCGTCCTGCACGTCAGACAGCGGAATGCCGAGGCGCTTCGCGACCGAGATGAGCGAGACTCGCCGAATCATGTGGCGGGCGTAGCGACGCTGGTTGCCGGCGGTGCGCACCGCGGCGATCAGCTCGAGTTCCTCGTAGAAGCGCAGCGCGGATGCGGCGACGCCCGTCCGACGAACCATGTCGCTCACCGTGAGCAGCTCGTCGGAGATGTGCGGCTGCCCCGGGGCCCGATCGAGCGCCTCTGTGTCCTTGCGTGTCTCGCTCACAGTGAAATCCCACCGTTCGAATTGACTTCAACCTTACTTTAGGTTCTAGCCTCGAAGAGGAAACGCACACGCAACTCCGATCACCGTCCTCCAGAACAGGCAGAGAGCCCACTCGATGACAGAACCCGCCCCCGAGGCACCAGTCCCAGCGGCGTTGCCCCAAGCAGCGCTGGCAGAAGAGTTCAAGGCCGCCTTCAGGGAGCACCCCGCAGCCGTCGCCATCATCGCGGCCCAGACCGCGAACGGCCCCGTCGGCCTCACCGCATCGAGCGTGAGCTCCGTCGCCGTCGACCCCGCCACGCTCTCGTTCTCCGTGACGCGGGCCACCGGCAGCGCCGGCGGACTCCTCGAAGCCGGCGACGTCACCGTGAACCTCCTCAGCCACGAGCAGGAGCAGATCGCCCTCGACTTCGCCCGCAGCGGCGCCCCCCGTTTCACTCCGGAACAGGGCTGGGATCACTTCCCCACGGGCGAGCCCTTCCTCCCCGAGGCTCGCGAGACGCTGCGCTGCCGCATCGCCAGCACCGTCAAGGTCGGCGGCTCGACCATCGTGCTCGCCGAGGTCCTCGAGGTCCTGCACGGCAGCACGGTCCCGCCGCTCATGTACCAGAACCGCCGCTTCGGCCGCCTCGACGCCGCCACGTTCGGCGACTGAACCCGCGACTGAACCCGCGCCGCAACCCGCCGCATCAACCCGCGACCGAACCCGCGATTCGGCCGCCCCTCACACCACCCAAACTCACCAATACCGCAGAACACGACAGAAAGAGGGTCACACCATGACCGCATACACCCTTCCCGACCTGGCCTACGACTACTCCGCCCTCGCCCCGAGCATCAGCGGCGAGATCATGGAGCTGCACCACTCGAAGCACCACGCCACCTACGTGAAGGGCGCGAACACGGCGCTCGAGCAGCTCGCCGAGGCCCGCGAGAGCGGCAACCTCGCCAACGTGAACAAGCTCGAGAAGGACCTCGCGTTCAACCTCGGCGGCCACGTCAACCACTCCATCTTCTGGACCAACCTCTCCCCCAACGGCGGCGGCCAGGCCACTGGCTCGCTCGCCACGGCGATCGACGAGCAGTTCGGCTCCTTCGATGCGTTCGTCGCGCAGTTCACGGCAGTGGCGCTCGGCGTGCAGGGCTCCGGATGGGCTGTCCTCGCCTACGACGTGCTCGGCGAGCAGCTCGCCATCTTCCAGCTCTTCGACCAGCAGGGCAACGTGCCGTTCGGGCTCGTCCCGCTGCTCATGCTCGACGTCTGGGAGCACGCCTACTACCTCGACTACCGCAACGTTCGCGCCGACTACATCAAGGCGTTCTGGAACATCGCGGACTGGGACAACGTGCAGCAGCGCTACGACGCCGCGACGACGAAGACCAACGGCCTCATCACGCTCTAGGTCCTCCTCGCTCGAACCGCACAGCTCCTGAGGCGCGGCGGGGGAACGGATGCACGCATCCGCTTCCCTGCCGCGCCTCAGTAGTCTCGGTGGCATGATCGGGCAGTTCTTCTCAGGCGTCAGCGCGCTCTTCCTGGGCTTCGGGTACTGGAAGAAGAAGCCGCATCTGATGCTGCTCGGGCTCATCCCGGCGCTCATCGTCTTCCTGCTCGTTGGCGCCGCGCTCGTCACGCTCCTGTTCTTCGTCGACGACCTCGTCGCGTGGGCCACCCCTTGGGCGGCGTCGTGGGACGAGGTGTGGCGCAACGTCCTGCGCATCGCCTTCATGACCCTCATCGTCGCGGGCGGCGTCTTCCTGTCGGTCACGACGTTCACCGCCATCACGCTGACCGTCGGCGATCCGTTCTACGAGCGCATCTGGCTGTCCGTCGAGCGCGACCTCGGTGACGAGAACCCGGGCGAGGGGCTCGGGCTCCTCGCGGCGGTCAGAGGCAGCCTGTGGCTCGTCGGCATGGGCATCCTCGCGGCCATCGCCGTCGCGATCGTGGGCGTCATCCCGCTCATCGGCTCGGTCGCCGCGGCGGTCGTCGGCGTCACGCTCAATGGGACGGTCCTGTCTCGGGAGCTCACCGGCAGGGCACTGGATGCGCGCCGGCTGCTCGGCGAGCAGCGCGCCTCCGTCATCCGCGGGAATCGTGCGCAGCTACTCGGCTTCGGCGTCGCGACGCAGCTCTGCTTCATGGTGCCTGGTGGGGCCGTCTTCACGATGCCTGCTGCCGTCGCCGGCTCGACGGTGCTGGCTCGCCGCCTGCTCGACGAGCGCGGGCTGACCCGCGCAGGCTCGCCCGCAAGCGCCGAGCAGTAAATCCAGGGCAGAACGCCCCGACGTCGGCCGGTGCTGGCGCCTCCGTTCCGCTGCCTGGTTCAGCAGCCTGGACCGAGCGACTGGTCCAGCGGCTCGCAGCAGCAGCTCGCAGCAGCGGGCCCCGCTCGCCGATTCGGCGAGTGCGCGGCCCGCTGCCTCGAGCGCCACGTCGCGCGCCTCCCGGTGTGCGGCCGCGAACCGCAGGCCGTCCCGGGCCCGAGGCTGGGACGACCGACGGTTCAGCTTCGCCTGCCGGAGGAGGGTGAGAGGCGACCGAGCTGGACTGCCCTAGCAGGCGGCCCGGCGCTCGACCCGCAGACCGGTGACGAAGATCGTCTGGTCGTTGTCGGTGTTCACCGTGTTGTTCGTGGTGCCGAGCATGTACCCGAGGTTGAAGTAGCGCACCGTGAACGAGCGCACCGGGCCGGCGAAGACGACGTCGACCTGGCCACCGGGGGCGTCCTCGGCTTTGTTGCCGTCGACCGAGTTGTACCAGGGGCTCGTGGCGGTCCCGGCGCCCGTGACCGTGGAGCCGCTCGGGATCGAGAACGTCCTCGGTGCCGCGGACTCGAGCACAACACCGTCGAGGAAGTCGCGCGTGAGGCCGTTCCCCGCTCGCCAGAGCCGGTCGATGTCGGTGATGGAGAAGCGCACGTTGTAGAGGTCCTCAGCGAAGGTGAAGACGACGGTCTGGAAGTCGTTTGCAGACGGCTGCGTCAGGGCGTTCGGGCCGTTGAACTGGTTGATCTGGTAGCCGCGCTGGCCGATGCCGCCGACGTTCTGCGCCGAGACGGTGCCGTCGTTCGTCTCCGCCCGCATGTTGCCGCTGAAGGTGTGGCGCACCGTGGCGCTGATGTTGGACGTCGTGGGCCGGGTCGAGTTCTGCGGGCGGAAGACGGCCGTGCGGTCGAGGGTCGAGGATGCGCCGAGGGTCGCCGCGGTTCCGCTGACGGTCGCGAGCCCCCAGTTGATGCCGACGTCGGGGTCGACGCACAGCGTGGAGGCGGCTGCGAGGGGAGCCGCGATGGCTGTGGCCACGACCGGCGCCGACCAGGCGGCTGCGGTGAGCAGGGTGCGGCGGGTGGTCGTCGTGGGCGTTGCTGCGACGTTGGCGGGTTCGGGGGAGGTGTTCATTGCGCGACTTTCTGGGTTCCGAAAATTGGGCACACGAGCGAGCACCGCGTGGGAGTGCGGTGCTGCGGAGTGCTAGGAGTGGGCGTACCGCATCTGAGCGATTCGCGTCCGTGGTCGCGCTACGTCGCCTGGGGGCACACGAGCGTTCGACCTCGCGACTCTATGCGCAGGGATAGACCTTCCGGTCGGTCCGGCGACGGAATCGACGATTCTCGCGACAGAACAGGCCGCTCCGGCGTCAGTCGCGGCCGAGTGCCTCGATCGCCGCGAGCATCGATGTCACCGATGCGAAGCCCGACGCCCTGGCCGCGGCCCTGCGCTGCGTCGGCGAATCGCCCGTAGCCAGGAGGTGCCTGGCATGCCTCGCCCGAGCGTTGCGCAGCTCCACCGCTGGCGTCATGCCGACGCTCTCGAACGCCCTGTGCAGCAGGGAACGCGAGACGCTGAGGCGCCGCGCGAGGGTGGTCGCCGAGAGCGAACGGTCGGCGAACTCTCCCGCGATGATCTGCCTGGCACCCTCGATCAGGACCAGGAACCGGTCGCCGCCTTCGCTCGTGGTCGCCCGGAAACGCCCCACCGCCTCCGCGATGCTCGCGAGCAGCGCCGACTCGATCGCGATGCGCAGGTTTCCCGCGCCGGGCCCGGAGTAGTCCCTCTCGGAGTCCAGGATGCTCGTGACGAGCGCGCGCAGGGCGCGACTGTAGACAGGGTCTGCGTCGACCCTGAGGGGGAACTCCCGGATGATCGGCTCGACCGCGGAGCGCCGGACCGAGTAGAGGAACGAGGTGGTCTCATCCGCGCTCGACACATCGTGCGGCCGCCGCGGGTCGAAGAGGAGGTACGAGCCCGGAGTCAGCTCGTGGGAGATTCCGGCGATCCTGACGGTCATCGTCCCCGAGACGGTGGAGAGCACCTGCACCGTCTCGAGTTCCCCAGGCAGGACGTCCGCGATCGTGGCTTGCACGGGCGTGAGGTGCAGCCGCCACATGGCGACATCGCCGAGGTCGATGGCCGTGACATCGACCGCGAACTCCGCCTGCGCACCTTCGACGCGGTAGCCGCTGAGTTCGGCGAACTCAGCCGCACCCCTGCCCCGACGCCGGTATCGTTGCGGAGAAGCCACCCGAATATTTTGGCATGAGTCCGCTTATTGCTTCTCGAGTGCGCGGCCGAGGCGCGCGGCCGCCTCCTGCAGGCGCTCGACGGGGGTGTCTCCGTAGGCGAGCCGCAGGCGGCGAGGCGCGTCGGTGCCCGGCCCAGACGGGAAGAACGAGCCGCGCTGGTAGCCGATGCCCTCAGCGCTGGCATCCTCGGCGAGCCTGTCCGCGTCGATCGCGTCGTCGACGAGGCGCGGCCACAGGAACAGGCCGCCATCTGGCGCGTCGATCTCGAAGGCCCCGGGCGCGTGGGCCTCGAGCGCGGCGGAGAGCGCATCCGCCCGTTCCCGGTACAGCTCTCGCGCCGACGCGAGCGTGTCGTCGAAGAACGTGGGCGTCGTCCCGAGCAGCTCGGCGACCGCATGCTGCACGAGCTGCGAGGAGTGCGAGTCCTGACGCGCGCGCAGCGACACGAAGTCGGGGACAAGCCGCTCCGGCAGCACGATCCAGCCGAGGCGCAGGCCCGGGCCGAGCGTCTTCGTGAACGTGTTGATGTGGATCACGTGCGAGGAGCTGTTGAAGATCTCGAAGTCGAGCTCATCGCCGCGGAAGCGCAGCTCCCGGTACGGGTTGTCGGCCAGCAGGATGAAGTCGTACCGCTCCGCGAGGCGCACGAGCTCACGGCGCCCCTCGAGAGCCAAGCTGTGCTGCGAGGGGTTGTGGAAGTCGGGCACCGTGTAGACGGCCGCCGGACGCGCGCCAGCGACCAGATGGGCCTCCAGCTCGGCGACGTCGAAGCCATCGCGGCCGACCGTGATCGGCAGGATCCTCGCGTCGGAGAGTTCGAGGCCGCGCAGGAACAGCGGGAAGATCGGGTTGTCGACCGCGACGAGGCCGCCCCGCTCGACCACGAGCTGCACGGCGAGGGAGATGCCGTGGAACCCGCCGTTCGTGATGAGCACACGCGATACCGGCACGCCCTCGCGTGCGGCGATCCACTCCCGGAGCGCGGGCACGCCCTCGGTTCGCCCGTACTGCAGCGCCGGCACGCCCGGCACGGACAGGACCCGCGCGGTCGCCTCGGCGAGTTCGGCGGAGGGGAGCACCGACGGGTCGGGGATGCCGCCGAGCAGCTCGATCGAGTCAGGGTGCCGGTCGCGCAGGGTCGCGTCGCCGAAGCCCTTCGGCGCGTTGAAGGCACGCGCGAGCTCCGTCGACGTCCAGGTCGGCGGGGAGGTCTGCGGCGTGCTCTGCAGGAGGGTCTGCGTGCTGGCGGTGCTTGTCATGGTGTCGTCGTTCTCTCTCGCACGAGGCGCTCGGCCTCGGTCGGTTCAGGTGGAGGTTCGGAGGTGCGGGTCGCTCAGACGAGCGCCGGGACCTGCACGGCGGGCGTCGCGTGCGCATCCGCCAACGGGGCCGCATGCCCGTACCGGGGCGTGGGGATGGCATCGATGAGGGCCCGCGTGTATGGCTGCTCGGGATGCGCGAGCACCTCGGCAACCCGTCCGGACTCGACGACCCTGCCGCCCTGGAGCACCGACACCGTGTCTGCGACCTGGCGGACGAGTGCGAGATCGTGGGAGACGAACAGGTAGGTGAGCCCCAGCTCAGCCTGCAGCTGGAACAGCACCTCGAAGATCTCCGCCTGCACGGTCACGTCGAGGGCGGAGGTCGGCTCGTCGAGCACGAGCACGTCCGGTCGGAGCACGAGGGCGCGCGCGATGGCGACACGCTGGCGCTGGCCGCCGGAGAGGGCAGACGGCTTCCTGGACAGGAACTCCGCGCCCAGGCCGACGGACGCGAGGGCGGCCCGAGCCTTCTCGGCGCGCTCTCGCTTGTCGCCGACCTTGTAGCGGTCGAGCGGCTCGCGCACGATGCGCTCCACACGCCACGTCGGATCGAGGGAGGTGAACGGGTTCTGATAGACGAGCTGCAGGTGGCGGCGGATCTCGCGGAGCTGCTTGGGAGAGCTGCCGTCGACTCGCTCGTCGCCGACGCGGATCTCGCCGGCGTCCGCCTCCTCGAGGCCGAGCAGAATGCGGACAGCCGTGGTCTTGCCCGAGCCGGACTCCCCCACGAGCGCGTGCGTCGTGCCTGCCCTCACCGCGAACGACACGTCGTCCAACGCCGCGACCCGTCGCTCCCCGACCGAGAAGCTCTTCGACACGCCCGTGACCGCGACCTGCTCGGTCGCGGCGCCGCGGCTGTCGCGCTGCAGCAGCGAACCGTAGCGGTCGGGGTTCAGGGCGGGGGCATCCTGCCGCAGACGAACCGTGTACGGCGACGTGGACTCGGTGAACACGTGCTCCGTCGCGCCGGCCTCCTGCACCTCGCCTCCCTTGAGGACGACGATCTTCTGCGTGCGCTCGGCCGCGATCGCGAGGTCGTGCGTGATGAGCACGAGCCCGATGCCCAGTTCGCTCTGCAGCTCGCTGAGCACCCCGAGGATGCGCTTCTGGATCGTCACGTCGAGCGCACTCGTCGGCTCGTCCGCGATGAGCAGCTCGGGGCTCGGCAGCACGGCGAGCCCGATGAGCACACGCTGCAGCATGCCGCCGGAGAGCTGGTGGGGGTAGGACTCGTACACGCGCTTCGGGTCGGGCAAGCCGACCCGCTCGAACGTCGCGAAGATGAGCTCCCGCTGCTCGTCGCGGGAGAGGCCGTCGACGAGGTCGGCCGCCTCGTGCGCCTGGGAGCCGATGGTGCGCACCGGGTTGAGGGCATTCGCCGGATCCTGCGGCACGAAGCCGATGCGGGTACCGCGCAGGGGGTGGAACTGGCGCGGCGAGTACGCGAGCACGTCCTTCCCCTCGAAGCGGATGCTCCCAGCCGCTCGACCGCCGTCCGGCAGGAGGCGCAGGATCGCGCGGGCGATCGTGGACTTCCCGGACCCGGACTCGCCGATGAGCGCGAGGCTCTCGCCGCGGTTCAGCGTGAAGCTGACGTCGGAGACGACCTCGCTCCTGCCGTACGCGACCGACAGGTTCTCGACCTGCAGGAGGGGCTGAGCGGAGGATTCGGGAGCGGGTGCGGGTGCAGATGCAGATGCGTGGGTCATTGCGTGCCTCTCGTGCGTTCGGTCAGGACGTCTGCCGGAGCCACCGGCTGATGCGGTTGACGGAGAGCACCGTCGCGATGGTGACCAGCGCTGGCCACAGCACGAGCCAGGGTGCCCGCGGGTAGTCCTTGCCGTTGGAGATGAGCAGCCCCCAGTCGGATGCGGGCGGCGGGTCGCCGTAGCCGAGGAACGCGAGGCCAGCGATGACGAGGATCGAGAGCCCGAACTGCAGCACCGCGAGCGCCAGGACGGAGCGAGACGCGTTGGGGAGGACGTGGCGGCCGAGCACGTGCCACTTCGACCCGCCCTGGAGGTAGGCGGCCTCCACGAACGTGGCCCGCCGAGTCTTCAGCACCTCGGACCTCATGACGCGGGCGAACACCGCGACGGCGGACACGCCCGTGGCGATCGCGGCGTTGATGGTCTGGAAGCCGAGGGAGGAGACGATGACGACGGCCAGGAGGAAGCTGGGGATGGCGAGCAGCACATCCACGAACCTGGCGAGCACCGTGTCGGTCCAGGAGCCGATGAACCCGCCGATGAGACCGATCGCGCCGCCCACGACGACGCCGATGATGACGGCGACCAGCGCCGACGAGATCGAGGACTGCGTGCCGAAGACGACCCTGGCGAACTGGTCGCGTCCGAGGTGATCGGTGCCGAACCAGTGCTGCGGGCTGGGCGCCAGGAACTTGTCGGCGGGGACGCCGTCGACCGGGCTGGAGGAGGTGAAGACGCCGGGCAGCAGCGACCAGGCGAGCACCAGGGCGATGACGACGAACGACAGCACGACCGTCGGGGGGAAGACGCCGATCGCGCGAACCTTGAACGCGGCCCTGGGACTGCGGGAGCCGGTCGCGCCCGGTGCGGCGTTCAGAACTGCGGAGGTCATACGATGCTCGCCTCTTCCTTGACCGGGGAGTCGGACGGTGTGGAGGAGGACTCGGGTGCCGACGCGTCCGCGTCGCCGATAACGGGCCCGCCCTTCTTACGGTTTCCTTCGATGTCGACGCGCGGATCGAGGATCGGGTAGGCCAGGTCGGCGAGGAGGTTGACGAGCACGAAGACGACGGCGGCGAGGCCGACGACCGCCTGCAGCACCGGCAGGTCCTGGCTGGCGACGGCCCGCTGCACGATGCTGCCGATGCCGCTGCGCCCGAAGACGGCCTCCGTGATGAGGGAGCCGCCGAGCAGCTCGCCCACCGTGAGTGCGAGCACCGTCACCGCGGGCAGCGCCGACGGCTTCAGGAGGTGCCGCGTGAAGAGTCGCCGCTGCGTGAGCCCGCGGGAGCGCGCCACCGACGCGTACTCCTGCGAGGACGCGTGATCGAGGTTCGTGATGAGCACCTCCGCGATCTGCGCCGAGACCGGGATGCCGAGGGCGACGGCGGCGAAGAACGTCGCCCACGCGCTCTCCGGGTCGACGATGCGGAACAGGCCGAGGCCGAACGCGAACACGTTGATGAGGAGCAGGCCGATGACGAAGTTCGGCACCGACAGGAACAGCGACGGGAACGCGCGCAGGACGCCCTGGCCGTAGCGGACCGGCAGCACCTGCGTGCCGAACGCGATGAGCACGGCGAGCACAACCGCCACGAGGAGGGCACTGCCCGCGAGAGCGAGCGTCGAGGGCAGCGCATCCCCGATGAGGTCGGCGACGGGCAGGTTCGAGCGCAGCGAGACGCCGAAGTCACCGACGACGAACCTCGTGAGCGAACCCCACAGCTGCACGAGCAGCGGCTGGTCGAGGCCGTAGTAGGCCACGATGCGGGCGATCTCCTCCTCCGTGAACCCGTTGTCGGGGTTGCGCAGCGTGCTCGTGACCGGGTCCCCCGGCAGCACGCTGATGACGAAGAACGTGAAGACGTAGGCGAGCAGCACGACGATGATCGCCTGGCCCGTGCGCCTCAGCGCGAAGCGCGTGTAGTTCTGTCTCATGCTGGTCCCCTCCCGCCGGCCGGGGCCTAGTCGACCCAGGCCGTGGCGTAGTTGGCGTACGCGACGCCGTTGTACGTGACGCCGTGCAGGTTCGGCGACTGCACGTACACGCGCTGCACGATCTGCGTGATCGGGGCGAAGTAGCCCTGCTCGAGCACGTACCCCTGCAGCTCGTCGGCGAGCGCCGCGCGCGCCTCGGTGTCGCTCGAGCTCGAGATGCCCTCGGCGTACTCGTTGAGCTTCGTGTCGCTCGTTCCCACGCCGAACCAGTCCTCGTCGCCCTCGTTGAGGCTCGTGAGGATGCCCGCGACCGTGCCGACGTCGATGAAGCTGCGCGTGATCTCGGTGGCCTGGATCTCGACGCCGCTGTTGAGCACACGCTCGCCGTACGTGACGACGTCGTACGCCTCGATCTTCACGTCGAAGCCGATCTTCTTGAGCTGCTGCGCCACGAGCTCGTCGACCGACTGCGAGGTGGCGAGGTAGGGGTTCGGGTAGAGCGTCACGGCGAGGGTCTCGCCGTTCTTCGAGCGGATGCCGTCAGCGCCTGCCGTCCAGCCGGCCGCATCCAGCAGCTTCTTCGACTCCTCCGGGTCGAACGCGAACGCGTCGCTGTGGTCCGTCGCCTCGGGGACGTTGCTCTGGATGAACGACTCCGCGGCCTCCCAGTCCTCCGTGTACACGGTGGAGAGGATCTCGTCGCGGTCGATGCCGTGCTGGAATGCCTGACGCACCTCGGTCTCGTTGAACGGGGCGACCTGCGTGTTCAGCGCGTAGCCGTTGACGAAGCCCAGGTAGCGGGGAACCGCGACCTCGAGGCCCTCGTCGGCGAGCGCATCCAGCTCCTGCGGGGAGGTGTTGTAGGCGACGTCCGCCTGGCCAGCCTGCACCGAGGAGGTGCGCAGCGACGGCTCGGCGACGATCTGGTAGGTGATGGAGTCGAGGAACGCGGGGCCCGTGTGCTCGAGCGCCTCCGGACCCCAGGTGTAGTCCTCGCGCTTGGTCAGGACCACGTCCTGCCCCTCCTGCCAGGACTCGACCGTGAACGGGCCGCTGCCGACGAAGTTGCTGAGGTCGGCCTGCTCCTCGGCCGGCAGCGCGATGACGGCCGGTGAGGTGAGGATCGAGCCGTGGTAGCCGAGCGTCGGGATGAAGCCGAGGGTGGGCTTCGAGAACTTCACCTCGACGGTCGCCGCGTCGACCGCGGTCGCACCGTCGTAGTTCGCGGCGGGGAACAGCCCGATGCGGTTGATGCCGCGGTCGGGGTCGCCCTTGGCCCAGATGTCGAGGTTCGCGACGACCGCCGCGGCGTCGACGGGGGTGCCGTCTGAGAAGGTCACGCCGTCCTTGAGGTGCAGCGTGTACTCCGTCGCGTCGTCGTTCTGCTCCCAGCTCTCCGCGACCCACGGGCTGACGTTGCCCTCGCCGTCGACGTACACGAGCTTGTCGGTGACGTGGCCCCAGACGTGCCCCTGGTAGCTGGAGATGGCGCTGTTGTTGGGGATCCAGCTGTCGCCGAGGGAGTCGATGAGGAACGTGATGTCGCCGCCGTTCTTCGGCTCGCCCTCCCCCGCGGCTCCCGGGGCGGCGTCGGACGTCGCGCAGGCTGCGAGGAGCGACATGCTGGCGAGCACGCCGATGGCTGCGGCGAGTTTCCGTCGGAGTCGTGGGTGTCGTGTCGACATGGTGGTGGCTGCTTTCTCGGGGTCTGCATTGGGGATTGCGGGTGGTCGGTGGGTGCGTGTACGTGTGCTGGTGCTGGTGCTGGTGAGCGGATGCTCGGGATGGGTCGCTCGGGATGGGGCGCTCGCGGCGCCGGGTCAGATGGCCTTGCCTGGGTTGAAGAGCGCGGCGGGGTCGAGCGCGTGCTTGATGGCGTGCTGCGCCTCCCGGCTCCGCTCGGACAGCTCGAGGGCTGCGAGGTCGAGCTTCGACGAGCCGATGCCGTGCTCACCGCTCACGGTTCCGCCGAGCTCGAGCGCGAACTCGGCGAGGGCGACGGCCGCGTCGTGCAGCTGCGGCGGGACGACGTCCGGGTCAGCTCCCTCCGGGATGCGGAGCGTGATGACGGGGTGCAGGTTGCCGTCGCCGGCGTGCGCGACAGCGCCCACCGTGACGCCGAAGCGCTCCTCGACGACCGGGAAGTGGGCGAAGATGTCGGGGATGCGTGACTTGGGAACGGCGATGTCGCCGCCCGCGAACCACTCGGCGGGATCGAAGCCGCGCCCTGAACGGCGCAGCTCCCACAGCGCCTCGCCGTCCTCGACGCTCTCCTCGGTGACGAGCCCGCCGACGGCTTCGAGCGCCGAGCGGAGATCCGCGGACTGCTCGTCGATGCCGTAGCCGTCGAGCTCGATGAGCAGCAGGGCGCCACCGCGGGCGGTGAGCGTGCTGCCGCTGTGCGCGTCGATGTTCGCGAGCGTGCGGGAGTCGAAGAACTCGACGACGCTCGGGCGCACCGTGCTGCGGGTGATGGCGGCGAGCGCATCCGCGCCAGCTGCCGTCGTCGCGAAGAACGCCGACACCGTGCGGCGGGCGACGGGGATCGGACGCAGGCGCACGGTCGCCGCGACGACGATGCCGAGAATGCCCTCCGAGCCGACGAAGAGGGAGACGAGGTCGAGGCCCGTGACGCCCTTGATGGAGCGGTGGCCGACGTGCACGAGGGCGCCGTCGGCGAGCACGACGTCGAGCGCGAGGATCGACTCGCGCGTGACCCCGTACTTCGCGCAGCGCAGCCCGCCGGCGTTGGTGGCGATGTTGCCGCCGATGGACGAGATGTCCCAGCTGGCCGGGTCCGGGGCGTAGAAGAGGCCGTACGGCTCGAGGTGGCGGTTGAGGTCGGCGTTGATGACGCCCGGCTCGACCACGGCGACCTCGTCGAGCGGGCTCACCTCGACGACCCGGTCGAGGCGCTCCGTCGAGACGACCAGCTGCCGCTCGTCGGCGGTCGCGCCTCCTGCGAGGCCGGAGCCAGCGCCGCGCGGCACCACCGCGATGCCAAGCTCGGCCGCCGTTCGCACGATCACCTGCACCTCCGCGGCCGTGCTCGGGAACGCGACGGCCGGGCCGATGTCGATGCCGGCGAGGCGGCCCCTCGTGCTCGCATCCACCGCGTACTCGCGTGTCAGCGCCGAGGGCACGCGCACCTCGAGCTGCGGCAGCTCCGCCTGCAGCTCGCCGATGAGCCGCTGCAGCGGTTGCGCTCCCTCGAGCGAGGAGAGCGGCGCGGTCGGCGCGGAGGTGGCGAGCTCGGTGGGCATGCTGGCCTTTCGACGGGAGGCGGGAGGATCCCTCGAAAGGTACGGAAGCGCCCATCGCGTGAACAGGCACCGTCGTCGCTTCCCTTCGCCGAACGTTGTCGGGCTTCAGGCGGCGTCACGTTGCGTCATCAACCACGTCAGAAAGTGGCGCACGCTCGACCCCGAGTTGCCTCACAGGCAACACGCGCGGCGGGTAGCCGGGCGGGCTGTCCTTCCATCCCGCCTCCGGCGCCACCTCCCCGCCCGCTCGACGCGAAAAGGCGGGCCGCGCGATGTGCGCGACCCGCCTCCTGCGAGTACCGGCCCCGGCGTACGGCCGCGAGGGCCGGATACCGGGGCTCGGGATGCTGGCCGTTACGCCTGCAGGCTTCCTCCGTTGGTGCGGATGACCTCGGCGTACCAGTCGAACGACTTCTTCTTGTAGCGCTCGAGTGTGCCGGAGCCGTCGTCGTTGCGGTCGACGTAGATGAAGCCGTACCGCTTGCTCAGCTGCGCCGTGCTCGCCGAGACGAGGTCGATGCAGCCCCACGTCGTGTAGCCGAGCAGCTCGACGCCGTCAGCGATCGCTTCGCCTGCCTGCACGAGGTGGTCGTTGAGGTAGGCGATGCGGTAGCCGTCATCGACGGTCTTCACGCCGTCGATCTCGACGAGCTGGTCCTTCGCCCCGAGCCCGTTCTCGACGATGAACAGCGGCTTCTGCCACCGCTCCCAGAACTGGTTCATGACGATGCGCAGGCCGGTCGGGTCGATCGCCCAGCCCCACTCGCTCTTCTCCAGCGTCGGGTTGGGCACGCCGCCCATGATGTTGCCTTCACCGGCGCCGGCAGCGGGATCCGCCGTCTCGGCGATGCTCATGTAGTAGCTGAACGAGATGAAGTCGACCGTGTTCTTCAGGATCTCGCGGTCCTCATCCGTGATGTTGAGGTCGATGCCCTTCTCCTTGAAGAGGCGCAGCGCGAAGCCCGGGTACTCGCCGCGCACGTGCACGTCGCCGAACATGAGGTTCGAGTGGTCGACGTCCATGACCTTGAGCGCATCCGCGGGGCTCGGCGTGAGCGGGTAGACGGGCATGGCGATGAGCATGCAGCCGACCTGCGCATTCGGGGCGACCTCGTGCGCGATCTTCGTCGCGAGCGCCGAGGCGACGAGCTCGTGGTGGATGGCCTGGTACAGGTCCTGCTCGCTGAGCTGCTCCTTCGGTGTGAGGATGCCACCGCTCAGGAGCGGGGCGTGCAGCACCGAGTTGATCTCGTTGAACGTGAGCCAGTACTTCACTCGCGAGCCGTAGCGCTCGAACAGCACTCGGGCGTAGCGCTCGTAGAAGCCGATGAGCTCGCGGCTCACCCAGCCGTCGTACTGCTGCGCGAGGTGCAGCGGCGTCTCGTAGTGCGAGATCGTGACGAGCGGCTCGATGCCGTGCTTCTCCAGCTCGTCGAGCACTCGGTCGTAGAACGCGAGGCCCTCCTCGTTGGGCTCCAGCTCGTCGCCCTTCGGGAAGATGCGGCTCCACGCGATCGAGAAGCGGAACGTCTTGAACCCCATCTCGGCGAAGAGTGCGATGTCCTCCGCGTAGCGGTTGTAGAAGTCGATGCCGACGTGCTTGAGGTTGTCGTCCGTCGGCCCCTCGGTCGGCGGCGCCATGATGCCCTTCGGCATGACGTCCTGGATGGAGAGGCCCTTGCCCCCGTCGAGGTAGCCGCCCTCGAGCTGGTTGGCTGCGGTCGCGCCGCCCCAGAGGAATCCGTCTGGGAAGTTCGTTGTCGTCATTCGCGTGTCTCCTTCGTTCTGCGATGCGTTGGTGCGTGAAGTCGTGCGGTGGGATGCGGCTACTTGGCGAGTGCCACGGTCTCGACCGACTTGGCCAGGTACAGCGACTCTCCGTGTGAGATGGGGCCGGTCACCTGGCTCGTGATCTCCGGGTACAGCTCGGAATTCGTGATGATGACGGGCGTCGTGACGTCGTAGCCCGCCGCCTTGACGGCGTCGGCGTCGAACTCGATGAGCAGCTCGCCAGCCTTCACGGCCTGGCCGGACTCGACCTTCATCGTGAAGTGCTGGCCGTTCAGCTTCACCGTGTCGACACCGATGTGGATGAGCACCTCGGCACCGTCCGCGTGGCGCAGGCCCACCGCGTGGCCCGTCGGGAAGGCGGCTGCCACGACACCGTCGAACGGTGCGTAGACGGCGCCGGAGCTGGGGATGACCGCCGCGCCCTTGCCGAGCACACCGCCGGCGAAGACGGGGTCGGAGACCTCGGACAGCGCAACCGCGGTGCCGTCGAGGGGGCTGAGGATCTCGAGGTCGTTGCTTGCGGCCTTGGCCGGAGCTTCCTCTTCCACCGGGTCCTTGAAGCCGAGGAAGACGGTGAGGAGGAACGACACCACGATCGCCGCGACCAGGCCGAGGCCGAGGAAGACCATGTTGCCGTTGCCGAAGAGCGCAGGCAGCGCCAGCCCGGAGGGAACGACGAAGGCGGTGGAGAAGACGCCGCCCATGGCGATGATCGCCCCGCCGAGTGCGCCACCGATGACGCCGAAGATGAAGGGGCGCTTGAGGGGCAGGTTGATGCCGTAGATCGCGGGCTCGGTGATGCCGGCGAGGAAGCCGGACAGCGTGGCGGGTGCGGCGAGCGACTTGAGCTTCTTGTCGCGGGTGCGGACCCACACGCCGGCGACGGCAGCGGACTGCGCGAGGACGGCAGCGAACACCGGGCCGATCAGCAGGATCTGACCTGTTGCCTGGAACTCGAGCGTGAACAGCGGCACGAAGCCCCAGTGGAGTCCGAAGATGACGAAGACCTGCCACAGACCACCCATGATCGCGCCGCCGAGCCACGGGACGTTCGCGAAGATCCAGCCGATGCCCTCGCCGAGCCATCCGCTCAGGAGCGCGGAGATCGGGCCGACGACGACGAACACGAGGGGCACCGCGATCAGAACCACGATCATGGGCGTCAGGAAGCGGCGGACCGAGGAGTGCAGCTTCGCGTAGAGGAACTTCTCCGCGTAGCTCTGCAGCCACACGATGAGGATGATCGGGATGACGCTGGAGACGTAGCTGACCATCGTGAACGGGATGCCGAAGAACGTCAGCCCCTCGGCTCCGACCAGCGGAGTGATCGTCGGATAGACCAGCGCGCCGGCGATCGCGAACGAGGTCCACTCGGAGGCCTTGAAGTAGCGTGCCGCCGTGATCGCGAGCGCCATCGGCAGGAAGTTGATGAACGCGTCGGAGAGCGCGTTGAGGACGAGGTACGTCGACGTGTCGGTGGCGATCCAGCCGAAGGTCGCCGCGGCGGACAGGAATGCCTTCAGCAGACCGGTGCCGGCGAGCGCCCACAGCAGTGGGGTGAACAGCGCCGCGATCATCGAGATGAAGCGGTTGAACAGGTTCTTCTTCGGCTCGTCGGGATCGACCGTCGCCGTCTGCGTGCCCGCGACGAGGTTCGAGATCTTGCCGAGCTCGGCGTACACCTCAGGGACCTCATTGCCGATGACGACCTGGTACTGGCCGCCGGCCTCGGCCGTCGTGATGACGCCCGGGATGGCCTTGACCGCGGCCTTGTCGATCTTCGCGTCATCCCTGATCGCGAAGCGCAGCCGGGTCATGCAGTGCACGACCGACTTGACGTTCTCTTCGCCGCCGACGCCCTTGAGCACATCCGCTGCAACTCTTGAGTGATCCATGGGACCGCTCTCCTTCTCCCGCCATCGGCGGCAATTCGGTCTGGAGCCCCTGGGCCGAACCGGCAGATTTTGGGCAACAAAAAAACCTGAACTCGAACACCGCCATTTCGGCGATATGAGTTCAGGTTTTGCCCGCTTGACCGGTAACAATCCAAGGATTCCGCAGGACTTCATTGCCCTGCGGCAGTCACTCTAGCATCGGCTCCACGTCTGTGCCATAGGCAATGTGCTGCGCGAGCCGTTCGATGTGGACCGTCACGTACAGGAGCTCCTCGTCGGTCAGCTCGACCCCCGTCGCCTCCCGCACGTACCCCTTCACCTGCTCGGCGATCGCGAACGAGCGCGGGTAGGTGCGCTTCGTGAAGTCGAAGAACGACGAGTCCGTGGAGCGGAGCATGCTGCGCGACACGAGCCGCTGCAGGAGGAACTGGATGTGCAGCACGAAGCGCGCGTAGTCGTGGCTGTCGACGTCGAGGTCGACGCCGAGGCCGGCTTCGACGGTCACGACCACGTGCTGGACGCGGCGGAAGAGCAGGGCGGAAGTGCCGTCGGGCTCGTCGCGCGTCGAGTTCAGCACGTGCATCGTCAGGAACACGGCCTCCTCCGGCGGGAGCTCCCGGTCGAGGGCCGAGGAGATGACCTTCGCCATGTGCTTCGACGCCGCGAACTCCTGCGGGTGCAGCACGCGCAGCTCCGGCATCGACGTCGCCGGAATGCGGATGCCCCGATCGAGCCGCTCGAGCACGTACTGGATGTGGTCGATGACCGCGAGGGGAAGCCGCTTGCCGAGGTCGCGTCCCAGCATCCGCTCGGCCTCGTCGACCGCGCTCATGACCGCCTCGACCACGGTGTACGGCACGGCGCTCAGCAGCTGCAGGGCCTGGTCGCCCTCGCTGCCCGTCGCGAGCACGAACGTCTTCTCCACCCTCGAGGGGTCGATGAGGTCACCCGGCTTCAACTGGAAGCCGAGACCGCGCCCCATCAGCACACGCTCCTGCCCGGCCCCATCGATCTGGATCACAACGTTGTTGTTGATGACCTTCGAGATGCCAGGAGTCGGGGAGCTTTCTGCCTTCGAGGAGCTCCTCCTGCGGGATTCGCCCATGATGGGCATTGTATTGCGCCAGGCTCGACGGCAAGCGCGGGGAGCGAGCCGGCTGGGCGGTGCACGCAGGTGGATGCACGTGGACGCAGGCGGATGCACGAAACCCCGGCTCCGAGCTGGGCTCGTACCGGGGCTTCATCTTGGTGTTCTCTGCAGAGCGGAGACGAGGGGATTTGAACCCCTGGTCCCCTCAAAGGGGACTCCACCTTAGCAGGGTGGTGCACTCGGCCGGACTATGCGACGTCTCCAAGACTCACCTATCGTAGCGGGTCGCGGCGCAACTTCCGAACTGAGCGCGAGATTTCGCACGACCAACCCCGCGGATGGGTCAGTTTCACCCCGTCCTCGGCCGCAACACGGGGTGAAACCGCCCCATTCGGGCAGCGGAGGGGGCGGGCGGGTGCGCGGGTGCGCGGGTGCGCGGGTGCGCGGGGAGGGTACGCGCGGGCTAGCCGAAGAGGGTCGTCGGGTTCGAGCAGGACTCCTGGTCGGCGGCCTGGCCCGCGAAGGTGGGCGCGGGGGTCGCGACGGGGGCGTTCGGGTCGACGGGCGCATCCGTCGCCGCGTCCTCGCCGGTCGTGCCATCGCCGGCGGTCCCGTCGTCGGCGACCGCGCCTTCATCGCCCGGCGCGCCCGCCACGGACAGCGGCTGGTCTGCCGCCAGCAGCTCCCACATGGCCGTCGCATCCGGCTCCAGCGGAATGACCCGCGAACCGTCGTAGTCGCCTGTCGGCAGCTGCACGAACGAGATCTTCGACAGGTCGACCTTGTTGAGCGCCGTAGCCATGCCCATGAGGGTCGGCACGTCCGCGAGCGACTTCGTCATCTTCATGTTCTGCGTCGCCGCGACCCCGAGTCCGTACAGCTTGGTCGGGTTCGCGAGCGTGCCAGCGCTCTTCACCTCGCGGATGAGGGACGAGAGGAACACCTGCTGGTTCGCGATGCGCTGCAGGTCGCTGCCACCCACGCCGTGGCGGGTGCGGAGGAACTTCAGCGCATCCTCGCCCTGCAGCGAGTAGTTGCCCGGCTGCAGGTAGAGGCCGACGTAGTCGTCGCTGATCTCGTTCGCCACGCACACGTCGACGCCGCCGACGGCGTTCGACATCTCGATGACCCCGAGGAACTGCACCATCGCGGCGTACGGGATGTCGAGGCCGCTCATCGCCTCGACGGTCTCGACGACGCAGCCCATGCCGCCCTCGCCGAGGATGCTGTTCATGGGGACCTCGTAGCGCTCCTCCATCTGCACCCCCTCGTCGTTGGTGCACGCCGGCTGGTCGACCATCGTGTCGCGAGGGATGCTGACGACGGAGGCGTGCGTGCGGTCCGCCGAGACGTGCAGCAGCATGTTGACGTCGTTGAGCACCCCGGAGGCCGCCTCGTCGCCTTCCCCGTACTCGGCGCCCTGACCCGTGCGGTCGTCGCTGCCGACGAGGAGGATGTTGAAGCCGCCCTCGATCTCGTCGAACGCGACGGGCGGCTCATCCCCGCCCGGGTCCGGCAGCAGCTGCAGGTTGCCGCCGAGGTTCGCCGCTGCGATCCCGCCGATCGCGAGCACGCTCACGAGCGCCGCGGAGAGCGCGACGAGCAGCCCCTTGCCGAGCGAGCGAGCGGCGGAGGTGACGGGCAGGCGGCCATGCTGGGCGACCCCACCCCGCGCATCCGGGTGCAGGATGCCATCGTCACCGGCACGGTCGAAGCGCTGGGCGCTGCTTCCCCGTCGTCGAGAAGTCGTCACAGGTGCGGGCCTCCCCCGGAGCGTACGTCGAGTTCGTCAGCATAGAGCGCGCGAACATGGATCTCCTGACCCCGCGCAGGATGCCAGCAGACGCGGGTGGTCAGGAAGCGTCGATGATCAGAACAGCGACGTGCTCGCGTTGGAGCATGACTCCTCGTCGGCCCGCTGGCCCGCGAGCGTGGGCTGCGGCACGGCGCTCGTCGGCGGCGTCTCGACCGGCAGCCCCGTGGCGGGGTCGACGGGGATGCCCGTCGCCGGGTCGATGGGGAAACCGGTCGTCGGGTCGATCTCCCAGCCCGTGGCCGGGTCGATGGAGACCGTGGCGCTCGGGTCAGCCGGCGTCTCGGTGGGCTCTGGCGCGCCCGCGACCTCCAGCGACTGGTCGGTGCGCAGCAGCTCCCACATCGCGGAGGCGTCCGGCTCGAGTGGCTGCACGCGCGCCGAGTCGTACGCCGCGGTCGGCAGCTGCACGAAGGTGATCTTGTCGAGGGGCACCTGCGAGAGCGCCATCGCCATGCTGACGAGCGTGTTCGGGTCGGTCAGCGAGCTCGACATGGTCATGTTCTGCGTCGCCGCGACGCCCAGGCCGTACAGCTTGACGGGGTTCGTGAGCGTTCCAGCGCTCTTCACCTCGCGGATGAGCGCTGACAGGAACACCTGCTGGTTCGCGATGCGGGTCAGGTCGCTGCCGTCGCCCACGCCGTGGCGGGTGCGGAGGAACTTCAGCGCATCCTCACCCTGGAGCGTGTAGTCGCCCGGCTGCAGGTACAGGCCGACATAGTCGTCGCTGATCTCGTTCGCGACGCACACGTCGACGCCGCCGACGGCGTTCGACATCTCGATGACGCCGCGGAACTTCACCATCGCCGCGTAGGGGATCTCGATGCCGCTCATCGCCTCGACCGTCGACACGACGCAGTTCATGCCGCCCTCGCCGAGGATGCTGTTCATGGGGACCTCGGAGGCCTCTTCCATTGCAACGCCCTGGTCGTTGGTGCAGGCCGGCTGGTTCACGATCGTGTCGCGCGGGATGCTGACGACGGACGCACTCGAGCGGTCCTCCGCGATGTGCAGCAGCATGTTGACGTCGTTGAGCACGCCGTCCGCATCGGCTTCTCCCTCGCCGAACTCCGCGCCCTGACCGGTTCGGTCGTCACTGCCGACGAGCAGCACGTTGATGCCGCCCTCGATCTCGGCGAAGCTCGCCGGCTCCTCCGAGCCGGACGGGTCGGCGATGTCGAAGGTCGTGACCTTCGACTGCAGGTTGATCCAGGCGAGCGCACCGACGAACATGACGCTGACGAGTGCGACGCAGAGGGCGATCGTCCCGGTCTTGACGACCGAGTTCGTGGGCGTCGTCACGTGCTGCTTGCCGTGTCGCGCGGAGGTCACCTTCGGGGTCTCCTCCTGCACGCCCTTGCCCGGAACGTAGCCGCGCCGAGCGCGGGATGGTCCGGGATGCGTCACAGGCGGTGTTCCTCACGTCAGGGGATTGGTGGCGGAGGGCGTGGGATTCGAACCCACGAGACATTGCTGCCCACTGGTTTTCAAGACCAGCTCCATCGGCCGCTCGGACAGCCCTCCAGAAGTGCTCAGACAACGATTCAGTATCGTTTTCGAGCTCTTCGCGTGTCCATGGTAACCGAAAGTGAAATATCTGGTTACCCGGACGTTCGACGCAGACTCACGGACGCTGCCGCGAGTACTGACGCGCCGGCTTCCCTGACAGAGCCAGCAAGGACAGGATATCCAGAGCTGTGAACGCGAGGGTAGTGCTGAACCTGATTTCCTCATCTCCTGCCCACCAGCCGCCGAACTGCAGGGCGATCGACCCGGCCGCGTAGAGCAGCAGCGTGATGCGCGCCCAGTTCACGCCACGCAGCACGAGGATGCCGAGCAGCAGCGTCGAGGAGACGACGATCCCGCCCACGACCATGCTGGCGATCCAGGCCGGCTCCGCGAGGGCCGCCGCGTCCGTCCCGGAGAGCTCGGCATCCGTCAGCACCTCGCGCATGCCGTCCGGCCCGATGAGCGCCAGCACGCCGAAGAAGAGCAGAGCGAGCAGCGCGCGACCGAAGACGACGATCGCGCCGAACGTGATGGTGATGGGGCGCCCATGCCTGCGCACCTCCTCGGCGACCGAGCTCTCGACGGGGCTCGAGGTGCTCATGGCCTCGAAGGCGGCGCGCTTCTTCGTCGATGGCGCCGATGGCGCCGGGAGAGTCGAGTCGCGGGGAGCGGATTCGAGGCGATCTGCGGGAGCACCGCTGGCCGAGGGCAGCAGCACGGGCTCGGGGACGGTCAGCGGCGCATCGGAGGTGCTCGGCAGCTGCAGCACCGGCAGGTTGCCGTCGGTGCGGATCGAGTCGCCGCCGCCGTTGCGCGAGTGGTAGCCCGTCGAGAAGTCCTTGAGCACCGCGACGGACGCCCGAGGCGTGCCCTCGAGCACTGTGGCGACGATGTGGTCGCGCTCGATATCGGTGTCGGCGTCGATCTTGTGCGTCACCTGCAGCGTGAAGAGCGAGAAGCCGACAGCACGGTCGAAGGTGCCGGCCGCGAGCCAGTCGACCCGGGTGCCGCCAGGCAGCAGCCAGCCGTCCGGGCACTTCCAGAAGCGCACGTGATGCCGCTTCGCCGGGTTGCCTGCGACCTCCTGCTGGTACGCGAAGTCCTGCTGCCGACCGAAGAGGAACAGCGGGCTGACCGGCGCCTCGTGGTAACTGCGACGGGTGACCGTCGAGGAGATGATGCCGAGGCTCGTGCGCAGCGAGATGTCGTCGGCTCGCGTCCAGTCGGCGGCGCGCATCGCATCATGCAGCTCGGCCTCGTGTCCGAGCAGCCCCAGGTTGATGGGGTCGCCGAGCAGGCCGTCGCTGGTCCGCGCCCTGCCGATGAAGTAGTCGGGCACGTACACGGTCGTCAGGATGCGGTGGATGCGCGGCAGGACGAGGTACGCGAGCAGGCCCCAGAAGGCGAGCAGCAGGAGGATCCCCCACCAGCCAACCTGGAACGAGTCGTCGGCGACGAGCACCGCGAGCCAGATCGCGGCGAGTCCCGCGAAGACGAAGAAGAACCCGTCGAGCGCTTGGCCGATGGCGGCGAGCGGGCGCCTCCGCGGCACGTCGACGGTCATGCCGTCGCCTAGCTGAGCCTGCTCAGTGCCACGCCGAGTCCGTCGTGCGCGAAGTCCGGCGCCAGCACCGTGCCAGCGTCGATGACCTCCTGCGGGGCGTCGCCCATGGCGATGGCCGTGCCGCCGTTGGACGCCCACTGCAGCATCTCGATGTCGTTGCGCCCGTCGCCGGCGACCACGACCCGGTCCATCGGGATGCCGAGCTCGCGGCGCACCCGCTCGAGCGCTGTCCCCTTGTTGACGCCCTCCGGCGCGATGTCGAGCCACGCGGTCCAGCCGACGGAGTAGCTGACCTCGTGCAGACCGAGACGCTCGATGACCGCCGTGAACTCCTCGATCGAATGGTCAGGGGAGATGACGACAAGTCGCGTCGCCTCGGCGTTGAGGAGCCCCTCGAAGGGAACCTCCTCGCCGCGCGCCTCGAAACTCCCGTCGGGGAAGTGCCCGCTGTACTTGAACACACCCTGCGGGTCCTCGACCGCGAACATCGCGTTCTCCAGCGCTCCCCGCAGGCTGACGAGCACTTCGGTGGGGTCGAACGTCTCGATCCAGCGCGTCGCGTACCCGCCCTGCGCGACCGCGTCGCGCTCGAGCGTCATGGCGCCGTTCGCGGACACGTGGAACTGCGAGTCGAGGCCGAGCCGCTCGGCGATGGGTCGCGTGTCCGCCCAGCTGCGGCCGGTGGCGAGCATGACCTCGTGGCCCGCGGCCTGCAGCCGGCGAACCTGCTCGAACGTCGCGTCCGGGATCGCACCGTCGATGCCGAGGATCGTGCCGTCGATGTCGAGCGCGACGAGCATCCGCCCGCCCGCAGCGCCCTGCTCTGGCAGGTTCACCGCGCTCACTTGACGGGCTCCATGACCTCGAGGCCGCCGAGGTAGGGACGCAGCGGCTCGGGGATGACCACCGACCCGTCGGCGCGCTGGTGCGTCTCGAGCAGCGCCACGAGCCAGCGCGTCGTCGCGAGCGTGCCGTTGAGGGTCGCAGCCGGCGCGGTCTTGCCAGACTCGGTGCGATACCTCGTCGACAGGCGACGGGCCTGGTACGTCGTGCAGTTCGAGGTCGAGGTGAGCTCGCGGTACGCATCCTGCGTCGGAACCCACGCCTCGACGTCGAACTTGCGAGCCGCCGAGGAGCCGAGGTCGCCGGCGGCGGTGTCGATGACGCGGTAGCTCAAGCCGAGCGACTGCAGCACCTCCTCCTGCCAGCCGAGGAGCCGCTCGTGCTCCGCCTCCGCGTCCTCCGGCTTCGCGTAGACGAACATCTCGAGCTTGTTGAACTGGTGCACGCGGATGATGCCGCGCGTGTCCTTGCCGTGCGAACCGGCCTCGCGGCGGTAGCAGGTCGACCAGCCGGCGTAGCGCATCGGCGCTGCCTCGATGTCGATGATCTCGTCGGAGTGGTAGCCCGCGAGCGCCACCTCGCTGGTGCCCGTCAGGTAGAGGTCGTCGTCCTGCAGGTGGTACACCTCGTCGGCGTGCTCGCCGAGGAAGCCAGTGCCGCGCATGATCTCCGGCTTCACGAGCGTCGGCGTCGTGAGCATCACGAATCCGTTGCGGATCGCGACATCGAGCGCATACGTCATGAGGGCCAGCTCGAGGCGGGCACCGATGCCGCGCAGGAAGTAGAACCGAGCACCGGAGACCTTCGCCCCACGCTGCATGTCGATCGCCCCGAGCAGCTCCCCCAGCTCGAGATGATCGCGCGGCTCGAAGTCGAACGCCGGGCGCTCGCCTACCGTCTTGAGGACCTCGAAGTTCTCCTCGCCACCAGCCGGCACGCCCTCGATGACGAGGTTCTGGATGCGCCCGATGGCCGCATCCGCAGCCGCGCTCGCCTCGTTCGCGGCCTGGCTTGCCGCCTTGACGCTCACCGCCAGGTCCTTCACCGAGGCGAGGATCGCCGGCTTCTCCTCCTTGCTGGCCTTCGCGACCAGCTTGGAGGCGGCGTTCTGCTCGGCGCGCAGCCGCTCGAACTCGGAGATCGCAGACCTGCGAGCAGCGTCAGCCTCGAGCGCCGCATCGACCGTCGAGGGGTCGTTGCCGCGCGAGATCTGAGAGCGCTTGAGGAGGTCGGGCTGGTCACGGAGAAGCTGGGCGTCGATCACGGTCCAAGCCTAGTCGTCGAGGGTGCCGCGAGCAGAGGAGCGCGTTCGCCGCAGACGCACACCGCCGCTGACTTAGGCTCACTGCATGCCGCATACCGCCCGACAGGGTTCAGACAAGCTCGCCGCCATCGTCGTCAACCCAGTGAAGGTCGATACAGAAGCCCTCCGCGCAGCCGCGGCCGAGAGCGCGGAACGGTACGGCTGGCCGGAGCCCCTGTGGTTCGAGACGACCGCGGACGACCCCGGAGCGGGGCAGACGAAGGAGGCCATCGAAGCCGGCGCGACGATGGTCATCGCCGCCGGGGGCGATGGAACCGTTCGACTCGTCGCCGAGACCCTGGCGGGCACGGACGTCGCACTCGGCGTGGTCCCGGGCGGAACCGGCAACCTCCTCGCGCGCAACATCGGCATCGAGGTCGCGGGAGGCGTGACCGACACGGTGTCCGAGATGGTGCAGAACGCATCCACTCTCCTACCCGGCGCGAAGCCCTCGACGCTCCCCATGACGACGCTCGCCCGAGCCGTCGAAGTCGCCTTCGGCGGTGTGGATGCGCGCATCGACGTCGGCTGGGCCGCCGTCGAACGCGAAGACAAGACACGCGAGCGCATGGCGTTCACCGTCATGGGCGGCGTCGGCGTCGACGCCGGCATGATCGCGAATACCTCGGAGGACCTGAAGAAGAAGGTCGGCTGGGTCGCGTACCTCGGCGGCATCGCCCGCTCCGTCGCCAACGGACCGAACTTCCACCTGCGTCTCCGCGTCGACGGCAAGACGCATGCGCGGTCGCTCCGGGCGGCCACCGTCATGGTCGGCAACTGCGGGCTCATGCCGGGCGGGCTCCACCTGCTGCCCGACGCCGAGATCGACGATGGCAGGCTCGACCTCGCCATCATGCGCCCCAATGGCCTGATCGGCTGGCTGCAGATCTACGGCCGCCTCGTCGTGCAGTCCGGCATCATGCGGCGCACCGATGTCGGCAGGCGCATCCTCCTCGAGGGCCGAAAGCACGTGCGCGCCCTCACCTACGCGCAGGTCGAGGAGGTCACCTTCCGCCTCGACTCCGGCCCGGAGGAGTTCGAGGTCGACGGGGATGCGGCGGGGCAGATCACCGCTGCGCGCATCTGGATCGAGCCTGCCAGCCTCACGGTGCGCACCCCGAAGCCCATGCCCGAGAACGAGGGGCTCCGCACCCTCGCGCGTCGCCTCGGCATCACCGGACCTGAGAACAGCCCGAGCCGGCCGTCGCTCTAGGGACGACACGCCCGAACCCCGCATCGAGGGGCCCAGACCGCGCGTACCGCAGCTCACTTGTCTCACGGACCGCCGTGTTTCGCTTGACCCTGGTTCGCTCGGGGCAGAGAATGCTACTTATAACTCTGTAGACTCATGAGTAGCGGCATTCCATCATTTGGGGCATGGTCGGTGAACTCCAACGAAGCGTGGGCAAGAACATCCGTCGAATCCGCCTCTCGCGCGGTATCAGCCAGGAGGCGCTCGGCGACGTGGTGGGGCTGCACCGCACCTACATCGGATCCGTCGAGCGCGGCGAGCGCAACATCACGCTGCAGACCCTCGAGGGCATGGCGGAACTCCTCGGCGTGCCGCCGATGGACCTCCTTGCCGACGCAGGCGACACCGGGCCGACGGCACCGCCGGTCGCCTAGCTCCGCGCCTCAGCATCCGGGTCTGCTCGACGCCAATCCGCTGACTCGCGGACACCTGTAGCGACCGATGAAGCACCCCACCGGCACCACCCCTTGCCCCACCTGGTGCGTCTCGCTGCACCTCGACGGCGAGACGCTGCACTACGGCGAGAGTCTTGCCATCGAGCTCCTGCAGCGACCGACCTCCGCGGAGCTTCGCTTCCGACCCGAGGTCCCAGCCACCCCGACGACGCTCGAGCTGGTCACGCACCGGGAGGCGGGAGAATCGGAGACCTGGGTGGCGGTCCTGCGCGACGGGGCAGCCGTCCTCGACCTCACCGCAGCCAGCGCCGCACGCCTCGGCAGCACCCTGCAGGCGCTCGCCGAGGACACCAGCGCCTAGCGCGTGTCTGACACTCCCTCGTTCGAGTCGACGCCGCCGTCGCTCCCCGCGGCGTCCGCGTCATCCGCGTCCTCGGCGTGCCCACGCCGACGCATCCAGACGACGAAGGCGATGAGCAGCACGATGATGAGCGTCGAGAGGACCGCGATCGTGACGATGGCCGCCTGGGGAACAGACTGCACGGTCGCCGTCTGAGCTGTCCCGATCTCGATGGCCTGCGCCGTCGCGGGCTCCCAGGGGACGAGCACGGCGGCGAAGGCTGCTGCGACGAGCAGGCACGCGGTGCGCAGCAGACGCCTCAGGCGCTGAGTGGTGGGCGACATGGCTGTCTCTCCTCCAGACACGAGAATGCACGCGACCCCAGGCCGGGGCGGGCACCCAAGTCTCTCAGAGGCGACCGCTCGGGACCTGGACCTCGCGACGCGGACCCGGGCGCCCGGTCGGGCGCGAAACGTCGGTGGTCGCCTCTACGGTGTCCGGACAGACCGAGTACGCCACACGCGACGACTCTCCCGGCTGTGCCGGACCGGGAGCGCCATCGTCGCACGCAAGCAGGGAGACCCCGCGCATGACCACGACATCCGGCACGCAGCGATGCCCAGAATGGTGCGTCGCACTGCACCTCGACGCCGACGAGACCCTGCACTACAGCCTCAGCCGCGAGGTGTCGGTCGTGTCGCGAAGGCCCGACCACGAATCCCCCGGCGGGCGACAGCACGCCTTCGCGGTCGACCCGCTTGTGCTCGTGCAGCATCAGGAGGCACACGAGCGCGTCTCGTGGCTCGCACTCCTCCTCCACGGCGGGCCCGTCCTCGACATCACCGTCGACAGCGCCCGACGCCTCGCGGCAAGCCTGCTCGAGAGCTGCGGTCCCGATCCCGGCTCGCGCTAGCCGCGCAGAGAGTTCAGCCAGTCGACCGCTTCCCCGAAGTGCTCGTCGCCCCACTTGGGGTCGACGACGACCGGCTTCCGGTCGGCACGCGGATACGAGCCGAGGAAGATGACGTGCGGACTGAACCGGCGAAGCCCGAGCAGCGCATCCGCCACCCTCGCATCGTCGATGTGGCCGTCGAGGTCGAGCACGAAGCGATAGGAGCCGATGCGGTCGGGCAGCGGACGCGAGGTGATCATCGACAGGTTCACACCGCGAGTCGCGAACTGCTCCAGCATGACCATGAGCGATCCCGGGAACTCCTCGGGCAGCTCCACGATGAGGCTCGTCTTGTCGGCGCCCGTCCTGGCGGGCAGCTCGCGGCTCAGGCTGACGAGCGCGAAGCGCGTGCGCGCCATCTTGTTGTCCTGGATGTCCTCGGAGAGCACCGAGACGTCGAAGCGGCCCTCGACCCCCCGCGGCGCGATCGCGGCGTCGATGTCACCCCGCTCATCGAAGAGCGCATTGACGCTGGCGATGTTCGAGTTCGCGGCGACGTGCTCGTGGCCCGGGACCTGGGCGTGCAGCCACCTCCGGCACTGCCCGTACGCCACCGGATGCGCGGAGACGGTGCGGACATCCTCGAGACGGGTTCCAGGGCGCACCACGAGGCTGAAGGAGATGGAGACCTCGTACTCCCCCGCGATCCGGAGCCCCGGAATCGTGGCGAGCGCATCCTGCGACGCCGTGACCCCACCCTCGATGCTGTTCTCGATCGCGATCATCGCCGCGACGCTGCGCCCCGTCGTCACGTCGGCGAGCGCCTCGCCGACGTTGCTCACCGGCCGCCAGATCTGCCCCCGGGCCGCCTCGACCTGGCCGAGCGCCGCCTCCGTGAAGGTGCCCGCCGGCCCGAGGTAGGAGTACGTCGCTCGCTCATCTGGCACGGCACTGGCTTCGGTCATGGAGATCAGCCTATGCCGATGCTCGACTTCCTCCCCACGAGACACCTCGCGGTGCCAGACTGTGGACATGCACGATCGCGCTGGCAGCCTCGCCCTTGAATCTGACCTCATCGATCTCGACGCACTCATCGCTGCGTACGCCGAGAAGATCCCCGACCCCGCCGTCTCGACGCAACGCGTCGCGTTCGGCACGAGCGGCCACCGCGGCTCGAGCCTCACCTCGTCCTTCAACGAGACCCACATCCTCGCCATCACGCAGGCCATCGTCGAGTACCGCGAGGCGCAGGGCATCACGGGTCCGCTCTTCATCGGCCGCGACACGCACGGGCTCAGCGAGCCGGCCGAGCGCAGCGCCCTCGAGGTGCTCGTCGGCAACGGCGTCACCGTGCTCGCCGACCTCGACGACGAATGGGTGCCGACCCCGGCGCTGTCCCACGCGATCATCCGCTACAACGCGGACCCGGCCAACACCGAGCAGGCCGACGGCATCGTCGTCACCCCGAGCCACAACCCTCCCCAGGACGGCGGCTTCAAGTACAACCCCCCGCACGGCGGGCCGGCTGACAGCGACGCGACGGGCTGGATCGCGAATCGAGCGAACGAGCTCATCGAAGCGGGCCTCGACGGTGTGAAGCGCGGCACTCCGGACACGAGCAACGTGGGCCGCCACGACTTCAAGGGCGACTACGTGCGCGACCTGAAGAACATCATCGACGTCGACGCCATCAAGCGCGAGGGCGTGCGCATCGGCGCAGACCCCCTTGGCGGCGCGAGCGTGCGCTACTGGCAGGCCATCGCAGACGAGTACGACCTCGATCTCACCGTCGTGAACCCGGACGTGGATGCGCGCTGGCCGTTCATGACACTCGACTGGGACGGCAAGATCCGCATGGACCCGTCGTCGCAGTCCGCGATGGCCTCCGTGCTCGCGCGCCGCCACGACTACGACATCCTGACCGGGAACGATGCAGACGCGGACCGCCACGGCATCGTCACCCCGGACGCGGGCCTCATGAACCCCAACCACTACCTGGCCGTGGCCATCGACTACCTGTGCGCGCACCGCCCCGAATGGTCGGTGACGGCAGGCATCGGCAAGACGCTCGTGTCGAGCACCATGATCGACTTCGTCGCCGCCTCGCTCGGCCGCACGCTCGTCGAGGTGCCCGTCGGCTTCAAGTGGTTCGTGCCCGGCCTCATCGACGGCTCGATCGTGTTCGGCGGCGAGGAGTCCGCAGGGGCCTCGTTCCTCCGCAAGGACGGCACCGTCTGGACCACCGACAAGGACGGCATCCTGCTCGCCCTCCTGGCGGCCGAGATCATCGCCGTCACGGGAAAGACCCCGTCGCAGCGCTACGAGGAGCTCGTCGCGGAGTTCGGCCGCCCCGCCTACGAGCGAGTCGACGCCCCGGCCACGCCGGCGCAGAAGTCCGTGCTCGGCAAGCTCGACGGCGACGCCATCTCCGCGGTCGAGGTCGCCGGCGACCCCATCACGGCG
This sequence comes from Pseudoclavibacter sp. RFBI5, assembly GCF_002931395.1. NCBI lineage: Bacteria > Bacillati > Actinomycetota > Actinomycetes > Micrococcales > Microbacteriaceae > Pseudoclavibacter > Pseudoclavibacter sp. RFBI5. The sequence continues at coordinate 8,363 of NZ_PSYA01000015.1, read as the reverse complement.
CGCCTCAGCCACGCCCCAGGCAACGGTGCGGCGATAGGCGGGGTGAAGGTCACGACCGCCAACGCGTGGTTCGCCGCCCGCCCATCCGGCACCGAGGACGTGTACAAGATCTACGCCGAATCGTTCAAGGGGCCAGAGCACCTGAAGCTCGTGCAGGCGGAGGCCAAGGCGATCGTCGACGCGGCGCTGGGCTCCTAGCAGCGCGTCCTCGCACGAAGAACGCTGCCTGCGTCTCGCATTTCCGGTCAAGCTCGGGAGGTGCGGACGCAGGCAGCGTTCTTCGTCGTGCCGTGCGGGCCGCTACTGCCCTGCCGCTGGGGTCGGGTTCGTCGCGCTCAGGCGTCCGGCCTGACCGACTCCCGCCGAGTACTCGACGCTGACGATGTCACCAGATGCGTTGAAGCAGGTCACGCCGGTCTCGAACGTGATCTCGCACACGAACTCGCCGAGCGCCACGGGTGAGTCGTAGGGCTGTACGACGGCACCCTCGGTCGGGATGTCGTCCGTGAGGCACGGGAACGTGTAGCCGTTCGAGTCGAGACCGACCACGACGCCCGTCGCTCCCGCCTCGCAGGCCTGTTCCGGGACCTCGAAGCCAACCGTGTACTGCTGGCAGGTGACACCCGTCTCCGGCGTGATCTGGCAGCGGATGTTGCCGGTCTCGCTCGTGAACGTGACCGGCGCGAAGTTGGGGTCGGCAACGGCGGCGGGGACGGCGGGCGTCGTCGGATCCTCGGTCGCTGGCTGTTCCTGCGCAGTCTCGCTCGCTGTCGGCTCGTCGCGGTTCGCGCCGACGACATTACCGATCATGATGGCGGACAGGATGAGCAGGATCGAGCCAACCACCGAGAGCGCGATGACGCCGAGACGGCGACGGTTGCGGTTGTCGAGGCCGCGGACGGCCGCTCCCATGCGACCGCCGCCACCGCCGTTGCCGCCGCCGAGGGCCGCCCCGACCCGATCGAACGGGTTGCGGTCGGAGGGCTCGAGGTCTGGCCCGTCGCCGACCGGTCCGGCGGAGGTGGGTGCAGGAGACCTGGGCGGGGCTCCCGCCGGTGCGGCAGACGCCGTGGCGGCCTGAGCGGGCCGGCGAGACGCGCGCGCTCCGGCGGATGCGGGCGCCGACGGCTGCTCGCTTGCGTCGTCTTCGTCGAACCAGCTCGAGAGGAGTTCCCTGGCCGGGTCCTCTTCGCGCTGGCCATCGTCGGACCGCGGCGGCCGCGTCGTGCCTCGCTCGGAGGGCAGTGATGGAGCAGCCCCAGCAACTGCGGCTCCGGCGGCGGTCGCAGCTGCGGTGCCAGCGGCTGCCTGCCGATCGCGGTCGTCAGCAGGGGCGTGGTCGAACTCCTGGCTCGCACCCTGTCGCGGCAGCGCGCGAGTCCGCGGTTCGGCGTCTGGCGCGTGCTCGGCCACGGGTGGCTGTGGGGCCTGGGGCGCCTGCGGGGCGGATGGCGCTGGCGGGATCTGCGCAGCTGGCGTGGCTGGCGCGCCGAAGAGATCGGCCGCATCCTGCCGCTCGGACTCTCGTGCGCCTCCGAAGCTCTCCCGGGTTCGCGAGGGCAGCGGCACGATGCCGGTCTGCTCGAAGTCGCGGGAGACGATGGGGCGATCCGAGTCGTCCAGGACGCTGCCGTCGCTGCGCTCTCCGGCGAGGAGCTCATCGAAGGCGCTGCTCTCCGCGGGTGCCGCGCGCGGCGGCTCGCCCGGCACGACTGCAGGCCCGCTCGGGAAGACAGGGGCTGCGGATGCGCCCCGCAGGGGGTCGCCGGTCGCCGGCATCGGCGGCGAAGACGGGACCACCCTCGGCGCGGGAGCAGCTGGCGGGTCGGCGCGGAAGGACGGGATCCTGGGGCTGCTCGCGGGAGCCTGCGGCTCGGCCGTCGTGGCCTCGCGCGGCCCCGCGTTCGCGGGTGCTGCCGGCGTGGAGTCCTCGGCCTGCGCCGGTGGGCGGCCGAACTGCGGCGCCGCGCTTGTCGGCACTGCGGCAGGGGGTGCTGCGGGCTCGACTGGCGCAGCGGGGACTGCTGGTGCTGCGGGTGCTGCGGGTTCGGCGGGTGCCGAGGCCACGGGAGCCGGGTCGCCAGTGCCCTCGAGGCCGGAGAACCAGCTCGGGACCTGGCCTCGGGCCTCGTCGTCGCTACCAGAGGATCCGGTCGGACCGGCGGCGCGCGTGGGCGTGCTCATGGGAAGCACATCGAACTCCGTGGTCGGCGGCTCGAAGGCGAACGCGTCGCGAACCGGACCCGTAGCGCCCGGCGCCGCTGGAGCATCCGCCGCGGCAGGCGTCGATGCGGGCGTCGGCTCCTCGACGGGGGGCTCGACCGCTGTGGGAACGGCCGGCTTCCTCGGGACCGCGGGGGTCGGGGGAGAGAAGGGCTCCGCTGCGACCGGGTTCGGGGCGACGATGTCGCGCTCACCCGTGGCACGCAGGTCGGGGTTGAACCGGCGGCGCGAGCGGAGGTACGACTGTGGTTCCGGGGCAGCCGACTCGGCGTCGTCAGCCTCGTCGTCGTCAGCCTCCGGTGCGCTCGGCGACGCGGCCTTCGGCCGGTACCGTGCGAAGAAGTCGTCGCCGTCGCTCGACGGTGGAGCCGCCTGCTGCGCTTCCTCGCGAGCACGACCCACCACCTCGGAGGGCGGAGTGGGCGCGGAGGCGTTCCAGCGGAACCCCCCAGCACCGATATCCGCGGGACGGCGAGGCGCCGCGTTGCTGCCTTCGCCCTCAGTGGCGCGAGGACGCGCGACCGTCAGCTTGGTACCGCACTCGGCACAGAATCTCTGTCCGACCTGCGCTTCGGCACCACACGTGGGGCACGTTGCCATCTCGACCTCCTGGTCTTGGAGTGCTTCTGCTTCCAAAGCTCTGGCAGAACTCTACCGAGCATCGTCTTCTCAGTAGCCCGGTGCCGCGGGAGCGGCAAGGAATTCCTCGTACGTCGTCGCGCCGGCCGCCTGCATCGCGGCCGATGTCTCGGCGCCCACGTAGCGGTAGTGCCAGGGCTCGAACTCGTATCCGGTGGTCGCGGTGGCTCCGTCGGGGAAGCGCAGGATGAACCCGAACCGGTGCGCGTTGGCAGCGAGCCACTGCCCACCGGCGGTCGTCGAGAAGCACTGCTCGAGGACGCAGCCCTCTCCCTGTGAGGAGATGTCTGCGGCGAGCCCCGTCTGGTGCTCGCTGTAGCCGGGCCGGGCCGAGGTGAGGTCGGCGGCTTCCTGCCCCAACTCGGCGACGTAGCCGGTGTACAGCTCCGTCTGGAGCCCGTAGTCGCGGTACCCGCTGGTCATGTCGAGGGTGAGGCCGGCTTCGGCGCTGGCCGCCGCGAACATGGTCTGCACTGCGGTTGCCGCTTCCGAGCGGAGCGAGTGGCCGTTGGCGGAGGGGACGCCGATGTCGGACATCGCCACGAGATCGCCCGGCGCATAATCGGCCGGGGAGAGCGGGGTCTGCTTGTTGACGAGCACCGTGATGCTATTGGGATCCGTGATGTTCAGGGCCGCCGCAGGGGGCTGCGTCTCCGTCGGTGTGGGGTCTGCCGTCGGGGTGGACTCCGGCGTCGGTGTCGAGGTCGCCGAGGCAGATGGGGTCGCGGGCGGCGTCGTGGATGCGATCGTCGGCACGTTCGCATCCCCGTTCGATGCCGCGGTGACCGCCCAGTAGACGAAGCCGCCGCCGAGCAGGACGACCACGGCCAGCGCCGCCGCTGCGATCTTCCTGTTGCGGCGAACCCGCGCGGAGACTCCCCGCTTGGTGCGCTCCGTCCGCTCAGCGCGCTCAGCACGACGCCCCTGGTCGTCGGGTGCTTGGCCCTGCTGCTCCTCAGTCACCGGTCAACCCTCGCACAGCCTTGCGCACGCGCTCCAGGGGCTGGCCGAGTGGCGCGGATACGAGGGACGGCCTCGCCGCGAGCGGCGCACGGGACTGGCACAGCCGACATCGAGGTGGCTGTTCGCGGCACGGCGTACCCTCTGGCCATGTCAAACACCGTCCAGCACCAGCAGGATCGCTCGCGCTTCGCCCTCAACGACGGCGACGGCAACGAACTCGGCTACCTGAGCTACGTCACGACGGCCGATGCGATCGTCATCGACCACACCGTCGTCGACCCCGCCTACCAGGGGCAGGGTCTCGCCGCCGTCCTGACGGATGCGGCGCTCACGGCCCTCGGCGAGCAGTCGGCCCTCACGATCGTGCCGCAGTGCCCGTACGTCGCCTCGTTCATCCGCAAGAACCCCGAGTTCCAGGCCCTCACCACTCGCTGACCTCGGCGTGGGCAGGGGCAGGGCGGAGGGGGTCAGGGGGCCTCGGGGAGGTTCGCGAGCTGCACGACCGCGGGTGCCTCGCCGCGGCGCAGGTACTTGCCGCGCCCAGGGGGCATCCGCTCGGCGTAGACGCGAGGCGCGATCTGGCCCTCGCTGCGGTCGCCGGAGAGCAGCAGCAGCGCACCGCCCGTGTCGCGCGTGCTCTGGAGGAACGGCGCGTACATGGCCCTCGTCGAGCCGGCCACCGGCCTCGTCACGACGATGTGGATGCCAAGGTCCCGGGCCGCGGGCAGGTGCGGCACGAGCGCGCCGAGCGGGTCCGTGCCACCCGCCGCGACGATGTCGTAGTCGTCGACGAGCAGCACGACCCTCGGCGTCTTGCGCAGCTGCTCGGCGGTGCGTCCGGGACGCTCGGCGAGCTCGCTCGCGATGGAGGCGGCGAGCCCACTGGCCTGGGCGGCCGATCTGGCGTGCGCCGCGAGGTACTCCTCGGGGATGACGCTCGGCACCTTGCCACGCGGATCGACGACCGCGATGGCGAGCTCGTCCGGCGTGAACCGCTCGACGAGCCCCTTCGCGATGACGCGCAGCGCCGTCGACTTGCCGCTCTTCGCGTCCCCGAGCACAACCAGGTGCTGGTCGGAGTCGAGGAAATCCCAGAGGGCGGTGTCCATGGTGTCCTGTCGGAGCCCCAGGGGCACGGCCGTCGGCTCGTCGGCGGCATCCGGGAGCGTCGACGGGTCGATGGTGTTCGGCAGGAGGCGGATGGGGGCCGCCGCCGGCCCGCTCCAGGACTCCGCGGCGCGAGCCGCGAGCTCCTCGAGAGCCTCGCCGACCTGGTCGGGGTCGACCGCTTCGAGCGCCGGGAGGGCGAACTGGGCGAGCGTCTTCGCGTCGGTGAGGGCGCGCCCACGGGAGTCGGGCGGCACGGACTTCGCGAGCTTCCGGTCGATGGCGGAGTCGGCGGGGTCGTTGAGGCGCAGCTCGATGCGCGTGCCGAAGAGCGACTGGTGGGCCATGCGCAGCTCGCTCCAGCGACCGAGCGTCACGACGAGGTGGATACCGTAGCTGGAGGCCTGCAGCATGAGCTTCGTGAAGGGGCCGTCGAGGTGCTCGAAGTCCTGACGGAGCGCGCCGTATCCGTCGACGAGCAGCACGATGTCGGCGGTCGGGAGCTCCGGCAGCTTGCCGGCTGCGTGCATGGCCCGCAGCTGCGCCGTGCTGTCGATGCTGTGGCGCTTGAACAGCTCCTCGCGCATGCGGAGCATGGCGGTGAGCTCCTCGACGAGGCGCACGAGGCGAGAGTCGTCGCCCCGAGCGGCGACACCGCCGACGTGCGGGAACGCTTCGAGCCTGCGCAGTCCACCACCCGTGAGGTCCATGCCGTAGATGCCGACGGCCCCCGGCGACCCGCTCAGCGCGAGGGAGGCCGCGATCGTGCGAAGCGCGGTGCTGCGCCCCGATTGCGGCCCGCCGATGATGGCGATGTGGCCGCCGGACTTGGTGAGGTCGAGCACCCAGGGTTCCTGGCGCTGGTTCGCGGGCTCGTCCTCGACGCCGACGACGATGCGCAGCGGATGCCCGTCGCTCGGGTCGGCGAGGGAGGCGGCGCCGGCGATCGTCGGCTCGGCGGCGGGCCCGGATCCGGCGGCGAAGGCGTCGCCCAGCGAGATGCGCTCGGCGAGTGGCGGCAGCCACACCGGCCGGACCTTCTGCGGCCGGTCGAGCTGCGCGACGAGGTCGTCGATGAGGGTGCGCCGCGTCTCCGGCGCACGCAGCACGAGCGGCGCATCCGGGTCTCCCCCGCTCTCGATGCCGTTGTAGGCGGGGACCTCGACGATGCGCGGATGCTCGTCGTCGGAGGCAGGGCGCGCCTCGGCGACCTCGTCGACCGGCCCGGAGACGTAGCCGGCGTGGAAGCGCTGGTAGACGCTCGTGTCGACCTTCAGGTAGCCGTAGCCGGGGATTGGCGGCAGGTGGAACGCATCGTTGGAGCCGAGGACCACCTGGGACTCCGCCTCGCTGAAGGTGCGCAGGCCGAGTCGGTAGGAGAGGTAGGTGTCGAGCCCCCGCAGCTTCCCTCCCTCGATGCGCTGGCTCGAGAGGAGGAGGTGGACGCCGATGGAGCGGCCGATGCGGCCGATCTGCAGGAAGAGGTCGATGAAGTCGGGTTCGGCGGTGAGGAGCTCGCCGAACTCGTCGATGACGACGAACAGGTGCGGCATGGGCGCCAGCTCGGGGCGGGTGCGCCGCAGCTCGCGGTAGTGGGAGATCGAAGGCGACGAGTCGGCGCTCTTGAGGAGCTGCTGGCGGCGCACGACCTCACCCTGCAGTGAGGCCTTGGCGCGGACCGTGAGCTGCGGGTCGTCAGCGAGGTTGTCGATGAGGCCGGCCAGGTGCGGCAGTCCCTCGAACGGCGCGAAGGCGGCGCCGCCCTTGTAGTCGACGAGGATCATCGCGAGGTCTTCCGGCGGGTGGGAGACGGCGAGCGACAGGATGAGGGTGCGCAGCATCTCGGACTTGCCGGACCCGGTGGCTCCGATGCAGATGCCGTGCGGGCCCATGCCCTGCTGCGCGCTCTCCTTGAGGTCGAGGTGCACGGGTCGCCCTTGGTCGTTGACGCCGAACGCGACGCGGAGGAACTCCGCTGGCTGCCGTGGCGCCCAGACGCGGTCGAGGGAGACGGGCCTGTCGAGGGGCACGCCCAGGATCTCGGCGATGTCGGCGGCTGGGCCCTCGTCGTCGCGAGCGCCCGCCGCCGCGAAGGTGCGCTTCGCGGCGAGGGTCCTGGCGAGGCCGTCGAAGGCGGTCGCGGTGAGCTCGTCGGCGTCGAACTGCACCGTCCGCTGTCCGCTGCCGCCGGCATCGTGGGTGAGGCGCGCGGCCCCGTCCGCGTCGAGCTCGATGCGGACGTCGACGTCGTCGGGCTCGTCGAGGCGATCGTCGATGAGGTGGATGACGGTGACGCCGATCTCGCTCGGCGTGTAGCTGCGGTCGGGCAGCTGCAACGGTCGGGCGGGCTCTCCGTGGCGGTCGTCGATGACGACGAGGCTGGTCAGCGCGGTGGCCTTGCCGCCCCGGCGCCTCGCGGCGGCCGCCGTCTGCGTGCGGTCGAGGAGCTCGCTGCCGAGCACGGCGGCGAGCTGCCGCAGCTCGGGGGCGACGCGACGCGCGGGCACGGGCCCGTCGAACAGCCGGGGGTTCTGCGCGTGCGGCAGCAGGTCGAAGCCCCGCCAGTCGTCGCCGCGATCTGGGGCGAAGGCGGCGGCGAGCTGCACGTCGTCGGGCAGCTGGTGGCTTGCGAGCTGGGCGACGAGGCCGCGGGCGAGGGGCACGGTCCGCTCCCGCGGCCCGATGACGGCGACGACGGATGCGCCGCGAAGGTCAGCTACGGCGGGCATGCCGGGGATCTCGCTGTGCGTCTCGGCGAGCAGCTGCGCTTCGCGGAGCAGGATGGGGTCGGCGGGCTCGGTGGGCGAATCCTCGGCGGCCACCGCGAGCTGGAACCACGGCACGGTCGCCGTTCCCACGCGCGCCTGCAGGTGGTCGGCGTCGCCTCTGCGGCGGTCCCAGAGGCGCGCGGGGTCGTGCACAAGGGAGGCGAGCCCGCTGCGGTCGGGGTGCACGAGCCTCGCGGCCCGCACCGCATCCGTCGCCTCGTCACGCAGCTCGCTGCGCTGCCGTTCGAGGTAGTCGAGGTAGCGCTTGCGGCGGAGGCGGAGCGCGCGCCCGGCGCGGCCCCGCGCGGAGACGGCGAAGCCGACGCCCGAGACGATCGCGACGACGAACACGATGCCCGCGATGAAGAGGAACAGCGGCTGCCCGTTGCGCATGACGACCATCATCGTCACGGAGGTGAGGGCGCCGACGACCGGCAGGAGGAACTGGAACGGCGTCGCGCTCGCCTCGTCGCTGAGCGTGGGGGGCGAGGCGAGCTGCCTTGCCTCGGGCCTGGGCGCGGGGAAGACCGTTCGCGTGGGGCGGTGGGCGTCGCGGATGCTCACGATCGCGCTCCTGGTCGGTCGGCGTGGGGTGCTGGCGGGAACACCTGGGCGGGTGCGGGGACGTGTGGGGGCGCCGACGGCGGGACCTGCGGCGGAGCC
>NZ_PSYA01000006.1:0-100372 GCF_002931395.1 Pseudoclavibacter sp. RFBI5 | reverse complement strand
ACCTCGAGGAGCGCGTCCACGACAGCCGTCTCGCCGGTGGACTGCATTAACGACTGTCCTGACGACTCTCCTGACGACTGACGATGCGCCTCCTGCTCAGCCTGCGATGCCACGATAACCTCCCCCAAGATCACCATCAGACTAGCACTAGACCGCACCAAAATCTATATCAGGACCAGGTTTTCTTCGAGAAAATAGAAGCTAGCTTCGAACGGAAGATCTGCCCCGGAATACCCCAGGTGAGCAGAGGAAATCCACCCGCACTTCGCCACGGGCCCCGCCCGAGCGAGCACGAGCCGCGCCGCTGCCGAGCGAGGAGGAGCACAGCAGCGTCCTACGCTGACGTGATGACCTACCTCCCCCGAGTGGTCGAGCACTCAGCCCTCACACCGGCCGAGCTCACGGCCCTGCGTGCACTCTTCGATCGCGAGTACCGCTCAGTGCACGGCGAGTGGGATCCCGAGCAGCCCTACGGCTACGCCCCGGCCTCCACGCACGCGATCGTCTTCGACGCAGCAGGTTCGGCCGTGGCGCACGTCGGGTTCCAGCGACGCGAGATCACGGTCGGCCGCGCCCAGGTCGTCGTGGCCGGCACGGGTGGCGTGCTCGTCGATGACGGGCTCCGAGGCCAAGGCCTTGGCGAGCTCGCGATGTCGCTCGCTTGAGGTGCGATGCGAGCCACCCACGACCTCGAGTACGGCTATCTGGGATGCCGGGAAGACGTCGTGCCCTTCTACGAGCGGACCGGGTGGCATCGCATCCGCGTCGTCGAGCGAAGCACTCCGCGCTCGCTCCCACCCGAGACGATGATGCCACCCGAGACAGTGATGCGAGCGGAGACGAGCGTCGAGGCAGTCGTCGAAGCGGGGTCTCCGGTGCTCATCTCGCCGATCCGGCAGAGCGTCGATTCCTGGCCTCCGGGTGTCGTCGACCTCCGGGGCAGACCCTGGTAGCGCGGGGCGCGTAGCCGGCAACGACCAGCGGCAGCAAGCAACAGGTAGCCGCGTCGGGCAGCCAGCAACGCGCGACGGACAGTCGGCAGCGAGTAGGAGGCAGCGACCGGCGGCGCTAGAGAGCTGGGGTCGGCCCCTCGCCGGCTCCCCCTGACTCGGGCCGGCCTGCGGCGTACCGCGCCTCGAGCTCGCGGAGGCGCTTGAGTCGCGCCCACGGGACGAATCCGATCCACATGACGGATGCCACTGCCGCTCCCATGATCATCGACGAGATATCCATGCGGCCCACGGTACGAGATCCGCCCCAGCCGGCGCATCGGCTGCACGACGGAGATCGCGGACGCCGACCGCCGGGCCGTGCCCGCGCGTCTGCCCGTCCCGCGGCCCCTGCCCTTGTCCCCTACCCGTGCGCTGTGCCTGTGCCCCTGCCCCTACCCCTACTCCCCGCTCCAGCGCCGGTCGCTGCGGTCGAGCAGCACGTAGATCGTGCGGATGAAGGCGACCAGGGCACCGATCGCGCAGATGCCGCTCACGACGAGGGACACCCAGAAGATCATCGTGAGCGCCTCCTGCTGCTGGGTGCCGACCGCGAGCTGGGCGGACGCCAGCGATGACACGACTCCGCTGAGCGCGCCGACGAGCACGAACACCATCCACCACATGAACGAGGTCGTGGACGCCCCGTCGGCCGCCGACCGGAACGAGCCCCTGGAGTGCGAAGTCATGCGTCCAGTCTGTCGATCTCGGCCCGCCGGGGAATCCCCGGAGACCCGAGGCAGACCTGGGGCACCCCGCAGTCGCCGTCCGGCTCAGGCGTGCAAAGATGACCGCATGTCGCGCACCCCGACCGAGCTTCTGAGCCCCGCAGACCAGGAGCGCCGGCGCAGCCTGCGAGTCATGAAGGCGGTGGCATTGGGGGCCCTCCTCTTCATGGCGGTGGTGTTCGTGGTCGCGTTCGCGCTGCAACGAGATGTGCCGGCGTTCGCGTACGTCCGCGCCGCCGCGGAGGGCGGCATGGTGGGCGCGCTCGCCGACTGGTTCGCCGTGACGGCGCTCTTCCGGCACCCGCTGGGCATCCCGATCCCGCACACGGCGATCATCCCGAAGCGGAAGGACGAGATCGGCCGCACGCTCGGCGAGTTCGTGGAGACCGAGTTCCTGCGCGGCGACGTGGTGCGGACGAAGCTGCAGGCCACCTCGATCGCGGCCCGCCTCGGCGAATGGATCGAGCAGCCGGAGCACGCCGAGCGAATCGCCTCCGAGGCCTCCATCATGGCGACGGGCGTGCTCGAGGCGCTCAGCGACGACGACGTCCAGGGCCTCATCGAGGACCTGGCTCGCGAGCACCTCGTCGAACCGCAGTGGGCTCCCCCGTTGGGCGAGTGGATGTCGCGCGTCGTCGCGACCGGCGCGCATCGGGGCGCCGTGGACCTGGCGGCCGACAGCGCCGCCGCGTGGCTCGCCGCCAACCAGAGCGCCTTCGATGGCCTCGTGTCGAGGCGTCTCCCCTCGTGGGTTCCGTCGGTCGCGACCAAGCTCGTCGACAACACCGCGTACAACGAGGCGGTCAAGTTCGTCGCGGCGGTGCGAGCGGACGACGCGCATCCCGCCAGGGCCGCCATCGACGGCTACCTGGCTCGCCTCTCGGACCAGCTGCAGCACGACCCGGAGCTCATCGCCCGCTTCGAGGGCGCCAAGGGCAACATCTTCGACAGCCCCCGCATGCGCGAGCTCGCCGCGGAGGCCTGGAACGCCGCGAAGACGGGCCTCCTGCGCTCGCTCGCCGACCCGGAGAGCGCGCTCCGCACCCGCGCCACGGCGGCGCTCGTCGACATCGGTCAGCGACTGACGACGGATGCGCAGCTCCAGCAGCGGGTGAACACGTGGGTCATCGACGCGGCGGTGTTCCTCGTCGACCGGTATCGGCACGAGATCTCGTCGATCATCTCGGACACCGTCGCCAGCTGGGACGCCGATGAGACGAGCGAGAAGATCGAGCTCATGGTGGGCCGCGACCTGCAGTACATCCGCCTGAACGGCACGATCGTGGGCGCCCTCGCGGGCGTGACGATCTTCACGGTCGCCCACGCCTTCCTCGGCTGAGGTCCCGCGGCCAGCATCCTTCACTGTCTCGACGGCGCTCAGCCGTAGAGCTCCCGGTAGCGTCTCTGGGCGGCGGGGTGCAGCGCGATGGGGAGGGTGTCGATGAGGTTCGACGCGGTCAGGTACTGCACGCCGAGCGACCCTTCCGGCACGAGCTGCGCGGCGTCTCGGATGAGGACGTCGACGAGCGCCCTCGCCACCTGGTCCGGGAGGTCGGGCCTGGCGAGCAGGTAGTTGGAGACCCCGATCGCGGGAACCGCTTCGGCGCTCCCGTAGGTGCTGGCAGGAACCGCCGTGAGCGTGTAGACGCCGGGATGCTCGAGCTCGAGGGCCGGGAGCGCATCGGTGAGGTCGACGAGCTCCACCGCGGTGTTGAGGTCCTGCACGGCGGGGAGCGGCAGTCCGCCCGACCAGAAGATCGCGTCGACGGTGCCGGCCTCGAGGGCGGAGACGGCCTCGTCGAGGTACAGCTCGGAGATGACGCTCGCGCCCGCGCCCTCGAGGAGGCCCAGCGTGCCGAGGAGCCGCCTGGCGGTGAGCGCCGCACCGGATTGGGGCGCCCCGACCGAGACGCGCCGCCCGGCGAGATCGCCGATGGCGCTGACGGGCCCGTCTGAGCGCACGAAGCACTGCAGGTAGTTCTGGTAGACGCGCCCGATCGCGACCTTGTTCTGCGCGTCGGTCGCCGCCGCGTCGGCGAGCACGATGGCGAGCTCGGCGTCGCGGGCCTGCAGCATGGCCAGGTTCTCGACGCTGCCACCCGTCGTGACCACGTCGAGCCCCGTCGTGCCGTCGCGGCGGAGCGCCTCGCGGAGCAGCTCGCCGAACTGCACGTAGGTGCCGCCCTGCTCGCCGCAGGCCATGCGGATGCGCGGGGACGGCTGCCCGAGAGAGCATCCGGCGAGCGCGAAGGTCGCGGCGGCGGCCGAGGCCGCACCGGCGCCGAACAGCAGGCCGCGCCTCGTGAGGATCACCACGTCCGCACCAAGCTGATGCGGGCGCGGAGCCCTCCTTCTGGGGCGCGGTCGTAGTCGACGGTGGCGCGGTTGGCGCGTGCCAGCTCCCCGACGATCGCGAGGCCGAGCCCGGTCCCCGGCAGGGATCGGTGGCTCGGCGAGCGCCAGAACCGCGTGCCGAGCTGGGCGAGCTCGTCCTCGTCGACGCCTGGTCCGTCATCGCTGATCTCGAGCACCGCGCGTGGGCCGTCGATCTCGAACGCTGCGAACGCCTCGAACGCCTCAGGCGGTTGGCTGCGGCCGTCGAGCGGGCCGTCAGGCTCTCCTTCGCCGGGCACCGCCGCGGACCACCCGGAGCTGGGCGCCGCGGCGAACCGGATCGTGACGCTCGCCCCCTCGCCCGCGTACTTCCGCGCGTTGTCGAGCATGGTCTCGACGATCTCCTCCAGGTCGCTCTTGCGGCACGCGACCCTGATCTCCTCGTCGCCGTCGAACCGCAGACGCATGCCCTCCTCGCGGAAGCGCTCCTCGTGGGGCGCCGTGAGCATGGCCGCCGAGGTGAGGTGCTCTCGCGCGGCGCCGTCGGCGAAGCCCGTGCGCCTGCCGCTCGCCTCTGCCGTGGCGCGGTGCTCGGCGTCGGCGAGCACCAGCATCCGGTCGACGACGTGCTCGAGACGGTCGAGGTCGCCGCCGACGGCCTCAAGCGCCGCCTCCTCCGCCTCGTCGCGCGGGAGGGCGTCGATGCGCAGGCGGATCGCGGCGAGCGGGTTGCGCAGCTGATGCGACGCCTCGGCGACGAACCCCCGCTGCTGCTCGAGCGCGTCCTCGACTCCCCTCGACATGCGCGCGAACGAGGAGGAGAGGCGCCTGAGCTCGAGGGGCCCCGTCGCGGCCGCGAGGTCGGGCTCCCGCTGCTCGGCGAGGGCGTTCGCGGCCGCGTCCAGGGCACGAACGGGACGCAGCACCCAGCTGGTCCAGAACTGCGACGCGGCGAAGAGCAGCAGCAGGAGCAGCAGGCCCGCGAGCGCGACGAGCGCCCACCAGCCGGTGATCTGCGCTTTCGCCTCCGTCTGGTTCACCTCGAGGACGACCGCCCCGGATGCGGCGCTCGCGCCGTTCGCGAACGGCTCGGCCACGAGGTGGGTGTCGTCGCTCCACGGGTAGATCGTCGAGATGGATCGCTGCGGCACCGTGCGCGACGCGGCGAGCACGAGCGACGCGACCTGCGGGTCCAGCTCGAGGCCGCCGACGGAGGACACGACCTGGCCCTCGCTGTCGACGACCATCGCCGCTTCGCCGTACGTCTCGGCGAAGCGCTCGAGGTAGCGCTCGAGCCCGGACGCGTCGTCGGCGGCCACCGCCGTCTCCGCGCGCTGCACGATCTGGTCCATCGAGGTGGCGCGCTGCAGGGTGAGCTGCTGGGTGCGGTTCACGGCGATGCCCTCGCTGGCCGGGACGATGATGGCGATGACCGTGAGCAGTCCGAAGAGCATGAGGGGCAGCAGCACCTGCAGCTTCATCGCGCCGGCTTCGTCTCGAGCCGGTAGCCGAAGCCGCGGATCGTGGTGATGGCGACGGCGGGCAGCTTCTGGCGGAGCTGCGCGAGGTGCACGTCGAAGGAGCGCGAGGTGGCGGCGTAGGCGTCGCCCCACACCTGGTCGAGGAGCTCCTGCCTGCTCACGGCCCTGCCGAGCCGTTTCGCGAGAATCGCGAGCAGCTCGAACTCGGTCGGCGTGAGCGAGACCTCGGCACCGCCGACGATGACTCGCCGCGAGAGCAGCTCGATCCTCGCGTCGCCGAGCTGCACCACCTCGGGCTCCGCGGCGGGCGCGCGACGACGGGCGACGGCGTCGATGCGGGCGAGCAGCTCGTGCATGCGAACGGGCTTCACGAGGTAGTCGTCGGCGCCGAGGCCGAGCGCTCGAACCGTCGAGCGTTCGTCGCCGCGGGCCGTGACGACGATGACGGGAACCTGGCTCACCTGGCGGAGCCGCCTGAGCACCTCCAGGCCGTCCATGTCCTCGAGTCCCAGGTCGAGGAGCACGAGCTCGGCGTCTCGGTGCTGGAGCAGCACGTCGCTGCCGCGGGCGACCTGCACGCAGGCGTGATCGGCGCGGCCGAGCACGGCCGCGAGGGCGGCGGAGACGGACGCGTCATCCTCGGCGACGAGCACACGCATACCCCCAATGGTAGGCGCGGGCAGAGATGCGAGGTCCACGTAAAGGGAATGTAAGGATCCGCTCGCGCCCCTTGCCCGGTGCAGAGAGTTGTCCAGTACACCCACACCGAGGTGGGGCCAGGGCTCCGCCTGCTGGCAGATGAAGATCGACGACGATGGAGAAGTCAATGACGACGACACAAGTGCCGGGCAGCCTGCGCCGCTCGGTTTCCAACACCCTGAAGGGCTCGGCAGGCAACCTCGTCGAGTGGTACGACGTCTACGTCTACTCGGTCTTCGCCTCGTACTTCGAGTTCCAGTTCTTCGACTCCGAGGACAAGAACTCGCAGATCTACATCTGGGCGATCTTCGCCGTCACGTTCCTCATGCGCCCCATCGGGGCCTGGTTCTTCGGCCGCTTCGCGGACCGCCACGGGCGTCGCCTCGCGCTCACCGTGTCGGTGTCGATCATGGCCGGATGCTCGTTTGTCATCGCCCTCACCCCCTCCGCTGCCGTCATCGGCGCCGGAGCAGCCATCATCCTCATCGTCTGCCGCCTCGTGCAGGGCTTCGCGACGGGCGGCGAGTACGGCACGAGCGCGACCTACATGTCGGAGGCGGCCATCCGCGGCCGCCGCGGCTTCCTCTCGTCGTTCCACTACGTGACCCTCGTCGGCGGCCACGTGCTCGCGCAGGCGACGCTCCTCATCATGGTGCTGGCCATGCCGACCGAGGCGATCTCAGAGTGGGGCTGGCGCATCGCGTTCGCGATCGGCGGCGTCGCCGCGATCGTCGTCTTCTACCTGCGACGCACCATGGACGAGTCGCTCAGCGAGTCTGCGCTCGAGTCGGTGAAGGACGGCAAGTCGCGCTCCTCCGGCTCGATGAAGGAGCTCATCCTGCACCAGTGGCGCCCGCTGCTGCTCTGCTTCCTCATCACGATGGGCGGCACCGTCGCCTTCTACACGTACTCGGTCACGGGCCCCGGCATCGTGAAGAAGGCGTTCGCGGGCGACGACGTCGTGTCCGGCACGATCCTGAACCTCATCGCGCTCACCGTGCTCATGCTGCTGCAGCCCATCGGCGGCTGGCTGTCCGACATCGTGGGCCGCAAGACGCTACTCGTGTTCTTCGGCGCAGGCGGCGTGCTCTACACGTGGTTCCTGCTCACCTACCTGCCGCAGCAGACCAACGAGTTCGCGGCGTTCGGCATCCTCGTGGGCGGCTTCGTGATCCTCACCGGCTACACGTCGATCAACGCCGTCGTGAAGGCCGAGCTGTTCCCGACGCACATCCGCGCCCTCGGCGTCGGTTTCGGCTACGCCATGGCGAACTCCATCTTCGGCGGCACGGCGCCGCTCCTCTACACGGCCGCCGGCGAAGCGCAGCAGGTGCCGCTGTTCATCGTCTACGTCACCATCGCGATCGCCGCGTCGCTCGTCGTCTACGTCTTCTTCCTCCACAACAAGGGCGCGAACTGGCTCGACGACGAGAAGGCGATGCGGGCGAGGGACACGGATCGGGACGAGAAGCGCGAGGCGCGTCAGACCGCCGGCGCACGCTGACCCGCGCTGACTCCGCTGCCCCCGCAGTCCGCCGCTGACCGCCGCTGAGGCGGAACGCATCCCCACGGCGAATGCAGGCTCGTTTCCGAACGAGCCTGCATTCCTCGTCTGGCTGCGCGACGCCGGAGAACTGGCCGCGCCGCGGCGGAGGTGGGACGGAGGCGGAGCGGAGCGGAGCGGAGCGGGGCGTGCCCGGGCGGGCAGCCCCCGAACCGCGTCCCGGCAGCTGCGGGGACGGCAGGGCCCACGCGCAGGCTTCCACCGTCACGCACCCGTACATTGACGGCATGACTTCCCGGATGCTCCCCCTTCGTTTCGGATCCCAGACAGTGCTCATCACGGGCGCGAGCTCTGGGCTCGGGGCGGAGTTCGCCCGCCAGCTCGCCTCTCGCGGCAGCGACCTGGTGCTCGTGGCCCGGCGCGAATCGAAGCTGGAGAGCCTCGCCGCCGAGCTGCGCGACCGGTTCGGCGTGACGGTGACGACGATCGCCGCCGACCTCGGTGAGCCGGGCGCCGCGGCCGCACTCGGGACCGAGCTCGAGGGCCGCGGAGTGAGCGTGACGAGCCTCATCAACAACGCGGGGTTCGGCACGAGCGGCGGCTTCCACGAGGAGGACCCCGAGCGGGTGCGCGCCGAGATCGCGCTCAACGTCGCGGCGCTCGTCGACCTCACGCACACCTTCATCGCGCAGCTGCGCGCGGGCGACGGCTTCCTCGTCAACGTCGCGAGCGTCGCCGGCTACCAGCCCACGCCGGGCTTCGCCGTCTACGGCGCGACCAAGGCGTTCGTCCGCAGCTTCACCGAGGCGCTGTGGGCCGAGTCGGCAGGCACCGGGCTGCGCGTTCTCGCGCTCTCCCCCGGCCCCACCGCAACCGAGTTCTTCGAGGTCGCCGGCGAGGACATCGGCTCCGGCCTGCCGAAGATGACGGCCCGCAAGGTCGTCGGCCTGACGCTCCGCGAACTCAAGAAGCCGAACCCTGGACCCTCCGTCGTCCCCGGCCCGATCAACACGTCCCTGACGATCGCCTCGAAACTCGTCCCGCGGAAGCTGCTGCTGCGCGCCATGAGCCGGGCCTCGCGCTCACGCTGACGACACGCGCCACGCTCGGCTTAGCGCAGCAGCGCACCGATCCCGGCGAAGTGCTGGCTGTACCTGTCGACGAGCTTCCGCGCCACCCCGACCGAGTCGACGAGCGGATGCGCCGCGAAGCCGCGCCAGGCGAGCTCGCGGGAGCCGCGCGTCGCGGCCTCGATGACCAGCCGCTCGGCGGACTTCACCTGCACCATCAACCCGAGCATCTCGCCCTCGACGGGCGCGACCGGCCACGGATGCACGCCATCGGCGTCGACGACGCAGCCGACCTCGACAACCGCGTCGTCGGGGAGCGCGGGCACGAGGGAGCCGTTGCGCACGTTCAGGATCATGGTGGCTGGCCGCCCGGAGGAGAGGGCCGCCATGAGGTCGAGCGCGACGCTCTCGTAGCCGCCGCCCGCGACATCCTCGACCTCGCGCTCCTCCCCCTCCTCGCGGCTCTCGGCCATGTAGCTCGCCTCGCGCTCGTGGCGGGTACGCATCCACGACTCGAAGGGGTCGGCGCCCGGGTTCGCGAAGAACTCGCCCTGCTGCGCGTCGAGGTACTCGCCCCTGGTCGCGTCCGCGGCGCGGATGCTGGCGTTGGCCTCACGCGTGAACGAGTAGTAGTACAGGTACTCGTTGGGCAGGGCGCCGAGCGCCCGCACCCAGTCGAAGCCGAGGAGGCGCGCCTCCTCGATGCGCTGCAGGGACGTGTCGGACGCGAGCAGCTCCGGCAGGCGCTCGACGCCGTCGACCCGCAGCGAGCGCAGCCAGCCGAGGTGGTTCAAGCCGACGTAGTCGAAGGCGACCACCGAGGGCTCTCCCCGACCCTCGGGGCCGGCGGAGACGCGGGCCCCCGCAACCGCCGCCGCTCGGCGCATGAGCCCGATCGGGGTGTCGCAGATGCCGACGACACGGTCGCCGAGCACGCCCCGCATCGCCTCGGTGACGATTCCGGCGGGGTTCGTGAAGTTGATCACCCAGGCATCGGGAGCGACCCGCTTGATGGTCTCGGCGAGCGAGACCATGATCGGGATCGTGCGCAGCGCATACGCGAGCCCGCCAGGCCCGACCGTCTCCTGGCCGAGCACCCCCAGCTCGAGGGCGATGCGCTCATCCGCGACCCTGCCGGCCGTGCCGCCCACGCGGACGGCGCTGAACACGAAGTCCGTCCCGCGCAGCGCCTCCTCGAGGTCGGTCGTGACGCTGATGCGCGGCGCGAAGCGCTTCTCGCTCGCGATGCGCTCGACGATGACGCGGATGATCGCCAGCCGCTCCGGCGAGACGTCGTAGAGGCTCAGCTCGTCGATGCGCACGGGCGCCTCGTCGGAGGCCACCGCCTCGAACACCTGGGGGACGCGGAACCCTCCGCCTCCGATGATCGTGAGCTTCACGAGAACATCACCTCGACTTTCGCTGTCCGCAGCACGGCGAGCGTCGCCGGGTCCGCATGGTCTTCCGTGACGATCGCGGAGATGGCGGATGCGCCGCACACGCTCAGCAGACCGACTCCAGGGAACTTCGTGGCATCCGCCAGCACGACCGTGCGCTGCGAGGAGGCGATCATCGCGAGCTTCACGGGCACCTCGGTGCCGGTCGTATCGGAGATCGTGCCGTCTGCTCTGATGCCGCTCGTGCCGAGGAAGCACACGGTCGCGCGGATCTGCGCGAGCGCCTGCTCGGTCAGCACCCCGACCATCGAGCTGTAGTTCTTCCGCACGACCCCGCCGAGCACGATGAGCTCGACGGCGTCGTCGTCGCGGAGCGCGTCCACCACGGCGAGGCTCGAGGTGATGACGGTGATACGTCGCCCACGCAGCTGCCTGGCGAGCAGCGCCGTCGTGGTGCCGATGTCGATGAGGACGACGTCGCCGTCCCGGACGAGCGTGGCTGCCCGCGCCGCGATGGCGGTCTTCTGCGCGCTCTGGTGGGTCGCGACCTCGGCGAACGGCACCCGGTCGGGCTCGACGCCGCCACCACCGCGGACGCGGCGCAGCAGCCCCTCGGCGCTGAGGGCGTTGAGGTCCCGCCGGACCGTCGACGGCGACACCCCGAACTCGACGGCGAGCTCCTCGACCGTGACCTGACCGTCCGCGCGCAGCGACTGCAGGATGCGAGCCTGACGCGTCGTGGTGAGCATGCGAGGCATCGTAGCAGTCACCAACGAGCACGTCGCAAGCACGAACGAGCGGGACTTGACGCACGAACGATCACCGCGCAGGATGTGTGAGCAACACCGCTGTTGCTACCGAGAGGAGCCGCGATGGCTTCGGCCCATCACGACACACCCCCGACCGACTCGGTCGATGGTGCGCGATTCGATGTGGTCCTCGCGGGCTCCGTCTTCTTCGACATCGTCTTCACCGATCTCCACGGCTCGCCGAGCGCGGGCACGGAGGTGTGGGCAGAGGGCATGGGGTCGACGCCGGGCGGCATCGCCAACCTCGCCGTCGCGGCCAGCCGCCTCGGGCTCACCACCTCGCTCGCCTCCGTCTTCGGCGACGACGTCTACGGGCGCTGGTGCTGGGAGCTGCTGGAGGAGCACGAGGGCATCGACCTCAGCCGTTCGCGGCGCTTCGAGAACTGGCACACCGCGGTCACGGTCTCCGTGGCGCAGGACGGCGACCGCAGCATGATCACGCACGGGCACCCGAGCCCCATCTCGAGCGACGCGCTCCTCAGCGACGGCGTCTCGAGCCGCACCGCGCTCGCCGAGCTCGGCACCATGACGAGCCTCGAGCAGGAGCCGTGGTGGCTGCGCGCGGCGGCCGACGGCACCCGGATCTTCGCCGACGTGGGCTGGGACGACACGGGCGTGTGGGACCGAGCCGTGCTCGAGCCCCTGTCGTCCTGCTACGCCTTCATGCCGAACGAGCGGGAGGCCGTCGAGTACACGCGCACCAGCTCACCCCTCGCCGCGGCCCGCGCCCTCGCCGAGCACGTGCCCATCGTCGTCGTGACCTGCGGCAAGGACGGCGCGATCGGCATCGACTCCGCGACGGGTGAAGAGGTCCGGGTTCCCGCCGTGCCCGTCCGCGCGCTCGACGCGACCGGCGCCGGGGACGTGTTCGGCGCATCCTTCGTGCTCGGCTCGCTGCGCGACTGGCCGCTCGAGCAACGCCTCCAGTTCTCGGCGCTCTGCTCGGCCCTCGCCGTGCAGCAGTTCGGCGGATCGCTCGCGGCCCCCGGCTGGGGCGACATCGCCGACTGGTGGGATGCGACGCGCGCCTCGGGAGACACCGAGCTCACCGAGCGGTACGGCTTCCTGCAGGACGTGCTGCCGTCGGAGCGCCCAGGCGCGGTCCGCCGCGCGGAGGCCACGTTCCGCCTCGTCGACCACTTCCCCGGAGTCTGACCGGCGCGCCAGAGCCGACCCAGCCGGGCTGTCGGCACCGCATCCGCGACAATTGACCGCTGGTCCCCCATCGCACGCAACGCACCCTCAGCGAAAGAAGGAAGCCGAACATGAACGAGAAGCATCGGAGAACCGCGGCGGTCGCCGGCGGGTTGGCACTCGCGCTCGCCCTCGCGGGATGCGCGCCCGGCACGGGCCAGCAGGCTGCCCCCGATGCCTCCACGGCGGAGATCAGCACCGACATCTCGCAGGTCGGCGACGTCACGCTGACCGTCTGGGACCAGGAGGTGCGCGGCGGGCAGAACGAGCAGATCGAGCAGCTGAACGCGGCGTTCGAGGAGAAGTACCCGAACGTCACCATCGAGCGGAACTCGCAGGCCTTCGACGACCTCGCGACGACGCTGCGCCTCGCCCTGACCGACGAGAACGCGCCGGACGTCGTGCAGGCCAACAACGGCCGCAACACGATGGGGGCGTTCGTCGAGGCCGGGCAGCTGCGCGCGCTCGACGACTACGCGGAGGCTTACGGCTGGTTCGACCGCTACCAGGAGTCGATCCTGCAGTACTCGACGTACAGCGAGGACGCGAAGGTCTTTGGGGACGGCAACCTCTACGGCCTGCCGCAGGTCGGCGAGGTCGTCGGCATCTTCTACTCGAAGGCGAAGCTCGCGTCGCTCGGCGTCGAGGTGCCGGGAACATGGCCCGAGTTCGAGGCCACGCTCGCGACGGCGAAGACTGCAGGCGAGACGCCCATGCAGCTCGGCAACATCGAGCAGTGGCCGGCGGGCCACGTGTTCGGCCCGCTCCAGGGCGAGTACGTGGATGCGGAGACCATCACGAACCTCGGGCTCGGCAACCCCGGCGCGAGCTGGACCACTCCGGAGAACGTGGAGGCGGCGACCGCGCTCAAGGGCTGGGTCGACGACGGCTACTTCAACACGGGCGTGAACGGCACCGACTACGACGCGGCCTGGCAGGCGCTCGCCGAGGGCAACGGCGTATTCCTCATCGGCGGCTCGTGGCTCGCGGCCGATCTCGAGGCGAGCATGGGCGACGACCTCGGCTTCTTCGTCCCGAAGACGAGCGAGGGGGCGCTCGCGACGACCGGAGGCACCGGACTCCCGTTCGCGATGACCTCCGCCGCAGACAACACGGACGTCGCGGCCGCCTACATCGACTTCCTGACGAGCGACGAGGCCATGCAGGTCCTGGCAGACACCGGCAACCTGCCCGTCAACAACTCGGCTGAGCTCGCACCGGAGTCCGGCGTCTTCGCCGACATCTACGGGGCCTTCGGCGAGGTCACCGAGTCGGGCAGCGTGCTCCCCTACCTGGACTACGCGACGCCGACCTTCGGCGACACCATCGGCCAGTCCCTGCAGGGGCTCATCGACGGGCAGCTCACCCCGGAGCAGTTCACCGAGACCCTCGAGACCGACTACGCCGACTTCATCGCGGCGAATGAGTAGCCTGCGCCCGGTGGCGCCCGCGCAGCCCGAGCGACGCCCCGAATGACGAGCTCGAGCGCGACGGCGCGCGAACGCCGCCCGGCGAAGGGCGCCCGCCGCGGCACCCCCGCCTGGGTGCCGTTCGCGTACCTCGCGCCCGCGTTCCTCCTCTACGGCACGTTCCTGCTGTTCCCGCTCGGCCGTGCCGTGCAGTTCTCGTTCTTCGAGTGGGACGGGCTGGGCGCATCCACCTTCGTCGGGTTCGACAACTACGTGCAGATCGTGCAGGACGAGCGGCTGCGGGAGGCGTTCGGGCACGCGTTCGTGCTGATCTTCTTCTACTCGATCCTGCCGCTCGCGGTGGGCCTCATGCTCGCGGCGATCCTCACGCGGGCGCGGGTGCGGGGCCTCGGCTTCTTCCGCACGCTCATCTTCCTGCCGCAGGTCATCGCGATGGTCGTCGTCGCGGTCACGTGGCGGCAGATCTACGCGCCGGACGGGCCCCTCAACGGGCTGCTGCGCCTCGTCGGGCTGGAGAGCTGGACGCGGGCGTGGCTCGGCGACTACACCTTCACGCTGCCGGCCGTCGGGCTCATCGGCTCGTGGGTGTCGCTCGGCCTCGTGACCGTGCTGCTCATGGCTGGGATGAGCCGCGTGCCGAAGGAGCTCTACGAGGCGGCCAGGCTCGACGGCGCGGGCCCGGTGCGCGAGTTCTTCTCGATCACGCTGCCCTCGGTGCGGGGCGAGATCACGGTGGCGCTGACGCTCACGATCGTCGCGGCGCTCAAGACCTTCGACCTCATCTACGTCACCACGAGCGGCGGTCCTGGCACGTCCACGACGGTGCCCAGCTTCGAGGTGTACCGACGCGCGTTCGAGCTCGGGGAGGTCGGGGCCGCGACGGCCGTGGGCGCCGTGCTCACCCTCATCGTGTTCGCCATCAACTTCGTCGTGAACCGGATCGGGGACCGCGCATGAACGTCTCCGTGTTCGAGAAGATCGCGAACTACCTGATCCTCGGCGTCTTCGGGCTGGTCATCCTCGGCCCGATCAGCGTCATCGTCACGCTCGCGTTCGGGCCAGAGAACGCGAGCGTCGCGCAGGAAGGGCGCGTCTTCCACTGGGAGAACTTCCCCACGGCGTGGGAGGTCGCGCGGTTCGGGCAGTACATGCTGACCTCGGTCGTCGTCGCGGTCATCGTGGTCGTCGTCGCGGTGCTCGCGTCGATCCTCGCGGGCTACGCGCTCGGCACCATGAAGTTCCGCGGCGCGACGCCCATCTTCTACCTCTTCCTGCTCGGCATCATGGTGCCGACCGAGGCGTTCATCGTGCCCCTCTACTTCGACCTGCGCACCGTCGGCCTCACGAACACGGTGTGGGGTGTCGCGTTCCCGCAGATCGCCATGTCGATCGCGTTCGGCACGTTCTGGATGCGCACCTACTTCCGCTCCTCCAGCCAGGCGCTCATCGACGCGGCCAAGCTCGACGGGGCTGGCTCCATGCGCATCCTGTGGCAGGTGCTCGTCCCCATCGGCCGGCCAGCCATCCTGACGCTCGTGCTGCTGACGTTCATGTGGACCTGGAACGAGTTCCTCATCCCCCTCGTCATGTCGCCGAACGGCAGCGTGCGCACCGCGCCCCTCGGCCTGGCCTTCTTCCAGGGGCAGTACACGCAGGGCACCGCGCTGCTCGCGGCGGGCGCCATCATGGTCGCGCTGCCCGTCGTCGTGCTCTACATCTTCCTGCAGCGGCACTTCATCCAGGGGATGCTCGAGGGGGCGGTCAGGGAGTAGCTGGGCGGCGTGCGCCTGGCACGTCCCGAGTCGGCTCGCCGGTGTAGTCGGCGAGGAGGGGCGGGGGCAGCGGCCCCTTGATGCGCTGGCCTGCCTGCTTCTCCTCCCACGCATGGGCGAGGATCCCCACGGAGCGGGAGAGCACGAACAGGCCCCTCGCGAGCTCCGGCTCGACGCCGAGTTCCGCGTAGACGATCGCGGAGATGCCGTCGATGTTCATGGGGATGCGCCGCTCCCCCCGTTCCAGGGCTCGCTCCACCGCGAGCCCGGCGGCAAGGTGCCTCCCGGAGATATCTCCCGCGGCAAGCGCGTCCTCCACGAGCGTCAGGAGCGGGTCCCGCCGCGGGTCGCGGGGGTGGAAGCGGTGCCCGAAGCCCGGCACGAACACGCCCCGGCTCTTGTGGTCGGCGATCGCCTCGCGGGCGAGCTGATCCAGCGGGACGCCCTCGGTCTCGTGCCGCTCGACGAGGTCGTTCAGCAGCTGCACGCACTGCTGGCCCGCGCCACCATGGGTATCCCCGAGGACGTTCACGCCGTTGGCGACGGCCGAGTTGAGGCCGACGCCGCACGTGGCGGCCATGCGTGCGCTCGCGATGGAGGGCGCCTGCGGGCCGTGATCGACGCTCGCGACGAGGGTCGCCTCGAGGAGGTTCGAGACCGTCGCGCTCGGCAGGCTCCCCGTCGTGAGCAGCCAGATCGTGCTCACGAAGCCGACGTTGCCGATGACCTGCTCGATCGGATACCCCCGCAGCTCGATCTCCCCCGGGGCGATCCGGGTCACGCTTGTGCTCCACCACGCCGTGGTGTCGGCGACGGTGGGCTGGTCGGCGGGACTGGCGCTGCTGGTCATACGGCTCGCTCCTCGTGGAATGCTCGGATCTGCGCGGCGTCGTAGCCGAGCTCGCCCAGGATCTCGTCGGTGTGCTGCCCGAGACCCGGAGGCGGCATGGTCGGTGCGCTCGGGCGGTCGTCGAGGCGGATGCCGTTGCCAAGCACCCGCAGCGTCTCCCCCTCTCGTCCCGGGAACGGGAGGTCGTGCACGAGCTCACGGTCGACGATCTGCGGGCTCTCGAGCATCTCGGGAACCGTGAGCACCGCCGCCGCCGGCACTCCCGCCGCCGAGAGCCGCTCCTCCCAGTAGGCCGTGTCCTCGGCGCCAAGGGCCGCTTCGATCTCGCTCGTGAGCTCGGCCCTGAATCGCTTGCGGTCCTCCCGGTCGCGGAAGCGGGCATCCGCCGCCAGCTCCGGGCGCCCGATGACCCGCGTCAGAGCTTCGAACTGCTCCTGCTTGTTCGCGGCGATGTTGAGCGCCCCGCTTGCCGTCTGGAAGGTGCCGGACGGCGCGGCAGTGCCGTTGTCGTTGCCGAGCGCTCGGGGCACCTGGCCGGCCACGAGGTGGTTGGAGACGACCCAGCCCATGGCGGTCACGGCGGTCTCCAGCATCGACACGTCGATGCTGGATCCCTCGCCCGTGCGCTCGCGCCCGTGCAGTGCCGAGGTGATGGCGAACGCGGCCGCGAGCCCGCCGAGCGTGTCGGCGATGGGGTAGCCGGCTCGGAGCGGGGAGGTCTCCGGCGTGCCGGTGACGCTCATCATGCCCGAGCCGCCCTGGATGATCTGGTCGTAGGCGGGCTTCGATCGGAGCGGCCCCGTCTGCCCGAATCCGGAGATCGCGCAGTACACGAGGCGTGGGTTGATGGCGCGCAGCTCCTCCCAGCCGAAGCCGAGACGCGCGAGCACCCCCGGTCGGAAGTTCTCGCAGAGCACGTCGGCCTCGGCGACCAGGCGGCGCATGACCTCCTTGCCCCCGTCCGACTTCAGGTCGAGGGTGATCGATCGCTTCTGGGCGTTCTGCGCCAGGAACGAGACCCCCATCAGCTCGCTGTTCAGCTCCGAGTCGGACCCGAGGGTCCGTGCGAGGTCTCCCCCCTTCGGCACCTCGACCTTGATGACCTCGGCCCCCATGAGGGCCAGCTGGTAGCACGCGTACGGCCCGGCGAGGACGTTGGTCATGTCGAGCACGCGCACTCCCGCGAGGGGTCCCGATGTCTTGTCCGTCAAACCGTGACTTCCTTTCTGGTGGCGAGCTTCGCGCGGATGACGCGCACGATGACGAACGCCACCGTGATCGCGAGAACGGAGTAGAGGGTGATGGTGATGGGGCTGTCGATCAGCACGCTCGGGTCGCCCTCGCTGACCGCCATCGCGCGGCGGAACTCCGTCTCGGCGAGCGGCCCGAGGATGATCGCGATGAGCATCGGAGCGACCGGCAGCCCGTAGCGCCGCATCGTGAAGCCGATGAGGCCGATGACGACGACGAGCACGAGGTCGAGGATCTTGCCGCTCGTGGCGTAGACGCCGAGCATCGCGAAGAGCGTGATGCTCGCGTAGAGGTAGTGACGCGGGATCTTGAGCAGCTTCGCCCAGAGCGGGGCAAAGGGCAGGTTCAGGATGAGGAGCACGACCATGCCGATGAAGAAGCTCGCGAGGAGCGCCCAGACGAGCTCGCTCGACCGCTCGAAGAGCAGCGGCCCTGGCTGCAGGCCGTACTGCCGGAAGGCGGCGAGCAGGATCGCGGCGGTCGCCGAGGTCGGCAGTCCGAGCGCGAGCAGCGCGCCCATCGCGGTTCCGGCGGTCGCGTTGCCAGCGGCCTCCGGGCCTGCGACGCCCTGGATGGCGCCGAGGCCGAACATGGGCTTCTTCCGGCGCTTGTCGAGCCTGCGCTCGGTCCCGTAGGCGAGGAACGTGGGCACCTCGGCGCCGCCGACGGGGATGATGCCGAACGGAATCCCGATCGCGGTGCCGCGGAGCCATGCGGGCATCGCCTGGCGAAGCTCGCGGAGGGACAGCCAGAGGCGCCCCTTCGACTGGATGAGCCCCGTGTCGTCGGAGTAGCCGCGTCGGCCGGCGACCGCGAAGACCTCGCCGAGGGCCAGGAGTCCGACGGTGATGACGACGATGTCGATGCCGTCGAACAGCTCCGGGATGCCGGCCGTGTAGCGCGAGGCGCCCGAGATGGAGTCGATGCCGACGACCGAGATCGCGAGGCCGAGCACGAGGGCGGCGAGGCCGCGGATGATCGACTGCGTCACGACGGCGGAGATGGCGATGAAGGCGAACACGGCGAGCGCGAGGTACTCGGCGGGGCCGAACAGGGTCGCGAGCTCGGCGAGGCGGGGCGCGAAGAAGACCACGAGGATCGACGCCAGGATGCCGCCGATGAACGCGCCGATGGCCGACGTCGCCAGCGCCTGCGCCGCTCGACCGTTCTTGGCCATGATGTGGCCCTCGATGGAGCCCGCGATGGCCGTGCTGTTGCCCGGGGTGTTCATGAGGATACCGGCGATGGAGTCGCCGAAGAGTCCGCCGAAGAGGACACCCGCGAACATGATGAACGCACCGATGGGGTCGAGGGAGAAGGTGACGGGGAGCAGGAGGGCGACGGCCATCGCGGACCCGAGGCCGGGCAGGACGCCGACGGCGGTGCCGAGCACGGCGCCGATGAGCACCCACAGCATGTTGATGGGGGTGAGGACCGTCAGGAACCCCTCCCCGAGATTGGCGAGCGTATCCATCAGAGGACTCCTACGAAGATGCCGGGGGGCAGGTTGAGGCCCAGCCCGATCGAGAACGCGATCTGCACGATGGAGGACATCGCGAGGGCGAGGAAGATGTCGAAGAACGGACGCCGGCTTCCGAGCGCCCGGGAGATGCCCCAGAAGAGGAAGGCTCCGGAGAGCAGCCAGCCGAGCGGGGTGAGCGCCGCGATGAACACGATGGTCGTGCCGAGGGCGCCGAGGAGCGAGCGCACGTTGGTGCGGGGGCGGATGTGCTCGGCCTGCAGCTCGCGGTCCTGGGCGACGGCGAGCTCGTCGAGGTCGTAGTCGGGATCCTCCTCGATCACTCGCCGCTCTCCGCGCAGCTCGGCCTGGTCGGGTTCGGCGACGCGCTCCGGCTCCGGGTTGCGGATCACGTCGATGGCCAGCAGCACCGCGATCACGAAGACCGCGACCGTGACGATGGCCGGGAAGACCTGCGGCCCTGGCTGCGAGACGTTGCCGGGAACGTCCATGGTGATCGTGCCGATGGTGAGGCCGATGCCGGTCAGCGTGAGGATGCCGGGCACGACGAGGCCCGTTCGGCGACGCCACCAGCCTGGCCTGGAGGTGGTGTCGTGCTGCGTCCACGCGGAGGTGGGGATGACGCCGGTCATAGTCCGAGCTCCTCGATGATCTGGTCGACTCTCGCCTGGTCTTCCTCGATGAACGCGGCGAAGTCGTCTCCCGTGAGGAGGGCCGGCTCCCAGCTGTTGCGCTCGAGGGTGTCCTGCCACTCCGGCGTCGCGGCCATCTCCTCGAAGATGGCGACGAGCTGGTCTCGTTCGGCCTCCGTGATGCCGGGAGGCGCGACGATGCCTCGCCAGTTCGGGAGGTGCACGTCCACGCCCTGGTCGATGAGCGTCGGGACGTCGATGCCGTCGATAGGCTCCTCGGCGGAGACGGCGAGGGCACGGAGGTTGCCCGCCTCGATCTGGTCGCTGAACTCGTTGTAGCCGCTGACCCCGATCGCGACGGTGTTGGAGAGCAGCGACGTGAGCACCTCTCCGCCGCCCGCGTAGGAGACGTAGTTGATGTCGCCCGGGTCGATGCCGGCTTCCTCGGCGACGAGTCCGGCGAGGAGGTGGTCGGTCCCGCCGACGCCTCCCCCGCCGATCGCGACGGAGTGCGGGTTCTGCTTCCAGTCGGCGATGAAGTCGTCGAGCGTCTCGTACGGCGAGTTCGCGGGGACGATGAAGACCTCGTAGTCCTCGGCGAGGCGCGCGATGGGGGTCGTGTCCGACAGGTCGACGGTCGACTTGTTGACGTTGATGGCGCCCATCATGACCGTGCCGGTCATCATGAGGTTGGTCGGGTCGGCGCCGAGGCCGACGAACTGGGAGAGGCCGATCGTGCCGCCAGCTCCTGGCACGTTGACGACCTGCACGTTGTTCACGATGCCGCCGGCCCGGAGCGCCTGCTGCGATTCCCTGGCCGCGAGGTCCCAGCCGCCGCCCGGGGCGGAGGGCGACATGAAGGTCAGTTTGGTGCTGGGGTCGGTCCCCGTCGTCGACTGGCTCGCGTCGAACGCGGCCACTCCGACGAGCACCATGGTCGCGGCGATGCCCACCGCGCCCATGAGCTTCCGTTTTGCTGTCACGATCACTCCCTTGTGATTGACTGTCCACACAGCGGACATATCTGTCCACCAGATGGTACGCTAGTGTGACCGGGCAAGCAAACGATCCGAAGCCGGAGACCCCATGACAAGCGCCGACGACGCACCAGCCCAGCGGTCAGAACCGGGCGGCATCCGCGCCGTGAGCCGAGCCCTCGATGTCCTCGACTGCTTCGAGAACGAAGGCCAGTCGCTCGCCATCGCCGACATCGTCCGCCGCTGCGAGCTCCCGCGAACGACCGTGCTGCGCCTCGTCGACACCCTGGTGGGCGAGCGGATGCTGCAGCTCCTCCCCGACGGACGCGTGAGCGTGGGCCCCCGCATGATCCGCTGGGGAGCATTCGCGAAGGCAGCCTGGTCGGCTCCGGCCCCAACACTGGAGCGCCTCCGCGAGCTCGCCGAGCAGACGGGCGAGACGGTGAGCCTCTACGTCCGCCGCGACCTCAAGCGCGTCGCCATCGCCCAGGCCCCCGGGCGACACACCATCCGCCACGTGGTCCAGGTCGGCGACGAGCTCCCGATCTGGCGGGGCGCCGCATCCACGACGCTCCTCAGCGGCGAGCGCCCGGAGATGCTCGACGCCGTGCTCGCGAAGCTCGACGCAGACCCGGTTATCGACGTCGACACCGCCGCCCTCCGACACCGGGTCGACGAGATCCGCGAGCGGGGCTGGGGACTCAGCCACGGCGAGCGGGAGTCCGGCAACAGCGGCCTGGCGATGCTCGTCCCCGAGAACCCCGAGCGACCGCACCTGCAACCCGTCGTCGTCGTGCTCGGCGGGCCCACCGCGAGATTCGTCGACGCGCGCATCCCCGAGTTCGTCGACGCGCTGCGCGCCTGCGTGCGCGACGTGCCGCGCACCGGACTGCCCCCGGCACTCGAGTGAAGAGGGGCGCGGCCGAAGACGGCCAGCGCCGCGAGCGGAGCAGGACCAGGACCAGGACCAGGACCGAGAGCAAGACTCTGAGCAGGACCTCGAGCAGGACTGTGAACCGACGAAGGAGACGGTGCGATGAGCGCAACGGTGTTCGTGACGGCCCCTCGCCTCGGCGAGTCGGGGGTGCATGCCCTCGCCGAGTCCGGCAGCAGGGTGATCTACCTGCCTGAAGGTGGCGGGCGGGCTGAGGTCGAGGAGATCCTGGCGCGCGAAGCGGTCGACGCCGTGATCTCCCGCACCGTCGAGCTGTCGGCAAAGGCGATCGAGTCGTGCCCGTCGCTTCGAGTCATCACGAAGCACGGCGTCGGCGTCGGCAACATCGACGTCGAAGCCGCGACTCGGCGCGGCATCCCGGTGCTCACCACACCGGGCGCGAACGCCCAGTCCGTCGCCGAGCTCACGATCGCGCTCATGTTCACCGCCGCCCGCAGAGTGTCCTGGATGGACGCGGAGATCCGGCAGGGCCGCTGGAGCCGAGCGCAGGACGGGCGGCAGCTGGCCGGCGCAACGCTTGGCCTCGTCGGGGCAGGACAGATCGGGCAGCGGGTCGCCCGCACCGCGACGGCGACGGGCATGCGCGTACTGGCCTTCGATCCCGGGCTCGGCCTCGACGCGCCCATCCCCGAGCTCACGATGGTCGGCACCCTCGAGGAACTGCTCGGCCAGGCCGACGTGCTGAGCCTCCATGTGCCACTCAACGAGCGCACGCGCGGCCTCATCGGGGCCGCCCAGCTCGCCCTGCTGCCGGCAGACGCCATCGTGCTGAACACGGCGCGGGGCGAGATCGTCGACGAGCCAGCCCTCGTCGACGCGCTCCGCAGCGGACGGCTCTTCGCCGCGGGCCTCGACACCACCTGGTCTGAGCCCATCGAGCAGGACAACCCGCTGCTCGCCTGCCCGAACGTCGTCATCACGCCGCATGTCGGCGGCTCGACCCCTGCGGCACTCGAGGCGATGGCGCTGGCGGCCGCCCACAACGTGCTCGACTACCTCGACGGCGCCATCCCGGACGCGCGCTCCTGCGCGAACCCCACCACCCTCTCGCCCGAACGGAGCACCGCATGACCCAGCAGGAACCCACCGAAGCACCCGCCTGGCCGACCGGCTACTTCATCGGCGAGCGCGCGCCAGAGCTGCCGGCTGCGCTGATCGACGCGTTCCGCGCCATCCCGGTCGCCGTCGCCGGCGACTGCCTCGGACGCTCCGTGGGAGCGCTCGGCCTCACCGCCTACCACGGCGACGCCCCCCTCTCGGGGCAGGCCGTGACCGTGAAGATCCGACCGGGCGACAACCTCATGATCCACAAAGCCATGATGGACGCCCACCCCGGCGATGTCATCGTGATCGAGGGCGGCGGCGACCTCAGCCAGGCGGTCATCGGCGGGCTCATCCGCACGACAGCGCTCGCGAAGGGCCTCGGCGGCTTCGTCCTCGACGGAGCCCTGCGCGACGTCGCCGAGTGGCGGGAAGGCGGCATGCCAGCCTACGCACTCGGGCACACGCACCGCGGCCCCACGAAGGACGGCCCCGGCCAGATCAACGTGCCCGTCTCGATCGCGGGCCTCGTCGTGAACCCGGGCGACCTCATCCTCGGCGACCTCGACGGGGTGCTCGCCGTCCCGGCGCAGCGGGCGGAGTCGCTGCTGCACGACGCGCGTCGGCACCTGGAGCGGGAGGCCCGCATCCGCAAGCACAACGAGGACGGCACCTCCGACCCAGAGCGGTTCAACGCGCTCCTGCGCCAGAAGGGCCTCCCCGTCTGACCCGGTGCGCCCCCGACTGCCCCGCGAGGGGGCTTGTCAAGCGCCGCGGCCTCCCATGTGCGCCCGCGTACAGTGATCCGTCGGTCGCCGCGGCACCCCTGAGCCGCGGCAGAAGAGAGGCTCCCCCCCGTGCGACGGTTCGACTGTGATGTGTGCGAGAACGAGGTCTTCTTCGACTCGGTGACCTGCGAGCGATGCTCGTCCAAGCTGGGCTACGTGCTCGGTCTCGACGACGTGCTCGTCGAAGGGAGCACAGCCGCGACGGACGCCGGCCTGCGGCGCTGCAGCAACGCCGAGCTCGCCGGATGCACGTGGTTGACCGCGCAGGCCGGCGGGCTCTGCGAGAGCTGCCAGCTCACCCGCACCCGCCCCAGCGACGCCGACGCGAAGGGCCTGCGCCTCTTCCCGATCGCGGAGGAGTCGAAGCGGCACCTGGTGCGCGACCTCACCCGCCTCGGGTTCGCGACGCGCCCCAAGGAGAGCGGCGAGCCCGCCACGGTCGGCCAGACGCCCGTCTTCGACCTGCTGTCGAGCGTGTCGGAGAGCGTCACGATCGGCCACGCCAACGGCGTCATCACGATCGACCTCGCGGAGGGCGACGACAGCTACCGCGAGCAGGTCCGGCAGCGCCTCGCCGAGCCGTACCGCACCATGCTGGGGCACTTCCGCCACGAGAGCGGCCACTACTACGAGTGGCAGCTCGTCGAGCAGACGTCCCGCATCGACGAGGCCAGGGAGCTGTTCGGCGACGAGCGCGCGGACTACCAGGCCGAGATCGACCGCCACTACGAGGAGGGCCCGCCGGAGAACTGGCGCAGCGACTACCTCAGCAGCTACGCGACGATGCACCCGTACGAGGACTTCGCGGAGACCTGGGCGCACTACCTGCACATCCAGGACACCCTCGAGACGGCCGTCGCGTTCGAGCTGCTGCCCGCGCCGGAGGCGGGCGCGTCCGCCCGCGACGTGGTCGTCAACAGCTGGATGCCGTTCGCGACCGCCATGAACGTCGTCAACCGCTCGCTCGGGCAGCGCGACCTCTACCCGTTCGTCCTGCCGGACAAGGTCATCGAGAAGCTCGCGTTCGTGCACTCGCTGCGCGACCCCGCGAGCACGTCGGGCTCGGCCGGCTGACGCATCCGCCCCGCCGCCGCCGCCACCGCCGCCACCGCCACCGCCGAGAGCGCCGACGCCGATAGCGCCGTCGCCGAATGGGTCACTTTCACCCCATTTCGGCGGCCCTTACGGGGTGAAAGCGACCCATTCGGCGACGATCGCGGCGAGCGGGCGGGCCTTCGAAGCCCCTGCCGAGCAGGTCCGTGTCCTCGCGAGCGCGACGAACGGAGGCCCGGACGGTCTCATCGGCGCTCATCGACGGTCATCGAGGCATTTCGGCGCACCTCGATGTAAGCGCCGAGTCGTGTCGGCGCAGCGACGCGGCGCTCAGCGGGTGATGGCGAGCTGGCCGATCGCGGTCACGGGGGCGACGCGGCCGTCGGACAGCTCGTACTGGCAGCCGACGATGCTCAGCGCGCCGCTCGCGACGGCGTCGCTGATGACACGCGAGCTGCGCACGAGCGAGTTGATGGTCGAGTACAGGTGGCGGCGGCCGACGGCTTCCACGTCGATCTGCGCCTCGTCGACGTACGGGGTCGACTGGTCGCTCGTGAACCACTCCTCCTGCACGGAGGGCTGGATGCGCGCGAGCTCGTCCTTGATGGCGGGCGTCACGTCGCGCGGGTGCGCCGTGGTCTGGTTGATGGCGGCCTTCACCGCGCCGCAGGAGCCGTGCGCGAGCACCACGATGAGGGCCACGCCGAGCTCGGCGACGGCGAACTCCATGGTCGCGGTCGTGTTCTCGTTCGCGATCTGCCCCATGTTGCGGGCGACGAAGAGGTCACCGAGGCCGCAGTCGAAGAGGATCTCGGCGGCGACACGCGAGTCGGAGCAGCCGAGGAACGCGGCGTTCGGCGCCTGGCTGCCCGAGATCTCGGTGCGGCGCGCCGCGCTCTGCTGCGGGTGGAGGAGATCGCCCTTGATGAAGCGCTCGTTGCCCTGGACGAGGTCGTCCCACGCTTCCTGGGGAGTGACTCTTGCTGCCGTCATCGTTGCTCCTTCGTGCTGAAACCTGTGACTGCCGACGCGCATCCGGTGCCGGATGCGCGTGCCCCGTTCAAGGGCGCGGCGCCGTCCAAGCGTACTCACCCCCGAGACGTCCCTCTGCGCCGACTGGGACGCCCGGAGTCGACGCGCCACAGCGGATTCGATCGCGAACGTCCGCGGCCGGCCGGAAAATGTGAGAACGTCAGTTCCCAAGATCAGGGTTGATGGGAGGTGGCGCATGCGACGAGGGCACAACCTGCTGGCCGTCGGCGACTACAACCAGGCCGTCATCCTCGACTTCATCCGCCGGGCCCCGGACGGGGTGAGCCGCGTCGAGGTCGCCCAGGCCAGCGGCCTCTCGGCCCAGACCGTGTCGAACGTCACCCGCCGCCTCATCGACGGGGGCCTCGTCCGGGAGGGCGAGCGCCTCATCACCGGGCCGGGCAAACCCCGCACCAGGCTGCGCCTCGACGCGACGAGCCGCTACGCCGTCGGCGTGCACCTCGACCCGACCGTCATCACCTACGCGGTCCTCGACCTCGCGGGTGCCGTCGTCGTCGACCACCGCACGCGCACCCCCACCGAGCCGGACCCCGGCGTCGTCATCGCCGACATGACGAGGGAGATCGCCGCGATCCTCGAGCGCGCCGGGATCCCCCGCGACCGGGTGCTCGGCGTTGGCATCGCGGCCCCCGGCCCGCTCGACTCGGCGCGCGGCGTGGTGCTCGACCCGCCCATGCTCGACGGCTGGGAGTCGGTGCCGCTGCGCGACGCCCTCAGCGAGGCCACCGGGTTCCCCGTGGTGCTCGAGAAGGACGTCACCGCCGCGGCCGTCGCCGAGCTCTGGCTCGACTCCGGCCCCCGCCGCGACAACTTC
Source organism: Pseudoclavibacter sp. RFBI5 (assembly GCF_002931395.1). Classification (NCBI taxonomy): domain Bacteria; kingdom Bacillati; phylum Actinomycetota; class Actinomycetes; order Micrococcales; family Microbacteriaceae; genus Pseudoclavibacter; species Pseudoclavibacter sp. RFBI5. The sequence goes on along the minus strand of NZ_PSYA01000006.1, from coordinate 74,071 downwards.
GCGTTCCTCTACTACGGCACCGGCATCGGCATCGGTCTCGTCGTCAACCACGAGGTGCTCCGCGGCGCGAGCGACAACGCCGGCGACCTCGGACACATCATGGTGCAGGCGGATGGCCCCGTCTGCTCGTGCGGTCGCCGCGGCTGCGTCGGCGAGCTCGTCGTCCCGCACCGCCTCGTGAAGCACGCCATCCGCATCGGCGCGCTCCCGGGCGAGGAGAGCGTCGACCGGTCCGACTTCGACGAGGTCGACCGGCTCTTCACGGAGTTCGCGGCGGCCGCCGTCCGCGGCGAGCCCCGCTCGATGGAGGTCATCGAGGCCGCGGCGACGCAGATCGCGCGCGCCCTCGTGAGCCTCATCAACCTGCTCGACATCGACACCGTCGTCTGCGGCGGGCCGTTCTGGCGCCGCATCGAGCCAGCGCTGCGCTCGCGCATCGAGGAGCTCGTCAACGCTGACGCGGCCCTCATCCCCCACCACCCGATCTTCGTCCCGAACTCCACGATCGGCGAGGACGTCGCCGCCGTCGGCGCCGGCTGCCTCGTGCTCGACCAGACCCTCGCGCCCCACACGTCGGCGCTCCTGATCTCGCGCTGAGCGCTGCCGGGTCGCACTCAGCTCGCACGTCCAGCTCACGCACCGGCCGCACGTCCCGAGGCCGTTCACCCGTGCCGTCGTCCGTGCGGTCAGCCTGCCGCCAGCCTGCCGTGAACCCTCCCAGCCCCGGCCGCCGCGTGGTGGCAAGAAGCTCTTGACATGAGTTAGTCCAATCGGTTTACTTATGGCAGGCCGAAGGCGCGACACCGATGTCGAGCCGCACGGAGAACGGTCGTGGAGCAAGGGAGCACCATGAAAAATCGCACACTCGGGGTCGTGGCACTCGCCGCCGCCTCTGTGCTCGCACTGTCCGCCTGCGCGGGCGGCGACTCGGGCGGAGGCGACTCGAACACCATCAAGGTCGCCTACCAGAAGTTCGGGCAGTTCACCCAGATGGACGACCACATGCAGAAGGTCAAGGCCGAGTACGAAGCGGCCAACGAGGGAATGACCGTCGAGCTCATCCCGATCGAGGCGCAGGAAGCCGACTACTTCGCGAAGCTCGCCCTCATGAACCGCTCCCCCGCCACCGCGCCGGACGTCATGTACGAGGACACCTTCATGGTCAAGACCGACGTCGAGGCCGGATACCTCGCCCCGCTCGACGACTACGTCGCGAACTGGGCCGACTGGGAGCAGTTCCCCGAGAACGCCCGCCAGGCCGGACTCGGCGACGACGGCAAGGTGTACGGCATCCCGATGGGCACCGACACGCGCGCCCTCTGGTACAACCAGGACATCCTGAAGGCCGCCGGCGTGCAGGTGCCGTGGGAGCCGAAGACCTGGGACGACATCATCGCGGCCGCGGAAGCCGTGAAGGCACACGACCCCAACATCCGCCCCTTCAACATCTACTCGGGCAAGGCCATGTCAGAAGGCGCCTCGATGCAGGGCTTCCAGATGCTCCTCACCGGCACCGAGGACGAGCTCTTCAACACCGACGAGCAGAAGTGGGTCACGGGCTCGCAGGGCTTCATCGACTCGCTCTCCTTCGTCGGCGACATCTACCAGGGCGGCCTCGGACCGACCCCGCAGGAGGCGCTCGACAAGAACGTCGGCACCAGCATCAACACCGAATGGATCCCGAACGGGCAGCTCGCGATGAGCCTCGACGGCTCCTGGGTGAGCGGCACCTGGCTCGACTCCGGCTCGAAGCCGTGGCCGGAATGGTCGGACGTCATGCAGGTCACGCCGATGCCGACGCAGGACGGCCAGGACCCGGGCGTCACGAGCATGTCCGGTGGATGGACCCTCGCCATGGGCGCAGGGACCAAGAACCCGGACGCGGCCTGGGACTTCATCAGCCTCGCCCTTAACCAGGAGAACGCGCTGAGCTACGACGTGGCAGCAAGCCAGGTGCCGGTGCGCACCGACGTCGCCGAAGCCCCCGAGTACACGGACGCCAACCCGACGTTCGGCTTCTTCGCGGACCTCGTGCCCGACACGAACTTCCGCCCAGCGAACTCCGACTACTCGCAGGTCTCCGCCGCGATCACGGTCGCCATGGAAGCCGTCATGACGGGTCAGCAGACACCAGAGGAAGCCGCCGCCGCCTACGACAAGGCCGTCATCGGCATCGTCGGCGAAGAGAACACGACGTCGGCGTCGAGCTGATGACCGCCACCCTCTCCCCCGTCTCGGGAGCGCCCCGCGCTCCCGAGACGGGGCGGCCCGCCCCCAGGAAGCGGAAGGCGCTGCAGCGGGTCACCCGCGGCGTGCCGCTGATCCCAGCGGTCGGCCTCCTCGCCGTCTTCCTCCTCGGGCCCGTCATCTCGTCGTTCTACGGCTCGTTCACCAACTCCACGCTGAGCGGCGTCGGCGCCTCGAGCGCGGAGTTCGTCGGGTTCCAGAACTACCTCGACCTCTTCGCGAGCCCCGACTTCCCGAAGTCCGTGCTCATCACGCTCATCTTCCTCGTCGCCTCCGCGATCCTGGGGCAGAACGTGCTCGGTCTCGGCCTCGCCGTGCTCATGCAGTCGTCGAACAGGTTCGTGCGCAGCACCGTGAGCACCATCGTCGTGACCGCCTGGGTGCTGCCGGAGATCGTCGCCGCGTTCGCGGCCTACGCGTTCTTCAGCGATGCGGGCACGCTCAACACGATGCTCGCCGCGATCGGCATCACCGGCCCCAACTGGCTCTACACGCTCCCCCTGCTGAGCGTGATCCTCGCCAACACGTGGCGCGGCACCGCCTTCTCGATGCTCGTCTACCGGGCAGCCCTCAACGACGTCCCGCCTGAGATCACCGAGGCGGCCGAGGTCGACGGCGCGAGAGGCTGGCAGCGCTTCACGCTCATCACGCTGCCCATGATCCGCCGCAGCATCTCGACGAACCTCATGCTCACGACCCTGCAGACGCTCTCGGTCTTCGCGCTCATCTTCGTGATGACCAATGGCGGACCGGGCACCGACAGCACGACCCTGCCGCTGCTCGCCTACCAGGAGGCGTTCCGCTTCGGCCAGCTCGGCTTCGGCACCGCCATCGCCACGATGCTGCTGCTTGTCGGCGCGCTGTTCTCGGTCGCCTACATCAGGGCGCTCAAACCGGAGGTGGACTGATCATGTCAACCAACACGTCCGTGTCCGCGGCTGACCCCGCCGTCACGACCAGGTCCATCGCGACGGGCAGCCACCACGTCGAGACGAGCATGGCGGCCCCTCGGGGTCGCGCGATGCGCTGGTTCGCGAACATCGTGCTCAGCGTCATCGGCGTCATCTTCCTGCTCCCCCTCGTCTGGCTCCTCCTGGCGTCGTTCGACTCGACCGCGACCCTGTCCGTGAAGTGGCCCGAAGCCCCGTCGCTCGACAACTTCCTCGCCGTCCTCACCCCGGAGATCTCCCTCGTCCCGCTCTGGAACAGCCTCGTGCTGTCCGGCGGATGCGCGATCGTCACGGTGCTCGCGGCGATCCTCGCCGCGTATCCGCTCTCCCGCTACAAGTCGCGCATCAACAAGCCGTTCCTGTACGGGGTGCTGTTCGGGACCTGCCTGCCGATCACCGCGATGATGGTGCCCGTCTACGCCCTGTTCGTGGCGTTCAACCTCATCGACAACATGTTCGGCACCATCCTGTTCCTCGCCGCGACCTCGCTGCCCATGGCGATCTGGATGATGAAGAACTTCATGGACTCGGTGCCCGTCTCCCTCGAGGAGGCGGCCTGGACGGACGGCGCCTCGGCCATGGCGACCCTGCGGCTCATCGTCGTGCCGCTCATGCGCCCCGGCATCGCCGTCGTGTTCATCTTCGTGTTCATCCAGACGTGGGGGAACTTCTTCATCCCCTTCATCCTGCTGCTGAGCCCCGACAAGCTGCCCGCCGCGGTGAGCATCTTCTCGTTCTTCGGCCAGTACGGCGCGGTCGCCTACGGCCAGCTCGCCGCGTTCTCGCTCCTCTACTCCCTGCCGGTCCTGGCGCTGTACGTGCTCGTGTCCCGCCTCGGCGGCGGCTCGTTCGCGCTCGCCGGCGCCGTCAAGGGCTGACCTACGACTTCCACCTCTTCCTCCAACGCAGAAAGGCGCTCCATGCCTGACCCCACGCAGTTCGTCGACCTCCGCATCCGCCGGTTCGTGTCCGAACGACTCACCCCGGCCATCTACCGCGAGCGCGAGCAGCTCACCGTCACCTCCTGGGACGTTCCGGGCGAGCCCGTGCCGTTCGCAGAGGCGGTCACCCAGCAGTTCACGCCCTTCCGGGTCGGTGACGAGTGGAGCCGGCCATGGGGAACCACGTGGTTCCACATCACCGGCACCGTCCCAGCCGACTGGGAGATGACGGATGCACGCGTCGAGGTGCTCGTCGACCTCGGCTTCGTGAGCGGCCACCCGGGCTTCCAGGCCGAGGGCCTCGTCTGGACCCCAGAAGGCCACATCCTGAAGGCCATCGAGCCCCGCAACACGGCGGTGCCGCTGAAGATCGGTCCAGGCGACCGCATCGACCTCTACATCGAGGCGGCGTCGAACCCGGACGTGCAGGGCGAGTCGGTCTACGCGCCCACCCCCATGGGCGACCTCGCCACCTCCGGCGATGCCCCCATCTACCGCACCCGGGTGCTCGACATCGGTCTGCGCGACGTGCCCGTGTGGGAGCTGGCGCAGGACGTGTGGACCCTCGACGGTCTGTGGCGCGAGCTCGGCGAGGAGACGCCAAGGCGTGCGGAGATCCTCCGCGGGCTCGAGCGCCTCATCGATACCCTCGACCCCGACGACATCTCCGGCACGGCGAAGGCCGGCCGCGAGGTGCTCGCTCCCCTGCTCGCCTCCCCCGCCTACGCGAGCGCCCACCACGTGGTCGCCGTCGGCCACGCGCACATCGACTCGGCCTGGCTGTGGCCGGTGCGCGAGACGATCCGCAAGTGCGCGCGCACCTTCTCCAACGTGCTCTCGCTCATGGACGAGAACGACGACTTCCTCTTCGCCTGCTCGTCGGCGCAGCAGTTCGCGTGGATGAAGGAGTACTACCCAGACCTGTTCGAGCGCATCAAGGTGCGAGTCCTCGAGGGGCGCTTCGTGCCCGTCGGCGGCATGTGGGTGGAGTCGGACACGAACCTGCCGGGCGGCGAGGCCATGGCCCGCCAGTTCGTGGCGGGCAAGGGCTTCTTCATCCGCGAGTTCGGCATCGAGCCGCCCGAGGTGTGGCTGCCCGACTCCTTCGGCTACTCGGCCGCGCTCCCCCAGATCGTCAAGGCCGCCGGCTCGAAGTACTTCCTCACGCAGAAGCCGTCGTGGAACGAGACGAACGTCATGCCGCACCACACCTTCAACTGGGAGGGCATCGACGGCTCGCAGGTGTTCACGCATTTCCCGCCCGTCGCCACCTACAACTCGGTGCTCTCGCAGGAGGAGCTGCACAAGGCGCAGCGCGACTACAAGGAGAAGGGCGAAGCCAACTCCTCGCTCGTGCCGTTCGGCTACGGCAACGGCGGCGGCGGCCCGACCCGCGAGATGATCGCGGCGGCCGAGCGCACCCGCGACCTCGAGGGCTCGCCGACGGTCGAGATGACGAGCCCGCAGGCGTTCTTCGAGCAGGCCGAGGCCGAGCTCGAGCAGCCGCCCGTCTGGTCCGGCGAGATCTACCTCGAGTTCCACCGTGGCACCTACACGTCGCAGGCGCGCACGAAGCGCGGCAACCGCCGCAGCGAGCACCTGCTGCGCGAGGCGGAGCTGTGGGCGACCGCGGCGGCGATCCGCACGGGCGCTGCGTACCCGTACGCGGAGCTCGAGTCGGCCTGGCAGACGGTGCTCCTGCAGCAGTTCCACGACATCCTTCCCGGCTCCTCCATCGCCTGGGTGCACCAGGTCGCCGAGGAGCACTACGAGCGGGTCGCGGGCGAGCTCGAGACGCTCATCTCGTCGGCGCTCGGCTCGCTGACGGGCGCCGGAGAGACGGCGCTTTTCGCGAACGCCGGACCGTACGCGGTGGACGGCGTGCCGGCGCTCGGTGGTGGCGCATCCGGTGCCGCCTCGCACGGTGCCCCGGTGACACTCACGCGCTCCGGCGACACCCTGGTGCTCGACAACTCGCTGGTGCGCGTGACGATCGACGCCGACGGTCTCGTGTCGTCGCTCTTCGACATCGCCGCGGATCGCGAGCTGGTTCCGGCCGGCGAGCGCGCCGCCGAGCTGTGGATCTACCGCGACACCCCAGCCCAGTGGGATGCGTGGGACATCGACGTGCACTACCAGCGCCACGGCCGCCCGATCCGCTCGGTCGACTCGATCGAGGTCGTCTCGGAGGACGCGGACCGGGTCGTCGTGCGTGTGTCGCGCTCGCACGGCTCGAGCACCTTCGTGCAGGAGCTGTCGCTGAGCGCCGGGCGTCCGACGCTCGACCTGACGACGGATGTCGACTGGCACGAGCGCCAGAAGCTCCTCAAGCTGGCGTTCCCCCTGGATGTGCACGCGGAGCGGTCGTCGTCCGAGATCCAGTTCGGGCACGTCAACCGCCCCATCCACCGCAACACGTCGTGGGACGTCGCACGGTTCGAGACGAGCGCACACCGTTGGGTGCACGTCGGGGAGACCGGCTACGGGGTCGCCGTCGCGAATGACTCGACGTACGGGCACGACGTGACCCGCACGACCCGCGAATCCGGTGGCACGACCACCCTCGTGCGGGAGTCGCTGCTGCGGGCTCCCACCTTCCCGGACCCGCACGCCGACCAGGGCCGGCACGTGCTCCGCACCTCGGTGCGAGTGGGTGCGGATGTGCTGGACGCGGCCGCCGAGGGCTACCGGCTCAACGTCGCACCGCGCGCCGTGACCGGAGCCGCTGCGATCGAGCCGCTGCTGACGGTCGACGACCCGGCCGTCGTGGTGGAGGCCGTGAAGCTGGCGGAAGACCAGAGCGGCGACGTCGTCGTCCGCCTGTATGAGGCTCGCGGTGCGAAGGCTCGGGCGACGGTGACGCCCGGGTTCGCGTTCGAGTCGGTCGCTGAGACCGATCTGCTCGAACGTGACGTCGACCAGACGGCGATCGTGGATGCCGAGGGGGCCCTGGCCCTGTCGGTGCGCCCGTTCCAGCTGGTCACGCTCCGCTTCCGTGGGGTGTCGGCGCTGCGCTGACAACTGGGGAGACCGGGCGGGCAGACTGCGCTGCCTGCCCGGTCGGACGCTGTGGCGAACCGCACCCGCGGACTCCTGGGTGCCGGTTCGCCACAGCTGTGTCTGCGGGTACCTGCGTCTGCGGGCGCCTGCGTCTGCGGGCGCCCCCGCGCTCCTCGGGCTCTCTCGCGCTGTCGGCCTTCCTCTCGCGCTGTCGGCCTTCCTCTCGCTTCCTTTCGCGCTCCCCCACTGTCCCGGCGCCAAGGTTGTGGGTAAGTGCGCTCGCGAAGCACCGCAACCGCACTTGGCCACACCGCTGCTGTCAAAGGCGGCCGCTCGGATTCCCGTGCCGCTCGGGACCCTCCGCTCGGGCTCCTGGCGTCTCGGGCCCCTGCCGATCGGCTCCCGGCGTCTCGGGCCCCTACCGATCGGCTCCCGGCTTCTCGGGCCCCCTGCCGATCGGCTCCCGGCTTCTCGCCCCTCGAGCTCTCCCGCTCAGTCTCTCTCAGCCCCTCCCTCGCAGCCTCCTTCGCGGCCCCTCGCTCGCTGTCCCGGCGCCAAGGTTGTGGGTAAGTGCGCTCGCGAAGCACCGCAACCGCACTTCGCCACACCGCTGCCGCCAAAGCCGGCCGCTCGGATTCCCGTGCCGCTCGGAGCCCGCAGCATCCCGGTTCTTCCCAGCGGGACCGGCGTTAGATGGATGGCGGAGCGCGCAGCCCCGACGCGCGCAGGAATGAGCGACGATGCCCACCTTCACGAACATCCATCACCTCGCGGTGACCGTCCGCGACCTCGAGACGAGCGTCGCCTTCTACGAGCAGGTCTTCGGCTTCGCCCCGGCGACCGAGATCGACGACGAATCGCTGCACCGCAAGCTGTTCGCGCTGCCGGGCGGCACGAACCTCGGACTCACGCAGCACGACGGCGGCACCGACGGGGCGAGTGGCGGAGGGTTCTCGCCGTTCTCGCCGGGACTCGATCACATCGGGCTCACCGTCGAGAGCCGCGATGAGCTCGAGGCGTGGGCAAGCCACCTGAGCGAGCACGGTATCGAACACAGCGGCATCGTCGAGGCGGCGTATGGCTACGCGCTGAGCTTCAAGGACCCCGACCAGATCGCGCTGGAGTTCTTCGTCTCGAAGTAGGTGCCGCGCTAGCGCCTCCGGCCACAGCTCCCCCGCACAGAGTTGTGGCTTGGTGCACCTGCTGAGCACCGCAACCGCACCCAGCCACAACGCTGCGAGCATCCTGCACCACTGCGCGCCGGGCACCACCGCAGAGTTGTGGCAAAACGCGCCTTGGGGGCTCCGCGACCGCACCAAGCCACAACGCTGCGCACGGGGACACGCACTCGCCCGCGCAACGCGCGCCCGAGCAGGCATCGAAGCCGACTCACCCCGCGCCGCCCCCAAAGTTGTGGCAAAACGCTCCTTGGGAGCTCCGCAACCGCACCCAGCCACAACCCTGCACACCTCCTGCACCACTGCGCGCCGGACACCACCGCAGAATTGTGGGCAAACGCTCCTCGCAAGCACCGCAACAGCACCAAGCCACAACCCTGCGCACGGGGACACGCACTCGCCCGCCCAACGCGTGCCCGCACCGCCGCGCCCCGGCGCCATCGCAGAGTTGTGGGGAAGTGCTCCTTGGGGGCTCCGCGACCGCACCAAGCCACAACACTGTGTACGTCCCGGCACGCGCCGACCGACACGCACCGGACCAGGCATCGGACCAGGCGCCGAGGCCGGCTCACCCCGCGCGGTCGCGCACCAGACCGGACGCCACACCCGCTCACCCCGCTCACCCAGTGGCACCGCAGAGTTGTGGCAAAACGCTCCTTGGGGGCTCCGCGACCGCACCAAGCCACAACCCTGCGCGCGTCCCGGCGCGTCCCGGCTTGCACCAGCGGGCGCCAGCGCACTCAGGAGGGCAGCAACATCGAGAGGGTGAGGCTCCAGACGCAGATGAAGGCGAGCATCCCGAGGCTGTAGCCGATGGAGCTGCGGAGGATCTCTCCCTCGCGGCCCGAGAGACCGACTGCGCCCGCGGCGATGGCGATCGACTGCGGCGAGATGACCTTCGCCGTCGTGCCGCCTGCCGTGTTGGCGGCGACGAGCAGCGAGGGCGCGACGCCGATGCGTCCGGCCGTCGCGACCTGCAGGGGCCCGAAGAGCGTGTTGTTGTTGACGACCGATCCGGTGAGGAACACGCCGAGCCACCCGATGATGGGCGCGAGGAGCGGGAAGACGGGGCCGACGGCGGCGAGCGCGCTCCCGATGCTCGCGGAGCCGCCCGAGTAGTTCGCGATGTTCGCGAGCACGAGGATGAGCGCGATGAGCACCAGCGCCTGCCAGAGCTCGCGGAACGTGGCGGCGAGCTGCCCCCACAGGTCTGCGGCCTTGAGGCTCGGCGTCGTGAGGAACGACACGACGACGGCGAGCAGGATGGCGGTGCCGGTGGCGCTGATGGGGGCGAAGTCCCAGGTGGTCGCGACGGGGTCACCGCTCGAGAGCGCGATCTCGCCGGTGAGGCCCGGAATCGGGAACTTGATGACCGCGGCGGCAAGCGGCCCGTCGACGGCGAAGAGCTGCTTGAACGCGGGGATGCTCCACACGAGGATGAGGCCCGTGAGGATGTAGAAGGGGCTCCAGGCGACCGCGATCTCGCGCACGCTGTGACGTTCCACGGCCGGCGCCTCCCCTCCGCCTTCGCGGAAGATGCGTTTCGGCTGCCAGACGCGGCCGAACACGAAGAGCGCGAGCATCGCCGCGAGGCCCGACCCGAGGTCGGCGAGTTCCGGCCCGAGGAACCACAGCACGGACGCCTGCACGCCGCTGAAGACGACGCTCACGACGAGGGTCGCCGGCCAGGTCTCGCGGAGGCCGCGCCAGCCGTCGAGGATCATGACGAGCAGGAACGGCACGAGGAATGTGAGGGGCTGCAGGAGCAGCGTCATCATGCGGGACATCTCGAGCACCTCGACGCCGGCCACCTGCGCGCCGACGATCACGGGGATGCCGATCGCGCCGTATGCTCCCGCCGCGACGTTCGCGACGAGGGACAGCATGGCGGCCTTCACCGGCTTGAAGCCGAGCTGCACGAGGAGGGCCGCGCAGATCGCGATCGGCACCCCGAAGCCCGCCGCGCCCTCGAGGAACGCGCCGAACGCGAAGCTGATGAGCAGCACCTGGATGCGCTGGTCCGGCGAGATGCCCGAGATGGAGGCGCGGATCACGTCGAAGCGTCCGCTCGCGACGGCGAGGCGATACAGCCAGACGGCCATGACGATGATGTATGCGATGGGCCAGATGGCGGTGAGGACGCCGAGGAGCCCCGACCCTGCGACGGCGGTCCCCGGCATCCCGAACGCGACGAGCGCCACGAGGATCTCGGCGACGACGGCGATGCTGGCGGCGAGGATGCCCTTCATCTTGAGCGCCGTGAGGCAGATGAAGAAGATGGCGATCGGGATCACGGCGACGAGCGCCGACAACCAGGGATTTCCGAACGGGTCGATGTCCTGCATCCACATGAGAAGCTCCGTCCATCGTGAGCTCGAGAGCGCTGGGGAGCGTGCGCTGAGCTCTGCTCGTCACAGTAGCGGGCATGGGTCTCGCGGGGCGAGCGTTTCACCGGCGAAGTGCCGCCCGATCTGCTGCCGCCGCCTCGGCCCCGGCCTCTGCGTTCGCCGGATTCGCCGCGCCCCGCGCTGAGCTGTCACCGCATCCGCCGTTTCGCTCGGCGCCACTGCGACAGACTGCTCTCATGACGCGAATCGTGGCAGTTCTCGGAGACATCACCGAGCAGGCCGTCGACGCGGTCGTGAACGCGGCGAACAACGGGATGCGCGGGGGCGGCGGGGTCGACGGCGCCATCCACCGTGCGGGCGGGCCCGCGGTACTGCGCGACTGCGTAGCCAGGTTCCCGGACGGCCTTGCGACCGGGGATGCCGGATATACGACCGCCGGGGAGCTGCCAGCACGATGGGTCATCCACACCGTCGGGCCCGACTACGGCTCGGGCCAGCGCGACCGCACGCTGCTCACCTCCTGCTACCGGCGCTCGCTCGAGGTCGCCGACGAGCTCGGCGCCACCTCTGTCGCCTTCCCTCTCGTCAGCGCCGGCATCTACGCCTGGCCGCTCGAGGACGCGATCGCCGCCGCCATCGACACCATCTCGGGCTCGGGGTCGCAGGTCGAGGAAGCGCGCATCGTCGTGCGCGACCCCGAGGTCCTCGCCCGAGTGGAGCGCGAGCTTCGCGATCGCGCCGCTGACGCCTGACGCCCTTCCCGGCCAGGCGGGTCAGAACTCGAGCGTGCCCGCCATCCGCTCCCCCGCGACCTCGACCCAGTCGAGGGTCTCGTCCATGGCGCGCTGGCCGGAGCCGGCGAGCTCCGACAAGGACACGATGCTGACCCCGTCCCGCGCAAGCACCGCCCGCTCCTCGGCGCCAAGGCCCACACGGCCAGCGATCACCCCGAAGCGTGCGCCTTCCTCCTGCGCGAGCCTGCGCACGAGCGAGGGGACCTTGCCTGCCTCGGACTGCGCGTCGAAGCTGCCCTCCCCGGTGATGACGAGGTCGGCCCCGCGCAGCAGCTCCCGCAGGCCGACCGCCTCGGCGACCGCCACGGCGCCCGCCGAGACTTCCGCGCCGACCGCGAGCAGGCCGAATCCCGTGCCGCCAGCCGCACCGGCACCCGGATGCGCCGCGAGCGCGAGGACATCGCCGCTCGCCTCCGGCGCCCCGTCGAGCACCTGCGCGAGCCGCGTGAGCCCGGCCTCGAGCAGGGGAACATCGTCGGCGGATGCGCCCTTCTGCGGCCCGAACACGGCGGCGGCCCCGGCCACCCCGAAGAGCGGATTCACGACATCGGTCAGCGCGACAAGGCCGTCGGCGGGGAGCCGGACGAGCCCGGAGATATCGACGCTCTCGAGCGAGTGCAGTCCGCGATTCCCGAGCGGGATGTCAGCGCCAGCGGCGTCGAGGAACCGCACGCCGAGCGCCGACAGCATCCCCGCGCCGCCGTCGGTCGACGCACTGCTTCCCAGCCCGACGAGCACCCGCCTCGCGCCGTGCTCCGCCGCGAACCTGATCGCCTGACCGAGCCCGATGGTCGACGCTCGGGCGCACGACTCGCGGTCCACCCCGTCGAGCAGCGCGATGCCGCTCGTCTCCGCCAGCTCGACGACCCAGGTGCCGTCCGGGAGCTCCACGAGCTCAGCGTCAACGGGGGCGCCGAGCGGCCCCTCGACGCGCACCGATGCCACTCGCGCGCCTGGAACCGAGCCGGCGATGGCCGCGGTCGTCCCCTCGCCGCCATCGGCCATCGGCACCTCCACGCACTCGTCCCCGGGCCTGGCGCGAAGCCAGCCCCGCCTGATCGCCGCGGCGACCTCGGCCGCCGAAGCGGTGCCCTTGAACGAATCCGGTGCGATGACGGTGCGGCGCTGCATGCCCCCAACCTACCGACCGGAACGCGCCCGAGGAAAGCGTTTCCCGCTAGGCTCCAGATATTCAGGGCGGCGCGCACCGTCGCGCGCCGGGGAGGAGACACGTGAGTCGACACGGAAACCACGTCACGCTCGGCGAGGTCGCGCAGGCGGCCGGCGTCTCGATCGCAACCGCCTCGCGCGCCATCAACGGCAGCGCTGGCAGGCGCGTGAACGAGGAGATCAAGAAGCGCGTCCAGGAGACCGCCGACCGGCTCGGCTACTCACCCAACCTGAGCGCGCAGGCCGTCGCGAGGGGCGCTTCCTCGACCATCGCCGTGGTCGTGAGCGACATCGCCGACCCGTACTTCAGCGCCATCGCGGCGGGCGTCATGCGCGGCGCCGAGGAAGCCAACCTCATCGTGACCATCGCCGCGGCAGAGCGGAGCGTCACGAACGAGCTCGAGATCGTGCGCACCCTGCGCGGGCAGCGCCCCCGCGCCATCATCCTCACCGGGTCCCGGCGCATCGACGACCCGCAGCAGGCGGCCCTCGAAGAGCAGCTGCTCGCGTACGACGCCTCCGGCGGGCGAGTCGTGCTCGTCGCCCAGGCCCCTTCCCCCTTCGACGTCGTCGAGCTCCGCAACCGCGACGGCGCGCAGGAGCTCGCTCGTCAGCTCGTGAACCAGGGCGGCCGGAGGTTCGGGATCATCACGGGGCCCCTGGAGCTGCTCACCAACCGAGACCGAGTGGATGGCTTCACCGAGGGGCTCGCGGAGTCGGACCTCGGCATCGACGACGACGCCGTCATCTCCACCTCCTTCACCCGCGACGGCGGCTACGAGGCGCTGCGCACGCTCCTCTCCCGCTTCCCGGACACCGACACCATCTTCGCGACCAGCGACCTCATGGCCACGGGCGTCCTCACCGCCCTCCGGGACCTCGGCAAGGAACCCGGCCGCGACGTGTCCGTCGCCGGCTTCGACGACATCGCGCTCGTGCGCGACGTGACCCCTCCCCTCACGACCGTCGTCGCACCCCTGAGCGACATGGGCTACCGCGCCGTGCGCCTCGCCCTCGCGGAGCGCGGCAAGGACGGCCCCGTCGTGCTGCCCGTCAACACGGCCGTCGTCATCCGCGAGAGCACTCCGCGCCGCGGCTGACCCGTTCGCCAAGGCGTCCGCGACGCCACCGGTGACACCACCCGCGAGATCTCCCGCGAAACTCCCCGCGAGACCTCCCTCGACTAGGCCCGCAGACCAGGCCCAGGCACCCCGCTTCGATCTCGCGCTTGTTTCGGTAAGCGCTTTCCAATACGCTGGTCGAAGTCTCAACGCCGAGACTCAGACGAGAGGATGGATATGACCACGGACAAGCTCGGGATCATCGTCAACGGCGCGACGGGGCGCATGGGCTACCGCCAGCACCTCGTCCGCTCACTGCTCGCCCTCCGCGACGAGGGCGGCATCCCGCTGTCGGACGGCACGCGTCGCCCGATCGAGCTCTACCTCGTCGCCCGCAACGAGGAGCGCCTCCGCGAGCTGGCCGCGAAGCACGGCATCGACAAGTACACGACCGACCTCGACGTCGCCCTCGCCGACGAGGACTTCCCCGTCTACTTCGACGCCCTCATCACGCGGCTGCGCGTCCCGGCGATCCGCAAGGCCATCGCCGCCGGCAAGGCCATCTACACCGAGAAGCCCACGGCGGAGAGCTACGCCGACGCGCTGGCCCTCGCCGAGGAGGCGGAGGCGGCCGGCGTCAAGAACGGCGTCGTCCACGACAAGCTCTACCTGCCGGGCCTCATCAAGCTGCGCCGCCTCATCGAGAGCGGCTTCTTCGGCGAGATCCTCTCCGTGCGCGGCGAGTTCGGCTACTGGGTCTTCGAAGGCGACTGGCAGCCGTCGCAGCGCCCGAGCTGGAACTACCGTTCCGAGGACGGCGGCGGCATCGTCGTCGACATGTTCCCGCACTGGAACTACGTCATCGAGAACCTCTTCGGCGAGATCTCCTCCGTCTACGCCGAGACGCGCACCCACATCCCTGAGCGCGTCGACGAGGCGGGAAAGCGCTACACGGCGACCGCCGACGACGCGGCGTACGCGATCTTCGACCTCGCCGACGGACCGATCGTGCAGTTCAACTCGAGCTGGACCGTGCGCGTCAACCGCGACGAGCTCGTCGAGATCCACGTCGACGGCACGCACGGGAGCGCCGTCGTCGGCCTCTTCGGCGCCAAGGTGCAGCCCCGCAACGTCACCCCGAAGCCCACCTGGAACCCCGACCTGCGCGACGAGCACGACTACTCTGCGGACTGGATCGAGGTGCCGCAGAACGACGCCGTCGACAACGGCTTCAAGCTGCAGTGGATCGAGTTCCTCCGCTACGTGCTCGAGGACGGCACCCACGACTACGACTTCCGCTCGGGGGCCAAGGGCATGCTGCTCGCCGAGGCCGCACTCGAGTCGAATGCGTCTGGCCGCCGCGTGTCGCTGGCAGATCAGGCGGGTGCGAAGTGACGGCGACGCAGGTGATCGACAGCACGCGGACGGTGACCGGCACTCGGCTCGCCCTGCTCTCCCCCGCTGGCGAGTCGTCGCGGGTCGAGCTGCTCGAGGCCCCCGCCTTCCAGCGCCCGACGGGCGCGCTCCGCTCCCGCGAGCTGTACGCGGCGGCGCACGTCATCCCCCGCGCGACGGCCGACAACGTGCCTGGCGCACCTGCCGACATCGACTGGGATGCGACGCTCGGCTACCGGCGGCAGCTCTGGTCGTGGGGGCTCGGCGTCGCCGACGCCATGGACACGGCTCAGCGCAACATGGGACTCGACGCTCGTGCGACGCGCGAGCTCATCGCCCGCAGCTCCGCGGCCGCGCGCGAGGAGGGCGGCAGTATCGCCGTCGGCGTCAACACCGACTCCCGCACGGAGGAGGTGCTGACCCTCGACGAGATCGAGCACGCCTACCTCGAGCAGCTGAAGTTCGCGGAGGAGCAAGGCGCGCTTCCCGTCATCATGGCGAGCCGACACCTGGCCCGCGCGGCGCAGTCCCCCGCCGACTACGCCCGCGTCTACACGCGCGTGCTCGGCGCCGTCTCGTCGAAGGCGGTGCTGCACTGGCTCGGCACCGCGTTCGACCCTGCTCTGCGCGGCTACTTCGGCGCCGACGCCTGGCAGCAGGCGTCCGACCTTGTCATCACCCTCATCGAGGAGCACGCCGACAAGGTCAGCGGCATCAAGATGAGCCTCCTGGATGCGGACGCCGAACGGGCCGTTCGCGCACGCCTCCCCGAGGGCGTCACGATGTTCACGGGCGACGACTTCAACTACGTCGAGCTGATCGAGGACGACGCGGACGGCATCCACTCCGACGCCCTCCTCGGCGCGTTCAGCGTGCTCGCGCCGAGCGCATCCGCCGCCGTGCAGGCCCTCGACGCGGGCGACCCCGCTGGGTTCCGGCGCATCCTCGAGCCGACGCAGGAGCTGTCGCGGCAGGTCTTCGCCGCCCCCACCTTCTACTACAAGACGGGCGTCGCGTTCCTCAGCTGGCTGAACGGCCACCAGGATGCGTTCCAGATGGTGGGCGGGCTGCACGCGGCCCGCAGCCTCCCGCACCTCTCGCGCATCGTGGAGCTCGCGAACACGTCCGGGGCGCTCGAGCGGCCCGAGCTCGCGGCTGAACGCTGGCACGCGATGCTGCGCCTCAACGGCGTCGACGCCACCTCGGGGGTGCTCACATGAGCGCGCACCCCCGCCTGTCGATCAACCAGGCGACGATCAAGCACGCCTCGCTGCGGCAGGCCGTCGATGCGACCGTGCGTCAGGGCGTGCAGAGCATCGGGCTGTGGCGGGAGCCGGTCGCGGATGTCGGCCTCGCGGAGGCGGCGCGCATGCTCGCCGACTCCGGGCTGCGGTTCTCCAGCCACTGCCGCGGCGGGTTCGTGACGATGCCGGAGGGCGCTGAGCGTCGGTCGGCCATCGACGACAACCGCAGGGCCATCGAGGAGGCGGCGACGCTCGCCGCGGCCGGCGCTCCCGGGTCGTCGGCGTCGCTCATCATCGTCGCGGGAGGCATCCCGGAGGGAAGCCGCGACCTCGCGGGGGCCCGCGGCCGCCTCGAGGAGGCCATCGCCGAGCTCGCGCCCGAGGCGCAGGCGGCGGGCGTCACGCTTGTGCTCGAGCCCCTGCACCCCATGTACGCGTCCGACCGGGCGGTGCTCTCGACCCTCAAGCAGGCGCTCGACCTCGCCGATCGTGTCGGGAGCCCCGCCGTCGGCGTGGTCATCGACTCGTTCCACGTCTGGTGGGATCCGGATGCCCAGGAGCAGATCGCCAGGGCCGGGAGAGACGGCCGAATCGCCTCTTACCAGGTGTGCGATTGGGCAACTCCCCTCCCCGCCGACGTGCTGCTGAGCCGCCACCTCCCCGGCGCCGGGATCATCGACTTCGCCGAGCTCACGAGCTGGGTCACCGACGCCGGCTACGCGGGCGACGTCGAGGTCGAGGTGTTCAACGCCGAGCTGTGGGCGAAGGACTTCGACGAGGCGCTCGCCGACACGGTCGAGGCATTCAGAACGCACGTCGGCACCCACCTCGCGCTGCCGGTGCGCGGCTGAGGCCAGCCCCCGCACGAGCGAGCAGAGCGCCTGCCCCGATCCGGGGCAGGCGCTCTGCTGTGTGCCCGCGCTGTTCTGCCGGAGCACGGGATGGGCGTGCCGGGCGCGGGCGTGCCGGCGCACGGTGCCCGCGCTGCTCTGCCGGGACCCGGGGCGGGCGTGCCGTCGCACGAAGAGGCCCGCCCACCTTGCGGTGAGCGGGCCAGGTGCTTCGATGGTCGCGGTTCGGCGGGGCGTTCAGTCGCCGCCGAGAGGGCTGCCGAGGAGTTCGCGGATGCGCCCGGCGACCTTGTGAAAGCGCGGGTCCTCGAGCGTCGGCTCGTACTCGCGTTCGCGCGGCAGGTCGACGTCGAACTCCTGGATGATCGTGCCGGGGCGCGGCCCCATGAGCACCACCCTGCTCGCCAGGTAGACGGCCTCGGGCACGGAGTGCGTCACGAGGAGCACGGTCAGGTCGGTCTGCGCCCAGAGGCGCTGGAGCTCGACGTTGAGGTGCTCCCTCGTGAGCGCATCCAGGGCCCCGAACGGCTCGTCCATGAGGAGGACATCGGGGTCATGCAGGAGGGCCCGGCACAGCGAGACGCGCTGCTGCATGCCGCCGGACAGCTCGTGCGGGAGGGCCTTCGCGAAGTCGGTGAGGCTCGTGAGCTCGAGGAGCTCGTCGCACCGTTTCGACGCTGCCGCCTTGTCGAGGCCTCGCATCTCGGCCTGCAGCAGGATGTTGCCGCGCACGTCTCGCCACGGCAGCAGGGCCGGTCGCTGGAAGACGAACCCGACGTCCTGCCGCGGCGAGGTGACTCGGGAGCCGCGCAGCTCGATGGTTCCCTCGGTCGGCACGGTGAGGCCGGCGACCGCCCGCAGCAGGGTCGACTTCCCGCATCCCGACGGCCCCACGATGGAGACGAACTCCCCTTTGCGGACGTGCAGGTCGACGTCGCGCAGCGCCTGCACGCTGCGTCGCTTCGTCTCGAAGCGGATGCCGACGTCGTCGATGCCGAGCAGGTAGTCCTGGTGGCCGCCCGCCGAGGAGGGCGCCGTGCGCTCGTTGACCGTCATGCTCATTCTGCCGCTCCGCTCGGCTCGAAGCTCGCGTCGAAGTAGTCCTCGACGGGCTTCGCCTCCTCGATGAGCCCGGCCGTGGAGAGCACCTCGATGGTCGCTTCCCAGTCTCCGGTCGTGTTCACGCCGGGGGCGTTGCCGTCGCTCTCGGGGGACGTGAGGAGCGGGATGGTGTTGTTCCACTGCTCGATGAGCACTTCGGCCGCGGGCATCTGCGGGTCCTTGCCGTCCATGGCGGCGACGGCATCCTCAGGCGCCTCGGTGGCTGCCGCGTACGCCTCGGAGGTCGCGGCGACCATGTTCTCGACGAGGTCCGGGTTGCTCTCGATGAGATCGGTGTTGGCGATGAGGCCGTTGCTGAAGAAGTTCAGTCCGACGTCGGAGTACTTCAGGTAGGTGACGTCCTTGCCGCTCTGCGCGGCGATCGTCGGGCCCTGGTCGTGGGCGAAGCCGATGAGCCCGTCGACCTGCTCGTTGATCATCGCGGCCATCTTGCCGGCGGCGTCGAGGTTCTGCTGCGTGACATCCCCCTCTTCCAGGCCGGCGGCTTCCAGGTAGAGCGGGAACGTCGTCGTCGGCGCGTCTCCCGCGGACGTCGCGATGGTCTTGCCCTTGAGGTCGGCGGGCGTCGAGATGCCGGAGTCGGTGAAGACCTGCACGGCGGACGGCGTGGTCTGCAGGAAGACCCCGACGCTGCGGATGCTCACGCCCTTGTCGATGTTGGCGAGCACGGCCGGGGTGTCTGCCCAGCCGAAGTCCACCTGCCCTTGGCCGACGGCCTGGGCGGTCTTCGTCGACCCCTGGCCCGCCTGGATCGTGAGGTTGATGCCGTGCTCTTCGAAGATGCCCTGTTCGACCCCGTAGTAGAAGGGGGCGTGCTCGCCGTACGGGTACCAGTTGAGCATGAGCGTCACGTCGGTGAGGCCGGCTTCGCCGTCAGCTCCGGCGGCTCCCGGTTCGGGGGATGCGTTCCCGGAGCACGCGGTGAGGAGGAGCGCGCTGGCGGCGACGGCGGTGACGAGCCCGTTGCGGATTGTCTTCTTTGACATGAGGGGCCTTTCCAGTTGTGGGTCGAGGCGGTGAGGGTCGAGGTGGTGGGAGATGGCTGCTGTCAGCTCTCGAGGTTGCGACGCGACGCGTGCCAGGGCACGAGGAAGCGCTCAGCGACGAGGATGACGGCGAAGAGGAGGATGCCGAGGAGGGACATGATGATGAGGGCGGCGAACAGCATGGCGGTGTCGACGTTGCCGTTGGCCTGCAGGATGACGTAGCCGAGGCCGGCGTTGGCGCCGACGAACTCGCCGACGACGGCTCCCGTGACGGCGAGCGTCGCGGCGACCTTCATGCCGGAGAGCAGCTCCGGCAGCGCGGCGGGGAAGCGCACCTTCACGAACGTCTTCCATCGTGAGGCGCCCATGGTGCTCGTGAGCTCCAGGATCTCGGGGTCGATCGTGCGGAGACCGCTGATGCCGGCGATGACGATGGGGAAGAAGGCCATGAGCACGGCGACGAGGATCTTCGGTTCGGGACCGAACCCCATCCACACGATGAAGAGCGGCGCGATGGCGATCTTCGGGATGACCTGCGCGAACAGGATCAGCGGGTAGAAGGTGCGCTCGAGGGTGCGGGAGTAGACCATGATCACGGCGACCGCGACGCCGAGGACCACGGAGAGGGCGAAGCCGATGACGGTCTCGACGGTGGTCACCCACGTGTTGTCCCACAGGTACTGCGGGTTGTCGGTGAACGCCGCGAGGGTGTCGGCGGGCGAGGGCAGGATGTAGGAGGCGACGGTTCCGGTCTCCGTCACCGCCCACCAGGCCGCGAACGCGACGATGAGGAAGATGGCCGGGTAGGTGTAGCCGGAGAGTCCCTTGGCGATGGAGCGTCGCTTCACGGGTGGGGGCGTTGCGTCAGTCGGCGAGCCGATGACTGGGGTGTTTGTGGTTGCGCTCGTCATGCGGAGCTCCTTACAGCGTTGTAAGAGGGGACTCGGTCGAACGCGGCACCCGGTTGAGCTCTCACAGTGGGTAACCGCTTTCCCGATTGCTCCAACATAACGTGGAATGATCCGCGAGACAACCGTCAGTGATGCAGGGAGCGCTTTCCAATTCGCCGCACGGGCGAGCCCGGGCCGAGGGCAACTCCCCGCCCCCGCTCCCAGGCGCCACCCGAGCTCGGTTCGTAGCCTCGAGCACATGAGCGCTTACGACTACTTGATCATCGGCGGAGGAATGGTCGCGGATGCGGCCGCCCGCGGCATCCGCGAACGAGACGACACGGGCACCATCGGCATCCTGAGCGCCGACGTCGACGAACCCTACGCTCGGCCCGCGCTCTCGAAGAAGCTCTGGGTCGACCCCGACTTCACGTGGGAGCAGACGCCGCTCGGCACGAGCGACGCGACGGGCGCCGAGATCACGCTCGGCACGCTCGTGACGGGCATCGACCGCGAGGCGAAGACCGTCACGACCGACACCGGCGAGACCGTCAGCTACGGCAAGCTGCTGCTCGCGACAGGCTCGAAGCCCGTCGAGATCGACGTGCCCGAGAGCACGCGCATCCTCTTCTTCCGCTCGGCGAGCGATTACCGACGCCTGCGCGAGCTCAGCGAGGGGAACACCCACGCGGTCGTCGTCGGCGGCGGGTACATCGGCACGGAGATCGCGGCGGCCCTCGCGCAGAACCACGTGGAGGTCGACCTGGTCTTCCCCGACGAGGTGCTCGGCGCATCCACGTTCCCGCCGTCGCTCGCCGAACGATTCCAGGCGCTGTTCGTGGAGCACGGCGTGGGGCTCGTGCCCGGGCGCCGCGTCGAGCGCGTGCGCGCCGAGGTGCGGGCACCCTACGACGAGGCGACCGCGGAGGCAGCCGAGACCGCCGAGACCGTGGAGACCGCGACTGGCGCCCCCTCCCCCGCGACCACCCCGGATGGTGTGACCGTCGTGTTCGACAACGGAGCGGAGACGGAGGCCGACTTCGTCGTGTTCGGCCTCGGAGCGAAGCCCGTCGTCGACCTGGCGGAGGACTCCGGCCTCGTGGTCGACGACGGAGGCGTGGTCGTCGACGAGCAGCTCCGCACCATCGACCCGGCCATCTGGGCGGCCGGCGACATCGCCGTCTACCCGGACCCGGTGCTCGGCCAGACGCGCGTCGAGCACGTCGACAACGCCACCGAGATGGGGGCGGCCGCGGGCCGTTCGATGGCGGGCGCCGCCGAGCCCTACTCGCACACCCCGTACTTCTACTCGATGGTGTTCGGCACGCGGTGGGAAGCGGTCGGCACCCTCGACCCGGAGCTCGACGTGCTGGACGTACCGCTCCCCGAGTCCGGTGAGTCCGACCAGAGCCGCGTCACCTACTTCCGCGACGAGTCGGGGGCACCCGTCGGCGTGCTGCTCTGGGACGTCGGCGAGAGCGAAGCGCTCCGCGACGCGGCCCGAGCCGTGATCGACGACGGCGTTACGTCGACCGAGGAGCTGCGCACCCGCATCCGCTGACGCCGTGCCACCAGCGCCAGCGACTGCCCGCCAGCAGACGACGAAGGCCCGCCACCTGGGCGGGCCTTCGTGGTCTGCGGCAGCGCCGCGATGACGGTGCTACTCGGTGCCGACTGCCGCGTCGGCGCCGTCGCGCATCTTCTGGATGTGCTCGTCGTGCTGATTGCCGATCGCGGTGTCCGCGTGGTCTCCGGCCGCGTCGAACGCGTGATCGGTGAACTGCTCGCCCTGCTCGCTGTTCGCCGCCTGCGCTGCCTTGTCGCCGATGTTCTCGAATACCATTCGGTCTCCTTCACTTCGTCGGTTCGACGCGATTGCGCCATGCGATGAGTCCAGCATCCGCACGTGGATGCGCGGTGTGCGGCAGCTTGGCGCAACTCAGGATCGCGGTTGCCCGGCTGGTACCGTGCTCATCCCTTCCGTGCGGAGAGCCTCGAGTTCGAGGCCCCGCTCGGTGCTCGGGAAGCGCGCGGCGGTCGAGCGCACCTCCGCTGCGGCGAAGTTCGCACCGAAGAGCTCGCTGCCCGGCTGCAGGGAGAAGCTGTCGTGCAGGGTGCCGACGAGCACGGGGTCGAAGCCGGCCGCATCCACGAGCAGCGAGGCGTCGGCGATGTCCGCGGGGTCGTCGCCCGCGATGCCGATCCCCCTCCTGCCGACGGCGCCAGCGGGCTTCGGCCCCTCGTCGAGGTCGTGGTAGCCCATGTGGTTGAAGGCCTTGACGACTCGCGACTCGGAGAGCAGCTCCTGGACGAACTCGCTTGTTGCCGTGAACGAGTCGTTGAGGTCATCGCGCACGCCGTCGATCTCCCACCAGTAGTTCATGGCGTCGATGACGAGCTTCCCGCGCAGCTCGTCGCGCGGAATCGCCTCGTGCCCATCGAGCGGCAGGGCCTTCCCGAGCGGCAGCGCGAGGATGACGACGTCGGCCTGCCGGGCCACCTCGGCGCTGGTGCCCGTGGTCGCGCCGGGCACGAGCACGTCGATGATGAGCTCGATCTTGCTCGGGGAGCCGGAACCCGCGATGAGCACCCGGTAGCCGCTCGCGATGAGGAGGCGAGCGAGTACCGTGCCGACCTTGCCGGCCCCCAGGATGCCGATCGTGGGCAGGCTCGCTGCCGTCCGGCCCGGGGTGGGCTGAGCGTCAGACATCGATGGACTCCTTCGCGAGCAGGGCGCGCACGCGGGGTGCGACCTCGGTGCCGAGCAGGGTGATGGTCTGCGAGCGTGCATCCGCCGGCAGGCCGATGACGTCGTACTTGAGGTCGAAGCGGCTGATGCGCAGCGCCTCGACCATGCGCACGATCTTCTTCGCGACCGTGTCCGGGGAGCCGACGAAGAGTGCGCCCGTCTCGAGCTCCTGGAGGTAGCGGTCCTTCGTGGGCGGGGAGAAGCCGCGCTCCCTGCCCATCATCTCGACCATGGGCTTCCACGACTCCCACCAGGTCTCGGCCGCTTCCTCGTCGGTCTCGGCGACGAGGCCGAGCGCGTGCTGGCCGACGCGATTCGCGGGCATCCCGAACTTCTCGAGCGCGCGATGGTAGAGGTCGACGTGGCCGGCGAATCGCTCGGGCTGGCCGCCGATGATGGCGAGCATGAGCGGCAGACCGTAGCGCGCCGCCCGCACGACCGAGTCGGGGCTGCCGCCGACGCCGACCCACGTGGGGATGCCGCCAGGGCGCATCGTCGGGTGCAGGGTCTGGTCGACGAGCGGCGCGCGGACCGTGCCAGACCAGGTCACCGAGGAGTTGCGCTGCAGCTGCATGAAGAGGTCGAGCTTCTCCTCGAAGAGCTGCTCGTAGTCGGCGATGTCGTAGCCGAAGAGCGGGAACGACTGTGTCTGGGATGCGCGCCCCACGACCATCTGCGCGCGCCCGTTCGAGAGCGCGTCCAGGGTCGAGAACTCGGTGTAGAGGCGCACGGGGTCGTTCGTGCTGAGGACGGTGACGGCAGAGCCGAGCCCGATGCGCTCCGTCGCCGCGGCGATGCCAGCGAGGATGACGGGGGTCGCGGAGTCGACGAAGCCCTCCCGGTAGTGCTCGCCGATGCTGAAGACGTCGAGGCCGACTCGCTCGGCGAGGCGCGCCTCGTCGACGAGCAGGCGCACCGTCTCGGCGTCGGACATGGGACGGCCGTCGACGTTCGGCACGTCGCCGAACGAGTTGAGGCCGATCTCGAATCCGAACTGGGCTGCATCCACTCCGCTCATCTGCGTGCCCTTCTGCGTGCTCATGGGTCCTCCAGGTAGTTGACGCGTCAATCATGCATCCGAGTAGTTGATATGTCAACTACGTGGCATGATGGGGGCGACACGAGCGACGGAGGACCCCCATGGGCACGCAGAAGCGAACGCAGATCAGCGCCGAGGAGCTGCGGGTCTGGCGCGGGTTCATCGAGACCACGAGCGTGCTGAACTCGCGCCTCGCGAGCCGCATGCAGAGCGAGTCAGCGCTCTCGACGGGCGACTACAGCGTCCTGCTCGCACTGCGCGAGGCGCCCAGCCGCTCACTGCGCTCGTCGGAGCTCGCGGCGACGATCGGCTGGGAGCGCAGTCGCCTCTCGCATCAGCTCGGCCGCATGGAGAAGCGCGGCCTCCTGCGCCGCGACCCCTGCGCCGACGACACTCGGGGTTCGGTGGTGAGCCTCACCGAGGAGGGCGCCGCCGCGTTCCGGCGCGGCTCGGTGCCCCACCTCAAGGCCATCCAGGAACTCTTCCTCGACGCCCTGTCGCCCGAGCAGCTGACCCAGGTGGCGTCGATCACGGAGGCCCTGCGCGAGCACCTGGGGCTCGACGAGGCGGAGGGCGGCGCCGACCGTGTCTGAGGCACCACGCTCCGCGACGGTCGTCGTCATCGGCGCCGGCCAGGCGGGCCTCTCGGCCGGCTTCCACCTGTCGCGGCGCGGCTTCGCGAGCGCCCTCGACGAGCCGGACGCCGAGCGCACCTTCGTGCTGCTGGATGCGAACCCCAAGCCCGGCGGCGCATGGCAGCACCGCTGGGAGTCCCTGACGATGGCGACCGTGAACGGCATCTTCGACCTGCCCACGTTCGCGCGCACCCCTGGCAGCGAGGACGAGCCGAGTCGCGACGCGGTCCCCCGGTACTTCGCCGAGTTCGAGCGCGCGAAGCCCCTGCCCATCCTGCGCCCCGTTCGGGTGCTCGAGGTGTCGCGCATCGATGACGACCCGCAGGGAGCGCTCCTCGTCGCGACCGACGGCGCCGGAGGGTGGCGCGCCGACGCGATCATCAACGCGACCGGAACGTGGAACAACCCGCTGCTGCCGAGCATCCCGGGCCAGGATTCGTTCCGCGGCACGCAGCTGCACACGCGCGACTACGTGTCGGCGTCGGCCTTCGAAGGCCAGCGGGTCGCGGTCGTCGGCGGCGGCATCTCGGCAGTGCAGCAGCTCGAGGAGATCTCGCGCGGGGCGCAGACGTTCTGGTACACGCGACGCGAGCCGGTCTTCCTCGAGAACGGCTTCAACCCGGAGGTGGAGGGGCGCAGCACCATCGCGAAGGTGACGGCCGACGTCGAGGCGGGCAAGCCGTCGAGCAGCGTCGTCTCGTACACGGGCCTCGGCTGGTCGACCTACGCGGTAGCGGCCCGGGATCGGGGCGCGCTCGAGCGGCGGCCCATGTTCACCGCCATCGAGCCGGACGGCGTGCGCGAGGCCGACGGGTCCTTCACGCCGGTCGACGCGATCCTGTGGGCCACGGGGTTCCGCGCCGACCTCGCGCACCTCGACGGGCTCGGGCTGCGCAACGCCCGAGGCGGCATCACGATGCGCGGCACGCAGGTCGCCGACGAGCCGCGCATCCACCTCATCGGCTTCGGCCCGTCGCAGTCGACGGTCGGCGCGAACCGGGCGGGACGCGACGCGGTGCGGGCGATCGAGAAGCTGGGGCTGCAGCGGAGCGAGCGCCCCGCGGACCCACGGGAGCCCGCAGTCCGGCGGTGATGTGCCGCCGCCCAGCCTCGGTGCGTACGGTCGCGGCATGACCACCTCACAGAACGCGTCCCCCGCATCCGACGACTCGACCGGCGGCGAGAACCTGCGCGACATCATCGAACAGGTCGAGAGCGAGCACGGACGCGAGGGTGCAGCCGCGATGGCCGACAAGCTGCGCGACCGCACCGAGGAGACGAAGCAGGAAGACGAGGACCCGGCAGAGGAGCAGAACTAGGCGCACGCGTGGCACGCACCGCAGCCGCTAGCGTCGAGACATGACCCGCCCCAGCGCCACCCCAACCATCCAGGTCGACGACGATCGCTTCCGCGTGACCGAGTGGCGGTTCGCGCCCGGAGCGGAGACCGGCTGGCACACCCACGAGCTGCCCTACGTGGTGGTGCCGCAGACCACCGGCACCCTGACGGTCGAGACGACGTCGGCGGCCCCGTTCGCAATGGAGTGCACGGCGGGTGTCAGCTACAGCCGAGAGCCCGGAGCCCACCACAACCTCGTCAACGACCGCGACGTACCGTTCACGTTCGTGGAAATCGAAGCAAAAGCCGGGCCATCCGCCTGAGTCCCGGTGCTAGGTTGCGGGCATGGCTCCCCGCTTCCTGACACCATCTGTCGTCGCGTGTGCGGCATTGACGCTGGTCGCACTGACCGGATGCTCGCCGTCGGCGGCCCCCGAATCCGCCGCCCCGACCGTCACGGTCACGCAGACCGTTCCGGCGTCGGCACCGCCGGCCAGTCCGGCGGAGACGGCAACCGCCACGCCGGAGGTGCCTGCGTGCTCCGGACTCACGCAGGAGGAAGCCGTCTCGGCGTCGATCGGCTCCATCGCCCCGTTCCCGGGCCTCGAGTCGAACGAGTGGGTCGCCGCCACGCCAGACGCGGCAACGTACGACGAGTGCGCGGAACTCTCCTACGTCGTGGTGACGCTGTCTGGCGGCACCGTTTCCACGCCGTGCCACATCATGCTCTTCAACCAGGGCCGCTACCTGGGCACCGCGACCGCGGACGCGTACGGCTTCCTGCCCAGCGTCGCCCGCCTGGACGACGCGAGCATCGAGGTGACCTACACGTACACGCTGCCCGGTGAGGCGAACGCCGAATCCAGCGGGCGGGTCCAGGCGACCTTCACGTGGGATGAGGACACGCAGTCGGTGGTCATGGACGGCGACGTGCCACCCACGGACTAGGCGCCAGCCTCGTCTGCAGGCTTGGCGCCGGGAGCTTTCAGCACGGCTTTCGCAGCCTGGACGCCCACGCGACCCCCGTAGAGCACGAATCCGAGCAGCGCCCCGCATCCGCCGAGCATGACCACCGCGATCCCCCACTCCGGCATCGGGATGAGGACAACAAGGCCGGTCGCCAGCGCGAGGTATCCGGCGATCATCGTTGGGCGCTTCGCCCGCACGTGCGCCGCGACCCACGCCACATCGCTCGCCATCGTGCTCGGCGTGCGGATGCCCGCGAGCGAGTTCCGCTGCAGCTGACCGGAGGCTGCCGCGCTCGCCATCCAGACCACGAGGAGTCCGGATCCGATCATCACGAGCGAAAGTACGCTTCTGAGCACCAGGGAGTCGTCCATCCACCCCAGCCTAGCCGGACCGGTCCGCTCGCCCCGCGGCTCTCCCCGCCGCCGCCGCCGCCTCCGCCTCCGCCGATGGGGCACTTTGACCCCACCTGCGCGCTCCACACGGTGCGAAAGTGACCCACACGCGAGGGGGTGGGATGTACCCGCCAACAATGGGGCACTTTCACCCCACCCGAGCGCTGAACACGGCGCGAAAGTGACCTACAGGCGAGACTGTGGGATGTACCCGCCAACAATGGGGCACTTTCACCCCACCCGAGCGCTCCACACGGTGCGAAAGTGACCTATCGGCGACGGTTGCCGACGCCCGCTGACGCCTGCCGACGCGAGCGGCCGCCAGTCAGACGAGCTCGGGTCGGCGGATGCTCTCAGCTCCGCCGTCGATGAAGATGATCTGGCCGGTGACGTAGCCGTTGTCCTCGCTCGTGAGCCAGGCGAGGAGGTTGGACACCTGGCGGGGGTCGGCGGCCGGGCCTCCGTAGGGTGCCGGGGCGCCAGCATCCAGTGCCGCTCGGCCCTCTTCGGTCTCGAGGGCCGCGGCGGTCATCGGCGTGAGGATGACGCCTGGGGCGACGGCGTTGAGCGCGATGCCGGCCTTCGCCCACTCGGCGCTCGGCGCGTTCTTGCGCACCCAGCGCGCGATGGAGAGCTTCGAGGTCGTGTAGAGCACCGACGAGCCGGTCGCGTTGGCGGTCGCACCGAGCGAGTCGGCGTAGGCGAGGGCGGCGGCCTCGTCGCCGGACTCGATGAGATCGAGCAGCTGCCCGTCGACCTCCTCGAGGGCGGCGAGGGACGCGACGACCGCGGCGCGTGGCGCGTCGGACTTCGCGAGCAGCGGCCGCAGCCCCTCCAGGGTCGCGACGGCCCCGAAGTGGTTCACGGCGACGGTGACGGGGGCCGGGATGACGAGGCCCGCGATGGCCAGCACACCGTCGACGACTCCACCGCTGAGCTCGCTCGCGCGGGTGACGAGCGCCTCCCGGCCCTCGGCGGTCGTGAGGTCGGCGTTGATGTCGGCGCCCTTGAGGTCGACGCCGATGACGGTGTGCCCGTCGGCGCGGAGCTTCTCGGCGGTGGCCTTGCCGATTCCGGAGGCGGAGCCGGTGACGACGTAGGTACGGGTCATGAGGTTGGGTCCTTGTCTTCGTTGATGAGCCAGGTCGGGAGGAGCGCGAGCAGCTGCTGCTGCACGCGCTCGGTGGGTTCGGGGGCGTCGCTGAGCAGCCAGGCGGTGAGCACGGCCAGCGTGCCGCCGGCGACGTAGTCGGCCGCGACCTTCGGGTCGAGGCCCTCCGGCACGGTGAGCTGCATGGTGCCGAGGGCCTGGTCGGCGAACGCGGCGCGCACCGTCCGGTGGGCCTCCGTCGTCGTTCGGCTGCCGAGCACCCCTGCGTAGAGGGTGCGCCGCTTCGCGAACTCGGCGACGAGCTGCGACGTGGTCGCCCTCGCCGTCTCGATGGGGGTCGCGGCTGCGCGGAGTCGCAAATCCAGCGCCTCGATCTCGGCGAACACCTCGGTGAGGATGCGCACGGCAAGCGCGTCGAGGTCGCGGAACTGCGTGTAGAACGTCGAGCGACTCACGCCGGCTTCGGCGACGATCGCCGGCACGGTGACCTCCTCGCCGAGAGCCGAGAGGCGCTCGACCGCGTCGATGATCGCGGCCTGGGTGCGGGCTGGACGAGGGTCGGGCGAGCGGGGTGTGGCGGTCGTTGGCACACC
This sequence comes from Pseudoclavibacter sp. RFBI5, assembly GCF_002931395.1. NCBI lineage: Bacteria > Bacillati > Actinomycetota > Actinomycetes > Micrococcales > Microbacteriaceae > Pseudoclavibacter > Pseudoclavibacter sp. RFBI5. Next base: position 45,067 of record NZ_PSYA01000006.1, on the reverse strand, counting down.
ACGAGCCTAGCAAGTTTAGGACAGTTGTCCAGAAAATGGACTCGCACGGTTGCGCACGCAACACGGGATCGGCGAGATCGGGCCGCCCGGTGCCCTAACGTGGTCGATGTTCCCTGATCGGCGAGTTCTCCTGGAGGCCACCTTCGATGCCTGAGCAGCTGCCCCCGTGCCCGGAATGCGCAAGCGACCTCGCCTACGAGATGGGTGCGCTGCTGGTCTGCCCGATGTGCGGGCACGAGTGGGCGCCGGGCGACGCTGACGCTGACCGCGACCGCGACAGCGACGCGGCACCGGCGATCAAGGATGCGGTCGGGAACGTGCTCGCCGACGGCGACTCCGTCACGATCGCGAAAGACCTGAAGGTCAAGGGCGCGGGAGGCGGAACCGTGAAGGTCGGCACGAAGGTCAACGGCATCCGCCTCATCTCCGACGGAGTCGGCGACCACGACATCGACGCGAAGGTGCCCGGCTTCGGGCAGATGCAGCTGAAATCGAGCGTCGTCAAGAAGGTCGTCTGACCGGCCGCAGCCAAGTCAGTCGACCCAGGTGCCCGTGTCGAGGAAGCGGTGCATCCGCTCGAGGTGCGGCTCGAGGTCCCACCCCTGGGCCGCAACCCAGGCATCGTCGTAGTACGTGTTCGCGTAGCGCGCTCCCCCGTCGCAGATGAGTGTCACGACGCTGCCCTGCTCCCCCGCGGCGAGCATGCGGGCGATGATCTGGAACGCGCCGACGAGGTTCGTTCCCGTCGATCCGCCCGCCCAGTGCTGCGTCTTCTCACGGAGGACGCGGATCGCCGCGACCGAGGCCGCATCCGGCACCTGGATCATGTCGTCGATGACCGTCTCGATGAACGACGGCTCCACGCGCGGGCGTCCGATGCCCTCGATCTTGGACCCCCGGCCGGTCGCGTGGGTGCGGTCGCCCGTCTTCCAGGCCTCGTAGAACGCCGACCCCTCCGGGTCGACGACCGCGAGGCGGGTGTCGTGCCCGCAGTACCTGGCGTAGCGACCGAAGGTGGCGGAGGTGCCGCCGGTTCCGGCGCTGACGACGATCCAGCTCGGAATGGGGAAACGCTCGAGCGACATCTGCGAGTAGACGCTCTCGGCGATGTTGTTGTTCCCTCGCCAGTCGGTGGCGCGCTCGGCGTTCGTGAACTGGTCGAGGTAGTGCCCGTCGACGTCGGCGGCGAGGCGCTCCGCCTCCGAGTAGACCTGCAGCGGCTCGTCGACCAGGTGGCAGCGGCCGCCGTAGAACTCGATGAGCTCGATCTTCTCCGGACTCGTGGTTCGCGGCACGACGGTCACGAACGGCAGCCCGAGCATCCGGGCGAAGTACGACTCCGACACGGCCGTGGAACCGCTCGACGCCTCGACGAGTGTCGTGCGCGGCCCCACCTGCCCGTTCACGATGGCATACAGGATGAGGGAGCGGGCGAGGCGGTGCTTGAGCGAGCCCGTCGGGTGCACCGACTCGTCCTTCAGGTACAGGTCGATGCCCCACTCGCGCGGCAGCGGGAAGACGTGCAGGTGCGTGTCAGCGCTGCGGTTGGCGTCGGCTTCGAGCATCCGGATCGCGTTCTGCATCCATCGGCGGTCGGCTTCAGCTTCGTGTGACATCTCTTCAGTATGCCGGGCCGCGGCACCGTCATCAGCCGCGGTGGATGAGGTCGAGGATCTCCGTGTAGTAGCCGTGGAACTCGGGGCTGCCGAGCACGTCGACCTCGCGGGGGCGGGGGAGGTCGATCGCGTACTCGGCCGCGACCTTGCCGGGGCGCGGGGTCATCGCGATGACGCGGTCGGAGAGGAAGACGGCCTCCTCGATGTCGTGGGTGATGAGCATGACCGTCATGCGGTGGCGCTCCCAGACCTCGGTGAGCAGCTCCTGCATGGTGCGTCGGGTGAGCGCGTCGAGGGCACCGAAGGGCTCATCCATGAGGAGCACGTCCGGGCCGTAGGCGAGCGAGCGGGCGAGGGCCACGCGCTGCTGCATGCCGCCGGAGAGCTGCGCCGGGTACTTCGACTCGAAGCCGGTCAGGCCGACCTGGTCGAGCACGTCCCGAGCCCGGTCGATGCGCTGCTTCTTCGTCAGGCCCGGCTCGCCGTCGAGGGCGAAGACGACGTTGTCGATGGCGCTGAGCCACGGCAGCAGCGTCGCCTGCTGGAACACGACGCCGCGGTCGCGGCCCGGCCCGAGGATCTCGTGGCCGCTGAGCGACGCGGTGCCGGAGGTGGGCGCCTCGAGGCCGGCGATGACGGAGAGCAGGGTGCTCTTGCCGCATCCGGATGCGCCGACGACGGAGACGAACTCGCGGTCGCCGAGCACGAGGTCGACATCGGCGAGCGCGGTCACCTCGCCGAAGCGCTTCGTGACGTCGGAGACGACGACCTTGGGGTCGCGGAGGGCGGTTTCGACGGTCATCAGACACGTCCCTTCAGGTAGCGGAAGAAGCGCCGGCCGAGCCCGCGCATGACCTGGTCGAAGAGGAGGCCGAGGAGCCCGAGCACGATCACGTAGCCGATGATGAGGTCGGTCTCGAGGAAGCGCTGCGCCTGCGTGATGCGGTAGCCCATGCCCTCGGTCGCGGCGACGAGCTCGGCGACCACGAGCCAGGTCCAGGCCCAGCCGAGGCTGATGCGGAGCGCATCCCAGATCCGCGGGAGCGCGGAGGGGAAGACGATGCGGATGAGGATCTTGGTGCGGCTGAGGCCGAGCGTCGCGCCGAGGTTCTGGTACGACATGGGCACGCGCCGCACGGCGTCGGCGACCATGAGCACCTGCTGGAAGAAGGTGCCGAGGAAGATGATGAGCACCTTCTGCGAGTCGTCGGTGCCGACCCAGAGGATGGTCAGCGGAACGAACGCGACGACCGGCATGTAGCGGATGAAGTCCATGATCGGCTCGATCGCGGCCTCGACCCGCGGGATGGAGCCGCAGAGCACGCCGATCGGCACGGCGATGACGCTGGCCAGGAGGTAGCCGACCATGACGCGGTAGGTGCTGACGGCGATGTCCGACCAGAGCTGGCCGTTGACGCCCTGGTCGATGAGCTTCTCGGTGACCGCGATCGGCGACGGCAGGAAGAGGGGGCGGACGAGGCCGCTGGTCGAGATCGCCGTCCATGCCGCGAGCAGCAGGATGAAGGTGATGACGGACGTGACGAGGTATTGGCGCCTGGTGAGCGGTGCTCTGACCGGCTTCCGGCGCGCCCCGGTCGCGGGCTGCGTGCTCGCGACCGGGGCCGTGCTCTGAACTGCCATGGGGCTCTGGTCTCCTGTGGTTGCTGTGCGCCGGTGGCTACTGGTGCCGGGGTGCTGGGTGCCTGTGCTGCCGCGGTGCCGGTGTCTACTCGGCGCCGCCGACGAAGGTGAGGTCGACGACGGAGGGGAGGTCGGTGCCGCCCGTGAGGATGCCGATGTCGGTGGCGACGCTGTCGACGCTGGGGAGGACGGTCTCGAGGTAGTGGCCGCCGAGCTCGGTGGCGTTCTCCTCGAGGGTGAAGAACTGCACGCCGTCGAAGGCGCTGTCGAGCGACTCGACGTCGCTGCCGATGTTCTCGGCGATGATCGCGCGCGCCGCGTCGGTGTCCGACTCGTAGAAGTCGATGGATGGGCCCCACGCGTCGACGATGCCCTGCACGGTCTCGCCGTTCTCGGCCAGGTAGGTGTTGTCGACGACGAGGACGTCGCTGATGAGGCCGGCGTTCTCGGCCGCCGTGTAGATCTCGGTGATGTCGGGGCTGGAGGACCGGGCCTCGGAGATGTAGGGCTCGTAGGTGACGGCGACGGGGACGCTGCCGCCGATGAGCGCGGTTGCCGCTTCGGAGGGGTCCATGGGGACGGGCTCGATGTCGTCGAGCGAGAGGCTGTTCTCCTGCAGCGCGTAGCCGAGGAGGAGGTTGCTGACGGAGCCTTCCTCGAAGGCGACCTGCTGGCCGGCCAGGTCGGCGACGTCGGTGACGCTGCCGTCGGAGAGGATGGCGTCGGCCGTGAGGGACGCGTCGAGCAGCAGCACGATGCTGACGTCGAGGCCCTGCTCGATGAACTGGAGCGCGCTGTGGCTTGCGACGTTCGCGACCTGGATGCGGTCGGCGGCGAAGGCCGCGGTCATGTCGGCGTCGTTCATGAAGTTCGTGATCTCGACCTCGACGCCGGCGTCGGTGAAGTAGCCGTTCTCCTGCGCGATGTACCAGGGGCCGTAGCCGAGCCAGGGCTGGATGCCCATCCCGACGGCTTCCGCGTCGCCTTCGCTCGAGGCTGCCGAGTCCGCCGTGCAGGCGGTGGTGGCGAGCAGCGCGGCGCTCAACGCGAGGGCGCCCACGGTGCGGAGTGCGTTCTTGGTGGTGGTCATGAGGGTCCTTCCGGGACGGATTCGCCGGGAGCGGCTTGGGTCAAGAATCGGCAGGTCCCGGGCGACAAGCAAATAGCGAGACTCGAAGCTCGAGATCCAAAAGAGAGATGCAATTGACCAGCAATATCGGCGAAATGCATACGAAACATGGGGTGCTCAGTGTGGCGAGGAGCGTCGGTCACCGCGGCCGCGCGAGACGGGAGCCCCATGGACGCCACCCTCTTCACGAACGGCACGCTGTACCTCGGCGCGGGCGCCTTCGAGCGGGCGTCGCTGCTGGTCATCGGCGACCGGATCGTCGACGTGATCCCCGACGGCGGCGAGCTCCAGACCGCCGCGCACCTGGTCGACCTGGCGGGCGGGACGCTGCTCCCGGGGTTCCAGGACGCGCACGTGCATCCGCTGCTCGCGGGGCTGCAATCGCTCGGCATCGACCTCAAGCCCGTGCACGACCGCGGCGAGTACCTGCGGCTCATCGCCGACTACGCGGCCGCGAACCCGACGGCGCCGGTGCTGACGGGCGGCGGCTGGTTCGGCGACGTCTTCGAGGGCGGGTTCCCGACGGCGGCCGAGCTGGAGGGCATCGACGAGCGGCCCATCATGCTGCACAGCCACGACGCGCACGGCATGTGGGTGAACACTGCGGCATTGCGGGCCGCCGGGATCGACAGGGCGACTCCGGATCCGCAGGGCGGCCGCCTCATCCGCGACGGACTGGGCCAGCCGACGGGCATGCTGCTGGAGTCGGCGGTCGCGCTGGTCGAGCACCTCATGCCGGCACCCGACGAGGCGCTTGTCGAGGCGGCCCTCGAGGCCGCGCAGCACGAGCTCCACTCGGTGGGGGTCACGGCGTGGCAGGACGCGGCCGTCGGCGACAGCGACCTCGGCCCGAACCCGCTCCCCGCGTACCTGCGCCTCGCAGCCGACGGCCGCCTGACCGCGCGGGTCGTGCTCGCGCAGTGGTGGGACCGTGCGCGTGGCGTGGAGCAGATCGCCGACTTCGAGCGCGTCCGGGCGGAGGCCGCGGAGGTGGGGGTGGATGCGGGCACCGTGAAGGTCATGATCGACGGCATGGTGGAGAACCACACGGCGTCGATGCTCGAGCCGTTCGAGGGGCACCCGGGAGACGTGGGCATCGCCTTCCTCTCCCCCGAGGCGCTTGTCGAGCTGACGACGGCGCTCGACGCGGCCGACTTCCAGGTGCACTTCCACGCCGTCGGCGACGCGGCGACCCGGCACGCGCTCGACGCGGTGGAGGCGGCGATCCGTCGCAATGGGCGCCGCGGGAATCGCCACCACGTGGCGCACCTTGACCTGATCGACCCGTCCGACATCGCGCGGTTCGCGGAGCTCGACGTGGCGGCGAACGTCACGGCGGTGTGGGCGCGGCGGGACGAGGAGATCGTGCACCGCAAGCTGCCGCTGCTCGGCCCCGAGCGGGAGCTGACGCATTTCCCGTTCGGTGATCTGCATCGTGCGGGGGCGCGCATCGTGGGCGGCAGCGACTGGCCGGTGACCACGCCGAATCCGCTCTGGTCGATTCGCACGGCCGTGACGCGCACTGGGCTGGTCGAGGATCCGCACGCGATCGGCGATGGCGTGCTCACGCATCCGCTGCTCGGCGAGCAGGCCCTGCCGCTCGGGGTCGCCCTGGACGCGTACCTCGCGGAGGCGGCCTGGGTGAACCGGCTCGAGGGTGACACGGGTCGGCTCGAGGCCGGCCGCCTCGCCGACCTGGTGTGGGTGGACGCCGACCTCAGCGACCTCGACGCCTACGGTTCGGCGAGCGTGCGCCGCACGTACCTCGGCGGGGTGGTCGTCTACCAGGCGCCGTGAGGCGCCGTCGCGTCCTGCTCGGCGACTGACTTCCTGCACTGGGCGGCGAAGAGCTCGGCCTTCTTGGTGAGCTGCTTCGAGCCTCCGGAGCGGGCGAGCACGAGCTCGAGGGGCGGCAGGTCATCGGTGATGTGCAGGTGCCGCAGTTCGCCGCCGGAGTAGGTGGAGGCGACACGCGGCTGCTGGTTGAGGAGCGTGAATCCGTGCCCGCTTCCTACCATGGCGCGCACGGCCTCGAAGCTCGCGAACCGGTAGCGCACGTGGGGGCGGAGGCCGGCGCGCGTGAACCACTGGAGGAAGTAGTCGCGGCTGACGGGCATGTCGAGCAGCACCATGGGCAGCTCGGCGAGTTCGGCGAGGCTCACGCTGTCGCGGTCGGCGAGTGGATGGTGCACGCTGACGGCCGCGTAGAGGGGAACTTCGGCGAGCACCTCGCGCTCGACGGCGGCGTCCAAGCCCAGGTCGTAGGTGAGGGCGATCTCGATGGCCTGGCTGGCGAGCGCATCCGGGACCTGCTCGGCGGTCATCTCGGTGACGTCGACGAGGAGTTCGGGATGCTCGTCGGCGAGTCCGCTGATGACGGATGGCAGGTAGAAGGGTGCGAGGGTGCGGAAGCAGCCGACGGTGAGGCGGCCGGCCGTGTTCTCGGGGCGGAGGGCGCCGAGGGCGTCGTCGACGGAGGCGAGGATGCCGCGCGCGCGGACGAGGAAGTCGGCGCCGGTCGCGGTGAGCTGCAGCCCCTTGGCTCGGCGGCGGATGAGGAGTTGCGCGCCGACGGCGGTCTCGAGGTTGGCGATGGCCGTTGAGACGGCGGACTGGGCGACGAACAGCTCGTCGGCTGCCCAGGTCATGCTGCCGTGCTCGGCGGCCGCGACGAAGTAGCGGAGCTGTGTGAGCGAGACGTCGCTGCGGCCTGGTGAGCGCATGGCTCCTCGTTTCGAATATGTTACGGAGATATTGCCAACAGTTTTACATCTCTATTTTAGATGACAACGGCGGAGTCGACGAGCGCTTCGAGGTCGCCGCTGCGGAGGCCAGGCCAGCCGTGCACCGTCTCGACGAGTGCTGCGGGGAGTGCCCGCGAGCCGTGGACCGCGCCGGCGAGGGAACCGGCGATGGCCGCGACGGTGTCGGTGTCGCCTCCTCCCCGCACCGCCCGTTCGAGTGCATCCGTGAGGGAGCTGGCGCCGGCGATGGCCGCGAGGGCGCCCTGGTAGGCGCGGACGACCCAGCCGTTCTGCTGCGAGAAGTCGCGTGGGTGCGCACCGGGTGCGAGGGCCTCCTCGGTGAAGGCGCGCCAGCGGTCTCGACGCTCGGCGGGGATCGCGTCGAGCTGGCCGAGGAGATCGAGTTCGCCGGTGAGGATGGCGTGGCGGATGCCGAGGCACCAGAGCACGCACGCGTCGGCGTTGTCGCTCTCCCAGTGGGTGAGCTCGGCGATGCGGGTCGCGGCTTCGACGAGGGCGCGTTCCTGCCCGTCGGCGAGGTGGCCGAGGGCGACGGGGCCGGTGCGCATGAGGGCGCCGTTGCCGCCGCTGCGGCCGGCTCGCGTGTGCACGTCGTGGGCGGCGGCGCGAGCCCGGTCTTCCGTGACGTCCCCTTCGAGGGCGGAGAGCACGGTCCGCGTCTGGGCGCCGACGTCCTTCGCGTCGCGGGCCCACTCGCGCCAGGCCACGACGACGCTGGCGAGGGCTGCCGGGTCGTTCAGGGATGCTCCGCCCGCGAGCGCCTGGAGGATCGGCATGGCCATGGAGGTGTCGTCGGTCCACTCCCCCGCGCCGTGCCCGAAGACGCCGACCCCGTAGACGACGGGTGTGTCGTCCGAGAGCGGCGGCCCGAACTCGTACTGGGAGCCGAGGGCGTCGCCGACGGCGGAGGCGAGCACGGCGCCGTGGGCACGGTCGAGTTGGGCTGGCGTGAGTGTCATGGCTCCAGTGTCCAACGAACCGCCGACAAAGCGGTGGCCAGCGTCGACTGGCCACCGCTGTCGGGACGGGTCGGGGACGCTAGTACCCGGCAGGCGCCGAGGACTCCGCGTCGTCGTTCAGCAGCGCTCGGCTGCCCGAGACGCCGAGACGGGTCGCTCCGGCCGCGATGAAGGCATCCGCTTCAGCCCGCGTCCTGACACCTCCGGAGGCCTTGACCTCGAGCCGGTCGCCGACCGTGCTCTTCATGAGCTCGACCGCGTGCACGCTGGCGCCGCCGGCGGGGTGGAACCCGGTGGAGGTCTTCACGAAGTCGGCACCGGCGCGCTCGGCCGCGCGGCAGACGGCGACGATGGCGTCGTCCGAGAGCGCCGCCGATTCGATGATCACCTTGAGCACGATCGGAGCAGGCGCTGCGCCACGAACCGCACGGATGTCCTCCTCGACGGAGTCGTAGTCGCCGTCGATCGCCGCCCCGATGTCGATCACCATGTCGATCTCGTCGGCTCCCTGCTCGACGGCGGTCTTCGCTTCGAGCGCCTTGACGTTGCTCTGGTGGCGACCGCTCGGGAACCCGCAGACGACCGTGAGCTTGAGGTCGGAGCCGTTCGGGAGGGTGACGGGCAGCACGGAGGGCGAGAGGCAGACGCTGTAGGCGCCGAGCTCCGCTGCCTCGGCGATGGTGGCCTCGACGTCGGCGCGGGTGGCCTCGGGCTTGAGGAGCGTGTGGTCGAGGTACGTGGCGAGGGGGCGTGCACTGGTCATGGGTTCTGCTGTCCTTTGCTGGTTGGTGGTCGTCACGCCGCGGAAGCCTGCGCGCGGCTGTCGAGGAACTTGTTGAGGATGAGGGCGAGCACGAGGATGATGCCGGTCGCGATCATCTGCACGAAGGACCCGATTCCCATGAGGTTGAAGAGGTTCTTCAGGACGGAGAGGAGCAGGACGGCGATGAACGTGCCGCCCACGCCACCTCGACCGCCGAAGAGGCTCGTGCCGCCGAGGACGACGGCCGCGATCGCATCCAGCTCGGCTCCCTGGAAGGCCGTGGGCTGGCCGATCGTGAGGCGACTCGTGAGGAGCACCCCGGCGAGCGCTGCCGTGAACCCGGAGAAGCCGAAGACCGCGGCCTTGACCCAGTTGACCGGGATGCCCGAGAGGCGTGCTGCCTCCTCGTTGCTGCCGACGGCGTAGATGTACTCGCCGAAGGTCGTGTAGCGGAGGATGACGGCGGTGAGGAGGGTGACGCCGATGAAGATGAGGCCGGTGAGCGGGAGCAGCCCGAGGTAGCCGCCGCCGATGATCGTGAACTCGGCCGGCAGGTTGGTGCCAGCCGGGCGCCCGTCGGTGAGCGTGTAGGCCCAGCCCCGCACGGCGGTGAGTCCGGCGAGCGTCACGATGAAGGCGGGGAGTCGCACCCAGGACGACACCGCGCCCATGAGGAGCCCGATGCCGATGCCGGCGGCCAGGGAGATGAGGATCGCGAGCACCACGGGCATGCGCCCGTCGAGCAGGATCGCCACGGTCATGCCGCTGAAGGCGGCGATCGAGCCGACGGCGAGGTCGATGCCGCTCGTGAGGATCACGAGGGTCATGCCGATGGCGATGATGCCCGTGAGGCTCGACTGCTGCAGCAGGTTGGAGACGTTCCGGACGGTGAGGAACTCGGGGCTGAGGATGGCCGCCAGCGCGCAGATGATGACGAACACGATGAGCAGGTTGCCCTTGATGAGCCAGCTCGAGCTGCGCTGCTTCCAGGTCTTCGCGCTCGCGCGCTCCTCGGTTGGAGCCGGCGTTGTGGTGGTCGCGTTCATGATGCCTTCCCGCTGATGATTGCGTGACTGATGCGTGCTTCGCTCGAGATGAGCGGGTCGAAGTCCGCGACGTTGCGTCCCTCGTGCATGACGACGATGCGGTCGGCATTCGCCATGAGTTCGCCGAGCTCGCTTGATGCGACGAGCACGGCGGCGCCCTGGTCCGCGAGGATGCGGACCTGGCGGTAGAGGTCGGCCTTGGCGCCGATGTCCAGGCCTCGAGTGGGCTCGTCCAGCAGCAGCACTCTCGTGTCGCGAGCGAGCCACTTGGCGAGGACGACCTTCTGCTGGTTGCCGCCCGAGAGCAGACGGATCTCCTGGCCGGGCTTGCCGAACTTGACGGAGAGGCGTTCCAGGATTGGGGCAGACGTCGCCCAGGACCGTTCGCGCGGCAGCACCTGGGAGGAGCCGCGGAGCGAGGCGATGCCGGCGTTTCGGGCCACGGAGAGCCCCAGGAAGAGCCCCTCCGTCTTTCGGCTCTCGGGAACGAGGCCGAAGTGGTGGTTGACCGCGGCTCGCACGGAGGTGAGGGTCGCCTGCTTGCCCAAGACCTGGACGTCCCGCTTGGCCTTGCGTGCTCCGAAGAGCGCGGAGAGGAGCGTGGTGCGCCCCGCCCCGCCGAGGCCGGCGAGCCCGACGATCTCGCCCTTGCGCACGACGATGTCCCGCACATCGATGAGCCCATCGATCGACACGCTCCTGATGTTGAGGGCCTCGACGTCGCTGAATTCCCGCGCATCCCGGTGCTCGGTCAGCTCGGCTTTCTTGTCGCCGATCATGTCGCCGATCCAGCGATCCGCGTCGGTGTCCGCGACGGCGTACTTGGCGGCGTTGTACCCGTCACGGAGCACGGTGATGCGCGTTCCGATGTCTCGGATCTCGTCCATCCGGTGCGAGATGTAGATCACGGCGCGGCCCTCGTCGGTGAGGCGGCGGATGACGTTGAAGACGTTCTCGACGTCGGCCTCGCCGAGCGTTGCGGTCGGCTCGTCCATGACGATGATGCGGGCATCCGTCGTGAGGGCGCGCGCGATGGCGGTGAGCTGCTGGTCGGCGAGCGGCAGGGTGCCGACGACGGCGTCCGGCGAGAACTTCGCCCCGACGCGCTTGAGGTAGTCGGCGGCGAGGCGCCGCCTCGTCGAGCGCTTGACGAGGCCGCCGATGCTCGGCGTGTGGCCGAGGAACAGGTTCTGGGCCACGGTGAGGTCGGCGAAGAGATCGAGCTCCTGGTAGATGACGCTGATGCCGGCGCGGATGCCGTCGAGCGGACCGGAGAACTTCACCTCCGCACCGCCGATGGAGATCACTCCGGCGTCCGGCGTGTAGGAACCGGCGAGGATCTTCATGAGCGTCGACTTGCCTGCCCCGTTCTCGCCGAGGAGGCAGTGCACCTCGCCCGGGTAGACGTCGAGGTCGACCGACTTGAGGGCGAGCGTGCCCGGGAAGCCCTTGCGGATGCCGCGCATCGTGAGGACCGGAGGCGTTCCTTCTCCAATGACAGCAGTCATCGTTTCCTCGCTTCTCTGAGGTAGTTGGCGCACTCGTCGTCCGTGACGAGCACTGAGCAGAATTTGTTGTCGACGACCGCGTGGCAGACGGGCCACTTCTCGCGGCCCGAGATGACCGCGACGGCAGTGCGGGCGCTGCTGAGGGTCTCGAGTTCGAGGCCGAGCGTTCGGGCGTCGAGGCCCGGGTCGACGATGTGTCCGTCGGCGTCGATGTACCGGCCGAGGACGTCGCCGACGGCGCCCTTGCGTTCGAGCGTTCGCACGTCGTCCGCAGTCAGGTAGCCGCTCGAGACGAGCACTGACTTCGTGTCGACGGGGCCCGCGCTGAAGACGACCGTCGACGCCTCCCGCGCCTTGTCGAGGATCGTCGACACGAACCGGTCGCTCTCGATCGCCTCGCGGGTGGCCGCCTGCTCGAGGATCGCGGGGCTCGGGAGCAGCGTGACGGTCCCCCTGCCCTTCGAGGCGATCGTGGTGGCCGTCATCGATGCCATGCCCACGCGGCGGTTGACGGTGACGCCTCCGTTGACCTGCACGACGTCGACCCCGTCTGCCCACCCGTCTGGCAGCGCGTCGGCGACCTGCTGGAGGGTGCGCCCCCAGGAGACGCCGAGCGTTCGCACGCGGGGTCGGAGCGTCGCGAGGTAGTCGGCTGCTGCTTCGGCGACTCGAATGCGCGTCTCGGCGTCGTTGTTCGAGCTCGGGACGACGATCGCGTCGGCGAGCCCGTAGAGCTCCTGCAGTTCGCGCTCGAGTGGCAGCCGCCTGGCTTTGGGGTGCACGATCTCGATGCGCACGAAGCCGCGTTCCTTCGCCTGCGCGAGGAGGCGACCGACCTTCCAGCGCGTCACGCCGAGGCGGGCGGCGATCTCCGACTGGTTCTTGTCGTCCTGGAAGTACAGCTCGGCGGCGCGGATCGCGAGGAGCTCGTCCTCGCCGTTCATGCTGCGCCGACTCTCGCGGTCGTCTGCGTCGATCTCACGAGCTCGTGGCTCATGCCGGTGAGCAGCTGCGTCGACCGCTCGTACCGCTCGTAGGCGTCCGCGAGCGGCTGGGTCGCGGCTGGGTTCGGTTCCACGATGACGTGGTCCGGGGCGAAGCGTCTGGCGACCTCGGCGCGGTCCTCGCCGGTGTCTGCGGCGACCCCCAGGATTCCGAGCGCGAGGGTCGTGAGGTTCTCCCCCGAGACGAGGTTGACGGGGCGGCCGAGTGCATCCGCTGTCGTCTGCAGCCAGAGCGGGTTGTGCCGGATGCCGCCGGTCAAGAAGACGTCGTCGGAGTCGACCCCGACGGCCTCGAAGGATTCGAGCACCTGTCGGGTGCCGAAGGAGACGGCTTCGACCGTGGCCCGGTAGAGCTGGGCCGGGGTCGCGCCGAGCGAGAGGCCGAGCACCGCGCCGCGGAGGCTCGGGTCACGGTGGGGTGTGCGGTTGCCCATGAAGTGGTCGAGCACGAGGATGCCGTGCTCGGCCGCCGGCACCTCGCTCGCGCCGGCGACGAGCTGACCGAGCCTGTCGCGGGGCACCCCGAGGATGCGCTCCGAGAGCCACGAGAGCGCTGACCCGGCAGACACCTGGCCGCCCTCGATGAGCCAGCGGTCGTGCGTGAGCGCGCCGGGGTACGGCCCCCAGATGGTGGGCGAGAAGACGGGCTCGTCGAGTTCCGCGATGAAGGCGTTCGACGTTCCGGCGACGATCGCGACCGGGTTCCTGCTGACGCCGCTGAGGGCGACGAGCGCGAGGTGGGCGTCGATGCCGCCGGCGAAGACGATGGCGCCCGGCTCCACTCCCAGCTCGGCGGCGGCCGCACGGCTGAGCTCGCCGACGATGTCGCCGACCGCCGCGATGTCCTGCGGCAGCTTCTCCGCGAGGTCCGGGATACCGAGCTGCGCGTAGAGGTCGGACGGGAGCGCATCCTCTCGATGGTCGTAGTTCCACTTGCAGGTCGCGTTGAGTCGCGAGCCCACCCAGCGCCCCGTGAGGCGGAGGGTCATGTAGTCGACGGATTCGCCGATGTGCGTCGCTGCCGCGTAGTTCTCCGGCTCGTTGCGGGCGAGCCACATGGCCTTGGGGACCAGCCATTCGGAGCTGTCGGAGCCGCCCGCGAACCGCAGCGACGGGTGGTCGATCTCGGCGGTGCGCTCGGATTCCGCGCCCGCTCTGCTGTCCATCCACAGCAGGGCGGGGCGGATGGGGGCACCGGTGTCGTCGAGGACAACGACGGAGGAGGAGGTCGTGGCGACGCCCACGGCGCGGACGGACCGCACCGAGGCCGCCTCCAGGGCTTCCCTGGCGGCGCGCACGGTGGCGCTCCACCAGTCGCGCGGGTTCTGCTCGGCCCAGCCTGGGTGCGGGTACGCGGTCTGATACGGGGCCGACGCGGTGGAGACTCGTGTCCCCGCCTCGTCGAACACTCCGGCGCGCGCGCCTTCCGTACCGATGTCGATTGCCAAGTAGAACGCCACTGTTCTGTCCTTCGTGTTGTGTTGGGGTGCGCGGGCGGGGGTCAGTCTCGGTTGGGGAGGAAGAGCACCTTCGAGCTGAAGATGGAGCGCTCACCGAGATGCTTCATGGTGAGCGGAAGCTCGTCGAGGCTGAGCTCGTGGGTGATCATGAACTCCCACTTGAGGCTGCCGTCCGCGAAGGCTCGCGCCGACTCGACCCATTCTCGACCCGGGAAGGGCGCCGAGAAGGAGTTCCAGCTGCCGTGGAGCGACACCTCCTTGCGGAGGAAGTGGCTGAAGACCGCCTTCTCGAGCTCCACCGTCTTGTGGGGGATGCCGATGAAGGCCGCCTCGCCGTGGCGTGCCGTGAGCTTCGTCGCGAGGGCGATCGTCGCTGGCACACCCGCGGACTCGATGATGACGTCGAAGCCCTTGCCCGCGTGGGCGATGGCTTCCTCGTCGTTGACGGCCGTGAGGGTGGCCCCGGCTTCGAGCGCCATGTCGGCCTTCTGCTGGTTCACGTCGACCGCGAGCACTTCGCTGGCCCCCATGAGCTTCGCCCACTGGATGGCGAACAGCCCGATGGGGCCGGCCCCGATGACGGCGACTCGGGAGCCCTCGCCGAGCTTCGTCTTGTAGATGGCGTGGAGCGCGATGGCGGACGGATCCATCATGGCCGCCGCCCGCGGGTCGACGCCCTCCGGCATGAGGAAGAGGTTGCCCGCGTTGACGACCACGTACTGCGCGTAGGCCCCGTCCTGGCGGCTGCCGAAGTAGCCGTAGTTCTCGCAGAGGCTGAAGTGCCCGTCGAGGCAGCTCTCGCATTCGTTGCACGGGATGAGCGGTGGCACGGTCGCGAGCTGGCCGATCTCGAGGCCTTCGACGTCAGCGCCGATCTCGACGATGTGGCCCGAGAACTCGTGCCCGCAGATGATGGGCAGCAGATAGGCGCCGGCGAAGTTCATGCGCGGGATGTCGGAGCCGCACACGCCGCACGCGGCGACCTTGAGCAGCACGTCGCCGGTGCCCGGCTTTGGCACGTCCACGCTTTCCACGCGGATGTCGCCTGGCGCGTGCATCACTGCCGCGGTCATCGTCTCGGTCATTGTCGCTTCCTCCAGGAATCGATGGTGGTTGGTGGTGTCGCTCGGGGCGAGAGGGTCACTTGCCGCCCTGCGCGAAGAGGGTGTCTCCGACCAGGTCGCCCGCGTTGTCCTTGGTCACGAGTTCGGTGCCCGCGTCGATCTCGGCTTCCACGTCCTCGCCGGCCGCGGCGCTGAGCGCGGTCTCGGCCGCGACGGTGCCGAGGGCGATCGGGTCGTTGAGCGAGGTCGCGACGTACTGCTCGCCTTCGGCGATCGCGTCGACGGCTTCCATGAGTCCGTCGACTCCGGCGACGAGGACGTCGGTGCGTCCGTTCTCCTGGAGCACCTGGAGGGCGCCGAGCGCCATGTCGTCGTTGTGGGCGTACACGACCTTCACGTCGGAGTTCGACTGGAGGAGGTCCTGCATGGCGGTGACGGCGTTCGAGCGGATGTACTCCGCGTACGGGCCAGCGACGATGTTCACCGACGAGTCGCCCTCGAAGACGCTGTGGAAGCCTTCCGAGCGGTCCATGGCGACGGTTCCGCCGGCGTCGCCCTGGATCTCGATGATCTTGCCGCCTTCGGCGCCGAGCGCCTCCTTGACCTGCTCGCCGACGAGCTTGCCCATCTCGACGTTGTCGCGGCCCACGTGGGCGATGGCGCCTTCCGCGGAGCGGTCGACGGTGACGACGGGGATGCCCGCGGCCTCGGCGGAGGCGATGCTCTGCGCGATGCCCTGGGGGTCGACCGGGTTGATGAGGAGGACGTCCACGCCCTTGGTGATGAGGTCTTCGATGTCGTTGTTCTGCTTGGTGACGTCGCCGTTGGCGTCGACGTACTCGAGTTCAGCGCCTGCCGCGTCTGCGGCTTCCTGCACGCCGACGCCGAGCTCGACGTAGAACGGCGACTGCTGCGTGGCCTGGCTGAAGCCGATGGAGATGGTGCCGTCGTCGGCTCCGCCTGCGCTGGCGCCTTCCCCTCCTGGGGTGGTGGTGACAGAGCAGCCGGTCAGCAGCAACGATGCTGCGGCGACGGTGGTGAGAAACAAGCCCGATTTCTTCATTGAAATGACCTCCTTGGTCCGGATGACTGAGGACAAGGTAGGTCGGCTGAGAGGGTCGCGGCAACAGCTGAGCAGTGCTTTGCTCATGTGAGCACTGGCACTCGCGAAACGTGCTCACATGCGCGCTCAGAAGAGCACTTCAGGGGCCGAGCGAAGTGCTCGGCCCCTGAAGTAAAAGAGGGTGTTGTCGGCTGCTGGCGGTCGCTATCAGCCCGCCGGGCGGTCAGCTGAGGTCGGTGACGACGACGCGCGCGATCTCTGGGTTCTTGAGCGACGCGTAGCCGTCCTGCACGTCGGCGAGTGAGATCTCGCTGGAGACCAGGGCGTCGAGTTCGAACCGTCCCTGCAGGTAGAGGTTCGCGTAGAGAGGGATGTCGCGCTTCGCGCTGGTGCCACCCATGTAGACGCCTTCGACTCGACGTTTCATCGAGAGCAGCTCGACCGGTGAGACGGTGAGCGTGGCGGTGGGGTCGAGCACGCCGATGAGGTAGAGCCCTCCGCCCGGGGCCACCATCTGCAGCGCCTGCTGGGTGACGGGGCCGAGACCGACGAAGTCGAAGACCGAGTCGGCGCCGACCCCCGTGATGCGCAGGACCGCGGCGACGGGGTCTTCCTTGGCTGAGTTGATGACGTGGGTCGCACCGAATTTCTTGGCCCGTTCGAGCTTCTCGTCGGCGATGTCGATGGCGATGATGGTCGCGGCGCCGGCGGTGATGGCTCCGTTGAGGGCGTTGAGTCCGACGCCGCCCGTTCCGATGATGACGACGGCGTCGCTGGGCTGCACGTTGGCGGTGTTGAGGACTGCGCCGGCTCCGGTGACGACGCCGCAGCCAAGGAGGGCCGCCTGCGGCCAGGGGATCTCGTTCGGGACGACGGCGACCTGGTTCTCGTGCACGAGGATCTGCTGCGCGAACCCGCCGAGCGCCATGCCCTGCGCGACCGGCTGCCCGTTCTCCGAGAGGCGGGGCGGCTGGTCGGCGCTGCGTTCCGTGTAGCTCGGGTTGGAGCAGAGGGTGACCTTGCCGGCGAGGCAGCGCTTGCAGGTGCCGCAGTACTGCACGAGGCAACCGACGACGTGGTCGCCGATCTTCACCTCGGAGACGTCGGGGCCAACCCCGATGACGACGCCGGCGACTTCGTGGCCGAGCACCATGGGCGGCTCGTAGCCGAGTGGATGCGTGGCCGCGAGCTCGTCGGAGTGGCAGAGCCCCGAGGCGCGGACGTCGACGAGCACCTCGCGCCCGATCGGGGTGGCGATGTCGATGTCGGCGATCTCGAAGGGTTGTCCGTAGCCGCGGACGATGGATGCTCTCATGAGGGTGCCTTTCTTTGGAGGCCGTCAGCGTTGACGGTGGTTCGTGGGCCCATGCATCCATGGCGGCATGAGCGCGTAGAGATGGTTGGCCATCGTTTCCTCGTCGGCCTCGATCTCGTCGAGGATCCAGGCCGCGAGCAGGTGGGCGGCGGCGCTGGCGATGTAGCGCGAGGCGATGTCCGCGCGGACGCCGCGCGGGGCGCCCACCTCGCTGATGTGGGCGGCGATCGGGGGCTCCATCGCCTCTTGGATGCGATGGGTTGCCGAGACCCCAGGAAGGCGGAGTGCGGCTCTGTAGAGCGCGCGGTGCTGCGCGAAGTGTCCGACGAGGCGGCGCTGGGAGTCGAGCATCGCGGCGTGGGGGTCGGTGGTGCGCGCGATGTTCGCCGTCGCTGCGATGTCCGCGAAGAGCGGCTCCTGCATTCGAAGCGCGAGGTCGCTGACGTCGGCGAAGTGCGTGTAGAAGACGGAGCGGCTGACTCCGAGCTCGCGCGTGATCGCCGAGACGGAGACCTCGCGGTTGGCGGCGCAGAGACGCGCGGCGGCGTCGAAGAGCCCCTGGCGGGTGCGCTCGGCGCGCGGATCGCCGGAGGTCTTGAGGTTCTCGCGGACGACCGCGATGTCGGTGGCTTCGCTGCTCACGATCCGAGGCTAGAGGTTTTCTAGACATGTGTCTAGAAGATGGATGCTCAGAAGAATCCGAACAGGATCAGGCCAGGCCAGGACCGTGCCCCGCGTCGACGCCGCCAACACCGAAATCAGGCGTTCTGCTCGACCCGTTCCTTCGCCGCGACCCGAGCCGGCAGCAACATCCCGATAGCGAAGAACCCGGCGAGTATGACACCCCAGATGATCGCGGCGACGATGCCGCCGACGAGGAACGGGAAGTTCCAGATGGCGATGATCAGCACGAGGACAAGCCCGATGCCGCCGGCCAGCGATGCGACGGTGACCCACGACGAGGCTGTGCCCTCGGCGGCATCCCGCTTGAGGCGCGCGCGGAAGGCGACGACGGCGAAGCTCGCGAGGGTCATCATGACGATGACGCCCACCGCGCCTGCGCCGGAGTACCAGGTGTAGATCTGCAGCACGGGGTCGAGCTGCGCGAGCGCCGAGACGACGACCACGACGGCGGTGATGATCGTCACCCACAGGGATGCGCGCGACGGGGCCGAGTGCTTCGGGTGCACGGCGGCGAGGGTGCGCGGCAGCACGTCGCGCTCCCCCAGCGTGAACAGGTAGCGGGTGACGATGTTGTGGAACGCGAGCATGCACGCGAACATGCTCGTCACGACGAGGACCTGCACGATGTCGGCCATGATCGGCGCGACCACCTCGCCCGCGAGGCCGACGACGACGCCGGCCGGGTCCTCGTTCGAGAGGGCGACCGCGCTGTCGGCGCCGAGGCCCGCGATGACGAGCCAGGACGAGACGAAGTAGAGCGCGCCGACGGCGATCACGGCGATGTAGGTGGCGCGGGGAACGGTGCGCTCGGGGTCGCGGGCCTCGTTGCGGAACACGGCCGTCGCCTCGAACCCGAAGAAGCCGAGGAACGCGAACAGCAGGCCGAGGCCCGGGGTGCCGGAGACGGCTTCGCTGATGCTGAACGGCAGCGTCGTGAGCTCCCGCCCGGACGCGAGCACGCCCACGTCGATGACGACGACGGCGACGACCTCGAGCACGAGGACGACGCCGAGCACCTTCGCGGAGAGGTCGATGTTGCGGTAGCCGAGGAACCCGACGATCGCGATCATGAGGCCCGAGATGAGCCACCAGGGCACCTGCATCCCGGTCCACAGCTCGAAGAGGTTGCCGGCCTGCACGCCGAGGTAGCAGGTCATCGAAACGGTCAACAGCACGTACGAGAGGAGGGCGATAGATGCGGTACCCAGCCCCAGACGTCGCCCGAGTCCGCGGTCGACGTACGAGTAGAAGGCGCCAGCGTCGGGCACGTGCGGGGTCATCCACGCGTAGCCGACGGAGAAGAGCAGCAGGATCGCGGTCGCGACGAGCACCATGAGCGGCGCGCCGACGGAGCCGGAGACACCGAAGATGATCGGGAAGTTCGCGGCGACCACGGTGATGGGCGCGGCGGCCGCGATCACCATGAACACGATTCCGGGCACGCCGAGCTTGCGGGTGAGCGTGGTCTGGGATGCGGGCCGCTGTGTGCGCGGGGGCGTCTGCGTCAAGAGAGATCCTCTGCTCGGGCGAGCCGAAGAAGGGGTGTGGGGCTCGCGCGGGTACCTGAGAACTGTAGTGGGGTTGGGACCCTAGGTGAGCAAGGGCCTGCGGGACTCAATCAGTTGCGGGAGAGACGAGAGATCGCTCACTCCGCCTCTTGCGTCTCGGGAGATTCCGTGCGAGCGCGCAATCGCGGTAAAGCGCGCGCGGAGGTTCGCGTTGCGCCGCTCGATTCCGAACGAACTGTGCTTTCTGTAGCGCGAAGGCTACCCGCGTTTGCGTTTGCGTCCCACTGTGTTTCCTTGCGGAAAGGCCGCCCTCGTTGCTGGAACCCAGAGCGACATAAGGTATCGAGGTTCACGGACGTCGAGATTCGACGCAGCCCATGCTCTCACTCACGAGCCAGGGCGTTACGGGCCACAATCTCGCCCGGCACTTCGAGCTACATTACAAAATCGTGCTCGGTTACGGCACCAAGAGACCGAGGCAGAAGTCACGGTAGTGGCCGGCGCATAGGGCGCTGATCCCTCGCCGTGTTGCGCGATGCAGATATCGGGCCAAAATGCAGACGGAACCTCAGCTGTGATCCGCCGAAGCCAAGCTAGATAACGGACACCTCACGGGCCGTGTGGGCGCTGGTTAATTCGACAGGAGCCGACTTCGGACCAACTCGGCCCGAAGTGAGGACCGTCGCATCACATGAAACGCGCAAGATCCGGATCTAATTGAAAACGAGCGGAACGCCACACGAGCAAGTGCTCTTGATCGCGGCTAGTTCACGCAACTCACTGACTAGCGCCGTCGCTAGTGCGTCACCACTTGCGTTGTGAGCCTCCAGTCGCCTCTTGAATGCGCCGCTCTTGGACGAGTTGAGTTCGCAACCCTTACGCCCTACATGAGTCACAATGGCTGGCAGATTCCCTTTGCCGTTACCCGCAAACCAGATCAGATTCTCACCGTCGGGCAGCGTTATCTCCGTCGCTTGCCCCGGCCCAGTGACGCGAAGCTCTTTGAACAGATCCCGATACTGTGGTGCCACTTGCGAAGAATCACCGCGCGCCACGGGCTTTCCTGACAGGTGGCTCGCAAACTTGAGAACCCGAGACTGCACTGTCGAATCCTTCTGATGATTTTGAGTTCGCTGGGCCTTTTCGTCGAAAACATGCTGTGCAGTACTAGTTTCCGCGGGTAGTGCTTCATTGATGACCCCGAGTTCTTCCCGGATAATCAATTCAACTTCTTCCGGAAGTTCAAATTCCTTGGAGAAAGCATCAAAGCGATAGCTCGAACGCGCATGAAGTGCAGTTAGAAAGCGCCTGGCTTGCTCATCATCAGCACTCCTATTGAGGGCCTCAAGCACCACCGGATCAGTGAGCGCCGCATGGATATTGAACGCCTCTTGGAGCTCTTCGTACTCCTGCCGCTTCTGCAGCTTCTCACGCTCCCCCTGCCTCATCAACCATATGGCAAACGGTATGACAATAGCCGTAACGAGGCCAAGAACGAACGAACCAATATCGAGAGAAATATCCACGAACTGAGTGTAGTCGAATCGAGCTCAGCTCGGCGACACTTGCAACAACACCCGGGCAATAGGCGGATTCCCCGACTATTACCCAGACAACCTGGCAACATCGGCCTTGAGTGCAACAATCCCGCCGCAAAACTCTGCCAATAGCTGGCATCGAATACACCTTTAAAGCACACGAATCCTCATTGGCGTCCTAAAGCGGGAGCTGCGAGCCCCGGCGTGGCCTGCCCATGAAACGCACATCCATCAGCGATCACGAACAAGGCTATTCAGATAGTCACCAGCACTAGAGTCCTGCCAACCCCGGCGGCCGCAAATCTATCGTCGGCATCGCACCCGCATCCGCCCCGCGCTTCGCGAGCAGCTCGAGCATGTCTTCCTGCCGCGGCTGCCCGAGCGTGAGCCGGTACATCGTCAGCGCTTTCCGCAACCGCTCGTACTTCACCGCGTCGCGGCTGAGCGGGTACTGAGCGATCACACGGTGGATGCGCGCGTCTCCCGGGTACATCCACCACGGCGAGAACTCACCCAGGCCGTTATCGACCCCTTCGGCCGCCTCGAACGCGGCCCGCCAGGCGCGCGCATCCGTCGATGCGAGGGCATCAACCCAGTGCGCGGCGGCGACGTTCTTGCGCACGGCGTGGCCGGCGAATCGGTTCACGCGCCCTTCACGCTGCTCGAAGTCGACGGGGTTCGACGGCAGGTTCCAGTGGATGACGGAATGGCTCCACCAGTGGAAGTCGATGCCCTCCTGCCCGACGCTCGTCGAGGCGAGGACGAACGGCGCGAAGGGGCTGTTGAAGGCACCTCGCACTTCACCCTGGCGGGCACCGCTTGTCGCGTCCGCGTCGGTGTTCTGCTTGCCGCCGTAGCGCAGCGCAAAGCGCGCCGTGAGGGGAATGTCGCCTCGTTCGAGGGTGGTGTCGTGGGCTACGTACCGAGCTGGGCGCAGCGTCATCGCCTCAACCGCGCGCCTGGCCAGAGCGAGCAGCTCATCGTCGCCAACCTCTGCCCCACCGTTCTCGCTGTGCAATTGGAAGAGGTACTCGTCGAGTACGGCGCGCAGGTTGCCGTCGGCGCAGTAGTCGAGCACGCGGCGCCACCGCGTTTCGTCTGGGTCGCGGGCACCCTCCCCGTTCCTGCCGTACAGGGTCTCGAGCAACGCGATGCTCTCTGGCCGGTTGAAGAGCGAGCGGATTCCCTCCGCCAGCGCGAATGCCGCCAACCATGCGCCGCCCTCAGTGACGAGGGGACCGGCGACCGAGCGGATCGCGCCGAGTGCAGCATTGCCTGGCCCGAAGGCGGCAAGGCGGGCAAGGTCAGTTCCGCCAGCGCTTGGGTCCACCACTGCCCTGCGCGTGCGACCAGTCACCTCGTCGCTCGTCGCGCGCGCGCAGGTCGCAGGGCCAGCCGTTCGAGCGAGGTCAAGCGCCTCCGCGACGTGCAGCGTGAGCCCCTTGGAGCCACGCTCGATCCCGCGGAGTTCGCCATGGCCTTCGCCATCGTCGCCTGGGTCGTGCAGCTCGCGGATGAGACTCGACGCCGACGCTGAGGCGAGGTCGCTGGGCACGGCGCCGGGGTAGGCGAAGTACGCGTTTGCCCCGGTCTCGGAGCTCAGCCCGCGCAATGCGCGTCCGACACGCTCGAGCAGCTCGTCTGCGCCGAGCAGCGTCCCAGCGGAGCCAGCAGCCACGGATCCTGAGGCGCGTGCGCCGGCGAGCGGGTCGCCGATGCTTGCGAGGGCGGGATGCGGCCAGAACAGCGCGAGCGTGGACATCGCTGCGGGGCGCTCGCCTTCGCTGAGGCTGTACGCGAGTCGTCGCGCGGCGACTGCCTTGCGCCCGTCGGCCGAGTTCTCGCGGAACAGCGAGCGTTCGCCGGCCATGCGTCGCTCGGCTTCGTAGCTGAGGAGTCCAGCGACGGCGCCCGGCACGGCGGACCAGGCCGAGAAGATGACCTGCTTCGTCACCGAGCCGTCGGCGAAGGGCGCGTAGACCACCCCGGGGGTCACGTAGGGCATCGTCGGGGGCACCCACAGCAGCTGCCACCAGCCGCGACCGACGGTGTCGTCGGCGAGGGCCCTCAGGTGGCTGTTGCCGAGGTCGACTGGGGCGAAGCGGCGCATCGCGTCCGGGTCGAGAGAGCGGGTCGCGGCCAGGGCAGCTGCGATGGCGGTGGGGTCGATGCTCTTCGCGCTACGAGTGGATGCGCCGCTCCCGAACTCGGCAGCCCTGCCGGGCCCCGGGTGCTGGATCACCTGCGCGTCCTGTGCAACCGGGGCCTCGTTCCGAGCCGCATCCCGCGCCGCCGTAAGCCGGGCTGCTGGCTTGTAGCCGTCCATGAAGTTCGAGAAGTACGGGATCGACTTCCAGTACTCGAGGTCGATGGGCGCTTGGAGCGCACCGCCGAGCCTCTGCAGGGTCACCCAATCGAGAACGTCGGCGGCGGTCGGGTCCTGCGAGTCGAGGTGTCGGACTTGCACGAGGTCCTCGCGCTCGCCGAGCGCGGGCCGTTCCGAGCGGGTCATTACGGGGCGCAGCGCATGTCCGACGGCGGTGGCAGCCACGGGGGCGTCTCCCCCGCTCGTGAGCGCGTGACGGTAAGACGCGAGGGCGTCCGCGATTGGCGCATCCGCACCCACCTGACCTCCCATGAGGAAGCGGATCGTCGCGAGGAAGTCGGCGCTGTGGTCCTCGTCGTCGTCGGC
This sequence comes from Pseudoclavibacter sp. RFBI5, assembly GCF_002931395.1. Lineage (NCBI taxonomy): Bacteria > Bacillati > Actinomycetota > Actinomycetes > Micrococcales > Microbacteriaceae > Pseudoclavibacter > Pseudoclavibacter sp. RFBI5. The sequence goes on along the minus strand of NZ_PSYA01000006.1, from coordinate 21,312 downwards.
GTTGGTGAAGGGCTTGTACGGGGTGGCCGAGAGCAGCAGCACCTTCGCGGCCGGGTGCTGGAAGAGGGCGTCGGCGAGTTCGCCCGCTTCGCCGCTCTCGGGGTCCAGCAGGTGCTTGAAGCGCTGGAACTCGTCGAGGATGATGAGGTCGGGTTGCAGGGTGTCAACGCCGGCTTTGCCGAGCGCGTGGCGCAACTTCGCGATGGAGTTCTGCACTCGGTTCCAGATCTCCGACGGTATGCGCCTGAGGCCGCTCATCTCGTCTCGGAGCTGCTCGAAGCGGGCCAGCTCGCCTGACTGCTCGATGTCGGCGTGGAACGCAGTCGTGATGACCGCGTCTGGCGCATTGCCCAGCTCGCGTCCGAGCCAGTCGACGCGTCGCGCGAAGGCATCCGTGCTCTTGACTGTCCCGGTGAGCATCACTCGCGTCGCCCTGCGTTGCGCTGCGTCCGCCCCCGTCAGGTGGTCGAGCATCACGGCAAGCATGGCGCGCTCGTCGGCGTTGCCCTGCCGCCAGCCGCCGCCGCTGAAAGAAGTTCCGGGGGTGAAGGAGACGAGGTTGACCTTGGAGTTGCCGGCGTCGCCGCCGTCGAGTTTCTTGCTCTGCTTCGCGAGCAGCGTGAGCCGCGTGGTCATCTCGATCTGCGTCTCGCCCGTGACGTTGAGGCGCTTTAAGTTCTGTCTGGCGAGGTCCTGGTTGCTGCACACGTAGACGATGTCGATGCGTGGGATGCGCCTGCGCTCGAGTTCTTCGATGCTGCGTGCGACCACGCCCCGGGCGATGATGCTCTTCCCGAGGCCGGTCTCGTCCGCGACAAGGAAGCGCCCGGAGGCGGCGGCGCTGTCTGGACCGTAGAAGCGATCGATGACGTGGGCGACGGCGTCTCGCTGAAACCCCTTGAGTCCGTCCATCACGGCGTTGGCGTCGACGGCGCTCATGCCGCGGCTCCCGTGAGTTCGAGGTGCGCGGCCCACACCTGTTCCCAGAGGCTGTCGAAGCCTGGCGGCATCATGGCTTGGTCTTCGCCGTGGCTGGCGAGGTAATCGATGATGCGCTTCGCATCGGCGAGCCCGTCGTGTCCGGCGGCGACGGCGCGGAGGAGCGCTTCGAAGAGTCCGGCCCCCTCGACCACATCGCTTCCGGCCGCGGTGCCGAAGAAGCCCGTCGCCCCGGCCCCCGCGACGGTGGGCGTCGCGACGCCCGAGAGTTCGAGCAGGAGGGTGAGGAGCCGCACGAACGACGCCCGGTCGGTGAGCTGGCTGGCGATGATCGCGTCGCGCCGCTCGGCGATGTCTCCCGCGAGCTCTGCGACCACGATGGTGCTGCGTTCTCGTCCGTCGGCGTCGCGTGCGGTGAGCACCACGAAGGGGCTGATGTCGGTGAGCGCCACCTCGTCGAGCGTCTCGCCCTGCGGTTTGGTAAGGGTGGATGCGGCCCGCCGCAGGTCGGGCCGCGGCAGGAGGTGCCAGTGCAGCGTGGCTCCAGTTTTCGCGATGCGGCGTTCGAATGATGCCCGGTCGCCGTCGCCGACCTGGACGCGCATCGAGTACGGTCCGTCGCCGCCGATCTCGATGTGGATGCGGAGGCCGGCGAGTCCGCGGAGCAGGTGCTCGAGTCGAGCTTCGGCCGCTTCGTCTTCGGGCTCTGCTGCGCCGCCGTCGCTCTGGTAGGGCTCGGTGAGGTTGCCGAGGGCCGAGAGTGTGGCGTCGACACCGAGTACGGAGGTCTTGCCGATGAGCTCGACCATGACTTCCACGTTTGTCCCCCAGCCGGGGCTTGTGGCATTGGCGGAGCCGAGGAAGACGCGTGAAGTGTGGTCGCGGTCGACGATGACGATCTTCGCGTGGAGCCCAACGAGGCGGTCGGCCGCGCGCACGGGCGTGGCGGCGACGACCGCGGCGGCGGCCCCTGCGGTGGCGTCGGTGGTGTCGTCGTGGCCGGTCTCGATCTCGGCCGTGTCGTTGGCGGCTCCGTCGAGCACGCGCGTCTGCAGCTTCGAGCTGCTCAGCGTCGCGGGGTCGAGTCGGTCGATGGTCTCGGCGCGCGAGATGAGGTGCGTCTCACCCCAGAGCTTGCCGCGGAGTGCGGCGAGACCGTCGTCGGTGACGAACGGTGAAACCACGAGAGCTCTGCGCCCTGGCAGCTCTGGGCGGGTGGATGCGCCGACTCCGAACGCGTGGAACGCCAGGTCTCGAACGCCGGTCGGCAGTTCCCACTGGACGGTGCCCCAGCGGTCGGCGAGCGCGTCGATGCGTGCGATCCGGTCGGCGGCGACGGGGTGCACGGCGAGCTTCGGAAGCGTCTTGAGGAGAGTGACGAGCGGTTTGTTCTTGCGTCGCGCATCCAGCTTCTGGCCCGCCGGGGCAGCGACGCCGTCGAGGCGCACGAGAGTGTCCCAGCTGCGGTCGGCGGTGAGGTTGCGGCTGGCGCAGAGGAACCGGTAGCTGCGGTGCTCGCCTGCCGCGTATTCGAGGTACCAGACCTTGGGGTGGAAGATCCCGCGGCGGGCAGTGACGGGGTGGAGCATCGGCTCGAGGAAGGCGACGAGCTTGCTGGTGGTGCCCATGGAGATCTCGCCGGCTTGCGCGAACACGTCGACGCGGTCTGCGGCACGGCGGATGGCGTTGAGGATACCGAGCTGGTCGTCGGCGGCGCTCACCCGGTGCGATGCGAAGCAGAGGGGCACGGTGAGTGCGGTGGCGAGGTCGAGGGTGAACGTGGTGCCGACGGCGTGCACGAGTTCGTATCCGGGTGGTGGGGCGAGCTGCTCGGTCAGTGCGGCCCTGGTTTGGGGTTCAAGCATCGTTCGCTCCGGTCTGGGTGTTGAGGCCCGCGTGCAGATCGACGAGCATCCGTCGCACGCTGTTCCACCGGTAGGCGAGGGCTCCCGCGCCGGACCCGCCGCTCCAGTTCACCAGGCGCTTGGAGTCGCCGATACGGGCTTGCGCACCCTTGCTCTCGCGTTCAGACCTGGTGACGAGTGCCCTCGCTTCGCCGTTGTCGGCGAGGTCGTTGAGTGTGCTGTGTCGGAGAAGTGCGGTCCAGGCGGTGACGAAGCGGCGCGTGCGAGCGGGCACCATCTGCCCGCGCTGAAGTTCGACTCGGTGGATGAGCCCATCGACGTTCCAGGTTTTGAGGTCGACGTGCTCGGGGAGCCTGGTGGCCCAGGCGGTGAGGCGCTGCCGGTAGTGGTCGACTGGGTTGGTGACGGCGTCGTAGCCGGCGGCTTCGTAGGCTTCGGCGAGTATGAGGTTGTAGAGCAGTTGCGCGCCGTGAACGACGGCCGAGAACGCGCGCGCGTCCTCGAGAACAGCGCCCGCGTCTCCTGGAGCTCGGAGCACGGCGGGGTCCTCCCAAGGTGCGCGGCTGTCTTCGCCTGGGCCGTCTTGAGTGAGGTGCGCGAGGAGTGTCCCTGGCGTCGTGGTGAGGATGCGTTCGCGAAGCCATTCGGCTTCGCCGCGTCGGAGGGCGAACCCGCCAGGCAGCTCTTTCGGGAAGCCTGGCGGTGGTTTGGGGATGCTGGTGTGCCAGGCGCTGTGCTGCGTTCCGGCTTCGTCGAGATCTCCCCCGCCGTTAGCGGCAAGGTGCTCGGCGAGGGTGTCTGCTCGGGAGGCGCTGGGGTCGGTACGGATCTGGAGGCGGCCGAGGAGGCCCCAGTACATCGACGACGGGAGGGTGCGCACCGCCGCGCCGGCGGTCATGCCGATGAGACCGCTGTTGTCATCGGTCTTCCTGATCGCGCCGATGAGTGTGCGCTCGAGGTTGTCCGCCTCGGCGGCAGGGTTTCCATGAGTGGATGCGCGTGCGTAGACCCACGGCACGAGCAGCAGATAGCGGGCCCGCGTGTGGAGTACGGAAGTGCCGGGGAAAAGCATGTCGCCAAGCGGGTCGCGGATCGCACTGAGCCCGAGCTCGTCGCGACTTTCGCGGTCGGTGAACAGGCCGATGATGTCGCGCATGCGACGCTGCTCTTCGGAGGAAGCGTCGAGCCAGGCTACGAGGGAGGGCACCCGTTCATTGTGCCGTTGACTAGCCTGTCTTGAGTGGCTTTCCTCCGCGCCACTTGTCGAAAGGATGCTCATGAGCGACGTTCCGATGTGGCATGAGTTCATGGCGCCGACGCTTCGCGTTCTGAGCGATGGCAGGCTCCGCTCCGCGCGAGAGACCCGAGACGAGGCGGCGCGAGTTCTTGGCGTGACCGAGGAAGCGAAGCTCGAGGTCATCCCGTCCGGTCAGTTGCGTTGGGAGAATCGGGCTCTCTGGGCATTGTCGTACCTTGCTCGCGCCGGCGCGCTTGATCGACCAACGCGTGGCCAGTACCGCATCACCGGAGAAGGACAGCAGTTGCTTGCCGAGCACCCCACGGGTATCGCGCAGAGCGCTTTGAAGGCCTGGAGCGACCGGCGCGGCGTGTCAGTAGGGAGCACGCCCGCGGCCCACGCCACCTCCGCGGAGATGACCTCTGTCCTCGCGACATTGTCGCCGCTTGAGCAGGTCGAGGATGGCATCTCGAGCCTGCATTCGGCCGTTGCCTCTGAGCTCCTGTCTAGGCTCCACTCGCAGAAGCCGGAGTTCTTTGAGCGTGCTGTGCTCGATCTCTTGATGGCGATGGGCTACGGCGGCACTCAGGGGCGTGCGACACCGACGCAGCTGTCTCGTGACGGGGGCATTGACGGTGTGATCGATCAGGATGCGCTTGGCCTCAGCCGTGTGTACGTTCAAGCGAAGCTGTACGACCCCGGGGCTGCTGTCGGGCGTCCCGCAATCCAGGGCTTTGTCGGCGCGCTGCATGGCCAGCAGGCGAACCAGGGGGTGTTCATCACCACGGCTCGCTACTCGCGTGAGGCAATCGACTACGCGGCGAATGTCTCCACTCGGGTGGTGTTGATCGATGGCGAGCGTCTCGCGTCGCTGATGATCAAGTACCGCGTGGGCGTGCAGGTGCGCCAGCGATACGAGCTCGTCGAGCTCGACGAGGATTTCTTCGAGTAGCCAAGCTTTGTGAACCCATGCCACTCGCATTATTCTTGCGTCTTCCGCATGGGGATCGCCGCTCAGGAGAGAGCCCACTCGGCGAACGATCGCGCGGCACACTCGACCGCCTCGCAGCTGGTGTCGCATCATCAGATTCCCCCAAAGACTACTGCTATACCAGGGGCGACAGGAGAACTCAATCGGTGGCCAGCAATGCAGGCAGAGGATGCAGGTGCGGCCAGCCGTAGAATCGCTACCAGCAGAAGAGTCCTCGGACAGGCCTTTTCGACCTATCTGATGGCGGCGGTAATTACCTGTGTTCGAAGAAATCAAGAGAGAAGTTCAAGGGCGTTGAGACCCGCCGCACAAGGAAGCCACCACGCTCGGGGTAGGCGAGAACCAACGAGCGGAGAGCAACAGTTGAGCATGGGTCAGCTGCTCGCAAGCGACGAACTGCGTTCGCAGGCCAACGCGAATACCCGCGTCGACTTCGAGTTCTTACCGAGCATTAACGTCGAACTGAAAGACGCGACCTACGCGTCCGGCACCCAGCAGAATCGGGCATCTCGGCACCTATCTTGCATTCACGGGACTGGGATCGCGTCAAGAAAATGCTGCTCGCGATGAATATGAACGAGAAACGCAGCGAGCGAGCCTCCGATCCGCGCTGAGCCGGCGCGCCTGACGGCATCAGACGGCTTGCAAAAGCGAGCCAACAATCCATACGTGTTGCCGGAGCCACGAGCCATGGAGTCCTCAGCACCGCCGTGGGAGCGTCCTGCTTGAGCCATTGGGACTGTCTGCAGTTTTTGACGGCTGACCCCTGTTGGCTGTGGCCGCGAAACCAGGACCACACCTCCGAGTCCTGACAACAGAGTTACATGGCTTGCCGCTCCAGCTCACTACTGCCCGGCACTTTCGAAATCGACATTGACCTCCGCCAGGCCCGCCCCCGAACTCCACTGCCATCTGGCCCCAAGACCATCTGAGTACCGAATTTCTTCGACTGAGCGGTCTCCTGCAACCGTGAACGGCTCCAGAGCGTCGTCCTCCTGGACCGGGTGTGGAATTCTCTCCAGCTGTATCTTGCCGTTGATCTTGCTCTGCTGCACGAAGAACCTGCCCGGCGGCAGAACTTTCATGCGGAGCGACTGCTCTTGATCCTTGAAACACTTGGCGCGGACTTCCACGTCGAAGAACACCGCGTTGGTCGTGCTCTGGTTAGACACGACGATCCCGTATCGCGGCTCCAGCTCGCTGTAAGAAGCCGCCCACCAGGCAGCAACGCTTCCAGCAAGTTCTCGACGTTCGCGATCTCGATCGCGTGCATCGCGAGCCTGCTCCCGAGCATAGTTCCGCACATCCCGTTCCTGATCTCGGGCGTCTCGATCTCGCTCCATCGCGTGAGACTTGTCAGAGGCGTCCTTTGTCTCTTGCCGCGCCATCTCAGCGGTCCGGTTAGCGGCCAATGCGAACTTGATCGCGAAGATACTGAGCACAGTTCCCGCTAGTGCGGCAATTGCAGCCGCCCATTCAGCCCAAGATCCGAGTTCTAGCCCCACGAAAGTCATGACTGAAGATATCGCGAAGTGGAACCTGACCTAAATTAGGTACGCCATGGCACGAAAAACTTCTCCCGGGTGAAAATGCGCTAAATCGACGACCGCCCCGAGCCGTGGCAGGACACCCAGACCGGGACTCGCCGAGACCCTGGACCGAGAGGAGAAAGTGACTGCCGGGCATGCCCCGCAGTGGGAGATCTAGGAAGAACTTTCGTCTTCCGCGGTGTCACTTTGCACCTCGCGCCGCCCTGCGCGCCCGAAAAATGTCTTGAATGCTCCCGAGACACCGGATGCGGCGCCCTTCAGCGCATCTCCGGCCTGCTCCGCCGCGACTGCTGCCCGAGGTCGGTCCGCGACGCCGTCGCCGTCAATGTCCACTGCACGAAACGGCTGTGTGACCTGGTCAAGACCCTGCACGCCAGCCCGCCCAGCCGCGCGCACTCCAGCTACCCCGCTGGTGACCGCTCTGTCCCCCGTCTCAGCGACGGCTGTCCGCCATCTGCGCGCATCTGAAGACTCGTGATCGGCATCGAGGCCCACCCCGTCAAGGAACTGGACCACCGCGCCAGAGACCACGTTGCTAGACCGGACAGCGGCTGGCGCATCGAACGGGTTCAGCAAGACCTGGGAATTCGCCCGATCGACCGTCGCGCCCATCTGCGCGAGAAGCCGCATAGTCGTCCGCCCGACGAGTTCGATTCGGTTCGCGCGCGCCGCCGCGAGCCCAGCGCGATGAGCTTCCATGTCCGCCCCATTGCCATCCAGCACACGGTCAAGCTCCAGCACCCAGACCGCGTCCTGCAGCTGCATCGTGCGCGCAAGCACTGCCAGCCATTCCCGCACCCGAGGCTCCGCCTCCCGAGTCGCCTTTGCGGCCTCGCCGAGGTCAGCCTTCTCGGCAAGTTTCTCTGCGATGGTGCTGAGCTGGCGGATCGCATAGGCCTGCGTGCGAGCGATCGTGAACGCCGCCCCCTGCACCTTCGACCACGTCACCTCCGACACTCGGCCTGTGTGCTCGCGAACCGTCATCGCTTCTTCGACAATCACGTCAACGCCGACCATGTCCGCGAGTACCGCGTCAGTCTGAGCACGGAGGATGTCGTCGACCTTGTCGCTGATCTCCTCGAGATACTCGGTGATCTCGTCCATTTGTTGCTGCATGGCACGCTGCTGCATCATCGTGCCCAATGCGCTCAACGCGAACGGCCCGGCCAACAGCGTCGACGGGGTCTGGGCAATCTGTACCCAGTTCTTGATGTCGCCCGGCCTGCCGATCATGGCGTGGCTGACACCCGGGATCTTGGTCGGCGTCAGACCATACTTCTTGACCTTCGCCGCCGATTCGGCCGTGAGCTTCACCCAGCGACCTGAGTTCTCCAAAATGCTCGCACCAACTTGAGCGGCTGCACCAGCCGTGGTGGACGCCGACCAGACCGCTTGCAGCGAGACCTGGCGTGTCCGCTCACCTTGAAGGCTCGAGGAGACCAAGAAGCGGTCGATATCCGCATCGCGGCCGATGATGGTCAGACCGTCATTGTCACCGATGATCTCGAGCTCTTCGCCCATGGCCGACTCCTCAGAAGTGATCATGGCGTCCAGGCACGCCATTGCAGTACCGTACCGCGCCAATTCCAGCGGTGAAGTCATCCCATCGTTGGTAGGGGCGAGCTCGTGAAGTCAGCGCTGCCAGACACGCGACACCGCGCATAGCGACGTAAGAAGTCAGCAGCCGCCGGGGCTCTTCCAAGACACAGAGCCCACCAGGGCTATCGCCTTGTCTGCGAAGTTGCGTACACGAGCCATGAGGGGATCACCCGCGATGCGTGAACGAAAATGTCCCCGCCGGCAAGAGCGCGATCAGTCCAGGTCATCCCGAACACCCCCACTCCGCTGCAGAGGGAGCGCGGACTCCGTGAGGCATGCACTCCGCGAGCGGCAAACCGTGGCCGCGCAAACCTTGTTCCCGCCGCACACGAAGCTCATCGTTGGCCACCGAACTATTAGTGCTAACGACATGGCTATTCCTAGTTTCGCCGATCCTAGATGCGGCTGCCGACACCCTCGAGGCTAGCGCCGACCACGGTCCGAACGTACCTCACACCCGCCCCGCCCCAACTGTTCACCTCCGCGCCAATTTCCAGTCCACCGGTCTCGTAATTGCCGGTCACCTTCGCGAGTTTGCATACCGGTGTTCTCGAAATCCCGGGAGCATCCCTCGGAAGGACCCCGAACATGCGCCGTTCACCGCTCCTCACCTTCGGCATCATGGGCGTCAGCGCCCTCGCCCTCACCGGCTGCCAGACGGCCGAAGCCACCGCAGATGACACGACGATCACCATCGCCACCATCCCCCTCGGCGAAGACCCCACCCAGGCGAACCCCATCGACGCCCTCGTCGAGCTCCTCGAAGCCGAGACGGGTTACACGGTCGAGGTCACCGACGTGCCCGACTACCTCAGCGTCGTCGAAGCCATCCGCGCCGACCACGTCGACATGGGCATCATGAGCGGCTTCCCCTCCGCGCTCGCCGTGAACACCGGCGAAGTGGATGCGCTGCTCGCCTGGGAGGGCAGCGAAGCCCCCGTCTCCACCTGCGTCGTCCTGAACGACTCCCCCGTGCAGGAGCTCACCGACCTGGAAGGCAAGACCGTCGCCTTCGCCGACCAGGCATCCAGCTCCGGCTACTTCATGCCCGTCCACATGCTCCACGAGGCGGGCCTTGAGCAGGGCACCGACTACGAGGCGATCTTCGCGGGCGGCCACGAGGGCTCGTTCGCAGCCCTCGAACAGGGCCAGGTCGACGCCGCCTGCACCTCCATCATGCTCACCGAGCTCGGCGAACCCATGTTCCCCTTCGCCGACGGCGAGTGGCGCGGCGTCGGCGAGAGCGCGCCCATGCCCGTCATGGGCAGCGTCCTCGGCAGCCCCGAACTCAGCGACGAGAAGCGCACCGTCATCCAGGACGCCATCCAGGCGGTCTTCGTCGAAGAGAACGCCGAAGCCCTCGGCGCCCTCGGCTCCGGCTTCATCGGCCTCCCCGTCTCTGTCGACCCCGAGCCCTCCGTCTTCGATGGCTTCGTGGACATCGCTGGCGTCGCTGGCGTGAAGCTCGAGGACCTCGAATGACGCACCTCGCCCCGGCACCCAGCGCCAACACTGCGCCCGCAGCAGCACCCACCAGCCGCGACATGGATGCGCTCACCCGCCTCCCCCTCGTCACCGTGCGCGGCCTCCGGGTCGCCTACGACGAGACGACCGTGCTCGACGGTGTCGACCTCGACCTGCACCCCGGAGAGATGGTCGCCCTCCTCGGCGCGTCCGGCTCCGGCAAGTCGACGCTCATGCGCAGCCTCACCGGCTTCGCCCCCATCACGGACGGCACAGCCCGCGTCGCCGGGCACGACGTCACGAACCTCCGCCGGGGCGAGCTGCGGCAGCTGCGCGCAGGCGTCGGGCAGGTGTTCCAGCAGTTCAACCTCATCCCCCGCCTCAACGTGCTCACGAACGTGCTCACCGGCGCCCTCCACAGCGCAGGCCCCATCAACCTCGTCGGTGGCTTCAGCAGCGAGCACCGCAGACGCGCGATGGAACTCCTCGACCGGGTCGGCATCGCCCACAAGGCGAAAGACCCCGCCCGTTCGCTGAGCGGCGGCCAGCAGCAGCGCGTCGCCATCGCCCGCGCCCTCATGCAGCAGCCGCGCGTGATCCTCGCCGACGAACCCGTCGCATCCCTCGACCCGAAGCTCGCCGACTCCGTGCTCGAACTGCTGCGCGACATCGCCACCCGCGACGGCATCCCTGTACTCGTCAGCCTCCACGTGCTGCCCCTCGCGCTCCGCCACACCGACCGCATCATCGGCCTCCGCCACGGCGAGATGCTCGTCTCAGCCCCCACCGGCGCGCTCGATGCAGAGAAGCTCTCCGTGCTCTACGACGACGAGGAGGCCCACGATGACAACCACCGCGCCTAAACCGCCCCGCGCATCCACGGCACCCACGCTTACTCCGAGCGAACGCGACCGTCTCGAACGCGCCTTCTCGATCCCGCGAGCACGCTTCCTGCTCGGCATCCCCGTCGCCGCCGTCGTGCTCCTCTGGTCGTTCGCGGGCGCAGAGTTCAACTTCTCGAAGCTCGGCGACGGCGCCATCAACATGGGCGAGTTCCTCTCGCGCCTCTTCCCGCCCGACTTCTCGAAGTTCGGCTCCATCTTCTCGCTCCTCATCGAGACCCTGCAGATGGCGATCGTCGGCACCGTCCTCGGGGCCGTGCTATCGCTGTTCATGGCGTTCGCCGCGTCGTCGAACATCGCCCCGAAGTGGATGTACTACCCGGCCCGCTGGGTCATGAACATCATCCGCTCGGTGCCAGACCTCGTCTTCGCCCTCATGTTCGTCTCCGCGGTCGGGCTCGGCCCGTTCGCGGGCATCCTCGCCATGACGCTCGGCTCGATCGGCTCCATCGGCAAGGTCTACGCCGAGGCCATGGAATCCGTCGACCGCGGGCCCATGTCCGCCATGCAGGCGGTGGGCGCATCCCGGCGCCAGCTCATCCAGTACGGGGTGCTCCCGCAGGCCGCACCGCTGCTCGTCTCGTACACGCTGCTGCTCTTCGAGGGCAACGTGCGCGGCGCCACCATCCTCGGCCTCGTCGGGGCCGGCGGCATCGGCCTCGAACTCACCACGGCGATGAAGATGTACGACTACGGACACCTCAGCGCCATCATCATCTGCATCATCGTGCTCGTCACGCTGATCGACCAGGGCAGCGCCCTCATCCGAAAGCGACTCACATGACCACCACGCTCGACATCACCCTCTCCGCACCCGTCAACCTGCGCGACCTCGGCGGCACCCCCATCGCCAGCGGCGCCCTCCGCGAGGGGCTCGCGATCCGCGCCGACGACCTGTCCGTCATCACCGAAGCGGATGCGCGCGAGCTGACCGCGGGCGGGCTCGCCTCGGTCATCGACCTCCGCACCGCCGACGAGGTCGCCCTCACGGGTCGGGGCCCCCTCGCAGCGCACCCCGTCGCGTACCACCACCTGCCCCTCATGGGCAGCGTCGGCGGCGGGCTGCCCACCGCCGACGAGCACGGGAGCGCGCACGCCGGCATGGGCGAGATGTACGCGCTCATGGTCGAGTCGGCCGCGCCGCAGCTCGCCGCGGCGCTCGGTATCATCGCCGTCTCCCCCGGCGCCACGGCCTTCCACTGCGCGGCCGGCCGTGACCGCACGGGAGTGCTCGCCGCGATGCTCCTCCTCGCGCTCGGCGCAGCAGACGACGACATCGTGCGCGACTACGCGAAGACCGACGCCAACATGGGCGCCATTCTTGCCCGCATCGGCCCCACCATGAGCGTGCTCCTCGCGAAGTTCGGCATGGACCTCGAGGAGGTGTCGAAGCTCAACGGCTCCCTCATGGGCGACGCCGAACCCATGGATGTGTCGATGCGCATCCTCCTCGCCCGCCTCCGCGAGCGCCACGGCGACCCACTCGCTCCGCTGCGAGCGGCGGGGCTCACCGACGCGACAATCGCGCAGATCCGCGAGCGGGCCGCCGCGTGACGACCACTGCACGCGCTTCGGCGCTCGCATCCATCGAAACGGATGCGGGCGCCTCGGCGCGCTCAGCGGGGTCGGCATCGGCGACGTCAGCCGCGTCAGCAGCGTCAGCACCGTCAGCGTCGGCGGATCTCGACACACGCCGGAACCCGGGGCGGCCTCGCACGGAGGAGCTCGACGGGCAGATCCTCGCGGCCACGCTCGCCATCATCGACGCCGACGAGGCTGTCACCGTGTCGAGGGTCGTGGAGCGGAGCGGCGTGAGCCGGGCCGCCCTCTACCGACGGTGGCCGTCGATGACGCTCCTGATCGCGGCTGCGCTCGACGTCGGGCGCACGATCCCCCCGACGCTGGGCAAGCCCGGCGACCTGCGTGCCGGCATCGTCGACTTCCTCATGGGCGCATCCGTCGACCTCGACGAGACCAGCTACCCCGACCAGCGGTTCCGGCAGCGCATCCGGCTCGTGATGAGCGACCGGGAGCTGCAGCAGGCGTACTGGGAGTCGCACGTCTCCGTGCGCCGCCGACCCATCGAAAATGCCCTCCGCGCCGGCATCGCCGAGGGGTCGCTGCGCGCAGACCTCGACGTCGAGGCGTGCTTCGACCTCATCGCCGGCACGTTCTACTATCAGCTCGTCGTCCGTGGCTGCCGCTTCGACGACCCCGCCGCGCGAGCGCGCTGCCGGGCCGGCCTCGAGGTGGCGTGGCGCGGAATGGAATGCGAGCGGATTTGACGAATCTGGAAGCCCTTTACGGGGTATACACACCGATGTGCACCCTGAACTTGTAAACCGTGATTCGCGGTAGCAATCTGAGGACATGCATTGCCCGAGCGCACCGAAGCGCGGCCATCAACCAGGTTCCCAACGAGAACAGAATTGTGCGGATTGCAAAGGAGGCACTCTCTACTACGGGAGCGCCGCCACCTCAGCCCCAACTCAGGCACCAACGACCACGCCGCCCAACCCAACGGGCTCTGGGGTGCAGATTCCGGGAAGGTGTGCACCATCGCGAAGAGTCACTGGTCAGTCAGGAGCAGGGCCATCGGCCGCGCTCCTAGCGCTGGTCAACATCGGATTCTCTTGGACTACGGCCGAGGACGTCGAGCGCGCTCTTCTCAGTGAGGCGAGTGAACTTGAGAGGGGCGCACGCGAGCACGACATGACGGGCCACGCGCTCTGCATATTGCTCTGCGAACTCGCCGATGCGTTGGAATTGCAACCCCTCGAGAACATCGTCGCCAGTTCGTGCGAGGACGCCCTGCGGGCGGGCGGAGCTCCCGCTTGGCTCGCGCCCCTCCTTGCTCGGCTCATAGGACGCGCCAGCATGCATCTTGTCGACCTTCTCCTGCCGGGGTCCGACATCCCGCTCCTCCTTCGCGTGCTCGCCATGCTGATCTGCCCCGATCCGGACCAGTGCCCGAAAGCGGACGCCTACTCCTCGGCCGTACTCCACGAGGCACTCGCCGCGGAAAACGGGAACGAAGCCTGACCGAGGAGACGGGCCTCTCGTCGCGATCTTTGACTGACGTTGACGCGAACACTGGCCCTGCCGCCGCTCGTCTACCGCCTCAGCCGAGCGGCGGCACGGGTCGGTTCGACGCTGGGCGCTTCCACCGCAGAACTTGACCCCGCCCCAACGTCATAGTTTCTGCTTGACCGCATGAACCTTCTGCCGGTCACGTACCTCGCGTCGCATGTCCTGTCCCTGCTCGGCAACTCGATCGCCGGCATCGCCCTGCCGCTCATCGTGCTCTCGACGACGGGCAGCGCCCTCGGGGCCGGCACGGTCGCGGCGGCCACCGCCATCCCGGCGGTGCTCGCGGGCCTCTTCATGGGCGTCGTCATCGACCGCATCAACCGGCGCACCTCATCCGTCGTCACCGACCTCATCTCGGCCGCGTCGATCGCCGCGCTCCCGATCATCGACCTCGTCTCGGGGCTCAACCTCGGCTGGTTCGTGCTCTTCGGCATCGTCGGGTCCCTCGGCGACGTGCCAGGCATGACCGCCCGCGAAGCGCTCCTCCCCGCCATCGTCCGCCACGGCGGCATCAGCGCCGAACGCCTCATGGGTGTGCGCGAGAGCCTCAGCGCCGTCGCCATCTTCGTCGGCCCCGCCGCAGCCGGCACCCTCATGGTGCTCTTCGACGGCTCCACCGTGCTGTGGATCACCGCCGCAACCTCCCTCCTCGCCGCCCTCATCACCCTGCTCATCCCGCGGGCGATCGGCGTGATCGTCGCCGACGACGGATCGCGCGCATCCGCCCCGACGGGCACCGGATGGACGCAGCTGCGCGACGGCTGGCGAGCCCTGTTCCGCAGCCCGTTCCTCGTCGCCACCACGGCGCTGAGCCTCGTGTCGGTGTTCGTGCTCGCCGGCTTGCAGGGACTCGTGCTGCCCGTCTACTTCACCCTGGTCGAGCAGCCGGGACTGCTCGGGTTCGTGCTCAGCGCGCTCGCCCTCGGCATGCTCCTCGGCGGCGGCACGTATGCGGTCGCCGGCACGCGCGGCCCCCGCCGCGCCTGGTTCGTGGTCGGCATGATCGGCATAACCATCGGCATCGGCCTCATCAGCCTCCTCACCTCGGTCTGGGTCGTGTTCGCGGGCGCCTTCGTCATGGGCGCCGCGAGCGGCCTCTTCGGCAGCCTCATGGGCGTGCTCATGATCGAGCGCATCCCCGAGCAGCTGCGCGGCCGCATCATGGGCACCCAGAACGCCCTCACCACGGCTGCCCCGTCGCTCGGCATCATGCTCGCGGCCGTGCTCACCGAGTACACCAGCGTCAACGTGGCCGCGCTGGCGCTGCTCGGGGCGTGGGGATGCGCGTTCCTCTACGGCCTCGTCGCCCGCCCGCTTCGTACACTGGAATCCCAGGCAACGAGCGCGAACGCGGGTGGTGTGCGGTGAACAGCAGCGAGCTCGCCCGTCGCGCCGGGGTCACGGTGCGCGCCCTGCGGCACTACCACCAGGTCGGGGTCCTGGATGAGCCGCCTCGCTCCTCGAACGGGTACCGGCAGTACGGGGTGCACCACCTGATCAGGGTGCTGCGCATCCGCCGCCTCTCCGCGCTCGGGATTGCGCTCGAGGAGATGCCGCGCCTCCTCGACGAGCACGGCGCCGAGGCGCCAGCGGTGCTCGACCGGCTCGACGCCGAGCTCGCGGCGCAGATCGACCACCTCACCGCACAGCGCGAGCTCATCGCGCAGCTGCGACCCCTCCCGACCACGCCGGACCTGCCGCCGGAGCTCGCCGCGTACATGGGCACGCTCGCCGGCCACCTCTCCCCCGAGCTCGAGCAGATGGACCGCGACCAGACGGTGCTGCTCGCCCACCTCGTCGGCGAGGAGGGCATGCCGCACCTGGTCGGGTACTACGAGCAGCTCAGCGACCCCGCGCTGGTGCCGCAGATCGTGGCCATCACGGCTGAATTCCACGGGCTCGGTGAAGAGACGAGCGAGGCGGCATTCGACGAGTTCGTCGAGCGATTCGTGGCGACCTTCGCGCAGGTCGTCGACTCGCTACGGGCGGATGCGCCAGACCTCGACCTGTCGGACGCGGCCGGCCTCTTCGACGAGTACTCCGAGTCGGTGCTCAACGCGACGCAGCAGCGCGCGCTCGCGCTCGTCGGGGAGCGGCTGGACGGGTCAGCTGACGATGCCGAAGCGCGAGAGCCTGCCTAGCGCCTTACAACTTCCCGTACGCCTCCATCGCGTCGGTCAGCCCCCGCGCGAGGATGTCCTTGCCGAGGGCGTCGGAGTTCTCGTCGAACTCGCCCTCCAGCTCGAGGTCGGCGTTGAGCGTCAGCGTGAGGTCATCGAACCTGGCGACGTAGCGGCCCGAGGCGCCGGCCTGGAAGAACACCTCGACCTCGACGCCGCTCACCTCGATGAGTTCCGAGAGCTCGTCGGCCTCGGTCGGCCCATCCACCCACAGCAGCAGCGTCGGCGCCGACTTCATGCCGTCGCGCCACTCGCAGTCAGGGTCGGGCGAGAGCGTCTGCCCTGACGACGGCGACACGAACCCCGCCGCCTCCAACGTCTCGTCGGAAATCGCCGTGCACGGGTCGATGTCCGCGTAGCCCGACTCGACGAGCGCCTCATCCGGGGTCACCTCGACGCCGTTGCGCGTATAGGTCACGTCGCTCACGCATCCCACGAACCCGCCGAGCGACACGGCGGATGCACTCAGCACGGCCAGCAGACGCGTCGCTCTCATGAACCCGAGCCTAGAGAACAGCCCTGCTGGCCACAATCATTCGATGCGCCCTGCAAGCAGCGTCACCCAGGTGCGCAGGCAAGGATGCCCCGGCAGCCGCGACGACCGGATGTGCCCCGAACGGGGGTCACCGCCAGTCGGCCATGGCGATCGCGAGGGCCTTGCGGGCCCGGGCGATCAAACCGCGGACGGTGCTCACGGGCAGCTCGAGCTCCTCGCCGATGTCCTGGTAGCTCATCGACTCCAGCTCGCGCATCACCCAGCACCGCCGCTGCTGCTCGGGAAGCCGCGACAGCGCGATGTGCAGGGCGGCGGAGAGCAGCGCAAGCTGAGCGTTGGTCGTCGGCGACTGCGTGTCCGACGCGGCATAGTCGCCGTCTTCGACGCTGTCGTGCTCGCGTCGGCGCCTGAGCACGTCGACACTTCGGGATGCGACGATGCGCAGCATCCAGGACCGCACTGCGGCCAGATCCTTGAGCGTCGAGATCTTGGTCCACGCGTCAGCGAGCGACTCCTGCACCACGTCGTCGGCCTCTGCGTCGGAGCCGAGGCGACGCCGCGCGCAGACGTACATGAGGGTCCGGTACCGCTGCACGAGCAGGTCGAAGGCGCGCGCGTCGCCGAGCGAGGCGAGGCCAGCGAGGAACTCATCGCTGTCATCGGCGTCCGCCACACTCCGGAACTGTGCGAGGGCCTGCGAGCGACCGCGGGTCTTCGTTCGGGATGCGGCGGATGTCTGCCATGGAGCGTCAAGGGCAAGCATGGACACGGACCTCACCTCCGGCTGCCCGACGTGAGGTCAGGCGCGCCACTCTTGGAGGGCTCCCCACCCCTTCGAGTGGCCCGCGGAACCCGGGCGCATCGCCGCGCCTGCCATCCATTCGGAGCGGACGAGGGATGGGATTGCGAGCCTTCGAGTGCTGATGCGTGACCGTGACCTCCGGTTGCGCTGGCCCAACTCAGGTCGTCGTTTGGCTTGCTCCTCGGGATTAGTTAGTTAGACTAGCTATATGTCCGATACAAGCGTCGACCACGAAGTCGAGAACCGACAGGCAACCCCCGCCGACGGCTTCTGGGACGCCTACCAGCGCAGCACGATGCCACGAGAGGCCATCGCCATCTGCGGCGTGGTGGTCATCATCAGCACCGGAATCGCCACGGCGATCTCCACCTTCTTCTAGGCGCGACGGGACTCGCGGGAGCGACTTGCCAGAGGCGGAGCCTGAGCAAACGGCCGCCCCTCAGCGACGAGCCAGAGACGGATCTTGAGCAACCGGCCGAGCGGCGAGAGCCGAACGTCGAGCCGGGGGCTAGACCGCCGTCGCAAACACGACGACGTTCTTGTCGTAGTGCCCCACGTCGCGGTCGAAGTAGCCGCCGCATGTGATGAGGCGCAGCTCGTCGCCCGGCACCGCGCCGAAGACGCGCGCCGTTGGGAACTCGGCCTTCTCGACCGTGACGACCTCGGTGACCTGATAGCTGGTGACGCCGCCTTCGACGTCGCTCACGCTCACCACATCGCCAGCGGCGAGCTCGTCGAGCCGGAAGAACGCGGCGGGGCCGGCGAGACCGTCGACGTGGGCCGCGATGACCGTCGGCCCCCGACCGCCGGGCTTGCCGCCACCCGTGAACCAGCCGATCTCGTCGAAGTCCACGGGCACCTCCATCTTGCCGTCGGCGGCGATGCCGAGGTCGATGAGCGTGTCCTCGACACCGATCGCCGGGATCGACACCGCCGTGGGGGCGACGCCTTCCTGGAGCACCTCGACGCCACCCGCTGGGGGCGCCGCCGGAGACTCGACCTGCGCCGGCGCGGTCGCCTCCGGAGCGGATTCGGGAGCGGACTCCGGAGCGGACTCGACCGCAGTCGTCGAAGGCTGGACGCCCTCGGGAGGCGAGGCGTCCCCGCTCGGGGCGGCCGCGCATCCGCTCACGAGGAGCGCGGCCGCAACGACGAGCACCGGGACGCGCAACGCGCGCCCCGGCGCCCGAGAAGAGTTCCTGGTCACTGACCCGCTGCGCGAGCCTTGCGCGCAACCGCGAGCCCGGCGACGCCGGCAACGGCGAGGCCACCGAGACCGAGGAAGCTGAGCGTCATCGCGTCGAGGCCACCAGCGGCTGCGGCTCCGCCGGCACCCGTGTCGACGCCGCCGACCGGAACCTGCACGAGCTGGCCGCGGACGACGCCGGCCTTGAAGTCAGCCGTGTGCGAGTCGCCCGTGAAGCCGGCCGGGTTCGCCTCGATCTGCTTGAGTGTGAAGCCCTCACCCGTGTCCGTGCCGGCGTCCGAGTTGAGGCCTGTCGTGAACGGACCCTCGAGGCATCCGCTGCTCGTGCGCGTGCCGTCACCGTTGTCGGTGGGGTTCGGGAAGGCGATGCGCGGCGGGCCTGCCTGACCCTCGGCGGCCTCGTGGATGTGCGTGGCGGTCTTTGCGGGGCTCTCGTACTCGCCCGTCACTCCCGTGAGGGTGATGTCGTAGCAGATGATGTTCAGGTCCGAGTTGATGCGGAAGTCGAACTGCCCCATCGCCCCCGGCTCACCCGGCGTCACGACGCCGTCGTTGTTGATGACCGCATCCGGAGTCGCCATGACCGTGTAGGCACTCGTGAACGAGTCCGGCTCGGCGACCTCCGTCTCAGCGGTGGCGGGAGCGGCGGCGACAAGGGCGATGGCGGCGGCAGCTGTGGCGCCGAGGGCGAGCGACTTCGCGAACGTGTGCTTGGGCATGAGGGGTGCCTTCCTGCTTCGCAGCTCCCCGATGGAGCCGTCGTACAGGGGCATACGGCGGCGACCCGTCCCGCGTTCATCGGACTTCGAACTTTTTTCTGACGAAGATTTCGGGAAGCCCCTGAACGCTGGACCCGATCCGGCGGTACTCCCCTATACCAACCCGAGTTGGGGTATACCAACCCGAGTTGAGTCACCGGAGGGAGCAGCCGTGAGCACTGCCGTTATCGTTGACCGCGCACGGTGGTCGACGACGAGAGGACACGCCCGTATGGCGGATGCGCCCCACTCGTTCGACCTGCACTCGGCGTTCCGCGACCACGGCAGCGTGCTCCTCGGCTTCACCGTCAACGCCCTCCGCGACCGGCCGCTCGCCGAGGACTGCGTGCAGGAGACCTTCCTCCGAGCCTGGCGCGCCCGAGACAGCTTCGACCCCACCAAGGGCGGCGAGCGAACCTGGCTCTTCGCGATCGCCCGCAACGTCATCTCCGACGCGCTGCGAGCCCGCGACCGGCTCCCCCGCATCGCAGCCTCCGAAGCATCCACCGCTTCCGCGGACCTCCCCGCCGAGATCCCGGACCCGCTGACCGGGCTCGGCCTCACGGAAGCGCTCGCCCGCCTGCCGGACGAGCAGCGGGAGGCGATCGTCGCCATCCACCTGACCGGGTACAGCTACGCTGAGTTCTCCGCCCGCTGCGGGGTGCCCGTCGCCACTCTCCGCACCCGCGTCTTCTACGGCCTCCGCGCCGTCCGCGGCCACCTCGACGAACCTGGAGGAGCTCGTGACTGACCACAACGCAGACCGCCGCGGCGAGCTCATCGCCGCCGCCCTCGTCGGCGAACTCAGCGCAGTCGAAGCCGCCGAGTTCGAGCGGATGCGCGCTTCCGACCCCACCATCGACGCCGAGCTGGCCGAGCTGCGCGCCCTGACGGGACAGCTCTCCGACCATCCCGAGTGGCTGGATGCGACGCCCAGCGATGAGCTTCGTGACGCCGTGCTGGCCTTCGGGACTGTCGACGGCGGTGCCGATGGTCCTCAATCGGGTGACCGTGACCGTGACCGTGACCGTGGCAGTGGCAGTGACCGTGACGCAGAAGCGCAGGCCGCGCCGGTCACGCCACTGCGTCGCCGGCGCTTCGGCGGCGCCCTGCTCGCCGGAGTCGCCGCCGTCGGCCTCCTGGTCGGCATCGTCGGCGGCTTCTTCCTCCCCCGCCCCGAGACGCCGCCGCCCGTCGGCGACCCAGGAACGCTCGGCGCCGTCGAACCCGTCGACTTCCAAGGCGAACCCGCCGGCGTCGAGATCGACGGCAGCGTCGTCGCGCACACCTGGGGCACCGAGACCCTCCTCACCGTCACCGGCCTGCCGAGCGGCGAGTTCTACTCGGTGGTCGTCGTGGATGCGACCGGAGACGACGTCGGATCAGGGACCTTCCTCGGCTCCGAGGTCGAGATCAACTGCGCCGTCAACGCTGCAGCGCTGCGCGAAGAGGTCACGAGCGTCGAGATCCGCGGGGAAAGCGGCGACGTCGTCGCCGCTGCCGCGCTCCCGCGAGTCGAGGGGTAGCTTCCGGGGCTGGCAATGCCGGGGCGAGCGCTTTCGGGGGCGAGCACTGCCGGAGCAGGTGCCTTCGGAGCTGGCACTTTCGGGGGTGGGCACTGCCGGGGCAGGCACCTTCGGGGCAGGCGCTGCCGGGGCAGGCACCTTCGGGGCAGGCGCTGCCGGGGCAGGCACCTTCGGGGCAGGCGCTGCCAGGGCAGACACCTTCGGGGCAGACACTTTCGGGGACGGGCACTGCCAGGGCAGACACCTTCGAGGGCAGGCGCTTTCGGGACGGGCATGTCCGGGACCGGAGGGGTCCGGCGCGAGTCGGGAGGAATCCAGGCCGGCTGTCTATCGCCAGACGTGCCTGGGATAAAGCTCGGGCCCACTGTCGGTGGCACGTGGTCTGCTGAGCCGAGAGGCGGGCCCGCGTGGCAGCCCGGGCGCTCCCTCCGGCGACGTGAGATGGAGCGCGTGCCGGTGACACCGGGGCGTACCTGGTTAGAACCTCCACTTGTGCATTCGAAACTAAGGACTAATTTCTTGGGAAAAGTCCTGTTCAAATGTTGATTGAACCGGGCCAGTTTGCTACACTCGAATCAATCTTGGGGGAGGTTATCGTGGCATCGCAGGCTGAGCAGGAATCGGGTCGACAGTCGTCGGCGCAGCCAGGACAGTCATCGGCGCGGTCGTCAATGGAGACGGCTGTCGTGGACGCGCTCCTCGAGGC
>NZ_PSYA01000027.1:0-583 GCF_002931395.1 Pseudoclavibacter sp. RFBI5 | reverse complement strand
ACCGTCGCGGACAACGCGGTCATCGCGTCCGCGCTCGCCCGGCACGCGGCCCTCGCCGGCAGCGTCAGCCCCGACAACGTCACCGTCTCGGTCTCGCACCGCCGCGCCGACGTCCACCTCGTGCCCGCATCCGGGGTGCCCGTCGACGCCGCCTCCATCGAAGCCGCCGTCACCCGGCAGCTCGAGCAGTACGAGCTCACCCCACGGGTCACCGCCAAGGTCCGCGTCGCAGAGAACGGGAAGGTCGGCGCATGAACAGCACGAACCGCGGCCTGAACCGGCTCCTCATCGTCGCCACAGGTCTGCTCCTGCTCATCGTCGGAGCAGCTGCGGCGCTCGGTGCCTGGCTGCCCGGGGCGAAGGACACCTGGACGCCGATCTCCGAAACCGTGAACACGCAGGTCGGCAGCTGGCTCCAGCAGACGCCCTTCCCCGGCACGGGCTTCAGCTGGCTGATGATCGCCGTCGTCGCCGTCCTCGTGGTGGGCATCATCCTGCTCCTCGCCTTCAGCCTTCGACAGGGGCAGGGGCGGACGGGAACACTCATCCACGACCGCAGCTCGGACACGGGACGCACCGTCGT
>NZ_PSYA01000016.1:0-111048 GCF_002931395.1 Pseudoclavibacter sp. RFBI5 | reverse complement strand
CCTCCTCCCTGACCGCCCCCCTCCTCCCCGCCCCTTCTCGCGCTGAAAAGTCAGCCATATGCAGCTTCCGCCGATCGGGCGCGTGCATCTGGCTGACTCTTCCACCGGGGATCAGCGAGTCAAGGGTTCCGGGGGCAGAGGGACCAGAGGGCGAGGCGCACGGCAGGAGCGCTAGCCGCGGTGCGCGGAGGCGAGCACCGAGGTGACGACGGGGCGCGTGCCGAGGAGCGCCAGCCAGACGGCACCGAATCCGAGCGCGAAGCAGAGGGCCATCGTGAGCATCGCGAGGGGCGCGATGATCAGCGAGGCGCCGACGATCGGCAGGATGATGGCTGCCGCGGCTCCGGCCCCTCCGAGTGCGGCGAGCAGCAGCGGCGCCCAGACCTGCACGCGCTGCGCCTGCTCGAAGACCTTGCGCGGCATGCCGGCCCTATCGAGGGAGATGAGCAGCTTGCGCTCGTCGAGGATCGCGGCCGCCTGCGAGACGCCGACCGTGCATGCCAGCATGAGGAACGCGATGAAGAGCGTCAGGAAGACGCCGGTGCGCAGGTCGGTCATGAGGATGAGATCCTCTGCCTGCATCCCCGACGTGCCGACCATGTCGAGGAGGGCGAGGCCGCTGCCGCCGATGACGGCGACGAACGCGATCATCGCGATGCCCGAGACGCTGCGCCACGCGACGCCGGGCGTCTCGGCGAGCCGGCGCCCGCCGATGAGGCGTGCGGGTGACTTTGCGCGCTTCGCCATCTGCCGGCCGATGAGGCCGACCAGGGGGCTGCCGATGAGGTTGAGGGCGAGCATCCCTGCCGCAAGGGGGACGAGCACGGCGATGACGATTCCGATCATGCCGAAGGCCGACGCGAGTCCCTGCATCATGCCGACGAGGCCGAGGCTGATGAGCAGGATGACGACGCCGGAGGCGAGCGCGAACCACTTGACCCGCGGCTGCGTGCCGCGCTTGCGCACGCCGAGGGGCGTGACGCGCACGGCTGCCAGCCCGGCGAACGAGCTGAGGGCCGCCAGCAGGGTGATGCCGGCCGCGGTCGCGAGGAGCACAGGGAACCCCACCCAGACGGACGCCGCCCCGATGGGGGCGCCGTAGAAGTGCAGGAGTCCCACGAGGGGGAGGAGTGCGGCGTAGAGCACCATGCCGGCGAGGATGCCCGCGATGGCGACGAGCGTCGCCTCGGCGACGGCGAGCAGCGTCACGACTCTGGTGGATGCGCCGAGCAGCCTGAGCGTCGCGAGGCGATCGTCGCGGCGGCGGGCGGAGAGGCGTGCCGCCGCGACGCCGAGGGTCAGCAGCGGGACCGCGAGCAGGGTCAGCGCGAAGACGGCGAAGAAGCCGTGGGATGGCATGCCGGGCGGTGGGTTGAAGAGCATCATGGTGCCGCCGACCACGACGAGCGTGAGGGCCGTCACGACGGCGAAGGCCACGGCCGGCAGGGCGACGGCGGCGCGGCCGACGGTGTCGGGCCGGGTGAGCATCCGCAGGATCGTGAGGAGCGGGATGCGGCTGGAGCCGCGGGGCGCGGGGCTCGGGACGCTCACGGTGCCGACTGCGGACGACGGGGCGGCGGCCCTGACCTTCGCGGTCGGTCGGGTATCCGCTGCGAGGCCGAGGGGCCCGGCGTCGTGGCTGCCGTTCATGCGCGGGCCGCCGTGTCCTCGAGGAGGTACCCGTCGCGCATCCGAACCGTGCGGTCGCAGCGCGCCGCGACCTCGGGGTCGTGGGTGACGACGACGAGGCTGCGGCCGGCCCGTGCGGTCGCGGCCAGCAGCGCCGTCATGACGTCGGCGCTCGTCGCTGAGTCGAGGGCGCCCGTCGGCTCGTCCGCGAAGACGACGCGGGCGCCGGTGACCTGGGCGCGGGCGATGGCGACGCGCTGCGCCTGCCCACCGGAGAGCTCTCCGATGCGGCGGGCCTCCATGCCGGCGAGCCCCATCGCCGCGAGCCACTGCGCAGCGGCCTGCTCGGCGCGCGTGCGGTCGACGCCGCAGAGCATCGCCGCGATGGCGACGTTCTCGAGTGCGGTGAGCTCCGGCAGGAGCATCCCCTCCTGGAACACGAAGCCGAATTCGGTGCGGCGCAGCTCGGTGCGCTCCGCGTCGGACATTCCGGTGATCTCGCGGGTGCCGGCAGCGCCGTGCAGATCGATGCGGCCCGCGTCCGGCGTGACGATGCCGGCCAGGCAGTGGAGGAGCGTGGTCTTGCCCGACCCGGAGGCGCCCATGATGGCGAGCGCCTCGCCTGCCTGCACCGCGATGCTGACGCCCGCGAGGGCGGTCGTCGGTCCGTAGGCCTTGCTGAGTGAATGCGCCGTGAGCACCCCGCCGGCAGCTGGCAGGGCTGTGGATGCGCGGCCCGCCGCATCGTTCGGGTGCGGGGCGAAGCGTGGTGCGGGTGCTGCTGCCGCGTGCGGTTGTGCCGCGGCCGGTGTCTGGAAGCCTGGGTGGGAAGTCATGCTTCCAAGGTGCCCGTCTGGGGGTGCGCGCCTCGACCGCCTGCGGGCTCATCCGCCCCCGACTCTGGGAGGGTATTCGCGGGCCGGCGTCATCCGGGAGGATGACCGCTGGTGCCGCGGCCGGGGTCTACCAGCCGAGCATCCCGAGCCCGAGGCTCTCGCCGAGCAGCTGGCCGACGGTCACGCCGATCAGCGCCGCGAGCACTCCCCAGAGCATCTGGATGATCACGATGATCGCGGCCTTGCCGATCTTGCGGGCACCCAACGCGTTCGTCGCGTCGAGCATGACGGAGCTCCACGAGCTCATGCCCCCGCAGAAGCCGGAGATGACGAGCATCGACGCGACGGTTGGAAGTGGGAGCAGCCCTGCCGCGAGGCCGGCGATGAGCGACGCGACGACGTTCACGATCATGAGCCGCCACTCCGGGGCGATACGGCGCGGTGCGGCTGCGCCCTGCGGGCTCGATGGGTGGGCGGTGGAGATCGCCGATGCCGGTTGGCGTATCCGCGGCCACCCTTCGACGGCGACGTACCGGATGCAGGCGCCGAGGCCTCCTGCGAGCCCGACCGCCAGGAGCACGAGGACGTCCATCAGCGCACCCCGCCAGCTGGCGCTCCGCCGTCGGGGCCGAACGTGTCGTGGCTCGGCGCGACCGGGCCTCGGCCCGCACCTGGCGGAGGGGAGACGCGACGGCCGATGGCTCGCCCCGCGACGATGGCGAGGATGCCGCCGACGGTGCCGGCCGCGAACGCGACGACCGCCCAGCCGGAGTTCGAGAAGACGAGGGCGAGCGCCAGGGCGATGAGGGAGAACGTGGTGAAGCCGCCGCAGAAGCCGGGGCCGAGGGCCGCGCGCAACGTGGCCAGCCGCTCCGGCCAGTGCGCTCCCGCGACGATGCCGAGCGCGAGGGACCCGGCCACGTTGGCGATGAGCGCCGCGACGATGTCGGAGTCGAGGACGTGCAGGTTCGCGGAGAGTGGCACGTACAGCGTCTGGTCGCCATCGAGCATCGACGTCGTCGTCAGGGACGTCAGCCAGACGCGCGCGAGCGTCCCGAGGGTGCCGCCGAGGAACACGGCGAGGAGGAAGCGGGCAGGCGAACGCACGCGGCAACCGTACTCCCGGGCTGGGCTGGGCGCCAGCAGCCCGCGGCGGCGGCGATCCTGCGGCGCGCCCATCGCGAGGGGCGCTCCCCGTGGTGGAGAGCGCCCTTCGCGCCTGGCGTCTGGCGTGCGCCTGGTCCGCGGCTCAGGCGTCGGAAGTGCCCCCGCCGTCGCCGCTCCTGTCATCACGCGAGCCGAGGGCGTGCGAGATGCGCTCTCGCACTCGCTCCAGCTCCTGGTCGAGGAACGTCACGATGCCGGGGGAGAGCCGCTGCTCGCTCTGCGCGGCGCGCAGCTCCTGCCGCAGCTCGTGTCGGAACCGGTTGAGCACCAGGTCGGCCTGAGACAGAGCCTCGAGCTGCGCGCGCAGGGCGTCTCGCGGCGGCCGGCTGTCGCCTCCTGGCTCGGATCTTGAGGCCCCGTCGTCTGCCGTGCCGCTGCTCCAGACTTGCGAGCTGCTCGCGGAGGACCACGTGTCGTAGCGCCCATGCGTTCGGTGGCCGTCGCCCGCTGCCGTCGGAGCCGTCGGCGTCTGCGGAGTCTGCGGCGCCTCGGGGGCCCCAGGTGCGTCTGGTCCCGCTGGGGGCCGGGGCGGGTCCTGCGGGCGCGGTTCGCCCGCCGCGCTCGAGCCGCGCGTGAATCCCGGTGGCACGAAGCCGGGCGGTGTGTCGCCTGGCGTCGTGATCGGGTTCTCGCGCGGCGCATCCCATCCCTTGCCTGCGCCGGAGAAGAAGCCACGAGCGGATGCGGCTCCCGCTGCTCCCGCGCTCGCGGCCTTCTCGAACCCGGCACGTGCATCCGGCCCGAGCTCCTGGGCGAGTCGCGCGAACTCGGCACGCAGCTCCTCGCGGGCACTCGCGAGCCCGTGGCGGACGTCGGCGGCGAGACGGCGGACCGACGAGTCGACGTCCTGCTCGATGGAGGCGAGTTCCTCTCGGCGCGAATCGAGCTCACGCCGGCCGGCTTCCGTGATGCGGTAGACGCTCTTGCGGCCGTCGTTGTGCTTGGTGACGAGCCCTTCCTCCTCGAGCTTCGCGAGGCGCGGGTAGATGGTGCCGGCGCTTGGCGAGTACGTGCCGTCGAAGCGCTCGGAGAGCGCCTGGATGAGCTCGTAGCCGTGGCGCGGCTGGTCTTCGAGCAGGCTCAGCAGGTAGAGGCGAAGGTGTCCGTGGGCGAAGACTGGCGGGGTCACGCGGTGCCTCCCGGCTGTGTGGTGTCGTTCTCGGGCTCGTCGCCCGCGTTCTCGGATGCAGGGGCCGCGGCCTCGCGGTCGCCGTCCCCGGCGGGGACGCCGTCGGGAACGGGGCTGGTCGCGATGCGGGCGTCGATGCGCTCGTCGAAGTCCGCTGGCGCATCTCCTGCCCGCGGAGTGCGGGCGGAGAGGAGCACGGAGACTCGACCGGTGACGGTGCTGATGCGCACGTCGGTGACGGCGCCCTCGGTGGGTTCGGAGCGGTACGTGGTCCCGCGCAGCGGTTCGAGGTGGAGGCCGTCGAGCTGCACTGAGGAGCCGACCGTGGAGACCTGGTAGCTGGGGTGGGTGCCGCCGGGGAGGCGCACCGTGGTGGCGCCGCTGACGGACCTGTTCGCGATGAGGCTGGGGGCGCCAGAGGTGACGTCGACGATCGTGGCACCCGAGACGGTGCTGCCGTCGAAGCTCACGAGAGATCCGGTGGCGGTGACGTCCCCCGACGCGGTCTTCACGACGGCCGTCCCAGCGTGGCCGCGGACGCTGATCTCGCCGCCGATGGAGTTGAGGTGCAGCTCGCCGCGGGTCGCGTCGAGGAACTGCTCTCCGCCCACCGTGTTGATGTCGACGCGTCCGCTGATCCCGGCGACGAGCACCTCCGCGCTGACGCCGAGCACATCGACGTCGACGCCGGCGGGGACGAGCACACTCACGACGACGTTCGGCTGGTTCCAGATGGTCTTCGCCGAAGTCTGCACGTCGGTCCAGGACAGCTGCGGATGGTCGATGAGGAGCTGGTCTCCGTCGATGGCGATCTTGAGATCGCGGCCGGTGATGCCGGACACCTCGATGCGGGTGCTCGGCTCGTCGTGCGCGAGCACGCTGATGGCGCCGCCTGCGAGTCTCGCGCGAACGCTGCGGACGGTCTGCACGTCGATGACGCGGGGTCCGTCCACGATCCACTGTTCAATAGCCACTGCTGCTCCTCGGGAAAGGGTTCTTGATGCGCGTCGGGCTTCGCGCCCGACGACTGCAAGTCACGTTATATCGCGAGTCTGGGGATTCGCGTGCGCTCGCGACTCTCTCAGCTGGCTTCTGGCGTGCGGCATACTGGGCGCACCGTCGGCGGCCCCCGGCGGGTGTGTCGCGAGGGAGCAGGACATCATCACGCAGGAACTGTCATGGGTGTCGGTACTGCTCACCCTCGTCGTCGGCGCGGGACTGGCCTTCATCGCCGTGCGGCGCACGAGGAACGAGCCTCGACGCCTCAGCAACGGCGTGTGGATCGTCGCCGCGGCCGTCGTCCTCATCAGCGCCGTCTCCAGCTTCGACGGTCAGGTGTCGATGCTCGTCAGCACGCTGACGTGGCTGCCCTTCGTGCTCTCGCCCGCTCTGCTGCTGGCGCTCATCGTGCTGCTGTACGTGAATGGGGCCCGCATGATCCGACGCGAGGGGCGCTCGCTGGGGAATCTGCTGTCCCTCGTCTTGGCTGTCATCCTGACGGCGCTGGCGGCGCTGCCGTTCGCGGCCATCCTCGTCGGCGACGATGTCTTCATCTCCATCGCGCTCCTCCTCGCGGCCGGAGCCGCCTACCTCGGGGCGGCGTTCGCCCTGTTCCTCGCCTACTCGTGGCTCTACTCGCGGCTCGTTCGCGGTGCCGTCGGCACCTGGGTCGTCGTGCTCGGCTCCGGCCTCAGCGGAGGGCGACGCGTGCCGCCGCTGCTCGCCGCGCGCATCCGGGCGGGCCTGGATGCGGCGCACCGGGTCGGGGCCTCCGTCGTCGTCATGTCCGGCGGGCAGGGCGGCGACGAGGCGCTCGCGGAGGGGCGCGCCATGCGCGAGTGGGCGCTCGACCCCGCCAACGCCGACTCCGCCAACGCCGGCGCCGACGGGCGCCAGGGGGCCGTGCGGATGGCGGGGAACGCCGCCGAGCCGCGCATTCTGAGCGAGGAGGAATCGGTCAACACCGAGGAGAACCTCCGCTTCACGATGCGGATCCTCGAGCGCGAGGGCGTCACCGGCCCCGGCATCATCGCGACGAGCAACTACCACGCCATGCGCGCCGCGATGCTCGCGAGGGAGCTCGGCATCGATGCGCAGGCTGTGCAGGCACCCGTCGCCCGCTACTACTGGCCGAGCGCGATCCTGCGTGAGTTCGCGGCGATCCTCAGGCGCTACTGGCTGCTCAACCTCGTCGCCGGGGTGCTCTTCGCGTTCCCCATCCCCGCACTCAGCCTCTGGGTCGCGCTCGGCAACGGCTGATCCCGCCATCGGTCGGCGCGGCTGATCGGCGAGCGCGACCCGAACCGCGGATTCGGGACGCACTCAGTCAGGGTCCCGGGCTGTGTCGGTGGTGCGTGCGACACTGACGGAGTGCACAAACTCGCTGAGATGAGCTTGAAGAACCGCGCGCTGATCGCCCTCGTGACGCTCTCCGTGCTCCTCTTCGGCGGACTGTCCATGACCTCGCTCAAGCAGGAGCTCATTCCCTCGGTCTCCCTGCCGATCGTGTCGGTCGTGACGAGCTACCCGGGCGCATCGCCGGAGATCGTCGACGAGGACGTGTCCAGGCTCGTCGAGACCTCCCTTCAGGGGCTGCAGGGGCTCTCCTCGACGCAGGTCACCTCCAGCGCGAACCTCTCGTCGGTGACGGTCGAGTTCGAGTACGGCACCGACACCGTCTACGCCGAGCAGCGCATCCAGCAGGCGCTCAACCGCATCGAGAGCCAGCTGCCGGAAGGTACGGAGACGACCGTGCTGAGCGGCTCGATCGACGACTTCCCGGTCATCCAGATCGCGGCGACGGGCGGCACGAGCACGGAGGAGCTCGCGGCCAGCCTCGAGAGCTCGACCGTGCCAGGGCTGACCGAGCTCGATGGCGTCCGAGAGGCGGCCGTCAGCGGTGCACCGGTCTCCCGCATCGAGATCACGCCAGACCAGGCGGCGCTCGCGGGGGCGGGAGCCAGCGTCCAGAGCATCCGCGACACGCTCGACGCGGCAGGCACGCTGATCCCCATCGGACAGATCACCGAGGGTGACGACGCCCTCACCGTGCAGGCCGGAACGCTGCTCGACAACGTCGACGCCATCGCCGCCCTGCCCCTCAGCGGGGCCGCCCCCGCCACGACGACCCTCGGCGACGTCGCGGCCCTCGAGCTCGGGCCGGAGCCCGCGACCTCCATCTCCCGCGTCAACGGCGAGGACGCCCTCACGGTGTCCGTCACGAAGCTCGCGAACGCCAACACCGTCGAGGTGTCGCAGGCGGTTAGGGACGCGCTCCCGGCGCTGCAGGCATCCATCGGCGGGGGAGCGACCCTGCAGATCGTCTTCGACCAGGCCCCGTTCATCCAGCAGTCCATCGACACCCTCGTCGTGGAAGGCCTCCTCGGCCTTGTCTTCGCGGTCATCGTCATCTTCGTCTTCCTGCTGTCCTTCCGCGCCACGCTCGTCACGGCGATCTCCATACCGACCTCGCTGCTCGTGACCTTCATCGGCCTGCAGGCCGCCGAGTACTCGCTCAACATCCTCACGCTCGGCGCCCTCACCATCGCGATCGGGCGAGTCGTCGACGACTCCATCGTCGTCATCGAGAACATCAAGCGGCACATGTCGATGCACCCGGATGCGAGCCTGCGCGGCACCGAGCGCGTGCGCGTCATCACGGAGGCGGTCCGCGAAGTCGCGACCGCCGTCACGAGCGCCACGATCGCAACCGTCGCCGTCTACCTACCCATCGCATTCGTCGGCGACATCTCCGGAGAGCTCTTCCGTCCGTTCGCCCTCACGAGCGTCATCGCGCTCCTCGCGTCGCTCCTCGTCTCGCTCACGATCGTCCCCGTGCTCGCCTACTGGATGCTCGGAGGGCGGCATCGCAAGCGCCGCGCCCGCGTCGGCACGGCGGAGACCTGGGCCGGAGGCGGCACCCCCGCAGGCGAGGCCGCCCGAGCCCGCGAGGCGGTCCTCGCGAGCGAGGCCACACGCAGCTCGGGCAGCGTCACCGCGCAGGAGCCTCTCCCCGCTGCGGGCGGCGATGAGGCTCCCATCGAGCCGGTCCGCGTGCGCCCGCGTCGAGAGCGTGCCAAGCGCGACGCCGGTCGGTTCGCGCCGCTCGGACTGCGCAGCGACGACGAGGACCTGCACCCCCGCCGTGCGCTCCGCCGCCAGGCGGAGCAGGAGGCCACCGCAGTCGGCCGCGCGGAGAATGGCCCCGACTCCGAACTCGCCTCGTCGAGTGAAGAGAGCAGCTGGCTGCAGCGCGGCTACGAGCCGGTCCTCGGCTGGACCCTGCGCCGCCCCTTCATCACGCTCGGCGCGGCGCTGCTCATCCTCATCCTCACGGGCGCACTCGCGCCGCTCATGAAGACCAACTTCCTCGGCAACACCGGCAGCAACAGCTTCACGGTGACGCAGACCCTCGAACCCAACCTCACGCTCGCCGCCTCCGGCGAGGCCGCCTCCCAGGTGGAAGACCTCATCAGGGCCAAGGAAGGCGTCGAGACGGTGCAGCTCACGATCGGCGGAGGGGGAGCGGCATCGCTCTTCACCGGCGGCGGAGCCTCCCGCGCGAGCTTCTCCGTGACCACCTCAACCGACGCCGACTCCGACGCCATCCAGGCCGAGCTCCGCGAGGAGCTCGACGGCCTCGAGGGGGCAGGCGAGATCTCCGTCGGCGGTGGCGGCAGCGCCGGATTCTCGAGCGCGATCAGTGTCGACCTGACCGCACCGGATGCCGAGACCCTCCGCCAGGCCAGTGACCAGGTCGTCGCCGTGCTCGCGGGAGTCGAGCAGCTCGGCGAGGTCACGAGCGACCTCGACGAGACCCGACCGTTCGTCGAGATGGACATCGACCAGGCTACGGCCGCCCAGTACGGGCTCAGCCAGACGGCCATCGGGGCGATCGTCGCCCAGCAGCTACAGCCGACCCCCGTCGGCTCGCTCACCGTCGACGGGTCCAGCGTCCAGGTCGTGCTCGTCGGGTCGGAACCGCCGGCGAATATCGATGCGCTCCGAGCCACGAGCATCCCAACGGCCCTCGGCCCCGTCCCGCTCACGACGCTCGCGAGCGTCGAGATCGTCGACGGGCCCGTCTCCATCTCGTCCGAGCGCGGGGTGCCACTCGCCTCCGTCACCGTCGTGCCCACCGACGACAACCTCAGCTCGGCGAATGCGCTCATCACCGAGCAGCTCGACACGATCACCCTGCCAGAGGGCGCCACGGCCGCCCTCGGCGGCGTCAGCTCCGACCAGGCGGCCGCATTCCAGCAGCTCGGGCTCGCGCTGCTGGCTGCGATCCTCATCGTCTACATCGTCATGGTGGCCACCTTCAAGAGCCTCCTGCAGCCGTTGCTCCTGCTCGTGTCCGTGCCGTTCGCGGCGACGGGCGCGATCCTGCTGCAGCTCGCGAGCGGTGTGCCCCTCGGCGTCGCCTCCCTCATCGGCGTGCTCATGCTCATCGGCGTCGTCGTGACCAACGCCATCGTGCTCATCGACCTCGTCAACCAGTTCAGGGAGCGGGGCCTCGCCGTGCACGAGGCGATGCTCGCCGGAGGCGCCAGACGTGTCCGTCCCATCGTCATGACCGCGCTCGCGACGATGCTGGCACTCACCCCGATGGCACTCGGCATCACGGGGCACGGCGGCTTCATCTCGCAGCCGCTCGCGCTCGTCGTGATCGGCGGGCTGCTTTCCTCCACGGTGCTGACGCTGCTCGTCCTGCCAGCCCTCTACTCCGTTGTCGAAGGCCCGCTCGAACGCCGACGAGCCCGCCGTGAGGAGCGCATCGAGCAAGAGCTCGCCTCCGCCGAACACGACGAGGAGCGGAGCGCCGCGCCACCCCAGCTGGAGCGCACCTAGCGGCGAACGGGACTCCGCCAACGGCCGTCGCCGCTCCGGCGCAGGCTGAGCAGGGCGGCCTGCAGGCACAGCAGCGCGTCCAGCCAGCGGAGAACGGGCAGAAGGGGCGCCCATCTCAGGAATGCGAGTCGCCGTGAGATGCACAGGGCGACGAGCGTCAGCGCCAGGTCCGCTGCGAAGAACGCGGCGAGCAGCAGGAGCGCGGGAAAACGTGCGGCGGCTTCCTCGAGCGACGGGCACGCGACCACTTCGGGGAGGCCGACCGTGAACGACGCCAGCACCAGGAGGGGAGCCAGGGCGATGAGCAGGGAGCTGATCGTGATCTCGACCACCGACGCCGCGGCCAGGGTGCCGAAGCGCGGCTGCATCCGCGAATGGCGCCGGAGGGTCTGCCAGAAGCCGAGATTCCAGCGACGCACCTGCGCGATGTAGCTTCGAAGCGTGTCCGGGTCCTGCGTGTACGCCGTGGCCACGCGTGGGTCGAAGGCGATCCGGCCGAGCCGCTTCGCGTGCACCTCGAAGGTCATGTTGAAGTCCTCGATCACGAGGCCGGGTGCGGCGATGTCGAGCTCGGCGAGGATGCGCGTGCGGTACAGCGACGCGAAGCCGGGCACGATCATCACGGCGTTGGCGAAGCTCGCGGCCTGACCGAACTTGAGCAGGTACTGCATGACGACGTACATGCGGTCGCGGTGGGTGATGAGGAGGTCGCCGAGACGCGAGGTCGGGCCTGGGAAGAGTGCGGTCCTCGCCGTCCCCGCGACGGCGACGACACGCTCGTCGGCGAAGAGCGGCAGCGCGGAGTCGAGGTAGTCCGGGCCGAGGACGGTGTCGGCGTCGAGCAGCATCACCACCTCGAACCGATCGGCGAGCCTGAACCAGCGGATGGCGTGCTCGAGTGCCCCCGCCTTGCCGCGGTTCGGTGAGATGTCGACGACGTTCGCGCCTTCGGCTCTCGCGATGGCGGCGGTCGAATCGTGGGAGCCGTCCGAGGCGACGAACACGTTGGAGCGCGGGACGTGCTGACCCGCCGAGCGCACGGTGCGCTGGATGCCGCGTTCCTCGTCGTGCGCGGCGATGAGGATGGCGACGTCCCTCGGTCGGAGGGCTGTGCTCGTGAGGGTCTGCGGCACCTCGTGCAGGCGAAGCCGTCGCTCGCGAAGGGCGCGCACCGCGGAGACCGTGGTCCAGAACGATGCGTTGGCCCCGACGAAGAGGAAGACGACGAGCGCCACGAGGAGGATCGCTGGGTTCGACACTGCAGAAGTGTATCGAGCTGTGGGCTTCTCGGGTCGAATTTGGACTTCACTTATTGGGGACTTCTCCCCATGTCGATGCGTGCGCATCGGAATACTCCCGCACTCGATGCGGTGGTTCGGAAACCCAGACAGGTGGCCCACATTCCGAACGTTTTTGAGGCATTCACGGCGAAGTTGCCCCTTTGCGCGCCCCGTTCCGACGGTAGCCTCGGTTGCAGAGCTGGTGGATGGCCGGGGGATTCGTAGCCTGCCAGTCTCTGTTCACATCGTCGCGAAAGGGGCGTCAATTGTCGCGCGTCAACACAGTGCTCACCGATCCACCGTCCGTGTCCCAGGTCTGGGACTTCGATATCGCCATCGTGGGCCTCGGCTACGTCGGCCTGCCCACCGCGCTCGCCTTCCGGGCAGCGGGCTCCAGGGTGCTCGGCGTCGACGTCGACGAGTCGAGGCTCGCCTCGGTGCGAACGGGGAGCGTCGACCTCGTCCCCGGAGACCAGCTTCGACTCGGAACCGCGAACGCCGAGCCCGAGGGCTGGTGGCTGACCTCCGACGTCGCATCGATCAGTCGGGCGCGCGCCGTCATCGTGTGCGTTCCGACTCCCATCGACGCGCACGCGGTGCCAGACCTCCACGCGCTGACGTCCGCCTGCTCGGCGGTGCTCGACGCCGCCGTGCCAGGTCAGCTCCTCATCCTGACCTCGACGTCGTACGTGGGCTGCACCAGGGACCTGCTCGTGCATCCGCTCATCGCCAGGGGGCTCCAGCCGGGGGTCGACGTGCACGTCGCCTTCAGCCCCGAGCGCATCAACCCCGCCGACGAGGCGTTCGGCCACGAGGAGGTGCCACGCGTCGTCGGCGGGTTCACCGCGAGCTGCACGGAGCTGGCCGCCGCCACGCTCGGCCAGTACGTCGACTCGCCGCACCTCGTCGAGACGCTGGAGATCGCCGAGGCGTCGAAGCTCCTCGAGAACTCCTTCAGGGCCGTGAACATCGCCTTCATCAACGAGTTCGCGAGCGTCTGCCGAGAGCTGGGCGTCCCGGTCACCGAGGTCATCGACGCCGCCGCGACGAAGCCGTACGGCTTCATGCCGTTCCGGCCGGGGCCCGGTGTCGGCGGGCACTGCATCCCGTGCGACCCGCACTACCTGCTGTGGCAGCTGCGGGCCGATCGGGTGTCGTCGCCGATCCTCGAGGAGGCGATGAACGCTCTGGCGCACCGGCCGCAGCGCGTCGCGGCTCGAGTCGGGTCGATGCTCGCCGCCGCCGGTGTCGTCGCGAGCCGTGCCCGTGTGGTTGTCCTCGGCGTCGCCTACAAGCCGAATGTCGCCGACGTCCGCGAATCGACGGCGACCGAGATCATCCAGCTCCTGAGCAAGCAGGGGATGCATGTCTCGTTCATCGACTCGCACGTGCCGTCCATCCGCCTGGCGGACGGGCAGCTGCTCGCGGCGAGCAGCCAGGAGGAGCTCCTCGACGCCGATCTCGTGCTGCTCCACACGCGCCACGAAGACACCGATCTCGCCTGGCTCGGCGAGCACCAGTGCGTCCTCGACGCCACCTACACCCTGCCTGCCCGCACCGGGCAAGCGCTCATCTAGCAGAACGAAGGACACACCAGAACATGAGAACTCTCATCACGGGCGGGGCCGGGTTCATCGGCAGCCACCTCACCGATCTCCTCGTCGCGCGCGGCGACGAGGTCGTCGTCCTCGACGACCTCTCGACCGGCTGCGTCGACAATCTGGCGACCTCGATCGACTCGCTGCAGTTCGTCGAGGGCAGCGTGCTCGACGCGGACCTCGTCGACTCCCTGGTCGCTCGTGCAGACCGGGTGTTCCATCTCGCCGCCGCGGTGGGCGTCCACACGATCCTCGGGGAACCGCTCAGGAGCCTGCGCACGAACCTGCACGGCACGGAGAACGTGCTGGAGGCGTCGCTCACGCACGATGCCGAGGTCCTGATCGCGTCGACGAGCGAGATCTACGGCAAGAACACGGCGGATGCGCTCAGCGAGGACGCCGACCGGATCCTCGGGTCTCCGCTCACCGCGCGGTGGACGTACGCCGCCGCGAAGGGGCTCGACGAGTCGTTCGCCCACGCCTACGCTCGCGAGCACGGACTCCGGGTCGCCATCGCGCGCCCGTTCAACACGGTGGGCCCCAGACAGACGGGCCGGTACGGCATGGTCGTGCCGAACCTGGTCAGGCAGGCGATCGCCGGTGCCCCGCTCACCGTCCACGGTGATGGCACGCAGACCCGGTGCTTCGGCTACGTGGGTGAGGTGGCCCCCGCCCTCGTCGCCCTGCTCGAGGAGCCGCGTGCCCACGGGTGCGCCGTCAACCTCGGCGGCGCTCGCGAGGTGTCCATCCTCGAGCTCGCCGGCATCATCCGCGACCGTACGGAGAGCGAGAGCGAGGTGACGCTCGTGCCCTACTCGGAGGCGTACGGCGAAGGGTACGAGGACATGCAGCGGCGAGTCCCGAACAACCAGCTCGCGGCTGAGCTCATCGGCTACGAACCGCGTCTTCCGCTGGAGCGGATCGTCGACGCGGTCGTCGACGGGGTGCGTGGCCGCCTGGAGCGGGCGGGGAGTCGCGCATGACGCGCACGCTGAACGTCGCCCGCCGGCGCCCGATGCCGCTCCGTCTCGCGGAGCATCTCGCGGTGCCCGTCGCGATCGTGGTCTCGCTCGTGCTCGCGACGGGGGCCGGGGCGGCACCCATCAGCCCGTCAGCACCGGCTGCGGATGCGCTTCCCGTGGTCTCGCTCACCTTCGACGACGGCAACATCGACCAGCTGCTCGGCGTGGACATCCTCGACCGCTACGACCTGGACGGCACGTTCTTCGTGCAGAGCGGCGCGCTCAACACCGATGGCTACTTCTCCACCGGCGACCTCACGCGCCTCAGCGCCGCGGGACACGAGATCGGCTCGCACACGACGGGGCACGTGGACCTATCGACCATCAGCAGGGACGAGGCCGTCCGGCAGGTGTGCACAGACCGCGCGAACCTCGCCGACCTGGGCTTCGTCACGACGAGCTTCGCCTACCCGTTCGCGGGCTTCAGCGAGTCGGCGAAGGCCGCCGTGCAGGAGTGCGGCTTCTCCAGCGCGAGACTCCTCGGCGGCGTGGAGTCGCACGAAGGGTGCAACGGCTGCCCGCCGGTCGAGAGCATCCCGCCTCTCGACGCCTTCGCGCTGCTCGCGCCGGCCCAGGTCACGGAGACGTGGTCTTTCGACAACCTGAAGTCGCTGGTCGTCCAGGCGCAGGCCGCGGGTGGCTGGATGCCGATCACCTTCCACCGGGTGTGCGAGACAGCCGGCTGCTCCAGCATCGGGGTGACGACCCAGACCCTCGAGCAGTTCGCGAGCTACCTCCGGGACGAAGCCGCCGCGGGTCGAGTCGCGGTGAAGACCGTCGACGAAGTCATCGGAGGCGAGGCGAAGCCCGTTCGGCAGGGCGACTGGCCTGTCGGCCAGACCGCGAAGGACGGGAACCGGGTGGTGAACGCCCAGCTCGACGACTGGGCGACAGGTGCATCCGCACCGAGCTGCTGGACGCCGAATACCTGGGGCGCGCACACCGCCAAGTTCACGCGCACCGCGGACGGCGGCGGCCTGACCGTCGCGGTCAGCGACTACGAGAGCGGTTCTTCGTCGCTCATGCCGAACCTCGACCTCGGCGAATGCGCGCCAGCGGCCGAACCCGGAGCCGTGTACGACTTGAGCGCGACGTACGCCTCGACCACCGCCACGCAGTTCGCGGTCTATCTCCGTGACGCACGTGGCGCGTGGCGCTACTGGGACTCCAGCCCGTGGTTCGATCCGAGCGCGTCCGCGTCCACCGCCACCTGGACGACGCCGCCCGTGCCGGCAGATGCGACGGCCCTGTCGTTCGGCCTCACCGTGTTCTCGAACGGCTCGCTCACCCTCGATGCCGCATCGATGGTCGGGTCCGGGGCCGTCGAGCCGACCCCGGCCGCGACGCCGACGCCGACGGCGACGCCGGTTGCGACTGCGACGCCGGTTGCGACTGCGACGCCGGTTGCGACTGCGACGCCGGTTGCGACTGCGACGCCGACCGCGACCGCCACGCCGACCGCCACGCCGGCTGCGACCGCGACGCCGACGCCCACGGCAACTCCGTCGACATCGGCGACATCCACGCCGACCGTGACTCCGAAGCCGACCGTGACTCCGAAGCCGCCGGTGAAGCCGAAGCCGCCGGTGAAACCCAAACCGCCGGTGGACCCGAAGTGCACCAAGCCCTGGCCCGTCCACGACGCGGGCCACCACCACCACCACACAAGCTGGGGCTCCTACCTCAACCCAGCGGGCACGTCCTCCTACGATCCGTACCCGAAGCACTCCTTCTCTGACGGAGGGTCCACCAAGCACGGCTCGCCGTCCAAGTGCAAGCCACCGCGCTGGTGGTGACGAGGAGGCGCATCGCGAGAGCTTCCGGTATCTCGGCGGCGCTGCTGATCCTCCTCAGCAGCGCCGCTTGCGCCGGGGGCCAGGGCACCCCGTGGGGAGCGGGGCAGGGTCGGGAGTATCCGCTGCACACGGACATCACCGCGACGACCTTCTGGGTCGGGGAGGTCTTCGATGCCGACGCACCTGACGGCAGCCAGGTGTACTCGACCTACGATAAGGACTGGTACGCGAGCTACGGCGGCTGCGACGGGGCCGTGGTCGGCGGCGTGTGCCAGACCGAGCCTCGCTCCGCGGCGAACGGCTACTTCCCGACACGGATGACGGCCGAGGAGAACCCGTTCTACCTGGACCTGCCGTTCGATGACGTGAACAACGCGTCGGCGGCCGGGATGCGGCAGCGAGTCGTGCCGTGGGCCGGGGACGCCGCGTACTCCCGCGGGCTCGAGGATCCGTCGTTCAGCCTCATGAAGAACCGGTGGGTGCAGCTCGAGCACGACGGACGGACCTGCTACGGCCAGATCCAGGACGCGGGGCCCGGCGAGTACGACGACGCCGAGTACGTCTTCGGGGCGCACGACGCGAGGCCCGCGAACGAGCGGTACGGCGGCGCCGGCATGGACGTCTCACCCGCCCTCAACTCCTGCCTCGGGTTTGCCGCGACCAACGGGGTGGAGGGCGGCGTCTCCTGGCGATTCGTGGACGAGGGTGACGTCCCTGACGGCCCATGGTCGCTGCTCGTGACGACCTCGCGATAGCGACGGGCCACCGGGCCGAACCTGCCCGCGAGTGCCACCCTGGCCAGCCCGCCGATTGTCGCGTATCCTGGCAAGTTGGGCATGCGCCGAATTCTGTGTGAGCAGCGTGCCGGACTGGAGAAGGCACACATGCCCAAGCGCAAAGCAAAGGGCGGGTTCAAGCCCGCGAGCAACTACATCCCCAAGGACTCCTCGGGTCGTGGCGAGCGACCGGCGCGTGCCGGTGGCGGCGCTGGCGCCAACGGAAACCCGCGCTGGGCGAGCGAGAGCCGCCGCGACGGTACCGGCGGAGACGACCGCCGAGGCGGCCGCGACGACCGACGCGGCTCCGGCTCAACGGGCGGCGGCGAGCGCGGCTCGTACCGCGGTGACGATCGCCGAGGCGGCTCGTCGGGTGGCGACGACCGGCGCCCCGGCGCGCGTGCAGGCGGCGATGACCGCCGTGGCGGCTACGGCGGACGCAGCGACGACCGACAGGGTGGCTACGGACGCGCTTCGCGGCCGGCCGCCGGCGATGACCGTCGCGGCACGGGCCGAGGTGCGGGCGCTGACGAGCGGCGGGGTGGCTACCGTGCAGGCGGCGACGACCGCCGCGGCGGCTACGACGGTGCAGGACGGGCCGAGTCCTTCGATCGCTCGCGCGACAGCTCGCGCAGCTCCGACCAGAGCCGTCCCCGCGGCGAAGACCGCTACAGCACTCGCAAGGGGGCAGCATCCGCTCGCGGAGGCGCACCCACCCGCGGTGGAGCTTCCGCCCGTGGCGGCGCTCGCGGTCGCGACGGCCAGTTCTCGGACCGCAACGAGCGCATCGACCGGCACCACCACGACGCGCTGCGCCAGTCGCACGGCCGCCAGCCCGCCGCGGGTTCCCGCGGCGACCGCAGCGCGAAGCACTTCGACCCGACGGCGCCAGGCGCGAACCAGCCGCAGCGCGGGGCCATCCAGGACTACCGCAGTCACAGCCAGTCAGCTGCCGGCCGTGCCCCCTCCCACGACGAGGACCGCGTGCTCGAGCGCCTCGCCCCGACCGCGGTCGGCGCGAAGAACGCCGACGGCCTGAGCTTCGGCGACCTCGGTCTCGACGCGAACATCGTCGACGCGCTGGCCGAACTCGGTGCGCCGAGCCCGTTCCCCATCCAGGCCTCCACGATCCCGGATGCGATCCACGGTCGAGATGTCCTCGGCCGTGGCCGCACGGGCAGCGGCAAGACGATCGCGTTCGGCGCCGCACTCGTGCAGCGCCTCAGCGTGGCCCGCGGACGCGACGCCGACGCGAGCAAGCGCAAGATCGGGCGCGCACCCCGCGCCCTCATCGTCGCGCCCACTCGCGAGCTCGCCCTGCAGATCGACCGGACGATCCAGCCCATCGCCCGCAGCGTCGGCCTCTTCACGACCCAGGTCTACGGCGGCGTGCCGCAGCAGCGGCAGGTCACGGCCCTTGGGCGCGGCGTCGACATCGTCATCGGCACGCCCGGCCGCATCGAGGATCTCGAGCGCCAGGGCTTCCTGCGCCTCGACCAGGTCGAGATCACGGTGCTGGACGAAGCCGACCAGATGTGCGACCTCGGGTTCCTGGAGCCGGTGCAGCGCATCCTCCGCATGACGATGCCGGGTGGTCAGCGACTGCTGTTCTCGGCGACGCTCGACGCCGCCGTGCAGCGGCTCGTCACGGAGTTCCTCAAGAAGCCATCGGTGCACGAGGTGGCCGGTGAGGAAGAGCAGCACACCGACATCGACCACAGCGTGCTCGTCGTCGAACGCGACGACAAGCGTGCCGTGATCGAGCAGCTCGCCGGCTCGGGCGGACGGGTCCTCATCTTCACGAAGACCCGCGTGGCAGCAGAAGGCCTCGCGACCGAGCTCTCGATGGCCGGTGTTCCC
Organism: Pseudoclavibacter sp. RFBI5; assembly: GCF_002931395.1. Classification (NCBI taxonomy): domain Bacteria; kingdom Bacillati; phylum Actinomycetota; class Actinomycetes; order Micrococcales; family Microbacteriaceae; genus Pseudoclavibacter; species Pseudoclavibacter sp. RFBI5. Next base: position 92,105 of record NZ_PSYA01000016.1, on the reverse strand, counting down.
GCGGCCGCCCTCCACGGAGACCTCACGCAGGGTCGCCGCACGCACAACCTGCGACTCCTCACGAGCGGCAAGGTCAACGTGCTCGTCGCGACCGACGTCGCCGCGCGCGGCATCCACGTCGACGACATCCGCCTGGTCATCCAGTCGGACATGCCCGAGGAGTACAAGTCGTACCTGCACCGTTCGGGCCGCACGGGCCGCGCGGGTCAGCGCGGCACCGTCGTCACGGTCATCCCGAAGCAGCGCCGTCGACGGATGTCGGAGCTGCTCGAGCGCGCCGAGATCGAGGCGCCCATGATCCCGGCACGCCCGGGTGGCGCCGAGCTCGACGCCTTCATGGCCTACGCCGACTGACCTGCCGAACGCAGATGACAGATGCCCCTCGGGATGGACGCTGCTCCAGCCCGAGGGGCATCCGTCGTCGCGGCGCACGCGGAACGTTGATGAAGCCCGCGTAGCGTTGCGCGCATGAGCGAACAGCAGGCGAACGACCCGCAGGCGCGGGCAGACCAGGCGAGTGCAGGCGAAGACGTCGCGGCGAACGGCGAAGGCTCTGCCGGCGAGCGTGCGGCGCAGGCGAGCTCGGCTCGCATGAGCACAGAGCAGCTCGAGAACGAGCGCGCACACGGCGACGGCAACCTCTTCCCCGACGCCGGCTCGCTCTTCGAGCCGGAGCAGGCCGACACCCCGGAGCAGCTCGAGGCGGAGGTCGAGGAGGCGGAGGCGCACGACACGCGCTTCGCAACCGGCCCGGACGAGTCGGGTGTGGCCGAGAGCAACTTCGGGCAGAACACCGCCGAGTAGCGCGGGCGCTGCTGCGCTTCGGCGCGCGGCGTCAGCTCAGCAGGCTCGGCGCGATGAGCGCGAGGGTCGTGGCCGCCCAGGCGATGGGCAGGAGCACCCAATCGCCCGTATCCGTCTGCAGCACGTGACGCTCGGTGCGTGTGCTTGCGAACCCGAAGGCGCGCGCGTCCATCGACAGGGCAACCCGGTCGGCGTGCCGCAGTGCGCCTGCGAGCAGCGGGATGGCGACGTCCAGCTGGGAGCGCAGCCACGCGATGGGTCCACGTCCGCGGTCGATGCCGCGCACGCGGCGAGCTGCCCGGATCACGTCGAGTTCCGACTGGAACCTCGGCACGAACCGGAACGCCGCCATCGCCGCGTAGCCGAAGCGGTAGGGCACACGGAGGTGCTGCACCAGGGAGCGCACGAAGTCGTCCCCGGCGGTGGCGATGCCGCCCACGAGCGACAGCAGCACGATCGCGACGAGGCGCAGCGCCGTGCCGAGACCCGTCGCCCAGGCGGCGACCGTGAACGGGCGCCCCACGATCTCGAAGATCGTGGATGCCCCGTCGAGCCCGACCGCCGCGAGCAGGGGAGCGGCACTCGACGTCTCCGCCGCAACGCTCGGGTCGACCCAGACCCCGAGCGTCACCGAGAGCACGGACAGTACGACGGGAACGCCCACGATCAGCAGCAGTGTGCCGCGTGCCGACAGGCGAGTGCCGCTGAGGATGACCAGCGCGCAGAGCAGGATCAGGAGGGCCGGGCTGAACGCGTCCCGCACGACGAACATCGCGACGATGGCGGGCAGCGTCGCCGCGATCTTTACGAGCGGGGTGCGCCGGTGCAGCCACGGCAGGTGCTCACGACGGGAGCGATCGACGCTCGGGCGCGAGACGAGGGCGTTCCCGGCGCCACTCACGAGGCGCCGCCGTCGTGGATGTCCGGGTGGCGAGCGAGCGCGGCTTCCAGCTGCGAGATCGACGTGATCTCGCGCAGGTAGGAGTGCCGGTGCACCCCGGCGAGCGCTCGGGGCAGAGGGGGCAGGCCGAGCCCCGCGGCCTCGAGCGCCCCGGAGGCCACGACCCGGTTCACCTCGCCGTGCGCCGTCACCACCCCACCGTCGAGGACAAGCAGGTGCGTGGCAAGCTCCGTGACGAGCTGCAGGTCGTGGGTCGCGAGCACCAGCGTCGCCCCGTCCCGGTGCAGCTCCCGCAGGAGGGCGACGAGCTCTTCCGCGCGCGCCCGGTCCTGTCCGAACGTCGGCTCATCCAACACCAGCACGTCGGCACCGTCGAGGAGCGCGGCGGCCACCGTGAGCCTTCGCTTCTGTCCCCCGGAGAGGAGGAAGGGGTGCCGGTCCGCGTGCTCGGCGAGGCCGAAGCGCTCGAGCATTTCGTCGACGCGGGTCTGGGCATCCGCCGCCCCGCGCTCGATCTCGAAGGCGAGCTCGTCGCGCACCGTGTGCGTGAGGAACTGGTGCTCCGGGTTCTGGAAGACGTAGCCGACGCGCGTGCGCAGCGCGCCCGCCCGCATGCGAGCCGTGTCCTGTCCGTCGAGGAGGACCGTGCCGCGCGGTGCCCGGCGGACTCCGGCGAGCGCCTGGAGCAGGGTCGACTTGCCTGCTCCGTTGTGGCCGACGACGGCCGTGATCGAGCCCGGCTGGATGCTCAGGGAGACGGGGCCGAGCATGCGTGTGCGGCCCCGCGTCACCGTGAGCGCACGGGTCTCGAGCCGGGGAGCTGGCTCCCCGGGAGCCCGCTTCCCGGCCAGGCCCGTCATCGGCAGGGAGTCCGACTGCTGCGGCAGCTCGCTGGCGCCGGCACCCGCTTCAGCCTCCGCAGGAGGCGGCAGCTCGCGCCGATGCGCGCCGCTGCCTCTGGAGTCGGGCAGCGATGCGCGATCCACCCGCTCGAGACGCCGCGCGAGCTCGCTGCCGAGCAGGGGCAGGGGGCCGGGGCCGAGATCCCAGCCCGCCGCCGTGAAGCACGCCGCGGCCTCGTGCGCGACCGGGAACCACACGCCGAGCTCGCGCAGCCGTGCGGCGTTCTGCCCGAAGACCTCGCGTGGTGTGCCGTCGAAGACGAGCCGCCCCTCGGCGTCGAGGACGATGACGCGCGTCGCGATGGTGAGGGCTTCGTCGAGGTCGTGCTCGATGAGCAGCAGGCCGTGCGTGCCCGCGCGCACGAGCTCGCCGAGGGCGAGGTAGATGGAGTGCTTCGCGGTCTGGTCGAGGTTCGCGGTCGGCTCGTCGAGGACAAGCAGGGGCGAGCCCATGGCGAGGGCGCTCGCGATGGCCAGCCGTTGCCGTCCTCCGCCGGACAGGATGTCGGGGGAGTCCTCGCGGCGGTCCCAGAGGCCGAGCTGGCGGAGCGCCCGCTCGACGCGCTCCTCGATGTCCGGAACGGGCAGTCGCAGGTTCTCCGGGCCGAAGGCGACCTCGTCGAAGACCTGCCCGGTGACGATCTGGGCGTCCGCATCCTGGAACACCATGGCGACCTGCTGGCTGGCGGCCGCGACGCCGAGCTCGGCGACATCGTGCCACCCGGCGCCAGGTTCGGAGTCGGCGAGCAGGACGCGCCCGGTCACCTCGGCTCCCAGCGACTGGGGGATGAGCCCGTTGAGGGCTCTCGCGAGGGTCGACTTCCCGCAGCCGGACGGGCCGAGCAGCAGGACCGCCTCGCCGCGCGAGATCGAGAACGAGACGTCGTGGGGACGCGCGGCCGAAGCGTCGAAGTGGGTGACGGAGAGGTGCTCGACTCGCAGCAGCGGGGTCGTCACCTGGCTGCTCTGCCGTCTTCGGCGAGGCGCAGGTCGCGGCCGATGCCCGCTCGCTCGAGCTGCTTCGCGAGCCACACCGCGAGCATGGTGCAGAGCGGGGGCGAGATGAAGAAGCTGCCGATGAGCAGCACCGTGCCGAGCACGTCGTACTCGCCGCCACCGAGGATGCGGAACGCGGCCGCGGTCATGATGAGGCCGGCGAAGGCCGCGCCCGCGAGGAACAGCCACGCCTGCCAGCGCCGATACCGGGTGATGAGGAACGGCAGCTCCTGCAGGACGCCGATGCCGACGCCGATGAGGAACGCCCCGAAGGCGATCGGCTGGAACGGGCTCGCGACGAGCCCGGCGAGGGCAGAGGTGATGAGGCCGACCCAAGGCCGACGGAAGAGCGCCTGGGCCAGGGCTCCGGGAATGAAGTAGAGGCCGATCGTGAGCCCGTAGACCAGCGGGAGCAGGTTCGAGACCGCGCCGCCGATGTAGGCGTTGACGGTGAACACCACACCGCCGGCGACGCCGATCGCGGCACAGCTCATGAGCAGACGAGTGCTGACGGTTCTCATTGGGCTCCACGCCTTCCCTCAGCGGGATACGGTCCCGCTGGGGTCACGGGCTGACTCAAGTCTACAAAATGTAGAGCGAGTCGCGCGACGGGGCTCCGGGCTTGATAGCCTGGGTATTCGCGGATGCCTGGGTGACGTTCCCCACGGCACCTTCGCGACAAGAATTGGAGCAACACAATGCCAGGAACTCGCACTCGAGCGCGGGGTGAGCTCGAACTCGTCGTGCTGCGACTCCTCTGGGCGGCGGCGGAGCCCCTCACGGCGCGCGAGATCCAGGACCGCTTCCCGGGCCGGGTTCCCGCCTCCACGACCATCCTCACCGCCCTCGACCGGCTCAGGGCCAAGGGCGATGTCGCCCGTGTCGGCCACGAGCAGCGGGGCATCCGCTTCGCCGCCACGCAGAGCGAGGCAGAGCACGCCTCCCGGGCCATGCTGAACGCCCTCAAGACGATCGACGGCCGCGAGGCTGCACTGCTGAAGTTCGCCGGCAACCTCGACGCCCGCGACGCCGACCTGCTGCGTGCCGCCCTCCAGCACGCGCCCGCCGCGGCCTCCGAGGCCGCCACGGCGAGCTAGCCGGAGCCGGACTGGCCTTCACCATGGCTCCGAGAGGGCGTTCGGGCATGCTGCCCGAGCGCGAGTGATCTCCGATGTGGATCATCCCTGCCCTCGTGTGCCTCGCGTTCGCGGTGTTCACGATGCTCGCCGCGCCCTCGCTCCTGACGCGCGGCACCTGGCAGGTGCGACACCCGCAGCTCGCCCTCGGCCTCTGGCATGGCGCAGTCGTCGGCGGGTCGCTCGCCCTGCTCGCGGCCGTCGCGCTCTCTGTCGTCGCGGTGCTCACCTGGGAGCATGACGAGGGAAGCTGGCTGAGCGGATTCGAGATCGCGCTCGCCTCCGTCTTCGCGAGCGCCGGCCTGATCGCGATGTTCGGCTGGGGCTTCATCGTGACGCGCCGGTCGGGCCGCGCCTTCGCCGACGGACGCCGCGCGAACGACGAGCTCCGAGACGCCGCGCGCGTGCTGTCCTACCGGGACGAGCGAATCGGCGGAGCGCTCGTGCGCTTCGTCGACTCGCCAGTGCCCCACGCCCTCGCGGCCGCGGGGCGCGCGCCGGTCGTCATCGTGTCGAGCGGACTCGTCGAGCTGCTGACGCGGGAGCAGCTCGAGGCTGTCGTGGCGCACGAGCGCTGCCACCTGATGCGCTTCCACGCGCTGGCGCAGCGCCTCGCGGAGGTCAACGAGGCCTGCCTGCCGCGGTACGCCGGCGCGAAGAACCTGTCGCGTGCGACGTCGCTGCTCATCGAGCTGATCGCCGACGACGCGGCTGCGAACGAGGCCGGGGCGGATGCTCTCGCCGGGGCGCTCCAGGCGCTCGCGGGCGCAGGCGCCGAGGACGACGTGCTCGTGCAGCGCGCGCGGAGGCTCCGCACGCGGACCACCGGAGCGGCGCCGAGCCTCGACGCCTGAGCTCATCTGGGCAGGGGGCGGCACTCGCTTCACGTTGACCGCTGGCGAAGCTGGACGCGCATCCAGGTGTTCGAATCCGTTCTGTGACGGGACGGAGACGGCCGCGGGGGCTCGACGTGGGAGGCTTGGGTCATGCCTGATTCCACCCCGTTCGAAGAACCACGCCCGGGTTACGACGTCGCGCGCGACGCTGAGCCAGAGCGCGCGCTCACGCCGTCCCGGGTCTCGAGGCTGCGCAAGCTCACGATCCTGCTCGCCGTGATGATCGCAGCCGGCGCGTTCGCCAACTGGCAGCAGGAGGCCGAGTTCCGCTCGGCGAGCGTACTGAGCTTCGCGGTCATGCTCGTCGTCGTCGTGGTCGGCTACGGTGCGATCTGGAAGCTGCTCGGCTCGCCCAAGCGGAAGCGCGCGGAGGGTGCCCGCACGGCGGGCAGCATCCTGTCGGTCCTTGCCGTCACGGGCCTGCTCCTCACCGGGGTGCTCGCCATCACCGGTGCGAGCCCGACGGGCACGGTGCAGCTGATCGTGGGGCTCGGCACGGGCGTCGTCGGCGCAATCTGGCTGCACGCCGCCTGGCGCCGCCTCCCCGCCGAGCCGACGGGGCTCCTCGACTGATGCGCTCGCGCGCCGGATGTCGGAGGCCCCGCCTACGCTTGGCCACATGATCACGTCAGCACGTGGCAGCGAGCTGTGGCAGCGGCTGCAGGGCATCGATGCCGAGCATCCCGCCGACTGGAAGCGTCCGGGGCCGTCGCCTCGCGCGCTGCGCACCGACATCGTCGTGGCGCTGGTCGCCGTCGCGCTCATGGCCTTCTCGAACTGGGCCGTGCTCGAGCTGCGCAAGGGCGCAGACCCGGCAGAGGTCGGCGCGATCCTCCACGACACCGACCCCGCCTCGGCGCTGGTCGGCATGTTCCTCGTCCCCGCCATGTACGGGGTCGCCATCGCGCTTCGGCGTCGCTTCCCGCTGTGGATGCTCGTGCTCTGCTCGGTGGCGTTCGTCTCGGCATTCGCCTTCACGTACCTCGACACGATCGTCACCCAGATCGGCTACTTCCTGGTGCTCTTCACCGCGGGAGCGTGGAGCAACCAGCGTGCGCTGGTAACGCTGCTCCGCATCGGGATCACGATCGGCATGACCGTGTGGGCGCTCGTCGACTCCCTCACACGCGCCACGCTCGTGTTCACGTTCTCGGATGGCAGCGACAGCGAGAACTGGATCACGAGCGTCTTCGGCGCCTACACCCTGCTCATCAACGTGCTGTACTTCATCGGCGCGTTCTGGTTCGGGAACTCCGACTTCAGGAGGGCTGGCCAGCGGGCGGCGCTCGAGGAGCGCACCCGCGAGCTCGAGGAGTACACGGCGGCGCTCGCCGACGAGCGTCGCCTCGTCGAGGAGCAGGCCATCCGCCTCGACCGCGTCCGCATCGCGCGGGAGCTCCACGACGTGGTCGCACATCACGTCTCGCTCATGGGCCTGCAGGCAGCCGCCGCGCGCCGGACGGCGGAGACCTCGCCGGAGAAGTCCCAGCAGGCGCTCCTCGGCGTCGAGCAGAGCGCGCGAGTCGCGATCGACGAGCTGCACTCGCTGCTGACGACGCTGCGCAGCGCAGACGCTGATGCTGACTCGGAGTCCGCCGACGGCGGCCAGCGCGAGAACGACGGTTCTTCCGGAGCGCAATCCGGCGCGTCCGCCCCCTCGACGCACACGATCGAGCAGGTGCCAGCGCTCATCGAGGAGCTGCGCGGGGCTGGCATGCGGGTGGAGTTCAGCACCCTCGGCGAGCCTCGGCCGGTGTCGCCCCTGACGGGCATCGCCGTCTACCGGGTGCTGCAGGAATCCCTCACGAACACGCGGAAGCACGCGGGCCCCGATGCCCCCGCCGATGTGCGACTCCGCTACCTCGAGCGCGGCGTCGAGCTCGACGTGACCGACGACGGGCCAGCCTCCCTCGCGCATGCCGCGGCGTCGAAGCAAGCGAACGGCTCCGGCGGCCTGGGCCTCGTGGGCATGCGAGAGCGCGCCAGGGCCGCCGGCGGCGACCTCACGACGAGCAAGCGGGGCGGTGGCGGCTTCCGCGTGCTCCTCCGCGTCCCCTACGAGCGGCAGAGCTGACGGCATGCGCCCGTGTCCCAGCACCGATCGGCAAGCTCCCGGTAACCTCGCCCCGATACGGTCACGAGAACGACACCGCTCCGGCGGGTGCCAAAGGAGGCCAAGTGTCTGAGAAGATCCGCGTCGTGCTGGTCGACGATCACCAGCTCGTTCGCATGGGGTTCAAGCTCATTCTCGAGTCGGAACCCGACATCGTCGTCGTCGGCGAGGCGACCGACGGCCGCGAAGCCGTCTCCGTCGTCGCCGAGCTCCGCCCCGACCTCGTCTGCATGGACGTGCAGATGCCGGTCCTCGACGGCATCGCAGCGACCCGCGAGATCATGCAGCTCGGAGGGGCTGTGCCGCGAGTGCTCATGCTGACGACCTTTCGCGACGAGGCCGCCGTCCGCGATTCGCTTCGCGCGGGGGCCAGCGGCTTCGTGCTCAAGAACTCCCCGCCGGAGACCCTGGTGGAGGCGGTGCGGGTCGTGCACTCCGGTGACGCGCTGCTCGACCCCCAGGTGACTCGCGGCGTGATCGCCGGCATGCTGCAGGACCCCGCGGAGGGAGCGCCGTCCCAGCCTGCGGACGCGCTCCAGGCCGCGCCCGTCTCGCAGTCCGCTGTCGAACATCCCACTCTCGCGAGCCTCACCGACCGGGAGGGGGAGGTGCTCGCCCTCATCGCGGAGGGCCTCAGCAACGCGGACATCGCGCAGCGGCTCTTCGTGTCCGAGGCGACCGTGAAGACGCACGTCTCGAACCTGCTCGCGAAGATCGGCGTGCGCGACCGCATCCACGCGGTGATCTTCGCGTACAACGTGGGAGTCGTCGCCCCCGTCGAGTAGCGGCCGGGTGCGTGGCATCGTGCAGCCGGGCCCGGCGGTTCCGTCGTGGTCGGCACCTCCTCACCCGAGCGGATGAACGCCGAGCGAGGGCAGTTCCGTCGCGCGGCCGATCCCTCCTCTGACCGATCTCCGTAGCGTTTCCATCAGGCCCAGAGGTGGACGGGCGCAGAGACGGTGCGGCGGACGTCGCGCGAGACAGGAGGGGTGATGCTCGAGATCCAGAACATCTCCAAGACCTACGGAGACCGCAAGGTGCTCGACGACGTGAGCTTCACGGTCGAGCCTGGCAAGCTCACGGGCTTCGTCGGCGGCAACGGGGCGGGGAAGACCACGACGATGCGCACGATCCTCGGCGTCGTCAAGCCGGACTCGGGCGTCGTCACGATCAGCGGCAGGCCCGTCGCCGTCACCGACCGTGCCCGCTTCGGGTACATGCCAGAGGAGCGCGGCCTCTACCCGAAGATGAAGGTCAAGGAGCAGGTCACGTACTTCGCGGAGCTGCACGGCCTGAGCGCCAGGGAGGCGGCGAGCAACGCGGACCGTTTCCTGGAGGATCTGGGTCTCACGGAGCGGGCGGGCGACAACGTCGAAGACCTCTCGCTGGGCAACCAGCAGCGCGCGCAGATCGCGGCGTCCCTCGCGCATGAGCCCGAGATCCTCATCCTCGACGAGCCGTTCTCAGGACTCGACCCGCTTGCCGTCGAGGTGGTCCTCGAGACGCTGCAGGGTTTCGCGGCTCGCGGAGTGCCCGTGCTCTTCTCGAGCCACCAGCTCGACGTGGTGGAGCGACTCAGCGACAACCTCGTCATCATCTCGGGTGGCGCCATCAGGGCGAGCGGCGACCGGAACGAGCTGCAGGAGCGGCACTCCGAGGGCATGCACCGCATCTCGCTCGCGGGCGACGCCGGCTGGCTGCGCGACGAGCCGGGCATCACGGTGCTCGAGTTCGACCGAGGGGACGCGATCTTCGTCGCCGACTCCGGCGAGACCGCGCAGCGCATTCTCCGCACCGCACTCGACCGGGGCCCCGTCTTCGGCTTCGGCCGCCACATCGTGAAGCTCTCCGACATCTACCGGGAGGTCGTCGCATGACAACAACACAGGACACCAAGGCACCGCAGCGGGGCGACTCCACGCCGCCGCGACAGTTCGGCCTGAGCTCGGCGAAGGGCATCCAGCTCATCGCGAAGCGCGAGATTCTCGTGCAGGCGCGCTCGCGCGCCCAGCAGATCTCGTTCCTCGTCACGCTGCTGCTCGTCGCGGGCGGCATCGTCGCCGTCGCGCTCTTCGGTGACGCCATCGGGGGCGGTGCGACCAAGGTGGCGACGGTCTCGGGAACGCAGTCCGTGGCCGCCGCGGCCGGACTCGAGACGACGGAGGTCGCATCCGCTGAGGAGGCGGCCCGACTCGTGACGGACGGCGATGTGGAGTACGCGGTGCTGACGCCGACGGATGCGCGCAGCCTCGAGCTCTTCACGGGCGACGGGCAGCCGGCAGGCGACCTCGGCGACGGGGCCTTCGTGCTCGTCGGTCTCGACGGCGTTCCGACCGAGGACTCCATGGCGCTCGCCCAGGTACCGGCGTCGTTCTCGCTGCAGGCGCCCGAGGTGAACCCCGCGCTCGGCTACATCATGGCCGTCGCGTTCGGCGTGCTCTACTTCATGGCCGCCATGGGCTACGCCTACACGATCGCGCAGAGCGTCGTCGAGGAGAAGCAGTCGCGCATCGTGGAGATCCTGCTCTCGACGGTCACGCCCCGCGTCATCATGGCGGGCAAGGTCATCGGCAACAGCGTGCTCGCGCTCATCCAGGTCGCCGCGATCCTGGCAGCTGCGGCGATAGCGCTCGCCGCGACGGGGCAGGGCGCGCTGTTCTCGCTCATCGGGCCCGGCTTCATCTGGTTCCTCGTGCTGTTCGTGTTCGGGTTCGTGCTCATCGCGACCCTCTACGCCGGCGCCTCCGCGATGGTCTCGAGGCAGGAGGAGGTGGGCAGCGTCACGACACCGCTCATGATGCTCATGCTCATCCCGTACATGCTCGTGATCCTGTTCAACAGCAACGCGCTGCTCATGACGATCCTCAGCTACATCCCCTTCTCGGCGACCATCGCGATGCCGCTCCGGGTGGTGCTCGGCCAGGCTGAGTGGTGGGAGCCGATCCTGGCGCTCGTGATCCTCATTGCGACGAGCGCCGTGTCGATCATGATCGGGGCCCGGATCTACGAGAACTCGATCCTGCGCATCGGTGGGCGCGTGAAGCTCAGCGACGCCCTCAAGGGGTAGCCGCGGTCTGAATGGCACCGGTTTCACCGACATCTCTGGCGGGTCAAGCTAACGCTTGGCCCGCTGAGTTGTATGAAGTGTGCAATTCGGGGGCTCGAGTGGCGCGTGATTCTCGTGCCCTCCCACTGGGAAATGGCGAGTGTCGGTGGCCCGTCTTAGCGTGGATGCACCCCCGAACGTTGCAAAGGAGCATCCGTGTCTGACATCAGCATCAACGATCCGGAACTCGACGAGCCTGTCGCTCTCGAGCAGAGCCGCATCGATGTCGGCTGGCTGTCGCAGCAGCTGCTCGGCACCTGGCCGGAGGAGCGGCTGCGCGCGCGAGCGAACTCGGCCCGGCCCGAGCTCTGGCGCGATCCGGCTCTGGCTATGCCGGAGCATCGTGACCGCGTCATGGGCCAGCTGCGCATCCTGGTCGAGGAGGGGGCAGTCAACCTGGCCTTCCCGAAGCGGCTCGGCGGCGGCGAGAACCACGGCGGCAACATCGCCGCGTTCGAGGAGCTCGTCGTGGCAGACCCGAGCCTGCAGATCAAGGCGGGCGTCCAGTGGGGCCTGTTCGGCTCGGCCGTCATGCACCTGGGCACCGAGTACCACCACGACACGTTCCTTCCCGGCATCATGAGCCTCGAGGTGCCGGGCGTCTACGCCATGACCGAGACGGGCCACGGCTCGGATGTCGCCTCGATCGGAACGACCGCGAGCTACGACGAGGGCACGCAGGAGTGGGTCATCAACACCCCGTTCCGCGGGGCCTGGAAGGACTACCTCGGCAACGCGGCGCTGCACGGCAAGGCCGCGGTCGTCTTCGCGCAGCTCATCACGAAGAACGTCAAGCACGGCGTGCACGCCTTCTACGTGCCCATCCGCGACGACGACGGCGGCTTCCTGCCCGGCGTCGGTGGCGAGGACGACGGCGTCAAGGGCGGCCTCAACGGCATCGACAACGGCCGACTGCACTTCACCGAGGTGCGGGTGCCTCGGCGCAATCTCCTCAACCGCTACGGCGACGTCGCGGAGGACGGCACGTACAGCTCGCCGATCGAGAGCCCTGGGCGTCGCTTCTTCACGATGCTCGGCACGCTCGTGCAGGGTCGCGTCTCGCTCGATGGCGCCTCGGTGGCCGCCTCGAAGGTCGCGCTCAAGATCGCGGTCACCTACGCGAACGAGCGCAGGCAGTTTGCGGGCGGCGATGGCGAGGAGACGGTGCTGCTCGACTACGGCATGCACCAGAAGCGGCTCATCCCGCGTCTCGCGACGACGTATGCGCTCAGCTTCGCGCACGAGAACCTCCTCAAGCAGTTCCACGGCGTCTTCTCCGGCGAGCTCGACACCCCCGAGAACCGGGAAGACCTCGAGACCCTCGCGGCGGCGCTCAAGCCCCTCTCGACCTGGCACGGCATCGACACCCTCCAGGAGGCCCGCGAGGCCTGCGGCGGTGCCGGCTTCCTCGCCGAGAACCGAGTCGCGCAGCTGCGCCACGACCTCGACATCTACACGACCTTCGAGGGCGACAACCACGTGCTGCTGCAGCTTGTCGGCAAGCGCCTGCTCAGCGACTACGCCGAGCAGTTCAAGGGTGCTGACCGGGGGCAGGTGACGCGCATCATCGCCGAGCAGACCGCCGAGCGCGTCTACTCGGGCTCCGGGCTCCGGGGCATCGGCCAGATCGTCCTCGACCGCGGCAGCCGCGCGCGGTCCGTCGGCTGGCTACGCCAGCCTGCCACGCAGCACGAGCTGCTGACGGCGCGCGTCGAGACCCTCGTCTCCGAGATCGCCGCCAAGCTGCGCAACGCCAAGAAGCTGTCCAAGGCCGAGGCGGCCGCGCTCTTCAACCGCAACCAGCCGACGCTCATCGAGGCGGCCCGCGCGCACGGCCAGCTCCTGCAGTGGGAGGCGTTCACCGACGCGATCACCACCATGCCGGAAGGCAAGACCCGCCAGGTCCTCACGTGGCTGCGCGATCTCTTCGGTCTGGGCCTCATCGAGGAGAACCTCGCCTGGTACCTCATGTCGGGTCGGCTCTCCGTGCCCCGCGCTCAGGCCGTCTCCGCCTACAGGGAGCGCCTCATCGCGCGTCTGCGCCCGCATGCCGCTGACCTCGTCGATGCCTTCGGCTACGGGCCGGAGCACATCCGCGCCTCCATCGCCTCCGGCGCTGAGCGCGAGCGGCAAGACGAAGCCCGCGCCTACATGCGCGCGCAGCGGGAGTCGGGCACTGCCCCGGTGGAAGAGAAGGCGATGCGCGCTGAGGAGAAGCTCAAGCAGCAGAAGGCGGGTGCCAACGCCTGACGCTCGCGCGCCGAGCCGCGGCCGGCCGCCAACCTGAAGCGGCGGCCTGGGTCGAGGTGCGATACTCGGCGGAGCGTTTCCCGCGCCCCGTGAGTCGAGGAGAGCATCACCGCATGACCGTTGAACCCCGACGTGCCGTCGCGATCATCGGCAGCGGCCCGTCGGCCTGCTACACGGCGCAGGCGCTGCTCAAGCTGCGCCGCGACGTCGAGATCGTCATGTTCGAGCGGCTGCCCGTGCCGTATGGGCTCATCCGCTACGGCGTCGCCCCGGACCACGTCGGCACGAAGGCCGTGACTCGGCAGTTCGATCGCCTGTTCACCCGCTCGGGTGTGCGCTTCCTCGGCAACGTGGAGGTGGGGCGGGATGTCGAGTTCGATGCCGTTCGCAGCGCGTTCGACGCGACGGTCGTCGCCACGGGGCTCCACGCCGATGCGGAGCTGCCGCTTCCCGGCTTCGACGACGAGCGGGTCATCGGCGCTGGTCGGTTCATGCGCATCCTCAACCAGCATCCCGGCGACGAGATCTCGCTCCCGCAGCTGGGGAGTCGGGTCGCGGTCGTCGGGAACGGCAACGTCGCGATCGACGTCGTGCGCCTGCTCGCCAAGCACGAGACCGACTTCGAGGGCTCTGACGTGCACTCGCCGCTGCTCGACGCCGCAGCAGGCGAGCTGCAGGTCATCGAGGTGCTCGGGCGGGCAGGCATCGACGACGCCAAGTTCACACCGTCGCTGCTTGCCGAACTCGGGCGCATCGACGATGTCCGCGTCGAGGCCTTCGGCGTCGACGACAGCTCTCTGGCGGACACATCGACTCGGTCCGCACAGGCCGTCGCCCTGGCAGGCCTCCTGGACCGACCGCAGCCGGAGAATCCGCGGGTCACGGTCCGCCTTCGACTCGGCGTCGCGCCGGTGGCGCTCGCGCGGGACGGCGAGACCCTCCGCCTGTCGCTCGCCGGACCGGGCGCGTCCGAGGCGCTCGCCGCCTCGACGAGCGCCGAGCCCGCATCCATCGACGTCGACTCCGTCATCACGGCCGTCGGCTTCCACCGCGGCGACGCGCACCTCCTGCACGCGCTCCTCGGTCACGAGGATGATGTCTTCGCGGCGGGCTGGGCGAGACGGGGCCCCAAGGGCACCATCGCCGAGAGCCGCGCCGAGGGTCAGACGGTCGCGCGAGAGGTCGACTCGTGGCTCGCATCCGCGGCGCACGAGCCGCACGATGAGCGGGCCGCACTGCTCGAGCGGCTCGAGGAGAGCGCCGTGAGCTTCGCCGAGTGGAGCACGATCGATGAGCACGAGCAGCGCCGGGCTGGCCCGGGGCGCGTGCGAGCGAAGGAGCAGAACACCGAGACGCTGCTGCGCATCGCACGCGGCCGAGCCGAGGTCGACTCCTCCGACGCGCACGCCGAGGCCGGTCGTGCGAGTGTCCAAGACCCCCACCCCGCAAGCAACACCTAGGAGCAGCACATGAGCATTGTCATCCTCTACGGCACCGAGTCGGGCAACGCCGAGCTCGTGGCCGGCGACCTCGCCGACGCCATGCCGGACCGCGACGTCATGGTCGAGGACATGTCGGTCTTCGAGCCGGAAGAGCTCGAGGAAGGCACCTTCTACCTCTTCGTCTGCTCGACGCACGGCGACGGGGAACTCCCGAGCGGTGCCCTGCCCTTCTGGGAGGAGCTCGACGCCATCCGTCCCGCGCTCGACGGGTACCGCTACGGCATGTTCGGGATGGGTGACACCACCTACTCGGACACCTACAGCCAGGGGAGCGAGCACATCGACCGGCTCATGACGGAGCTCGGCGCGCAGCGCGTCGGCGAGTACGGTCGCCACGACGCCAGCTCGCGCCAGACGGCGAGCGACGCGGCGCTCGCCTGGCTGCCGACGCTGCTCGCGGCGCTCGAAGCGGCCGGCATCGACGCGTAGCGCCCGTCCGACTGGCCTTCCGCCGCCCATCACGCATCAGCGATGGGCGGCGGCGTGTGTCCGGCAGGTGCTGGGGGAGGGCGGCGGATGGCGGTGGAGAGCGAGAGCGACGTGACGGTGTCCGAGACTCCGGGAATCGCGGCGATGCTCTCCCAGACCTCTTTGATGCGCTCGACCGATCGCGCTTCGAGCAGGACGAACAGGTCGTAGTCGCCCGTCAGGATGTCGCACCTGGTGACCTCGGGGACCTGCGCGAGGGCAGCGAGCACGTCGGAGCCGCGCATGCGGTCGGAGCGGTACACGAACAGCACCGCCGAGATCGGGGTGTCCTGGCTGCCGGCGTCATGTCCCCGGACCAGCGTGTAGCCCTCGATGACGCCGTCGCGCTCGAGTCGCTCGATGCGCTGCTTGACGGCGTTCCTGGAGAGCCGCACCTTGTTGCCGAGGGTCACCAGCGGGGTTCGCGCGTTCTTCGTGAGTTCGCGCAGCAGCTGCGCGTCGATGTCGTCGCGTGGTCGCATCGTCATTGTCTGCTCCCTCTTTGAGTGTGACATTAGCATTCTCGCGTGGTTATATGGCATGGGCGCGGGACGAGAATGACGCGATGGCGCGTCACAGGAGAGGAACACCATGGTTCTCAGCACGACGGTTCGAAGCAGGATCCGGATCTACTGGCCCGTGCAGCCGGAGACGTTCGCCGAGGTCGTCGCTGGCAACGCCGCGGTCTTCGCAGACAGCCCAGACGTACGACCCCTGAGAGAGGCCCTCTCGTCGTTCCCGGAGGTCGGGGACTTCGGCGACTACAAGACGGTGACGGAGGTCTCGATCGGCTTCGAGGGCTTCACCGTCGGCCCAGGGGCTCAGCCGACGCTCGGATCCGCCGGAGAGCGCACCATCTCACCGACGCTCGCCGTGACGACCCACGTCGAGAGCGAGCTGGGCTCTCACCGGCTCACGGAGATCCTCGAGCGCCTCGTCGAGGTCCATCCGTGGGAGGTTCCGGTCATCGAGGTCACCGAGGGCGTGACGCTCGTCTCGCGCGCCAGAGACGAGCCTCCTGCCGCCCGCAGCGATCTGTGGCCCCAGCTGCGTTCGGCCATGCTCGGCCGCACGTTCACGGACCTCACGCACGCCTTCAATGTCGGCCAGCCGCGCTTCCCTGCATTCCCCGACGAGGAGCGGAGGGAGATCTTCTCCCTCGACCGCGGCGATGGCTTCACGGCCCACCGGTACTCGATCATCGGCCAGTGGGGCACGCACGTCGACCCGCCCTCGCACTTCGCGCAGGGCGGACGCAGCCTCGATGAGCTGCCCGTCGCGGAGATGATCCTTCCGCTGGTCGTGCTCGATATCAGCGCGCGTGCCGCAGTCGACCCCGATGCGACCCCGACGCTGCAGGACATCGAGCTCTGGGAGAGCGAGCACGGGAGGATCCCCGCTCGATCCTTCGTCGCGCTGCGCACCGACTGGAGCACGCGGTGGCCTGACGCGTCGGCCATGGCGAACGCGAGCGCCGACGGGGTCAGCCACGTGCCTGGATGGAGTCGCGAGGTGCTGACGTTCCTGGTCACCCAGCGTGATGTCGCGGCGGTCGGCCACGAGCAGACCGACACCGACCCGGGCTCCGCGACCTCGGTGGGCGACTTCAGTCTCGAGCGGTATCTGCTGGAGCAGGACCGCTGGCAGATCGAGCTCATGGCGCACCTCGACCGCGTCCCAGCGGCGGGGGCGGCTGTGGTCGCGACGTGGCCCAAGCCCCTGGGCGGCAGCGGATTCCCGGCGCGCGTCTTCGCCATCCACTGAGCGTCGCTAGGCTGGCCGCGTGGACTCCAACTCGAGCATGGGGCGTGCGCTGGACGTGCTCACGACCCTCGCCGACCTCACGAGCGTGGCGCCGCACCGGGCGACCGTCGCGCAGGTCGCGGCGATGCTCGAGCGTGACCGCTCGCAGGTGTCTCGGACGCTCAAGTTCCTCACGGAGGAAGGGGCGGTCACGAGGCTCGAGGACCGGAGCTACCAGCTCGGCTGGCGGGGCTACGCCACCGCTCAGGAGCTCACCGATCGTCGCCTCCAGACCGACGGACTCACGCTGCTCGAGGAGCTCGCCGAGAGGACGCGCGAGGCCTGCTTCATCGGCGTGCTGAGCGGTGACAGCACGGTGACGATCGTGGAGGCGCTCCCGACGGCCGCGCGCATGATCGGGTCATGGCTGGGGCGCCCCTACCCCGCGTTCTGCTCGGACGCGGGGCAGGGGGTGCTGTGGGATGCCACCGACGACGAGATCGCCGCGGTGCTCGCCGCGACCGAGTTCCGGGCCGCGGGCCCGAACGCCGCGGCCAGCCTCGAGGAGTTCCTGGCGAGGCTCGCGGCTGCGCGCGAGCGCGGCTACTCGATCGTGGATGAGGAGGCCGAACCGGGCCTGTACTCCGTGGGTGCTCCGGTGTACGACTTCCGGGGCGAGGTGGTCGCCGCCGTGCAGATCGTCGGCACGCGCGAACGGCTGCGCCCGAAGACGGCAGAGCTGGGTGCGGCCGTTCGGGACTCCGCCCTGACGCTGTCCACGATTCTCGCCGCTCCAGCGCACTGAGCGTCGCGCGCTCCCGCGCGCATCCGCTCGCTGCTCAGGAGTCGGCGAGCGCGCTGAGGCGATCGGCCGCCGCCGCCATGGCCGCGATGAGACGCGGCTGGGCCGTCTCCGGGAGCGCCCGCGACACACAGCTCAGGGCGGCGACGATGGCCCCTTCCTCGCCGCGAATCGGAGCAGCCAGGTCGGAGGTCCCGTGCTCGAACTCCTCGAACGCGTCGATGTGTCCGGTCGCGCGATCGCGAGTCAGTCGTTCGGAGAGCTCCGTGATCGAGTAGGGGGCTCTCGGGCCGCCGACTCCGACGAACTGTGCGTTCCCGAGCAGCGCCTGGAGCTGATCGGTCGACGCATCCCAGAGCAGCGCCCTGCCGGCTCCCGTGCACCAGATCGGCGTCACCATCCCCGGGCGGACGGAGGTGCTGGCGCCGGACGCGGGCGACTCGAACCTGAGGAGCAGGGCCCGGTCACCGAGCGACGCCGAGATGCGGGCATCCACCTGGAACGCGGAGACGAGCCCGCGGAGCTCTCGACGTGCCTCCCGGAGCCACGGCATCTGGCGTGCTGCGGCCACTTCGAAGTGACGGGGGCCCGGCCGGAAGGCGAGGTCCCTGTTCTTCTCGAGCATGCCCAGCTGGACGAGCTCCTGAGTGAGTCGCGAGACCCGGCTGCGTTCGAGCCCCGTGTGGTCGGCCAGCCTCGAGACGGTGAACGCGCTGCGTCCCGTCGCCTCGCGCTGCGTCGCCGCGGCGAGCAGCTGCAGGCCCTGGGAGAGCGACGACTGCTGGTGCATGCGAGGCTCCCGTCTCGTGGGGCTGCTGGGCAACTCGGTGATCGTGACGTTTCAGCCTAGCGTCGTGGCACGCTCCAGGGCGTGCGCACCCGTTGCCTTCCGCGGGAGCATTCTTCCCCACGCCGTGTAGAGGTCGGCGGCGAGGTGCCCGTGCGCGAGCTCCAGGTCGGCGCCG
The DNA here is from genome assembly GCF_002931395.1 of Pseudoclavibacter sp. RFBI5. Lineage (NCBI taxonomy): Bacteria > Bacillati > Actinomycetota > Actinomycetes > Micrococcales > Microbacteriaceae > Pseudoclavibacter > Pseudoclavibacter sp. RFBI5. The sequence continues at coordinate 73,521 of NZ_PSYA01000016.1, read as the reverse complement.
GTCACTTCCTCACCGCCCTGCCTGCCGTAGAGGACCACCTCGTCACCGGGGAACACGCCGTGCACCTCCGTGACGTCGATGGTGAGGCAGTTCATGGCGAGCAGGTCGATGACGGGAGCCCGCTTGCCGCGGATGAGGACTTCGGCTCGACCGCTCAGGTCGCGGGGGTAGCCGTCGCCGTATCCCACCGGAACCGTGGCGAGGACGGAGTCCCTCGCGAGTGCATGTGCGCGGTTGTAGCCCACGCTCTCGCCGCGCGAGTAGCCGTTGACGGCCGCGACGCGCGACTTGAGCGCCATCGCCGTCCGGAACCGCTTCGGGTCGGCGGCCGTGTCGCCGTAGAGTGCCGCGCCGATCCGCACGAGGTCGAGTCTCGACTCCGGGACCATGAACGCGGCGAAGGAGGTGGCGCAGTGCCGGTCGATCGGCGAACGCGCGCCTCGCTGCGCGAGGGTCGCGCGGATGACCTCGGATTCGGCGACGAACCGTGCCGTGCCAGCCCGGACGTCGTCCGCATCCTCTTGAGGGAAGTGCGTCGCGACGCCGCGCACGTCGAGCCCTGGGAGCGAGGCGAGCGCGCGCAGCTCAGCCAGTCCCGCGTCCCGGGAGACGTCGACGCCGTCACGTGAGATCCCGGATGAGTTGATGGAGAGGTGCACCGGGATGCTCCGTCCAGCGGCGACGGCGACGGCCGACGCGGCGGTCGCCTGGGGGAACCCGCCGATCCATTCCTCGATCATCCACGCCGTGCCCGCCTGCATCTCCTGCGGCTGCGCTGAACGCAGCCGCAGGAGACGCCCCGTGAAGCCAAGGGCGCGGAGTTGGGCGGCTTCACGGTTCCTCGAGATGCCGAGCATCTCGATGTCGTGGGCGATGACGACGGGGCCGACGAGATCGATGCCGTGCCCGTAGGCGTCGGACTTCAGCACGACGCAGAGCGTGCTGTTGCCGGCGAGCTCTCGCTTGATCTCCCGAAGGTTGTGGTGGATGGCGTCGAGGTTGATCTCAACCCAGACCGGCTCCGCCGTCATCGCGGTGGTCATGACGTGTGGCTCCTCGGTGCGTCCAGCTGCTCAGCTGGGGCGGACGCAGCTTCCTCGTCGACGAGGAGCGCCGGCTTCGCGCCCCGGCGCGTGTACCGCCACCAGAAGACGACGTAGCAGGCGATGACGAAGGGCACGCCGAAGTACAGTGCGGCGATCTGGTTCGGGTCGAACGCGATCGCCACGATCGAGATGCTGAGGAGCGCGAACGCGAGGATCGGGACGAACGGGTAGAGCGGGGTCCGGTAGGCCAGGGTGCTGACGTCGCCGCCGGCCCGGACGAACTTCCTCCTGTGGAAGAACTGGGACGCGACGATCGACATCCAGACGGCGACGACGGCGAAGCCTGCGACGGAGACGAGGACGAGATAGACCGTCTCGGGCGCCATGACGCTCGAGATGAGCGAGGCGAGCCCGCCGAGCATGCTGACGCTGAGGGCCGTGAGGGGGATGCCTCGCCGGGTGAGCTTCGTGAATGCGCGTGGGGCGTGCCCCTCCTCGGCGAGGGAGAAGAGCATCCGCGCGCAGGAGAAGAGTCCGCTGTTGCCGGCGGAGAGCAGCGCCGTGATGATGACGAAGTTCATGATGTCGGCGGCGAACGGGATGCCGATGTACTCGAAAACGGTCACGAACGGGCTGTCGGTCACGCCGGTCTCCTCGTACGGGACGATGGCCGCGATGACCGTGATGGCGCCGATGAAGAAGATGACGAGGCGCAGCACGGTCGACTTGAGCGCACGCGGGATGTTCTTCGCCGGGTCCTTCGTCTCGCCGGCCGCGACGCCGATCAGCTCGGAGCCGCTGAAGGCGTAGAAGACGGCGAGGGCGGTCACCAGCACCCCGGAGATCCCGGTCGGGAAGAGGCCATCCGGCGTCTCGAAGTTCGTGAAGAACACTGGGCCGTGCTCGGCGGCTGGGCCACCGAACGGGGCGAAGCCGACGATGGCCGCGCCGCCGAGGATGATGAGCACGACGATGGCTGCGACCTTGACGATCGAGAACCAGAACTCCGACTCCCCGAACACGCGCGCCGAGATGGCGTTCATGCCGAAGAGCGCGGCGGCGAACACCAGGCACCAGATCCAGACGTCGACGCCCGGGAACCACCGCTGCATGAGGATCCCGGCGGCGGTGAACTCGGAGCCGAGGGCGACGGCCCAGCAGAGCCAGTAGAGCCATGCTGTCGTGAACCCGGTCGCGGGGTTGATGCTCCGGGCCGCGTAGATGTGGAAGGCGCCCGAGACCGGGTAGGCGACGGCCAGCTCGCCCAGGCAGGTCATCACGAGGTAGACGACGACGGCGCCGATGCCGTAGGCGAGGACGGCGCCGAGGGGGCCAGCCTGCGAGATCGTGTAGCCGGAGCTCAGGAACAGGCCAGAGCCGATGACTCCGCCGAGCGCGATCATGACGAGGTGACGCGCGCCCATGGATCGCTGCAGCTTGCGCAGGGGAACTTGGGTCGACGTCGTGTGCGGGAGCGAGTTGGGCAGCTCTTCGTGCGTTGAGGGGGACATGGGCTCACCTTTGAGTTCTGTGTCGCGGTCGAGGAGCAGTGTGCAACATAGCCACGCGTTGATGCCTATATTGCATCCTCTGGAGGTAATTCCCAAGTATCCCGACGAACTGCGCCGACGCAAGAGTCCGAACCCGCGTCAGGCACATGGGCAGCGAGGCGAGCAGAACGGCAGCCACGAGCAGCGAAAAGACAGCATCGCGCTGCCGCCACTGCAACCCAGGCTGAGGGCACCTAGAACACACAAGGAGACACCGTGAGAAATTACGATCTGGCCCTCATCGGGTTCGGCGGCGTCAGCCGAGCCCTCGCAGAGATCATCAGCAACGACGCTGCACGCCTGACCGCCCAGCTCGGCTTCACCCTCAGAGTCGTCGCCATCACCGACCTCGCCTTCGGATCGCTGGTGCAGCCGGGCGGAATCGACCTCGAACATGTCCTCGCGCTGCCCCGCGGCTCCGATTTCGGGGGACTGCCAGGCGGGTCGGCAGAACCGAACAACCGAGAGGTCATCCAGGGATGCACGGCGGACATCGTCGTCGAGGCCACCTTCACGAACCCGAGCGACGGAGAGCCCGCGGCCTCCCACGTCAGGTGGGCACTGGAATCCGGCAAGCACGTCACGACGACGAACAAGGGGCCGGTGGCCCTCCACGCCGCGTCGCTCAGTGCGCTCGCGGCGACGCGAGGGCTGGCGTTCGAGTTCGAGGGCTCCGTGCTCAGCGGAACCCCGATCCTCCGGTTCGCGCAGCAGATGCTCCCTGCGCTCACCGTGACCTCCGTCGAGGGCATCCTCAACGGCACGAGCAACTACGTCCTCGGACGCCGCGAGGCGGGCGTCTCGCTCGAAGCCGCGATCGCTGAAGCGCAGCAGCTCGGGTACGCGGAAGCCGACCCGACCGCGGACATCGAAGGGTCGGATGTGCGGCTCAAGGTCGCCATCCTCGCGCAGCAGGTCCTCGGTGTCGACGTGCCGACGACCGAGGTCGTCACGGAGGGGATCTCCGGCATCACCGATGCGGACATCGTGGAAGCCGCGGCGCAGGGTCTCAGGTGGAAGCTCGTCGGCTCGGCGACGCGCACCGCAGAGGGCGGGGTGGAGGCGCGCGTGCGGCCCGTCGCGCTCAGCGCGGAGCATCCACTCGCCGGCATCGCCGGCCCGACCAACGCCGTGACGTTCACGACGGACCTGCTCGGCCAGGTCACCGTGGCCGGGCCAGGAGCAGGTCGAGTGGAGACGGCGTACGCGCTGATCTCCGACCTCGTCGCCATCGACAGGGCGGCATCGCAGCGCGTCGCCCCCGAAGATGAGCTCGTCGGGCTGTTCGGGGCGACGCTGTGACCGCCCTGTCGTCGCTCTCGAGGGAGCACCGCACGCTCGCGGCCCGGGGGGAGGAGCTCGTCGTCACGAGCCCCGCCGATGGAGCCGTCGTCGGCGGGGTCAGGCAGCACCTCGCAGAAGACCTCCCCGAGATCCTGGCCCGAGCGCGGGCGGGCAGCCTCGTCGCCAAGTGCCTGTCGCGGCATGACCGAGCGAGCGTCCTCGAGCGCGCCGCCGACCTCCTCCGTGACCGGTCGGAAGCCGTCGCCGACCTCATCGTCGCGGAGGCCGGGAAGACCATTCGCCAGGCGCGCAAGGAGGTCTCGCGCTGCCAGAACACCCTCAAGCTCTCGGCTGCCCAGGCCCGCAGCAACGCGGGCGAGGTGATCCCGTTCGACGCCTACGAAGGCGAGGAGACCCGAACGGGATGGTTCACACGGGAGCCGCTCGGCATCATCGTCGCCATCACGCCGTACAACGACGCGCTCAACCTCGTCGCGCACAAGGTCGGCCCCGCCATCGCCGGGGGGAACTCCATCATCCTCAAGCCGTCGCAGCTCACGCCGCTGACCGCCAGGCTCCTCGTCGACCTCCTCGTCGAAGCGGGCCTTCCAGCGGAGGTGATCACCACCGTGCACGGCGACCGTCGCCTGTCGGAGGCGCTCGTCTCGGCCAGGGAGGTCCGCATGGTGTCCTTCACGGGAGGGTTCCGGACGGGTGAGGCGATCGCCGCCTCCGCCGGCATCAAGAAGGTCGCCATGGAGCTGGGAGGCAACGCGCCCGTGCTCGTCTTCGCTGACGCCGACCTCGAGGCCGCCATCGGGCGCTGCGTCTCTGGATCGTTCTGGGCAGCGGGGCAGAACTGCATCGGCACGCAGCGCATCATCGTGCACGAATCGATCGTCGAGCGCTTCCGAACGGCGTTCGTCGCCGCCGCCTCCGAGCTCACCTTCGGCGACCCCAGGCAGGAGACGACCGACGTGGGCCCGATGATCAGCACCGCCGCCGCCCGATCGGCGGAGGAAGCGGTCGAGGCCGCCGTTCGCGCGGGGGCCGAGCTGCTTCTCGGCGGTCGCGCCGAAGGGCACATCTTCCCGCCGACCGTCCTCACCGACGTCCCTCGCGAGCAATGCGTGTGGGCGGAGGAGGCCTTCGCGCCGATCGTCGTCATCGAGGCCTTCTCCACCTTCGAGGAGGCCGTCGATCTCGCCAACGAGCCCGAGTACGCGCTGCACGCTGCGGTCTTCACGGGCAGTCTCGCGACGGCGATGCGAGCGACTCGAGAGCTCGACGCCGGAGCCGTCATGGTCAACGACTCCTCCGACTACCGCTTCGACGCGATGCCGTTCGGTGGTGCCAAGTACGGGAGCATGGGGCGCGAAGGCGTCCGGTTCGCCTACGAGGACATGACGCAGACCAAGGTCGTCGGCATCCTGGAGTGACCCGCATCACACGGGCGCCGTGAACGAGGGCGAGCGGATGCAGTCGGCGTGTGCATCCGCTCACCGCTCGGCCTCGGTTTGGGAACGCTCGCCGATCAGCGCCCCGACCGGCCGCCCAGCGGAGTAGATTGCGCGCATGACTTTCAACGAGAACGCGAAGCTCGACACGAGCGGCGTGCAGAAGCGCGGCCGGGGGGCCAAGACCGCCGCGATCGGCGGCGGCTCGATCGGCCTGCTCATCGTGGCGTTCCTCGCCTCGCAGTTCCTCGGAGTCGACCTGACGGGGCTCGTCAGCGGCGTCGACACGGGCCAGCAGTCGCAGGAGCAGGTCGAGGGCACCGGCCTCGAAGCCTGCCAGACCGGTGCTGACGCGAACGCGCAGATCGAGTGCCGCATGGTCGGCGTGCAGAACTCGCTCGCCGACTTCTGGGAGACCGAGAGCGCGGCCGTCGGCGTCACGTACGAGCGGCCCGGGTTCATCCTCTACGAAGGCCAGACGAGCTCGGCCTGCGGCACCGCGTCCAACGCGGTCGGCCCGTTCTACTGCCCCGGCGACTCGTCCATGTACGTCGACACGTCGTTCTTCCAGCTGCTCACCTCGCAGCTGGGCGCCAAGGAGGGCCCGCTCGCGGAGATGTACGTCGTCGCGCACGAGTGGGGCCACCACATCCAGCACCAGATGGGTGTCTTCGACACCACGAACCGCACGGACACGGGGCCGACCTCTGACGGCGTGCGCATCGAGCTGCAGGCCGACTGCTTCGCCGGCTCCTGGCTGGGCGCCGCGGCGACCACCGAGACTGCCGACGGCGTGACGCTCCTCGAGCCGCCGACACGCGAGCAGGTGGATGTCGCCCTGTCGGCAGCATCCGCCGTCGGCGACGACCATATCCAGGGCCAGCAGGGCCAGGTGAACCCGGAGTCGTTCACGCACGGCACGAGCGAGCAGCGCGTGAACTGGTTCGTCACGGGCTACGAGCAGGGCACCGGCGCCTGCGACACCTTCGCGGTCAGCGGCAGCCAGCTCTAGCGTCCGCCGCGCGTCGCGCCGGCGCGCAGCATCGTGGCCCGGTGCCGCCCATCGTGAGATGAGCCGCACCGGGCCACACCTGTCTCCGGCAGCGAGGCGGTCCGGCGACCCGGCGCGCTCCTCGGGCTGGCCAACTTGCGTGACGAGCGTGCGCAGCTGGCGCCGGGCGCGGCCCGAGGCCGCGGCTCGTCCCGGAAGTTGGCCAGCGGCGGCAGGATGCTCCACCGGGAGGTCCCGCCTCGGGCTCCCGGCGAGAGGTGTCGCCGCGGGCTCCCCGCGAGAGCTCCCGCCTAGAACTCCTCGTGCGTGTCCGGATCCTGGTCCCAGATGCGTCCGCGCTCGAGGGCTGTGAGCGCATCCACCTCGGCCTGGTCGAGCTGGAAGTCGAAGATGTCGAGGTTCTTCGCCTGGCGCTCGGTGGATCGTGACTTCGGGATCGGCACCGAGCCGAGCTCGACGTGCCAGCGGAGAATCGCCTGCGCTGGCGACACCTCGTGCGCGGCGGCGATCTCGGCGACGACCGGGTGCTCGAGCAGCTCACCGCGACCGAGCGGGCTCCACGCCTCCGTCACTATGCCGTGCTCGGCGTGGAACGCGCGGAGCGCGGCCTGCGGGAAGAACGGGTGCAGCTCGATCTGGTTGACGGCGGGTGTGACACCGGTCGCTTCGACAATCCTCGTGAGGTGCTCCGGTGTGAAGTTCGAGACGCCGATGGAGCGCACGCGGCCGTCCTTCTGCAGCTGCACCAGGGCCCGCCAGGTGTCGACGTACTTCTCGAGGCGGGGCAGCGGCCAGTGGATGAGGAGCAGGTCGAGCTGCTCGAGCCCGAGGCGCGCGATCGACTCGTCGAAGCCCGTGAGGGTCTCGTCGTAGCCGTGGAAGCGGCCGGGGATCTTGCTCGTCACGACGATCTCGGAGCGTGGCACCTCGGAGGCGCGGATGCCGCGCCCGACGGCTTCCTCGTTGTCGTAGCTGATGGCGGTGTCGAGCAGCCGGTAGCCGAGCGCAAGCGCCTCGCGAGTGGGGCCTGCCGAGTCCTCGCCCGCGTGGGGGTAGGTGCCGAAGCCGATCGCGGGGATCGTGGTGCCGTCGTTGAGCCCAAGTGCAGGAACGTTGCTGGTCACTGTTCGCCTTCCGTCATTTGTCAGAACAAAGCGAGCCTAGGGTGTGCGCTCGGGAGGTTTCCGACCGTGACGCGCGGCACCGCGTCGATGCCGCCATCAGGTGGCGGAGGTGGGGGAGTGGAGGTCCGCGAGCGCTTCCGTGATGGCCGCGCGCAGGCCAGCCGGCGGCTCCTCGCGCGTCGCGAGCACCACCTCACGCGTGAGCGTCGCGGGATCGATGGGCACGAATGCCACCGCGTCGTCGTGCCAGCTCGCCACCGAGGCAGGGACCACGGCGACGAGCTGCCCCGCGGCGATCATCCCGAGGATCGCGGGGTAATCGTCCGAGCGCATCCCCGTGCTCGCTTCGAACCCGGCCCTCCTGCAGTGTTCCCGGGTCGCCTCGTCGAGCGTGTCTCCACCGGAGGCACCGAACGCCCAGCGGTCGTCGCGCAGCTCGCCGAATCCCCGGACCGGCTGCCGGCGCTCGGCGGCCGCGAGCGGATGCTCGCGAGGCACGGCGAGGAAGAGCGGCTCGGCGAAGAGGAGCGTGGTGGTGATCTCGGGGGACAACGGCGTCGGCAGGTCCGACGCCTGGAACAGGACCGCCGCGTCGAGCCGCCCCTGCTCGAGCTGCCGGCCGAGGCGCTCGCACTCGTCGAGGGTCAGCTCGAGGCTGAGCTGCTCTCGTTCGGCGCGGCTCAGGATGCCGGGCACGACCAGGGCGCCGAGCGTGGGGAAGATGCCGAAGCGGACGAGGCGTCGCTCGTCGTCGAGCCAGGCGTCGAGCTCGGCGAATGCCCGGCGTCCGCCCTCGAGCAGCTGCCTCGCCCGAGGTGCGAACACGGTGCCGGCCGCGGTCGGCACGCTTCCCCGAGGGCCGCGCTCGAGGAGCTTCGTGCCCGCCTGCTGCTCGAGGCGCTTCAGGTGGTGGTCGACGGTCGGGTGGCTCCAGCCGAGTGCCGTCGCCGCGGCTGAGACGGAGCCCGCCGCGAGCACCGCGTCGAACGCCGCGAGTCCGCGGAAGTCGGGGAGGTCCGCGGATCGGCGATCATACATAGCTTCAGTCTAGGACTGAAGCGACCCCGGCAACCTGCCATTCTGTCTTGGAAGCCGGGGTGCCACGATAGGGGGATGACGCACGCACCTGAGTTCCCCACGTTCGCCCTCGACGACGCAGCGGGCGCCTTCGGCGGAGCTGCGGCGAATGCGAGCGTGGACGTGCAGGGACAGAGCCAGATGGGGGCGAGCGCCGCGAGCCGCGAGACGGCCGGCGCCCCCTACGCGGCGGCGCTCGCGATGCACGCTGCCCGCGACTCGACGGCCTTCCTGGTCCCGGGGCACGGCGCCGACGCCAGCGGCCTCGGCCTCGGGCAGGCCGAGTACTTCGGCGAGCGCGTCCTCGAACTCGACGTGACGCCCCTGCTCGACGGCATCGACCTCGGTGACGGCTCGCCCCGCGAGCAGGCCGAGCGGCTCGCCGCCGACGCGTGGGGCGCGTCCAGGACCTGGTTCCTGACCGGCGGCTCCTCGATGGGCAACCGCATGGCCGCGCTCGCGGCCAGGGGGCTGGGCGAGGGGGTGCTCATGCAGCGCAGCGCCCACTCGAGCTTCGTCGACGGCATCATCCTCGGCGGCTCCTCGCCGAGCTTCGTGCTGCCGGAGGTCGACCTCGAGCACGGCATCGCCCACGGCGTCACCCCCGACTCGGTCGCCGAAGCTCTCGCCGAGCGGCAGGCGTCCGGCGGCGGTGACGTTGCGGCCATCTACATCGTGTCCCCGAGCTACTTCGGCGCGGTCGCCGATGTCGCCGGCATCGCCGAGGTCGCACACGAGGCCGGCGCCGCGCTCATCGTCGACGCCGCCTGGGGTGCCCACTTCGGCTTCCTTCCCGAGCTTCCGGACTCCCCGGTTCGGCTCGGTGCCGACCTCGTCGTGACGAGCACCCACAAGCTCACGTCCTCGCTCTCGCAGAGCGCGCTCGTCCACCTCGGGCACGGGCCCATCGCGCGAGCCCTCGAGCCGCACGTCGAGCGCGCCCACCGCATGACCGCATCCACGAGCGAGAGCTCCTTGCTGCTCGCATCGCTCGACCTCGACCGTCGTGACCTCGTCGAGCGCCGCGACCTGCTCGAGGAGTCGCACGCTGCCGTGCTTGCCGCCAGGGCGATGTTCCGTGCCGACGGCCGCTTCCCGGTGGCCTCCGACGCGTTCGGGGGCTTCCCGTCGACCGTCGCGATCGACCCCTTCCGCATCCCGCTCGACATCCGTGCGACTGGCCTCGACGGGCACACCGTGCGGCTGCGGCTCGCCCGCGAATACGGCGTGATGGTCGAGATGGCGACCGTCAGCTGCATCGTCGCGGTCATCGGCATCGGCAAGACGCCGGATACGCGCGTCCTGCTCGACGCGCTCGCCGAGATCGCGGCAGGCGCCGCCGACTCGCGGTCCGCGGATGCGGCGGGCGACTCGGCCTCCTCGATCCCGCCCATGCCGGGGCCAGGGGCCATGCGCATCCGCCCCCGCGCCGCATACCTCGCTGACGCCGAGACGGTGTCGTTCTCGGATGCGGTCGGGCGCATCTCCGCCGACTCGCTCGCCGCCTACCCGCCAGGGATCCCGAACGTCCTCCCGGGTGAGGAGATCACGCTCGAGGTCGTCGACTTCCTCCGCGCTTCGGCTGCGGCGGGGAGCCACGTGCGCGGTGCCGTGGACTCGGCAGTCTCCGCATTCCGCGTCGTCGTCGAGGAGCGGGGCAGCGCCGCGCTGGCGGTTCGGCGCGAGTAGGTCGGCGCTCTCGTGACCAACTTCAGTGCGGAATCGCTGCTCAGCGGTTCCGGGGCGCGTGGTGGGGCCGTTTTTGCACTGATGTTGGTCAGGCGGGGTTTCGTCTTGTCTCGGAGTCAGGTGCGTCCGGCGTCGGCCGATGTGCCGGCGTCGAGGAGCGGGGCAGCGCCGCGCTGGCGCTCTGGCGCGGGCAGTTCGGCGCTCTCGTGACCAACTTCAGTGCGGAATCGCTGCTCAGCGGTTCCGGGGCGCGTAGTGGGGCCGTTTTCGCACTGATGTTGGTCAGGCGGGGTTTCGTCTTGGCTCGGAGTCAGGTGCGCCCGGCGTCGGCCGGTGTGCCGTCGTCGAGGATGAGCTGCAGGAAGACCACGTCGAGCCAGCGGCCGAACTTCGTGCCGACCTGGTCGAGGCGGCCCGCGTGCACGAAGCCGAGGCGCTCGTGCAGGCCGATCGAGGTCACGTTCGCCGCGTCGATGGCGGCCACCATGACGTGCTTGCCAGCTTCGCGGGCGCGGCCGATGAGCGCGAGTGTGAGGGCCTTCCCGAGTCCACGCCCGCGGGCCTCGCCGCGCACGTAGACGGAGTGCTCGACCGTGTGCCGGTAGCCGGAGAAGGTGCGGAAGTCGCCGTAGCTCGCGTAGCCGAGCACCGCATCCGATTCATCGACGGCGACGAGCACGGGCAGGCCGGCTGAGGTGCGCCCCGCGAACCAGGAGCGACGGTCGTCGTCGTCGACCGTCTCGGCGTTCCAGTTGACGGTCGTCGTCAGCACGTCCTCGTTGTAGATCGCGGTGATCGCGGGGATGTCGTCGACGGTGGCATCGCGGATGATCGGGTTCACCCGGCCAGTATCCCGCAGGGTCGCACTTCCACACCCCACGCCCCCGCGCCACGGCGAGCCCGGGGCGATGCCTCGATGCCGATGCCGATGCCGATGCCTCGATGCCTCCGCGGCTCAGGCCGGGGCGCTGCCCGTCGACCCGCGCACCGCGAGGCTCGTGACGACCCGCTGCACCCGCTGGAGCTGCACGGGGTGCTGCATCCGTTCGAGCAGGAACGTGCCCGCCTGCACGCCGATCGCGAAGTTGCCGGTGTCGACGGACGTGAGGGAGACGACCTGGAACCTCGCGAGCGGGGAGTTGTCGTAGCCCGCGACGGAGAGGTCGGCGGGGACACGGAGGCCGAGGGTGTCGGCGACCGAGAGCACGCCGATGGCGGAGGCGTCGTTGAAGGCGAAGATCGCGGTGACGCGTTCGGCGGCCGAGCGGCTGAGGAGCCGAGCTGCTGCGGCATGTGCGCTCTCCTCGCTCATGCCTCCTGCGTCGACGACGGCGCTCGAGGCGACGCCTGCTTCCGTCATGGCGCGCAGGAACCCCTGCTCGCGCAGTCGGCTGATGCGACCTGGGCCCTGCAGGTACGCGATGCGGGTGTGGCCGAGGTCGAGGAGGTGGCGGGTCACCTGGTGGGCGCCCGCCTCGTCGTCGTTGGTGACGACGTCGACGGAGGGCAGCTCGGGGTCGAGGGTGCCGGCGAGCACGGTGGGGATGTCGTCGGCGATGCGTGCGATGGCATCGGCCTCGGAGGTGGTGCCGATGACGACGATGCCGTCGACGCCCTGCTGCGTGAGGGTCTGCAGCGAGCTGCGCCCGACGCGCTGGTCGGTGCGGCTGTCGGCGAGGAGGGTCGCGTAGCCGGAGGCGTGGAGCGTGGCGGAGACCCCTTCGAGGAGTTCGACGAACCAGGGGTTGCGGAGGTCGTTGACGATGAGTCCGACGGTCTTCGTCTTGGTGCGGGCGAGGCCTCGCGCGTGCGCGTTCGGCCGGTAGCCGAGCTCGGCGATCGCAGCGAGCACTGCCTGGCGTCTCGCGTCGCTCACGTGCGGTGCGTCGCGCAGGACCAGCGAGACGAGGGACTTGGAGACGCCGGCCTGCTCGGCGACGTCACGGATCGTGACTGGTGCCGCGGGGGACTTCGGGGTCTCGCTCACGAGGTCGCCTCCGTGCTCTGCATCTGGTCGCCACCAGCGTATGGCCTTTCCCGGCATCGTGTGGAACTATTTGCATCGATCCATATTTGTCCAATAGGGGCAAGGCAGAGCAGACGAGCACCGAGGGTGACATGAGCAGACAGAACGCGCGCCGGCTGAGCGCAGGAATGGTCGGTGGCGGCATCGGTGCCGACATCGGCAAGACGCATCGATTCGGGATGCGGCTGGACGACCGATACGCCCTCGACGCCGGGGTCTTCGGCCGCGACCGCGGACAGTCGGCCGAGGTGGCTGCATCGCTCGGGGTCGCTCCGGAACGCAGCTACGCGAGCTACCAGGAGATGGCGGAGGTCGAGGCGACGAGGGCGGACGGTGTCGACGTCGTCATCGTCGCGACGCCGAACGACACCCACTTCGAGGTGACGAAGGCGTTCCTCGAGCGCGGCATCCACGTCGTGTGCGAGAAGCCGCTCACGCAGGACTCCGCGACCGCGCGCGAGCTCGTCGAGCTGGCGGCCGCGAGCGGAGCGATCCTCGCCGTCCCCCATTGCTACTCGGCCTACCCGATGGTGCGCGAGGCCGCCCGAATGGTCAGCGACGGACGCCTGGGGCGCCTCACCTTCGTCGACGTCGAGCACGCCTCCGGGTGGGCCACGACGCCGCTGGAGCTGACCGGCCACAAGCAGGCGAGCTGGCGCACGGACCCCGACATCGCCGGCTTCCCGAGCGTGGTCGGGGACCTCGGCACGCACGCCTACCACCTCGCCCGCTACATCACGGGCCTCGAGGTCGAGCAGGTCTCCGCCCAGCTGCACACGCTCGTGCCGGGACGCAGGGTCTTCGACAACGCGACGGTCGCGCTCAGGCTCGCCGACGAGACCCCTGGCCGTCTCTGGGCGAGCATGGCCGCGACGGGGCACAACCACGGGCTGCGCATCCGGGTGTTCGGCGACGAGGGCAGCCTCGAGTGGCAGCACGAGGACCCGCACCACCTCACCTTCCAGGATCTGGAGGGGACGACGACGATCTTCACGCACGGCCTCGCGTCGCTCTCCGAGGACTCCGCCAGGCTCACGAGGGTCGGGCTCGGGCACCCCGAGGGGTTCCTCGAGGCGTTCGGCAACTTCTACCGCGACCTCGCCGACGAGCTCGAGGCGCGCCGGGACGCGCGAGGCTCGACGGTCCGCGAGCTGTCGTTCCCGACGGGCATCGATGGTCTCATCGGGGTGCAGTTCGTCGAGGCCGTCGCAGCCTCGCATGCGGCGGATGGAGCGTGGACCGTGCCCGCGAGCGTCGCCGACCGCGACGCCGAGGTGGCCGCGGCCGACGCCGAGCTCCGGGAAGCCGGAGGGAAGTGACATGCAGCGTTTCGCCCTCATCGGCGCCGGGTTCATCGGCGCCGTCCACGCCCAGAGTCTCGCGGCCAACCCGGACGTCGACTTCCGATTCGTCTACGACGTCGACCGGGCCAGGGCCGAGAAGCTGGCTGCCTCGCACGGTGCCGCCGCGGCGTCCTCGCTCGAGCAGCTCTTCGATGCGGCAGAGGTCGACGCGGTGCTCATCGCGTCGTCCACGAACAAGCACGCCGATCATCTGCGGCTCGCGGCCGATGCCGGTATCGCGGCGCTCTGCGAGAAGCCCATCGATCTCGATCTGGAGCGCGCCCGCGAGACGGTCGAGTACGTCGAGGAATCCGGCATCACCGCCATGGTCGACTTCAACCGACGCTTCGACCGCGACTACGCCGAGCTGAAGCGCACCGTGGATGCCGGGGAGATCGGCACCGTCGAGCTGCTGCAGCTCTCGAGTCGCGGCCCCTCCATGCCGCCGCTCGAGTACATCGCGGTCTCGGGCGGGCAGATGCGCGACCAGACGGTGCACTTCTTCGACCTCGCGACGTGGATCACGGGACTCGACGCCGTCGCGGTGTACGCGACGGGCAGCGCGCTCGCGGAGCCGAGGGTCGCCGAGTACGGCGACGTCGATACGTCGATCGCGACCGTGCGGCTCGCGAATGGTGCGCTCGTGCAGATCGACAGCATCCGTCGCTCGGGGTACGGCTACGACGAGCGCATCGAGGTGTTCGGCTCGGAGGGGCTCGTCGAGGCGAAGCGGCACCCCGCAGGTCAGGTCGCGAGGTACGGCAAGGGCGTCGTCGTCGGGTCGGGGATGCACGCCGGCTGGTTCGAGCGCGTGCAGCCCACGTACGCGGCCGCGCTCGCGGAGTTCGTCGCGGCACTTGAGGGTGGTCGCGCGCCGTCGCCGTCGCTGCGGGATGCGCTGCGGGCCCAGGCGATCGCGGAGGCCGCGACGCGGTCGCTCGCGAGTGGGCGTGAGGAGCCGGTGGAGTAGGGGGTCACCTCTGCTCTCCGGGTGGGCGGTCGCTCCGCGATCGCCCACCTTCTCGCGTCGTGACGAAGCTGAGATGGACGCGTCACAAAAAAGTATTTGCTTAATACACCTGTTGAGCTATTGTCATGACAAGTCAGTGACGTGCTCGTCGCTCTCGGACAAGGATGACCGAGCGAGCACACGTGGGTTCCTCAAGACGCCGTCCCCAGCGGCTGTCCTGTCGAGCGTCCAACTGGCGTCATCACGGCATTCAAAGGAGTTTTCGTGAAGAAGAAACGTCTCATGTTCGGCCTGGCAGCGCTCGCAATGGTGCCGGTCTTCGCGCTCACCGCCTGCTCCTCCGCAGGTGGCCGCGACACCGGAACGGCCGAAGACCCGGCGGTCGCGGGCGTCGCAGACACGCCCTCCATCAAGATCGCGATGATCACGCACGCCGCCCCGGGAGACACCTTCTGGGACATCGTTCGGAAGGGCGCCGAGACCGCGGCGGCGAAGGACAACGTCGAACTGCTCTATTCCTCCGACCCGCAGGCGCCGAACCAGGCCCAGCTCATCCAACAGGCGATCGACCAGGGCGTCGACGGCATCGCCGTCACGATCGCCAAGGGGGACGCACTCGAAGACTCCATCAAGGCCGCCGTCGACGCCGGTATCCCCGTGGTCGCATTCAACGGCGGAAGCAAGGAGGCCTTCGAATTCGGTGCCTTCACCTACATCGGCCAGGACGAAGTGGTTGCAGGCCAGGCCGCTGGCGACAAGATCACCGAGCTCGGCTACACGAAGCCCCTCTGCATCATCCAGGAGCAGGGCCACGTCGGCCTCGAAGCCCGCTGCGCCGGCATCAAGGAGAAGGTGCCAGCCACCGAGATCCTGTACGTGACCGGCACGGACATGACGCAGGTCAAGTCGACCATCTCCGCCAAGCTCCAGTCGACGCCGGACACCGACGTCGTCATCGGACTCGGCGCTCCGTTCACGCTCACGGCGATCGATTCGGTCGCCGAGACCGGCTCCAGCGCCAAGGTCGCGTCCTTCGACCTCAACGCAGACCTCGCGCAGGCGATCGTCGACGGCGACGTCGTGTTCACCGTCGATCAGCAACCCTACCTGCAGGGATACATGGCAGTCGACTCGCTCTGGCTGCAGAACAACGGCGAGTTCGCCCTCGGTGGCGGCAAGCCCGTGCTCACCGGCCCGACGATCATCGACGAGAGCAACGCGGCCGTTGTCCTCGAAGAGGCCAAGAAGGGTATCCGCTAACCAGCGAGCCACGGTCGGGATGGCTGCGAGCCGCGGCCATCCCGACCTCTCACAAGGAAGTGCAGTCATGGTTCACACCGCAACACCAACTTCAGCATCGCCCCGAACACCCGCCACCGGCCCCGTATCCTCGAGCGCCGACGAGCGTGTCGGCAGACGCTCGCCGCTGTCGGTCATCCTCGGTCGGCCCGAGATGGGCGCCGTCGTCGGCGCAATCGTCGTGTTCGTCTTCTTCGCGATCGCGGCGCCCGTCTTCACCCAGGTCACCTCCCTCGCGACCGTCCTCTACGGCGCCTCCACGATCGGCATCATGGCGGTCGGCGTCTCCCTCCTCATGATCGGCGGCGAGTTCGACCTCTCCGCCGGTGTCGCCGTCATCTCCTCGGCACTCACCGCATCCCTCTTCAGCTGGTACTTCGCCACCAACGTGTGGGTGGGCGTGCTCATGGGCCTCGTCTTCGCCCTCGCCGTCGGCTTCATCAACGGCTGGCTGCTCATCAAGACGAAGCTGCCGTCGTTCATCGTGACGCTCGCGTCGTTCCTCATGCTGACGGGGCTCAACCTCGGCATCACTCGACTCGTCGGCGGCGGTGTCTCCAGCCCCGCCATCGCGGACATGGACGGCTTCGCATCGGCCAAGGCGATCTTTGCCAGCGAGATCCCCGTCTTCGGCGTCAACGTGAACGTCACCGTCTTCATCTGGATCGCGCTGGTGCTCGTCGCCACGTTCATCCTGATGCGCACCAAGATCGGCAACTGGATCTTCGCCGTCGGCGGCGACGAGAACGCGGCCCGCGCGGTCGGCGTGCCCGTCACGGCGACCAAGATCGGCCTCTTCATGGGCGTCGGGTTCTGCGCCTGGATCCTGGGCATGCACAACCTGTTCGCCTTCAACGTGGTCCAGTCGGGCGAGGGTATCGGCAACGAGTTCCTGTACATCATCGCGGCCGTCATCGGCGGCTGCCTCCTCACCGGCGGCTACGGCTCGGCGATCGGCGGCGCGATCGGCGCCCTCATTTTCGGCATGGCCAACAAGGGCATCGTCTACGCCCAGTGGAACCCGGACTGGTTCAAGTTCTTCCTCGGCCTCATGCTGCTGATGGCAACGATCGTGAACCTCGTCGTCAAGAAGAGGGCGGAGCAGAAGTGATGACAACGAACCAGACAGCAGCCGCGGACGTGCAGCAGCACGACCGCGTCGAGCAGGGCACGCACCTCATCTCGCTCCGGGATGCGGGCAAGCGGTACGGCAACATCCTCGCCCTGCAGAACGTCGACATGGACGTCGATCCGGGACGCGTGACGTGCGTGCTCGGCGACAACGGTGCCGGGAAGTCGACGCTCATCAAGATCATCGCGGGGCGCCACGAGCACACCGATGGCGAGTTCCTCATCGAGGGCGAGTCGGTGCACCTCAAGTCGCCGCGCGAGGCCCTCGAGCGGGGCATCGCGGCCGTCTACCAGGACCTCGCGGTCGTGCCGCTCATGCCCATCTGGCGCAACTTCTTCCTCGGCTCCGAGCTCACGAAGGGCTTCGGCCCCTTCAAGAGCCTCGACGTCGACCAGATGAAGGCCATCACCAAGAAGGAGCTGCTCGACATGGGCATCGACCTTCGCGACGTCGACCAGCCCATCGGCCAGCTCTCCGGCGGCGAGCGGCAGTGCGTCGCGATCGCCCGCGCCGTGTACTTCGGGGCGAAGGCGCTCATCCTGGACGAGCCGACCGCCGCCCT
Source organism: Pseudoclavibacter sp. RFBI5 (assembly GCF_002931395.1). Taxonomy (NCBI): domain Bacteria; kingdom Bacillati; phylum Actinomycetota; class Actinomycetes; order Micrococcales; family Microbacteriaceae; genus Pseudoclavibacter; species Pseudoclavibacter sp. RFBI5. Next base: position 55,950 of record NZ_PSYA01000016.1, on the reverse strand, counting down.
CGGCGTGAAGCAGTCGGGCGTGGTGCTGCGCTACATCCTCGCGGCCCGCGACCGCGGGCTCGGCGTGATCTTTATCACCCACAACCCGCACCACGCGTTCCCCGTCGGCGACAGCTTCCTGCTCCTCAAGCGCGGCAAGTCGATCGGCTACTACGACAAGGCCGACATCACGCTCGACGAGCTCACCGCGCAGATGGCCGGCGGCGCCGAACTCGAGGAGCTCGCCCACGAGCTCGAACAGCTCGGCGGCTACACGCAGGACATCGCCGTCATCCGCGAAGTGGGGGACGACATCCCGGACGTGCCCGTGAAGTAGGCGCGAGCATCCACCGCGAGACGCCGCGAGCAGCGCGCGGAACGGCCGGCACCCTCAGCGGGGTGCCGGCCGTTCCTTGCGCTCGGGGAGACCCGTCAGCGCCGCGGGCTGCCGAACGGGCCGTTGTCGCGGTCGATGACCTCCTTGCCGAGGGGCGAGAGGGAGATCGGGATCATCTTGAAGTCGGCGATGCCCATCGGGATGCCGATGATCGTGACGCACAGTGCGATGCCAGAGACGATGTGGCCGATCGCGAGCCACCAGCCCGCGAGGACGAACCAGATGACGTTGCCGATGAACGAGAACGCGCCGGCGTCGGCTCGCGAGACGACGTCGCGTCCGAAGGGCCAGAGCGCGTAGAGGCCGATGCGGAACGAGGCGATCGCCCACGGGATGGTGACGATCGGGATGCACAGCAGCACGCCCGCGAGGACGTAGCCGCAGAAGAGCCAGAACCCCGAGAGGAGGAGCCAGATGATGTTGAGGAGAGTGCGCATGCGAACAGCCTGCCGGAACTCGCGATGTATCGCGTCAACCCGGAGGGTGAAATCGATCATGTTCTTATGTCATGACAAATGAGGCTTCGAGGGTTATGCTCGCTTGCAGGCACGTAGGCGTGCCCCAGCACTCCACTCATTCCGCACACCGAGGTGAACCATGAGCTCCGCCCCCACTCCGCCATACGTCGGCCTGCCCGTCGACGACATCCTCCAGCTCCTGCGCGCCGAAGAGCGGGAGCTCGACTTCCCGAGCTTCACGCTCGAGGATGCCTGGCAGGTCGGCACGTGGCTGCGCCACGAGTCGCTCGTGCGCGGGCACAGCGTCGCCGTCTCGATCGTCCTGGGCGGGCAGCGGGCGTTCCACGCGGCGACCCCCGGCTCCGCGGCGCTCAACGACGCGTGGCTCGCCCGCAAGCTCCGGGTCGTCGAGCACTTCGGCCACTCGACCCTCGCGGTCCGGTACACCTATCAGGCGAACGGCGAGGACTTCGCCGCCGACTCGCTGCTCGACCCGCGCGAGTACGCCGCTGCCGGCGGCGCCTTCCCCATCCGCATCGGGGGAACGCTCGCCGGTGCCGTCGGCGTGAGCGGCCTCGAGATGCACGAGGACCACGCGCTGGTCGTCGAAGCGCTGCGCGTGCACCGAGTGCTCTCCTAGCCGCCAGGCAACAGGACGCTGACTGACCTGCAGTCCGTGCCCCCGCCCCCGCTCAACGTGTGCGGAGGCTGGCTTCCGGCGACGCCGATGGGTTCTCGCGGCGCTCGTGCTGGGTTTCGGTGACCGGTGATGGGTTTTATCCCATCACGGTCACTGAAACCCATCACGGTTCGAGGTCGGCGGCGCTACTCATCCGCGATGGCGTCGAGCACGTCGTCGGCGTAGCGCTCCAGCTTCGCCGCGCCGACGCCCGAGATCGCCGCGAGCTGCGCGTGCTGGCGCGGCTTCACCTCGGCGATGGCCGCGAGCGTCGCATCCGTGAACACGATGTACGCCGGCACGCCCTGCTCCTTCGCCGTCTCCGCCCGCCAGGCACGCAGCCGCTCGAACACCTCGCGCTGCGACTCGGTGAGGGCCGCGGCTGCCGCGCTGCCGCCGCCGGAGCGGCCCGAGTACTCGCCGCGCGAGCGTCGCCCGCTCGAGCCGGGCGCCTTCGGGGGCTCCTTGCGGAACATGAGCTGACGCTCGCCGCGCAGCACCGGGGCGGCCTCGCTGGTGAGCGCGAGCACGCCGTACTCGCCGCGCACCGCGAGCACGCCCGCCGCGAGCAGCTGGCGCACGACCCCGCGCCATTCCGTGTCGCCCAGGTCTTTGCCGATGCCGAACGTGGAGAGCTCGTCGTGCTTCCACTGCGTGACCTTGTCGGTGGTCTTCCCCGTGAGGATGTCGATGAGCTGGCCGGCGCCGAACGCCTGGCCGTTGCGCTCCCTGTCGAGCCGCAGCACCGTCGAGAGCAGCTTCTGCGCGGGAATCGTGCCGTCCCACGAGTCGGGAGGTGAGATGCACGTGTCGCAGTTGCCGCACGGCTCGCTCAGCTGCCCGAAGTAGGCGAGGAGCTGCACGCGGCGACACGTGACCGTCTCGCAGAGCGCGAGCATGGCGTCGAGGTGCTGGCTCTGCGCGCGCTTGCGCTGCGCGTCGCCATCGCCTTCGGCGATCATGCGCCGCTGCTGCACCACGTCCTGGAGTCCGTAGGCGAGCCACGCGGTCGAGGGGAGCCCGTCGCGTCCGGCGCGACCTGTCTCCTGGTAGTAGCCCTCGATGCTCTTCGGCAGGTCGAGGTGGGCGACGAAGCGCACATCGGGCTTGTCGATGCCCATGCCGAACGCGATCGTCGCGACCATGACGACCCCGTCCTCGCGCAGGAACTTCGACTGGTGCCTCGCCCGCGTCTCGGCGGGCATGCCGGCGTGGTAGCCGAGGGCATTCACGCCCTGCCCACGCAGCCACTCCGAGATGTTCTCGACCGACTTTCGACTCAGGCAGTAGACGACGCCCGCATCGCCCGCGTGCTCCTCCTGGATGAGGCGCAGCAGTTGCGCCTTTGGGGTCTGCTTGGGGGAGACGCGGTACTGGATGTTGGGGCGGTCGAAGCTCGCGACGAACACCTTCGCGTCGTCGAGCGCTAGCCGCTCGACGATCTCCTGCCGTGTCTCGCTCGTCGCGGTCGCCGTCAGCGCGATGCGCGGAACCCCGGGCCACCGCTCGGCGATCATCGACAGGTTCAGGTAGTCGGGTCGGAAGTCGTGACCCCACTGCGCGACGCAGTGCGCCTCGTCGATGGCGAACAACGAGATGTTCGTTCGGCTGAGGAGGTCGGCTGCGACGGGCAGACGTTCCGGCGCCAGGTAGATGAGGTCGAGCTCGCCCGCCAGCAGCTGACGCTCGACGTCGCGGCGCTCATCGATGGACTGCGTGGAGTTGAGGAAGGCCGCCCGCACGCCGAGCTGCTCGAGTGCCCCGACCTGGTCGTGCATGAGCGCGATGAGCGGCGAGATGACGACGCCGGTACCCTCGCGGACCAGCGCGGGCACCTGGTAGCAGAGGCTTTTCCCGCCACCGGTCGGCATGAGCACGACGGCATCGTCGCCGGCACACAGCCGCTCGATGATCTGCGCCTGGTCGCCGCGGAAGTCGTCGTAGCCGAAGACCTCCCTGAGCACCGTCTGCGCGCGCTGGAGCAGGGTCCCTGATGGAGCGGGGGCATCTGTCTCGTGCGTTGCGACCATGCAAGCAACCCTAGGCGCGACCTCGGACATCCGCTCGGTCATCCACAGGCGCGATCGCTCCATGCGCTCAGCAGCGAGCGATGACTCGGTGCTACCCCGCGGCGCGGACGCGGGACGCGGGCGGGTAGTACCGGAAGCCCGGGATGAAGAGCGGAGGCGGTTGGACGGCTGGCTGGCGCCGCGGCAGCGTGTGGCCGAAGGGATCTGCCTGCGCCGCCCGGTGCTGCTGCTCGGCCTGCCGCTGCGCCTCGGTGTTCGGCTGCGAGGCCAGCCGGTTCGGGGCGTCGCGGGTGCGCGCAGGACGCCGTGGACTGTTCACGCTCCACTCCCATCGCCGGTGGATCTGGGGCGCCGTGGCGCCCCAGTCGAGGTGGCCCCACGCTAGCGAGAATCGTCGCGCGGCACACCCGAGAGGACGGGGAGAACTCCCCGTCGCCGTTCGGTACTCGGCGGTGAGCGCTCCTGGCTGCTCGCGTCAGCCGCGCTCGACCGTGTGGCCGGCGCCCGCCCACTCCGACATGCCGCCGAGCACGTTGACGACCGGCTTGTCCTGCTGCTCGAGGTAGGCAGTGGCTCGCTCGCTGCGCACACCAGCCGCGCAGATCAGGTAGACCGGGCCGTCATCCGGCACCTCGTCTGCGCGCTCCACAAGTTCACTGAGCGGCACGTTGCTGGCCCAGGGGATGCGCACGGCCGAGAATTCGTCCGGCTCGCGGACGTCGATGACCGTGGCCTGCTCGCCGAGCGCCGCGAGCTGGGTGATGTCGATGGTCTGCACGAATGCTCCTCCTGAACTGGCTGATGCCCGACGGTGGCGCGGGCCGCTGCCCACGGTACTTGAGTCGTCTCGGTGGGACCTTCCGCCCCGTTCCAGCCCGATCGTGGCGGGTGCGCGATCCTCGGTATCGGGGACTTGGCAATTCGCCGAGGACGGGTGTATCTTCGCGAAAGGTAAGCCTTACCTGGCCTACCGCGCATGGACGCCTGGGCTATGGCTGGCCCTCACGCCCGCCAGCCCGTACCCCCTCACGCCCAGGAACCCAACATGCTCGGCTCTCTGCTCATCGGACTCCGCGAAGGCCTCGAAGCGGCGCTTGTCGTCGGCATCCTCATCGCCTACGCAAGGCGCATCCAGCGTCCCGACATCGTGCGCCGCATCTGGCTCGGCGTCGCCTTCGCGGTCGTCGCGTCGCTCATCCTCGGCGCCGTCCTCACCTTCGGCGCCTACGGGCTCTCCTTCCAGGCGCAGGAGATCATCGGCGGCAGCCTCTCGCTCGTCGCCGTGGCCATGGTCACCTGGATGGTCTTCTGGATGCTCCGAGTCTCCAAGACCCTCAAGCACGAGCTGGAAGGGCAGGTCGACCGGCACCTCGGGGGCAGCGGGTGGGGCATCGTCGCCGTCGCCTTCGTCTCCGTCGCACGCGAGGGGCTCGAGACGGCGCTCTTCGTCTGGTCGACCACCCGCTCGGGCGACGGCTGGGTGCTCGGCTTCCTCGGCGCCATCGTCGGCCTGCTCCTCGCGGTCGGCCTCGCCTGGGGGCTCTTCCGCGGCGTCGTGCGCATCAACCTCTCGACGTTCTTCACGTGGACCGGCGCCATCCTCATCGTCTTCGCCGCCGGCATCGTCGCCTACGCCATCCACGACCTGCAGGAAGCCGCCGTCCTGCCCGGCCCCTTCATCGCGGCGCCGGAGGGCGCATCCGCCGCCGTGCAGGCCTGGTTCGGGGAGAACGCGTGGGCGTTCCGAATCCCAGAGGTCATCCCGCCGGACGGGCTCCTCGGGGCGCTCCTCAAGGGCACCATCGGCTTCACGCCCGAGATGACGAAGCTCGAGATCCTCGCCTACTTCGCCTACCTGATCCCGACAGCCGCGCTCTTCGTCATCCGCACGCGCTCCGGCCGCCGCCAATCGACCCCCACATCACCTCAGCCCGCGGCGACCGCCGCACGCTGAGCACCGACCTCAGCACCCGCTTTCAGCACCCGCTCTCAGAAGGACAACCATGCACCTCAAGCCACTCACGGTCGGACTGCTCTCCGCCGTCACGCTCGTCTCCCTCACCGGCTGCGTGCCGAACGCGCCGGCCGACTCCGCCGCCTCGCTCGCCGTCTCGAGCACGGACACCGACTGCACGGTCTCCGGTGACTCCGCCGCCAGCGGCCCCATCACCTTCGAGGTCACCAACGACGGCGAACGCGTCACCGAGTTCTACCTGCTCGCCGACGACGGACTCCGCATCGTCGGCGAGGTCGAGAACATCGCGCCAGGCACGAGCCGCCAGCTCTCGGTCGTCGCGCAGCCAGGCAGCTACTTCACCGTGTGCAAGCCGGGCATGCTCGGGGCCGGCATCGGCCAGACCGCCTTCTCTGTCTCGGGCGAGGCAGTCGCGGTCGCCGCCGACGACCAGGCGGCCTACGACGAAGCCGTCACGAGCTACACCGCCTACCTGCGCAACCAGGTCGCCGAGCTCGTCCCCCTCGTGGATCAGTTCACCACCGCCTACAAGTCGGGCGACGACGAAGCCGCGCGCGAGCTCTTCGCAGCCGCGCGCGTGCCATACGAGCGCATCGAGCCGACCGCCGAGGCCTTCGGCGACCTCGACCCGAAGATCGACTACCGCGAGGTCGACGCCGTCGCCGAAGGCCTCGACTGGACCGGCTTCCACCGGATCGAGAAGGACCTCTGGCAGCCGCAGCCCGGCGCCAAGAACTCCGACGACACCGACGCGTTCCTGGACTGGGCGCCGTCGACCACGGCGGAGCGCGCGCAGTACGCGGACCAGCTCGTCGCCGACATCCAGCAGCTCGCGGACCTCGTGAACAGCGACGAGTTCTCGATCTCCATCGAGGACATCACGAACGGCGCCATCGGCCTGCTCGACGAGGTCGCGACCGGCAAGATCTCGGGTGAGGAGGACTGGTGGTCCGGCACCGACCTCAGCGACTTCAAGGCGAACGTCGAGGGCGCGGAGGTCGCGTTCGGCATCGTCGAGGACGTCGCCCGGTCGAAGGGCGAGGACGGCATCGCGATCGCCGACTCGATCAGCACCGAGTTCACCGCGCTCAACGATCTGCTCGCGAGCTACGGCAGCTATGAGGACGGCTTCACCAACTACCGCGACCTCACCCCCGAGCAGGTGAAGGAGCTGTCGACCCAGGTCGACGCGCTCGCCGAGCCGCTCTCGCAGCTCACGACCACCGTGCTCGGGCTGCCGGCATAGCGTTCCCAGCGCACCCGGCCAGCTTGCGTCAGCATCCGCCTGTGGTCACCCCGAACGCGGTGACCACCCGCGGACGGTCACGCAAGCTGGCCACTCTCATCAGAACAACCCAGGAGGGCTGCCCGTGAGCGCAGGCGAGACCCCGAACGAACACGACGTCGAAGAACCCGCCCGCGGCCTGTCCCGCCGCGGTCTCCTCGGCCTCCTCGGCGCAGGCGCGGCCGGAATAGCCGCAGGTGGCGCCGGCGGCTTCGGGATCGCCGCGGCAACCGGTGCCAGTGCCACCTCCCACGCCGGCAGCGGAACCCAGTACCCCTTCAACGGCGAGCACCAGGCCGGCATCGTAACCCCGGCCCAGGACCGCATCCACTTCGCGACCTTCGACGTCCGCGAGGGAACGACGAGGGAGGACCTCGCGGAGCTGCTGCAGGACTGGAGCTACGCGTCGTCGCGACTCGTGCAGGGCCTCGACGTCTCCGCCTCCGGAGCCGTCGGAGGGTCGCCGCTCGCCCCACCCGACGACACCGGCGAGGCCCTCGGACTGCCGCCCTCGGCACTCACCATCACGTTCGGCTTCGGCCCGACGCTCTTCGTCGACGGCGACGGGGTCGACCGCTTCGGCCTGGCCAGCAAGCAGCCGGCGAAGCTCACGCAGCTCCCACGCTTCTCCGGAGACGCGCTCGACAGCGCGCTCTCGGGCGGCGACCTCTGCATCCAGGCCTGCGCCGACGACCCCCAGGTCGCGGTCCACGCGATCCGGAACCTCACGCGCATCGGCTTCGGCCGCGTCATCCTGCGCTGGTCGCAGCTGGGCTTCGGGCGCACCTCGTCGACCTCGACCAGCCAGGCCACACCTCGCAACCTCTTCGGCTTCAAGGACGGCACCGCGAACGTCAAGGCGGAAGAGACGAGCGCCACGACGGAGCACGTCTGGGTCGCGCCAGGCGACGGCGCCGACTGGCTGGCCGGCGGCTCCTACCTCGTGGCGAGGCGAATCCGCATGATGATCGAGTCCTGGGACCGGGTCCGGCTCGAGGAGCAGGAGCAGATCATCGGCCGCGACAAGCGCGCCGGGGCGCCGCTCAGCGGCGGCGAGGAGTTCGCCGAACCCGACTTCGCTGCCGAGAGCAGCACGACGTTCGGGCAGCCGGCGATCGACGCGAACTCCCACGTCGCGCTTGCGCACCCCACCAAGAACGCGGGAGCTCGGCTCCTGCGCCGCGGCTACAACTTCGTCGACGGCAACGATGAGCTCGGACGCCTCAACGCCGGCCTCTTCTTCCTGTCCTACCAGCGAGACCCGGAGCAGTTCATCCGCGTGCAGCAGTCGCTCAGCACCGACCTCCTCAACGAGTACATCAAGCACACCGGAAGCGGCATCTGGGCGATTCCCCCTGGCGCTCGCGAGGGCGGGTACGTCGGGGAGACGCTCTTCGGCTGACTCGATGGGTGGGCGAGCGGATGCGGCCCAGAACGTTGCGCGCCCGTTGCCGACCCCATACCCGGCGCTCAGGCGCCTCATAGCTCCTCCATAGATCAAGGAGGAGACTAGAGGCATGCCTCCCACCGACCAGTCGAGCTCGCGACTCGGCCCGATGCTCAAGGCGGCCGACGGGTCCGCCATCCGAGTGCTCGTCGTCGACGACGAGCCCTCGCTCACCGACCTCCTCAGGATGGCGTTGCGCTACGAGGGCTGGGAAGTGCGCACCGCCGCGGACGGGGCATCCGCGGTGAAGGTCGCCCGCGAGTTCAAGCCGCACGCTGCCGTGCTCGACATCATGCTCCCCGACACGGACGGGCTCTCGCTGCTGCACCGCATCCGCGCCGACGACGAGACGCTGCCCGTGCTGTTCCTGACCGCGAAGGACGCGCTCGCCGACCGACTCGCGGGGCTCACAGCCGGCGGCGACGACTACGTCACGAAGCCCTTCAGCTTGGAGGAGGTCATCGCGCGCGTGCGCGGCCTCGTTCGCCGCTCCATGCTCACGCAGGGCGGTGCCAACGACCCCGTGCTGCGCGTCGGCGACCTCAGCCTCGACGAGGAGAGCTACGAGGTGCGCCGCGGCGACGACCTCATCGAGCTCACGGCCACCGAGTTCGAGCTGCTGCGCTTCCTCATGCGCAACCCCCGCCGCGTGCTGTCGAAGGCGCAGATCCTCGACCACGTGTGGAGCTACGACTTCGGCGGGCGCGAGACCGTCGTCGAGCTGTACATCTCCTACCTGCGCAAGAAGGTCGACGCCGGCCGTGAGCCCATGATCAGCACGGTTCGCGGCGTCGGCTACATGCTCAAGGCCACGGAATGAGCGCGCCGGGAGGCGCATCCCCTGCAGCTCTCCCCCCGAATGCTCCACCGTCGGGCGTGGATGCAAGGCGCGAGCGTGCGCCGCTGACCCTCCGGCGTCGACTCGTCCTCGGACTCGTCGCAACGCTCGTCATCGTGACCGCCGTCATCGGCGCCGTGAGCGTGACGCTGCTGCACAACGTGCTCGTCGACCGGCTCGACCAGCAGCTCTCCTCTGCGAGCGACCGCGGGCGCGAAGGCGCGTCCGGTCCCGGCGACACGGGTGGCCCCCTCTCCATCACCCCGAACGCGACGTTCGTGCTGAAGCTCCCCGGCCAGGCAGAGGGCACCGTCGGCGCGGTCATCGACGACGACACCGTCATCTCGGCGGGCGCCCTCAACAGTCTCGGCGAGGTCGTGCTGATCTCCCCGGCCACCGCCGAGGAACTTGCGAGCGTCCCACAGGATGGGCAGGCGCACACCGTCACCGTCCTCGGCATCGGCGAAGTCAGGGCGCAGGCGAGCGAAGGGCCGGCCGGATACGGCGTCGTCATCGCGCTCCCACTCGGCGACGTCAACGCGACGACGACGACGCTGAGCCTCATGATCGCCCTCATCGGACTCCTCGGCATGGGGCTCGCCGCGATCTTCACGTCGCGTTGGATCCGCGCATCCATGGCACCGCTCGAGCGGGTCGAGCATCTCGCGACCAGCATCTCGAAGCTGCCCCTCACCTCGGGCGACGCCGCCCTCGACGTCCGGGTCGAACCGCGCGACGCGGACCCGCGCACCGAGGTCGGGCGCATGGGCCAGGCCTTCAACACGATGCTCGGGCACATCTCCCGCGCCTTCACCGCGAGGGAGGCGAGCGAAGCGAAGATGCGGCAGTTCGTGGCGGATGCGAGCCACGAGCTGCGCACCCCCCTCGCGTCCATCCGCGGCTACTCCGAGCTCACGCGCCGCAGCCGCGCAGACCTGCCGGAGGACACTGCTCGCGCGCTCGAGCGGATCGACTCGGAGTCCGTCCGCATGACCGCGCTCGTCGAGGAGCTCCTGCTGCTGGCCCGCCTCGATGAGGGTGTCGACGTCGAGCACGGGACGGTCGACCTGTCGCTCATCGCCCTCGAGGCGGTCGGCGACGCGCACGCTGCGTGGCCGAAGCATCGGTGGAACCTCGACATCCCAGGCGTCGCCATCGAGGTGACGGGAGTCGACGCGCAGCTGCGCCGAGTCGTCTCGAACCTCCTCGCCAACGCGAACGCGCACACCCCGGCGGGAACGAACGTCACCCTGACGCTCGGCGTCGAGGGCAGCAACGCCGTGCTCAGCGTCGTCGACGACGGGCCAGGCATCGACCCCGGCGTGCTCGAGCACCTCTTCGAGCGGTTCGTGCGCGGCGATGTGTCTCGCACGCGCGGCGAGACCGAGGCGAGCTCCATCCCGGTCACCCGCGGCACGGGACTCGGCCTCTCGATCGTGAAGAGCGTGGTGGATGCGCACGGCGGCACGATCTCCGTCGACAGCCGCCCTGGCGAGACGCGCTTCACGGTGCGCCTGCCGCTCGCCGAGCCTCAGCCGACGCGGGGCTGAGCCCGACGCGAGGCTAAGCCCCCTTGCGGGCGGAGCCGTCCCGCCGCCGTGCCCCGCGCGCTTGCCGCCCTCCGCCCTCCGCTCTCCGCCGCCGAATAGGTCGTTTTCACCCCAAGGCGGCGAGCAACACGCGGTGAAAGTGACCTTTTCGTGGGCAGCTCCGCTGGGGTGGGGGTGCGCGGAGGTGGATGCGCGCGGGGGTGAAGCGGCTACGGTGCGCGCGTACTCGGGGCCCGCGCGGGGCGGGAGTAGGGCGGGTGAACGCCGCCCGCCCGCCATCCGCCCATCCGTCGTCAGATGGGGCGTTTTCGACCCGTCGCGGCGTGCAACACGCGGCCAAAGTGACCTTTTCGTGGGTAGCTCCGCGCTGGGGTGCGGGCGCGGAGGTGCGCCGGGAGCGGATGCGCGCGGGGATGGAGCGGCTGCGGTGCGCGCGTACTCGGGGCCCGCGCGGGGCGGGAGTAGGGCCGGTGAGCGCCGCCCGTCCGCCATCCGCCCATCCGTCGTCAGATGGGGCGTTTTCACCCCGTCGCGGCGTGCAACACGCGGCCAAAGTGACCTTTTCGTGGGTAGCTCCGCGCGGGGGTGCGGGCGCGGAGGTGCAGCGGGAGCGGATGCGCGCGGAGGACGCGGAGGTGCGCCGGGGACGGATGTGCGCGGGGAGGACGCGCGGGGGTCAGATGCGCGCGGGGATGATGCGGCTGCGGCGAGCGCCTGCTCAGGGCGACTCTGCCAGCTGGAATCCACCCCCGGCGCTCGGGGTTCGCGCGTCGGCTCGCGAGCGCCGCGCATCCACGATGAGGTGAACCGCGGCCCAGCACGCGACGGCGACGGATGCGAGGGGCGCGATGAACGGCAGGCCTGGCACGCCGAGCCCCACGGTCAGGGCGAGCACAAGTGACCCGCCGACCGCGAGGATGGCGCTGACGGGCCTCGACGCGGGGATCAGCGCGGTGAGCGGGATGGTGGGTGCCGCGCCGATGCAGAGGGCCGCGAGCACCCAGAGCGGCTCTTGCGCCGGATGGCCTGCCCCCGCGAGCTGCGAGCCTGCCTCGAGCAGCAGCGCGGCCACGAGGAACGCACCGCCGACCAGCCAGCGCCTTCCGAACCGGCGGAAGAGCATCCACGCTCCGACGGCTGCGAGCGGAACCACGACGAGGCAGCCGAGGGCCAACCCGACGTTCATGGCGTGCGTCGTGTCGCGGAACGCCAGACTCCAGCTGCTGCCGCCGATGGCGAGCGCCGCGCAGAACGCTCCGGCCAGCGCCGTCAGGGCCGCGAGGACCAACAGGATCAGGAAGCGGGCTCGGCGCTGTCGGGCTCGGACATGCACGGGGCGGTCTGGGCGAGCAGACCGCTGCGACGTCCGGGCGCCGGCGGTCTCCCTGCTCACGTCGATCGCGCTCAGGACGAGCATGGTTCCCGCTGCGAGCGGCATGATCGACGGCATCATGCTCGTGATGAACAGGGCGACGAGGCAGCTTGAGGAGATGACTCCGGCAAGCATCCACGCCTCGAAAGCGGAACGATTCCGTCGCAGCAGGCCCCGGAAGACGACGCTCAGCGAAGCGATCCCGAGGGCGCCGGCGACCACAAGCCAGAAGGAGGTGGAGTCTCCGAACCAGGTGCTCGTCGCTCCCGGCAGAAGGTTGTCATCCGCTTCCTCCCATCCGATCGACCAGCTCAGGCGCGCGCACGCGGCGGCCGCGGCGTGCAGCACCCAGAGCGCGAGTGCCGAGAGTGCGGCCGGGGCGGTGAGCTTGCCACCGTGGCGGCGGCCGAACATCATGACGGTCAGGAAGAGCAGCAGCAGGCCTGAGAACTCCTGGAACCCGGTGATGCCGAGGCGCAGCCAGGTCGGCTCCATGAGCGCGCTCACGAAGATGGTGGCCATCGGGATGAGGCTCACGATCAGCGCTGCGACCGCGACACCGAGCGTCGCCCCCGGTGTGGCCCGGGCGGCGAGGCCATGCACGCGGATCGACCAGGCGTCCGCGTGCGTCGGCTTCGTCTTGCCGCGCTCGACGGCGTCCTCGAGGAGCACCGCGAGCAGGTACTCGCCGTTCTCCTCCCGCCAGGCGCGCGGATACCAGCGAAGCAGGCGCTCGAACCTCGTGCTGAGGGATGCGCTCACCAGGCGCGGCCGAGACGCAGGGCCGGGGAGGGGCGAACGGCCGGCGAGGGGCCACGCTTCAGCGCCGTCGCGGCGACCTGCGCGCGAGCCGCAAGAGCTTCGGTCTCCGCCACCAGGTCGTGGTGTCCCTGCGGGGTGAGCTCGTAAGAGCGGCGGGCGCGGCCATCCACGATCTCGTCGCCTGCCTTCTGGATGCGCTGCTCGCGTTCGAGGCGCTCGAGCGCGGCGTAGAGGGTGGTCGCGCGCAGCGTCGCGGCGCCGCCGCTGAGGCGCTCCACGTCGCGCATGATCGCGTAGCCGTGCTGACGCCCGGCGGCGAGGGCGGTGAGGATCCAGAACGTGGACTCGGTCATGGTTGCCATGCACAGGAATATACCCACCATTGGACTATCTGGCCACACGCCTCCGCTCTCCGCCGCCCTTTCTCCGCCGACCGCTCTCCGCTTGGCCGCCCGCCATCCACCGGCATCGCGCGTCGTCGCCTCGCGTCGCCTCGCGTGCCTGGTCGCGCGTTGCGTCCCGGCCCCAGCCCGTGCACCTCATCCGCCGTGCGTCCTCCGCTCGCCCCTGCCCGCCGTGTGCTCGTTCCCCGCCGACAGATGGGTCGGTTCTGCCCCATGGAGGCGTGCAACACGCGGTTCAAGTGTCCTTTTGCGGGCAATCGGCCGGCCGGGTCGGCGCGGAGGGCGCGAGGTCCGCGGGGCGGATGCGCGCTGACGCGGGTCGGGCGTGCGGGACGGAGGCACTCGGCGGGCTGGATGCCGCCGCCGCCCGTCCGTCGCTCGCCCGCTCTCCGTCGCCCGCCCGCGCACTCTCCGCCGCCAAATAGGTCGGTTTCACCCCGTGATGCCTCGCGACACGCGGTCAAGGTGTCCTTATTGCGGGCGAGTCGGCGCTGGGGTGGGACGCGGAGGGCGCGGGGCGGATGCGCGGACGCGGGGCTGATGGCCGCCGCCCGCCGCCGCCCGCCCGCTGCTGCCGCCCGCCGTCGCGGTCCGCCCGCCCGCCGCCAGATGGGTCAGTTTCACCCCGTGGCGGCGCGCAACACGCGGTGAAAGTGACCTTTTCGAGGGGTGGGTAGGTGGGTCCGCGCGGGTGCGCGGCGCGGGCGTGGGTCCGAGCGGGCGCGGGGTCGCGCGGGCGGGTGGGGTCGCGGCGTGGGCGTGGATCCGCGGCCCGGGCGCTACGCGACGACGGGAGGCCGGTCGGCGCGCTCCGGCGCATCCTGGAACGCGGCCTTCGGCACGAAGCAGAGGGCGATCGCGGCGGCGACGGCCGTGAGCCCGCACACCGTCCACACCGTGAAGTACCCGGCAAGCGAACCGGCCGTCCCCTCGGCGGCTGGCGCATTCGCGAGCGTGCCGAGCAGGGCGATGCCGAACACGCACGACGCCATCGCGCCGCCCAGCGTCTTCACCGAGTTGGTGAGGCCCGTCGCGACGCCCGTCTGCGTCGCGGGTGCGGCCGCCGCGGCGGCCGATGGCAGCGCGGCGACGAGCGCCCCCGAGCCGATGCCGGCGATGACCATGTTGGTGACCGCCTGCAGGTAGCCGTCGTGGAACGGCAGGAACAGGAGGTAGCCCGTCGCGACGAGACCGCTCGCGCCGATGAGTGCGACGCGGGGTGCGAGCAGCTTCGTGACCTGCGAGTAGAGCAGCGCCCCCACGACCATCGAGAGCACGTAGGAGCCGATGAGGATCGACGTCTGGCCGGCGGATGCGCCGAGACCGTATCCGTACACGCTCGGGTCGGTGCGTGCGAACGTCGAGAGGGGTGCCTGCGCGCCGAGCACGCTCACGCCGAAGAGCCCCGCTGTGAGGAACACGGGCCAGAGCGCCGACGACCGGAACAGGCGCACGTCGATGAGGGGGTCTGGGCGTCCGAGCTCGACGCGCGCGAAGAGCGCGAGCCCGGCGAGGCCGAGCAGGACGACGAGCCACGAGGAGAGGTCGCCGGGGCCGGTGACGCGGAGCAGGCTGAGGCCGCCCGTGAACGAGAGGAGGGCGAGGCTGAGGAGCAGGAGGCCCGCGTAGTCGAGCTTGCCGCCGACCGGGCTGGGCGATTCCTTGACGCCGAAGAGGATCACGAAGAAGCAGAGGGCGACGGCGATCGCCGGGATCAGCAGGAGAACCTGCACCGGCAGCGACTCGGCGAGCGCTCCGGCGCTGAGCGCGCCCGCGATGGCACCGAGCTGCAGGGCGGCGACGAGCACGCCGGCGGAGGTTCGGGTCAGTCTGGCGGAGTTGGGCCGCTCGCGGGTCCGCGACCAGATCAGTGCGATCTCGAGGGGCAGCCAGATGACGTAGAAGCCCTGCAGTGCCCAGGCGACGAGGAACATCCAGAACTCCTGCGCGAAGACCAGGCCGAACGAGGCGAGTGCCGTCACCGCGGTCGAGGCGAGCAGTACCTTGCGCTGGCCGATCATGTCGCCGAGCTTCGCGAGCACCGGCACGACGAGTGCCGACAGCATGAGCTGCGCGCCCTCGAGCCAGTTGACGTCGGCGTCGTGGATGCCGAGGTGGCGCGCGATGTCGGTGAGCAGCGGGGTGTAGTAGCCCTGCAGGATCCCGCTCGTGAACTCCACGAAGGCCAGGAACCCGACGATGCCGGCGATGGAGGCGAAGCCGGTGGAGCGGAGACGGTGCACGGTGGTGCCTTTCCTCGAGGGACTCTCGGTGTCGGGATGTCAGAGGGAGCGCAGCAGTGTCGTGTGGAACTTCACGCCGGCGTGGAGGCTCGCGATCGAGACGCGCTCGTCGACCCCGTGGATGGCGGCCCGCTGCGCGGCGTCCATGGCGAGCGGCGCGAAACGGTAGGTGGCGGGCGCGAAGCGCTGGAAGTGCTTCGCGTCGGTCGCGGCGAGCGTGATGTACGGGGCCGCGATGGCCTCCGGGTACGCGGCTCGCGCTGCGTCCTGCAGGAGGCGGAACTGCGGGTTGTCGGTCGGCGCGATCGTGGTGGGCTCGTTCGGGTCGGTGGTGCGGATGTGCACCTCGCGGTCCCGGATGGCGCGTCGCACGTGCCGTACGGTGCTGGCGACGCTCTCCCCGGGCGCGATGCGGCAGTTGAGGGTGGCGCTGGCGCTCGCGGGGAGCACGTTGTCGGCGGTGCCGCCGCTGAGGCGCGTCGTCGCGAGGGTCGTCCGGACGAGCGCGGCGGCGTCACCGCCGAGGCGGGCGAGCGCGTGCGCGGCGAGCTGGGGTGCCCTGGTGAGCGTCTCGAGGACGACCTTGCCGGAGCCGTGCGCGTGCGGCGTGAACGTCGCGAACATCTCACGGGCCACCGGGTTCAGGCGGGCGGGGAACGGGCGTCGCTCGACGCGAGACACCGCCCTCGCGAGGCGCGCCGTCGGTGTCAGCCCGGAGGGTGCTGAGGCGTGCCCCGCGTCGCCGCTCGCCTCGAGGATGACGTTGACCGAGCCCTTCTCGCCAACCCCGATCATGGCGGCTGGCACGTCGATGAACGGCAGGGGAGCATCCACCACGGCACCGCCCTCGTCGAGCACGAGCCACGGTGTCAGGCGGCGCTCGCGGAAGAGCGCGGCGGCCGCGGTGGCGGCGCCGGAGTGCGTCTCCTCGTCGCCGCCGAACCAGAGGTACACGTCGCGCGGGGGCGTGTGGCCCTCTGCGAGCAGCGCCTCGACGGCCTCCATGATGACGCAGAGTGGCCCCTTGTCGTCGAGCGTTCCGCGGCCCCAGACGGAGCCGTCGGCGATGACGCCGTCGAACGGCGGATGCGTCCAGCCCTCGGCTTCGAAGGCGGGGACGACGTCGAAGTGCGCCATGAGGACAAGCGGGCCGGATGCTGTCGCGTCGAAGTCGCTGCTGCTGCCGTCGCCGCCGGGGCTCGCGCTGCCCGGCCAGCGGTAGAGCACGCCCCGTTCGGTCACGAGCTCGCGCTCGAGTTGGGCGTTCGCGAGCGGGTACAGCTCCTGCAGGAGCGCGAGGAACTCCGCGAACGGGGCGAGGGGGTCGGCGGCGGCGGCGTCGGCGTCTTCGACGGTGCGCACGCGGACCATCCGGGAGAGGCGCGCGGCGATGCCGTCGACGCCCTCGTCGTCGAGGGGGTGGCGGTCCGGGCGGTGCGGATCGAGCATGTCGTCAGTGTAGGTCGCGCCCCGGCCGTCGCTGCGTGGCGGCGGTGGAGGGGTGTCAGCTGCCGGGGCGGCGCGCTCCGGCGGCGTCGCGGTTCTCGACCTCGGCGAGCCAGGTGCCGAGGATGCGGGCGAGGGCCGCCCGGTCGTCTGCGCTCACGTCCCCGAGGAGCCGCTCCTCGTTCTCGAGGTGTCGTGTGTAGGCCGCGTCGATGAGCTCGAGCCCGCGCTCGGTGAGCTGCACGACCCGGCCCCGGCCATCCGCATCGCTCACCCTTCTCGTGACGAGGCCCGCGCCTTCGAGCCGGTCGACGCGCTTCGTCATGGCGCCTGTCGTGACCATGGTCGACGCGGCGAGCTCGCTCGGGGTGCGCTCGAAGGGGGCGCCGGCTCGTCGCAGGGTCGCGAGCACGTCGAAGTCGCCTTCGCCGAGTCCGTACTCGCGGTAGACGCGCGTGAGCTCTTCCGTGAGGTGGATGCCGATGCGGTGGATGCGGCCGATGACGCCCATGGGGGAGGCGTCGAGGTCGGGGCGCTCGCGCTCCCACTCGGCCAGGATCTGGGTGACGCGGTCGTCGGGTGCTCGCATGTTGCCAGCATACCTTCCGTGGAAGCTAGAGTGTCTTCCATGGAAGCTAAATGGCGCTGGATGCTCATCACCGCGATCGCACCGATCGCCTGGGGGAGCAACTACACCGTGATCGGGGCGTTCCTGCCCGCCGACTCACCTCTCTGGGGCGCCGTGCTCCGTGCGCTCCCAGCGGGGCTGGTGCTCCTGCTCGTCGGCAGGAAGCTGCCCGAAGGGGCATGGTGGTGGCGCGCGCTGGTGCTCGGCACGATCAACATGAGCGCGTTCTTCGCGCTCGTGTACGTCGCCTCCCAGCTGCTGCCGTCGAGCATCGCCTCGATGATCATGGCGGTCTCGCCCATCGTGATGATGCTGTTCGCCGCGTCGATGCTCGGCGAACGGCTGCGAGCGCTCCCCGTCGCCGGCGCCGCGGTCGGGCTCCTCGGGGTCGTGCTCATGCTCGCGGCCGGGTCGACCGCCATCGACTGGCGGGGTGTGCTCGCATCCGTCGCGGCAATGGCGCTCGCCTCATTCGGCTTCGTGCTCGTCAAGCGGTGGGGGAGCGACGTCAGCCTCCTGCCCCTGACCGCCTGGCAGCTGGTGGGTGGCGGCCTCGTGCTGCTGCCCGTCGCGCTGCTTGTCGAAGGGCCCATCCCCAGCTACGACGGACCAGCCATCGCCGCGCTCGCGTACGTCGGACTCTTCTCGACGGCACTCGCCTACCTCGCCTGGTTCGGCGGGCTCAAGAACCTGCCGGCGGGCACGACGGGGCTCATCGGCCTCCTCAATCCCGTGACGGGGGTCGTGCTCGGAACGCTCCTGGCGCGCGAGGTGCTTGAGGGTCAGCAGGCCATCGGGATGGGGCTCGTGCTCCTCGGGATCCTGCTCGGCCAGCCGATCATCCTGCCGCTGGTCCGGGGCGTTCGGCGCAGGTGGGGCCGCCGGAGCGCGAGAGCGACGGGGCGCGAACGTCGACGAGCACCTTCATGGCCCGGCCGCTCTCGAGCGTCGCGAAGGCGTTCGCCGTCTCGCCCAGGGGTACCGTCTCGGTGATGAGCGCGTCGGCGGGGATGACGCCGCGTGCGAGCAGCGACGCGGCCCGCTCGAAGTCCTCGCGCTCGTAGACTCGCGCCCCGACGATGGTGAGTTCGCGCCAGAACACGCGGTGCAGGTCGATGGGGCGCGGCTGCGGGTGGATGGCGACGATCACGAGCGTGCCCCGCACCTTCACGAAGCTCGTCGCGGTCAGCACTGCCGCCGCGGATCCGGAGACCTCGAACACCACGTCGGCGCCGGCCCCGCCGGTCCAGGTCTCGATGGCGTCGGCGGCGTCGGGGGAGGTGGGGTCCGCGACCTCGATGCCGAGCGCCTCCGCGGCAGCCCGACGCTGGGGGTCGAGTTCGAAGAGCCGGACCTCCGCTCCCGCCTCGCGTGCGACGGTGGCGATGAGCACCCCGATGGGGCCCCCGCCGATGATGAGGGCCTTGTCGCCCGCCGTGAGCCCAGAGCGCCGGACGTCATGGGCGGCGACGGCGACGGGCTCGACGAGCGCAGCGTGCGCAAGCGACATGCCCTCGGGCAGTCTGACGAGGGTGGATGCCGGCACGTTCCAGTACTCCTGCAGTGCGCCCGTCGAGTCGATGCCGATGAAGTCGAGGTTCTGGCAGATGTGGCTGTGGCCCGCGAGGCAGGCGGGGCACGTGCCGTCCCAGGCGAGCGGCATGACGGTCACGGCATCGCCGTCGGCCCAGCCATCGACGCCGGGGCCGACGGCGGCGATCGTGCCGCTCATCTCGTGGCCGATGATGCCGCTGTGGGTGATGCGCTGATCCATCGCGCCGTGCAGAATGTGGAGGTCGGTTCCGCAGATCCCGACGTAGGCCACGGCGATCTGCACTTCTCCCTCGCCGGGTGGCACGCTCGTGCTCGTGCGGATCTCGATGGTCTTCTGGCCGACGTAATGTGCTGACAGCATCGTTGCTCTCCCGGTCGAATCTTCAATAGGTGATACATAGTACCAATTCTTGGCAGCGCTACCAGGATCCCTTGCTCTAACGTCAGACGTATGATGTAATCGCATCAGCCCCGACCTGCGGGCAGCAGTCGTCAACGACGTCGACCAGAAAAGGACGCACAATGTTGCAAGATTCGTCCCAGAAGCGCCCCAGCAGGCGCATCGCCACCATCGCGGCAGCTGCTGCCTCAGCTCTCCTGCTCGCCGGATGCTCCGGGGGAGCCGGCGGCGAAGTCAACAGCGAGTACGGCTTCGCGACTGCAGAGCAGGTCGCCGACAGTCCCATCATGGTCTGGGTCGACGCGGCCCGCGAGCCGGCCATCGCCGCCTTCAAGGAAGCCAACCCCGACGTCCCGATCGAGTACGAGGTCTACGACGGCAACGCCGGCGGCAGCGGCACCTTCCAAACCCGCATCGCCCTCATGGACCAGGCCGGCGAGGGCTGGCCCGACGTGGTGTTCTCCACCCAGCAGAACGATGCCTCGTGGGCCTCGCAGCCCGCGCCGGGTGGCGGGCAGGGCTTCGCGGCTCCCCTCAACCAGGGCTTCTTCGACCAGGAGTTCCTCGACGGCTTCTCCGCAGGCGCCCTCGACCCCTCCACGATCGATGACACCGTCTACGGGCTCCGCAACGACCTCGCGCAGGTCGTCACCTACTACAACCAGCCGCTGCTCGACCAGTTCGGCTACGAGGTGCCCACCACGTGGGAGGAGTACGGAGAGCTCGGCGACAAGCTCGCGGCAGAGCACCCCGGCTACATCCTCGGCAGCGTCGGCGACGCCTTCATGCCCTACGTCTACTACCAGGGCACGCAGTCACCCGTCTTCCAGACCGACGGCGACACCTTCGTCGCCGACATGGAGGCCTCGAACTCCGTCGAGATCAGCAAGATCCTCGACAAGATGATCGCCAACGGCACGATCGTTCAGGACAGCGTCTTCAGCGCCGAGTTCACGTCCAAGTACGCCGACAAGGTCGTCGTCATGCCCGGGCCGGTCTGGTACACGGGCGCCGTTTTCCAGAGCGCCCTCCAGGTCCCGGAAGGTCAGCTGGGCGTGGCAGCTCCCCTCGCCTGGGAGGGCGAGGAGATCGCCACCGGCAACGTCGGCGGCGGCATCTGGTACGCCTCGAGCCACACGCAGAACCTCGAATCGGTCAAGACGTTCCTCGAGTTCGCGGTGAGCGCCCCCGAGTTCCAGGTCGAGCTCTCGAGCGGATACCCCGCCTACTCCTCCGCCGCGGAGGGATGGCTCGGCAAGCTCGCCGAGACCAACTACTTCATCGACGGCTTCGAGCAGCAGATGATCGACGCCGGCGGCAGCATCTGGAGCGGCTGGGCATCCGCGCGATTCAGTCCGGAGACCGCCTGGGCGACCACCGTCATGCCGGCGATCGCAGACGGCAAGACCATCGAGTCGGTCCTCCCGGACTGGCAGACCGAAGTGCTCAACGAAGCACAGGTGAACGGGTACACGGCCGCCGAATGACCTCCACCCAGGCTGCACCCGCGGTCGGCGCCGCTCTCCTGAGCGACGCCGACCCGGCGGGGCCGAAGAAACCACGCACGGCGAAGCGCAAGCGCGCCGCCAACCCGCTCGCGAACGAGACCCGCTTCGGCTACGTCTTCATCAGCGGCTACGTCCTGCTCCTCCTCGCCTTCGGGATCATCCCGACCCTCTACGCGGTCTTCCTGTCCATCACCAAGGACGGCGTCTTCGTCGGAATCGACAACTTCGTGCGGGTCTTCGGCGACTACCGATTCCTGCCCGCCGTCGGCCACGTCACGCTCTACATCGTGTTCTGGCTCATCAGCCTCATCATCCTCGTGACGTTCCTGGCGATCATCGTGCACTCGATCCGCGCCAAGTGGCTGAGCGTGAGCATCCGCTTCCTGTACTACATCCCAGGAGCCATCGCAGGAGCGTCGAGCGTCATGCTCTGGCTGTTCCTGCTCGACCCGACCGTCAGCCCCGTCGCCGGCCTGCTGCGCGCGATGGGCTACGACTCGCTCATCCGCACCGTCTCCATCGACAACCTGCCCATCGTCTTCACGGTCATCGCGTTCTGGACCGGCGCTGGCAGCTGGATCGTCATCATGTACGGCGCCCTCAACAACATCAGCAACGAGGTCATCGAAGCCGCCAGGGTCGACGGAGCCAACCCGCTCCAGGTCGCCCTCTACATCCAGCTGCCCATGATGACCAAGTGGATCTCCTACATGGGCATCATGTCGCTCGCCGCGGGAACGCAGCTCTTCGTCGAGCCGCGAGTGCTCTCGCAGGCCAGCCGCGGCGTCGTGCCAGAGGACTACTCGCTCAACCAGCTCGCGTACCTCTACGCGTTCAAGCAGGGCGACTTCTCCGGCTCGGCCGCCATCTCCATCACGCTGCTCGTCGTCGCCCTCGCGCTCTCGACGGTCTTCATCCTCAAGGGAAAGCTGTTCGAACGTGACTGACACCGTGCACACCAGGAACGTCGAGCACCAGGACACGGCGCATCCCGTCACCAAGGCGCTCGCCCGCAAGCTGACGCCGGGCGAGTGGATCATGCGCATCGTGCTCGGCGCCGTCATCGCCTCGTTCGTCGTGTTCTTCCTGCTGCCCATCGTGTGGCTGCTGCTCGCGGGCACCAAGGATGCGCGTTCGCTGCTGCTCGAGAACCCCATGTCGTTCGGCTCGTTCGAGCAGCTGGCCGCGAACTGGGAGCAGCTCTTCAGCTTCCAGAACGGCATCTTCCTCACGTGGATCGGCAACTCGGCCCTGTACTCGTTCGGCGCGCTCGTGATCACGCTCATCGTGAGCGTTCCCGCCGGCTACGCGCTCGCGCTCGGCAACTTCCCTGGCCGCAAGGCGCTGCTGCTCGTGACGCTCATCGTCATGCTCATCCCCAACACGGCACTGGTGCTGCCGATCTTCCTCGAGCTGAGCGCGGTGAAGCTCATCGGGTCGCCGCTCGCCGTGATCCTGCCCTTCTCGTTCTTCCCCTTCGGCGTGTACCTGACCTACATCTACTTCTCGACGGCCGTCTCGCGTGACCTGCTGGATGCGGCGCGCATCGACGGCGCGAGCGAGCTGCGGGTCTTCGCGCAGGTCGCGATGCCGCTCGCGGCGCCCGTCATCGCCCTGGTCGGGTTCTTCAGCTTCACGGGCAACTGGAACAACTACTTCCTGCCGTTCCTCATGGTCGGCGGCAAGAACGTGCCGGTGCAGGTCGGCCTCGCCAACCTGCTCTCGAACGTGCCCCAGTTCAACCCCACGACGGCCACGAGCATCGTCATCGAGCTGCCGACGCTGGCCCTCGCGACGCTGCTCTCGGTTGCGCCGATCGTCATCATCTTCCTGTTCTCGCAGCGCTTCCTCGTCTCCGGGATGACCGCGGGCGGCACGAAGGGATGACCGGTGAGACGCTCTCCGCAGTGGATGCGGGTCCCGGCGGCGGCGGACGCCGCGAGCTCGCGGCGCGCATCCCCGTCGACACGCACGTGCACCTCTGGGACCGCTCGCTCGTGCCGCAGACCTGGATCGACCCTGGCTCGATGTCGGCCATCGACCGGGACTTCTCGGGCGACCACCTGTCGGAGCAGCTGCGCGAGGCGGGCATCTCGCGCGCCGTGGTCGTGCAGTCCGACCGCACCCTCATCGAGAACGACTACCTCTTCGACGAGGCTCAGCGCACCCCGGAGCTCGCCGGAGTCGTGGGCTGGGTTGACCTGCGGGCCGGAGCTGCGGGCGTGCGCATCCAGCTGGACGCGCTCAGCGGGCACGCGGGCTCCTCGAAGCTGGTCGGCATCCGCCACCCCGTGCACATCGACGAGGATGAGCGCTGGCTCTCGCGCGACGACGTCGCCGACGGTCTCGCCGAGCTGGGCGCGCGGTCGCTCGCGTTCGACCTCGTGATCCGGCCGTGGCAGCTCGGGCAGGCGGCCCGGCTCGCCGCCCGAGTGCCTGGCACGAGCTTCGTGCTCGACCACCTCGGCAAGCCGCCCCTGTCGACGGGGGAGCTCGACGCCTGGAACGCGGGCCTGCGGCAGCTCGCGGCGCTGCCGAACGTCGCCGCCAAGGTCTCCGGCCTCACGATCGAGGACGACTGGGGCGACTGGTCGCAGGAGGCGCTCGAGCGCGCGATCGACCCCGCGCTCGAGCTGTTCGGACCGTCCCGCCTCATGTTCGGCTCCGACTGGCCGCTCGTGCGCCTCACGCGTGGTGGCTACCGGGCCTGGATCGACGCGTATCGATCCGCCACGTCCGCCCTCAGCGCCGACGAGCAGCGGCAGATCGATGCCGGCACCGCCGAGCGTGTCTACGGAATGAGCGGGGTGGCGTCGTGAGCGCGGCCGACGGCTCTGCCGGGATCGGGGTCGGACCTCTGGAGTCCGCATCCGCCCCCGCCGACTCGCGAGCAAACAGCGGAGGCCTCGAACGGCGACGCCTCGGCGAGACCGACGTGCGCGTGAGCCGCATCGGCTTCGGCGCCGCCTCCCTCGGCAACCTCTACCGCGAGACGGGTGACGAGGAAGCGGCAGGAGCAGTCACGGCGGCGTGGGAAGCGGGCATCCGCTTCTTCGACACGGCACCGCACTACGGGCTCGGGCTCTCGGAGCGGCGCCTCGGCGCGGCCCTCGCGGCCTACCCGCGCGAAGAGCTCGTCATCTCGACGAAGGTCGGCCGCCTGCTGGTGCCCAACCCGAACCCGACGGGCGTCGATGACGGGTTCGTCGTGCCCGACGACCTCACACGTGCCTGGGACTTCAGCCGAGACGGCGTGCTCCAGAGCCTCGAGGGCAGCCTCGAACGGCTCGGCACCGACCGCGTCGACATCGTCTTCGTGCACGACCCCGACGCGTTCAGCGAAGGCGCCGCTCGCGAAGCGCTCGTGACGCTCCGCGAGCTGCGCGACGAAGGCGTCGTGGGTGCCATCGGCGTCGGCACCAACGAGACCCACCAGCTCGGCGAGCTCTTCGACGAGCGCCTCATCGACGTCGCCATGCTCGCCGGCCGCTACACGCTCCTCGAGCAGCCAGGCCTCGACGCCGTCCTCGAACCCGCCAGGCGCTCCGGCGCCTCCGTCATCGCGGTCGGCGTCTACAACTCGGGCCTGCTCTCGACCCCACGCCCAGGACCGGACGCCGTCTTCAACTACCTGCCAGCCCCGCCGGAGGTGCTCGAGCGGGTGCACCGCATCGCCGAGCTCTGCGAGCGGCACGGCGTCATGCTCCCGGATGCGGCACTCGCGTTCCCTCTGCAGCACCCCGCCGTCGCCGGCATCGCCCTCGGCATGCGCAACGAGGCCCAGGTGCACGACAACCTCAGGCGCGCATCCGTCGCCGTGCCGGACGAACTCTGGCGCGACCTCGCCGACCACAGGCTCATCGACCCGAGAAGCCTCACCACCGACCACCAGGAGGACCCCAAGTGAGATTCGTTCAGCGCCGTGACGGCAACCGAGTCGTGCCAGGCATCGTCGACGGCGACCACGTCTACGACCTCGCCGGCGTCGACCGGGTCGACGGCGCGCTCCTCGCCCGCTCCGACGACGAGCTCGGCGAACTCGAAGCGGCCGCCCTCGGCACCGTCGGCCGTGAGCTCGAGGGCCTCGATCTCGCGGCCCCCATCGCGCGCCCCGGGAAGATCGTCTGCATCGGCCTCAACTACCGCGACCACGCCGCAGAGACCGGCGCCGCCATCCCCGAGGAACCCGTCATCTTCATGAAGGACCCGTCGACGATCGTCGGCCCCTTCGACGCCGTGCGCATCCCCCGCACCTCCGTCAAGACCGACTGGGAAGTGGAGCTCGGCATCGTCATCGCCCGGGAGGCCCGCTACCTCGCCTCGCCGGACGACGCCGCCGCCGTCATCGGCGGCTACGTGCTCTCCCACGACGTCAGCGAGCGCGAGTTCCAGCTCGAACGCGGCGGCCAGTGGGACAAGGGCAAGAGCTGCGAGACCTTCAACCCCCTCGGCCCGTGGGTCGCGACGCCGGACGAGATCGCCGATGTGCAGGCCCTCGGCCTCCGCCTCAGCGTCAACGGCGTCCCGCGGCAGAACGGCACGACCGCCGACCAGGTCTTCGACGTCAACCACGTCGTCTGGTACCTCAGCCAGTTCATGGTGCTGCAGCCGGGCGACCTCATCAACACGGGCACGCCCGCCGGCGTCGCCCTCGGCATCGAGGGCAACCCCTACCTGCGCGACGGCGACGTCGTCGAGCTGTCCATCGACGGCCTCGGCACCGCCCGCCAGCGCTTCGAGGACGCCTCGTGATCGCGTCCGCGTGCGCGTGCGCGTGCGCGTCCGCGGTCCCCCCCGGCGCTGTCGCCACCAGCCGTCTGCGGATGGCTTCCGCGCTTCGGGATGGCTTGCACGCCATCCCGAAGCGCGGAAGCCATCCGGAAACAGCGGGATGCTCGGGGGCAGCGGGATGCTCGTCGCGCGCGGGGGTGGCGGCGTGAGCGGCGGCGACAGCAGGAGCAGCGGCGGGACTGACCGCGACGGAGAGTTCGGCGGGAGGGTCGCGATCGTCACGGGCGGCGCATCCGGGATCGGCGCCGCCGTCGCCGAGGAGCTGCTGGCTCGCGGCGCGCAGCTCGCCGTGTTCGACCTCGACGGGGCCTCGGTTGCAGGGCCCGCACTCGGCGTGAGCGTCGACGTGTCCGACCGGGCCTCGGTGGATGCCGGTGTCGCGGCCGTGCTCGACCGCTTCGGGCGACTCGACGTCGTCGTGAACTGCGCGGGCATCGGCGCCTTCGGCACGGTCGAGGACTCGAGCGACGACGATTGGGCGCGAGTGCTCGACGTCAACGTGCGGGGCGTCGCCCGCGTGTGTGCGGCAGCGATGCCGGCGTTGCGCGAGTCGGACGCGGCGGCCATCGTGAACCTCACCTCGATCGCCGCGACGACGGGAATCCAGCAGCGCGCGCTGTACTCGGCGACGAAGGGCGCCGTTCACGCGCTGACGCTCGCGATGGCGGCCGACCACGTGCACGACGGCATCCGCGTCAACGCCGTCTCGCCGGGCACGACCGACACGCCCTGGGTGCAGCGGATGGTCGCGAACGTCGCCGATCCGGAAGCGGAACGCGCCGCCATGAACGCCCGCCAGCCGACGGGCAGGCTCGTCACGCCGGCCGAGGTGGCCGGGGCGGTCGCGTACCTCGCGTCGCCGCTCTCCGCGTCGACGACGGGCAGCGTCCTGTCGGTCGACGGGGGCTTCGGCGGGCTCCGAGTGAGACCCGTGCAGGCGTGACTCGGACGGTGCGTCCGGTGAGGCGCATTCGGTGAGGCGCGAGCGGCGAGCGCCCCGCTCTCCTCACCGGACGCCGCTCACTGCACGCCGCTGGTGGTGACCGTGACGGTCCACGGCCCGTCCGGCACCTCTTCGGCGTCGACGAATGCCCAGTCGACGCGGTCGTTCGTGCCGTTCAGAGAGTCGAATGCGAGGCAGCCGTTGACGGCGGGGGAGACGTCGAGGCCCGCCCCATTGAAGCGGGTGTTCGCGGGGCGCTCGTCGGCGTCGCCGAAGACATAGCGGGCGTCGTCGTAGAGGGCGGGGCCGGCGTCCTGGATCTGCGCGTAGCAGTACCGGCCGTCGCGGTGGAGCACCACCCAGCGGTTCTTCATGAGGCTCACCGTGCGGTCGTCGACGATGCCCGCATACTCGGGGTCCGACGCCCAGGGGACGACGTCGCCGCGCATCGCGAAGGCGTCGTCGTTGTGCACGTCGTCGAAGGGGAGGTCGAGGTAGAAGGGGTTTTGCAGCGGCGTGATCTGCGTTGGGAAGTAGTCGTCGTCGGCGCTGCGTCGCTCGGTCTGGCAGGTGCTCGTCTCGTTCGGCCCGTTGATGAGGAGGCCATCGCAGCCGCCATACGACTCGTACCACTGGGAGTCGTAGGTGGAGATCATCTGGCTCCCGTCGGACGCGTTCGGGTCGAAGAGCTCGCCGACCCAGAAGGTCGTCGCGATGATGTTCGTGTGCCACGGGTACTGGCCGCTCGGGAGCTCCCGCGGCGCGGAGGCGGGGGTAGCGGTAGGGGCGGGCGCGGCCGCGCAGCCGACGAGCGCGAGCAGGAGCACGGCTGCCGTGATGCCGCTTCGGCGGGCGCGCTTCATACGGCGACCGCCGCGCCGGGCCGGATGCCGCCGGGAGCGGCGCCCGGCGGCATCCGCTGCGACCCCGGGGTGCCGCCTGCGGCGTACATGCCGACGTCGTCGACGCGCAGCACGCCGTCTTCGAAGAGGCTCAGGCCGAAGCTCATGCCCGTGTAGCCGGGCGGGATGGGCGGCGTCATCCAGATGGCGCGCTCGTACCCGGATGCGGCGTGCAGGTAGGGGCTCGCGGTCCAGTACTCCCAGCTGCCCTCTGCCGTGCGCAGGTAGGTGACGAACTGGGTCTTGGCGGTCGAGGAGTACCAGGCGCGCAGCGAGTAGGAGGTGCCAGGCAGGACGGTGGGCGCGCAGGTCCCGAGGTCGAGTTGGGGGAGGAGCTTCGCGTCGCCGGAGGCGTGTCTGACGGTGGCGACGATGCCGGCGTACTCGCCGGAGTTGGCGGCTCGGCTGGTGCCGAAGTCGGTCGCGTTCTCTCCCCAGTTGCCCTCCATCCAGCAGGCGGGAACCCCGTCGGCGTCGACGCCTTCGAAGCCCGCGTTCTTGATGGCGTTGACGCCGGGCGGTGCTGGGGCTGCTTCCGGGGCATCGCCCCGGGGGCGGACGTCGCCGCCGATGGTGTCGCCGACGGTCTGCACGACCGTGCCGTTCGTCTCGGCGCGGGGCGTCAGCCATCTGAGGAAGTCGTCGAGGAGCTTCGGGGTGACGTTGAGCTCGCTGCAGCCGGTCTCGCAGAGGTCGTGGAAGGTGAGCTGCACCCATCCGCCGACGGATTCGGCGCTCGTGACGCTGTCCTGCAGGTCTTCGAGGGTCCAGCTGCTGTCGACCTGCGCGGGTGCCTCGGTGTAGAAGGCGTTCCTGGGCGGGATGCTCTCGGCTTCGGCGCACTGCTCGCACCCGAATCGGGTGCGGAGCTCTCCGAGCGAGCGGGCGCTGGAGTAGCCGCATTCCTCGGCCGCCGCTTCGACCTCCGGGGTGGTGGAGGCGAACGGATACGCGAGGCTGCGCACGTCATACCCCCAGGTGAGGAGCGTGTTCCTGTCCCAGCACAGCTGGCGTTTCGCCTCGTCGAGCGGGAGGGCCGCGAGGTTGGGATGGTCGACGGTGTGCCCGCCGATCTCGTGGCCGGCACGGGCCAGCTCGTCGAGCTCGGCGCGCGTGAAGTAGCCGGGCGCGTCGATGAGTCCGGATGAGACGAAGAACGTCGCTGGCACGCCGTTCGCGGCGAGCACGGGGGCGGCGTTCATCTGGTTGTCGCGGCCGTCGTCGAAGGTGAGGCTGACGACGGTCCACGGAGCGGGCGCGGCTTCGGCCGGCGGCGGTCCGGCCCAGCTCAGCAGCAGCGCGACGCAGAGCGCCGCCGCGGCCGACATGGCGCCCGTGAGCTTGGCGCGTCTGCCGCCCGCCTCACGCGGCCGGAGTCGGGACGCGCGCACTGCTCTGGGGTCCTCTCAGGGGCATCGGGGGAGACGGCATCTCCGAGATCCTGCTGTGCAGCTGGGGTGAGGAGAGCTCGCGGCCGCGCCGCCGCCACCGGTCCGCGAGATGTCGGGCCTCGATGCTGTAGCCGTCGCCGAGGATGCGGAACTCGTGGATGTGCGCGGGGAGCGCGTCCACGTCGCTCGCGATGAACGCCTCGTTGGCGGTCCTGGCGTGGACGAGCGGGGAGCCGTGGGCGGCAGCGGCAAGGTGCCCGCGGCCGGCTTCGAGGACGATGATGCCGCAGTTCCCGTCGAGGCGGGCCACGGCGAGGTCGAGTGCGGAGTGCGCGGAGAGCCGGCGTCGGATGCCCTCCTCGACGAGGTGCGCGATGATCTCGGCGCACGACCAGGAGTCGTGGCCCGAGCGTGGGTGGTGTCCGGCGGCGAGCAGCTCGTCGCCGAGGGCTCTCGCGTTGCGGATGCCGCCCGTGTGGACGACCGTGATGCCGCCCGTGCAGTCCGTGGCGGGCTGGCGGGAGTCGGTCGCGGCCTCTGACGCGTCGGCGACGATGACGCCGATGCCGGACCCGCACTCTTGGAGTGCCGGGGGCACGTCGATCCGCTCGAGCGGGCGGTTGGTGTGGGCGCCGATCGCCGTCCTGACGAGCGTCGTGCTCGCCCCGCGGTAGTCGCTGAGCGTCAACCCGGCGAGGGAGTGCCCTGGCCCCGACTGCCGACGCAGGGCGCTGATGAGGCGCGGTGCTGCCTGGCCCGCCCCGATGCGGGCGACGATGGCGCTCACGATCGACCGACGGGGGTCGCCGGCTCCCGGTTCGCGAGACGCATGACGTCGGCGGAGCGAGCCCCCTGGGAGCGGACGTAGCCGGCGACGCGGTCGACGATCTCGGCGAGCGTCGTGCTGGGCACGTAGCCGACCCGGTTCGTGGCCTTGGTGTTGTTCGGGACGCGCCTGCGCATGTCCTCGAAGCCGGTCGCGTATGCCAGGTCGTACGGCACGAACTCGATGGTGCTGTCGCTGCCGAGCTGCGTGATGATCTGCCGCGCGAGCCCGAGCACGGACACCTCCTGCGCCCCGCCGAGGTTGTACGCCTCGCATCCGGGTTCCGCGAGCTCCGCGATCCGCACCATAGCTGGCACGATGTCCCCGACATAGCTGAAGCAGCGGGTCTGCGCGCCGTCGCCGAAGACGGTGACCGGCTCTCCTCGAAGCGCCTGCGTGATGAGGTTGGGGACAACCATGCCGTACCTGCCGGTCTGCCGCTCGCCGACGGTGTTGAACAGGCGGACGATGGACACGTCGAGGTTGTACTCGTCGGAGTAGGCCTTCGCGAAGGACTCGTCGAGCCCCTTCGCGGCCGCGTAGTTCCAGCGGCTGGCGAGCGGGGAGCCGAGGATCCGGTCGCTGTTCTCGTCGAGGCTGTCTGCCGTGTTCTTGCCGTAGATCTCGCTCGTGGACACGAGGAGCACCGAGGCGCCGCTTCCCACGGCGGCGTTGAGCACGTTCTCGGTGCCGTGGAGGTTGACACGCAGCCCTCGAAGGGGGTTCTCGACGATGAGCTTCACCCCGACGAGGGCTGCGAGATGGAAGACCCGGTCGCAGCCGTCGATCGCCTCGCGCACGCTCCTCGAGTCGAGGATCGAGCCGTAGGTGATCGTGAGCCGCGGGTTGGAGCGCGCTTCGATGAGGTTGCCGACGGACCCCGTCGACATGTCGTCGAGGATGACGACGTCGTCGCCCTGAGCCAGCAGATGTTCCACGAGGTGGCTGCCGACGAAGCCGGCGCCTCCCGTCACGAGTGTTCTCATGGTCGTTGCCTTTCGCTGTTCTCGTCGCGGGTCAGAGGAGGTGGCGGCCGGGCAGGTCGGTGCCCCGGTAGGTGCTGTCGAGGATGACCTGGTCTGCGCGTATCCAGGACAGGTCCTCTCCCGTGTGCCTCGTGTGGATGAGGATGAGGTCGGCCTCGAACGAGCTCGGGTCGTCGATCGATTCGAGGAGCCTCCCCGAGTGGAGGAGGGCGCTCGGGATGTGCGAGTCGGTGTAGGCGAGGTCGACGCCGAGCGCGTCCAGGTGCGAGAGGATCTCGAGCGCTGGGGACTCGCGCAGGTCGGCGACGTCGGGCTTGTAGGCGATCCCGATGACGTGCACTCTGGTGCCCTCCAGGCCGAGGCCCAGCTGCAGGAGCAGGTCGCGGATGCGGTCGACGACCTGCCTCGGCCGTGCCGCGATCCGCGTCATCGCCTGGGCGATCATGGGTGCGTCGACGCGTTCCTCCTTGAGCTGCCAGAGCAGGTAGTGGGGGTCGCAGGGGATGCAATGGCCGCCCACGCCGGGGCCCGGGTAGAAGGGCATGAAGCCGTACGGCTTGGTGGCGGCCGCGTCGATGACCTCGGTGACGGGTACTCCGAGACTGGAGCAGATGTCGGCGAACTCGTTGGCGAGGGCGATGTTGACGGCCCTGAAGGTGTTCTCCAGGATCTTCGTCATCTCGGCCACCTCGAGGCTCGAGACGCGGTGCACGGCGTCCGCGTAGCGGCCCAGGAGGGTGGCGCCCGCTTCCTCGCAGGCGGGGGTGGCGCCGCCGACGACGCGGGGTACGACCTCCTGGGAGAACTGGTCGACGCCAGGGTTGATGCGCTCGGCGCTGAACACGACGTGGACGTCGCTGCCGACTGCCAGGCCGCGCTTGCGGAGCGGCGTGACGAGGAAGTCCTCGGTGCAGCCGATGTAGGTGGTCGAGGTGAGCATGAGCAGCTGCCCCACGACGGCTGCGGCAACGGCGGTCGCGGCTGCGGCGGCGAGGAGGCTCAGGTCGGGGACGAGGTGCACATCGACTGGGGTGGGCACGCACACCACGATGGCGGCGGCCCTGCTCAGCAGCTCCTGGTCGTCGGTGAGCGCGAAGCCCTCGTCCTGGAGTGCGGTGGCGAGTCGCAAACGATCGCCGTCGAGGAGATCCGCATCCTGCGCCCGGATCGTGGAGAGCCGGCGCTGCGAGACATCGAGCGCCAGGACGCGGCTGCCGGCTGCGTGGTAGGCGAGAGCGGTGGGAAGGCCGACGTAGCCGAGGCCGACGATGGCCACGTCGTAGTCGAAGCTCGTCTGCGTGGCCGGAGGCCGCACATCCTGAGCGAGGGGCACCGGACTGAGTGAGATCGCGACCGCGGGGCCGCTCTCGAAGGTGGTCATGGGGAGTCTCCAGAATCGACAGAGCATCGCCCCCTGGGGAAAGGGCGCTGCAGATGGGTGCGGCGGTCGGCGTTGACTCGCTCCGCGTCAACAGCATGGCCCCGCCCGCACCGGCGATCAACAGCCGACCGAGAGGTTGGCGGCTTTCCGAGAGGGGCCTCCATTTCTTGCGGGAAACCGAAGCGGCATTGCGGTCTCACGAACGCGATGAGCATCTACCGTCGGGAGGGCGACGAAGCGATTCGGATGCGGGGAGCAGCGGAACAGCCGCCTGCCCCCGAAGCCGATCACAGCGAGGTGATGACGCGGATGCTCGACGAACTCCCGAAGCTGATGGTGCTCGTGGCCCTGATCGCCGCCAGTTTCAGCCTCTCCACAGTGCTGTGGTCGGGCGCTGGGCTGCTGCGGATCGTCGCGGCTCGAGTGTGGCAGCGCGACGGTGCGCACCACTCGAGCGCGGGGGGAGGCGCGGACGGCGGTGAGCGCCGCGCTCCCCGGCGGCTCGAGCCGAGCGACGTGGCCGTGCTGATCGCCGCCCACAACGAGGAGCAGGTCATCGGCGACACCATCCGTTCGGCCGCAGCGCAGGTCCCGGCCGCGAACATCTTCGTCGCCTCGGACGGCTCGACGGACGGCACGGTCGCGCTCGCGGAAGCCGCGGGGGTGCAGGTGATCGACATCTTCCCGAACCGGGGCAAGGCCGGTGCGCTGGTCGAGGGCATCTCGAGGTTCTCCCTCCGGGACCGGTTCCAGGTGGTGCTGCTGCTCGACGCCGACAGCAGGCTCAGACCCGACTACCTGCTGACGGGCCTGCCGCTCTTCGACGACGCTGGCACGGTCGCGGTGGCGGGGAGGGCGACGAGTGCACTGCATCCGCGCCCGGAGACCTGGCTGGGGCGCCTGCTCACTGCGTACCGGGAACGCACCTACGTGTTCGTGCAGTGCATGCAGAAGTTCGGCCAGGCGTCGAGGCGAGCGAATGCGGTCGCCATCGTCCCCGGGTTCGCGAGCATGTACCGCACGAGCATCCTCGACTCCGTCGACATCGATGCGGCGGGGCTGGCGATCGAGGACTACAACATGACCTTCGAGGTGCACGCGAAGCGGCTCGGGCGCATCGCGTTCCATCCGAGCTGTGCGATCGCCGAGACGCAGGATCCGGACACGCTGCGGGACTACGTGCTGCAGATGCGGCGCTGGAGTCTCGGCTTCTGGCAGACGGTCCGCCGGCACGGCGCGCACGTCGGGGTGTTCTGGTTCTCCGTCGGGATCAGCATCGTTGAGGTGCTCGTGACGAGCATCATCCTGGTGCTCGCGCTGCCGATGCTGCTGCTGTCGACCCTTGCCTGGCTGCTCGCCGACGTCGCGCGCCTCGGCGGTGCAGGGTTCGAGTGGGCCGTGGCCATCGCGGGGGCGGTCCCGCCGGTGATCGTGCTGCTCGGGCTCCTCATTCCTGACCTGTGCGTCACCCTCATCGCCGCGGTGCTGTCGCGGCGGCTCCCGAACGCGGCGGCGCTCTGCTTCCCGCTCCTGCGCATCGTGGATGCGGCGGTCTGCATGCTCACCTTCGTGCGAGCGTTCGGGGCGGCCGGCGACGGCCGCTGGATCAGCCCGACCAGGCGGAGCATCCCGGCGATCGAGGCTCGCAGCGTGGACCCGACCCCGGACTCGGCCCCAGACTCGGACCTGGCCCCGGACCGGGCAGTGGCTGAGGTCGTCAGACGAGCAGCGACATGAGCGCCACGAGGCGCGCCCTGGAGTCGACGCCGAGCTTGCGGTAGATGCGGGTGAGGCGGAGCTCGACGGTGCGCTGCGACACGAACAGGATGCCGGCGATTTCACGGTTGCGGTGGCCGCTCCAGACGAGCTGAGCGAGTTCGAGTTCGCGGGTGTCCAGCTGTGAGATGAGCGCTGAGGCTCCCTTGCGTTGCGGCGCGGGCTGGGCTGCCCGTGCTGCGTCTGGCGGAGCGGTCGGCGGCGGCTCCTCTAATCGTCGGCGGCGCGCCGCGAGGACTCGCGCGTGCTCGTGCGTGTGCGTGATTCCATCCGGGACCAGGGCCCCGGCGACATCGAAGGCGAGCGCTGCGAGTGCGTCCGTGGGGGCGCAGACCGCGGCCGAACGAGCGGCGGCTGCGGTCGCCCAGGTTGAGGGATGCTCCCGCGAGGCTACCTCCAGCCGTCGCAGCTCCTCGCCTGCCTCGTCGTGCCTCCCCGCGAGCCAGAGGGACTCGATGAGTTCCGCATCCGCTCGAAGGATGGACGGGTTCCGCCGGAACGATGCCTGCGAGCGCTTCGCGAGCCGCAGCTCCCGGATGGCGTCGTCGTACCTGCCCTCGATGAGGGCCCGGCTGCCGGCGAGTACCGCGACGTGCGGGCGCAGCGTGCTGTTGTCGTCCTGATCGCACTGCTCGCGTGCCCGGTCGATGAGCTCGTTCACCCGAGTCGAGGGGCTCTGCTCGAGCATCGCGGCGGCCGCCGCGATCAGGTACCTGCGCGGTGCATCCGGTGCTGGCTCTGGCAGCTCGAGCGTGGTCCACAGGGTGAGGGCCTGTCTCAGCTTGTCGAGGTTGCCGAGTCGCAGCTCGAGCATGGTGAGCAGCGCGAGCGCGGATTCGCGGAGGAGGAGCGGCAGCGGCCCAGCCGCGGTGAGGTCGTCGAGGATGCGCCGCGCCTCCACGTAGCGCTCGTCGAGGATCAGGATGCGGCAGAGCAGGAAGGCATCCTCTGCGGGGAGGGGCGAGCGGTCGTGGATTGCACCGGACAGTTGCTGCTCGGGTTCGCCACCGGCGAGCACCGGAGCTTCGCCGTCGCTGGCAGCTGCGATCGTGGCGAGGAGCCGGTAAGCGAGGGAATCGACGAGCTGCAGCTCGACCGTGCGTCGGAGGGTGAGCTCGAGCGGTTGGACGTCCCACCGCTCGAGGTGCAGTCGGGCGAGGGTGATGAGGAGGATCGAGCACGCCTCGGGGGCGCTCGCGCGGTGGGTCTGCACGAGAGCGGCGCCTGCCGAGTCGGCGACGACGTGGTCGATCGCGAACGTGCAGAGCATGCTGACCCTCGCCGCGCGGAGCTCACCCGCAGGCGAGTGCTGCAGGGAACGCCCGAACCCCAGGTAGCGGCGGGCCAGGCTGAACTCGCCCTGGAAGAACAAGGCCTCGGCGAGGAGGGAGAGCAGGTCGCCGCGACCCGGCAGCATGCTGCGCAGCGCGAGCGCCCGCTCCGCGAACTCCACCGCCGTGGCGACCTCTCCGGCCCTGGCCGATGCCTCGGCGAAGCCGAGCAGATCCAACTCGAGGTTCTCGCCGCCATCGAGGAAGCTCCCGTGCCAGAGGGCGATGCCGGACGAACGCTCGTTATGAAGCTCCTTGCCGAGCGCGTGCACCTCCCGCCGCTGGCGGGCATCCATCGCGGCGTGCAGCGCGGCGCGCTCCACCGGATCGGCGATGTGTACGCGGTCGTCCGAGACATCGACGATGCCGTGCTCGATGAGGTCCTCGAGCGCGTCCTGCTGCGCCCAGGACGAGCTGCTGAGGGCGGTTCGGGAAGAGAACGGGGCCAGGGCGATAAGCCCCAGGAGGTCGTCGGAGTCGCGAGCGGCGTGGGACGCCGCCTCGGGGGCGACGGCGTTGGGAATTCGGAGCGGGATGCGGATCGGGTCGACGCCGTCGCGCTCACGCTGATTGAGCCTGGCCGAGACGATCAGCCCCGGGCGGCCGTCGGAGGCCACGGCGAGGAGCATGAGCGCCTCCCGGGTCGTGCCGTCGGGGGATGCGGTCGCGGCGACCTCCACGGACTCCTCCCGGGAGAGGGCGCGAAGCGGATGCTGGCGGAACCCGGCGAAGACCGAGCTGCGAGCGATGTGCGTCGCTGACGCGGCGATGCGCAACCCGGTGCCAGGGAGGCGCGGCACGAGGTGCTCGAGCACTGCAGCGCTGTCGGAGTCGAGCAGGTCGATGTCGTCGACGAAGAGGGTGAGGGGAGCCGCGTTCGCGCGGAGCTGCCCTGCGAACTCGTCGGCGAGGTGCAGCGGGTGCGGTCGCTCGGCTCTGACCAGCGCGAGCTGCTTCTCGATGCTCTCCTGGGCCGGCCCGCCGAGGCTGAGCGCGATGACCGACAGCCCCGAGTAGGGCCATTGGCTCTCGCTCCGTCTGAGCCGGATGAGCTTCGCGCCGAGATCTGCCGCGCCAGCCTCGAGCAGGCTCGTCTTGCCGATCTGCCGTGGGCCGGTGAAGAGCAGGAAGTCCTCCGCGCCCTCCGAGCGCACCGCCGAGAGAAGCGCCAGTTCGCGGTTTCGTCCCAGCATGGCTGCGTCCACTCTCCCACCGGTGGCGTATCGATCAGGAGGGGGAGTAGCGGGGATCGTCGCTTCCGGTGTGCGATGAGTTTAGATGCCGTTGCATGCAGACTCATGTAGTCACCCCGGGTTTCACCCCGGGGTGGAGGTGCCCAGCAGCCCTGCAGACCTGGCCTAGCGGGACAAGCTGACGAACCTGTACCGGATGCCGGTGCGCGAGGTGAGCCAGCCCTCCGACGGCTCACGGGCATCCGCCGACCACTCCTCGCCAGACCAGTCGGGGGCGTGCGCGTCGCCAGGGACGTCGAGGTCGATCTCGGTCACCTCGAGGCGGTCGGCGCGCGCGATGGCCTCCCGGTAGAGCTCACCGCCGCCCATGACCCACGCGGTGCCGGCTTCGGTGCCCGAATTGGGAGTGGCGTCGGCGCTCGTGCTCGTGCTCGTGCCCGCGCCCGTGCCCGCGAGGGCGAGCGCCTCCTCGAGCGACCCGGCGCGCTCGGCCCCCTCTGCGGCCCAGCCGGCCTGCCGCGTCACGACGATATTCCGACGCCCCGGCAGGGGACGGAAGCGTTCCGGGAGCGAGTCCCAGGTCTTGCGGCCCATGATCACGGGATGCTTGAGCGTGACGGCCTTGAAGTGCGCCAGGTCCTCGGGCACGTGCCAGGGGATGCCGCCCTCGGCGCCGATCACGCCGCCGCGCGCCTGCGCCCAGACGAGCCCGACGCTCATACCGCGATCGCCGCGCGGATCGTGGGGTGGTGCTCGTAGTTCGCGACCTCGAAGTCCTCGAACTCGTAGTCGAAGATCGTGTCGGGGGTGCGGTGGATGCGCAGCTGCGGGTACGGGTACGGGTCGCGCGTCAGCTGCTCCCGCACCTGCTCCTCGTGGTTGTCGTAGATGTGCACGTCGCCGCCCGTCCACACGAACTCACCGGGCTCGAGCCCCGTCTGCTCCGCCACCATGAGCGTGAGCATGGCGTAGGAGGCGATGTTGAACGGCACGCCGAGGAACAGGTCGGCGCTGCGCTGGTACAGCTGGCAGGAGAGCTTGCCGTCGGCGACGTAGAACTGGAACAGGGCGTGGCACGGGGGCAGCGCCATGGTGGAGATCTCGGCCGGGTTCCAGGCCGTGACGATGTGGCGGCGGGAGTCGGGGTTGTCGCGGATCTGTGCCACGACCTGCTCGATCTGGTCGATGTGGCCGCCCTCGGGGGTCGGCCAGGAGCGCCACTGCACGCCGTAGACGGGGCCGAGGTCGCCGTTCTCGTCGGCCCACTCGTCCCAGATCTTCACGCCGCGCTCCTGCAGCCAGCGCACGTTCGAGTCTCCGCGGAGGAACCACAGCAGCTCGTACGCGATGGACTTGAAGTGCACGCGCTTCGTCGTGATGAGCGGGAAGCTCTCCGACAGGTCGAACCGAAGCTGGCGGCCGAACACGCTGCGCGTCCCCGTGCCGGTGCGGTCGGACTTGCGGGCGCCGGTCTCGAGCACGTCGCGCAGCAGGTCTTCGTACGGGGTCTTGATCTCCGAAGTCACGTCCCGAGGATACGCCTCGGCGCCCTCTGGGGCATCTCGCGGGAGGCGACACCTACGCTCGTGGCATGAGCACCCCCGCAGCCTCCCCGTCCGCGCCCGAACGTCTGCTGATCGCCGGCTTCGGCAAGCTCGGCGCGCGACTGGGGGAGCGGTACGCGGCCCGCGGCACCGAGGTGCTCGGCGTGCGGCGCGGCGAGCGCACGGCAGGCGAGGGCATCGAGGTCATCCGCGCCGACCTGGCCGACTCGGGCGCCGCGCCCCTCCGCCTGCCCGGCGTCGACGCGCTGGTCATCACGCTCCCGCCGCCCTCTGTGGACGGCGTCGTCGCGCCCGACGGCTACCGGCGCTCCCTCGAGACGCTCGCGGCGAGCCTGCCGAGCATCCCGGAGCGGGTCGTGTTCGTGTCGTCGACGCGCGTGTTCGAGGGTAGGGTCGACGGCTCCTCGATCAGCGAGACGGACGCGCCGGCACCGACCTCGGACCGGGGCCGCGCGCTCGTCGACGGCGAGCGACGCGCGGTCGAGCTGTTCGGCGCCACCGTCGTGCGGCCATCGGGAATCTACGGCCCGGGGCGGGACAGCCTCATCCGGCGTGTGCTCGCTGGCGACCCCATCCAGTACGCCCGTCGGACGAATCGGGTGCACGAGACCGACCTCGTGCGTGCCATCGAGGCGCTGCTCGAGCGGGGAGACGCGCCCCAGCTGCTGCACGCGACCGACGCCAGCCCGGCCTCCCTCGGCGAGGTCGCGACCTTCGTGGCAGGCGAGCTGGGCGTGGATGCGCCCCCGCGCATCCACCCGGAAGAAGCGGGCGGCACCCTGCTGAGCGGCGAGCGGATGCACGCATTCCTCGGTGCCCTCGACTACCCCGGCTACCGTGACGGCTACACCGAGATGGTGCGCCTGCGCGCGGCCTGACCCCGTCCGCCGCTGCTCTCCCGCTGCGCCTGCCCGTCTTCGCCCGGCCTTCGCGCGTCCCTCCCGTCCGCCCGCCCCTCCCCGCCGCGCAGGGCTGAGTTGTGGTCGTTCTCACGCGTTGTTGACGACCACAAGTCCGCTTTGGGCGTGCGCGCGCCCCTCCCGCCCTGCCCGTCGGCGTTCTCCCGCTGTGCCTGTCCCTCCCGCTGCGCCTCGCCCTTTTTGCCCGGCCTTCGCGCGTCCCTCCCCGTTCCGCGTGCCCTTCCGCTGCTTCCTGGCTATGCGCGTCCCTCCCCGTTCCGCGCAGGGTTGAGTTGTGGTCGTTCTCACGCGTTGTTGACGACCACAAGTCCGCTTTGGGCGTGCGCGCGGCCCGCCGCCGCATCCGCCGCAGTTCTCTCGCTGTGCCACGACTTCGCGTGCCCCTCCCGGTCCGCCCGCCCTGCGCGGGCCCCCTTCTGCTCAGGCCTCGTGTGCTTCCCCCGCTTGCCCAGAGTTGAGTTGTGGTCGTTCTCACGCGTTGTTGACGACCACAAGTCCGCTTTGGGCGTGCGCGCGGCCCGCCGCCGCATCCGCCGCAGTTCTCTCGCTGTGCCACGACTTCGCGCGGCCCTCCCGGTCCGCCCGCCCCTCCCCCGCTTGCCCAGAGTTGAGTTGTGGTTGTCCTGGCGCGTTCTTGACGACCACAAGTCCGCTTTGGGCGTGCGTGCCGAGCTTGGCGGGCACGCCGGATGCCCGGGCGCGGGTTGGGGGGATGGCGGGGTGCGGGGTGATTGGTGCGCACGGCTTGGTGCGGACGGCGCGGTCGCCAGCGCGAGTTCGGGAGAAGCGACGCGCGCGGGAGCGATGCCGGTGCGCGGCATACTGGTGGCGTCGCCGCGAGGCGCCTGCTCCGCCCCGAGCTCCACCCCGCACTCGTCGCCCGTCACCAAGGGCGACGCCCGAAGGAGTCGCATGCCCGAGCCAGAAGCCCCCGACGAGACCGCGGGTGTGCCCTCACCCGCGTCCAGCTCACCATCGGTGCTCGACTCCGGGCAGTCTGTTCTGGGACAGCCCGTTCCCGGGCAGCCTGTTCCGGAGCAGCAGGTTCTCGGGCACCCCGTTCTAGGACAGCACGTTCCCGCGGTGCCCGACTCCGGGCAGCCCGTT
Organism: Pseudoclavibacter sp. RFBI5; assembly: GCF_002931395.1. NCBI lineage: Bacteria > Bacillati > Actinomycetota > Actinomycetes > Micrococcales > Microbacteriaceae > Pseudoclavibacter > Pseudoclavibacter sp. RFBI5. Next base: position 15,883 of record NZ_PSYA01000016.1, on the reverse strand, counting down.
CCCGCGTTCGCTGACGCTGAAGCGTTCATCCTCACCGCCGACACGATCGTGACGATGGATGCGCAGCTGCCGCGTGCATCCGCGGTCGCGGTCGCTTGCGCGAAGATCGTCGCCGTCGGCACGCTCGCCGAGTGTGCGGAGGTTCTGCCGGGCGCCCCGGTGCTCGATAGCGGCGCGCCCGTGCTCATGCCCGGCTTCATCGACCCGCACAGCCACCCGTTCCTGAGCGGACTCGCCACGCAGCTGCCTGCGCTGTCGATCGCGCCGTGGAAGGCGCCGCGCTGGAGCGACGTGCTCAGCATCTTCTCGCAGGCGATGGCGGAGAACGACGCGGGTCTTCCCCTGCTCTTCAACGGCTTCGATGCGCTCCTGCACGGTCGCCCGGCCCCGACGGCCGCCGACCTCGATGAGATCTTCGGCGACCGGATCGCTGTGGTCGTCGACAACTCGGGGCACGCCTGCTCGTTCACGTCGGCGCTCATCCGCAGTCGCGGCTGGGACGCGCATCCGCCCGCCGACCCGATCGGGGGATCGTTCGCGCGCGACGCCGACGGCGCGCTCATCGGCATCTCGTACGAGATCCCCGCCAACACGGCCGTGCTGGGCCCCGTCATGCAGCAGCTCGGCGGCAACCCTCTCGGCAGCGCAGCCGAGTACTACGCCCTCATGGCGCGCGCCGGCATCACCTCGACGTCCGACATGACGTTCTCCGCCGACCTCGCCCCCGCCTACGAGGCGCTCGCCGTCATGCCGTCTTCGCCGCTGCGCGTGAGCCTGTGGGAGGTGTCGACCGCCGCAGATCCGGGGGCTTCCGCAACGTTTTCCGCGGGGGAGGAGCGACTCGTCAAGCAGGGCGTGAAGCTCTGGACCGATGGGTCCCCGTGGATCGGCAACGTCGCCACCTCCTTCCCCTACGTCGCGAGCGAGGCGACCGAGCGAGCGGGCATCGACCCCGCGACGGCGGGTGGCGCATCCGCCATGAACTACTCGCGAGCACAGGTGCATGCGATCCTCGACCGTTGCGCGCCGCTCGGCTGGCAGATGTCGTTCCACGCGAACGGCGACCTGGCCATCGACTTCGCTCTCGACGCCTACGAGCGCGCGCTCGCCGAGCACGGTCTGCTCGGCACCGACCACCGTTGGCGCATCGAGCACGCGGGGGCTGGGCGCCGCGAGCAGTTCGAGCGGGCCGCGCGCCTCGGCGTCCACGTCTCGCTCGCGCCGTTCCAGTACTACTTCTGGGGCGACCTCCTCGACGGGCACATGTTCGCGCCCGAGCACGGCGCGCGCTGGCAGGCGTTCACCGAGGCGGTCGAGGCGGGGGTCGTGGTGTCGCTGCACAACGACGGCTCCGTGTCCCCGCCGGCACCCATCCTGAACGTGCAGACTGCCGTGACCCGGCGCACGAGCAGCGGGCGCATCCACGCCCCGCAGCAGGCGATCTCGGTGGATGCGGCGCTCAAGGCCCACACGATCGACGCGGCCCGCACCCTCCACCGGGAGCACCTCGTCGGATCGATCGCGGTGGGCAAGCTCGCCGACTTCGTGGAGCTGAGCGCCGACCCGTACGAGGTGACGCCCCGCTACCTCGCGGAGCGTGTGCAGGTCCTCGGAACGTGGGTGGATGGGGCGCGCGTCGACCTGCCGGAGTTCCTCGCCGCGGCGCACGCCAGCGACCCCGCGCCGCACGTCCACCACGCGGCACGCGGCCACACGGGGCACGGCTGCTGAGTCGCTCGGGCCGGGCCTGGCCAGTCCGGGCCGGGCCAGTCCGGGCCGGGCCAGTCCGGGCCGGGCCGGGCCTGGCGGGCAGGGTCTCGCGTGCGGGGCCTGGCGGGGCCGGTCCTGGCGGGCCGGGTCTCGCGTGCGGATTCTCGCGGGCTGGGCCGGACCGCGCGCGGTTGCGTGCCGAGTCTTGCGCGCCGGGCCGCGCGCGCCGGCCCGCCAGAGTTGTGGCCTGGTGCGGTTGGGGCCGGGGTTAGCGGCATCTCCCCATAACTCTCTGCTGGAGGGGCGTCTGCGTGGCGGCCGGGGTTCGTCCGCGTGCGTATCCGCGTCCGCGGAGTTGTGGCTCGTTGCGGTTGGGGGCGGGGTGGGGAGCACTTGCCCACAACTCTCCGAGCGTCCTGGGTCCTGGTGTGAGTGGACAGGTTCCGCTGGCCGTTGGCTGCTGGCTGCTCGCCCTTCGCCGTTGGGGTTCGGGCTCCGAGGTCGGTGGACCCGACCCGACTCGGCGCCCACAGAGTTGTCGCTTGGTGCGGTTGGGGGCGGGATGGGCAGCGCTTGCCCACAACTCTTTGATCGCTCGCGCTCTGTGGAACCGCGTCCGCTCCCGCAGCGTTGTGGCTTGGTGCGGTTGGGGTCGGGGGTAGCGGCATCTCCCCACAACTCTCTGCGGGAGGGGTCTGAGAGGCGTCCGGGTGGCGTCCGCGTCCCCGTCCGCGTTCGCGTCCCCGTCCGCGTCCGCGGAGTTGTGGCGGGGTGCGGTTGGGGGCGGCGTGGGGAGCACTTGGCCACAACTCCGGGGCGCGCTGCCGCTGCCGCTGCTGCTGCAGTGGAGCCCGAGCCAGGGCCCGCCGCAGAGCCCGCGCCGGCGCCCGCGCGAGCCCCATGGGCCGGCCGCGCTAGTCGCGGATGCGGCGCCGCTCCCACGCGAGCGCGATGTGCTCGCGCATCTCTCTGGCGGCCGCCTCGCTGTCGCCGGCTTCGATGGCGGCGTAGACGCGCTCGTGCTCTTCGAGGGTGAGGCGCACGGCGTCGGCACCCGGAGCGCCGTAGTAGCGGCTGCTCTCGCCGGCGCGCTTCGAGAGGCTGCGGGCGATGCCGGAGGCGAGGCGGTCGCCGGCGGTGTCCATGACGGAGAAGTGGAAGGCGACATCCGCGGCGGCGAACGCGTCGCGCTCGTCGGCGGTGGCGTGCATGGTCTCGAGGTGGTCGTGGATGACGCGCAGCTCGTCGTCGCTCCGGCTCGTGGCGGCGGCCGCGGCGATGCTCGACTCGAGCTGCCCGCGCACGACGGCGAGCTCGTCGAGGATGCCGAGCGTCTCGTCGTTCTCGATCATGGTGCCCAGCACGACCTTGTCGAGGATGTTCCACTCGGACTGCGGGGCGATCTGCGTGCCGCGTCCTTGCACGACGGAGACCATCCCCTTCTCCTCGAGGCGCTTCATGGACTCGCGGATGACGGTGCGGCTGACGCCGAAGTTCTCGCACAGCTCGGTCTCGGTGGGGAGGAGGTCGCCTGGTGCGACTTCTCCGGTGACGATGGCGGAGACGAGGTCGTGCACGACCTGCACGCCGAGCCTCGCGGCGGGGGTGCGGTGGGTGCCGAGCCGGGGCGTCGTGGTGCTGGACATGCGGTGATTGTAGTCACGAAGTGGCCCGCGAATCCGCGCACACGAGCAAAAGCCAGAAAAAACGTATGACGAATAAATCATGTGATGTATGCTGAATCTCCCATCTGAAGATCAAGGACGATATGAAGATCACCGGCTTCCGCTTGCTCACCACCCGGCACGACTGGGGGCGGTCGATCGGCGACGTCAACGGCCACATCCGCGCCGCAGTCACCGACGTCCCGATCGTGATCCTCGAGACCGACGAGGGGGTCGAGGGGGTCGGCATCGGCTCGCACGCCGACGTCGCCAGGCTCTTCCCGGCGCTCGAGGGGGAAGACCCCCGAGGGGTCTCGGCGCTCTTCGACCGGATGCTCGCGCAGGTCTTCAAGTCCGGTCACGCGGGTGCCACCTACGGCGGGGTCGCGACGCTCGATGCCGCGCTCTGGGACCTCAAGGCGAAGCTCGCCGGCGAGCCCCTCTGGCGCCTGCTCGGCGGACGCGACAGGTTCGTGCCCGGGTATGCATCCGGCCTCGACATCGCACTCGACGACGGCGAGCTCGTCTCCTTCTATGAGGACTTCGCGGAGCGCGGCTACGTCGCCGGCAAGCTCAAGGGTGGCGTCGACCCGGTCGCCGATCTGCGTCGGCTGCGGCTCCTGCGCGGCGTGCTCGCTCGCAACACCCCGAGTCCGGGCCTCATGCTCGATGCCAATGAGTCGTGGCAGGTGAAGCAGGCGGTGAGGTACGTCTCCGCGATCGAGAGCGAGATCGACCTCCTGTGGGTCGAGGAGCCGCTGCGGCGCTGGGATGCGCTCGGTCACGCGCGCCTGTCGGCGGCGGTGCGCGCGGCGGTCGCGACGGGGGAGAACCTGACGGGCGTCGACCAGTTCCGTCCGCTCTTCGACGCGGGGGCGCCCGACATCGTGCAGGCTGGCGCCATCTGGGGGGTCACGCACGTGCTCCGCCTCGCCTACGCGGCGGATGCCAGGAACCTCCCCGTGAGCCCGGTGGGCTACAACACGAATCCGGCCGTCGCCGCCGCCATGACCGCGGTGCCGAATCACCTGACGACCGAGGTGCAGGCCCTGCACTGGGCCCACGGCATGAGCGTCGATCAGGAGTTCGCCGACGGTGGCATCGTGCTCGGGGATCAGGTTGGGTCCGGCATCAGCATCGACGAGTCTGCGATCGTGGATGCGGGGCGTGGCTGGGCGGACCCGGCCGGGCCGCACATGCGCCCGTCTCGTGCTGGGCTGCGGGTCGTGCTCGATGGCGTCGAGCGCTGAGCTGGCGCCTGGTGGGCGGCGGGCGCTGCGGTTGGCGCGCGAGAGTTGTGGGCAGGTGTCGCTGGCGGTCAGGACGAGCGCGTCGGGCCACAGCTCTGCGCGGTGGGGGTGCCTGTGGGATGCGATCACATCGGCGGGCGAAGAACCTGCCGTGAGGACTTGCGGCGGGGTCGTCGCATCGGTACATTAGGTGCAATGGCAGCGCTACCAGTAGCGCTCACATAGACCGGGTTCCCATCCGGTTCGCACACGCTCACGCAACGGCGCGAAGGAGTCGCAGTGTCCACGAGTTCCCTTGAAACGCAGGCCGGACAGGCCGAGGTCGGCAGCGCCGCCCTCCTGCCGGACGGCCCCGTGCGGGCCCGCTCCGCCAAGATCGGCGCCATCGGCGCTGGCGCCATCATGGCAGACCAGCACCTCGCGGCCTACAGCGAAGCCGGCTTCCCCGTCGTCGCGATCGCCTCCAGAACCAAGGCCAACGCCCAGCGCGTCGCCGAGCGGTGGGGAATCCCGACCGTGCACGACACCCCAGAGCAGCTCATCGAGGACCCCGAGGTCGAGATCGTCGACATCGCGTACCCGCCCGACCTGCAGCCCGCGCTCATCCGCAAGGCCCTCGCGCAGCCGCACGTCAAGGCGGTGCTGGCCCAGAAGCCCCTCGCCCTCACGCTCGACGAGGCCATCGCGCTCCGCGACGAGGCCCAGGCTGCCGGCAAGATCCTCTCCGTCAACCAGAACATGCGCTACGACCAGTCGATCCGCGTGCTCAAGCAGCTCCTCGAGCGCGGCGAGCTCGGCGAGCCCGTCTTCGTCGAGATCGACATGAAGGCCGTGCCCCACTGGCAGGGCTTCCTCGAGGGCTACGACCGCCTCACGCTCGCCAACATGAGCGTGCACCACCTCGACGTCCTCCGCTTCCTCTTCGGCGACCCCGACGAGATCATGACCGTCACCCGCTCCGACCCCCGCACCCGGTTCCCGCACACCGACGGCATCGTCGTCTCCACCCTGCGCTTCCCCGGCGGGCTCCTCGCCCTCTCGACGGAAGACGTGTGGGGCGGCCCGCGCGAAGAGGGGTTCGACGACGACTTCTCTATCACCTGGCGAGTGGAGGGGACACGCGGCGTCGCGAAGGGCACGATCGGCTGGCCGAGCGGCACGCCGTCGACCATCACGTACGCTTCGGCCGCCCGCGCCGACGGGGGACCGTCGACCGACGGCAAGTGGGTGACGCCCACCTGGGACACGCACTGGTTCCCGCACGCGTTCATCGGCGTCATGGAGCAGCTCCAGCACGCCGTCGAGACCGGCAGCGAGCCCGCCCTCACTGTCGCGGACAACGTCAAGACCGTCGCCCTCATCGAGGCCGGCTACCGCTCCATCGCCGAACGGCGCCCCGTGCGCCTCGACGAGTTCCCCCTCTGACCTCGACCCCCGCATCCACTCACCACCCCTCAACGGGCCAACGGCCCCAAGCGAAGGAGCAAAGAAGCTCATGATCCAAGTCGGCATCTTCAGCGGATACTTCCCCTACGACCTCAAGACCACCGCCCAGAAGGCGCGCGAGCTCGGCTTCAACACCGTCCAGCTCGACCTGCACTTCAAGGACCTCGACCTCACGGCGGGCCAGATCACGAAGGAGAAGGCGAAGCTCGTCGCCGACACCTTCCGCGACAACAACCTCCCCATCTCGGCGATCTCGGGATACACGAACATCGTGCACCCGGACCCGGACCACCGCCGCGCGAACGTCGACTACCTGAAGGAGATCATCCGCAACGCGCGCTCCTTCGGAACGCCGTACGTCATCAGCGAATCCGGCACCTTCAACCCGGACAGCGAGTGGGACAGCGACCCGCACAACAAGACCGAGGACGCCTACGAGCAGGTGCGCGACGTGCTCGCCGAGCTCGCCCAGGAAGCGTACGACCACGGCTCGATCTTCCTGCTCGAGACGTACGTCAACAACGTCATCGGCTCGGTCCGCGAGACGGTGCGCGTGTTCAACGACATCCGCTCGCCCGGCATCGAGCTGCTCATGGACCCGACCAACTACTTCGACGCGTCGAACATCGACGACCAGGCTGGCGTGCTCAACGAGGTCTTCGACACGCTCGCCGACAAGGTGCGCGTCGCCCATGCCAAGGACGTCAAGCGGGCGGGCGACGACAAGAGCGAGAAGCACGCCGACATCGGCGACGACGACGCGCTCGCGTCGCACACCTTCCGCGGCGTCGGCGAGATCGAGCTGCCGGCCGCGGGCCTCGGCTCGCTCGACTACGAGCTGTACCTGCAGCGACTCGCGGAGCGCAGCCCGAACGCGCCGCTCATCATCGAGCACCTCGATGAGTCGGACATCCCGCGCGCGAAGAAGTTCATCGACGACATCCTGCGCAAGTACTCGATCTAGCCGGCGCTCGCGCCCGTCGGGGCGCGGCGCGCAGCGGCCAGCTTCCGTGATGACTCGAGCCGGATCGCCCGAAGAGGGTGGCGTCCGGCCGAGTTGTCACGGAGATTGGACGGGGCGGGCGGCGGTGCACGCAGGGTCAGCAGACAACAACGGGCTTCGGCCGGAGGAACCATGACGGAAACAGGTGAGAAGCCGGTCGCGATCGTGACCGGTGCTGGCGGATCGCTCGGACGGGCCACCGCCCTGCGACTCGGGCGCGACGGCTACGCCGTCGCCGTGCTCGGGCGAGGCGGCGCGACGCTGGCGGAGACGGCGGACGAGCTGCGGGCTGCGGGCATCCCCACCTACGTGCTCGAGGTCGACCTGCGCGACGCCGCCGCCATCAAGGCGGCCGTGCGCGAGGCGGAAACCGAGTTCGGGCCAGTGCACGCGCTCATCAACAACGCCGCGATCTACCCGCCGACGCCGTTCTTCGACATCACGGTCGAGGAGTTCGACGACGTCGTCGCGGTGAACCAGCGCGGCTACTTCGTTGCGGCGCAGGCGGCGGCCGAGCTGATGCGCGAGCGCGGCACCGGCGCGATCGTCAACATCGGCTCCATCACGTGGAGCGGCGGATGGGACAAGCTCGCGAGCTACGTCACGACGAAGGGCGCCGCCGTCGCAATGACGCGGGCCCTCGCCCGTGAGCTCGGCGAGTTCGGGATCCGCGTGAACCTCCTCTCTCCGGGGGCCTTCCCGACGAAGGCCGAGGAGATCCACGAGAATCCCGAGCAGTACACGCAGTTCGTGCTCGACCACCAGTCGCTGAAGCGGCGCGGTGACCCTGACGAGGTCGCGAGCGTCATCTCCTTCCTGGTGGGCAAGGACTCGAGCTTCGTGACCGGGCAGACGATCAACGTCGATGGCGGATGGGTGATGATGTGAGCGAGCAGCAGACTTCAGGGGCGGCGGCACGGACCGGGGCGGCGGGCGCCGGTGGCACGGACGGGGTCGACGTCTTCGGCGCCGAGCTGTCGATCGCCGATCTCCGCAGGCGCACGGGCGACCTCTCCGCCGTGGCGGGCATCCGCCAGGTCGTGCTCGACAACGGCGTGGAGCGCGGCGTGCGGGCGATCGACCTGCGCACCTCCGCCGGCCTCGAGCTCGAGGTGCTCGTCGACCGGGCGTTCGACCTCGGCTCGATGCGCTTCCGCGGTGCCCCCATCGGGTGGCGCAGTGGCAACGGGTTCCGGCATCCCGGCCTGCACGAGCACAACGACGAGGGCGGACTCTCCTGGCTGCGGGCGCTCGATGGGCTGCTCGTCTCCGGTGGGCTCGACCACACGCTCTTCGGCGGCGAGGTGGATGCGACCCGCTACAACTACCCGCCGAAGCAGACCGTCACGCACGGGCTGCACGGGCGGCTGACCGCGATTCCGGCGCGGCTGCTCGAGGCGCGTGAGCTCGAGCGCGACGGTCGAGTGGTGCTGCGGGTCGTCGGCGAGGTCATCCAGGCGACGGCGTTCGGCGAGCATCTGCGCCTGACGCGCACGATCGAGCTCGACTTCGACGGTCGCGAGGTGCGCTTCGACGATGTCGTCGACAACCTCGGGTTCGACCCGACGCCCCACATGTTCCTGTACCACATCAACGTCGGCTGGCCCTTCCTGGATGAGGGTGCGAGGTTCGTCGCACCCATCACGAAGCACCTCTGGCAGTCGGACTCGGTGGCCGAGCAGGGCACGAGCTACCGGGTCATGCCTGCTCCGATCGACGGGTTCGTGGAGCAGGTCACCGAGCATGAGCTCGTGGCCGGCGACGACGGCAGGCACCGCGTCGCGCTCATCACGGCCGGTGGCGAGCGGGGGATCGAGCTGAGCTGGGAGGCTGCGGGCATGCCCCACTTCTTCGAGTGGCAGAACCTGCGCAGCGGCCAGTACGGCATCGGGCTCGAGCCGAGCACGCACCACGTGTCCGGGGATGCGGCTTCGCGCCAGGATGGCACGGCCCTGTTCCTCGAGCACGGGGAGTCGCGCAGCTACTCGACGACGATCCGCGTGCTCGACGGTGTCGCGGAGACGAGCGCGGCCGAGGCCGCTATTCGCGCTATCGGCGATCAGCCGGAATGAACCTTCATGCCCGGGGCTGACGACGAGGTTGGCTCCGGGCGTCCTACACTTGACATGTTAGCGCTGCCAGCGGCGCATCCACCGAAACGAGGAACACCATGAGCGGCGCAGACGGCATCAGCGACACCCACCAAGCAGACTCCGGGGCAGGCGGTGGGATCCTCTCCGGCATCCGCGTGCTCGACTGCTCGATCGCCATGGCCGGCCCCTTCGCCGCGCAGCGCCTCGGCGACCTCGGCGCCGACGTCATCAAGGTCGAACCACCAGCAGGCGAATGGCAGCGCCACGCACCGGCCGGAGGCGCGGCGGGCAACGAGATCAACGTCTCCTTCCTCTCCCTCAACCGCAACAAGCGCTCCATCGCGCTCGACCTCAAGTCCGACGACGGCCGCGAAGTGCTGCGAGAGCTCGTCGCCACGAGCGACGTCTTCCTCCAGAACTACCGGCCGGGCGTCGCCGCCCGCCTCGGCGTCGACTACGAGACGCTGCGCGCCATCAACCCCAGCATCGTCTACGTGTCCGTCTCCGGATACGGCGAAGACGGGCCCTACAAGATGCGCCCAGGCCAGGACCTTCTGCTCCAGGCCATGAGCGGTGCCATGCTCTCCACGGGCCGCGACGGCGAACCCCCGCAGGCCGCCGGCCAGTACCTCGTCGACGCCATCACCGCATCCACGGCCTTCGAAGGCGTGCTCGCGGCGCTCTTCCACCGGGAGCGCACGGGCGAAGGCCAGCTCGTGACCGTCAACATGCTCGACGCCATCACGACCCTGCAGATGCAGGAGCTGTCCGTGTTCACCGCAGGCGGCGTGCCCCAGCAGCGCAGCGCCGAACCGCACGCGCACGTCTACATCCGCTCGCCCTACGGCTCGTTCGCGACCTCGGACGGCTTCATCGTGCTTGCCATGCCCGACCTCGAAGAGCTCGGCCGCACGATCGGGGAGGACAGCTTCATCGGCCTCCACACGCTCGACGACTCGTGGCGCCTCCGCGACGAGGTCTTCGCCAAGACCGCCGCCCGCCTCGCGACCAACACGAGCGCGCACTGGCTCGACGCCTTCTCGAAGACCTCGATCTGGGCCGGCCCCGTGTACGGCTACGCCGACCTCGTCGCCGACCCGCAGATCGCGCACAACGGCACCTTCGTCGAATACGAGCACCCGACCGAAGGTCTCGTCAAGACGCCGGGGTTCCCCTACAAGTTCTCCAAGACGCCCGCCCGCATCGACCGTGGCGCGCCCCTCACCGGCGAGCACACACGCGAGATCCTGGGCGAGCTCGGTCACGCCGCCGCGCACATCACGGAGCTCGCCGAGCGCGGCGCCATCGCCGTGCGCGACACCCTGACGAACGTGCAGGAGCACCTCGACGGGGCCGTGCTCGCCGACGGCGCCGTCCTGCCGGGCGGATCGGACGCGGCGCTGCCGGGAGAAGGCGCACCGGAGAGTGTCGCCGCGGCCGCCCCCGCGGCCGCCCCGGCGCCGGCCCACGCGGAAGCCGCCGGCGAACGATCATGAGCGAGAGCTCGCCGTCCTCCCCGGACACCAGCACGGGCGGGGCCCGCTACCGGGGCCTCACCTGGGACCACCCCCGCGGCCGGAACGCGCTCGAAGCGGCGGCAGCGCTCACCGCCGCGGCCCCTGGAAGCCGACAGGCGCTGATCGAGTGGGACGCGCATCCGCTCGAAGGCTTCGAATCGGCCCCCATCGCCGAGTTGGCCGAGCGCTACGACCTCATCGTGCTCGACCACCCCCACCTCGGCGAAGCGCTCGCGAGCGACTCGTTCGTGCCGCTCGAGGAGATCTTCGACGCCGCCTTGCTCGACCGCGTGGCCGCCGACGCCATCGGCCCGAGCTTCACCTCCTACTCGCTCCAGGGCTCGCAGTGGGCGCTGCCGCTCGACGCCGCGACGCAGGTCTCGGCCACCAGGGCCGACCTCCTCGCGGGCGAGATTCCGACCACCTGGGACGACGTCCTCGCCCTCTCGGAGCGCACCAGCGTGGCCCTCTCGCTGGCTGGCCCCCACGCCTTCCTCACCTTCGCGTCCGTGCTCGCGGGGGCTGGCGCGCCGCTTGCCGACGCCCCCGACTGTGGCTCCCTCTTCTCCTCCCGCCGCCTCGCCCGCGACGCCTTCGAGCTGCTCGCGACCATCGCCCGCCGCTCACCCGCGGCGACGCACAGCGAGAACCCCATCGCCCTCCTCGAGCGCATGAGCAGCACCGACTCGCTCGCCTACGTGCCGCTCGTCTACGGCTACGTCACCTCCTCCTCACCCACCCTCCAGTTCCGGGATGCACCCCGCTGGGGCACCTCCGCCCGCCTCGGCTCCACGATCGGCGGGACCGGCATCGCCATCTCGAGACGCTGCCGCGTCACCCCGGAGCTCACCGCCCACCTCGCGTGGCTGCTCGACGCAGAGACGCAACGCACCTTCATCCCGGACCACGACGGCCAGCCCGGCCTCCGCTCCGCCTGGCACGACGACGCCGTCAACGAGGCCTCGCACGACTTCTACGCCAACACCGCGACGACCATCGAAGAGTCCTGGGTGCGGCCCCGCTACGACGGGTACATCGCCTTCCAGACGGCGGCGTCCGCGCTGCTCCGCGACGCGCTGCTCGGCGACGCCTCCTCGTCGACCGACGCTGCAGCCTCGTCAGCCCCCGCCGAGCGGTGCCTCGACGCGCTGGATGCGGCCTTCGCTGCATCCACGCGCATCGATGCCCCAGCCACGCGCATCCACCCAGCCACCCCAACCACCTCAGGAGTCACCCCATGACCGGCAGCGTTCCCCAGCTGGAGACCGACGAGATCCTCGTCGACCTCGACGGCTTCACCGCGACCGTCACCATCAACCGCCCCGCGAAGCTCAACTCGGTGACGCAGGAGATGTCCGACGCCCTCGTCAGCGTCGCGACCTGGGCCAACGAGAGCGACGACGTGCGCGTCGTGATCCTCACCGGGGCCGGCGAGCGCTCGTTCTGTGCGGGCAGCGACATCCGCTCCCTCGACAAGTACGCGACCCCGTGGGACTTCCGCAACCGCGAGGACTACTGCGACGCACTCCGAGCTCTGCGCAAGCCCATCATCGCCGCCATCAACGGCTACGCCTTCGGCGGCGGACTCGAGACGGCAATGATCTGCGACATCCGCCTCGCCGCCGACACCGCGTCGCTCGCCGCCCCAGAGATCAAACTCGGCTGGATCGGCGGCGGCGGCATGGCCTCGTTCCTCGCCCACTCGGCCGGCGCCAGCAACGCCGCCCTCATGCTCCTCACCGGGGACCCCATCTCCGCGCAGCAGGCTCAGGCCTGGGGCATCGTGTCCGAGGTGCTGCCAGGGGAGCAGCTGCTCGCACGCGCCCGTGAGCTCGCCGCGACCATCGCATCCCGCCCGCCCATCGCCGCCGAGACGGCGAAGGCCAACCTCCGCGCCTCGTTCAACATGGGCCAGGACGCGGCCGTCGCCTACGAACGCGACCTCCAGACCATCACCTTCGCGACCGCCGACGCCGACGAGGGCCGCGCCGCCTTCGCCGAGAAGCGCCAGGGCACCTTCCGCCGCCGTTAGCCACGGCTCGCGCCATGCTGCCGCACGTCCTGTCCCACCCCGCCGCACCTCGTCTCGTCTCGTCCTGTCTCGTCTCGTCTCGTCTCGTCTATCCCGTCCCGTCCCGTCCCGTCCAGTCCCGTCCCGTCCAGTCCAGTCCCGTCCAGTCCCGTCCAGTCCAGTCCCGTCCAGTCCCGTCCAGTCCAGTCCAGTCCCGTCCAGTCCAGTCCAGTCCCGTCCCGTCCAGTCCAGTCCAGTCCCGTCCCGTCTCCGAGTCCTCGTCCACCCCACCAGCCCCCACCCCACTTTCGATTCGGGATGGCTTCCTCGCTTCGGGATGAGATGTAACCCATCCCGAAGCGTGAAACCCATCCCGAATCGGGTGGCGCACGGCACGCCTCGCCACCGCACGCCTCGCCACGGAACGCCACGCCACCTCCGGCCCGAACTCTGGGACCTCGCTCGACCCGCCCGCTTTCGTTTCGGGATGGCGTTCACGCCTCGGGATGGGATGCAAACCATCCCGAGGCGTGAAACCCATCCCGAATCGGGTGGCGCACGGCACGGCACGGCACGCCTCGCCACCGCACGCCTCGCCACGGCACGCCACGCCACGCCACCGCACGCCACGCCACCTCCGGCCCGGACTCGAGGACCTCGCTTGACCCGCCCACTTTCGATTCGGGATGGCTTCCTCGCCTCGGGATGGGATGCAAACCATCCCGAAGCGTGAAACCCATCCCGAATCGGGTGGGGTGCAGACCCGAGACCCGAGACCCGAGCCTCACGCCCCACGCCCCACGCCCCACGACACAATCTTCACGACCAGAACCTCAGGAGCTCACATGACATCGCAGCAGACGGCCGCAGGCCAGCAGGCGGCAGCAGGATGGTCGGGCAGCGCAGCCCAGGCGCTCCCGGCCGACGGCACGACCGGCACTCTCGTCGGTCGCGTCTGGGACCCGGCCGTCGGCGGCCCGTCTCCGGTTCTCGTGACCGAGGCGGGCGTGCTCGACCTGAGCCGGACGTTCGCGACGGTGAGCGACATCACCGAGGCCCCCGACCCGGCCGCGGCCGTGCGGGCTGCGGCAACGGATGTGCCCAGCCTTGGGTCGCTCGAGGAGCTCTTCGCGAACACGGAGCCCGACACCCGCGACGAGTCGAAGCCGTGGCTCCTCGCCCCCGTCGACCTCCACGTGCTGAAGGCAGCCGGCGTGACGTTCGCGGTCTCCATGATCGAGCGGGTCATCGAGGAGCGGGTGCGCGGCGACATCGAGGCGGCGGCACGGATGCGCGAGCAGATCCTCGCCGAGATCGGCACTGACCTCGCGAGCCTCAAGCCGGGTTCGGAGGAGGCGACGGCCCTCAAGGCGTACCTCGTGGGAGAGGGCCTGTGGAGCCAGTACCTCGAGGTCGGCATCGGACCCGACGCGGAGATCTTCACGAAGGGCCCGACGCTGTCCGCGATGGGCACGGCCGTCCAGGTGGGCGTGCACTCCTCCTCTGAGTGGAACAACCCGGAGCCGGAGGTGGCGCTGCTCATCGCATCCACGGGCGCGATCGTGGGTGCGACGCTGGCGAACGACGTGAACCTGCGCGACATCGAGGGCCGTTCGGCGCTGCTGCTGCCGAAGGCGAAGGACAACAACGCGTCGTGCGGACTCGGCCCGTTCATCCGTCTGTTCGACGGCGACTTCGACCTCGACTCGGTGCGGGGGATGACCGTGGAGCTCGACATCGTGGGCCTCGACGGCTTCACGCTGCACGGGTCGTCGGACCTCGCCCAGATCTCCCGCGACCCCGCCGACCTCGCCGCCCAGCTGCTCGGCCCCCACCACCAGTACCCGGACGGGGCCGTGCTGATGCTCGGCACAATGTTCGCGCCCATCGTCGACCGCGATCAGCCCGACCATGGCTTCACGCACCACGCCGGGGACGTCGTGCGCATCTCCTCACCTGCCCTCGGTAGTCTGGTGGGCCAGGTACAGAGCAGTGAGGGGTGTGCGCCGTGGACATTCGGGATCGCAGCGCTCATGCGCAACCTGGCGGCCAGAAGGCTGCTGTGACCAGGCGGTCGACGCAGAAGGTGACGCTCACCGACGTCGCCGCGTCTGCGGGCGTCTCGCCGCAGACGGTGTCGCGGGTGCTGCGGACGCCGGAGCTGGTGTCCGCTGACACGCTCGAGCGGGTGCAGTCGGCGATCGGCGCGCTCGGCTACGTGCCGAACCTGGCCGCGTCGAACCTCGCGTCGAACCGGTCGATGACCGTCGCTGCGATCGTCCCGTCGATCTCCGCGTCCGTGTTCGCGGATGCGCTGCACGGCTTGGAGGCGATGCTCTCGCCGTTCGGCTATCAGCTGTTCATCGGCACGACGGGGTACAGCCCCGAGCATGAGGAGGAGCTCGTCCGCGCGTTCCTGGGGCGTCGGCCGGATGGCATGTTCATCGTCGGCGCCCAGCACACGGATGCGGCATCGACGCTGCTGCGTGCATCCGGGATCCCCGTCGTCGAGGCGTGGGATTCGAGCGAGAACCCCGTCGACAACTTGATCGGCTTCTCCAACGAGGACGCCATCCGCGCGCTCGTCGAGTACGTGCAGGGCAAGGGGTACGAGCATCCGACGTTCGCGGGCTCCTTCCAGTCCGGCGACTTCCGCGCCGCGGCGAGACGCGAGAGCTTCGAGGCCTCGGTCGCCGAGCTGTACCCGGGCGAGCCGGTGCGGGTCGTCGACTCCGGGGTCGCGTCGGTGGACCTCGAGACTGGCCGTGACCTGCTCGACGCGGCGCTCCGCGAGCATCCCGAGACCGATGCGCTCATGTTCGCGAGCGATGTCTTCGCGGCGGGTGCCGTCCTGGAGTGTGCTCGCCGCGGGGTCTCCGTGCCGGGTGAGCTCGCGGTGACGGGGTTCGGTGATTTCGAGTTGTCATCGCACCTCACGCCCACGCTCACGACGGTTGCTGTGCCGAACCGTGAGATCGGCACGAAGGCGGGCGAGCTGCTGCTGGCGCGCATGAGTCGTGGTGGCGCGGATGCTCCCCAGGGGGAGACGGTCGACCTCGGCTTCGAGATCGTGGCCCGCGAGAGCGCCTAGCCCCCGCCGCGCCCGCCGAACTCGAGGCGCTGCTGCTCACGCACCCCGACATCACCGACTCGGCCGTCGTCGGGGCGCTGGATGCGGACGGGCAGGAG
>NZ_PSYA01000005.1:0-116071 GCF_002931395.1 Pseudoclavibacter sp. RFBI5 | reverse complement strand
GCCCCAGCCCCTGCCCCTGCCCAAGGTTGTGGCAAAGTGCCGCCGGGATCCCTCCCAACCGCACTTCGCCACAACTCTCGGCGCCGGGCACGATGCTCTGGATGCGAACGCCGGGGCGCGGGGCCCCGGCGCGGGCCCGAGGCTCCGCCGCACATCTCGCCACCAGCCAGCCCCAGAGACGCCGCCAACCACACTGCAACCCCTGCCCCTTCGCACGCGCCCCTGCAGCCCCTGCCCCTGCCCAAGGTTGTGGCAAAGTGCCGTCGGGATCCCTCCCGACCGCACTTCGCCACAACTCTCGGCGCCGGACACAGCCCCGGACGCAAGCCGCACGTCGCCCGCACCGGTCCGCGCACAACTAGCGCAGGGCCGACACTGGCCCCACCGTCACCGTCCGTCACCGGCACCTCTTCACAAGGTTGTGGCGAACTGCCGTCGGAATCCCTCCCGACCGCACTTCGCCACAACTCTCAGTACGGGGCGCGAGCCTCTGGATGCGGATGCGGAAGCGGAAGCGGAAGCGGAAGCCGGGGCGCGGGGCCCCGGCGCGAGCCCGGATCTTCGCCGCAATTCTCGCCACCAGCCAGCCCCAAAGACGCCGCCCACGACACCGCTGCCCCTCCGCACGCGCCGCTGCAGCCCCTGCCCCTGCCCAAGGTTGTGGCGAAGTGCCGTCGGGATCCCTCCCAACCGCACTTCGCCACAACTCTCAGCGCCGGACGGAGGCGGGTGGCGCGGGCGCGGCTCAGCCAGCGACGACGTGCGGGGCGCTCGCCGCGGTGAACGCCTCCGCGTCCGGAAGCGACGGATCCCACAGCTTCGCGATGACACGCGCCCCGGAGACGAGCGCGCTGTCGGGCGAGCACAGCCAGACAGCCGGCGCCGCCATGACGTCGGGGGCCAGCAGGTTGCCATCCGCCCCCTTCCTGTCGGGGCCCGAGGGCAGCAGCTCCGTGTCGGCGGCGCCACCCGGCAGCAGCAGGTTGACGGTCACCCCGCTGCCGGCCAGGTCGGTGGCCCACGAGCGCGTCATCGCCTCGAGCGCCGCCTTCGACGGCCCGTACGGTGCGTAGCCGGGCCTGATCATGGTCTGCGCGCTCGTCGAGACGTTGACGATCCGCCCTTCCCGCTGCGCGAGGAAGAACGGCATCACGGCCTGCGACATGATGAACGGACCGTTGACGTTGGTGTCGATGATCTGCGACCACGTCGCGGCAGGCACATCCCAGAAGTGCACCGGGTCGGTCGTGAACGTTTCGCTGACGAGGCGCATGCCGCGTCCCGCGTTATTGACGAGGGCGTGCACACCCCCGAATCGCTGGACGGTGGCGTCGACGACCTCCTGCGCTCGCTTCGGGTCGCTCACGTCCGCGACCATCGGCAGCAGCAGTTCAGCACCGCCCGGCAGCTCGGCGACCTCCGCGACGACCTCGTCAAGGGCGGCAGATGCCCCGCTCGCGGTGATCGTGACGGCGTAGCCCGCCGCTCGCAGAGCAAGGGCCATGACGCGGCCGAGACCGCGGGACCCTCCAGTGACGATGGCGACTCTCGGAGAGGTGGTGTGTGCATCCATGCAGCTAGATTGCGTGCAATCATGACCCATTAGAGGCGATTAGCGGCACTTTTCACATGATTGCAACATGGATTGCATGCGATCTTCGCATCGGGCATCGATCATGGACACCATGCATCTCGACTCCTTCATCAACGGCCGCCGAGTGGCCTCGCCCGCGTCGCTCGCAGTGGTCAGCCCCATCGACGGGCACACCGTCGTCGGTTCCGTCGCGAACGCGAGCCCCGAGCAGGTGCGGGATGCGCTTGCCGCGGCCCGGACCACCGCTCCGCTCTGGGCGGCGGTCCCGGCAGCCGACCGCGCGCGACAGCTCTCGGACGCGATCGAGGACGCCGCGGCGAACCCCGACCACTCCGGGCACCTCATCGCGAGCGAGATGGGCAAGCCCGCACAGGACGCGCACGGCGAGTTCCAGTTCGCCCGGCGACTCGCGAAGTTCTGCGCCGAGCACCTCGACGCGGTCTGCGCCGAGCAGCTCACCGACGATGCCGAGGGAACCCTGCTGCGCGTCGTCGAACCCATGGGCGTCGTCGCCGCCATCACCCCGTGGAACGCGCCCGTCATCCTCGCCGCGCTCAAGGTCATCCCGGCGCTCATGACCGGCAACACCATGGTGCTCAAGCCCTCACCGCTCGCGCCCCTCGCCGTCACCGCGTTCTACTCCGCGATCGCCGCCAGACTGCCCGCCGGTGTCCTGAACCTCGTCAACGGCGAAGGCGAGACGGGAAGCGCACTCGTCGAGAGCCCCGACGTCGACCTCATCTCCTTCACGGGCGGCCCCGCCGCGGCCCGAGCCATCGGAGCAGCCGCCGCCCGCACCATCCGCCCCACCGTCATGGAGCTCGGCGGCAACGACGCGGCGATCCTCCTCGACGACGCCGACTGGGGCCCGGAGCTCGCCGAGCGGGTCGTGTTCGGTGCCATGCTGACGAGCGGGCAGGTGTGCATGGCCATCAAGCGCGTCTACGTTCCCCGCGAGCGCCACGACGCCTTCGTCGCCGACCTCGTGGCCGCCGCCGAGCGAGTCCTGCGGGTCGGAGACCCGAGGGTCGAGGGCGTGACGATCGGCCCCGTCATCAGCGGCGACGCGCGCGCACGCCTCGAAGCCCTCCGCGAGCGGTCAGCGGATGCGGGCGGGACCGTCACCGAGATCGGCACGCTCGACGAGTCCATCACCCCCGGCGGCCATTGGGTTCGGCCCGCGATCGTCACGGGCCTGCGCGACACGGACGAGCTCGTCCGCGAGGAGCAGTTCGGGCCGCTCCTCCCGATCCTCGCCTACGACACCGTCGACGAGGCCATCGAGCGAGCGAACGGGGTCGAGCACGGGCTTGCCTCGTCGGTGTGGAGCGTCGACATTCCGCGAGCGCAGGCCGTCGCGCGCCGACTCAGAGCGGGGTTCACGTTCATCAACTGCGCCAACCGTGCCGGAGTATCCCTCCGAGCCCCGATGGGTGGGCGCGGGGTCAGCGGCCACGGGCGAGAGTTCGGGGAGCTCGGCCTCTCCGAGTACGTGCAGAGCCACAGCATCAACTATCCGGCGACGGCACGGGTCGGAGCGGTGATGGCCGCGAACCGGTACCCGGGATCCTGAACGGCACGGGCCCGCGGGGAACGGCGCGTACTCCTCGAGCGCGGCGCCGCCCTGCCGAGCACGATGCGGGTTCGCCCAGCACAGCGCGAATCTGCCGAGCACGATGCGGGTTCGCCGAGCACAGCGAGGAGGAGCCCCCGAAGCGTGCCGCCCAGTCGGTGCCGCTCAGCGCGTACCGGTCCCGCGCATCCAGTCGTCGCCGTTGCCGCTGAGCGACTCCTGCACTGCGGCTTCCGCGTCGCTGAGCGCACGCTCGGCGGCGTCGAGCTCGAGCTTCGTCGCGCGCTCCGCTTCGAGGCGCTCACGGTCGGCGGCCTGCCGCTCTGCGCGCTCCGAGAGCGACAAGGACAGGGAGTCGGGCAGCTGCAGGTCCTCACTGCGGAGGGCCGCGAGCCGCGACCTCAACTCTCGCGTGCGGAGGTATGCCTCGCGGACGCGAAGCATGCGCTCCGACTGCTGGCCTGCTTCGTTCGCGCTCGCATTCACAGCACCGAGCCTAGAGCGTCCCGCGAGGTCACACCGCCAGCGACGTCGCCCTGGCGGGTGCAGGCTCCTGGCAGATGCGCATCCCGGTCGGCGAGTTGGCGGAGGCGATGATGGCGCGCACCCAGTCGTCGTTGATCGCGGGGAGGCGTCCGCCGATGAAACGGAACCGAAGGTCGGTCGTTGGGCTTATCCAGAGCGTCTCCCGACCGCTGCCCTGATTCGCGGGGCGCGACATGGAGAAGGCGACGCTGTGGCCCGCCCGGAGCATGCTGAGGAGTGCGACTTTGAGATGCAGGAGCGGGCGGTCGTCGATCTCCAGCTCGTGCCCTTGACTGCCGTAGTACATGAATCCCATGGGGTCACCTCTGGGTTGTGAGAAACCAAGGCGACGGATCCGTCTCGACCGCTCGGTGTGCGCCCCGAACAAGCGAAGGAGGGGCAGGGAGTACCGATTGTTCTTTGAGTGTTGCACGCGAGCGGCGCATTGCCTATGTGATCACCTGATCTCACAGCCCGCCGTTATCGGATGGGGCACGGCCTGTCAATGCGGTTGCCCGGGGATCGCATCGGGAGTTGGGTGAGGGCCCACCCATTCCCGCATCAGCTCGTTCACCAAGAGGAGCCCATGGACTATCTCGTGCACATCAACGGCCGCGACTTCGTCGTCGGCGAGAACGCGATCGAGGGTCTGCGCTCGAGTCTGCTCGGCGCTGCCAGCGCCGGTGGCGGCTTCGTCGAGCTTCCCCACCCGACGGCGGCGGGCACGGCAGCGCTTGTGCTGCCCGAGTCGGCGGTGTGGATCGAGCCCGTCCCCGGGGAGGTCGTGGCTGACGAGGCCGGCTTCGTGCCGGACATCGCCTTCGTCGACGTGGAGGCGGCGCAGCGATAGCGGACGCATGCCGCGCTCCTCGTGGCCCGCACCTCGTACCGTGGGTGCATGAGCATCACAGGAGAGCCCAGGGTCGCCCTCGTCACCGGCGTCGGCCGCCGCCGCTCCATCGGAGCCGCGCTGGCGATCGGTCTGGCTCGAGATGGCTGGCACCTCGCGCTCAACCACTGGCAGGCCTACGATGACCGGCTCGGTCTCGAGCGGTCCGGTGACGACCCGCGGTCAGTGGCGCAGGAATGCCGCGAGCTCGGCGCATCCGTGGAACTCGTCGAGGGCGACCTGAGCGACCCGGCGGTTCCGGCCATGCTCATCGGCAGGGCGCAGAGCCTCGGCACAATCTCGGGGCTCGTCATGTCGCACGCCGAATCCGTCGACAGCTCCATCCTCACGACGAGCCTCGACAGCTGGGACCGCCACTTCGCCGTCAACGCGCGAGCGACATGGCTGCTCATCAAGGCGTTCGCCGAGCAGCTGCCCGCGACCGGACCAACGGGCGATGCTCGCGCGAGCATCGTCGCCCTCACGAGCGACCACACCGTCGGGAACCTGCCGTACGGCGCCAGTAAGGGCGCGCTCGATCGCATCGTCACGGCGGCAGCCGCGGAGCTCGCCGACAGGGGCGTTCGCGCGAACGTCATCAACCCCGGCCCGATCGACACGGGGTGGATGGACGACGCGACCCGCGCCGGGTGCCGGGAGGCGACGCCCGCCGGTCGCCTCGGGACGGCGGAGGACACCGCGAACCTCGTGCGGTTCCTGCTCTCACCGCAGGGAGCCTGGATCAACGGGCAGGTACTGTCCAGCAACGGCGGGTTCACGGTCGGATAGGTGCGGGCGGCTCGATCCGGTAGACATGACGCATGACTGCCGACCAGCGACGCCGACCGGTTCGCTTCTGGACGCTCCTGACCGTCATCATCCTGCTCGGAGTGGGGCTGGCGACGTGGCTGTTCCTCCCGGTCGCGCTGGAGGAGCACTGCGCCCAGCTCGTCGGCGCGCCGGAGACCTGCCTCGACCTGCGGCACTCGCCCGCCGGAATCCCCACCGCCTTCTCGCTCTGGTTCAACGCGCTCGGTGCGACTATCGGGGTGCCCATCATCGTCATCGTCGTCCTGCGCTTCATTCGAGCGCAGCGTGCGACGCCACCGCAACCCGGCTCAGCGATCGCACCCGAGGGGCGGGCCTCGTGACGCCACCTTTCCTGCGCCCACCCTCCACGTCCCGGATCTGGCTGTGGACGGCCGTGACCGCGATCCTCATCTCGCTCGCACTGGCACCCGTGTACACGTCGACGACCTGCCTCGACGCCCTCGACCCGGCGCACACCTCCTGCGAGGTCTCGCAGCTCGGCTTCGCGGGCAACCAGACCAACGGATGGCTGTGGCTCGCCGCCGTGATCGCGACCATCGCCGTCGGGTGGATTCTCGCGCGACGCCGCAGATCTCAGCCACGTCGCTGAAGCAACGCCCGTGCCCCCAGATCTGCCCCCAGACCGGTCGCGCCCTCCCCTGCTAGCTTGAGCGCGTGGCCCCGCAGATCCCCCCGCAGCTCGCCGACCGGCACGCGCGTCACCTGCGCCGCCCTGCCACGGACACCACGCCCGAGTTCGACCTGGCCTACGCGCGAGGTGGACCGCGGGGGTCGACCCCGGTCGTCGTGATCCCGGGCGGGCCCGGCCTCGGCTCGCTGCTCCCATACCTCGGCTTCCGGAGGCGCGCCGCGCAGGGCGGCCTCGACGTCATCATGGTCGAGCACCGAGGCATCGGCTTCTCCCGCACCGACCTGGGCGGGCGCGACCTGCCGAGCTCCGCGATGAACATCATCGAGGTGATCGACGACATCGCGGCCGTGCTCGATCGGGAGGGCATCGCGCGGGCGCACATCGTCGGCGCCTCCTACGGCACATACCTCGCGTCAGCGTTCGGTGCCAGGCACCCGGACCGCGTCGCCGGCATGCTGCTCGACTCCGCCCTGCAGTCCGCCGAGTCCCTGAACCTGGAGCGGCACACGGTGCGCGAACTGTTCTGGCACGCCGACACCGCAGCCGCAGAGGCGACGCACGCGCTCATCGACAAGGGCGTCGACTCGCGCATCCTGCTCGACGTGGCCCGCGCCGCCTACGAGCTGGGCGGCGACGAGCTCCTGGTCCCCGTGCTCCGGCAGCGCGCGAACCACGCGCACACCGCAGCCTGGAGCGCCCTGCAGCAGTACGCGACCCGCGACCGCTCCATCGCCCGCTTCCCCGGCATCTACGAGTTCGACCTGTCCGGCGTCATCGGCTTCCGGGAGCTCGGCTACGGCGGCCACCCCGACGGGCTGCCCCTCGACCCCGCGCTCACCTACTCGGAGATCGCCGACCTCTTCCCCGCCTTCGCGGGCGAACCCTTCGACCTCGCCGAGGAGACGCCGAAGTTCCCGTGGCCGCTCGTGCTGCTCGTCGGCACGCGCGACCTGCGCACCCCGCCGCCCATCGCACGGGCGGTCGCCGCCACGGCTCAGGATGCGGTGCTCGTGCACATCGAGAACGGCCACTCGGCCCTCGAGTCCCACCCGCTGGTCCTGCTCAACGCCATCCGAGCACTCGTCCGCGGGCGCGAGCACTCGCTGCCCGCAGCATCCGCCGCGCTCGACCGACTCCCGCGCCGGGGGCTCGCCGCGCGCATCCCGGAGCTGCTCGGCGCCGCGACCCTCATCGAGAGCACCGTGAGGCCCTAGGACCCTGGGTTCCTAGGCCCTGACAGGCGCTGGTGCGCGGGGCCGGGCTCGACCCCGCGCAGGCAGCAGCTACTCGCTGATGATCGCGTCGACCTCGACCTCGAGCAGGAGGTCCTTCGCGACAAGGCCAGCGGTGCCGATGAACGCGCACGCCGGGCGGATCTCGCCGAAGACCTCGCCGTGCACGGCACCGACGGACTCGAAGTCGCGCTCGATATCGACGAGGAACACTCGAGTGCGCACGACGTCCGCCAGGCTGGCGCCGGCCTGCTCGAGCGCGGCGCCGATGCGCTCGAAGATCTCCCTCGCCTGCTCCTCAGCGTCGACACCCGGCGCCGTCGTGCCCGCCACGAAGACGTGGCTGCCGACCTTCACGGCCCGTGAGTAGCCGACCGTCGCCTCGTAGGGCGAACCGGAGGAGATGTTCGTGCGTTCGGTCATGAGAGGGCTCCTTCGTGAGGCAGGCGCTGAGTCCTGGCAGGGAATGTCAGCTCAGAGCATGCCACGACGGCGGAGACCTCGGAGGCCGTCGCGTCAGACGCCGACACGGTCCCGGTCGCCGTCGGCGCCGTGGCCCCCGGCGTGTGGCTCGGCGCCGCCCGACTCGAGCGCCTCGCGGGAAGCCGGCGCCTCGATCCGCGCCTGCTCCCCCGACTCGGCCTGCTCCCCCGACTCGGGGGACACCGTCGACGTCTCGCCGTCCGTCGACGCCTCCTCGCCCTTCACGACGTCGAGCATGCCCGTCGTCGCGTCCGTGTACCACTCGGTGAGCGCCGGGTCCTCGGAATCCAGCCAGGCGCCAGCCCCATGCTCCGCCTCGACGACGCTCGCCCCGAACACGAAGTCGTCCCCGTGCTCGGCGATACCGGCGCGCACACCCTCGTCGATCGCCTCCCTCGCGTAGCGGCGGCGCATCATGTACGGGTCCATGCGCAGGTCCTTCGCCCACGCCCACATGATGCCCATGACGACGAACGCGAACGGCAGCGCCGTGACGACCATGATCGCCTGCAGCCCGGAGAGCGCATCCCGTCCGCCGGCGAGCAGCAGCGACGCCGCGATGAGGCCGAGCATGAGGCCCCAGAAGATCGTGACCCAACGCGACGGGACCGGCTTGCCCTGCTGGCTCATCGACCCCATCACCATCGACGCCGAATCGGCCGACGTGACGAAGAAGATCACGATGGAGACGAGCGCGACGAGACTCGTGATGAGTCCGAACGGCAGCTCCTGCAAGAGCGCGAACAGCATGAGCTCCGGGGCGCCAGCCTCGCTGATCGGCACCCCCTGCGACTCCATCCACATGCTCGTGCCACCCACGACGCCGAACCACAGCATGCAGATGATCGACGGCACCACGATGACGACCGTCACGTACTGGCGGAGGGTGCGGCCGCGGGAGATCTTCGCGATGAACAGCCCCACGAACGGCGTCCACGACACCCACCAGGCCCAGTAGTAGGTCGTCCAGGCCTGCATGAACGCCTCGGTGTCCCCGTCCATCTCCGTGTTGCGCATGAGCATCGTGCCGAGCTCACCGAAGAACGCGACACCGGAGGCCGGGATGAGGTTCAGGAGCAGCAGCGTGGGTCCGGCGATGAAGATGAACACTCCGAGGAGGCCCGCGACCACCATGTTCACGTGCGACAGCATGCGGATGCCCCGCTTGACGCCCGAGACGGCCGACAGGATAAAGAGGGCCGTAAGCACCGCGATCGTCGCGATGAGGAAGCCGTTGCCGAGCTCGCCGATGCCGGTGACGACCTGCACGCCCGACGCGATCTGCAGCGCCCCGATGCCCAGCGAGACGGCCGTGCCGAAGAGGGTCACGAGGATCGCGAACACGTCGATGATGGGCCCGAACCAGCCCTGCGTGCGCTGCGAGAACACCGACTCGAACAGCGCAGAGATGAGCGGCGCGCGGCCACGGCGGTAGGAGGCGTACGCGATAGCCCCGCCGACGAGCGCGTAGTACGCCCACGCCATGGGCCCCCAGTGCAGCACCGTCTGCGCGAGCGCCGTGTGCATCGCATCCACGGTGCCCGACTCCGCGTCGAAGCCGTGCGGTGGTGCGAGGAAGTAGGTGAGCGGCTCCATGGGTCCGTAGAAGAGGAGGCCGATGCCGATGCCCGCCGAGAAGAGCATCGCGATCCACGACACCATCGAGAACTCGGGCTTCTCGTCGTCCGCGCCGAGCCTCACCCCGCCCGTTCGCCCGTAGCCGACGACGAGCATGAAGACGGCGACGGCGATCGTGAGCACCGAGAACAGCCAGCCGAAGCTGCCCGTCACCCAGTCGAGCGAGGCCGTGCCGACCGCCGAGAGGCTGTCGGGTGAGACGAGCGCCCAGGCGATGACCGCGATGACGCCAGCACCGGCGATGCCGAACACCGACCAGTTCGTGCGGAACGAGCGGCCGGTCTGCTCGACGCCGATGCCGGGAACGAGGGCCGGATGCACCGGATCCGGGTCGATCACCTCCCGGATGATGCGTGTCACCGGCTTGCGCTGCGGTCCGATCAAGGAGGGTGGTGTGTCCTGTGAGCTCATGGCGTTGGGATCATCCGTTTCTCTTGGGGGAAGGCAAACGGGGTGCAACGTTACCCGAACGGGGCGTCGGACCCACTTCCGCGAGGGGCCAGCGCAGCCGGAAGCGGCCCCGTTCGCCGAGGAATCTCGGAGACTGCTCGGACACACTTGGAGGCTGGTGCGCATCCGCCATCGCCCCCGAACGCGAAGGAATCTCCATGTCGCTCAACATCGCCGACCTCAAGATCACCAGCCCCGACTTCGAGGCTGGCACTCGCCTCGCCGACCAGTTCGCGGCCGATGGAGGCAATGCCGCCCCGCGCCTCGAGATCACCGGAGTGCCCGCGGAAGCCGTCGAGCTCGCCCTCATCGTCCACGACCCGGATGCACCGCTCCCCCTCGGCTTCACCCACTGGGTCGTCTACGGGCTCCCCGCCCAGGACGGCGTGATCGACGCGGGCGCCGACCATGCACGCGTCGCCGAGAACACCGCAGGGAAGGCCGAGTACATGGGGCCGAAGCCGCCAGCTGGCCACGGCGACCACCACTACTTCTTCACCGTCTACGCGCTCGACCACCACGTCGAGGGAACCCCCTCACGAGAGGAGTTCCTCGACGGCTACGCGCACGCCATCCTCGAGCAGAACCGAGTCGTGGGCCTCTACTCGAACTAGGGCACGGTCACGCGATCGGAGGGCGGGGCACATCGCTTCGCCCTCCAGTGCTTGGGCGCGGGCAGAGCATGTCGTCGCTACCAGTGAACTCGAGTGCCCACGAAGAGCGTGATGTACTCAGCGCCGACCGAGTACTGAGCCGTGTACTCGCTCGATGACAGGATGACGTCCGGCAGCCCGGGCCGAGAACGGCTCTCAGAGCCCTCGGCCGTCCAGCCTTCCGCAGCCAAAGCGGTCATCCAAGCCTGCACCTGCATCTGGCCAGCGACGGGGACTCGCATCGTCCACGAGCTGGTGGAAGTCCCGACGCTGGAGTCGCTCGATTCGCCGAGCTCCTCCCGGAGGATGCAGTCCTCGAACTGCACATCGCTCGGGAACGGGAAGCCAACCCAGGTCTCGGACGGTGTTGTCCGTGTCGCCGTGACGGTACCGGGGCTCGTCTCCTCTTGGAGCATGAGTCGGTACCCGCCGGGCTCGAGAGGCTCCCAGCTCACGATCTTCGTCGCGTCGGCCGCGCTCGGGGCGTTCTGCATGCGCCCCTCTTCCGCGAACTCCCCATCCGCGTCCCAGATCGGCCCGTCACCGCCATTCGACTGCGCGTCCCCGGCTACGGCGAACTCAGCGAGGACGCTTTCGAGGTAGTCGGCAACGGTCTCGTCGGTGGCCGTGGGACTCCACGCGAGCACGTGCAGAAGCCGTCCATCGCAGGCGAACGCATTCTCGGCCCGGTCGAAGCGCAGGCCGTCTGGTACGGGAAGCGTCATCCCCGATGGCCAGTCGAACCCTGCCACGAAGCCGCCGAGTGACGAGGCCTCGGGCGTCGGCGGGGCTGACGGCAGTCCGCTCGCTCCCGTGGGCGTCGCCGATGTCGATGCTGCAGCCTCCGGTGCGGGTTCCTCCGCGACCGCACAGGCGGAGATGCCGATCACGAGGAGCAGGGCGACGGCCAGGGCGGCGCGGCGGGAGGCATGGCGGGACATGTCTCAGAAGCTACCGACGCGCCCCCGAGTGTCGGTCCGATTCGCCGTTCAGAACTGTGCGAAAACGGGGCTCGAGGGCGGCCGTCGCGTCACTGAGGGGGCGGTGCCACCGGACTCCAGCGGGTGTGAGCGCCCTCAGAGCTTGGTGACGAGGGGAAGATGCTCGCCAGAGAGACCGAACCGGCCGCGGAGGACCGCGAAGATACCGAGGGCAACACACCCCGTGAGCAGCTTGTCCATGACCGAGGTGACGATGTTCGCCGAGAAGACCGCCGCCATGAAGGGAACGCTCATGGCTTCCAGCGAGAGCACGGACACCTTCGACGCGTGCCCACCCTCTGCGTCGAAGAGCGTCGCGACGACCGGGGCGGCGACGAGCGCGCAGGCAAGAGCCGCGATGAGGTTGAGGGCAAGGAAGCGGACCAGCCCGGAGCCCATCCCGAATCGGCGAACCCCGTAGCCCCAGACGAGCGCCCCCACGATGTTCACCGGGAGGAACGAGAGCGTCTCAGGATCTCCGACCACGAACCCGAGCGAGCTGGAGGCAACCGCGACGATGACGCCGTGCCACGGTCCGAGGGCCAGGGCCGCCACGGCGGTGCCCACCATGTCGAGGTACGCGGAGAGCCTGAAGACGTTGGCGGTGAAGAGGCCGAGCAGGTTGATCCCCACGCACACCAGGAGCAGCAGCACGACGGCCCACGTGGCCGGTGTGGAGCTCCCGACAGGGGCCATCGGCTCCCCAGCAGCTGGCGCAGGTCGCGCAGCGGGCGTGACTTCCCTCGACTGCTCCCGAAGGGCTTGGTCCTGTGCTATCCGTCGCGCGTCACGGCATCGCCGCACCCACAAATCCGCCTCACGCTCGTCTGCGCCGAGCGCGGTCACGATGTCTCGGAGCAGCTCGGTGTCCAGCCTCGTTCGACCCGCCCGGAAAGCGTTGTATACCGTCGATCGCGCAGGGATCGCCGCCGCCGCATGCACGCCTCTGCCCAACCGGAGGTCGGTGATTCGACGCACGAGCTCGGCATAGGAGACCGCCCCGGAGGCTTCCCGCAGCTCGCGAAGATCGAACGCGATCCTGTCGAAGGAATCGGGACCGAGCGAAGTCGGAGAGTTCGGCACCACCGCTCCTTCGTCTCCCCAGAGCTCAGCCCGCGCATTCAGGAGGAAGGGCTCTCTCACGTATCTCGCCGGTGCAAACCTACACGGAAGCCCGTTCGACTGTTCAGCCTTGTGCGAAAACGCCAGACCACGGCAGAACCGGTGAAGACGGCTCCTACCGTGAGAGGGAACGACACGCGCCGTCGCGCCTGTCTGCACCTCATCGGAAGGCGGAGGATCTCTTGGGCAAGCGCAATCGAATGGACACGGCGAAGGCGTTCGTGCTGGGGATGAGCGGGCTGCTCGTGCTCACCGGATGCGCGAGCACGAGCACGCCTGGCGGTCCGAGCTCCGCGCCGTCCGAGACCACGCAGGACCCGCCGGCGACATCGATGCCGATCGCCACTCCGGCGCCCATCAGTCTCCCGACCTGTGACGACATGAACGCGACTGCCCTGCAGCAGTACCTCGACTACGGCCCCGAGGTCTTCAGCGTGCCGGCCGGTGAAACCGACCGCACGACCTTCGACGAACTCGCCGGCACGAATGCGCAGGCGGCGATGGACGCGGCGGCGCAGACGCGGGGCTGCCAGTGGCCCGTGCACATGGAGGGCATGGTGACGCAGTACGTCTCAGAACTCGACGCCGCCCAGCAGGGTCCCCTCATCGACGCGCTCCGCGACGACCCGGACGCAACGGAGGCGTCCGTCGGCGACGCGGCCACGTTCACGTACGTCATCCAGGCGCCAAGCCTCGCGATGGCGAACACGCAGGCCACCCACATCTTCCTCGGGGACACCTGGACGGTGATCTTCGACCGCGCGGGCCAGCGAGACTACGTGCAGGCCGCCATCGACGGGCTCCTCCGAGCAAACCCGGCGCTCGCCGACAGCGCCCCGGAAGACGGCGATGCCGAAGCGTCCGATACCGGTCAGTGCTCGGGACTGACGGGCAGCGCGGCTCTCGCCAAATGGGCGCCGGAGGCCGAAGGAAGCATGCCGTGGGACCTCACGGGGCAGTTCAGTGACACGAGTGGCTACGACGACTGCGCGGATCTCTCCTGGGTGCAGTTGCGGCCGGAGTCCTGCTGCACGCGGTTCTCGGTGACGCCACTGCTGCTCTTCCACGACGGCGTGTTCGTGCCTCCGACGACCGGTGACTACGCGGTCGAGTCCGTGCAGCGCATCTCCGACGGCGAGATCTCCGTGACCTACATGTGGCAGGGCGAGGACATCGCCGGGCCAGCGAAGACGGCAACCTCCGTGTATGCCTGGGACGAGGCGAGCGCGTCGATCACGCGGACCGGCGAGCTCCCGCCCATGTGACCGACCGGCCCTGCTCAGCTTCAGCCGCCCCGCCTAGAGTTGGTGCGGTGACCCACCCCCACGATGACACCCAGGGAGTCAGAGGCGAGCTCGCCCAGGACACCACCATCGACAATCGCGCCCCGAGGCCACCCCGGTCGAAGGCTGGACGCGCCGTCGAGCAGAGCGTTCGGGTCGTCGGCGACAAGGTCGGCCCCAACAGCGCACTCATCCTGCTGCTCGTGATCGGACTCGCGATCGTGGTCGGGCTCAGCGCCCTCGCGGCCGAGATCTACGAGAACGTGACCGACAGCGACGGCGTTGCCGGCCTCGACCAGCCCCTCCTCGACTACGCCATCACCCTGCGAGCGCCGCTCGCCGACATGCTCATCACGGCGTACACCGACATCGCCGGGCAGATCGGCATGCCCATCATCGCCGTCGCCGCGCTCCTCATCCTCTCCATCCGGCGCCGCTCCTGGACACCCGTGATCCTCATCGTCGCCGCGGGCGGCGGGTCGCTGCTCATGACGGTCGCGGGGAAGAACCTCATCGGCCGGGTCCGCCCGGACCAGGCGGAAGCCGTGCCGCCGTACGAGCACTCGGCGTCGTTCCCCAGCGGGCACACCCTCAACGCGGTGGCAGTCGTCGGGGTCATCGCGTACCTGCTCATCCTGCGCAGACAGACCAAGCGCGCACGGGTGCTGATCGCGCTCGGCGCCGTGGTCTTCGCGATCACGGTCGGGATCTCGCGGGTGTACCTCGGGCACCACTGGTTCACGGATGTGCTCGCCGGCTGGGTGCTCGGCGCGGCCTGGCTCGCGTTCGTGATCTTCGCGCACCGCGTGTACCTGTCGATCCGCGAGCATCGTCACGAGCGGCGCGCGGCGCTCGACCCGGCGAACGATCCACAGTGACGACGTCTCCGCAACCCCTTCGCACGGGTGTCCCAGCATGACGGAGGCTCCACTCAAGCCCCGTGCCTAGGGTCGGGACATGGTTCATTTCAAGAAGCGAGTGTCCACTGTCATCGCCGGTGCCGTCGTCGCGGGCGGCCTCATGTTCGGCGGGGCGACCGCCGCGCAGGCAGCCACCGCCAACATGAGCGTCGGGCCGTTCTCGACGGTGAGCGAGTGCGAGGCGGCCAAGGTCACGTACATCTCCTCCTGGACGAAGATCAGCCAGGGATGCACGTACTACCCGCAGCAGGGTGGCTTCACCGACAACGGGTACTACTTCCACTACCGCGCGATCGCCTGAGCTGCGACTCCAGCAGATCTCGAACGACTCCGCCCCGCATCCATGATGGATGCGGGGCGGAGGCTCGCTCGGCGGGGTTCAGCTGTGCTCAGCCGAGCTCAGCGGGGTTGAGCAGGGTTCAAACGGTGCTCAAACGCGCTGCTCGTGCACGGCCTCGAGCGCGACGAGATCCTCGGGGAGCATCCCGTCGATCGGCTCCCCGTTCCAGACGATGTCATCGCCGAGCGCGGCGAGCAGCTCCTTGCGCTCACCGTGGGTGAGCTGCGCACCGTGCACGATCGTCGCGGGGCTCCACAGCATCGCGAGCTCGTCGTGCCAGCCCGCACCGATGTCGCGCACGTGCAGCAGGTCGTGGAGCGACTTCGGGAGGTGCTTGATGGGCTCGGCGAACGCATCCGCCAGCACCGCCAGCTTCACCTGACGTTCGACGCCAGGCGCCACGACGAACGGCTCGGAGTTCGTGCCCTGGAAGGCGGCCGAGACCTCGTCGGCTTCGAGCAGGATGACACCGCTGGTGGGGCGCGGGTTGCATTCGATCGCGAAGAGCCCGCCATCGTTGTCGACGAAGTCGAACGACAGCTGGCCCGTGTAGTTCGGGTCGAGGGTGTCGACGAGCCGCTGCGTGTAGTCGAGCGTCTCCGTGCTGTCGATCGCGAGGAACGAGATGCCCGTGCTGTGCGCCCACTGCTCGGGTGCGCGGTACGTGCAGTGCGCCGTGACACGGCCGTCGACGACGATGCTGTACGTGCAGATCATGGGGCCGTCCACGAAGGGCTGCACGAGCCACGGCTGGTCGGGCGTCGGCGCGGCCTCGTCGACCGACATCTTGCCCGCGAGCGGACCCGTGTTGGTGAGGAGCCCGACGCCGCCACGCGAGAACGCGGCGCGAGCGAAGAACTTCGGGTACGTGTCGATGGCCGCGAGCAGTTCCTCGTGGCTCGTCGCGACGATCGTCTCGGGCACCGGCACGCCTGCTTCCTGCGCGAGCCGCTTGAAGCTGGCCTTGTCGTGCAGGCGCGCGAGCTGCTCGAATCCGCCCGTGAACACGCTCGTGCCGTCCGGGAGCTCGTGGCCGCGGGCTGCGAGGTAGAAGGCTTCCTCGAACGTCGGGATGACGACGTCGATGTGCTGCTCTGCCGCGATCTTCGCGACGTCGGCGATGAACTCGTCCGTCTTGGCGCGCGGCGAGTTCGTCACGAAATGCCCCGCGAGGTACCTCGAATGGCTGCCGATGGCCCCCTCGTACGTGTCGCTCGCGAACACCGTGTGGCCCGTGCTGCCGAGCTTGCGGATGATGTCGAGCGCAAACGTGTTCCGGGAACTGGTGACAAGTACTCGCACGGTAGATCCTCTCGAAGGGGGAGATCGGGGTCACGCCAGCCTAGTGAAGTGCTCCTCGCCGCCTCGCCCCGGGGATTCGCGGGCAAACTCCCCGTCGAACTCCCCGTTTCGGCATTGCGGGCCGACGTGCCGGTCGCCACTCCCGGCGATGTCGGTGGCCGGTGCTGTACTGGGCGGATGGAGATTCAGGGGTGGGTTGCGCTGAGCTTTGTGCTCGGGGCGACGGTTGCAGTCATCATCGCGCTCGTGGTCCGGATGCGCGCGAACAGGCGCTGGCGGGCGACGCTCGACGAGCGGCAGAACGCCGCCGAGGCCGAGCGGCAGGCGCTCACCGCCGAGGCCGAGCGCGCCCACGCGGAGCTCCGGCAGCAGAAGCAGGAGCTGCAGGAAGATGCTGAGGCGCGCCTTGAGCGCCTCGCACTCCAGCACGAGGCCGCGTTCCAAGACCGGCGGATGCTCGTCGACTTCCTCAAGGAACGCGCCAGGCGTTCGATCGAGACAGAACTCGTGTCCCGGGAGGCGATCCTGCGGGCCAGCGAGACACTCGGGCTGAACGGCGTGCTCGCGACCCGCACGTTCATCCTCGTCCAGGAGGGCATGAGCACCAACCGCCATGTCATCCAGCTCGACCACGTGCTGCTCACCGACGCGGGCGCCCTCCTCATCGACCACAGGACCTGGGACGGCGTCATCTTCGACGGGGTCCGGCCCAGCGAGGCGCAGCCGGCCTTCGGCAACCTCGTCGACGATGTGGCGCTGCGTCCGCCGTTCGCCCTGCAGATCACGAGCGGCGCCGCCACCACCCCAGACAGCACCGCCCCGCACGGCGGCGCCGCGGAGAGCTCCCTCCGGGTGCTGACGCACCTCGGGCAGTCAGCACCGCGCAGCCAGGCGCTCGCCCATGCGACGCACCTCGCGGGTCTGAGCGAACAGACCCTCGGCGAGTCCATCGCCGTCGACACCTGCGTCTTCTACTCGAACGCCACCGCGACCGTCTACACCGATGCCGCGACGCTCACGCCATCAGCCGACCGAACGGCCGTCGTCGCCGACGAGGCGCAGTTCCTGGACCTCCTCACGCGGCGCGAACGCGCCAGACGCCGCCCGCTCGAGGTCGAGCAGATCGAGCGGCTCACGGCGTTCCTCCACGAGCAGGGCGCAAAGATCGACGCATTCGGCGACTACGCGCGCCTGATACCCGCGGCCGAGCCGCTGGACGAGGCGGACGCGGATGCGCACGCAGGTGCGGGCGCAGGCGCAGATACGGGAGCGGGTGCGAGTGCCGATGCGGGCGCCGAGGCATTGGTGCCGGCCGGCAGCGTCTCGGGATAGCGTCCGGGCGGCGCTGCTGGGCGGCGCTGGGCTGGGCTGGGCTGGGCTGCGCTTGCCGGCTGGGCTCTACCGCGTGGCTGAAGAGCTGCAGCGCGTGGCCGAAGACATACAGCGCGTGCCGAGGAGATACACGAAAGGCCCCGCTCAGCGGGGCCTTTTCGTCATGTTCACATCTGTGGTGTTCACATTTGCTGGGGTACCTGGACTCGAACCAAGAACAAAGGTACCAGAAACCTCCGTGTTGCCAATTACACCATACCCCACTGGCACCGAAG
This sequence comes from Pseudoclavibacter sp. RFBI5, assembly GCF_002931395.1. Classification (NCBI taxonomy): domain Bacteria; kingdom Bacillati; phylum Actinomycetota; class Actinomycetes; order Micrococcales; family Microbacteriaceae; genus Pseudoclavibacter; species Pseudoclavibacter sp. RFBI5. Next base: position 98,018 of record NZ_PSYA01000005.1, on the reverse strand, counting down.
CGCCTCAGAGAGCATAGCGCACTCCCGGAGGCTGGACAAATCAGCGCGTCGAACGACCGGGTCGCGCCCGTCGCGCCCTCGACTCAGAGGCCCAGCAGGTCCCGGTCGACCGCCATGCCGGTCTGTGCCCCGTTGCCCGCGGCGACGATGAGCATCTGCGGCCCCGGGCCCGTCAGCTCGCCAGTCGCGTAGATGCCGGGCACGCTCGTGCGGCCCTGGGCATCCGCCGCCACGAGGCCGAAGCCGTCGAACTCGATGCCGAGCTCGCTCGCGAAGTCGAGCTTCGCGACGTAATCGGGCCGCACGAACACGGCCTCGGCCGTCACGACGTCGCCGTCGGCGAGCGCAACGCCCGTCACGCCACCCGGTCCGCCCTCGACGTCGACGACGTCACGCGTCTCGACGACCACGCCGCGTTCGACGAGATCGAACTCCTGCAGCTCGGCGAGCTGCCCCTCGGCCGCGAAGACCGTGAGCGCTCCGGTGAAGCGTGTGAGCTGCACCGCCCGCTCGTACAGGTCGGTGACGCCGGGTGCCGCGATGACCGAGACTCGGCGGTCGCGCTGCGTCCATCCGTCGCACTCGACGCAGCTGTGGATGCTCGTGCCGTAGAACGCGCGCAGCATGGGCAGGGCGGGCAGCACCTCGGTGAGGCCCGTCGCGAAGACGACCGAACGTGCGAACACGGCTCGTGCGGGCGTGCCGCGCACGCCCTTCGCCTCGACCGCGAAGCGGTACGGAACCCGCACGCCGTCGCGGCGACGCGACGCGATCTCACGTGGGTCGGCGGTCATCGGCTGACCCCCAGCGCCCGCCACCCCACCGGCGACGAAGCCGAACGAGCCCTCGAATGCCGGCCCCTGCGACACCTCCGCGCCGACGACCTCCTCCTCGGTGAGCGCCCGGACGCGCGTGACCTGGGCGAACTGGATCTCGGCATCCTCGTAGGCCTCCACGTCTTCGCGGCCGAGCCTGCGCAGCTCGTTCGGAGGAGTGTGGTCGCGGGTCAGGAACCCGTGGGCTTCCAGCGTCGCCGAGTGGCGGGGCCGGTTGCCGTCGAGCACCAGGGTCGAGTAGCGGTGCCGCGCGAGGATCAGCGCGGCCTGCAGCCCGGCAGGGCCACCCCCGATGACGACGACGTCATAGTGCGTGCCCAGCGCCTCGGTCATGCGGTCCTCCCGGAGTCTCGCGCCCACCAGCTCAGGACAGCGGGCATCCTCTTAGGTTAGCCTCACCCGTCGCGACGTGCGAGGGCGGCGCGAGTCGCCGAGCATCCCCGCGAGCCCCGCGAGCGTGCCAACTCCCCCGCGAGCGAGCCCACTCCCCCACAAACGAGTCTCGGGATGGGGAGCGCGCTTCCGGATGGGAAAGAACCCATCCGGAAGCGCGCTCCCCATCCCGAGACGAAGCGCGGAGGCGAGCCGAGCTGCCGAACCGAGCGGCGGCGCCGCGGAGCGGACGCGGCGCGGCTACGCGGCGAGGCGCGAGACGAGCGAGCGCATGCGAGCGAGCGACTGCTCGCGGCCCAGCAGCTCCAGCGACTCGAAGAGCGGCGGGGAGACCTTGCGGCCGGAGACGGCCACGCGGATCGGGCCGAACGCGACGCGCGGCTTGAGGCCGAGCCCCTCGATGAGGGCTCCACGGAGGGCGGCCTCGATGTTCTCGGTGGTCCATGCCTCTGGCGCCTCGAGCGCGTCGAGGGCAGCGATGGAGGCGTCGAGCACACCCGTCACGTCACCCTTGAGGGAGCCGACGGCCGTGTCCTCGACCACGAGATCAGCGGCATCGACGAAGAGGAACCCGAGCATCTCGGGAGCCTCGCCGAGGAGCTGCATGCGCTCCTGGACGTGCGGCGCCGCACGCCCGAGGAGCGCGAGCTGCGCATCCGTCGGCTCGAGCGGGAGCACGCCGCCGAGCTGCAGCGGCGCGACGAGGCGCTGCGCGAAGTCGTCGGCACCCAGGAGCCGCATGTGCTCGCCGTTGATGGCCTCGGCCTTGGTGAGGTCGAAGCGCGCGGGGTTCGGGTTGACGTCCTCGACGTCGAACGCGACGACCATCTCGTCCATCGTGAACACGTCGCGGTCCGCGGCGATCGACCAGCCGAGCAGGGACAGGTAGTTGAGGAGCCCCTCCGGCAGGAATCCGCGGTCGCGGTGGTGGAAGAGGTTCGACTCGGGGTCGCGCTTGGAGAGCTTCTTGTTGCCCTCGCCCATGACGTACGGCAGGTGCCCGAAGCGCGGGATGAACTCGGCGACTCCCACGTCGATGAGCGCGTGGTAGAGCGCGATCTGGCGGGGCGTCGAGGAGAGCAGGTCCTCGCCGCGGAGCACGTGCGTGATGCCCATGAGGGCGTCGTCGACGGGGTTCACGAGCGTGTAGAGCGGCTTGCCGTTGGGTCGCACGAGCACGAAGTCGGGGAACGACCCGGCCTTGAAGGTGATCTCGCCGCGCACGAGGTCGTCGAACGAGAGGTCGGTGTCCGGCACTCGAAGGCGCAGCGCCGGCTCGCGGCCCTCAGCCTTGAGGCGCGCGATCTCGTCGGCCGACAGGTCGCGCTCGTAGTTGTCGTACCCCATCTTCGGGTCGCGACCGGCGGTCACGTTGCGCGCCTCGATCTCCTCACCCGTCGCGAACGACTCGTACAGGTGGCCGGCGTCGCGGAGCTTCTGGATGACGTCGAGGTAGATGTCGGTGCGCTGCGACTGACGGTACGGCTCGTGCGGCCCGCCGACGTTCACGCCCTCGTCCCAGCCGAGCCCGAGCCAGCCGAGCCCGTCGATGATCTGCTGGTAGCTCTCCTCGGAGTCGCGCTCAGCATCCGTGTCCTCGATGCGGAACACGAACGTGCCCCCGGTGTGCTTCGCGTAGGCCCAGTTGAAGAGGGCGGTGCGGATGAGCCCGACGTGCGGGGTCCCCGTCGGCGAAGGGCAGAAGCGGACACGGACATCGCTGCCCGTAGCGGTGGTCACAAGCGAAGAAGAGGATGCAGTCATGAGACCCCCAGCCTACCGGGGCGGCGCGGGTCACCGAGTGGGCGCGGCTCGACTCAGACGAGCACCTTCCGCCAGGCGCCCTCGCTGACGAAGGGTCGGAAGCCGAGCGCCTCGTTGACGTTCAGCATCGGGCGGTTCTCCTCGGCGTTGTACGTGTAGACCCGCTCGACGTCGGGGTGCATCGCCCTCCAGGCGAGCAGGTTCTCCGCCTTCACGAGCATCCCGAGCCGGTTGCCGCGATGCTCGCGCAGCACGAGCGTGTCCTCCTGGTCGGCTCGCCTCGTGCCGTCGTCCATCCGCTGCAGCTCGCTGAAGGCCACGAGCTCCCCGGTCGGAACGTGCTGGATTGCCCCCACGAGCACGCTGTCGCCGCGGGCGATCGCCGTCGCCTCGAGCTCCTCGCGAACGCGCCTCGCGTCCCACTCCTGCTCGTCTTCGGCGAGGTCACCCTGCGGGGCGTCCGTGCTCATGCGCGCCTTCAGCGCCGCGTAGCCGTCGATGAACTCGTCCGGCGTCGGGTACGACCACGACACGCAGCGATACTCGGCGCCCGCGGCCTCCCTGGCACCGTCGCGCAGCGCGCGCAGGGCGTCGTCGTGCTCGGCGCCCAGCTCGAGCACGCTCATGCGCTCGACCTGACCGAGCTCGAACCCTCGTCGCAGCAGCATCTGCGCGGCAGGGTCCAGTGCCGGGATGTCCCCGACACCGCTCGGCGACGGGATGCGCGGCCCAGCCACCTCTCGGTGCACCACCCACGTGCGGATCTCCGAGCGACCCGCGTCTCGCACCGCCAGCTCCCCGACCTCGTACGCGGCTGCCCCGAAGCCGCGGCCCCGCGCATCCGGGTGGATCTCGAGCATCATCTTCGCCATCTCGACGTCTTCGGTGAGCGGGAAGTCGAAGAGCACACGCCCCACGAGCCGACCGTGCTCGCGGATGAGGCGGCCGTCCCGACGCTCGTACTCGCTCGGCTCGTACCCCGGCAGCAGCACCTCCGCGGGCAGCACGAAGTCGTCGTTGCGGTACGTATTCCTCGTGACGGCGTTGCGCAGGGCCGTCATCTCGTGGAACGCCACTGCCGCGACATCGTCGAGCGAAGACGGGATGCGCAGGGGCTCCGCGCTGAAGCCAGCCGGGGCGGCGGAGTCGGGAACGGTGGTGTCGGGCGACATCGAAGTGCTTCCTGTTGGTGCGATGAAGCTGCGGCGTCGCAGCCGACCAGGGTATCGACCGCGACGCCGCCGCCTCAAGCACCCGGCGTGGCGGCGGATGCGCGCGGCGGGTGCGGCAGGTGAGCGTGCGCTACGCCTCGGCCAGGAACTCCCGCAGCTGCTCGACGACAAACGCATGGTCCTCGACCTGCGGCAGCCCCGAGATGCCGACCGCGCCGACGACACCGACCCCGTCGATGCGAACGGGGAACACGCCGCCGTTCGCGGCGACCTCGTCGGGGTCGAGTCGCGACTCCTGCTCGTAGACGCGCCCCAGCGAGCGGAACAGCGCACCGACGCCGAGCGATGACTGCTCGAAGTGCAGCACCGCGCGTGTCTTCCGCTCGAGCCACGCGTCGTTGTCCGGCACAGCGCCGTCGAGTGCGGCGTGGAAGACCCGCTGCTGTCCGACGACGATGCCGATGACCACGGGCAGCGAACGAGCCGCCGCCGCCTCGCGCATCCGGGAGCCGAGCCGCCACGCATCATCGCGCGAGAACCTGGTGAAGACGAGCTCGGCTTCTTCGGCGCGGATGCGCGCGAGATCCGCGAGGGCGTCGGCGGCGGCGACGGCCGCGGTGTCGCCCGCCTGCTCCTGCACCCGCTCCTGCGCTGGCGCGTCAGGCATCCGACGACGCCGTCCAGATGTTGATGCCGCCGTCGACGGCGTAGGTGTCGATCTCTGCGAGCTCGGCGTCGGTCAACGGCGCCGCGTCGAGGCACCTGACGAGGTCGTCGAGCTGCGAGGTGCGGGACGCCCCGATGAGGGCGGACGTGATCCGCTCGTCGCGCAGCACCCAGGCGATCGCGAGCTGCGCGAGCGTCTGCCCGCGACGCTCCGCGATCGCGTTGAGGGCGCGCACCCGCTCGAGGTTCTCGTCGCTGAGCATCCCGTCGCGCAGCGTCTTGCCCTGCGTCGCCCGCGACCCCTCCGGCACTCCCCCGAGGTACTTGTTCGTCAGCAGCCCCTGGGCGAGGCCGGAGAACGCGATGACGCCAGCCCCGGCCGTCGCGTTGGCTTCGAGCACCGACGGCTCGCCGTCCTCGATCCAGCGGTTCAGGAGGGAGTACGACGGCTGCGAGATGAGCAGTGGCGTGCCGAGCTCGCGCAGGAGGCTGGCGACCTCCTCGGTGCGCTCCGCGGAGTAGGAGGAGACGCCGACGTAGCGGGCCTTCCCGCTGCGCACGATCGCATCGAGCGCGGCCGCCGTCTCCTCGAGGGGCGTCTCGGGGTCGAAGCGGTGGCTGTAGAAGATGTCGACGTAGTCGGTGCCGAGCAGGCGAAGGCTGTTCTCGACGCTCCCGAGCAGGTGCTTGCGGCCGCCGCCCGAGCCGTTCGGGCCTGGGAACACGGGGTATCCGGCCTTCGTCGACAGCACGAGCTCGTCGCGCAGGCCAGCGAAGTCCTCGCGCAGGATCCGGCCGACGTTCGCCTCGGTCGAGCCGAAGGGCGGGCCGTAGCCGTTCGCGATGTCGAAGTGCATGATGCCGAGGTCGAACGCGTGCCGCAGCAGCTCCCGCTGCTTCGCGAGGGGGGTGTCGTCGCCGAAGCCGTGCCAGGTGCCGAACGAGATCGCGGGCAGCTGCAGTCCGCTGCGACCGACACGGCGATACTGCATCCGCTCGTAGCGGCCGGCTGCTGGGCTGTAGCGGGGGGTGAGCTGGGCGGTCATGGGAGCCCTTTCTGTCAGAGGAGGTTGTGGATGCGCGGCAGCGTCAGCACGCGGGAGCGGATGCGCGGAGCGCGGAGAGGAGGGGCAGCTGCGCTTCGTCCTCGAGCGCACTGCCGACGGCGACGACGTCGGCTCCTGCCGAGAGGTACTCCCCCGCATTGGAAGCGTTGATGCCGCCCGTAGCGACAAGACGCATCTCGGGGAACGGCCCTCGCATGGCCGAGAACCAGTCGGCGCCGAGCACGCTGGCGGGGAACGCCTTGACCCAGGTCAGGCCGAGCGCCTTCGCGAGCTGGATGTCGGTCCCGCTGGCCACACCGGGCAGCGGGGCGAGGCCCGCGGCCTGGGCCGCCTCGATGACGGCGGGGTCGAGGCCGGGTGCGACGGTGAACGTGGCTCCGGCCTGCTTGGCCTGGTCGACGTGGGCGAGCGAGACGACGGTGCCTGCGCCGACCGCGTGCCCGCCGGGCTCGGCGGCGCGGACGACGGCGCGGAGCGCGTCGAGCGCCGCATCGTTCTGGATGGGCACCTCGACGCTCGAGATGCCGAGCGACCAGGCGAGGTTCGCGAGCTCGACGCTGCGCTCCGGGGTGTAGCCGCGCAGGATCGCCATGACGGGCGATCCGGCGAACATGGTGTCGAAGGTGTCAGTCATGTGGTCTCCAGCCGAGGTCGTGGGAGATGGCGAGGACGACGTCGTCGAGTCGCGGCTGCCATTCGGCGAGCGCGTCGAGGTCGGCACTCGCCTTGAGTGCGGTGATGGACACGGCCGCGACGACCGTGTCGCTCGAATCGCGGATGGGCATGGCGATGCAGTTGATGAAGTTCTCGTACTCGGCATCGTCGACGGCCCAGCCGCGTTCGCGGGTGCGCTCGAGCTCGGCGTCGAGGGCGGCGCGCGAGACGATCGTGTTGTCGGTGTATGGCGTGTACTCGTAGCCCTCGAGCATCCGGTCGGTCTTCTCAACGTCCTGCTGGGCGAGGATGGCCTTGCTGACGCCCGCCGTGTGCAGGAGCACCGGCTGCCCGATCTGGGAGTAGAGCCTGACCATCCCAGGCTGCTCGATCTTGTCGGCATAGACGATGCGGTCACCCTCGAGGACGGCGAGGTGCACGGTGTGCGTGCAGTCCCTGCCGAGCTCCTGCAGCACGGGGCGGGCGATGTTGCGCAGGTCGAACTGGTCGCTGGCCGCCCGGGCGAGACCGCTCAGCCGGTATCCGACCCCGTACCTGCTGTCCGCGTGACGGCGGGTGAGCCCGGTCTCGGTGAGCGTCTGCAGCATCCGCAGTGCCGTCGATCGGTGCACGCCGAGCTTGACGGCGATCTCCGACTGGGTGCGCGGCGCGAGGCTCACGTACTCGAGGATCTCTGCTGCGCGGTGGATGCTCTGGGACATGGTGGAACTCCGATCAGGCCGGGACGAAGTCGTGTGTGCTGCCGAGGGTTCGGGCGGCGAGCCCGTGCCCTCGGTTCAAGCGCGCATCGACGGGCTCGCCGCCAAGCATCGCACCGAGGTAGCCGGCGGTGAAGGCATCACCCGCCCCGACGGCTTCGACGACATCGACGGGATGCGCTGGCACGAACGTCGAGGACACGCCGCCGGCGACGACGGCGACCTCGGTTGCGCCGACGCTGCCGTCCTTCACGACGAGGCTGCCGGGCAGCCCGAGCTGCGAGTGGAGCGTCGCCGGGTGGCCTTCGCCCCACAGCGTCTCGGCCTCGTCACGGCCCACGAACACGAGGTCCGCGAGCGCTGCGAGCGTGGCGAGGCGCGGCCCCGCGGCCTCGATGCTCCAGAGCCCGGGGCGGTAGTTCACGTCGAACGACACGGTGATGGCGCGCCGCCGCGCCTCGAGCATGACGGATTCGAGCATCGCCGAGCAGCTTGTCGAGAGGCCGGCGGTGATGCCCGTCACGTGGAGGGTGGCGACGCCCTCCCAGTCGAGCTGGGCGAGCACGGTCGCATCCATTCGCGACGCGGCCGAACCGGCCCGGTAGTAGTAGACGGTGGTCTCCCCGTCGCCAGGGTCCTTGAAGTAGACGCCGGTCGGCGCCCCCGGCACGAGCTGGACGCCTGCGACGTCGACGCCGCTCGCGCGCACCTCGTCGAGGAGGCGCCACCCGAGTGGGTCGTCGCCGAGCCAGCTCACCCAGCTGGAGGGGACGCCGGAGTCGGCGAGGTACATGGCGACCGTCGACTCCGCGCCCCCGGCCTTGACGGCGAAGCTCACGGCTTCCCTGAGCGGGGCGACGTGGGTCGGCGTGACCATGGCCATGGTCTCGCCCAGGCACAGCACGCGACCGGCGCGCGGGGTGTTCGCAGGCACGGCGCTACTTGAGAATGGGCTCTTCGGTGCGCTCACGCGTCGACCGTCCTTTCAGCAGGGCGCGGATGCACGGGGCGAGAACGGCGAGGACGCTCAGGATGATGAGGGTCAGCGCGATGGGGCTCGTGAAGACCGCTCCGTAGCCGTCGATGAGGAGCGCACGCCGGAGGTTGCCCTCCGCGAGCGGCCCGAGGATGAGGCCGAGCACGAGGGGCCCCGGCGGGAAGCCGAAGCGTCGCATCGCGAGCCCGAGGAGCCCGAAGGCGAACATGAGCACGACGTCGAACACCGAGTTGGAGACGGCGAAGGTGCCGACCATGCAGAAGGTGACGATGACAACCGAGAGGTAGCGCTTCGGCATGGCGAGCAGCTTGACGACGCCGCGCATGCGCACGAGCGCGAGGGCGAGGGCGAGCACGGTGGCGATGAGCATGATCGCGGAGAGGCTGAAGACGAGATCGGGCCGGTTCGCGAAGAGGCTCGGCCCCGGCTGGAGCCCCCACACGATCATGGAGCCGAGCATGACGGCCATGACCGAGTCGCCTGGCACGCCGAGCGACAGGGTCGTCGTGACCGATCCGCCCATCGTCGCGGTGCTCGAGCTGTCGGCGGCCGCGACTCCCTCGAGCGCGCCCTTCCCGAACTTCTCCGGGGTCTTGGAGGCGCGGCGCGCCTGGTCCCACGCGATGACGCCGGCGATGTCGCCGCCGGCCGCGGGGATGACGCCGACGACGGCGCCGATTCCCGTGCCGATGGCCGTCGGCTTGCGCAGCAGCTTGCGTTCCGCCTTGTTCGGCCACCATTTGCCGAGCTGCGTGATCGGCTGCGGCTCGGGCCCCCTCTTGGCGGAGATGACCTGGTTGAAGACCTCGGCGATGCCGAAGAGGCCGATGATGGCGGCGATGAACGGCACGCCGCTCGAGAGCTCCGGGATGCCGAACGTGAAGCGCTGGTCGCCCGAGATGGGGTCGTTGCCGATCGTCCCGAGCCACAGGCCGAACGCTCCGGCCGCGAGGCCCTTCATGACGCGGTCGCCGGAGACGCCGATCATCATGGTGAGCCCGAACACGACGAGCGCGAACATCTCGATCGGCCCGAAGCTCAGCGCGAAGCCCGAGATGGGCTGCGCGAGGAACAGCAGGATGAGGATCCCGGCGAAGGAGCCGACGGCAGAGACGAGCGCGGAGCTCGTCAGCGCGATGCCGGCCTTGCCCTGCTTCGCGAGGGGGTACCCGTCGAAGGTCGTCGCGATCGAGGCGGGGGTGCCCGGCGTGTTGATGAGGATCGATGGAACCCGGTCGCCGAACTGCGCGGCGATGTAGATGGAGAGCAGCACCGCGAGACCCTGGAGGGGCTCGAGGGTGAGGGTGAAGCCGGCCGCGAGCGCGACGGCCATCGTGGCCGTGACGCCGGGAATGGCGCCCACGAGCGTGCCAAGGAGCACCCCGATGATGAGGCACAGCGCGATCGTGGGGTCGAGGAGCGCGCCGAGCCCTTCCGTGATGCCGTTCACAGCGGCACCCCCAGGAGGAGCCCGAAGACCCCGTAGAGCACAACCGTCACGATGACCGGGAACAGCACGAGGTCACGCCAGCCGCGGCCGCCGAGCACGAACGTGAGTCCGGCGGCGAGGAGCAGCGTGACGATCACGAAGTGGAGGAAGTACCAGGCGACACCGTAGGCGGCGATGGCCGCGAGCATGAGGAGCACCCGCGAGATGCCGCGCTTCGTGGGGGCGTCCTCGCTCGGCGCATCAGGCTTGCGGATGGCGACCCCGATGAGCAGCGCCCCGAGGAGCACGATGGCCCCGCCGAGCACGGTCGGCCACCAGCGCGGGCCGAACGGGTCGCCGCCCGTCGCCGGGACGACGGCGACGGCCAGGGCGATGGATGCTCCGCCGACGGCGATCACACCCGCCGCGATGAGCATGTCCCGCCGCCGGCTGACGGGCCGAGACTCGGAGGTCTCCTCGTCGACGCCGAGCGCCACGTCGAGAGGGTTCGCCTCGACTGATCTGTCCATGACGGTCACGCCTCTACTCGCCGAACAGCTCTGCGAAGCGCTCGTTCTCGGCCTTCACGAAGTCGGTCGCCTCGTCGCCGGGGATGAACACGGGGATGTTGCCGCCCGATTCGATGAGCTCGACGTACTCGGAGCTGCCGGCCGCGGTCTCGAGCGCCGCCTGCAGCGACTCCTTGACCGCGGGGTCGAGCCCGGTCGGCGCGCCGACGGCGGCCCAGCTGCCGATGACGACGTCGTAGCCCTGCTCGCCCGCCGTCGGCACGTCAGGCAGCGCGGGGGCGCGTTCCTCGGTAAAGACGGCGAGCACGCGGAGTCGCCCGTCCTCGTCAGCGGGAGCGGTCTCGCCGATGCCGGCGACGACTGCGTCGACCTGGCCACCGACAGCTGCCGTGACCGCGGGGGCGCCGCCGTCGAAGGGCACGCCCTGGAACTCGACACCGGCGACGTTGCCGAGCTCGGTCGCCCCGGCCTCCCAGATCGAGCCGGGGCCGGCGTTGGAGATCGTGACGCTGCCCGGGCTCGCCGCCGCGGCGGCGACGAGCTCCTCGAGCGTCTGGTAGGGGCTGTCCGCGGGGACCGCGATCGTGCCCGGCTGCTCGTTGACGATGCCGAGGAAGTCGTAGCTGGCCGGGTCGATGTCGTACCCCTGGTGGCCGAGCATGCTCACCTCGACGGGGAAGACCATGATCGAGTAGCCGTCGGCCGCGAGGCCGGCGACGTGCTGCATGCCGACGGAGCCGGCACCGCCGGGTCGGTTGTCGACGACGATCGACTGCCCCAGCTCGGACTCGAGCTGCGTCGCCAGGGTGCGGGCGGTGAGGTCGGTCGCACCTCCGGCCTGCGTCGGCGTGTAGAACGTGATGGCCTGCGAGGGAAACTCCTCGCCACCTGCGGTTCCGCCCGCGCGGTTCGCGCAGCCGGAGAGGGAGAGCACGGTCGCCGCGGCGGCGAGCAACGCGAGGGGCGCCAGTTTCGAAGGACGTCGCTTCATCGGGGTTCCATCCACTTCGTTGGGAATGTGTTGCATATGTTGCAACGCGGTTGCACTAACTGCACACATCGTATGAAAACCGAAAGCAGCACGCAAGTGGAAGCCGAAGATCGTCTCCAGAACTGGACGAAGGGGTAAGGCAAGGCTTATCTTTGCTCGGTGAGTGCTTCCACTGCTGTTCAGACCCGCCCCGCCTACCGGCCGTACTGCGCCGAGGTCAGAGCAGTGCAGCGCCTTGCTCCCGCATTCACCCGCGTGACCTTCACGTGCGACGACTTCGAGTACTTCGGCACGACCGGACTCGACCAGCGCATCAAGCTCATCCTCCCCATGGCGGACGGCACGACCAGCGACTTCGGGCAGCGCGACGCAGAGGTGCTCGACGCCGGCCTCTGGTACGAGCGCTGGCGGGCGACCCCCACGGAACGCCGCAGCCCCCTGCGCACCTACACGGTGCGCCGCGTCGACCCTGAAGCTCGCGAGATCGACGTCGACTTCGTCGTGCACCACGGCGCGGGTCCGGCAGGTGCCTGGGCCGAGAACGCGAAGCCGGGCGACGACCTCGTCATCGTCGGCCCCGACCAGCGCAGCGAGCACTCGCACCTCGGCGCGGACTGGCATCCCGGCACCGCCAAGCGCCTCCTGCTCGCGGGTGACGAGACAGCGGTTCCCGCGATCGGCTCGATCCTCGAATCGCTCAGCGGCCGGTGCGAGGTGGATGCGCTCCTCGAGGTGCCAACGAGCGCCGACATCATCCCCATCGACGTGCCCGCCAGCTTCCGCATCACCTGGCTGCCCCGCGACGGCGCCGCCCACGGCGCCCGGCTGACGCAAGCCCTGCAGCAGTGGTGCCTCGACTCCCCCGAGGCGCTCGCACAGGCCGCGGCCCCCCGCCCGCAGCAGATCGCCGACATCGACGTCGACGTCGACCTCCTCTGGGACAGCCCAGAGGACGGCGAAGGCGAGTTCTACGCGTGGATGGCCGGCGAGGCCGCCACCATCAAGACCCTCCGCCGACACCTGGTGACCACCAACGGCGTCGACCGCAAGCGCGTCGCCTTCATGGGGTACTGGCGACTCGGCCAGTCCGAGCACCAGGAATGATCGCGGGCGCACGCGCGCGCCGCGTCCGCCTCGTCGCCGTCGGGGCGGTCGCCCTGCTCCTGGTCGCCGTGATCGTGAGCCTCCTCGTGGGGGCCCGCACCGTCGCGCCATCCGTGGTCGTGGATGCCCTGCTCGCGCCGAACCCGGACCTGGCCGACCACACCGTGGTCAGGGATCAGCGCATCCCCCGCACCCTCATCGGCGTCCTGGCCGGTGCGGCGCTCGCCGTCGCCGGCACCCTCATGCAGGGGATCACGCGCAACCCGCTCGCTGACCCGGGGCTCCTCGGCATCAACGCGGGAGCCTCCGTCGCCGTGCTCGTCGCCATCACGTTCTTCAGCATCTCCGCACCCACCGGGTTCGTGTGGTTCGCCTTCGCTGGGGCTGCCGTCGCCGCAGTCGTCGTCGCCGTCATCGGCACGCGCGGCCCGGACGGCGACAATCCGGCGAAGCTCGCGCTCACGGGCGCCGCCGTCACCGCCGGCCTCACCGCCGTGACGACCCTCATCCTCACCACCTCCATCGTGGCGCTCGACGTCTTCCGCTACTGGCAGGTCGGAGGCCTCACCTCGCGCGGCCTCGACACGGTCGCCGTCGTCGCGATCCCCCTGCTCATCGGCGGCATCATCGCCATCGCGAGCGCGCGCGGCCTCGACCTCATCGCCCTCGGCGCCGACACCGCGGCAGGCCTCGGCCAGAACGTGCCGCGCACGCGCGCGCTCGGCATCCTCGCGACCGTGCTGCTCTGCGGCGGGGCCACCTCGATCGCCGGGCCCATCGTCTTCATCGGGCTCCTCGTGCCGCACGCCCTGCGCGCGATGGTCGGCGACGACTACCGGCGGCTCCTCCTCATCGGCGCGCCCCTCGGCGGCGCGGTGCTGCTCATCGCCGACATCGTCGGCCGCGTCATCGCGCCGCCGGGCGAGGTCCAGGCCGGTGTCGTGGTCGCCTTCGTCGGCGCCCCGGTGCTCATCGCGCTGGTCCTCCGCCGCAAGCAGGTGGCCCTGTGACCGCCCGCGATGTCCTCCCGAAGAACACGGCAGCGCCCCTCCGCGGCTCCGAGTCGCCGCTCGAGGCGGTGCGAGCCCGCGTCAGACGGCGCCGCGGGTTCGTCGTCGGCGGCGTCACCGTGGCCCTGATCGCCGTCGTCCTCCTCGGCGTCACGACCGGCGACTACCCGCTCACCCTCGAGCAGCTCGCGCGCACCCTGCTCGGGGGCGGCGACCGCCTCGAGTCCTACGTGCTCTTCCAGGTGCGGCTCCCGCGCGTGCTCATGGGCGTCCTGGTCGGCGCCTGCCTCGGCGTCGCAGGCGCCCTCCTGCAGGGCGTGCTCCGGAACCCGCTCGCGAGCCCCGACCTCCTCGGCATCAGCGGCGGCAGCAGCGTCGCAGCCGTGTTCCTGCTCCTCATCTTCGGCGTCACCGGGCCGATCCTCGCGGTCGCCGCCTTCGCCGGGGGGCTCGCGGTCGCCGCCATCCTGCTCCTCGCGGCAGGCAGGCGAGGCGAGGCCGGCTTTCGCCTCATCCTCGCCGGCATCGGCATCTCGTTCCTCACCGTCGCCATCATGAACTACCTCATGGTCCGCAGCCAGGTCGAGCTCGCTCAGGCCGCGCTGCTCTGGGTCACGGGCTCCCTCGCCTCCACCGCGTGGTGGCACCTCCTCGTCGTCGCCGTCGTCGCCGTCGCACTCCTCCCCGCCGTGCTCATCTCCGCGCGCTGGCTGCCGATCACCCAGCTCGGCGCATCCACGGCAGCCGGGCTCGGCGTCACCACCAGCCGGGTGCGGATGATCGCGGTCGTCTCCGCCGTGCTGCTCACCGCCGTCACGTGCGCCTTCGCGGGGCCCATCTCGTTCATCGCGCTCTGCGCACCGGCCATCGCCAGGTCCCTGCTCGGCCACGGCTCCATCGGAGTCGGGACGAGCGCGATCACGGGGGCCGCCCTCCTCACGGGCGCCGACCTCGTCGCGCAGTTCGCGATCCCGGACACCTCACTGCCCGTCGGAGTCGTCACGGGGGCCGTCGGCGCCGTGTTCCTGCTCTGGCTCCTCGCCTCGACGAAAGGACGCCAGCTGTGACCGGCGACCACCAAGCACCCGCAGCCTCGGTCGACCCCACCGCCGCAACGCCAGCGGGGCCGCGCCTCTCCGCACGCGGCCTCTCGGCCGGCTACCCCGGCCGCACCGTCATCGAAGGACTCGACCTCGACATCACCCCGGGCCGCATCACGATGATCATCGGCGCCAACGCCTGCGGCAAGTCCACCCTCCTCGGCGTGCTCGCGCGCCTCACCTCGCCCCTCGCCGGCAGCGTGCAGCTCGACGACGTCGACGCCGCCAGCATCCCCAGGCGCCGGTTCGCGCAGACCGTCGGGATGCTCCCCCAGCATCCGACCGCCCCCGACGGACTCACGGTCGCCGAGCTCGTCTCGAGAGGCCGGCACCCGCACCGCGGACTCTTCGACCGCTGGGGAACCGCCGACACGAAGCACGTCGACGAGGCCATGCGCCGCACCGGCGTCGCGGAGCTCGCCGATAGACCGGTCGGCGACCTGTCCGGCGGGCAGCGGCAGCGCGTCTGGATCGCCATGTCCCTGGCGCAGAACCCCAAGGTGCTCCTCCTCGACGAGCCCACGACGTTCCTCGACCTCAGCCACCAGCTCGAGGTCCTCGACCTGCTCGTGAGCCTCAACCGGCGCGAAGGCACCACCATCGTCGTCGTCCTGCACGAGCTGAACCTCGCGGCCCGCTACGCCGACGAGCTCATCGTGATGCGCGACGGTCGCATCGTCGCCAACGGCTCCCCCACCGAGGTGCTCACGAAAGAGGTCGTCGCCGACGCCTTCGCCCTCGACGCGCTTGTCATGCCGGACCCCCTCACCAGAACACCCCTCATCGTCCCCGTCCCGGGAGGCGCCCACACGGGCAGCGAGCCCGAGTAGCCCCTCTCCACCCCCAGCTCTTCACGCATCCGCACGAAAGGAACCACCCCATGAACCGCACCCTCCGACCGATCGCCGCCGCCGCGGTGGCGGTCACGGCGCTCGCGCTCAGCGCCTGCGCCCCCGCCGCCACCGACACGAGCGACGCGGCCGCCGCACCGGGCGACGCCGCGAGCTTCCCCGTCACCTTCGAGCACATGTACGGCACCACCACGATCGAAGAGGCGCCGACCCGCGTCGCGACGTGGGGATGGGGCGTCACCGACGCGGTCCTCGCGCTCGACATCGTCCCCGTCGCCATGGCATCGATGGACTACGGCGGAGGCGAGGACCGCATCGCGCCGTGGGTCTCCGACAAGATCGAGGAGCTCGGCGGCGAAGCCCCCGTCATCCTCGACAACGCCACCTACGAGCTCTCCGTGGAGGCGCTGCTCGCCACCGACCCCGACGTGTTCATCGCGTCCTACTCCGGGCTCACGCAGGAGGAGTACGACGCCGTCACCGCGGCCGGCGTGCCCGTCGTCGCCCCCGAGGAAGCGATCTGGTCGACGCCGTGGCGTGACGTCATCACCGACACCGGCAAGGCCCTCGGCCTCGAGGCGGACGCCAACGAGATCCTCGCCGACCTCGACCAGCAGGTCGCCGATCAGGCCGCCGAGCATCCCGAGTTCGAAGGCACGACGATCGCCTACGCGTCCGAGGATGTGGACACCTTCTACCTCCTCCTCGAGAACGACCCGCGCGTCGAGCTGCTCACCGACCTCGGCTTCACGAGCGCGCCATCCGTCGCGGAACTCGCAACCGGGGAGTCGACGTTCTCGACGACCGTCTCCAGCGAGAACCTCGACAAGATCGACGCGGACGTCGTCTTCACCCAGACCGAGACCGAGGAGCAGCTGCAGACGTTCCTGACCTCGGACCGCACGAAGCTCATCCCCGCCGTCTCCAAGGGCGCCGTCGCAGCGCTCGTGGGCGAGGAGAACGGCGCGGCCATCTCGCCGACCGCCCTCTCCATCCCGTTCTTCCTCCCGATGCTCGTCGAGCAGCTCGCCACGGCGACCGCGGTCGCGAAGAGCTAGCGACGGGGGCCCACCCCCACGCAGAACGCTGCCAGTCAGATGCGCCCTCTCGGAAGCCGAGGGGGCGCATCTGACTGGCAGCGGTGGTTCTGCCCGACCGAGCGCCTAGCGCGCGGTGACGGGGTTGGAGAGCGAGCCGATGCCCTCGATCGTGCAGGTGACCGTGTCGCCCTTCGCGAGCGGACCGACGCCCGCGGGCGTGCCCGTGAGGATGATGTCGCCCGGCAGCAGCGTGAACACGCTCGACGCGTACTCGACGAGCTTCGCGACCGACGTGATCATCTGCGAGAGGTCGCCCTCCTGGCGCAGCTCGCCGTTGACCTCAGCGGTGATGCGGCCCTTCGAGGGGTCGAAGTCGGTCTCGATGATCGGGCCGAGCGGGCAGAACGAGTCGAAGCCCTTCGCGCGAGCCCACTGGCCGTCGCTCTTCTGCAGGTCACGGGCCGTGACATCGTTCGCGATCGTGTAGCCGAAGATGACCTGAGCCGCGTCGGCGGCCGGCACGTTGCGGGCGACCTGGCCGATGACGACGGCGAGCTCCGCCTCGTGGTCGACGCGCTCCGACTGGGGCGGCAGCACGATCGGGTGGCGGGGGCCGATGACCGAGGTGTTCGGCTTGAGGAACATCATGGGCACCTCGGCGGCCTCGTTGCCGAGCTCGTTCGCGTGCTCCGCGTAGTTGCGTCCGAAGCCGATCACCTTCGAGCGCGGCAGCACGGGCGACTGCAGCTGCACCTGGTCGATCGGGATGCGTTCGTCGAGCGTCTCGTAGCCGAGGTAGAGGGGGTCACCCGCCAGCTTGACGTAGACCTTCTCCTCCTCGTCGAGGATGCCGAAAGTGAGCTGACCCTGGTATTCGAAGCGCGCGATCTTCACCGTGCCAGCCTACAGCGGCGCGGCCGAGCCCGCGCCGAGCCGCTTCATTGCAGCGCCGGCGCAGGCTCCGCGTCGCCATCCGCGCCCGTCTTGATCGTCTCGCCGCGGAAGAACCCCGGGCTGCGGACGTACTGCACGACCATGAGCACGACGCCGAGCAGGAGCACGCCGACCCCGAGCACGAATACGAGGCCGATGCCGTCCTGCGCGATGCCGTCGGCGTCGTAGCTCGTCGCGAAGACCGCGGAGCCCGAGCCGAACGACGGCGACAGCGACGCCCTGGCGGTCTCGAAGAAGAAGTAGAGCAGCGCGAGCCCGCCGAGCAGCGGGAAGAGGAACCGGAAGAACAGGTTCCGCGTCGAGGAGAACAGCGAGCGGCGGAAGTACCAGACGCATGCGAGCCCCGTGACGCCGTAGTAGAAGCACACCATGAGGCCGAGCGCCGCGATGGTGTCCCAGAGGGCGTTCTCGGAGAGCAGCCGCAGCACGATGTAGAAGACGATCGCCGCGGCCGCCGAGGCGATGGTCGCCACCGACGGCGACTTGAAGCGGGGGCTCACGCTGGCGTACGACCTGGGCAGCGCCCCGTAATGCCCCATGGCGAGGAGCGTGCGAGAGGGCGACACCATCGTCGACTGCAGCGAGGCCGCCGAGCTGAACATGACGGCGACCGTCATGAGCAGCGCGAACGGGCCCATGATCGGCTCCGCGAGGGAGGCGAGGATGCTCTCCTGATTGTCTGGGTTGCCGGCACCGAGGCCCTCCTCGCCGATACCCGCGTAGGCGAGGACCGCAAGCGTCATCAGCACGTAGATCGCGACCATGACGAAGATCGTGAGCATGGAGGCACGGCCCGGGGTCTTCTCCGGATCCTTCGCCTCCTCGTTCATCGTGATGACCGTGTCCCAGCCCCAGAACAGGAAGATCGACAGCGAGACGCCGGCGGAGATCGCGGCGAGCGAGCCCACCTCGAACGGGTTGAACCACGACAGCTCGATGGGGGTCGCGTCGAACGCGGTGCCGTTCCCGACGTGCACGAACGCCGCGATGATGAACCAGACGATGGCGATGAGCTGCACGACCACGAGGACGTACTGGACCTTCTTCGTCGACTCGACGCCGCGGTAGGAGATCCACGCGGCGAGGGCAGTGAAGATGACGGTCATCGGGATGTTGATCCACAGCACGCGCGTCAGGTCCGCGAGCTCCGGGTTCTGGAAGATCTGCGCCAGCATGATGAAGAAGAAGTCGACGGCGACGGCCGCGAGGTTCGAGAGCACGAGGACGGTCGCGGCGATGAGCCCCCATCCGCCCATCCACCCGATCCACGGCCCGAACGCGCGGGTCGCCCACGTGAACGAGGTGCCGGAGTCCGGCATCGCCGTGTTGAGCTCCCGGTAGCCGAACACGACGAGCAGCATCGGGATGAACCCGACGAGCATGATGGCGGGCGTGTAGACGCCGACCTGCGCGATGGTGGGGCCGAGGCCGGACGTGACGGCGTAGGCGGGCGCGATGCAGGAGACGCCGATGACGGCCGCCCCGAGCACCCCGACCTTGCCGGCGGAGAGGCCCTTCGCGCTCAGTCCCCCACCATGCAGCTCCTCGTTGAGCTTCGCCGCCGCTGCGGTTTCCGATGTTGTCATTTGGTGATGATGGCCCATCCCCGGAGAACCGTCAATGGGCCGAAACGGCCCGGAAATATTGCGTGAATCGACAGAACGGCCGGGGCCTCCGGGGCGGCGCTCGGTTTGCATTGCGCCGCGCCTCGCGAGACATTGGCAGTTGTCAGATATCGCCCCTCCCTTGACCGACGGCGGGCATCGACCTCGAGCGAGAGGGACCATGAAGAGGCCCACAGATCCGCATCCCGTGATCGAGACCCTGCTCGACGGCGGCGGCGACGACGAACCGCAGCCCAGAACCCGGTCCTCCAGGCGGACACCGGCGGTTGGACCTCGCCGCCCGATCACCGGCAGCGGGCGCCACGTCTCGCGGCACAGGCGCACGAGCTCGAAGTTCGTGCGACGCCGCCTCATGGTCGCCGCCGCGGCGGCCGTCTGCGTGACCATGGTCGCCGGCATCGGCTTCATCTCCGCGACCTACTTCCAGGTCGTGGGCAACCTCGCCGACAACGCCGTGGGTCGAGCGGACGGAACGGGCACCGAGATCTCCGGATGGGATGGCGCCGTTAACATCCTCATCATGGGCTCCGACTCCAGGGACGGGCAGTCGAGCGCCGACTACGGGGAGGCCAGCGGGGCGCGGTCCGACGTCATGATGCTGCTGCACGTGTCGGCCGATCGCGAGGACGCGACCCTCATCAGCATTCCCCGAGACACGATGCTGCCGACCCCGGAATGCACGACCCCGGACGGTGCCGTGGTGCCAGCGCAGGAGGCCGCGCAGATCAACGGGGCGCTCGAGAACGGGCCGTTCTGCTCGCTCGACACGATCCGCGATTTCACCGGCCTGGACATCGACCACTTCATCGTCGTCGGCTTCGACGGCGTCATCGGCATCACGGAGGCCATCGGCGGCGTCGACGTGTGCGTCGAGAACGACATCGCCGACGACTACTCGGGGCTGTACATGACCGCGGGCACCCACAGCCTCCAGGGCGAGGCGGCCCTCGCGTTCCTGCGCACGCGGCACGGCTTCGCCGACGGGAGCGACCTGGGGCGCATCCAGGCCCAGCAGGCGTTCCTCGCCTCCCTCGCTCGGAAGGTCACGAGCGCCGGCACGCTCACCAACCCGGGGGCCCTCTACGGGCTCGCCGACTCCGCGTCGAAGGCCATGACCGTCGACGAGGCGCTCGCGCAGCCGAGCAGCCTCGTCGCGCTCGCGCAGACGCTCGCGAACGTCGACCTCGACCGCATCGTCATGCTGCAGCTGCCCGTCGCGCCCTATTGGGCGGACCCGAACCGAGTCGAGCCGATCACGGCGGAGACCGACGCCATCTTCGCGACCCTCCGCGCCGACCAGCCGCTGTCGTTCCAGGATGACCAGGCAGCGGATGCATCCGCCGGGGATGCCCCCGATGGCGACGGCGAGCAGGAAGGCCCGGAACAGCCCGACGACGCGACGCGATCGGACGACGCGGCTGCCGCGCCCGGCGAGCCGCTGACCCTCTCCGACGACATCGTCGGCCGGACGGCGGAGGACACCACCTGCGCGAGCTGACCTCGCCGCCCCGCCCCCGCTCTGCAACGCCCACCCGAGCTGCGCAACACCCCCTGTGCAACGCCCCCACCGCCGCATCCGCCGCAGATGGGGCACTTTCACCCCGTATCAGCGCTCGATACGGGGTGGAAGTGCCCCATCTGCGGCGGATGCGGCGGGGCGGGTTGGGATGCGGGATACCGCGGGACAGCTAGTCCTTCAGCACCTCGATCGACTGCGTGTCGCGGTCGTTGCCGATCTGGATCGTCTCGCCGCGGAAGAACCCGGGGCTGCGGAAGTACTGCACGACCATGATGACCACGCCGAGCAGCAGCACTCCGATGCCGAGCACGAACACGAGACCGATGCCGTCCTGGGCGATGCCGTCGGCGTCGTAGCTCGTCGCGAAGACCGCCGAGCCTGAGCCGAACGACGGCGACAGGGACGCGACGGCCGTCTCGTAGAAGAAGTACAGCAGCACGATGCCGCCGAGCAGTGGGAACAGGAACCGGAAGAAGAAGTTCCTGGCCGAGCTGAACAGGCTGTGCCTGAAGTACCAGACGCACGCGAGCCCCGTGACGCCGTAGTAGAAGCAGATCATGAGGCCGAGGGCCGCGATCGTGTCCCACAGCGCGTTCTCGGAGAGCAGCCTCATGACGACGTAGAACACGACAGCGGCGATGGCCGAGGCCAGGGTCGCGACCGACGGCGACTTGAAGCGCGGGCTGACGTCCGCGAAGCGCTTCGGCAGGGCGCCGTAGTGCCCCATGGCGAGGATCGTGCGCGATGGGGAGACCATCGTCGACTGCAGCGAGGCCGCCGACGACGACAGGATGGCGATCGACATCAGCAGCGCGAACGGCCCCATGACCGGCCCCGCGAGCGCCGCGAAGATGCTCTCCTGGTTGTCCGGGTTGCCGGCTCCGAGGCCCTCGGTGCCGATGCCCGCGAAGACGAGCACGGCGAGGGTCGTGAGCAGGTAGATCACCATGATGATGATGATCGTGAGCATGGCGGCGCGGCCCGGTGTCTTCTTCGGGTCCTTCGCCTCCTCGTTCATCGTGATGACCGTGTCCCAGCCCCAGAAGAGGAAGATCGACAGCGAGACGCCGGCGGCGACGACGGCCATGTCGCCCAGCTCGAAGGGGTTGAACCAGGACAGCTCGATGGGGGTCGGGTCGAAGGCCGTGTTGTTGCTCAGGTGCATGAAGGCGGCGACGATGAACCAGGCCAGCGCGATGAGCTGGAACGCGACGAGCCCGACCTGGATCTTCTCGGTCGCCTCGACTCCCCGGTACGAGATCCACGCCGCGAGCGCCGTGAAGAGGATCGTGACGGGGATGTTGATCCACAGCACCGTCGTGAGGTCGGCGAGCTCCGGATTCTGGAACACCTGCGCGAGCAGGATGAACAGGAAGTCCACGGCAACGGCCGCGAGATTCGAGAGCACGAGGACGGTCGCCGCGATGAGCCCCCATCCGCCCATCCAGCCGATCCAGGGCCCGAACGCGCGGGACGCCCACGTGAAGGTGGTGCCGGAGTCCGGCATGGCCGAGTTCAGCTCGCGGTAGCCGAAGACGACGAGCACCATCGGGATGAAGCCGATGAAGAGGATCGCCGGCGTCTGCAGGCCGACCTGCGAGATGGTCGGGCCGAGACCCGAGGTCAGCGTGTACGCCGGGGCGATGCACGAGATGCCGATGATGGTCGCGCCGATGACGCCGACCTTGCCTGCGGAGAGCCCCTTGGAGCTGAGTCCGCCCCGCTCCGTGCTGTCTTCTGTCCTGGTCATTGCCCTGTTCCTGTCGCTGGGGATTCGGGAGCGGACTTGGGCGCCTCGGCAGGCTGCGCGGCGCGCGGCACGACGATGATCGGCACGGTCAGCACGCGCAGCAGGCGCTGCGCGCGGGCGCCGAGGAAGATGCGCCCTCCCTGGGCGAGGCGGCTGGAGCCGACGAAGGCGACATCGCCCGGCTTCCAGTCGGCCCGCTCGAGTGCGGCCTCGAGGCTCTCGCCCTCGACCGTCTCGACGGTGGCCTTGCCCGACTCCAGCAGGGCCTCCGCACGGCCGGCGAGCACTGCCCCACCGAACTCGCGCACGAACTCGTCGACCTCCTGCACCTGGCTGGGCGGGACCCGGTCGAGCTGCACGAGCGAGAGCAGGCGCAGCTGCACGTCGCGCTGCAGCGCGCTCTCGACGGAGGTGCCGATGAGCGCGGCGGCCCCCGAGCGGGTGCCGAACAGCGTGGTGATGCGTGTGACGGGCCCCTCTTCGGCGAACCCAGCCGGAGCGAGCGCGACGGGCAGCGGCGAGGCGTGCAGCAGCGTGGATGCCACTGTCCCGATGGTGAACTGCCGCAGCAGTGCGGTGGTGGCGGCGCCGATGACCAGCGCGGCAGCGCCGAATTCAGCGGCGATGTCCATGAGCCCCTGGGCCTCGCCCGTGGCGCTGCGGACGACGCCGCGCGCCGCGATGCCCTCCGGCACCTGGGCGAGCGCTTCGCTCATCCACGTGTCGATCTGCTTGCCGATGATGCTGTCGGCATCGTCGAGCGGCAGCGGATGCGTGCCGCTGTACGGCGACGTCTCCGGCGTGATCATCGCGACGATGATCTCCGTGTCGGTGCCCTTCGCGAGGAAGGAGGCGAGGGCGAGGGCGTCATGCCCTCGATCGCTCGCGATGTAGCCCACTACGAAACGCTGCGCCATGCTGCCTCTCCAATTCTTGGGGTGTCGTCCGATTTCGGGATGCCGTGGGCGCTCAGGACTGGAGGATGCGCTTCGCCGTAGCTTCGCCCATCCGCACCGCGCCGTCAACGTGCTGGTAGCCCTCTGCCGCGAGGTCGGAGCTCGACCAGAAGATCGGGCCGACCGGGTCGTGCTGGATGGCGCCCCAGCGGTGGAGTCCGCCGAGGTCGTAGCTCGTGGCGTACGCGCCGCGGGTCCACTCCTCTGCGCCGAAGTCGGAGAGGTAGAAGACCTCGGGGTCGAGGGCCTTCGGCCCGAGGAACTCGGCGACGGAGCCGAGGACGGCGGCCTTGCGCTCCTCGTCGCTGAGCGCCCACATGGCCTCCGCCGCCTCATCGGTGATGAAGCCGACGAGGGTACCTCGCTCGTCTTCGTGGTTGGTGTTGTCGTAGACCTCCTGCACGATGTGGCCGGCGCCGAACGCGGTGCCGCTGAGGCCCTCTTCACGCCAGAACGGGGTGGCGTAGGTGGCGTGCACCTTGATGACGAGGCCCATGGAGATGTGCTGGTGCACGATCATCTGCTGGCGCGGCAGGGCGGGGACGAAGGAGACGCGCGAGTAGAGGTTGGGCGGCACGGCCATGATGGCGTGCTGCGCCTTGACGGTGATGTGGTCGGCGACCGCGGTGACGGAGGCCGCATTGCCCGCTCCGTTGTCCTCCCAGTGGAGGAAGCGCACTGGGTTGTTCAGGAACACGTCGTCGCCGAGCTCCTGCGCCATCTGCTGGCTGACCGACTGCATGCCACCGATGACGCGCTTGTCGAGGATGAAGCTCTCGTCGACGAGGTTCGAGAACGAACCGGCGGATGCGGCCATGAGCACTGCCTGCAGCGCCGAGAACGCGAAGGACGGCTTGGTGAGCATGCCGCCGGCGACGAACAGCCCGATGTTGTTGCAGGCCTCCTCGTCGGTGGACTGCTGGCGCAGCCAGTGGTGGAAGGAGATGGTGTCGAGCTCGCGCGCCTTGGCGTGCGCCCACGGCTCGACGGGGCCGATCTCGGCGGCGAGGCCGTCGAGGAGCTCGATCATGCGGTCCATCTCGGCGGCGGTGTGCTCGCTGACGGGGAACGTGTCGCCCTCGTAGACGGTGCGCTCGCCCTTGGGGCTGATGTAGACCGACTTGCCCTCGCGGTAGCGCGAGAAGGTGCCCTTGCCGAGCTCTTCGAGCAGGGCGAGGAGCGCCGTCTGGTCTGGCGAGACCCACTGGCCGCCGATCTCGAAGAACTGGCCGTCGATGATGTTGCTCCAGGTGCGTCCGCCGACTCGGTCGCGCGCCTCGAGGACGGCGACGGTCTTGCCTGCCTGGGTGAGGCGGCGGGCCGCTGTGAGGCCGGAGGGGCCTGCTCCGATGATGACGACGTCGCGTTCGATGGTCTGCATTTCCGCTCTTTCCGTTGTGACAGCTCCAAGCGCCCTGGCTTCGCCGTCGAAGTGAGTGTGGTTGGCGGCCGGCTTCCTGGCGCCGCCTTCCAAATAAACAGGATTAATTTACGTTAGTCGAGACGGGCCCCTCGGACAAGCCGCATTTCCGAGGAGCTAGGGTCGGACAACGGGAGGGCCAGTGAGCACCAGCGAGCATGTGGAGTCTGACGGACAGCGGCGTGCTGGGCGACCCCGCACGCGCATCCTCACGCAGAAGCGCATCACCGACGCCGCCATGCGCGTCGCGACCCACGAGGGGTACGACGCCCTGACGATGGCGAAGCTCGCCAAGGCGCTCGGCGTCACCCCCGCGGCCCTCTACAACCACGCGCACTCGAAGCGGCAGATCCTGCGCTGGATCGAGGATCGCCTCATGGCCGCCGTCGACGCCTCGGCGTTCGAGACCGAGCCGTGGGACGCGGCCCTCGCGAGCTGGGCGCGCAGCTACCGCCTCGTCATGAAGGAGCACGACTCGCTCGTGGAGGCGATCGCGAAGATGCCCGTCGCCGGCGCGACCGACACGCTCGCGATGTACGAGGGGGTCGCCTCAGGCCTCCGACGGGCCGGCTGGCCGGACGCCAACATCATGCCGGCGATCGTGGCGATCGAGTCGTTCGTCTACGGCTCCGCGTACGACCTCAACGCGCCCCTCGATATCTTCGAGCTCGGCGATCAGGCGGATGCGGCACCCACGCTCGCGGCCTCCGTCGCGGCGCACACACCGCTGGGGCTGCGCGAGCAGGCCTTCGAGCGCGGGCTCGACGCGCTCATCCGCGGACTCGGGGCGGCAGCGGGAGTCTGACTCCGGAGACCGACGCAGCGCCGCGGTCACCGCCGAGACCGTGAAGTGCTGACTGCACGCCATCGAGGGGACCTCGGTTTTACACGAGCGTTACATTGCAGAAACCTCCCGCGAAGCGTGAAGTCATAACTTCAACGCATGACCGATCAACTGGCACAGACTGGCGCATCCGGCAGCACCCGCGGCCTGGGCACCGAAGGCGCGGCGCCCGACAACCTCGTCGAGGCGGCGGGCCACCCCGTCGGCGACGGCAACATGAAGCCCGGCTACGACCCGCGGCTCGCGAACGAGGACCTCGCTCCCCTGCGCAAGCAGCGCTGGGGCTCCTACAACATCTTCGCCTTCTGGATGTCCGACGTGCACAGCGTCGGCGGCTACGTCACGGCCGGCAGCCTCTTCGCGCTCGGCATCGCCAGCTGGCAGGTGCTCGTCGCCCTCATCGTCGGCATCCTCATCGTGCAGTTCTTCACGAACCTCGTCGCCAAGTCGAGCCAGAAGACGGGCGTGCCCTACCCCGTCGTGAACCGCGCGATCTTCGGCGTCAAGGGCGCCAACATCCCGGCGATCATCCGCGGCCTCATCGCCATCGCCTGGTACGGCGTGCAGACGTTCCTCGCCGCCGAGTCGCTCAACATCGTGTTCCTCAAGTTCATCCCCGCCAGCGAGGTGCTGCGCACCGACTACTCGTTCCTCGGCCTGTCGGCGCTCGGCTGGATCTCCTACGCGATCCTCTGGTTCGCGCAGGCAGCGCTGTTCTGGGGCGGGATGGAGTCCATCCGCCGCTTCATCGACTGGGCGGGGCCAGCGGTGTACGTCGTCATGATCGTGCTCGCCATCTACCTCGTCAGCCAGGCGGGCTGGGAGAACATCGACTTCAACCTCTCCGCGGGTGAGCCGCTCGACTTCTGGGCCTCCATCCCGGTCATGTTCACGGCCATCGCGATCGTCGTCTCCTACTTCTCCGGCCCCATGCTCAACTTCGGCGACTTCTCGAGGTACGCGAAGAGCTACAAGGCCGTGAAGCGGGGCAACTTCCTCGGGCTCCCGCTCAACTTCCTGTTCTTCTCCATCCTCACGGTGCTCACCGCGAGCGCCACCGTGCCCGTCTTCGGCGAGCTCATCACGGACCCGATCCACACGGTCGAGCGCATCGACACGCACTTCGCGATCCTCCTCGGCGGCCTCACGTTCGTGACGGCGACGGTCGGCATCAACATCGTGGCGAACTTCATCGCGCCGGCGTTCGACTTCTCGAACGTCGCCCCGCACAGGATCAGCTGGCGGATGGGCGGCATGATCGCCGCCGTCGGCTCCGTGCTGCTCACCCCGTGGAACTGGTACAACAACGACGCCGCGATCCAGAACACGCTCGGCGTGCTCGGTGCGCTCATCGGACCGCTCTTCGGCATCCTCATCGCCGGCTACTACGTGATTGGCAGGCAGCGCATCAAGGTCGACGAGATGTTCACGATGAGCGAGACGGGCGCCTACTGGTACCGCAAGGGGTTCAACCCGAACGCGGCGTGGGCCATGGTGCTCGCCGGCGCCCCGACGGTCGCGATCGCGGTGCTGACCCGGCCGCTCGCCGAGGCGGGCATCCTGGACCTGAGCTACCTCGCCGACTTCAGCTGGTTCATCGGCTGCGGACTCGGATTCGCGCTCTTCGTCCTGTTCGAGCGCCGCCAGCCGCTCATGCCGACGTTCGAGGGCGAGACCGCCGGCATCTCCGACGGATCGATCGAGGAGGACTGACCCAGCATGCGCATCACGCTCATCAACCCGAATACCTCCGTCGCCATGACGCAGAAGGTCGCGGCAGCGGCCAGAGCCGTGGCCGGCCCCGGCGTCGAGATCGTCGCCGTGTGCCCGGCCCCCGGTGAGGGCCCGGAGGCCATCGAGAGCCACTTCGACGAGGTGCGGGCGGCCTCCGTCGTCGTCGAGCTCGTCGAGCGCGATCTCGCGGACGGCGGCAGCGACGGCTACGTCATCGCCTGCTTCGGCGACCCGGGGCTCGACGCGGCACGCGAGCTCGTCGACGTGCCCGTCATCGGCATCGCCGAGGCGGCCATGCACGTCGCGGCGCTCACGGGGCGCACGTTCGGCATCGTCACGACCCTCTCCCGCACGCTCGGCCGCGCCGACGACCTCGTGCAGCGGTACGGGTTCGAGCGGGCGTGCGTCGCGGCGTACGGCACCGGCATCCCCGTCCTCGCACTCGAGGAGACCGGCTCGGCGGCGTTCGAGGACATCGCCGCGTGGTGCGAGCGAGTCGTCCGGGAGGACGGCGCCGACGCGGTGGTGCTCGGATGCGCGGGCATGGCCGACCTGTGCGCTCGCCTCTCCGAGCGGGTCGGGGTGCCGGTCGTCGACGGCGTCGCCGCATCGGTCGGGCTCGTCGCGGCGATGTCGCGCATGGGCGTCGGCACGAGCAAGCGGGACGAGTACGCACGCCCCACCCGGGCGCAGGCCGCGCCGCAGGGGCAGCTGCGGGTTCCAGCGGCGGCGATCGCATGAGGATCTCCGCGCGACGCGTCTTCCTCGGCGGCGGATTCTCGCCGGCGACGGTGTCCGTCAGCGACGGCACCATCGCCGCCATCGCCCCGTTCGACGACGACGCCGACGTCGTCCTGCCGGACACCCAGGTGCTCCTGCCTGGCCTCGTGGACACGCACGTGCACCTCAACGAGCCGGGCCGCACGCACTGGGAGGGCTTCGCGACGGGCACGGCTGCCGCCGCCGCTGGCGGGGTCACGACGGTCGTCGACATGCCGCTCAACTCGCTGCCCGTCACGACGAGCGTCGAGGCGCTCGACGCGAAGCGCGCGGCGACCTCCGGCCAGCTGGCCGTCGACCTCGCCTACTGGGGCGGCGTCGTCCCGCAGAACCTCGGCTCCCTGCGTCCGCTGCTCGCGGCGGGCGCGGTCGGCGTCAAGTGCTTCCTCGCGCCGAGCGGCATCGACGAGTTCGATCACCTCTCGTTCCCCGAGCTCGAGCAGGCGCTCGAGGAGCTCGCCGAGGTCGATGGGCTCCTGATCGCGCACGCCGAGCTCGAAGCGCACCTGAGCGAGGCATCCGGCCCCGTCTTCTCCGACTTCGTCGCGTCGAGGCCGCCGGTCGCGGAGGTCGAGGCGATCCGCGCCGTCATCGCCGCGGCGAGGCGCACCGGCGCCAGGGCGCACATCGTGCACGTGTCGGCGGCAGAGGCCCTCGACCTGGTCCGCGCGGCGAAGGCCGACGGCGTGCGCATCACGATCGAGACCTGCCCGCACTACCTGAGCCTTCGGGCCGAGGAGGTGCCGGACGGCGACGGGCGTTTCAAGTGCTGCCCACCTATCCGCGACACCGCGAACCAGGACGCGCTCTGGGCCGGCGTGCTCGACGGCACGATCGACGCGATCGTCAGCGACCACTCCCCAGCAACGCTCGAGCTCAAGGCGGGGCCCGACCTCGGCACCGCGTGGGGTGGCATCGCCGGGGTGCAGACCGGGCTCACCGCGGTCTGGACCGAGGCCAGGCGGCGCGGCATCCCGCTGGAGGCGATCCTGCCCCTCTTCACCACGGGACCGGCCGCGCTCGTGCGCCTCGAGGACCGTGGCCTCATCACGGTCGGCGCCCCGGCCCACTTCGCGATCTTCGAACCAGACCTCGAGCACACGCTGGAGGAGAATACCCTCGAGTACCGCACCAAGATCAGTCCGTGGCACGGGGCGCGGCTGCACGGGGTCGTCGACTCGACCTACCTGCACGGCGAGCTGATCTACGCACGGGCAGCCGGGCTCACGTCCCGCCTGGGCCGCGAGGTGCTCGCGGCGGCGAACCCCGCACGACTGGACCTCGACGAGGAGCAGGCAGCATGACCACGATTCCCACCGCAGCTCCCGCGGCGAACCGCTACGGCGTCGGCGCAGCCACGCCGGCATTCGCCCCGCTCCCCATCCTGCAGCCGGGCACACGCCTGCCTGAGGGCGCGAGCTACCTGCCATCTGGAGCATCGACCTCGATCTGGGGCAGGCTCCCGAGCGCGCGCGACACCCCCGTGCTGACCGTGCGGCCCGGGGCGAGCGTCGTCATCGACACCGTCAGCCACGAGGGCCTGCTGCCCGACCAGGGACAGCACCCCGCCGCGTTCTTCGCGGCGCACGGCGTGCATCCGGATGCCGTGCTGCTCGACGCCATCGAGATCGCCGAGCACGCGCCCCGCGACCCGGCGAACGACGGCCCGCACGTCGTGACCGGCCCCATCGCCGTCGAGGGCGCCATGCCAGGCGACCTGCTGCGCATCACGGTCGAGAAGCTCGAGCCTCGCGTGCCATACGGGGTCATCTCCAACCGGCACGGCAAGGGCGCGCTGCCCGGCGTGCTGCCGCGCAGCCGCGAGACCGTGAGCGTGTTCGCCGCGGTCGAGGAACGCGGCGGCGAGCTCGTCGGCACCATGCCGCTCACCGAGGGCGGCGTTCGGAGCGTCGTGTTCCCCCTCGCCCCGTTCCTCGGCACGATGGGCGTCGCTCCCGCCGCGGGCGCGCGCCCGCACTCCGTGCCGCCCGGCCCGCACGGCGGCAACATCGACATCAAGCTGCTCACCGAGGGCAGCGTGCTCTACCTGCCCGTGCAGGTCCCCGACGCGCTCGCCTACGTCGGCGATCCGCACTTCGCGCAGGGCGACGGCGAGGTCGCCCTCACGGCGCTCGAGGCCTCGCTGCGCGCGACCCTCACCTTCGACGTCGTTCCGGCGGCGGATGCGCGGCGCGAGTTTGGCGACCTCACCGGCCCGCTCGTGCGCACGCCCGAGTACCTCGTGCCCACCGGCCTCGACCCAGACCTGAACGCGGCCATGCGCAAGTGCGTGCGCGCCGCCGTCGACCTGCTGCAGGCTCGGTGGGGCATGGACGAGCACCTCGCCTACGCGTACCTGTCGGCGGCCACCGACTTCGACATCTCGCAGGTCGTCGACGTCGTCTGCGGCGTGCACGCCCGCATCCGCGAGGCCGACTTCGCCGACGTGCCGGCTGGCACGGCACCGCAGAACGGAACAGGAGCACCCGCGTGACCTCAGTCGAGCAGAACGCCCCAGAGACGACGCGCGCGGACGGAACCCCACCCGCCGCGCTGCTCGCCGCCTTCGAAGCCTACGAGCGGGCCGTGCAGAGCAACGACCTCGACGAGCTCGACGCCTGGTTCGCGCCAGGAGACGCGACGCTTCGCGGCGACGACAGCGGCCTGCTGGTCGGCCACGAGCAGATCAGCGAGTTCCGCGCCCAGCGCGGCGGCGTCGCGAAGCGCACCATCGAGCGCATCGAGTACCGGGCCCTGGCCGACGGCGTCGCGCTGCTCGTCTCCACCTCGCGCTTCGCCACCGGCGGGCTCGGACTGCAGACGCAGCTCTGGCAGCAGCTGCCGCAGGGCTGGCGCATCACGGCCGCGCACGTGACCCCGAGGCCCCGCGCCTTCGACCGCTCGATCTGGCGCACCGTCGGCGACCCGCTCTTCCAAGGCGCGTGGGAGGGCCCCCTCGAAGGGCTCACCGTCGCCGTGAAGGACCTCTTCGCGATTCGCGGCTACCGCATCGGCGCAGGCAACCCCAGCTACCTCGACTCCGCGAAGGCGGAGACGAGGACCGCGCCCGCCGTCAGGGACCTGCTGCGCGGCGGCGCCTCCCTGCGCGGCATCGCCCGCACCGACGAGTTCGCGTACTCGATCGCCGGCGACAACGCCCACTTCGGGACTCCCCCGAACGCCGCCGTGCCCGGTGCCCTCCCCGGCGGCTCCTCGAGCGGGCCGGCATCCGCCGTCGCCAACGGCCAGGCCGACATCGGCCTCGCGACCGACACCGCCGGATCGGTGCGCATCCCCGCCTCCTATCAGGGGCTGTGGGGCCTGCGCACGACACACGACCTCGTGCCACGTCAGGGCCTCCTGCCGCTCGCGCAGTCGTTCGACACCGTCGGGTGGCTCACGCGCGACGGCGAGACCCTGCAGCGGGTCGCCGACTGGTGCCTCTCCTACGACAGCTCCGAGTCCACCGCGAGCGCGGCGGGGCAGCGCGGCGAGGACCTCCCCGGCCGCCTCGTCGTGCCGGCCGAGGTGCTGGCGGCCGCCTCGCCAGAGACCGTGTCCGCCTTCGAGGCGTTCCTGCGCGAGCTGGAGGAGCGCGGAGCCGTGGCTGCGCCGGTCGAGCGGGCCTCGATCGGCGAGCTCGCGAGCTACCAGGAGCCGTTCCGGATCGTGCAGGGCGCTGAGGCCTGGCGCAACAACCGCCCATGGCTGGAAGCGCACCCCGGCGCCACGGGCCCCGCCGTCGCTGCCCGGTTCCTCGCCGCCTCGCAGATCACCGAGGCGCAGGAGCAGGCGGCCCGCGACGCCCTCGCTCCCCTCAGCGCCCGCCTCGAGCGACTCGTCCGCGATGCCGTGCTCCTCTTCCCCACCGCCCCTGGGGCAGCGCCGAGCCGAGCCGCGGATGCAGCGAGCATCGACGCCATCCGCACCGCGACGCTGCGCATGACCACCCCGGCCGCCGTCGCCGGGCTGCCCGCGCTCTCCGCGCCGCTCCTCAGCCTGCCGACCACGAGCAGCGCGCAGGCCGCGCCCGTCGGCGTCTGCTTCGTGTCGCGAGCGGGCTCCGACCTGGCGCTCGTCCGACTCGGCCGCAGGCTCGCATCCGCCGCAGCCCCCACGCCGAGAGCCACCAGCCGCGACGCGACGAGCGCGTGAGCACCGAGAGAATGAAGCAGATGACCGCGATCCTCCCCATCGAACCGCCAGCCCGCCTCCTCATGGGGCCCGGACCCATCTCGGCGTACCCGAGTGTGCTCCGCGCCATGTCGAGCACCCTCGTCGGCCAGTACGACCCGTTCATGACGCAGGCCATGAACGAGACGCAGGAGCTGTACCGGCAGGTGTGGGCGACCGAGAACACCGCGACCGTGCTCGTCGACGGCACCTCCCGCTCCGGCATCGAGGCGGCGCTCGTCTCTCTCATCCGGCCCGGCGACCGTGTGCTCGTCCCCGTCTTCGGTCGGTTCGGCCACCTCCTCGCCGAGATCGCGGAGCGCGCCCTCGCCGAGGTGCACACCATCGAGGTGCCGTGGGGGCAGGTCGTCCCCGTCTCGCAGATCGAGGAGGCCATCGTCCGCGTCAAGCCGACCCTCCTCGCCCTCGTCCAGGGCGACACCTCCACCACCATGAACCAGCCCCTCGACGAGGTCGGCGCCATCTGCGCGAAGCACGGCGTGCTCTTCTACGCCGACGCGACGGCGTCCATCGGCGGCAACGAGTTCCTCGCCGACGCCTGGGGCCTCGACGCCGCGACCGCCGGCCTGCAGAAGTGCCTCGGCGGCCCGAGCGGCTCGGCACCCATCACCCTCTCCGAGCGCGCCGTCGAGGTCATCCGCTCCCGCAGCCGGGTCGAGGCTGGCATCCGCGAGACGGGTGACGAGTCCGCGAGCGACTTCATCCGATCCAACTACTTCGACCTCGCCATGATCCTCGACTACTGGGGGCCGAGACGCCTGAACCACCACACGGAAGCCACCTCCATGCTCTACGCGGCGCGGGAGTGCGCGGCCGTCCTGCTGCGCGAGGGCCGGGACGCCGTCATCGAACGCCACCGTGTCGCCGGTGCCGCCATGCTCGCCGGCGTCCAGGCGCTCGGGCTCGAGGTCTTCGGCGACATCGCGCACAAGATGAACAACGTCGTCGCCGTCGTCATCCCGGACGGCGTCCCCGGCGACACGGCAAGGCAGGACCTGCTCGACGACTTCGGCATCGAGATCGGCACCTCCTTCGGCCCGCTGCACGGCAAGGTGTGGCGCCTCGGCACGATGGGCTACAACGCCCGCAAGGACACCGTGCTCACGACCCTCGCGGCGCTCGAGGCCGTGCTCCGCCGATACGGCGCATCCGTGCCGACCGGCGGTGGAGTCGAGGCCGCCGCCGACGTCTTCCGCGCAACCGACAGCCCCCTGGGAGCCGCCGAATGACGGCCGCGCGACTGGGCGCCCTCGATCCCACCGTCTTCGAGCTCGCCGCCCGCCGCGTCATGGCGCGCTGCGACGAGCTCGCCCGCATCACCTCCACCCCAGGCGCCATCACCCGCGTGCACCTCTCCCCCGAGCACGCGCGCGTCAACCGGCTTGCCGCCGAGTGGATGCGCGAGGCCGGCCTGCAGACCAGGCAGGACGCGGCGGGCAACCAGCTCGGCCTCCTCCCCGCGGCGGACCCGGAGGCGCCCGTGCTCATGCTCGGCTCGCACCTCGACACGGTCGTCGACGCCGGCCGCTACGACGGCATCGTCGGCGTGCTCATGGCCATCGAGGTCGTGCGCCTGCTCCAGCGCCACGACGACGACACGAGTGGGGTGGATGCCCCCGCCCGCTCCCCGTTCGACTTCGGGCTCGAGGTCGCCGCGTTCTCGGACGAGGAAGGCGCCCGCTTCGGCAAGGCGCTCCTCGGCTCCTCCGCCGTCGCCGGCACGTGGGACGACGCCTGGTGGGAGCTCGAGGACCCAGACGGCACCACCTTGCGCGAAGCCGCCCTCGAGTTCGGCCTCGACCCCGGCCGGGTCTCGGAAGCCGCCCGCAGGCCGAGCGAGCTCGTCGGCTACCTCGAAGCGCACATCGAGCAGGGGCCCGAGCTACACGCCCGCGGCGAACCGCTCGCCGTCGTCTCCTCCATCGCCTCCGCCCGTCGCTTCCAGCTCGTCGTCGAGGGCGAGGCCAGGCACGCCGGCGGCACCCCGTACGACATGCGCCGCGACGCGCTCCTCGGCGCGAGCGAGGCGGCCCTCGCCGTCGAGCGCATCTGCTCCACCCAGCACCACATCATCGGCACGGTCGGCCAGTTCGAGGCGTTCCCCGGCGCGATGAACATCGTTCCGGGCGAGGCGAGGTTCAGCCTCGACCTGCGCGGAGAATTCGACGGCGAACGCGACCGCGTGTGGGACCAGATCTCCCGCGAGCTCGACGACATCATGGGCCGCAGGCGCCTGCGCTGGCACACCCGCGAAGTGCACAACGCCCCAGCCCTGTTCTGCGCGCCGCTGCTGCAGGACGTCGTCGGCGAAGGCATCCGCTCCACGCTCGTGCCGGGCAGCGCCGTGGACGGGAGTATCCTCGGCTCGGGCCGGCCCGAAGACCCGACGACCCTGTTCAGCCCAGCCGGACACGACGGCATGGCCATCGGCGCCATCACCGACGTGGGGATGCTCTTCATGCGCAACCCAGACGGCGTCAGCCACCACCCAGACGAGGCAGTATCGCTCGGCGACGTCGCCCTCGGCATCCGCGCCCTCGCGGAAGCCGTCGCCCACCTCGGCGCAGAACACCGCAGAACCTAGGAGCTCCATGACCACGCCCGCCACCACCAGGACCCGCCGCGACTGGATAGTGCTCATCTCGATCGGCCTCGCGGCAGGCTTCCTCTCCGGGTTCCTCGGCGTGGGCGGCGGCACCATCATCGTGCCCGCGCTGACCGCCATGCTCGCGTTCGACCAGCGCCTCGCCGCTGGCACGTCGCTCGCCGCGATCATCCCGCCCGCCATCGTCGGCGTCGTCGGCTACGTCCTGACCGGCTCCGTGAACTGGCTCGCGGGCCTCATCCTCATCGTCGGCGCCATCGCCGGCGCCTGGATCGGATCGTGGCTCCTCAACAAGCTGCCGCTCATCGTGCTCCGGTGGATGTTCATCGTGTTCCTGCTCGGCGTCGCCGTCTCCCTGTTCCTCGCCGTGCCGAGCCGCGACGCCGAGGTCACCATGACGGCGCTCACGGCACTCATGCTCGTCGCGCTCGGCCTCGTCACCGGCATCATCTCGGGGCTCATCGGTGTCGGCGGCGGTGTCATCCTCGTGCCTGCGCTCATGCTGCTGTTCGGCTCGAGCGACCTCGAGGCGAAGGGCACGAGCCTCCTCGTCATGATCCCCACCACCATCACGGGCACGATCGGCAACTCGCGCCGCCGCAATGTCGACCTGAAGGCGGCCGCCGCGATCGGGCTGACGGCCGCGCTCACGAGCCTCCTCGGCGTGTGGTGCGCCGTGCTCATCGACCCGATGGTCGGCAGCATCCTCTTCGGCGCGTACCTGCTGTTCATCGCCGGGCAGAACGCGTACAAGACCATCAAGGCGCAGCGCAAGGCGAAGCGGGCCCCCGCCGCCTGACCCGCCCGGCGCAGACACGCGGCAGGCACTGACACGCGTCCCCGACACAGACACGCGTCCCGGCACAGACCTCGGGCAGACGCAGCTTCGTCTCGCGATGAAGCTGCATCTGCCCGAGGTCTGTGTTGTTGGGGGTCTGCGCCCGGGGCGCCAGGGCGGCGGCGAGCGGTACGCCCGGAAATACCTCGACGCCCCGGCGGCGCAGAATGTGCCGGGGCGTCGAGATTCTGTAGCCGGGGTCTCCCCCGGCGGCTTGATGCGCGCCCGAGACGGGCGCGGGCGTTCTACGCCTGAGCGCGGATAGCCGCCTCGAGCACGTCGAGGCCGTCGTTCAGCAGCTCGTCCGTGATGGTGAGCGGCGGGAGGAGGCGCACGACGTTGCCGTAGGTGCCGCAGGAGAGCAGCACGACGCCCTGGCCGAGCGCATCCGCGACGATCGCCTTGACGGCGGCCGGGTGGGGCTTCTTCGTGGTCGTCGCCGTGCCGGCCTCGACGAACTCGAACGCCAGCATGGCGCCGCGACCGCGGACCTCGCCGATGATCGTGTTCTCGCCGAGCTCGGCGCTGAGCGCCTCGAAGCGCGTCTTCACGATCGTCTCGATCTCGAGGGCGCGGGCAGCGAGCTGCTCGTCCTCCATGATGCTGATCGTCGCGAGCGCGGCGGCCGTGGCGACCGGGTTGCCCGTGTAGGTGCCGCCGAGCCCGCCGACGTGCACGCTGTCCATGATCTCGGCGCGGCCGACGACGGCCGACAGCGGCATGCCGCCCGCGACGCCCTTGGCGATCGTGACGAGGTCGGGCACGATCTCCTCGTGCTCCGACGCGAACCAGGCGCCGGTGCGGCACATGCCGGCCTGGACCTCGTCGGCGATGAAGACGACGCCGTTGGCCTTCGCCCACTCGACGAGCGCGGGGAGGAATCCATCGGCGGGGACGATGAAGCCGCCCTCGCCCTGGATGGGCTCGATGATGATGGCCGCGACGTTCTTGCCGCCGACCTGCTTCTCGATGACGTCGATCGTGCGCGCTGCCGCCTCGGCGCCCGTGAGGCCGTCACGGTAGGGGTAGCTCATGGGCGCGCGGTAGACCTCGGGCGCGAACGGGCCGAAGCCGTCCTTGTACGGGATGTTCTTCGCGGTGAGGGCCATCGTGAGGTTCGTGCGGCCGTGGAACGAGTGGTCAAACGCGATGACGGCGTTGCGGCCGGTCGAGTGGCGGGCGATCTTGACCGCGTTCTCGACGGCTTCCGCGCCGGAGTTGAGGAGCACGGCCTTCTTGGCGTGGTCGCCCGGCGTGATCTCGATGAGCTTCTCGGCGACGGCGACGTAGCCCTCATACGGGGTGATGCCGAATGCGGTGTGCGTGAAGTGCGCTGCCGCTTCCTGCACGGCCGCGACGACGCGGGGGTGGGATGCGCCGACGTTCGTGACGGCGATGCCGGCACCGAAGTCGACGAACTGGTTGCCGTCGACGTCGCGGATGATGGCGCCGTCGACGTCAGCCGCGTACACGGGGACTGCGGGGACAAGCGATGCGGAGACGCTCGCCTCACGACGCGCAGTCAGGGCCTGCGACTTGGGGCCTGGAATGGCGCCTTCGAGCTTGCGCTCCTGGGCAATGCGGAACTCCGTCACGGTGCTTCCTTCCTCGGGGTTCGACCTCTTGGTATGGCTTGAAGGCTACGCGGTTCTGCACCGCGAGACGAATGGGCACGCGCACGACCGGTCCGACCACTTCTGTGCATCCGTCTAGGGCATGTCTAGAATCGGGGCATGCTCGCCACCGTCGACACGCTCCTCGCGAACCGTTCCCTGGGCCTCACCCTGCACACGGGCGAGCCGCAGGCGCTGCGCGCCGGCATCGAGTGGGTGGCGACGACGGAGCTGCTCAACCCGCAGCCGTTCCTCACGGGCGGACAGCTGGTGCTCACGACCGGGATGCGCCTGCGGGGCACACGCGCGTACCGCTCGTTCGTGGAGTCCCTCGTCGAGGCGGACACGGTCGCGCTCGGCGTCGGGACCGGCTTCACGCACGACACCGTGCCGGCCGCCCTCATAGCGGCGGCCGAGCAGGCCGGGCTCCCGCTCTTCGAGGTCGCTTACGAGACGCCGTTCGCGGCGCTCACGAAGGTCGTGACGCAGGCGAGCACCGACGAGCAGCACTCGCGCCTCGAGAGCGAGCACCGCCAGCAGCAGCAGCTGGTGACGTCGCTGCTCTCCGACGGCGGCATCACGGGGCTCGCCGCGAGGCTCGCCAGGCTGACGAGCTCGCACGTCGCCGTGACCCGCCTCGGCGAGCTGCTCGCCGGCAGCCTCGACGTGCACGACGAGGCCGTCACGGGGTGGGATGCGCTCCCCATCTCCACGGGCCAGTCGGCAGGCGCGACCCTCCACATCACCAACCCCCGCGTCAACGAGGGCCTCGTGAACTACGCGCGGTCGCTGCTCAGCCTGCAGCTCATCCAGGACACGCGTCGCGTTCGCGCCGCCCGCGACGCGTCTGGGCACGTGCTGCACGACCTCATCCGCGGCAAGTTCACGGTCGAGGACGCCGAGCGGCGCCTGACGGCGCTCGGCGTGGCCACGGGTCAGGCCGCACGCGTGCTGGTCGCCGAGACCGAGGAACGCCGCACCGCGGAGCTCACCGCGCTGCCGCTGCCCGCCGAGCTGCAGTCGTCGGTGTCCGCGGTCTTCGAGGGCCGTCTCCTCATCATCGCGCCGGAGCGCACGCGCATGCCGAACGCGGCCGAGGCGTTCATCGGCCTCGCCCGCTCCGCGGGCATCGCGGCGCGGGTCGGCATCGGCGACCTCTACCCGGCCTCCCTCGCCCTGCGCTGGAGCTACTTCGAGGCCCGGGATGCGCTGCGCAACGCGCCGAAGGACATCGACGTCGCCACCTCCGCACGCCTGTCCATCTCCTCGCTGCTGCTCGCGAGCCGCGACGTGCCCGTGCTGGAGCTCGCCGCCGAAGTGCTCGGGCCGCTCGAAGCCCACGACGCCGAGCACGGATCGATGCTGCTCGCCACCCTCGACGCCTACTTCGCCCACTCCGGCCAGATCGCGCAGGTCGCCGACGGGCTCGGCACCCACCGCAACACGGTGCGCTACCGCCTCGACCAGATCGCCGCCATCTCCGGCCTCGACCCGCGCATCATGTCGGAGGGCGTGCAGCTGTGGCTCGCCGGGGCGGCCAGGCGGCTGCGCGCCGGCGGCGCGTGACGCGCCGCGCGCATCCGCACCCCGCCGTTCTGGGAGACTGACGGCATGGCGAACACGTACACCCTCCCCAACGGCGTCGAGCTCGGCGACGACGGAGCCGTCGACATCACCGTCGACGTCCTCGACGTCGAGGACCTCGCGTTCGCCCACGTCTGCCGGTCGCTGCGCCAGCAGCTCGAACCCGGCCGCGGCCTCATCGTCACGATGCCAGCCGGCGACGACGTGCTCGGCTACGTGTACCGCGAGGAGCAGCGCGAGGACGGGCGGCGCGACGAGTTCGACGACACCGACTCGTTGTTCGTCGACATCCACGAGCTCACGTTCGAGTTCGACGCTCCCCGCGACACCGACATGGACGAGGACGGCGTTCGCGCGCTGCTCGCGAAGGCACGCCCGGACACCGAGCTGAAGATCGAGGGCATCGAGCTGCTCGAGCTGCGAGACGGACCGATGTCGCTCATCACCTGCCGGCCCCCGCGCGCCTGGACCTTCCGGCAGCTTGTCCTCGAGGTGCAGCTGCTGCGCGGGTCCTACATGGCGCTCCACTACACGAGCTAGCGGCGACCCCGCGTCACCGCACGCCAGCGGACGGCGCGCGACGGCGCCACCGCGAACGTCAGGAACCAGCCTCCCGCGAACGCGAACAGCGCCAACAGCCCCATGCCGGCGACCGGACTCGCGAACACCCCGAGCGCGAGCATCCCGAGCACCGCCGAGATCACCACCACCCGCCGCAGCGACGCCGAGACGTGCACGAGGAACCTCGTGGTCGCCCATCCCGCGAGCGTGGCGACCACGAGCACCACCGGCGCCAGCCAGAACTGCCCGGCCGTGAGGACCCCGGCGAACAGGGCAGCCAGGCCGAGCTCGAGCACCGCGAGCAGCACGAAGCCTCGCCTCGACGGCGCGGCCATCGCCCGCTCCTGGTAGTCAGCACCCTTGCGGGCAGCCCAGCCGTAGACCACGCGTCAGCCCGCCGTCCGTCCGCTCACTCTGGTCCGCCAGCCCTCAGGCCAGGCGCTGCGTCCAGCCCATGAGGTCGGGCAGCTCGCCGTTCTGGATGCCCGTGAGCTCGGCGCGGATGCGCATGCTCACCGAATCCTGCGTGATGACCGGGTTCTCGATCGTGAAGTCGGGCGACTTGACCTTGCCGATCGGCGAGATGACCGCCGCAGTGCCGCAGGCGAACGCCTCGACGATCGTGCCGTCGGCGACCCCCTCGCGCCACTCGTCGATCGTGATGCGGCGCTGCTCGATCTTCCGACCGGCCCGCTCGCACAGTTCGAGGACGCTGTCCCGCGTGATGCCGGGCAGGATGGAGTCGCTCAGCGGGGTGAGGATCGTGCCGTCCGACTTGATGAGCACGATGTTCATGCCGCCGAGCTCCTCGAGGTACGTGTTCTCCGCCGCGTCGAGGAACAGCACCTGCTCGCAGCCGTTCGCGTACGCCTCCTCCTGTGGGAGCAGCGACGATGCGTAGTTGCCGCCGCACTTCGCGGCTCCCGTGCCACCCGCGCCAGCGCGGGAGTACTCCTGCGAGAGCCAGATGTCGACGGGGCGCGTGGGGTCGGAGAAGTAGGAGCCGGCTGGGCAGGCGATGACCATGTAGCGCACCGTCTGCGCCGCGCGCACGCCGAGGAAGTTCTCGTACGCGATCATGAAGGGGCGCAGGTAGAGGGTCTTGCCCTCGCCAGCCGCCGGGACCCACTGCTCGTCGATCTGCACGAGCTGGCGCACCGACTCGACGAACAGCTCCTCGGGCAGCTCGGGCAGCGCGAGGCGCCGTGCGGAGCTCTGCAGGCGGCGGGCGTTGCGCTCCGGCCGGAACGCGAACACGTCTCCCCCGCCGTGCCGGTAGGCCTTGAGCCCCTCGAAGATCTCCTGGCCGTAGTGGAAGACGGCGGACGAGGGGTCGACCTGCAGTGGCCCGTACGGCACGACTCTGGCATCGTGCCAGCCCTCGGCGAGGGTCCAGTCGATGATCACCATGTGGTCCGTGAAGTGCTTGCCGAACCCGGGGTCGGCGAGCACCGCGTCCCTGACCTCGGCCGAAGCCGGAGTCGGGTTGCGTTCGATCGTGAACTCGAGGGAGGCTCCCTCGGCCGCGGCGGCCTGCGTCGTCGTGCCGGGCTGGGTGCTGCTGGTGTCGCTCATGCGTGGGTTCCTTGCGCGGTCAGTCGGGAGATGATGGCGTCGCCGATCTCGGAGGTGC
Source organism: Pseudoclavibacter sp. RFBI5 (assembly GCF_002931395.1). NCBI lineage: Bacteria > Bacillati > Actinomycetota > Actinomycetes > Micrococcales > Microbacteriaceae > Pseudoclavibacter > Pseudoclavibacter sp. RFBI5. The sequence continues at coordinate 57,085 of NZ_PSYA01000005.1, read as the reverse complement.
TCCTGGCCGCGCCACCTCGGGATGCGAGGTCAGCGCGGCAGGCGCTCTCGAGGGATGCGGCTGCGTCCGAGAGCCCGAAGTGCTCGAGCAGCAGAACGACGGAGAGGATCGCCGCCGTCGGGTCGGCTTTGCCGAGGCCCGCGATGTCTGGAGCCGAGCCGTGGACGGGCTCGAACATGCTGGGGAACTCGCCTTCGGGATTGATGTTCCCCGAGGCCGCCAGCCCGATGCCGCCGGTGATGGCTGCGGCAAGGTCGGTCACGATGTCGCCGAACAGGTTATCGGTGACGATCACGTCGAATCGCTGTGGGTTCGTGACGAAGAAAATCGTAGCAGCGTCGACGTGCAGGTACTCGACGGCGACGTCCGGGTAGTCAGCCGAGACCCGGTCGACGACACGCTGCCAGAGCACGCCGGCGTTGACGAGCACGTTCTTCTTGTGCACGAGCGTCAGGTGCTTGCGCGGACGCGCCTGCGCCTTCTCGAACGCGTAGCGGACGGTGCGCTCCACGCCGTAGGCCGTGTTCACGGATACCTCGGTCGCGATCTCGTGCGGCGTCCCGGCACGGACCACGCCGCCGTTGCCGACGTATGGCCCCTCGGTGCCCTCGCGGACCACGACGAAGTCGACCTCGCCTGGGTCGCTCAGCGGGGTCCTCACGCCGGGCGAGATCGCGCCAGGGCGCAGGTTGATGTAGTGATCGAACGCGAAGCGCAGCTTCAGCAGCAGACCGCGTTCGATGATGCCGCCCGCGAGGCGCTCGTCTGCGGGGTCTCCCCCGACCGCGCCGAGCAGGATGCCGTCGTGCTGAGCGAGCGCGTGCAGCTCCGCCTCGGAGATGATGTTGCCGGTCTCGAGGTAGTGCCCCGCTCCGAACGGATACTCGGTGAGGCTCAGCTCGACGTCTCCCGGGAGGGCGGCGCGGAGCGCTCGCTGCGCCTGGGCGACGACTTCCGGGCCGATACCGTCACCCGGGATGACGGCGATGTCGAGCTTCTGAGTCGCTGCACGTTCCGACACGAGGCGTCCTTTCCTGCCGACGGCGATCGCGGCTCTCCCAGTTTAGGCCGCGGCTGGGCTAGCGTCTGTCCCCATGACCACCGCCATCCTGCGCCGCAAGGACGACCTGCCTCGGGAGCGCGCCGCGAGCCGCCTCACGGCGTACGTGTACGGCAACATCATCGTGCTCGCGACGCTCCTCGGACTCGTGCACGCTGGCGAGAACCCCGGCGAGGGCGCGATCGTGGTCCTGGCCACGGGCGGCACGACCCTCCTCGCGCACCTCATCGCCGACGCCGTCGGCCACTCGACACGCGCCGCCGACCGCCCAGAGCGCACAGCGCACCTCAAATTCCTCCACGAGCTGCGGGACGCGGTCCCGATCGCCTCTGCCGCGTCCATCCCCGCGGCGATCCTCGGAGTCGCCGCGCTCGGTGTCATCGACGGCGAGACGGCGCAGATCGTCGCCGAGGTCGTCATCATCGTGCGTCTCGCCGGCATGGGCTTCACCATCCAGCGCATCCGCGGCGAGAAGCCCTCCTTCCGCACCTTCGCGGCCGGCATCGGCCTCGCCCTCGTCGGCGTCGGCATCTCCGTGCTCAAGGCGAACCTCGGGCACTGACCGCGCGCCCCACCGCCCCGCGCCCCATTGCCCACTGCCCCATTGCCCGCAGCCCGCAGCCCGCAGCCCGCCCTCGAGCCTCCGTCGCTGCCCGGCGAGTCGCCCTCCAGCGGGGGCGTCAGCGGGGCAATCGGCTGGCAGCGATCGCGCCCGCGCCGGGTCGGGGCGGGGCGGGGCCCGGAAGTTGGCCAAGCCCACGAGCCCCACGCCACGCCCCTTCGCGCCTCACCTCCGCCCCGACTCCGAACCTCCATCGCTGCCCGGCGAGTCGCCCTCCAGCCGGGGCGTCAGCGGGGCAATTGGCTGGCAGTGATCGCGCCCGCGGCGGGACGGGACGGGACGGGACGCGACGGGACGGGACGGGACGGGACAGGACAGGACAGGACGGGACGGGACGGCTCTCCACCCGCCCGGGCGTCGGCCAGCTTGCGTGACGGATGCACCGCAGCACGTCCACCGGGTCCCACCGGGCGGCATCCATCCCGCAAGCTGGCCATGACAGCCACTGACCAAAAAACGCTGCCTGCGTCTTCACCCCCGGCGAGCTCTCGCAGGGGTGAAGACGCAGGCAGCGTTCGCCGGGGCGGCAGGCCGCCGCTGGAAGTGCTAGCTCTCGATGATGTCGATCTCGTGCAGCTCGGAGGCGCCGATCGCGTCGCGCAGCTTCGCGAGCAGCTCGTCGCTCGCGGGCTCGTCGATCGTGAGCACGGAGAGGGCCTGGCCGCCCTCTTCGTCGCGTGCGATCTGCATGCCGGCGATGTTCACACCGGCGTCGCCGAGCGCGGCACCGTAGACGGCGACGACGCCGGGGCGGTCGCTGTAGACCATCACGAGGTGGTGGTTCGCGAGCGGCACTTCGATGCTGTATCCGTTGATGCCGACGAGCTTCTCGATCTGCTTCGGGCCGGTGAGCGTGCCGGACACGGAAACCGTCTTGCCGTCGCTGAGCGTCGCGCGGAGGGTAAGCACGTTGCGGTACTCGTCGCTGTCCTCATCCGCGTTCATGCGAACCTCGAGGCCGCGCTCCTCCGCGAGGAGCGGCGCGTTCACGTAGGAGACCTGCTCGGTCACCATGTTCGTGAAGAAGCCCTTGAGCGCGGCGAGACGCAGCGCCTTGATCTCGTAGCGTGCGAGCTCGCCGTGCACCTCGATGTCGAACGCCACCGGGGAGGCGCCGATGAGGCCCTGCAGGAACTGGCCGAGCTTCTCCATGAGCGGGATGCCGGGGCGCACGTACTCGTCGATGACGCCGCCGGCGACGTTCACCGCGTCGGGCACGAGCTCGCCGGCGAGCGCGAGGCGCACGGAGCGGGCAACCGAGACGCCGGCCTTCTCCTGGGCCTCGTCGGTGGATGCGCCCAGGTGCGGCGTGAGCTGCAGGTTCGGCTGGTCGAGGAGGTCGCGGTTCGACGGCGGCTCGGTGACGAACACGTCGAGGGCGGCGCCGGCGATCTTGCCCGACTCGAGGGCGTCGCGGAGCGCGTTCTCGTCGATGATGCCGCCGCGTGAGCAGTTCACGATGCGCAGCTCGGGCTTGGCGAGCGCGAACTCCGCGTCGCCGATGAGCCCCGTCGTCTCGGGGGTGCGCGGGATGTGGATGGTGATGAAGTCGGACTGCGCCATGAGCTCTTCGAGGCTGAGGAGCTGCACGCCCAGCTGGGAGGCGCGGGCGGGCGTCACGTAGGGGTCGTAGGCGACGAGCGTCACGCCGAAGCCCTTGAGGCGGTCGACGACGAGCGTGCCGATGCGGCCGAGGCCGACGATGCCGACGGTCTTCTCGAACAGCTCGACACCCGTGTACTTCGAGCGCTTCCAGTCGCCGGCCTTCATCGACGCGTTGGCGTTCGGGATGTGGCGAGCGAGCGAGATGATGTGGCCGACCGCGAGCTCGGCGGCCGACGTGATGTTCGAGGTGGGCGCGTTGACGACCATGACGCCGGCCTTCGTGGCGGCTGGCGTGTCGACGTTGTCGAGGCCGACGCCGGCGCGCGCGATGATCTTCAGGTTCGGGGCTGCGGCGATCGCCTCGGCGTCGACCTGGGTCGCGCTGCGCACCAGGATGGCGTTGGCCTCGGCGAGTGCCTCGAGGAGCGCGGCACGGTCGGTGCCGTCGACCTGGCGGACTTCGAAGTCGGGACCGAGCGCATCCACGGTTGCGGGGGAAAGCTGCTCGGCAAGCAGAACGACGGGCTTTGACACGTGAAGAATCCTCCAGTGGAGACAGGGAGTCTGCGGGCGCAGGCCGAACCGATCCTATCGCGGGGCGCGCCAGCGGCCCGCGCCGCCGTAACACGCGGCCCCTGGCATGCGCAGAAGGGCCGGCCCCGAGCGGATGCTCTGGGCCGGCCCCGTGCAGTTCAGGACTGCGGACGGCTGGTGACGCTTAGCGCGCGACCTGTCCGTCGACGTAGTCGCTGTCGGTCTGCTTCCAGGCGAAGAGCTTGCGCAGCTCCTGGCCGGTCTTCTCGATGGGGTGCGACTCACCCTTCTTGCGGAACTCGGCGAACTCGACGCCGCCGTTGTCCTGGTCGTCGATGAAGCGCTTCGCGAAGGCGCCGGACTGGATGTCGGCGAGAACGGCCTGCATGTTCTCCTTGACGCTCGGGTCGATGACGCGCGGGCCGGAGACGTAGTCGCCGAACTCCGCCGTGTCGGAGACCGACCAGCGCTGCTTGGCGATGCCGCCCTCCCAGATGAGGTCGACGATGAGCTTCAGCTCGTGGAGCACCTCGAAGTAGGCGATCTCGGGCTGGTAGCCAGCCTCGGTGAGCGTCTCGAAGCCGTACTGGATGAGCTGCGACGTGCCGCCGCAGAGCACAGCCTGCTCGCCGAAGAGGTCGGTCTCGGTCTCCTCCGTGAAGGTCGTCTTGATGACGCCTGCACGGGTTCCGCCGATGGCGGCGGCGTAGGAGAGCGCGGTCGCCCAGGCGGTGCCGGACGCGTCGTTCTCGACGGCGATGATGTCCGGGATGCCGCGGCCCGCGACGAACTCGCGGCGCACCGTGTGGCCGGGGGCCTTCGGGGCGACGAGGATCACGTCGACGCCCTCGGGGGCGTCGATGTAGCCGAAGCGGATGTTGAAGCCGTGGGCGAACGCGAGCGTCTTGCCCTCGGTGAGCTTGTCCTTGACGCTGTCCGTGTAGATGGAGCGCTGGTGCTGGTCGGGGGCGAGGATCATGATGACGTCGGCCCACTCGGCTGCATCCGCAACGTTGAGGACCTCGAAGCCATCTTCCTGAGCCTTGGGGGCCGACTTGGAGCCGTCCTTCAGGCCGATCTTGACCTCGACGCCGGAGTCGCGAAGGTTCTGCGCGTGGGCGTGGCCCTGCGAGCCGTAGCCGACGACGGCTACCTTCTTGCTCTGGATGATGCTCAGGTCTGCGTCGGTGTCATACAGGATTTCAGCCACTTGTGTGCTCCTTGATTGTTGGCGTTCTGGCGTTTGGGTGGTGCTGAGCGGATGCGCGCGACGCGAGGGTCAGCGTGCGACCCGCTCGGTCATGGATTTGGCGCCGCGCCCGACGGCCACGAGGCCCGACTGGACGATCTCGCGGATGCCGTACGGCTCGAGCACGCGCAGGAATGCCTGCACCTTGCCCGTGTCGCCCGTGGTCTCGATGACGAGCGCATCCGTCGCCACGTCGACGACGCGGGCCCGGAACAGGTTGACGGCTTCGATGACCTGCGAGCGCGTCGTCGCATCGACCTTGACCTTCACGAGGAGGTGCTCGCGCTGCACGGAGGCGTCGTATTCGAGCTCGACGATCTTGATGACGTTGATGAGCTTGTTGAGCTGCTTGGTCACCTGCTCGAGCGGGAACTCCTCGACGTCCACGACGACCGTGATGCGCGAGAGCCCTTCGACCTCGCTTGTGCCGACGGCGAGCGACTCGATGTTGAAGCCTCGGCGGGCGAACAGCCCGGCGACGCGCGTCAGGAGGCCCGGCTTGTCCTCGACGAGGAGGGAAAGTACGTGCTTCGACATGTTCTACTCCCCCTCGAAGGTCGGGCTGTGTTCCTTGGCGTACTGGACGAAGCTGTTCGAGACGCCCTGCGGCACCATCGGCCACACCATGGCGTCGGCGCTCACGACGAAGTCGATGACGACGCTGCGGTCGTTGGTCTCGAGTGCGAGCTTGATCGCGGCGTCGATCTCCTCCTCCTTCGTGACGCGGATGCCGAGCGCCCCGTAGGCGTCGGCGAGCTTCACGAAGTCGGGGATGCGGACCGTCTCGTGCCCCGTGTTGAGGTCGGTGTTCGAGTGGCGTCCGTCGTAGAAGAGCGTCTGCCACTGTCGCACCATGCCGAGCGACGAGTTGTTGATGATCGCGACCTTGATGGGGATGTCGTTGATCGCGCAGGTCGCGAGTTCCTGGTTGGTCATCTGGAAGCATCCGTCGCCGTCGATCGCCCACACCGTGCGGTGCGGTTCGGCGACCTTGGCGCCCATCGCAGCTGGGATGGCGTAGCCCATGGTGCCGGCGCCGCCGGAGTTGAGCCACGCGTTGGGGCGCTCGTACTTGACGAACTGCGCCGCCCACATCTGGTGCTGGCCGACGCCCGCCGCGTAGATGGCTTCGGGCCCGGTGAGCTCGCTGATGCGCTGGATGATGCGCTGCGGCGAGAGGAGGCCGTCGCTCGGCTCGGTGAAGCCGAGCGGGAACTCCGCCTTGAGGCCGTTGAGGTAGGTCCACCACTCTTCGAGCCGAGAGGCCTCAGCGGGAGCGTGGTCGGTGACGGCGGCGAGGAGGTCGATGGCGACCTCGCGCGCGTCACCCACGATCGGCACGTCGGCCGTGCGGATCTTGGAGATCTCGGCGGGGTCGATGTCGACGTGGATGACCTTGGCGTTCGGCGCGAAGAGCGCCGACTTGCCGGTCACTCGGTCATCGAAGCGGGCGCCGATCGTGATGAGCAGGTCGGCTTCCTGCAGCGAGAGCACCGCGGGTACCGTGCCGTGCATGCCGGGCATGCCGAGCATCTGCGGGTGCGAGTCGGGGAACGCGCCGCGCGCCATGAGCGTCGTGACGGCGGGCGCACCGGTCTTCTCGACGAGGCGCTGCACTTCGGCGGAGGCTCCGGAGCGGACGATGCCGCCGCCGAGGTAGAAGACGGGCTTCTTGGCCTGCGCGATGAGCTGCGCCGCGGCGAGGATCTGCTTGCCGTGCGCCTTCATGACCGGGCGGTAGCCGGGCAGGTCGAGCTTCACCGGCCAGACGTACGGTGCCTTCTTCTGCTGCGCGTCCTTCGTGATGTCGACGAGCACGGGCCCGGGACGACCGGTCGACGCGATGTGGTACGCCGCGGCGATGGCCGCCGGGATCTCCTCCGGCGTGCGGACGAGGATGCTGTGCTTCGTCACCGGCATGGTGATGCCGATGATGTCGGCCTCCTGGAAGGCGTCCGTTCCCATGAGGTGCGAGAACACCTGGCCGGTGATGGCCAGCAGCGGCACCGAGTCCATGTAGGCGTCGGCGATCGCGGTGACGAGGTTCGTTGCGCCTGGGCCGCTCGTCGCGATGCAGACGCCGGTGCGGCCACTCGCCGAGGCGTAGCCCTCGGCGGCATGGCCGGCGCCCTGCTCGTGGCGAACCAGGATGTGGCGGAGCTTGGTGCTGTCGAGGAGTGGGTCGTACACCTCGATGATGGCGCCACCCGGCAGTCCGAAGACGTCCGTGACCCCGAGGTTCTCGAGGGTGCGGACGACAGCCTGGGCTCCGGTCAGCATCTCGGGCTCGTGCCCAGCGGAGGGTGGTGACGCCGCGGCGATGCGGGCGGCAGTTTCCTGCGTCATGAGATCCGTTCTTCTTCGTACTCGATGAGTCGAGCGCGGTCGATGAGGGCCAGCCCTGAGGGCTAGCCCGTGGTCGCGCCCTCGGACGCGCTGCGAACGAGCTTCGAGTATTTCGCAAGCACGCCGCGCGTGAACTTCGGAGGGAGCGGTTCCCAGCCTTCTCGGCGGGAGGCGAGCTCAGCTTCGTCGACGAGTAGGTCGATCGAGCGAGCCGCGATGTCGACCCGAATCAGATCTCCACTGCGGACGAAAGCGATAGGACCTTGGTCGACCGCTTCCGGTGCAATGTGGCCGATGCACAGGCCGGTTGTGCCGCCTGAGAATCGTCCGTCCGTCAAGAGTAGTACATCCTTGCCGAGACCTGCGCCCTTGATGGCCGCCGTGATGGCGAGCATCTCGCGCATGCCCGGTCCACCCTTCGGGCCCTCGTAGCGGATGACGATGACGTCGCCCGCTTCGATCTCGCCGTTCGTGAGGGCATCCATCGCGCCGCGCTCGCGCTCGAAGACACGCGCTGGGCCCTCGAAGACGTCGGCGTCGAAGCCGGCCGTCTTGACGACCGCGCCCTCGGGAGCGAGGGAGCCGTGCAGCACCGTGATGCCGCCGGTCGCGTGGATGGGGTTGCTGACCGTGTGCACGACGTCGCCGTCGACGGGGTCGGGGTTGAGGTCGCGGAGGTTCTCGGCGAGCGTCTTGCCCGTGACCGTGAGCGCGTCGCCGTGCATGAGGCCCTCGTCGAGGAGCGCCTTCATGACGACGGGGATGCCGCCGTGGCGGTCGACGTCGTTCATGACGTACTTGCCGAAGGGCTTCATGTCGGCGATGTGGGGAACCTTGTCGCCGATGCGGTTGAAGTCGTGCAGGGTGACGTCGACCTGCGCCTCGCGGGCGATCGCGAGGAGGTGGAGCACGACGTTGGTCGATCCGCCGAGTGCCATCGCGATCGCGATCGCGTTCTCGAAGGCCTCCTTCGTGAGGATGTCGCCCGTCGTGATGCCCTGGCGGAGCAGGTTGACCACTGCCTCGCCGGAGCGGTGGGCGAACGCGTCGCGGCGGCGGTCGGCCGATGCGGGGGCCGCCGAGCCCGGCAGGCTGAGGCCGAGGGCCTCGGCGACGGAGGCCATCGTGTTGGCCGTGTACATGCCACCGCAGGCGCCCTCGCCTGGCGCGAAGGCGCATTCGATGCGCTTCAGGTCGGACTCGGACATCTTGCCGGCCTTCGTGGCGCCGACCGCCTCGAAGGAGTCGATGATCGTGATGTCCTTCTCGGTGCCGTCCGAGAGCTTCACCCAGCCCGGCGCGATGGACCCCGCGTAGAGGAAGACGCTCGAGAGGTCGAGGCGTGCGGAAGCCATGAGCATTCCGGGGATCGACTTGTCGCATCCCGCGAGCAGGACCGTGCCGTCGAGGCGCTCGGCCATGACGACGGTCTCGACGGAGTCGGCGATGACCTCGCGCGAGACGAGCGAGAAGTGCATGCCCTCGTGGCCCATCGAGATGCCGTCGGAGACGGAGACGGTGCCGAACTGCAGCGGGTAGCCGCCGCCCGAGTGCACGCCCTCCTTCGCGCCCTGCGCGAGGCGGTTGAGGGAGAGGTTGCAGGGGGTGATCTCGTTCCACGAGGACGCGATGCCGATCTGCGGCTTGTCCCAGTCCTCGTCGCCCATGCCCACGGCGCGGAGCATGCCGCGCGACGTGGTGGCTTCGATGCCGTCGGTGACGACCCGACTGCGTGGCTTGATGTCGATTTCTGGCTCAGGCATGCCCGCCATTCTACGCCGCGGCGACGGCCGGGCAGTGCCGTGGCGACGGGGCTACTTCTCGCCGTGCCCGAGGCCCTCGTGCTCGGGTGCCGGCTCTCGTTCCGGCTGGCCGGTCCGGACGGCGTGCGCCCGAGTCAGTTCGTCGTCCGTGCGGCGCTGCGCGCTTTCGACGGCGGCCGCGAGCTCGTCGGCGTACAGGGGCACGTTGTCGAACTGCCTGCTGCGGTAGCCGGCTCGCGCGAGCATCGTCGCACCTGCCGGGGTCGTCAGCATCTGGAAGAACATGATCGGAATGAGGAACAGGATCGTCGGCAGGTGCGTCTGCTGGACGGCGAGGCCGATGAGCAGGAACATGAGCCCGGCGATCTGCGGCTTCGTCTGCGCGTGCATGCGCATGAGCACGTCGGAGAAGCGCATGAGGCCGACGCCCGCGGCGAGCGACAGCAGCGCGCCGAGGCCGAGGCAGACGAGGGAGATGACGTCGAGGATCTCGAGTGGCCCCTCGGTGAGGAGCCCCCCGGATGCGAGAAGCGGGTCAGAAGCGCTCACTGGCGTTCGCCTCCTGCCTGGTGACGTGCCTGGCCACTGCGACCGAGGCGATGAATGCGGTCATCGCGAGCGCGAGGACCAGCGGGAGGGTGTCCGTGTGTCCGCGGATGATCATGTCGGCGACGAGCACGCAGATGAGGATCGTGAGGAGCGCGTCGGACGCGACCATGCGGTCGATGATGGAGGGGCCGCGGATGATGCGGATCACCGCGAGCAGCGCGGCGACCGCGAACATCGTGCCGAAGATCCAGACGAGCACGTCGACGACCATCACTTGTTCCCCTCCGGAGCCGTTGAGCGGCTGCCCGCCGCGCCCTCGATGAAGACGGGCATGTCGTGCGCGAACTGCTTGTCGCGGATGCCCTCGTGCTTCTTCTGCGCTGGCGACTGGCCGATGGGGCCGAGGCCGCGGCGCACCCGGTCTCGGTTGACTCGCCAGAGGTCGTCGCGTGTGCCCAGGGCGAGCGCGAGGCCCTCCTCGACGTCGAGCGCGAGCGCCTTGACGGACTCGACGGCCTCGTCGGTGGAGGCATCGAGCACGTGCAGGTACAGCACGGAGTGCATCCGGTCGACCTCGACCACCATGGAGCCGGGGATGAGCATGTTCACCTCGGCGGTGAGGGTGAGCACGAAGTCGCTGCGCGTGCGCAGCTGCACCGAGACCACGGAGCCGAGTGGCGGCTTCGCGGGCCGGAACGCCAGCCACGCGACGATGAGGGATGCGCTCACAAGGCGGTAGAGGAACTTCACGAAGAAGACGAGACTCCACCACAGGTTGAAGCGACCCGAGAGGTCGACCGCCGGCAGGTAGAAGACCTCGACGATGATGACCGAGAAGATGATCCCGGTGACGACGCTGATGACGTCGACGTGCCCCCACAGCACCAGCCAGAACGCGACGAGCGCGAGCAGCAGCGGCAGCTGGACGAGGATGGCGTGGCGCCTCGGCTTGCGGGCGCTGACGTCTTTCACCTTCATGGCTTGAGCACCTCCCCGTTGGAGACCGAGCTGATGTACTCGGCGGGTACCAGGTCGAACGCGGCCGTCTCGGACCACTCGTAGATGGGGCCGGCGAAGACCGTGATGGCGACGCTCACGGCGACCATGGTGGTCGTGGCGATCGTCATGAGCCGCGACGAGGACTTCGTCTCGGTCACGACGGCGGACTCGGGGGTGTCGGAGATGCGCTCCGTCATGGGCGACGAGAAGTCGACGACCTGCTCCTGCGTGCGCCAGAAGCCGAGGTTCCAGACGCGGATGAGGGCGTAGAGCGTCAGGAGGCTCGTCACGGCACCCGCGCCGATGAGCACGTAGCTGAGCACGCTGCCCTCCGCCGCGCCAGCGGTGAAGAGGCCGACCTTGCCGATGAAGCCGGAGAACGGCGGGATGCCGCCGAGGTTGAGCATCGGGATGAAGAACAGCACCGCCACGAACGGCGCGCGCTTGAGCATCCCGCCCAGGTGCGTGAGCGAGGACGAGCCCGCGATGCGCTCGATGAGCCCCGTGACGAGGAACAGCGCCGTCTGCACGATGATGTGGTGGACGATGTAGAACACCGTCGCGGCGTCACCGAGCTCCGTGCCGAGCGCGACGCCGAAGATCATGTAGCCGATGTGGCTGACGAGCGTGAACGACAGCATTCGTCGGATGCCGGCCTGCGCCACGGCGCCGAGGATGCCGACGACCATCGTCAGCAGCGCTATGACCATGAGCAGCACGGAGATGTCGTTGTCCCAGAACAGCAGCGTCTCGGTGCGCAGGATGGCGTACACGCCCACCTTGGTGAGCAGGCCCGCGAACACGGCCGTCACCGGTGCTGGCGCCGACGGGTACGAGTCCGGCAGCCAGAAGGACAGTGGGAAGAGCGCCGCCTTGATGGCGAACGCGATGAGGAGCGGCATGTGCAGCATGAGCTGCACGTCCTGCGGCAGCTCGGCCATCCGCACGGCGATCTCCGCGAAGTTCACGGTGCCGACCGCGCCGTAGATGAGGGCGATCGAGCCGAGGAAGATGAACGAGGACACGAGGCTGACGACGATGTACGTCACGCCCGCCTTGATGCGCTCCGTCGTGCCGCCGAGCGTGATGAGCACGAAGCTCGACACGAGGAGGATCTCGAAGCCCACGAACATGTTGAAGAGGTCACCGGCGATGAACGCGTTGTAGACGCCAGCCGCCAGCACGAGGTAGGTGGGGTAGAAGATCGAGACGGGTGTCTCGTCGTCGCCGTCCGCTGCGCCCTGTCCGATGGAGAACGCCATGACGGCGAGCAGCACGATGCTCGTGACGAGCACGAGCATCGCCGACAGCTGGTCGACGACCAGCGAGATGCCGAAGGGGGCGAGCCAGCCGCCGCCCTGCACGACGAGCGCCTCACCCGAGGTGTTGACGGCCACGAGCAGGCCGATGCTCACGACGAGTGCGAGCACGAGCGTTGCCTGGGCCAGGAAGATCTGGAGGCGAGCCGCGCGAGCCGCGGTCAGCGTGAGGGCCGCTCCGATGAGCGGCACGAGCACGATGAGGGGAACGAGCCAGGTCATGAGCGGTCCCCCTTCCCTGCGTCGTCGTGCGGTTCGGCGTGGTCGTCGGCGCCAGAGTCGAGTCCGACCTCGCGAGCACCGTCGGGCTGCGAGCCCTGCTCGGCTTCCGCATCCTGCTCACCAGCCCGGAACTCCTCCAGCTCCTCGTGCCGGTTGCTCGGCTCGGTGGCCTTGAGCGATGCCTCGGCGAAGCTGTCCTTGCCCGAGCCGGGTTTCGGCCCCCCGCCCATGTTGATGCGGGCGGTCGAGACCGCCGCTTCCGCGTACTCCCCGAACTCCGTGTCGCCCGAGTCGTCCTCGTCGAACTCCTCGTCGTCCTGGGACAGGTCGGCCGTGCGCATCGCGATGTCCTCTTCGTCGTCGCTCACGGTGTCGGCCTGCGCCAGGCGCCACGAGCGGTAGATGAGGGCGAGCATGAAGGCCGTCACGCCGAAGGTGATGACGATGGCCGTGAGGATGAACGCCTGCGGAATCGGGTCGGAGTAGTCCTCCGGCGCGACGTCAGGGTCGTAGATGGGAGCGAGGCCGAAGCTGCCCGACATGAAGAAGAGCAGGATGTTCGTGGCGTTGCCGACGAGCAGGATCCCGAGGAGCATGCGCGTGAGGCTGCGCTCGAGGAGCAGGTAGACGCCGCACGTGTAGAGCGCGGCCATGCCGACGAGGAGCACGAGGGACAGGGTCATGAGCGGGTCACCTCCTCGGATTCGACGGGTTCGATGTCTGACTGAACGGCTTCGACCTCTTCGTTGACGCGGGCGAGTGCCCCCGTGTTGTAGCCCGTCTCGCCACCGTCAGGGGTCTCGCCCTGGAGGCCGTCGTGCTCGGCAGCCGAGTCGGAGTCGGGGGACGCATCCTGTTCGATCTGCAGGTCGATCTCCGAACCGAGGGAGCGCAGGATGTCGATGACCAGCGCGATGACGATGAGGTAGACGCCGATGTCGAAGACGGTCGACGTGACGAAGACGAACTGGCCGATGCCGGGGATGTCCTGGTCGATCCACGAGGAGGTGAAGGGCGCCTGGCCGAAGAAGATCGGCACGAGCGCCGTGAGCGTCGCGAGCAGGAACCCGATGCCGAGCAGCCGGCCCGCATCCACCTTCACTGCCTCGTCGAGCTCGGCCCTGCCGCCGGCCAGGTAGCGCGCGGCGAGCGCGAGGCTCGCGACGGCACCGCCGGCGAAACCGCCACCTGGGGTGTTGTGGCCGGTGAAGAGGAGGAAGAGGGATGCGATGAGCAGCGCGTGGAACACGAGCCGCACGACGACCTCGAGGATGATCGAGCGGTTGTTCGGGGCGAGCGACTTCCCGGCGATGAGCCAGACCTTGCGGCGCTCCCCCTGCAGCTTGTCTGCCTTGCCGAGCTTCTGGCCGGCGGCGCTCACTGCCGCGAGGTCGATGGGCTCGGTGACGGGTCGGGAGGCGCGCAGGAAGCGCGGGCCGCGGGCGGCGTCCACGCGCGAGCGGCCGCGGTTGTTGAGGTAGACGAGGCTCGCGACGCCCGTTGCGGCCGCGATGAGCACGGAGAGCTCCCCCATCGTGTCCCAGCCGCGGATGTCGACGAGCGTGACGTTGACGATGTTCGAGCCGTGCCCGCCCTTGAAGGCGAACTCGGGGAAGAACAGCGAGTCGGGGGAAGCCTGGCGGGAGGCGAGCGCGATCCAGGCGACGATGGCCATGACGATCCCGACGGAGCCGCCGATGAGCCAGCGCAGCCACGATGGCGGGTTCTTGAGCGCCTTGCCGTGGCGTGCCGGGAGCCGGCGCAGCACGAGGACGAACACGACGAGCGTGATCGTCTCGATGAGCGCCTGCGTGATCGCGAGGTCCGGGGCGCCGGAAAGCGCGAAGAGCCCCGCCATGCCGTAGCCGGTGACACCCACGAGGATGACGCCCTGGAAGCGCTTCTCCGAGCTCGTCACGAAGAACGCGGCGAGGATCATGATCAGGATGATCGCGATCTCCTGCCAGCGGATCTCGGTCTCGAACGCGGGCACCGGGGTGTCCATCGTGACGAGCGTGAAGACGGAGGCGACGACGAACATGATGAAGATCGACGCGAGGTAGAAGGGCAGCGAGCCGCGCTGGGTGGTCGCGGTGGTGCGGGCGGCGATGACGTCGACGACGCGCATCGTGGTCCAGTAGCCGCGCGACGACTCGATGAGCGGCGGAACCTTCGCCTGGGCGCGGGCGACGGGCGCCCGCCAGAGGAAGAGCAGGCCACCGAGGATGAAGGTGCCGATCGTGATGAACAGCGCCGGCTCGAATCCGTGCCACAGGGCCAGGTAGTACGGCTTGGCGCCCGGCATCTCCGGCAGCGTGTCCGCGTACATCGCGAGCACGGGGTCGACGAGGCCGGAGGCGAAGCCGAGACCCAGCGAGGCGGCGACGAGGATGAGCGGGGAGAACATGAAGTCGAGGTGCTCTGGCACGTAGCGCACGCGCTCGACCTCGGGCTTCGACGCGAAGGCGCCGTAGAGGAAGCGGGCCGAGTAGGCGACCGTGAACACGGTGCCGATGATGACGCCGACAAGCGCGACCCAGCCCCACATGTTGCCTGCCTCGCCCGCCTCGAGGAGGGCCGTGAGGATGGCCTCCTTGGCGACGAACGTGAACATCGGGGGCACGCCGGCCATGGCGGCGATCGCCAGCGCCGTCATCCAGAACAGCACGGGTGCGGCCTTCGCGAGGCCGGAGAGCTTGCGGATGTCGCGGGTTCCCGTGCGGTGGTCGATCATGCCGACGATGAGGAACAGCGCGGCCTTGAAGCACGCGTGGGCGATGACCATGGCGAGGCCCGCGAGCGCCGCGTCCCGCGTGCCGAAGGCGACGACGATGGTCATGAAGCCGAGCTGGCTGACGGTGCCGTAGGCGAGGATCAGCTTGAGATCGTGCTGGCGCAGCGAACGCCACCCGCCGATGAGCATCGTCGCGATGCCGATCGTGACGAGCACTTCGCGCCAGCCGGGCATCTCCGCGTAGCCGGGTGCGAGGCGCGCGATGAGGTAGATGCCGGCCTTCACCATCGCCGCGGCGTGCAGGTACGCGCTCACCGGGGTGGGGGCTGCCATCGCGGCGGGGAGCCAGAAGTGGAACGGCGCGAGGGCCGACTTCGTGACGGCACCCGCGAGCACGAGCATGATGGCCGTGATGGTGAAGCCGTCGAACTCGGGCGGGTTCGCGATGATCCCGGACAGCAGCGACGTGCCGGTCGAGGCGTGCAGCATGACGAGGCCGACGAGCATGGCGAGGCCGCCGAGCGTCGTGACGAGCAGCGCCTGCATCGCAGCACCGCGGCTCGCGCGCTTCGACGAGTAGTGCCCGATGAGCAGGAAGGAGAGCACGCTCGTCGCTTCCCAGAAGATGAAGAGGAGGTAGATGTCGTCGGCGAGCACGAGGCCGAACATGACGCCGGCGAAGGCGAGCAGCACCGCGGCGAAGCGGCCGATGTCGGGCTCGTCCGGCTTGAAGTACCGGCCGCAGTAGACGAGCACCAGCGAGCCGATGCCCGTGACGATGAGCGTCATGACCCAGGCGAGCACGTCCATCCGCATGGCGATGGCGATGTCGATCTGCGGGATCCAGGGGATGCTCTCGACGAGCACCTCGCCACTCAGGATGCGCGGACCGAGCAGCGCGGTCCAGGCGAAGGCGACGGCGGGGACGGCGGCGGCGACGAGGAACGTCACGTTCCGAAGCCACCTGTGGAGCACCGGAATGAGGATGCTCGCGCCGAGGAAGATAGCCAGGAACGCGATCATTCGGCCTCCTGGAGCTCATGCAGCGGTGTGGACAGATTTATTTTACCTGGCAGTTGACTGCGTGTGTGCCGAATGCCGTTCTCGGTAGCGTGTGTGCATGCAGCTCTCACCGCCAGGACTCCAGCCCACGGCGACTCAGGCGCGTGCTCTCGCGCCGGATGCGGCTCGAGGTTTCGCCCTCCTCTTCATCGCGATCGCGAACCTCACCGTGTACCTGTACGGCAGGGAACAGGGCATCCTGTTCCGCCCGCTGGACCCCGGCGTCGGCGACCGCATCGCCGATGTCCTCGGTGCGCTCTTCATCGACAACCGCAGCTTCCCTCTCTTCTCGCTGCTGTTCGCGTACGGCTTACATCAGCTCGTCACCCGCGAGGAGCGCAGGGGCACGCCGTGGCCGGTGGTGCGCGGGCTCCTCGCGAAGCGCAACACGTGGCTGTTCGTGTTCGGTGCACTCCACGGGCTCCTCCTCTTCATGGGCGACATCATGCACACGTACGCCCTCGCAGGCTTCGTCCTCATCCTGCTGATGCGCTCACCGAGCTGGGTACTCTGGCTCGTCTTCGGCATCACCGCCCCGCTCGCCATCGCGTTCGGCAGCGGCGACGGGGCTGCGGCGTCCGGGCTCAGCGAGATGGAGACGGGGGCTGTCGTCCAGATGCCGTCGGTCCTGAGCGAGACGTTCCTGGATGCGCAGGCCGCGCGGGTGGGCGAGTTCCTGCCGTTCCTGGCGTTCGCGCCGCTCACGGTGCTCGGAGTCCTCCCACCCATGATGCTCGGCCTCATCATGGCGAGGCACAAGCTCCTCGAACGCCCGTGGGAGCACGCTCGCACCGTGCGCCTCATCGCGACGGCCGGCGTCGCGGCGGCCGTCATCGGCGGGATCCCGTTCGCCCTGGGGCTCGCGTTCGGCTTCGAGCCTGGCCCGGTGTGGTTCCTGGCCGGGTCGCTGCACTCCGCCACCGGCATCCTGGCCGGGGCCGGCTACGCGGCGCTCTTCGCCCTCATCGTCGCCCGCAGCCAGCAGGCCGGGACAGCGCCCGGCCCCATCGTCGGGGCACTGACCGCCCTCGGGCGCCGCTCCATGTCCGGCTACCTGGCACAGTCCGTCATCTTCCTGCTGCTCATGCCCGCCTGGTCGCTCGGTCTGGGCGGCACGGTCGGCACCGGTGGCGCGTTCCTCATCGGGGCCGGCGCGTGGCTCGTGACGCTCCTCGGCGCCGTCCTGCTCGAGCGGGCAGGCAAGCCGGGACCGGCCGAGTGGGCCATCCGCAGACTCAGCTACGGCAAGCCTCCCGCGAGCGCCGCACAGTCCCCGCACAGCTGACGCCAGCCGCGGTCGTACGATGAGCCGCATGCAGACGAAGAGGCTCTACCGCGAAGGAAAGCGAGTCGAAGGTGAGCATTCGCTGACGGCCCTCGCCGAGCACCGAGCATCCGCGAGCTGCACCGCCTGGGTCGACCTGACGCTCGACGAGGAGGGTGCCCTCGACGAGCTGGCGACGCTCCTCGATCTGCACCAGCTCGCGGTCGAGGACGCACGGTCCCACCTCGAGCGGCCTCGGCTCGCCAGATTCGACTCGCACCTCCTGCTGACGCTCTCGGCGTCGGAGTGCGACGAGGAGGGCACCGTCGAGATCTCGCGGCTGACGGCCTTCATCCTGCCAGGCATCCTCATCACCGTGCACGAGGATCGCTTCCCCATCGACGCGGTCGCGAAGCGGCTCGACGACAACGAGGAGCTCTCCACCTACGGGGTCCCATGGCTCGTGTGGGCGCTGCTCGACATCGTCGTCGACAGCCACACCGACTCGGTCGAGCGGCTCGACGAGGTCATCGAGGCGCTCAGCGACGGCCTCTTCAGCGAACGGCCCGACACCAGCGAGGTGCAGCGGCGCGCATTCACCCTGCGCCGCAGCGTCTCCAAGCTGCGCCACGCGACGCTCCCCCTCAAGGAGGTCATCACCCTCCTCATCCACCAGGGAGAGGAGAAGGTGGCGCCGGAGCTGCACCCCTACTTCGCCGACGTCGGAGACCATGCTGGCCTTGCCGCCGACTGGTCGGAGACACTCGCCGACCACATCTCGACGGCCATCGAGACCAGCATCGCCCTGCAGGGCAACAAGATGAACGAGATCATGAAGAAGGTCACGGGCTGGGCGGCGATCATCGCCGTCCCGACAGCCATCACGGGCTTCTTCGGCATGAACGTCGACTTCCCCGGCCACGACCAGGTCGAGGGCCTCATCGCGTCCATCACCCTCGTCATCGGCTCCTCCGTCGTGCTCTACATCGTGTTCAAGAGGCGCGACTGGCTGTAAGCGCGACTGCGAGCAGACAGACCTGTGGGGTGTGCATCCGGTTCTCGCGAAACGGATGCACACCCCACAGGTCTGCGTGCGCGGGCCGCCCCAGCCGACCGCGCCGAGCGGCCTAGGCGGTCGCGCGCTCCTGGTCGATGACCTGCGCGCTCTTCGCGTCACGGGAGTGGTCGGTCGAGCCGTGCACGTCCTCGTTCATGGTCGCCTCGTCGAAGGGGGCGCCTCCGCTGAGCACGAGGTCGACGCGCTGCTTGTCGATCTCCTTCGTCCACGTTCCGACGAGCACCGTCGCGACGGCGTTGCCCGTGAAGTTCGTGAGGGCACGGGCCTCCGACATGAAGCGGTCGATGCCGACGATCACGCCGACGCCATCCACGAGGTCGGGGCGGTGAGCCTGCAGGCCGCCGGCGAGCGTCGCGAGGCCAGCACCGGTCACACCGGCGGCGCCCTTCGAGGCGATCATCATGAAGACCAGCAGCGACACCTGCTCGCCGATCGAGAGCGGCGTGCCCATCGCGCTGGCGATGAACAGCGACGCCATCGTCAGGTAGATGGCCGTGCCGTCCAGGTTGAAGGAGTAACCGGTCGGGATCGTGATGCCGGCGACCGACTTCGAGACGCCCACGTGCTCCATCTTCGCGATGAGGCGGGGCAGCGCGACCTCGCTCGACGACGTCGACACGATGAGGAGGTACTCGCGGCCGAGGAACTTCATGAGCTTGAAGATGTTGACGCGGGCCACGAGCCACAGCAGCGAGCCGAGCACCACGACGATGAACAGCGCGCACGTGATGTAGAAGGCGATCATGAGCGTGCCGAGCGCGATGACCGCGTCGATGCCCGTCGCCCCCACGACCGCGGCGATGGCACCGAACGCGCCGACCGGGGCGACCCACATGATCATGCCGAGCACGCGGAACACGAGCGCCTGGATCTGCGCGATCGCGTCGATGATGGGCGCCGCCTTTGTGCCCATCTTCTGCAGGCCGAAGCCGAGCAGCAGCGCCACGAACAGCACCTGCAGGATGCTGCCGTCCGTCAGCGATGAGAACAGCGACGTCGGGATGATGCCGAGGAGGAAGTCGGCCGTTCCCTCGCTCTTCGCCGCATCCGCCTCGTACGACGCGCTGGCGATGTTGAGGCCCTCACCCGGGTGGATGAAGTTGCCGACGACCATGCCGATGCCGAGGGCGAAGGTCGACATCGTGATGAAGTAGAGGAGCGCGAGCCCACCCACCTTGCCGACCGTCGCGGCCTTCGCGATGGAGCCGACGCCGAGCACGATCGTGCAGAAGATGATCGGGGCGATCATCATCTTGATGAGGGCGACGAACGCCTCCCCGACGGGCTTGAGCGCCTTCCCGAACTCCGGGAGGACGAGACCGACCGTGATGCCCGCGAGCACCGCGATGATGACGGCGATGTAGAGCCAGTGCGTCTTGTCGATGCCGCGCTTGCGCGGAGCCTTCTGGTCCTGAGATGTGAGCGCCATTGCTGTCTTCTCTCCTTTGAGATCCGACGCGAGCTGCGTCGGGAACGATGGATCGAGCATCCGCTCCCCCACATGACCGCCGCGACTTGCGTTCATACTGTTCTCACCGCCGGCGGTGCAGTGCAGCGCCGGGAGAAGCGACGACCGTGAGGAGGAGCGCCATGCGATTCGCAAGCTGGAGCGTCGCGACGCGCCTCTTCGTGCTGCAGTTCGTCGCCATCCTCGTGCTCACCGGCATCGGCGTGGCGATCGTGTGGGCGGATGCCAGACGCGAAGCCGAAGACGACGCCGCGCTGCGCAGCCTCGCCGTCGCCGAGACCATCGCCCACGACCCGTTCGTCGTGGAGCAGCTCGAGACCGCCGCCCCGAGCAGCACCCTGCAGCCCTACGCGATCTCCATCTCCGACTCCACCGGGGTCGACTTCATCACGATCATGGACACGGACGGGGTGCGCATCACGCACCGCAACCCCGAGGAGATCGGCCGCCCGTTCCAGGGCAACATCGACGCTGCACTCGCCGGCTCCACCTTCACGGAGACCTACACGGGCACCCTCGGCCCCTCGGTGCGCGCCGTCGCCCCCATCTGGGACGACGGCGAGGTCGTCGCCCTCGTCTCTGCGGGCGTCACCGTGTCGAACGCGCACGTCGCGACCGGGTCCCGCATCGCGCTCATCCTCTGGTCCGCGCTCGGCGCGCTGCTCATCGGCGGGGCTGGCGCCTGGGCGCTCAGCCGCTACCTTCGCCGCGTGACCGACAATCGCGGCCCGGAGGACCTCGCGCGGATGTTCGCCTACTACGAGGGGGTGCTGCGCTCCATCGACGAGGGCCTGGTGCTCATCGACACGAAGGGCAGGATCGCGCTCACGAACGTGAAGGCCGCCGAGTACCTCGGCCTGCCGCCCTTCGACGAGCACGCCGCGCCGGTCCCGGTGCGCGACCTGGAGGCACCCGAGATCCTCCGCGAGGTGATGCTGCGCGGCGAGGCCGTCGTCGACGAGATCGTGGTGACGGAGCGCCACGTGCTCGTCGTGAACGGCGAGGCGGTCGTGACGCGCGGCCCCGGCCACGACGCTCCCCGGTTCGCGGGCACCGTCGTCACGCTGCGCGACCATTCCCGCATCGAGGAGCTGAGCGGCGAGCTCGAGACCTCCCAGACCCTCGCCGCGGCGCTCCGCTCGCAGGCGCACGAGTTCGCGAATCGACTCCACACCATCATCGCCCTCATCGAGCTCGGGCAGCCGGAGGAGGCGATGCGCCTCGCCAGCTCGACCCTCGGAGTCAGCCAGGAGCTGGCCGACCGCCTCGTGCGCGCCGTCGAGGACCCGGTGCTCGTCGCCCTGCTCCTCGGCAAGTCGGCGCAGGCCGACGAGATGGACGTGCGCTTCGAGCTGCACCTGCCGGAGCGGGTCCCCGCGAGCGCCTCGGCTCGCGACCTCATCACGATCGTCGGCAACCTCGTCGACAACGCGCTCGAGGCGGCCCGGACGACGCCCTCCCCCGCCGTGCGGGTGCTCGTCGAGGAACTCGACGGGGAGGTGCTCATCGAGGTGAGCGACAGCGGAGAGGGACCCGACCCGGACTTCCTCAGCCGCATCTTCGACTTCGGCGTCTCCGGCAAGCCCGGCAAGGGCCGAGGCGTCGGGCTCGCGCTCGTCCGCCAGGCCGTGCGCAGGTCCGGGGGAAGCATCGACGTCGAGGGGTCCGCGTTCACGGTCTGCCTGCCGCTGCGCGAGCAGCCGGAGGCCCGAGCAGAGGACACGGTGACCGAGACCGGGCACGGCGTGCCGCGCATCCACGTGCCCGCGGGCCCACGAGGCGCCACCTCGCGCAGTGCAGGAGCGTCGGATGACCGCTGACGAACGCTCGCCGCGAGACCTGCATGTGCTCGTCGTCGACGACGAGCCCATGACCGCACGAGCGCACGCCTCCTACGTCGACCGGCTCGCCGGCTTCACGACGGTCGGCGTCGTCGGCACGGCGTCCGCCGCGATCCTCGCCGTCCGAGCGTCGGGCCACGGCGACGCTGCTCGCATCGACGTCGTGCTCCTCGACATCAACATGCCGGATGCGACCGGCATCGACGTCGCCCGCAAGCTTCGGGCCGAGGGGCACGACGTCGACATCATCGCGGTCACCGCCGTCCGCGAGGCCGCGACGGTCAAGCAGGCGGTGTCGCTCGGCATCGCCCACTACCTGCTGAAGCCCTTCACCTTCCAGACCTTCGCGGAGAAGCTCGAGGCGCTCCGCGAATACCGTGCCGGCCTCTTCGACCACGTCGTCTCGAGCCAGGACGAGGTCGACCAGACCCTCGCGGCCCTCCGGCACGCCGCACCGCAGTCGAGCCTCCCCAAGGGGCTGACCAGCGAGACCCTTACGGGCGTCATCGCCGCCCTCCGCGGCCTCGACGCCGGCAGCGGCATCTCCGCCAAGGAGCTCTCCGAGCAGCTCGCCCTCTCCCGGGTCACTGCCCGCCGCTACCTGGAGCACCTCGTCGACACGGCAGCCGCCGAGCGCACCCCGAGGTACGGCACGCCCGGTCGACCGGAACTCGAGTACCGGCTCTCTTGAGCCGGAACAGGCTCCGTCACCTTTCGGACAGCCGGGAGGAGTAATCTCCGGAAAATGATCACCGTCGGCATGAGCACCTCCTGCACGTTCCCGAAGTCTGTCGAGACCTCGTTCCAGATAGCTCGCGACGCGGGTTTCGACGGTATGGAGATCATGATCTCGACGGACCAGACGTCACGAAGCGTGGATGCGCTGAAGCGGCTCATCGACAAGTACCAGCTCCCCGTGCTGGCCGTGCACGCACCCGTGCTGCTCTTCACGCAGTTCGTGTGGGGCCGCGACCAGCGCACGAAGCTCCAGCGCTCCGCCGAGCTCGCCCGCGACATCGGCGCCTCCACGGTTGTCGTGCACCCGCCGTTCCGGTGGCAATCGGGATACGCGGAGAACTTCCTCGGCATCGTCCGCGAGATCAACGAGGACACCGGCACCGAGATCGCCGTCGAGAACATGTTCCCGTGGAAGGTGTCCGGCCGGGCGCTGCAGGCCTACAAGCCGGGCATCGACCCGGTCGACATGGACTGCGACGCCATCACGCTCGACTTCTCGCACGCCGCGCTCTCCGGCCGCGACTCCCTGCAGATGGCGAAGGCGGCCGGCGACCGGCTGCGGCACATCCACCTCTGCGACGGACAGGCGCCCGAGGCGAACGACAAGCTCTTCGACGAGCACCTCGCGCCCGGCGAGGGCGGGCAGCCCGTGGCCGAGACCCTCCAGTACCTCGCGTCGATCGGCTGGTCTGGCCACGTGGTCGCCGAGGTGAACACGCGCAAGGCGAAGAACGAGCCGGACCGCCTGCGCATGCTGCGCGAGACGGTCGCGTTCGCGCACGAGCACCTGCAGCTCGGCCGCCCCGTCGCCGACACCGTCTAGGCCCGGTCGCCTCCCGCACTCGGTTCTCGGGATGGCTTGCACGACTTCGGATGGCTTGCGGGCCATCCCGAGGCGAGAAAGCCATCCAGAAGCCTGCAGTGGTGAGGCGAGGCCGGGCCGGCCGAGCCGGGGCTACACGGTGACGGGCTCGCGTCGGCTCGCCGTGAGTCCAGCCACGAGCGACGGCTTCGAGCGCCGCCTGCGGCCGATGACCAGGCTGGCGGCCCCGAAGGCGACGGCGGCGATGACGAGCATGCCGACAGCGGCCATGACGACTCCGGATGCGGTGCCGCCCGAGTAGGCGAGCTGCAGCCCAGCGGCGAGGTGCGTGCCGGGGAGCAGCCCCGACAGCATCTCGACGAAGGGCGACTTCAGCTCGAGCGGCACGAGACCGCGCATGGCGAGCACCTGGATGCTCAGCAGGCCCATGGATGCCACGGCCGCGGCACGCCTGCCCCAGAGCGTCGTGAAGAGCAGGTGCACCCCGATGAGGGCGAGCGCGCAGAGCGCTCCCAGTCCGAGCGTCGCGAACGCGGCCGTGACGGGAACCCCCACGAAGCCGTGGGCGATGACCATGACGGCGAAGAGCACCGCGCCGAGCGGCAGGAGCATGCGCCTGGTCGCGTCGAGCAGGATGCGCCCGTTCGAGGCCATGGAGGCGTAGGCCTCGGTCGGCACGAGGCGCCGCATGAGCGTGGTCGCGAGGGCCGTGAGCCAGAGGGCGAGCGGCAGGATGAGGGTGGTGAGGATCTCGCCGAAGCTCACTTCGTGCTGCATGGTCTGGTTCGCCTGCACGGGGTTGGCAACCACTTCGGCGAGCGCGTCGGGGTCGCCGACGGCGTTCTCGGCCTGTGCGGCGCCGTCGCTCAGGCCCGTCGAGAGCTGGCTTGCGCCGGAGGTGAGCTCTCCGACGCCGTCCTGGATGGGCGCGACGCCGTCGACGAGCAGCTGCTGCCCGTCGCGGAGCTGCCCGAGCCCGGTCGCGAGCGCGCCGGCACCCGTCTCGAGCTGGGCGCCGCCGCTCACGAGCTGGGACGCGCCGCTCTCGAGTTCGTCGCCTGCCGTCGCAAGGTCGGAGGCTCCCGTCGTGAGGCTGCTTGAGCTGGCGGAGAGCTGCGTGGCCCCGGCGTTGAGCTGGTCGATGCCGTCGGCGAGCTGGACGAGGCGGACACCGAGCGTGGGCAGATCGGATGCGCCCTCGGTCACGGCCGTGAGCTCGCCCGTCGCGCTGTCGAGGGTCTCGACGAGGCCGTCGACGCCACCGGTCGTGCCGACGAGGCCCTTCAGCTGCGTCTCGCACTCGGTCTTGAGGGTCGGGTCGGCGAGCGCGGCGCACCAGGCGACGAGACCGTCTGTGGAGTCGTTCAGGGCGACGAGCGCTGGCCTGATCTGCTCCTGGTAGGTCGCAGTGCCTTGTGTGACGGCGCTCGAATATCCCTTGAGCTGCGTGCCGGCGTCCTGCAGCTGCTGGCCGCCTTCGCGGAGCCCTGGCGCCTGCACGGCGAGCTCGCCGACACCGGCCGCGAGCTGGTCGGCGCCGCTCGTGTACTGCGTGACGCCCGCCGAGAGCTGGTCGACGCCCGTCGTGTACTGGCTGATGCCGCTCGAGAGCTCGCCGACTCCGGACACGTAGGTGGTCACACCGGTGGAGAGCTCGCCTGCGCCGTCGGCGCTCTGCACGAGCCCGGTCGCGAGCTCGTCCTGCCCGTCGGCGAACTGGGAGAGCCCGGAGCCGAGCTGCGTGCCGCCGTCGGCGAGCTGCGAGGCGCCGTCTGCCGCGTCGCGCAGCGAGGTCGCCGTCTGACCGATGCCATCGAAGAGCTGCACGGCGACCATCTCGGTCACCTGCGTGCCGAACTGGGCGGTGAGGGCGTCTGCGAGTCCGTTGGCGATTGCCGGGGAGAGGTAGTCGTGCGACTCGTCGGTGGTCACGTCGATCGTGGCCGGCTGCGCGCCATCATCGGCGATGCCCGTGATGCGCGCGGAGAAGTCCTCCGGGATGGTGACGACGACATACGCGGAACCGTCTTCCAGCGCTGCCTTGGCCGTGTCCGCGTTGGCGAGCTGCCAGTCGAAGCCCGTCGCGGTGTCGGGATCGGTGAGGGCGCTGACGACGAGGCGTCCGGCGATGACGGTCGTCTCCGTGCCGTCTGGCGCCGTCTGGGTCTGCAGCTGGTCGTTGTTGACGATCATCGCGGGGATCGCCGAGGTGCGTGCCTCCGCGCCGGCGAGGCCGGCGAAGTAGGCGCCCGCGACGACGAGCGGCACGAGGATGGCGACGAGCAGGTTGCGCAGGCGCCTCTGGCGCAGGGCCCCGCGGTCGGCCGTGACGGCGTGGAGGACGGCGGCGCTCATGCGAGTGCTCCCTTGTGCGTGCTGGTTGCTGCTTGGGTGGATGCTGGGGTGCCGGTGGGTGCGCTCGGCTGCGCATCGAGGCGGATGCGCCCGGCGGGGCGGCGGACCTCTCCGAGGATGGCGGCGGCGTCGAGTCCGCTGGGGAGCCCGAGCACGATCGTCGTCTCCGGCGCGGCGAGCGAGCTGGCGGCGGCGAGCACGGCGGCCGCCAGGCGCGTCGTGACGTCCGGTTCTGCTCCGGGCCCGAGGTCGAGGACAAGCACTTCCGGGCCCTCGGCGAGCGCGATGCGGGCGAGCGCGACTCCTCTGGATGCTGGCCGCAGCTCGCCGAGGCTCGTCTCGGCGCTGACGCGCGGCGAGCCGTCGCGCAGGCGGGCTGTGGCGGCCGAGATCTCGGCCACTCCCTGGTCGATGAGTCCCGACGGCACGGCTCCCCCGGCGGCGCCGCGCCCGAGGCGGAGGCGCTCCTCGATGAGCGCCCCGACGGTGAGCTCCGCGGATCTGGCGTCGAGCGTCGACGCGTCGACGACGGCGACGCGCTGCATGAGCGCGCTCTCGTCTCCGGGAGTGAGGTGCCCGTGGGCGTGGGCGTGCCCGCTCACGGGGGCGATGCGTCCGGCGAGCGTCGCGGCGAGCAGCCGCCGTTCGGCGAGCTGTCCTTCGACGAGCAGCACGCCGCCGCGCTCGATGCCGCCCGTGACGGGGCGTGTCGCCGCCGAGTCGGCACCGGCGATGAGCGCGTCCATGGCGATGCCGTCTGGCTGGTCCCGCATCCATTCCGCGTTCTGCCGGTAGTGGCGAAGGTGCTCGCCCTCCACGTCGAGGTCGGGGAGGATGCGCTCGAGCCAGGCGGGCAGGGCCCACGCCCGCTTGCCGAGCATCGCCATGATGGCGGGAACGAGTGTCATGCGCACGAGGAACGCGTCGAAGAAGATCCCGGCCGCGAGGCCGAGGGCGATGGCTTTGATGACGCCGGCTCCCTCTGGCACGAAGGCGGCGAACACGAAGAACATGATGAGTGCGGCAGCCGTGACGACGCGCGCGCCGTTCGCGAAGCCGGTCTCGACCGCCTCCTTGGCGTTCCCGCCGCGAACGTAGGCCTCGCGCATCCCGGAGACGAGGAAGACCTCGTAGTCCATGGCCAGCCCGAAGATGATGGCCATGAGCAGGATGGGCATGAAGCTGATGATGGGGCCGGGCACGACGTGCAGGGCGTCGGCGAACCACCCCCACTGGAAGATCGCGACGACCACTCCGAAGGCGGCGAAGACGCTCAGCAGGAAGCTCAGCGCCGCCTTGAGGGGAACGAGGATCGACCGGAACACCATCATAAGCAGGAAGAAGCTGAGCCCGACGACGACAGCCGCGAACGGCAGGAGCGCCTGGTTGAGGCGATCGGAGATGTCGAGCGCGATGGCGGTCGCACCGGTCACCGAGGTCTTCATGCCCGTCTCGGCTTCGAGCTCGTCGCCGAGGTCGCGGATCTCGCCGACGACCCTCAGCGTCTCGTCGTCGTCCGGTCCGGTCGAGGGGACGACCTGGATGATCGCGGAGTCGACGGTCAGGTTCGGCAGCGGGTCGCCGACGGTGTCGATGCCGTCGACCTGCGCGACGCGGTCGGCGATGAGCTGCAGGTCGTCGAGCAGTGTGTCGTTGTCGCCCTGCGTGATGTCGACCATCACGATGAGCGGCCCGTTGGCCCCCGGCCCGAAGTGCTCGGAGACGAGGTCGTAGCCGATGTGCGCGACGCTGTCCTCCGGCTCGGAGGCGCCGGAGGGCAGTGCGAGCTTGAGGTCGAGGGCGGGGATGGCGAGCGTGCCGAGGATGGCGACGACCGCGAGCGCGAAGGCGAGCGGCGCCCGCATGACGAGTCGCACCCACCTTCTGCCCATGGTGGGCTTCGCGTTCGCGCCGGTCTCGCGGCGGAAGGCGCGCGACCCGGCCTTGGGCCGCATCCGCTCACCGGCGAAGCCGAGGAGGGCTGGCACGAGGGTGATGACGGCGGCCATCGCCGCGAACACCGCGGCGGCGGCGGCGACGCCCATGACGCTCAGGAACGGGATGCCGACGATCACCAGGCCGAGCAGGGCGATCATGACGGTCACGCCGGCGAAGACGACGGCGTTGCCCGCGGTGCCGACGGCCGTGGCCGTGGACTCCTCCGGGTCCATGCCGGTGGCGAGCTGCGTGCGGTGGCGGGAGACGACGAAGAGCGCGTAGTCGATGCCGACGGCGAGGCCGATCATGACCGCGAGCAGCGGGGTGGCGCTGGAGACGACCACGAACTTCGCGGCGAAGAGGATCCCGCCCATCGTCACACCGACCCCGACGATCGCGGAGGCGAGCGGGAGACCTGCGGCGAGCACCGACCCGAAGGCGACGAACAGCACGATGGCCGCGAACACCACGCCGATGACCTCGGTCGGGGTGAGGCCGTACTCGAGGTTCTGGAAGATCTGACCGTCGAAGCCGACCTGCAGGCCGGACCCCTCGAGCGAGGTGCCGATCTCGGTGACCTCGTCGATCGTCGCCTCGCTGATGTCCTCGCTGGTGCCGTCGAACTGCACGCGGATGATGCCGGCTTCGGCATCGTCGGAGATCGCGTCGGTCGCGAACTCGGAGAAGGGCGACAGCGCCTGGCTGACTCCGTCGAGCTCGCCGAGCCGGTCCGCCGCATCGTCGATGGCGCCGCGGTACGGCTCATCCTCGACGGAGTCACCCGTCGGCGTGACGACGACGACGCTCGCGCTCGCGCCTGCGGCCTCGGGGAACACCTCGCCGAGCCGGTCGAGCGCCGCCTGCGACTGGGTGCCTGGGATCGCGAACGACTCCTTCAGCGCCCCTCCGGCAGCGACGCCGACGCCGAGCAGCACGGCGAGCAGCAGGATCCAGGCGGACAGGACGCGCCACGGGTGGCGGTAGGAGCCGCGGGCGATTCGGAAGAGGAGGAGGGCCATGGGTTCTTTGCCTGACTGTCGTCGGTCGACTACCGGCGCGTGGCCGAGATGAAGGTGAGGGCGGCGACGAGCTCGTCGCGTGTCGGCTCCGGCTTGTTGGCCTCGCCTGGGATGTTCTCGTTGGCGAGGCAGTAGGCGACTCCCGCGAGGCCGATGGCGATGCGCAGGGCGCGGTCCGGGTCGTCGTCCGAGAGGGCGACGACGAGCCGCTCGATGATGGGGTCGACTCGGGTGGCGATGAACTCGCCGGCCCCGGTGCTGCGGTGGTTCACGAACATGTGCACGGCGAGGCGGTGCTGCAGCAGGAAGTCGACGAAGGGGCCGACGAGGCGCTCCTCCTCCGTGCCGATGTCGAGGTGCTGCAGCGAGTCGACGAGCTCCTCGAACGCGCCGAGGGCCTCGAGCACTGCCTGCTCGAAGAGCCCCTGCTTCGAACCGAAGTGGTAGAGGAGGTTGGCCTTCGTGTACCCGGCCTTGCTCGCGATCTCCTGCAGTGAGGCCCCTTCGTAGCCGTGCGCGGCGAACTCGACGAGTGCGGCTTGCTTGAGGAGGTCGGTCGGGTGCTTGCGCTGCCCTGCGTGGGGCGCTTCGGCCTGGGCCTTCTCGGCTGGGGGGATCTCGGTCACCCGTGGAGTCTATTGACCGAACGGTCAGACTTCAACCGATCGGTCAGGAAACGTGGGGTGGCGCTTCACGGCACTCTCCAAGATGCAGACAGACGGCACCGCTAACCTGACCACGTCCACCAGAACGTCGGCGCGATCACAACGACGCGACCCCCGGCACAAGCAGGGAGCGGAAGCCATGCGCAAATTCCTCACCAACGGAGCGATCCTGTCCTCGATCTTCGGTATCGTCGGCGTCTTCCGACAGACCTCGATGGAGACCAAGCGCTGGCGCGCGGTGCTCGTCTGGCTCGCCTGGGGCATCTCGACGGCCCTCGCCATCAGCGCCGTCATGGACGACGCCAACCAGCGAAAGCTCGAGCTCGACTAACAATCCCGGCAGCGTGCGGCGTGTCTCTCGACTCGCCGCACGAACGCCGCGAGACTAGTGCCGTCTCATTTCGGGCGCAGATGACCTGTACCCGGAAGAAGAGCCCATATTCCCGGTGCAGAAAGGGGACTCCGTGTTCGGTTGGTTCCGCAAGCGGCGACACCCCGAGGGTGACGCCACGTCGACGACAGACTCGACACAGCCCACCCCCCAGCAGGGAGCCCCCACTCCCCCCGTTTTCCCCCAGCAGCCGATGAGCGCGATTCCTGCGCCGATCCCTGCAGTCTCGGCACCGTCAGCCCGCCCGGCCATGCCGCTCGGAGGCCACCCGAACTTCTCGGGGCTCGAGCGTCCCGGCAGCGAGCTGGAGCCGCCGCGCCTGCTCGAGCCGAGCGCCATCATGAGCGACGAGGCACGCGAAGAGCTCACGCTCCTCCTCGACGACATGTTCGGGGCAGAGGGCCGCTACCGGCTCGAGTGGCGCCCAGACCGCGAGCCAGGCGACGACGCCATGTTCTCCGAGATCATGGTCGCCGACCTCGTTCGGCGCATCCAGAACACGCTCGGAACGGTTGCCGCACTCGAAGCCGGCGACGCGGCTCCGGCCCGACTGACGCCCGTGAGCGAGCAGGAACGTCAGCGCGCCATCGAGACGTTTCTGAAGCCAGAGGAGTCGCTCGAGGACCTCGTCGAGACGGTCACTCCTCGCCCCGCCGACATCGCCGCTCGGGCAGCAATGTCCGCAGAGCGGAAGATCGCCTGAGTCTTCATCGGCTGAGTCGTCACCGACTCTCCAGCTGAGCTGCACAACGAAGAACCCCGGTCCGAAGTTCGGACCGGGGTTCTTGCGTGCGCGCTGCGCGCCTAGAAGGCGAGGTAGGGCAGGAGCCCCGTGAAGATCACGGCGGCGACCACGAGGTACCAGACGATGATGATCGTCAGCAGGAACGGGGCGAGCTTCTCCCCCACGCGCTTGGCGCCGGCACCGAGGTGCCCGTGCGCCATGTTGAAGATCGTGCCGGTCGAGACGAGGGGGATCGTCGCGGCCCAGATGATCATGCACCACAGGCACAGGCGGGCGAGCTCGAAGGCGCTGTACCACTGCAGGTAGCTGACGAGCGCTGCGGCACCCAAGAGCCCGACCTGGAACGCGACCCAGAACCAGCGGCGGTAGCTCGCACCGGCGAGGATCCCCGCGCCGATCGCGACCGTCACCGCGAAGGTGACGAGCCCGATGATGATGTTCGGGAAACCGAGGATCGCGCCGGCGGACGACTGCATGGCGGGCCCGCACGTGACGAAGACGTTCAGGTCGCAGATGAGCGCTTGCGTGGGCTCCTGCAGCTTGTGGATGTACTCGACGGTCAGGAAGAAGCTCGCAAGCAGCCCCACGCCGCCGAAGACGACGAGCGCCCACGCCACGTTCTTGGGCGTTCGGACGAGCCAGGGCAGCTTGACTGCGCTGCCCTGCTCGTCCTCGATGGTCTCTGCCGGTTCGGAAGAGCTCGCCATCTCGCGTGCCCGCTACTCGCCGGTGTTCGCGGTGCCGGCAAGCGCCATGAGCGCCTCGACGTCCGGAGGAGTCTGCTGCAGCTCGCCGTCCACGAAGATGCTCGGGGTGCCGGAGACGCCAGCCTCGCGCGAGGCGGTCGTGTTCGAGGCAGCCCAGCCCGAGAACTCGCCGTTCGTCGCAGCGGCGAGCGCTTCCGGGTTCGTGACGCCCAGCTGGCTGAGCGCCGAGGAGTAGTCCGCGGGGCCCCAGCTGGTCTGCGTCTGTGCGGGGATGCCGAAGAGTCCGTCGTGCACCGCGAAGAAGGCGGAGGGCTCGTATGCCACAGTCGAGGCGATGGCGGCTGCGGCCTCGGCACCGTACGGCGCGACGATGTTGATCGCGTGGTAGGTGACCTGCATCTCACCGGCTGCGACGAGGTCGTTGTACACGGCCCCGGTCTGCTCGTGGTAGTCCACGCAGTGGGGGCACGAGTAGTCGTAGTAGTAGTCGATCTTGACCGGAGCATCCGCTGCGCCGACGACGATCGCCGAGTTGTCGACGACCTGGATGGGCTGCTCGACGGTCGAGCCGTCGAGGCGCGCGACGGCGACGTTTCCTTCAGCCGAGATCTCGATCTTCTTGCCGAACCAGGTCGAGCCGAACACGGCGAGCAGCACGATCGCGCCCAGCACGACCACGGCGCCGACGATGATGCCGACCTGCGTCAGGACGCGCGTGCGCTTGGCGCGCGCTTCTTCCTGCTTGCGGATGGCGTTGGCCTCCTCGCGAAGCTTCTGGATGTGTTCGCGGTTCTTGTCTGCCATTGCGGCTCTCCTCGGGTTCGACGACCGGCGTCATTGTACGTGAGATCATTTTGTGACCTTCACATAAATACTTGCGGCCACAACCATTACATTGTGCACCCCCGAGACCAAGACCACCCCCAGGGAGCAGCTGCCGTGAGTTCGATGTTCCGCTCGCTCCGTGAACGGAACTACCGCATCTGGTTCGCCGGATCGCTGACATCCAACGTCGGAACGTGGATGCAGCGCACCGCCCAGGCGTGGATCGTGCTGACCGAGCTCACCGACAACGATGCGACGGCGCTGGGCGTCGTCATGGCCCTGCAGTTCGGCCCCCAGCTGCTGCTCGCCCCCTACGCGGGGGTGATCGCCGACCGCGTGTCGAAGCGGAAGGTCCTCATCTGGACGCAGTCGGTCATGGCAGTGCTCGCACTCGCGCTCGGCGCCATCGTCACGGCGGGCGTCGCCGAGCTCTGGCACGTGTACGTCTTCGCCCTGCTGCTCGGCTGCGCCGCGTCCCTCGACGCCCCAGCACGCCAGGCCTTCGTCTCCGAGGTCGTCGGGCTCAAGCTGCTGTCGAACGCCGTGGCGCTCAACTCAGCCTCGTTCAACGGCGCCAGGATGATCGGCCCGGCGGTCGCCGGGGTGCTCACCGTGTTCATCGGCGCCGGCCCCGTGATCCTCGTCAACGCACTGACGTACGTCGCGACCATCGCCGCGCTCCTGGCCATGCGCACCTCGGAGCTGCTGCCGTCTCCCCCGTCGAAGCGAGGTCGCGGCCAGATCCGGGAGGGCATCCGCTACGTCGCGAACCGCCCCGATATCGTCGCCGTGCTCGTGCTGGTGTTCCTCCTCGGCACCTTCGGACTCAACTTCCCGATCTACACCGCGACGATGACGACCATGGAGTTCCAGGGCGGCGCCGACAGCTTCGGGCTGCTCTCCTCGATCCTGGCCATCGGCTCGCTCGGCGGTGCGCTGCTCGCCGCGAAGCGGGAACGCGCCAGGTTCCGCGTACTGCTCTCCTCGAGCGGGTTCTTCGCACTCAGCTGCCTTGCGGCGGCACTCGCGCCGACCTTCTGGCTGTTCGCGCTGGCGCTCATCCCGATCGGCTTCACCTCGCTGAGCGCCATCACGACCGCGAACGCGCTCGTGCAGGGCAGCGTCGAGCCATCCATGCGCGGACGGGTGCTCTCGCTGTACATGGCGATCTTCCTCGGCGGAACCCCGATCGGCGCGCCAGTCGTGGGGTGGATCGTCGAGCTGTTCGGGCCGCGAGCCGCCCTGCTCGTGGGCGGCGCATCCGGAGCCGTCGGAGCCCTGCTCGCCGCCTGGATCCTGCATCGGGCCGGAGCGTTCAGATGGCGCGACAGGCCATGGCGCCAACCGGACGACCCGCGAGCCGACCAACCGCTCTGAGCGCCTTGAGCGCACCTTGAGTGCGCCCTGAGGACTCCCCACAGGGCCGCGTGGGCCGCTAGTGCGCCCCGAGGACCCGCGTGAGGTGGGCGTTGTCGAACACGCCTGCGGGGTCGAGTCGTTCCCGTGCCGTATGGAAGTCGCCGAAGCGCGTGATGACGTGCTTGAACTCCTCGGCCCGCACCGTGTGGAAGCTCCCCCAGTGGGGCAGACCACCGAGGCGGAGGAACAGATCTTCTGCGGCGCTGAAGATGGGCCGAGCGTCGAGCGTCGACGGGACCCGGACGGCGATGTTGCCGACGGCCCTGCGGTAGGCGTTCGACAGGCACGCGTCGTCGGCGGCAGTCGTCGAGATGCGCACGGCGTATGGCAGGTTCAGGTGAGCGCGCTCGATCGTCTCGTCGAGGGCACGAAGCACCTCAGGTGTCTCGGCGATGGGGAACGAGTACTCGAGCGAGGCGAACCGCACCGGGGCGGGCTCCGCGAGCGCCCGCATGGGGCCGAGGGTCGATTCGCCCACCGGATGCACGCGGTTCGCGAGCCTGTTCACGGCGGGAGTCAGCAGCGGCAGCGACTTCGAGAGCCCGATCGCGAGCACCTCGCCAAGCGCACCGAACGACGCCGAACGTCGTGACGGCGTCGGCTCGTCGGCGATCTCACCGGACTCGCGGAACCCCTGCGTCACGAACACCTCATCGGTGTGCGGCCGCCAGCTCGCGGAGAAGTGGTCGGCCCCGGAGGCGAGGACCTCGAACTCGTCGACGAGCGTGCTCATGCGCATCTCCTCGGCGGAGGTGCGGATGCGGTAGCCGGGCACGATGCGGAACACGAGCTCCGTGAAGACGCCGAGCGCGCCGAGGCTGAGCTTGACCGATGGCCAGAGCTCGAGATCCTGGTGGGCGCTGACCGTGACCAGCTCGCCCGTGCCCGACACGAGCGTGGCCGAGACCAGCTGGGACGAGAGGCTCGCGAAGCGCGCGCCCGTGCCATGGCTGCCCGTGGCGACGGCACCGCCGAGCGTCACGGCAGGGTTGTTCGGGATGTTCTCGAGCTGCCAGCCGTAGGACTCGAGGAGGGCCCCGGCCTCGGCGATCGTGGTGCCCGCACCGAACGCGGCCTCGCGGCTGTCGAGGTCGATCCAGTTCAGGCCGCGCAGCCCGCGCGCGTCGAGCAGGACATCAGGCGCTGCAGCCAGGGCGTTCGAGGTGTGGCTCGCACCGACCGGACGAACGTGCCTGCCACTCGCGTAGGCGTCCGCGACGATCTGCTGCACGTCTTCGGCGACCCGAGGAGCAACGATGCTCGAGGGGTTCGCCCGTGCGGTTCGCGGCCAGTTCGCCCACAGTTCACCGGGTGCATTCGTCACGGAATCCGCCTCCTCGTCGTCGGCGCGTTCCGCGCCAAGCCAGTGCATGCCCATTCTGCCAGCACCCAGCCTCCAAGAACGGCAGACCGGCGATGGGCGGGCCGGAGAGGCACCCTGCGGGGAGATGCAAGAGCCTGCGTACCGACGCCAGGGCCTGCGCGCAGATGCAAGAAGGCCCGGTAGCTGGCGAGAGCTACCGGGCCTGTCTCGTACACCCCCTCGGACTTGAACCGAGAACCCATTGATTAAGAGTCAATTGCTCTGCCAATTGAGCTAGAGGTGCATGTCGTTCCGTTTCCGTGGCGACCGAGAGAGCATAGCACTGTTTTGAACTCGAAGTCCAATCGGCCGCAACATGCCACGATTGAGGGCATGACGACAACAACTCCGGCCCGCCTCGAGCCGGGCACCAGCGCCCCGGACTTCACCCTGACCGACCAGGACGGCAGCGCCGTCTCCCTCGCCGACTTCCGCGGCAAGCGGGTCATCCTCTACACGTACCCCGAGGCTTTCACGCCCGGATGCACGGCTGAGGCCTGCGACTTCCGCGAGAGCGACGCTCCCCTGCGCGCAGCCGGCTACACGATCCTCGGCATCTCCTCGGACGACCCGGAGAAGCTGGCCGAGTTCCGCGAAGCCGAGCACCTCGACTTCACGCTCCTGAGCGACGCCGATCACGCGGTGCAGACCGCCTACGGCGCGTACGGCGAGCGCAACAAGTACGGCCGCGTCGCGGTCGGCTCGATCCGCTCCACCTTCGTGATCGACGAAGAGGGGCGCATCGTGCACGCGCTCTACAACGTTCGAGCGGCGGGCCACGTCGCCCGCATCCTCAAGCTGCTCGAGGTCTAGCGGGACTCGGCCAGCTCGTCGTCGTCGCGGTGCAGTGCACGGCCGGTCGCCGGATGCACGGCCGCGACGACGCCGACGAGGCTGACCGCGGTCAGCGCCCAGCCGACCCAGACCGCGATATCGCCCTGGAGGAACACCCAGGCGACTGCCAGCTGCATGATCTGCCAGGTGATGGCGGCCCCACGGACCCAGGAGCGCAGGCGCAGCGTCGCCACGGCGACGAGCGCCAGCAGGACGGCCCCGAGCAGCGACAGGCCAGCGAGCGCAAGGGATGACGCGAGGAACTCGGCCTCCTGCGCAGCCGTCTCGATGACGAGGAACACCGTCGCGGCGGCGAGGATCGCGGCCTCGAGCCCGAGGACTCCGGCGAGCAGCAGGACGGTCTTCGGGCGCTTGGTCGTGCCGGTGCTCACGAATTACCCCTTGCCTGGAAAATCACGCTGTGGCAAAATCTTTCTCTAGGTAGAGATACCCGGAGGAATGCAAAATCGAGGCCAAGTCTATAGGCCAGTCACCGCATCCCGGGTTCCAGAACTTCGCTCCCAGCGGAGCGTTTTTGTGCGCGAGGCGCACTCGATAAGGAGCACCACTGATGGATTGGCGCGACACTGCCGCCTGCTTGGACGCAGATCCCGAGCTTTTCTTCCCCGTCGGGAACACCGGCCCAGCTGTAGACCAGATCGATGCTGCGAAGGCCGTCTGCGCTTCGTGCAAGGTCACCGAGGTGTGCCTCCAGTATGCACTCGACACCGGTCAGGATTCCGGCGTCTGGGGAGGCCTCTCGGAGGACGAGCGTCGCGCGCTCAAGCGTCGCGCAGCGAGGGCTCGACGAGCTTCCTAGCAACCGAACATTCCGCGGCCTGTCCGCGGATCGCCCGACGGGCGGCGCTCACGCGCCGCCCGTTTCGCGTTTCCAGCGGCTCGGGATGCGCAGCTTCACCTGCGTGCCCTCACCCGGCTCCGAGTGCCATTCGATCGAGCCACCGAGTTCGCCCTCGACGAGCGTGCGCACGATCTGCGTTCCGAGACCCGCCCCGATTCGTCCGGCGACGAATCCGGATCCGGTGTCGGCGACCGTGACGGAGAGGCCTCCAGGCGTCTGCTCAGCGGTGACCGTCACCTCGCCTTCCTGGCCCGCGAGGCCGTGCTCGACGGAGTTCGTGACGAGCTCGGTGAGCGCCAGGGCGAGGGGTGTGGCGTACTCGCTCGGCAGCGTGCCGAAGCGACCGCTGACGACTGGCCTGACGACCGTGTTGGAGGTCGAGGAGACTTCCGTGATGAGCTTCATCACGCGGAGGAACACCTCGTCGAAGTCGACGGTCTGCGAGAAGCCGCCGGAGAGCGTGTCGTGCACGACCGCGATGGAGGACACGCGCCGCATCGCCTGGGTGAGCGACTCCCTGGCTTCGTCGCTGCGGGAGCGCCGGGCCTGGATGCGCAAGAGGGCCGCGACGGTCTGGAGGTTGTTCTTGACCCGGTGATGGATCTCGCGGATCGTGGCGTCCTTGGTGATGAGCTCCTGCTGCTGGTGCCTGACGTCGGTGGTGTCACGACAGAGGACGATCGCGCCAGTGCGCTCTCCGTGCGCTCGCAGCGGGAGTGCACGGAGGGTGACGGTGATGTCTCGTGCCTCGACGTCGGTCATCCAGGGCGCTCGACCGGTGACGACAAGCGGAAGCGCCTCATCGACCGTGACGCGGCTCTTGTCATGGACCAGGGCGGAAGCGACTTCCGAAAGCACCTCGCCTTCGAGCTCGCCGCCGAAGCCGAGCTTGTTCATCGCGCTGAGCGCGTTTGCGCTCGCGAACGTGACGACCCCGTCCCTGTCGAGCCGGATGAGGCCGTCTGAGGCGCGTGGCGCGCCCCGGCGGGAGATCTGCGGGGCTTCCGGGTCTGGGAAGGCGCCTTCCTCGATCATGGCGAAGATCTCGTCCGCGCAGTCGCGGAAGGTCTCTTCCTGACGAGTGATGGAACGCGTGCTGCCGAGATTGGTGTGCCGTGTGATGACGGCGATGGGGTGCTGGCTCACACCCTCGCCGGGGAGACGGCAGAAGACGGGCGTCACGAGAAGCTGTGTCGGGATCTCGTCGAACCAGTCGGGTTCTGTCGATCGCACGGTGGTGCCCTCTTCGTAGGCACGGCGGACGGCGACCGCCCACTGCTCGCGAACGGGCTGCCCGATGAGGTCTCGGTAGAACAGCGTCGGGGCGCTCGATGGGCGGCCCTGCGCGACCGCTACGAAGTCGTCGTCCTTGGTATGGACCCAGAGAACCACGTCGGCGCACGAGAGGTCGGTGAGGAGCTGCCAGTCGGCGCTCAGCTGGAGTATCCACGACTGCTCAGCTTCACTGAGGGTTCCGCGGCGCTGGAGTTGCGAGGAGAGACTGGACACTCGGTCAGCTTAGGAGTTCTGACCTTGCAGTTCGCCACGACCGCGCCAGAATCGACGAAATGGGGCACTTCCTGCTGTCCGCTTGCCGAGGCGCACGCCGTCGACAGCCGGGGTGTTGGCTTCCGCCTCCGCCAGCAATGAGTCTGCGACGTAGCTGGAGATCGCGCGTGCGAATCCGGAGCGGGGACTCGCGTAGGTCACGGGCTCGCCTGCGAGGAGCGCACGGTCGCACGCCGACTGGTCGAGCGGGATGAGGGCGCTCGCCTGCAGACCGGCGAAGCGCGAGAGCACGTGCTTGATCTGTCCCGCTGCGCCAAGGCCGACCGCCTCCCCCCGCACTCGGTTGACGATCACGTCCACAGGGGTCTCGCCGGTGATCTCGATGAGGTTCACCCTCGCTCGCAGGAACCGCTGCAGGCCGACCGCCTGCCCGTCTGCGACGGCCAGGATCCGGTCCGCAGCGCCGAGTGAGGTGAGCGTCGCCGCCGATCGACGAGGGGAGAACGCATCGCTCGCGATCTCGTCGTCCCTCTCGAGGCTGAACCCCACGTCCACGACGACGAGATCGGCGATCTCCCGGCATCTCTCGAGCACGGTGAGGACACGCTCCCGACTGAGCTCCGGCCACCTGGCAGGGTTGGCGATGCCCGTGAGCACCAGCAGCTCGTCTCGACCGATTGCAGAGGGGGCCGCGATCCGCTCGAGCTCGGCGAGCGTCAGCCGCGCCGCACCCGCGAGACGGCACGCGGCTGCGAAGCCAGGGGCCTCGTCGGTGATGCCGAGCATGGCGGCGAGCGATCCCCCGTAGCTGTCGGCATCGATGAGGAGCACCCTCCGGCCTGCCGCGGCCGCGCTGGCGGCGACCGCGGCCGCGACCGTCGACGCCCCCGGCGCCCCGTGCGAGCCCCAGACTGCGAGCAGGGCGCCCCTTCCTCCCCGCTCTCCTCTTCGTGCTGGACGTGGTGCCTCTGCGGCGCCCGGCTCTCTTGTCGCCCGAGTCGCCGCGTGTGCACGGGCTCGCCCAGCACGCCTGGCCGCTGAGCGGCTGCCCTCGGCCACCGGAACGCGCTCCGTGTCGCGGGCTGCATGCCGCGCGTCCGTCGGGCGAGGCAGAGCCGCAGGAGGCCTCGCGAACGAGGGCGACTGCTGTGGGATCGGCCCCGTCGAGACATCGCCGACGCCGTCTGGCGAGGACTCGAGCAGCATCTCGATCTCGCTCCAGCTCGCCGCCGCCTCCACGACCTCCCGCGCGGAGAGCGTCTCCGCGTTGCGGCGCTCGAGGTCGCTTGCCACCACGACGATGAAGCGCGCCCCGAACCGGACGCAGGCGGCGAGGCTCCGTGCTGTCAGTGTCTCCGGCGCGCCCTGCAGGAGGACGATCTCGGGGCGGAGACGCTCGATTGCGGTTGCGGCGGCGAGTCCCCCGGAGACCCGGTCGACGATGTCGTGCCCGGCCGCGATGATGCCCTCCAGCAGGCGGGCCTCGATCTCGAAGTCGATGGCCATGAGGATGCGCGCCACCTCAGTCCTCCGCCTCGAGGTACACGGGCACAAGCGCGACGCGGGCGTCGTTGCTGACGACAGCGAGCAGCGTCGGTATCTCGCTCTTCGGGAGGAGCAGTTCGACGCGATCGGCCTGGCTGCGCGAGAGCGCTCCTTCCCGGG
Organism: Pseudoclavibacter sp. RFBI5; assembly: GCF_002931395.1. Taxonomy (NCBI): domain Bacteria; kingdom Bacillati; phylum Actinomycetota; class Actinomycetes; order Micrococcales; family Microbacteriaceae; genus Pseudoclavibacter; species Pseudoclavibacter sp. RFBI5. The sequence continues at coordinate 17,512 of NZ_PSYA01000005.1, read as the reverse complement.
GGAGGATCTTCGCGACGATGGCGCTTGCCGAGATCAGGACTGGCGCACCGTAGGTTCCTGGGCTGCTCTCCTGGCTCGACCAGAGTTCCACCGCGCCGCCCGCACCCAGCTCGGTCGGGAGGCCGCCCGCGATCTCCACGACGATCGAGGTGCGGCTGGTGTCTGCGGCTCCGATCAGGGATCTCGGGACGAGCTCGCCCGACTGCACTGCCTGCGTCACGACGAACTCGCCCTGCGGGGCGGTCCCGACATCGAGGTACGCCCCGGCGCTCGCCCCGAGACCCACCTCGACCGGGACGAGGTCATCGACCGTCAGCACCGCGCCTGGCGCGATCGTCGATGCCGCCGCGTAGGCGACCGACGTGCGGTTGCCGACGACGAGCACCCCCACGACTCCCAGCACCGAGACGGCGACGAGAAGCACGCCGATGACGACCCGCGGGTCGACCCAGCGTCTCGGTTTCCGAGCCTTGGTCACGGTCATGCGTCTCTCCCCCACCGTCGGTCGCCAGTCGCGGCGACTCGGACATCGTGGCGCAAGGTGGGAAACGGCGCAGAAGTTATCCACAACGCGGGGCGAGCAAGCGGGGGCGGGCGATAATCGACGGCATGAACGCATCCGTTGACCCCCAGTCAATCGGCCGCTTCCTGACCCTCGCCGAGGTCTGCGAGATCCTCAACGTCACGATGGATGTCGCAATGGGACTCGTGCAGAGCGCGGAGCTGCCCGCGATCCGCATCGGCGGAGTCGGCGAGTGGCGGGTCGAGCGGAGCATGCTCGAGCAGTACATCGACGACCAGTACGACTACCAGCGCCGTGTCGCCGCGCTCCGGCAGGCCGAGTTCGCCGACTCCGGCGACTTCATGACCGCTGACGAGCATCAAGACGAGGCACCCCCGCGACTTCGGCCACTCCTCTAGCTCGCACCTCTTCAAGCGCTCACCGAGCCAGCGACGCGGGAGAGTGCCGCGCGGGCGTGCGAGGCCGCGATCCGCGGCCGGTCCGCGGCTCAGTCGCCGGCGAGGACCACAAGACGCAGATCGTCGAGCGGGATGATCCGGTAGGCGACGACATCTTTCGAGCGACGCGCGACCCCTCGCTCGTGCACCGCGACGTCGACGTGGTCTCGGGCGACGCGGTCGATGGTGCCGACGATCGACCCAGTGGTCACGACGAACTCGCACTGCGCTCGGCGCCGACCAAGGTCTCGGAGTGCGAACGCCAGCCCCAGCCTGCCGGAGAGATCGCCCGGCCTGTTCCCCGTTGACTCGCGGAGGCTCGCGAGCAGCTGCGCCTCCGTGAGCACCAACGACGCGATGCCGGCAGTCGGCACGATGCAGACGCGAACTCGCCCCGATTCCGCGACGAGCTCGGCCGAGAGCCAGTCGCTGCCGAAGGCCCGTGGGCGCACCGCCACGATCGAGCCGTCGGACATCTGCAGCGACACGGGCTCGTCACCGCTCTCCGCGAGCGCGACGAGCCGTTCACGCAGCGAGAGCCGACCGACCCGCAGCCGTTCGTCGTCGATGGCGCGCCTGGCGGCCTCGTCGTCGATCCCGCCCTGAAGCTGACCTGCGAGGTCGTCGAACATGTCGTCCCAGCGCACGCGGCCAGCGTAGGGGCAGGCGCAGCAGCGGCGAGGGTTATCCACAGGGCAGTTCGAACCTCGCGAGCCGAGCCGGACGCGTGGTTTCATGACGCCAGGCGGTTCGGGGGGAATCGCCGCAGAACATTCGGGGGCCGCATGTTGCCAGCGCGCAGCATCGGGGCGCTACGCGCCGTCGATGCAGCTCATCCATCCGCCACGTCCGGGGCGGGGGTGCTCATCGATGCCGATCCGCTGTTCGTCCGCGAGCGCACGGCCGCGAGCGACCTGCCGGAACCGAGCCCGCTCATCTCGAACCTCGCGAGGAGCGTCGTCGAGGTGATCGCGGGCGTCCGAGACATCGAGCAGCTCTCACGGTGGGTCACCGACGACGTCTTCCGCCATCTCCTCATCCGCACGCAGCACGCGAACAGAGCGCGGCAGGCACGACGGCGACCGACGCGACGCCCGCACTTCGTGGAGCTCAGCCTGCGAGTGCAGACCACAAGCGAGAACATCGTCGACGCGGTTGTCATCCTCGATTTCGGGGCGCGCGTTCGCGCGGTCACCGTGCGGCTGGAAGGGCTCGACCGTCGCTGGCGGGCGTCCGCGATCCACGTGCTCTGATCGCGGTTGCGGCGCCTCGGACGACGCAGCGGGCGCCCCACACTGTGGGACGCCCGCTGGTCAGGGTGCTCGACTCCGAGCAGCCGTCGTTACTTCTTCCTGCGGCGCTGAGCCCGGTTGCCCGCTGGCTGTCCACCCGGCTTGGACGTCGCGCCCTTGCCGAACGAGCTGCCTGCAGCCGGCCCTGAGGACTCCGCCTCCGCCTGCTCGCCCTGCTCCGCAGCCTGACGCTTGGCGGGGTTCCCCGAGCGAGAGACAGGCTGGCGGGGTCGCGTGCCCTGCGGGGCCTTCGCGACCGGTGCCGCGGGCTCCTCGCCGGCTTCCTCACGAGCCTGGTCGAGCGCCGACGAAGTGCCGAGGTCGCGCTCGCGACGCTTCGCGTCCGCCGTCGCCCGCTGGTTGAGCTGGCCACGCTCGTTGCGCACCTCGACCTCACCCTGGTCGGTCGCGGCAGAGTAGCTCAACGCGGTCTGGGCCTTCTCGTCCAGCCCCTTCGCGACGATCTGCACGTCCGGGGTCTCACTCGCAGACGGGGTCTCGTCCTTCTTGACGGTGACCTCGAGGTTGTAGAGGAACCCGACGGACTCCTCACGGATGCTGCCGAGCATCTGCTGGAACATCGCGAAGCCCTCACGCGTGTACTCCACGAGCGGGTCGCGCTGGGCCATCGCACGCAGACCGATGCCGTCCTTCAGGTTGTCCATCTCGTACAGGTGGTCGCGCCACTTGCGGTCGATGACACTCAGCACGACGCGTCGCTCGAGCTCGCGGGTCGCTTCCTCGCCGATCGACTCCTCACGACGCTCGTACGCGAGACGTGCATCGGAGAGCACCTCCTCCTCGAGCATCTTCCTCGTGAGCTTGCTGCGCCCGCCAGCCTCCTCGAAGAGCTCGTCCTCGGTGATGCCGACCGGGTAGAGCTGCTTGAGGTCGGTCCACAGGGCGTCGAACTCCCAGTCGTCGCCCGTGCCATCTCCCGTGTGCTCCTGGATGATGTCGTCGATGGCGTCGGTGAGGAAGTTCTGCACCTTGTCGGCGATGTCGTCGCCCTCGAGGATGCGGCGGCGATCGCTGTAGATCGCGGTGCGCTGCTCGTTGAGCACGTTGTCGTACTTGAGCACGTTCTTGCGGATCTCGGCGTTGCGGGACTCGACCTGGGACTGCGCCGACCGGATGGCCCTCGACACGATGCGGGACTCGAGGGCGAGGTCGTCGGGTGTTCCGTCGCCTGCCATGATCGCGCGCGTCGCTCCCGTGTTGAAAAGACGCATGAGGTCGTCGGTCATCGACAGGTAGAAGCGGCTCTCGCCGGGGTCGCCCTGACGGCCGGAGCGGCCGCGGAGCTGGTTGTCGATTCGGCGGGACTCGTGACGCTCGGTGCCGAGGACGTAGAGCCCCCCTGCCTCAGCCACCTCGTCAGCCTCGCTCTTCACCTGCTCCTTCATGGAGCCGAAGACCTCGAGCCACTTCTCGTCGTACTCGTCCGCGTTCTCCTGCGGGTCGAGACCGAGCGCCGTCATCTCGGCGACGGCGAGGAACTCGGCGTTCCCGCCGAGCATGATGTCGGTACCGCGGCCGGCCATGTTCGTCGCGACCGTGACGGCGCCTCGGCGCCCAGCCTGGGCGACGATCGCCGCCTCGCGTGCGTGGTTCTTCGCGTTGAGCACTTCGTGCTTGATGCCGCGCTTCGCGAGGAGCTTCGAGAGGTACTCGCTCTTCTCGACGCTCGTGGTGCCGACCAGGACAGGCTGGCCGGTCTCGTGGCGCTCGACGATGTCCTCGACGACCTGATCGAACTTGACCTTCTCGTTCTTGTAGACGAGGTCGGGGTTGTCCTTGCGCTGCATGGGGCGGTTCGTGCGGATGGGCACGACGCCGAGCTTGTAGGTGCTCATGAACTCCGCGGCCTCGGTCTCGGCCGTACCGGTCATGCCTGCGAGCTTGTCGTACATGAGGAAGTAGTTCTGCAGCGTGACCGTCGCCATCGTCTGGTTCTCGGCCTTGATCTGCACCCCTTCCTTCGCCTCGATGGCCTGGTGGAGACCCTCGTTGTAGCGTCGGCCCTTGAGGATGCGGCCGGTGTGCTCGTCGACGATGTTGACTTCGCCGTTCTGCACGACGTATTCCTTGTCGCGCTTGAAGAGCGCCTTCGCCTTGATGGCGTTGTTCAGGAAGGAGATGAGCGGGGTGTTGGCCGACTCGTAGAGGTTGTCGATGCCGAGGGCGTCTTCCACTCGGTCGATACCCGGCTCGAGCACGCCGATGGTCCGCTTCTTCTCGTCGACCTCGTAGTCGCGGCCCTCCTTGAGCTTGCGCACGATCGAGGCGAACTCCGAGTACCACCGGTTCGCGTCACCCTGCGCTGGCCCGGAGATGATGAGAGGCGTTCGGGCCTCGTCGATCAGGATGGAGTCGACCTCGTCGACGATCGCGAAGAAGTGGTCGCGCTGCACCATGTCCTCTGATCGCCAGGCCATGTTGTCGCGGAGGTAGTCGAAGCCGAACTCGTTGTTCGTGCCGTAGGTGACATCGGCGGCGTACTGCTCACGGCGCTCGGCCGGGGACTGCCCCGCGACGATGCATCCGGTCGTCATGCCGAGGGCACGGAAGACCCGGCCCATGAGGTCGGACTGGTAGGTCGCGAGGAAGTCGTTGACCGTGACCACGTGCACGCCCTTGCCGGCGATGGCGTTGAGGTACGCGGGCAGGGTCGCGACGAGGGTCTTGCCCTCACCGGTCTTCATCTCGGCGATGTTGCCGAGGTGGAGCGCCGCCCCACCCATGAGCTGCACGTCGTAGTGCCGGAGGCCGAGCACACGTCCCGCGGCCTCGCGGACGGCACCGAAGGCCTCTGGGAGGAGAGCGTCGAGCGACTCCCCAGCCTCGTGACGCTCACGGAACGAGACCGTGATGTCACGGAGCTCGTCGTCGCTGTACTCCTTGAAGGCGTCCTCGAGGCGACCGACCTGCTTGGCTACGCTCTCCAGCTTGCGAAGGGTGCGCCCTTCGCCCATGCGGAGGATCTTCTCGAGAACTGAGGCCAAGGTCTGCTCCTACTGGTTGACGCAAGTGGCGCGAGAACGCGCGGCGAAGCACAGCCCGTGCTGTGCACATCGGTTGATTCTACGCACCTCGCCCCGTCCGATGCTGGATGCATCGACCGGGGCGAGGTGGGCGAGAACGGAACTAGGAGACGGGAACCGAGTTCTCGTCGAGCGCGATGACTCCGTAGTCCCAGCCGCGGCGTCGGTACACGACGCTCGGACGGAGGGACTCGCTCTCGATGAAGAGGAAGAAGTCGTGCCCGAGGAGCTCCATGTGGTCGACGGCTTCGTCGTTGCTGAGGCGCTTGGGGGCGAAGGTCTTCTCCCGGATCACCACGGGCGAGTAGAGCTCCTCGAGGCTCTCCTCCTCGGCCTCGATCTCCGACGCGGTGGCGCCGGATTCGACGAGGCGGATCGTGTCGGTGTTGGCGGGAGTGACGTCGATCTGCGCGAAGTTGTCGGCGGCCGCCTCCTGGAGACGGAGTGGCGTGTGCTGGCCGCGGTGGATCTTCTTGCGGTCCTTGTTGCGGCGAAGTCGCTCGACGAGCTTGTCCAGGGCCAGATCGAAGGCCGCGTACTTGTCACCGGCCTCGGCCTCGGCGCGGACGACCGGGCCGGGTCCGAAGAGCGTGATCTCGACTTTGCCCTTGTCGAGCAGGTTTCCAGCCCTGTCGGTTCGCTTGGTCAGCTTGATTTCCGCTGCCTGCGTCTTGCCATCGAGAAGCGAGACCTTCGCAAGCGCCTTCTCGGTGGCGTACTCGCGGAAGCGGTCCGGGATCTCGGTGTTGCGACCGGTGATCGTGATTTCCATGTCACTCTCCTGTCGTTCTGCACGAGGCCGAGGTGTCACTGCCTCGTGATGCTGTGCCGCAATCGTAGACCCCTATTCACCCGGTGTTGTCTGCGATTTCGCAGACATGCCCTACCCTCCGCGCGTGTCGACTTCCGGGCGCGCTGCCCTCGCAGATCTGCCGACTGTCTCGGCGACGACGACGCATCCGACCACGACCGCGCCGACGCTCTCCAAGGCACGGACCGCTTCACGCATCGTCGCGCCACTCGTGACGACATCGTCGACGAGCACCACCCGCGCGCCTGCCATTCCCGGGTCGGCGGCGAAGGCGCGCCGCAGGTTCTCGGCCCGAGCGGGGGCCGTGAGCCCAGCTTGGTCCTGCACGCGCCGGACGAGTCGGAGCGCCCGCACACTCCTCGTCCCTGGCAGCGCCTGCTCCCAGAGCAGAGCGAGGTGCGCGTAGCCACGAGCACGGATCGAGCTCGCCGACGACGGGATGAGCACCGGCACCCAGGTCGCGGAGACGGGCCCGGAGTGCGGCGCCGCCTCCCGACCGCTTCTGGCAGCGGCGGCGAACCCCGAGACCGCCGACCGCAGGAGCACCCCGAGCGGGCGCGCCGCATCCGCTCTCCCCCGTTCCTTGAGCGAGGCGAGGAGCACCTTCACGGAGCCCTCGTAGGCGCAGGCGGCGATGACGGGGATCCGGCCTCCATCAGCGGCGATGATCCTCACGCCGCACGCCCGCACCGCAGCGAGCCGGGCAAGCTGCTCAGCGCAGCCCCGGCAGAGCGCGCGACCGAGCCGGCCGCAGGCGGCGCAGGCGACGGGGAGGAGAACCGCCAGTGCGTCGAGCGAAGCTGCGCGCAGTCGCTCCACCCGGTCGTGGAGCAGCGCTGTGACGCCGGCGGGCAGAGGCATCGTCCAAGCATGACGACAAGCGAGGGCGAGACGCTGCCTCGATCCCGGAGCTGTGGAGAACCGAGACCGGCCCTTGATCACACCTGGGTCAGGATGAAGTCCACGACAGCCTCCGACTGCTGCCACCTGTTGCCCTTCGGCACGTAGATATGGCGGTCCTTGTCGAGCACTCGAAGACCGGCGGGCGTGTTGCTCCCCGTGATCTGCTGCCCTTCGAGCACGGCGCCGTTGACGCTGACCGTGCCACCGACCGTCTGCGTGCGCACCTCGGCCGTGCCCTCGCTCCCCGTCGCGAGCACCGCGAGCGAGGTCTCATCGACCCAGGCGAGGTCGATCGGCGAGGCGCCGCCCGGCTCGAGGATGAGCGGGTTGCCGAGCGCGATCGGCCGGTTGGTGCTGGGCTCGCGTTCGATCGCCATGACGGCGACCTTGACTCCGACGGAGCTGTTCTCGAGCACCGCGAGCCTGGCGCCGTCTCGAGACACGGCGATGGACCGATAGCCGGTCGCGCCGACGTTTTCCGCGGGCTCCAGCCAGCTGTGCTGACGGTCGTCGACATCCGTGGCACGGAGCCCGGAACCATCCGTGCTGCCCGTCCAGGTGTACCCCCAGCTGTCGAGGCTCATCGCGAGGGGACCCGGCCTGGCGTCGACGAGCAGCGGGTCGGGGACGGCGATCGGGGTCGTGTAGACGCCGTTGGGCGTCACGAACGAGGCGACATCGCCGGCGCTCGAGTAGGCGCCCTTCTGCGGGGTGAGGGAGGCGATCGCCCCCTGCAGGGCCGCGGTCTCCGGCGACGCCGTCACGTTGACGCCGCTCAGGAATCCGAGCTCGCCGCCCTTGTAGACGAGGGGGGTGCTGGTCACCTGTCGGTTGACGACGACGGCGTCCTCAGGAGGGAGATCCTGGTCGATCGGGACGCCTGTGATGGACATGGTGACGCTCGTGATCGACTCGAAGTCGGCGAAGCTCTCGGTGAGCTGCAAGAGCATCCGCGAATATCGTTCGGGAGAGGCCGAGGAGAGAACCGACGAGAAGTCGACATCGGCGACGTCTCCCTCGACGGTCACGGCGCCGAGCAGCGTCACGTCGGAGGGGATGGCGCTGACGACGTTGCCCTCGGCGAGCCAGGGCGCCGGCCCGTTGACCAGGGCACGCGCGATGCGCGTCATCGCGGTCTGCTGCGCGTCGAACCACCGGACGTCCGGGACGAGCCGCGAAAGCGTGTCGTCGTAGAAGTAGAGGGTGTAGCTCTTGAAGAGACTGCGGAAGTTCTGGTTCAGCAGCACGATGCCGGGAGGCGCCTCCGTGATCCTCCACTCACCGTCCGCGTTCTGGGCGAGCGTGAAGTCGAGGCGCTCGGTCGTCCCGCTCTTGAGCTCGCTGTAGATGCCCTCGGCATCGACGCTGGCCGAGGACTTGTAGCTCGCTTCGACCCGATCGGACCCGTCGTCGACCACATCAGGGACGGAGGCGGTGACGATGATGCGGGCGTTCGGGTCCCATTCCTGCCGGAACGATTCGTCGAGGTACTCCCGAGCGACCTCGTAGTCGTTCTGTGTTCCCGTTCCTGCATCGAGGAACCCCTCGATCACCTCCTCGCGGCTCATGCCGTCGCGCGGCGGGTCGGGGAAGAAGCTGTACGACTGGTCGCTCTCCTGCTGCTCGGACTCGCCCGCGAGGACCTGGCCGGAGGTCGGGATGCGGGCGCATCCGACGAGCACGAGCATCGCGATGACCAGGATTCCTGCCGCGGCTCCCCGCGTCGCGCGCCGTCGGTTCGCAGCTCGTCTCATGTCCGCTCCTCCTGCCCCTGCTCTGCTGATTCCCCGACGGGCGGGTCCTCGTCCTCTGCGTCCTCGCGCGCATCCTCGCCGCGCGTGCCCTCGTCGCCTTGGTGGTCCTCGCGGCGCGTGTCGGCATCGCCGTCGTGATCGCCGCCATCGTGATCATCACCATCGTGGTCGTCGATGCTGGGAAGCGAAGGCACGGACTCGGGAGCCGAGCTGGTCACCACAACAGCTTCCGCATCGTCCCAGGGTGCTGGGGTCTGGGCCGGCTCGTCGAGGGACGTCGCCTCGATGACATCCATCGAGTTCGTGGGTGCCGAGGAGACGAGCGGTTCGGCGTTGGAGGAGCGCATGCCGACGAGGTCAGGCAGCTCGATCGGCTGAGTGTCGACGTCCTCGTCGGTGAACGCCTCGGAGGACACGTCCTCCTCGTCGATCATGACGGTGGCGGCACCTGCATCTCCGGGCTCGAGCGGAAGCGGTGAGCCCATGATCTTGCCGCCGACGAATCGCGGCAGGGTGAGCCGGAAGTTCGTCCCCTTGCCCGATTCCGACCAGACCTCCAGGCGCCCCTCGTGCAGGCGAACGTCCTCGAGCGAGATCGCGAGACCGAGACCGGACCCGCCCATCGTGCGCTTGCGCGACGGGTCGGCGCGCCAGAAGCGGTCGAAGACCCTGGTGCGCTCGGCCTCGGTCATGCCGATGCCGTAATCGCGCACGGACAGCGCGACGGCAGACTCGTTGGAGTCGACCGACACGACGATCGGCTTCGCCTCCCCGTGCTCGATGGCGTTGCCGAGGAGGTTCCTGACGACGCGGTTGATGCGGCGGGCATCGAACTCGGACTCCCCGTAGCCACCTGGCGCCTTGAGCACGAGGCGCGTGCCGTGATCGAGCGCGACCGGGGTCATGGCGCCGATGACGTCGTCGGCGACGGTCGCGAGGCTGTTCGATTCCCGCAGGATCTCGACCGCTCCGGCGTCGTACCTGGAGATCTCCAGGAGGTCGGCGAGCAGGATCTCGAACCGTTCGATCTGGTCGTGGAGGAGCTCGACCGACCGCGCCGTGACGGTGTCGAAGTCGTCGCGACGGTCGAAGAGCATCCCACCGGCGAGACGGATGGTCGTGAGCGGCGTGCGCAGCTCGTGCGAGACATCTGAGACGAAGCGCTGCTGCACCTGGGACAGGTTCGCGAGGCGCTCGATCTGGTCCTGCAGGCTGTCCGCCATCTCGTTGAACGACCTCGCGAGCGTCGCGATGTCGTCCTCTCCCGACTCCGGCACGCGCTGCTCCAGGTGCCCCGCCGCGAGGCGCCTGCTCGTCTTCGCGGCCTCCCGAATCGGCTGGATCACAGCCCGCATGACGAACCCCGTGATGACGGCGACCAGGAGCACCAGGACGATCATGGCGACCACGAGGGTGCGCTGCACGAAGTCGAGCGTCTGCTGCGTCTCCTCCATCGAGTACACGAAGTACATCTCGTACTGGCCGAGGCTCTGCACGGTGACGGTCGAGCCGATGACGATGCCGGGCACCTCGTTGCCGAACTCGTCGACGAGCGCGATCGACTGGTAGTACGTCTGCGGCGACGCCGAGGTCGTTCCGGTCGCCGCGGTCTCCGCGCCCGACCTCACCGCTTCCTTCAGCTCCGGCGAGACCAGATCGGCCGAGACTGGCCCCTTCGCCAGCGCCCGCAGCTCGTTGGATTGCTCCTCGCCGTCCGACGCCCCCTGCATGAAGATGACGCCGTAGCTGTTGGCCGCCGAGTCCTGCGCCGCGTCAACCGCAAGCGTCTGCAGGGTCTCGAGGGCCGCGCTGTCGGTCTCCTCGCCTGAGGCGAAGACCGTCTGAGCCGCGGTCACGGCACGCTCGGTCTCCGAGACGAGGGGCCTGAGCCTCGAGTTGAACAGGTCGCTCGCGATGGAGTTGGACATGACGAAGCCGACGGACAGCACCGTCGCCGTCGTCAACGCGACCGAGAGCGCGATCGTCCGGAAGGGAAGCGACGTCCGCCAGAGGAAGACGAGGTTCCGCCAGACCCCGTGCGCGGAGCGCCACCGGTACGGGACGCGGATGCCCTCCGTGTCGACGTCGGGCGTCCGAGAAGAAGGGGTGGAGGTCGTCCGCCGGGCTACTGCGCTCACGTCAGGAGAACGCGGTCGTGTTCCCAGCGCGGTACCCCACGCCGCGAACCGTCGCCACGATCTTCGGGTGGTCCGGGTCGTGCTCCACCTTGGCGCGCAGGCGCTGCACATGCACGTTGACGAGACGCGTGTCGGCCTTGTACTGGTAGCCCCAGACCTGCTCGAGCAGCTCCTCGCGTGTGAAGACCTTCTGCGGCTTCGCGGCGAGCGTGAGCAGCAGATCGAACTCGAGCGGAGTCAGGTTGATCTGCTCCTCGCCGCGCAGGACCTCGTGCGCGTTGACGTTCAACGTGAGGTCGCCGACGCGGATGATGCTCTGCACCTCCGGCTGGCTCGCGCGCAGCCGGGTCTTGATGCGAGCGACGAGCTCCTTGGGGTTGAAGGGCTTGACGATGTAGTCATCGGCACCGGCTTCGAGCCCGCGGACCACGTCGGTCGTGTCCGACTTCGCGGTCAGCATGATGATGGGCGTGCCGGATTCCGCGCGAAGCAGGTGGCAGATCTGGATGCCGTCCAGGCCGGGAAGCATGACATCGAGCAGGACGAGTTCCGGCTTGACCCGACGGAACTCGCCGAGGGCAGCCGCGCCGTCGCCGCAGAACTCGGGTTCGTAGCCTTCGGCCCTGAGAACGATGCCGATCATCTCCGACAGCGCGAGGTCGTCATCGACCACGAGGATGCGTTCGCCCACAGAACCCTCCCTGTTCCAGAACCTGCCCGAGACCGGGCGCTTCCCTCAGCGTAGCGGGCATAGTCCCCTCAGAGGCTCAACCCAGAGTGCGCGGCGCGGGGTGTGCCACGATGGACGCGTGACGCATGGCCCATACGAGCACGCACCCGAGCCCAACCACGCGTATCCGCCGCAGCCCGGAGCGCCGACGCCGAGCGCCTTCCCGCAGGCCGGTCACTGGCAGGGCCAGGGGCAATGGCAGGGACAGCAGCCCGATCAGTACGGCGCACCCGGCCCGGCGAGCTGGCAGTACGGACCTCCGCAGGAACCGGGCCAGGGCCAGCCGGGCGGTCAGTGGATGCCGGCCCCGACGCCCGGCCTCTTCCCCCTCCGTCCGCTCGCCTTCGGCGACGCTCTCGCCGCGACGTTCCGCCTGTTCCGCACCTCACCGAAGACAACGCTCGGGAGCGCCGTCATCGTCATGGGAGCAACGACGCTCTTCGCGAGCCTGCTTCCCGTCGTCGTCGGAATGCTCATGTTCACGCGCATCCCCTTTGGGGGAAGCCAAGAGGACATCGCGCCGATGCTGGTCTCCTCCATCACGCTGACATCGCTTGCCGCGATCCTCGGCCTCGCCGTCGCGGGGGTCGGCTCAGCGCTCCTGCAGGGCATCCTCGTGCGCGTCGTCGCCCGTGGCGCGATCGGCGAGAAGCTCGGCTTCAAGGAGGCCTGGCGCGCGGGGTGGCGCGGCATCTGGCGACTGATCGGGTACGCGCTGCTCGTCGGAGTCGGCGCGGTGGTGCTCATCGCCGTCGGCTGGCTCCTCATCCCGCTCATCATGTTCGCCGTCCTCTCGGGGTCAGGCGGAGATGAGGCGACGATCGCCGGCTCGATCGGGCTCGGCGTCATCTTCACGCTGCTCCTCGGCGGGGCGACGGTCGTGCTCATGGTGTGGCTCGGCATCAAGATCATGTTCGCCCCGAGCGCCATCGTCCTCGAGGGCCTCGGCCCCATCGCCGCCATCCGCCGCAGCTGGAACCTCTCCCATGGCAACTTCTGGCGAGTGCTCGGGGTCGTCGTCGTCATCCAGGTGATCCTGAACGTCGCCACCGGCGCCGTCTCGACGGTCGCGCAGCTGGCCGTCAGCCTTGGTCAGGTCATCATCCTGCCCCTCGGAAGTGGCGAGTCGTCCGAACCTGACGCTGGCACGATCGTCGCGTTCGCGCTGATCCTGCTCATCACCTCCGCGCTGCAGGTGCTCCTCGGGGCGATCGTCCTCGTCCTGACGAGCGGGAACGCGACGATCCTGTACTTCGACCTGCGGATGCGCAAGGAGGCGCTCGGCGTCACCCTGCAGCGATATGCGGAGCAGTCCGCGGCCGGTGCCGACATCGCCGATGCTGACTTCGACGTGCAGGTGCAGCGGCCGGTCTCCGCGACGGGGGCTCCGGGGTACGTGCGCTGATGCGGCTCGGCCCGTGGGTCGGCTCGATGGAGCCGCCGCTTGAGATCGACGAGGATCCGGCGCGCGATCTTCTGCAGGGTGAGCTCGCGAAGGCCGAGTACACGCAGGCCTCCCCCACCTGGCTCGATCTCTGGATCGACGATTTCTGGAACTGGGTGAATGACCTGCTCCAGCCCATCGAGGGGGTGCCAGGGGGCTTCTCGCCGATCGCGCTCATCCTGGGCGGAGTTGTCGTCCTCGGCGTCCTCGCGCTGCTCATCGGTCGGCCGATCCTCGCGCAACGGGCGAGGCGACGGACCGGCATGCCCGCGGATCTCTTCGACGGCGATGAACGCTCTGCTCGCGACCTGCGCGGTTCCGCAGCCGCGGCGGCATCGCGAGGCGACTTCGAGACGGCCGTCGTAGAGCAGTTCCGGGCGCTCGCTCGGGCAGTGCATGAGCGCACGGTGATCTCTCTCAGTCCTGGGATGACGGCGACGGCGGTCGCGGAGGCGACGGGCGTCTCGTTCCCCGGTCACGCTCCAGCGCTGCACGTCGCCGCGAAGGCCTTCGACGCTGCCAGGTACCTCGGTCTCGGAGCCTCCGAGGCTGACTGGCACCAGCTGCGCGATCTCGACCTCGCGCTCGACTCGGCAGCACCGGTCAAGCTGGCCTCGTTCTCCGGGCGCTCCTCGTGAGCATCACGCGCGCCGCGACGCCGACCGTTCCGGAGCGGCTCAGACGCGCGCGTCCGTGGCTGCTCATCGCCGCGGGTGCGGTCGTCATCGCCGCGACCAGCGCGCTCCTCGCCGGGGGGATAGCAAGCGCGACCTCGCCGTATCTCGGCGTTGACTCCGCACAGCCCAATGGAGCGAAGGCCGTCTTCACCGTGCTCGGCGACCAGGGGGTGTCCACGAGCGCGGCCTCGAGCCTCGAGGAGGCTCGGTCGCAGCTGCTGGACGCTGAGGGCGACACGACGCTGGTCGTCCACGACCGTGACGGCCTGGCCGTCGACGACCTCGCAGCTCAGGTCGCGGAGCTCGACGCGGAGCGGGTGCTGCTCCTCGCACCGAGCCGAGACCTCCTCGAGGCGTTCGACGGTGCGATCGTCGTGGGCGGCGTCGGTGCCGACGGTGAAGATGCAGACACGGTCGCCGCAGGCGAGGAGTGCGCTTCGCCGCTCGGAGATCTCGCCCCCGACATCTCCCAACGGGGTGCGCGGCTGTACCAGCTGGGTGACGAGGCCTCTGGAGGCAGCGCCTGCTACGCCGAGTCCGCGCGCTTCGCCTACGTCGAGACGAAGCTCGCCTCCGGAACGGAGCTCGCCGCGCTGGGCGCGACCGACAACCTCAGCAACGGCGAAGTGCTCAGCGCCGCGAACGCGGCCATGGGTCTCGCGGTCCTCGGCGAGACGGAGTCGCTGGTCTGGTACGTGCCGGGCGTCGCCGACGCCGAGTCGGTCTTCGGAGCGCAGCCGTCGCTCGGCACCTACGTCCCGCCGTGGCTCACGCCGACCATCCTCATCGCGCTCGCTTCGCTGCTCGGAGTGATGGTGTGGCGAGGACGCCGCTTCGGGCCCCTCGTCGAGGAGCGGCTGCCAGTCGTCGTCGAGGCTTCCGAGACGATGCAGGGCCGCGGCAGGCTCTACGCGCAGCAGCGGGCCCGGCTTCGCGCCATCGACAATCTCCGCATCGGCACGACGACTCGTCTCGCGAGGTCGCTCGGGCTAGCGCGCGCGAGCCACGTCCAGGACATCATCACATCGAGCGCTGCGGCCCTCGGGGCGAACCGAGCCGCAGTCGCGTGGACGCTGCTCGACGCCGTTCCCGGCAGCGAGGCCGAGCTCCTCGATCTGAGCCAAGCGCTGCTGACCCTCGAACGGGAAGTCGCAGCAGCCGTCGATCCGAGCAGCGCCCGCCCTCGCCAGGCCCGCCCCACGATCACCGACCCAAGCAGCACCGCCGAGAACTACGGAGGCACCTATGAGCACTGATGTCCGTGAAGCACTGCAGCGAGTCCGCGGCGAGGTCGCCAAGGCCGTCGTCGGACAGGAGCGCGCCGTCGACGGCCTCCTCGTGGCCCTCCTGGCAGGAGGGCATGCACTGCTCGAGGGTGTTCCCGGCGTGGGCAAGACGCTGCTCGTGCGCACGCTGAGCGAGACCCTGTCGCTCGACACGAAACGGGTCCAGTTCACCCCGGACCTCATGCCGGGCGACATCACCGGGTCGCTGGTCTACGACTCCGCAGCCGGCGAGTTCGAGTTCCGCGAGGGCCCCGTCTTCACGAACATCCTCCTCGCCGACGAGATCAACCGCACGCCGCCGAAGACGCAGTCGGCCCTGCTCGAGGCGATGGAGGAGCGACAGGTGTCCGCCGACGGCGTGACCCGCGCCCTCCCGGCTCCCTTCCTCGTGGCGGCGACGATGAACCCCATCGAGTACGAGGGCACGTACACGTTGCCCGAGGCGCAGCTCGACCGCTTCCTGCTGAAGCTCGTCCTCGAGCTCCCGTCCCGGGACGCGGAGTTCGAAGTGCTCCGGCGGCATGCCGCCGGCTTCTCGCCGCGTGACCTGCGGGCTGCCGGGGTACGGAGCGCCCTCTCTGCCGAGGAGCTGCGCCGAGCGCAGGCTGAGGCGGCTGCCGTCGAGGTGCGAGCGGATGTGCTGGCGTACATCGTCGACATCGCCCGCGCGACCAGGCAGTCTCCGTCCGTGCGGATGGGCGTCTCTCCCCGCGGGGCGACGGCCCTCATGTCGGCCAGCAAGGCGTTCGCATATCTGAGCGGCTACCAGGCGGTGACTCCGGATCACGTGCAGGCGATGGCGCTTCCCGTGCTCCGCCACCGCCTCCAGCTCCGGCCGGAAGCCGAGCTGGAGGGCGTCGGTGCCGATGCGATCCTCCGCTCCGTGCTCGCGCAGGTGCAGGTTCCGATCTGAGCCCTGCAAGCTGCGCAATCACCGTTGAAGTCGAGAGCTGGAAGGGAAGCGTGAGCGCATGGTCGTGAGTGGACGTCTTGTCCTCCTGACCGCCGTCGGGGCGGTACCCGTGGTGCTCTTCGGGCAGACCGCCGAATCGGCGTACGTGACGTTGGCGATCTGGCTGCTCTTCGTGCTCCTCACGTCCATCGCGGATGTCCTCCTGGCGGGGGCACCCCGTCAGGTGGAGATCGAGCGGAGCCTGCCTTCGCGGGTCCGCCTCGGCGAGGCGGCCGTGAGCCGCGTCGCCATCACGAACCGCGGCTCACGCACGCTGCGGCTGCAGGTGCGCGACGGCTGGGAGCCGACGGCCGGTGGCACGCAGCACCGACCGAAGCTGGATGTGCCAGTCGGCGAGCGCCGCGTGGCCGAGTTCCCGCTGCTTCCGTCGCGCCGCGGCGACCGTCGGGCCGAGCTCGTCACGCTCCGCAGCTGGGGTCCGATGGGGCTGGCGGCCCGACAGGTGAGCCTCGCTGACCGCGGAGTCCTGCGGGTGCTCCCTCCCTTCAACTCGAGGAAGCATCTCCCCTCACGTCTGGCGCGCCTCCGCGAGCTGGACGGCGCCACGCGCCTCATGGTTCGTGGGCAGGGCACGGAGTTCGATTCGCTGCGCGAGTACGTGCGGGGCGACGACGTCCGCTCGATCGATTGGCGAGCCACCGCTCGTCGTCAGGAACTGGTCGTACGGACCTGGCGGCCCGAGCGTGACCGCCGCGTGGTGATCGTGATCGACACCGGGCGAACGTCGGCGGCTCGCGTCGCGGACGAGACGCGCCTCGATACTGCCATCGAGTCGGCGCTGCTGCTCGCGGCGCTGGCGACGCGTGCGGGTGACCGCGTCGATGTCGTCGCCTGGGACCGTCGAGTGCGGGCGCGCATCCAAGGCGTCTCGGGGGCTGAGCTGCTGAGCCGCATGGTGGAGTCGCTCGCGGATGTCGAGCCCGAACTCATCGCGACGGATTGGCGGGCCATCCCAGGGCTGGTGCGTGGAGTGACGACACACCGTTCTCTTGTGGTCATTCTGTCGACGCTGGAGACCGGTGGCACCCTCGAGCCCGTCATCGCTGCGCTGCCGCAGCTGGCGAGCAAGCACGTCGTCGTGTTGGGGTCGGTGCTGAACCCGGATGTTCACGAGGTCGCCGTGCGTCGTGAGACGCGTGAGCAGACGTATGCTGCGTCGGCCGCGGAGCGCGCGCTCCTGGACCAGGAGCGCGTCCGTCAGACGGTTCTCCGCGTCGGCGGGGACACGGTGACAGGGACGCCATCGGCGCTGCCGCCAGCGATCGCCGACCACTACATCGAGCTGAAGGCCACGGGCCGCCTCTAGGCGTCTCAGCGTGCGCCAGGGCTGCGGGGGCTCATCTCAGCAGGCCTTGGCGCACATTCGCCGCTCCGCCTGCAATGCTGTTGTTTTCGGGCAACAAAAAAGCCGGGGTTGGTCATCGAGGAGCATCTCTGCTCACTCAACAACCAACCCCGGCTTATGAAGAAGTCCGGCGGTGACCTACTCTCCCACAGGGT